>CAISRB010000022.1 GCA_903887775.1 uncultured Bacteroidales bacterium
AAAAAGATCTTCGTTTAAGGGTGGTCAATTTGGACCGGCGTAGGGTGGTCAATTTGCTCCGGCGGACACCGGATAATCCTTCCGGCGAAGGGTGGTCAATTTACATCGGCGACGACTGGTCAATTAGACTGGTTTTTCCACAGGGTGTCGGATCCGGCAAACTTGCGATCGGTGATCAGGAAGCCCCGATCGGCACCACGGTACATGGCTTCGCGAATGATCTCAGCTGCACGGGTGGGCCCCATCGTAAGCAGGATCACTTCAGCATAAGGGATCTTATCTTTGATGCTCAGAGCCTGCTCGAGTGCATGTAGATCTTCAGGATTGAAAATGGCAGGCAGGGCTGCCCTGTTAACAGTTCCATCGGCTTTCATGGCATCCTTGCCAACATTCCTTGTATCAGGCACCTGCTTCGCAAGAACTATTATTCGAAATCGCATAAAAAATAAACCAGGTTACAATCAGGTAAGGTTATATTCTGTTTGCTGACATAAAATCAGGCCCGCAAAAATACGATTTCAGGTTGAATAACCTATGGAATAATTCTTAATTATCTAATATTCAGTATTTTAAATTTGTTTCCTGAATTTTGCCTGGTAATGTAAAATAAAAAGTGCTTCCCTTATTCTCCTCGCTCTCAATCCATAATTTACCTCCATTTTTCTCAATAAATTCCTTGCAGATAATCAATCCCAGCCCGCTGCTTGGTTCTCCTTCTGTGCCTTTACGACTTGTTTGCTCATCAAGCCGAAAAATATTGTCGAGAATTTTCCTGCTCATACCAATACCCGAATCCTTAATTGATATTTCAACAGAATTGCCGGGTAATGAATAAGCCGAAAGTACGACAGAGCCTCCTTTATTTGTAAATTTCACAGCATTGGATAACAGGTTGCGAATCGTTGATTTTAACATATAAATATCCGCATACACTTCAATGAGTTCAGGGATATCGAGTTTGATTTCTATTCCCTTTTTAATTGATGATTCCAGATTCGACTTCAAACTCTCATCAATAATGGGTTTTAACAATAATTGCCCAGGCTCAAAATTCGTAACACCCCTTCTGATTCTTGACCATTCCAACAGGTTTTCAAGTAAGTGAAACAGATTGGTTGCAGAGTTTCTCATACTTAGTGCGATCGTTTGAATCTCTTTTAAAGTCAGGGTATCCAATTCCGCTACCAACAGTTGTGAAAAGCCAAGTAAGGCGTTGAATGGGCTTCGCAGATCGTGGGCAATGATAGAGAAGAACTTGTCTTTTTCTGAATTTGCGAGAGTCAGTTGATCATTCTTGATGACAATTTCGGCTTCTTTCATTTTCAATTCTGTAATATCAGTCGCAATACCACCCATCTGAACAGGGGTCCCATCCTGGTCATAGATGATTGATTTACGGTCGCGTAACCATATGATTGAACCGTCGGGTCGAATCACCCTGTATTCAGCGGAGGCATTCCCTTTCTCAAATAAAATACGTATACTTTCTTCGGCAAATTTCCTGTCATCAGGATGTACAACATCAATCCATAACTCCGGTTTAACGGTGAACTTAGAAGCAGGAATGCCAAAGATTTTTTCAAATGAATTATTCAAATCCATAATCCCGCTGCCGTCACCATTTGCCTTCCATATTAAATCGTTGAGCTGACCTACAAGCTGGTTGAAGTTTCTTTGGCTGATCAGTAGCAGTTCTTCAATCTTTTTACGATCGCTGATATCGGTATGGGTTCCAAACATCATCAGGGGTTTGCCATCGGAGGTGTGGGTCATTACAGAACCACGGTCATGAATCCAAACCCAGTGGCCGTCTTTGTGTTTCATCCTGCATTCACAGTTATAGTATGGCAATTCACCTGCGTAATGCCTGTCGAGCAGAAGATTTGATTGTTCGAGGTCTTCGGGATGCACAAGTGTTTGCCATGTTTTTATGCTCACAGGAGCCAGCTCTTCAATCGTATAGCCCAGTATTTGTGCCCATCTTTCATTAAAAACAGCATCGCCGGTCCGGACATTCCATTCCCAGGTCCCGGCCAGGCTAGCCTCAAGAATTTTATCCAATCGCCATCGTTCTTCGCGAAGAGCTTCATCAGCCAGCTTTCGGTCCGTAATATCAAGGAAAGACCATACCCGGCCTTGGGGAAGGCCATCAAGATACATTGGTTTTGAAATTCGCTCGAAGATACGCCCGTCTTTGAAATATATTTGATCAAAGGTCTCCGAATCAGGTTTCCCGTATAATTCATTGACCTTCGAGAGAAATTCCCCGGGATAGGAAAGCTGATTAAGTATATAATCTAACAGCGCATTATCCTCACCAGTAGCGAGCACATCCGCAGGAATATTCCACATTTTTGCGAAAGTAGCGTTAGTCTTGATCACTTTTCCCTGGGAACTTACGACAAGAATACCGCTGTGAATAGATTCGAAGGTAGCTTCCAATAAAGAGTAGGATCTCTTCAGAGCATCATGAAGGTCCTGCAAAGACTTCTCCGACTGTATACGTTCGGTTATATCAGTTGCGGTTATAAGGCATTGTGTTCCATCTCCGTTAATGATGCCGGAAAGGTGTACATTCATTGGAGCGTTGCCATTGCCTATAAGGATTAGCTCGCAAGACTCTTTTGTCTTGTTTTGAAATATTTTTTTGAAAAAATGATTAAATGTTATCATGGTCTCCTGAGAAACAAAAAGGCCAAAGCGCCGGTTTTTTAACTGTTCCCGATTTTTTCCCAACATGTTCGAGCCGAGAAGATTTAACTCTGATATTGCACCTTCCCGCGAAAGCGTATAATAACCTGAAGGAGCAAAATCGTATAATTCAGAATACTTATCCGCGGCGGCTTCTGACAGCCGTTTTGTCAGTACGAGCTCTTCGTTCTGCATTTCAAGCTCTATCTGGTGCACCTCAAGCTCATGAATGAGCTTCAAAGTCCCGGGATCCAAGGACCTGACGGGTTGCTGATTTAATGTGCCGGCAAGTTTCTTTTTCAGCCGCTCTTCGGCTTTCTGGCGCAGGAATCCGGCGTCCGGCTTGTTATCGTTTTTTTTCATTATCAACTTTTATCGACACGAGAAAATTTCTGCTACTTCCCCTCAGATAAGAAAAGCATATAAATATACATTTTTTTTATTAAGCTTATTTTATATAATAGGGCCATTGATTTGTAAATCCGTGATTTTAAAGTTATCTTTACACACTACTACCTTTGTAATTGCCTGTAAATTGAAAACGTTTTTCAGATGAACACCAGGAAGTCAAAATCATCACAATCTGATCTCAGCCAGTTTCCTATCGTAGGTATAGGCGCCTCGGCAGGCGGGCTCGAAGCATTGGAGTTGTTTTTCGGAAATATGCCCAAAGACAGTGGAATGGCATTCGTAGTCATTCAACACCTCGATCCAAACCATGCCGGCATCATGCCTGAGTTGTTGCAACGAATTACCCCCATGAAGGTATTCCAGGCAAGCGACAGTCTCAAAGTGAAACCGAACTGCGTTTATGTAATACCTCCCAACAAGAGCCTGTCATTACTCAATGGAACTTTACATCTGTTCGATCCGGTTGAATCGCGGGGTCTGCGTTTGCCTGTTGATATCTTCTTCCGTTCCCTGGCCGTTGACATGAAGGAAAAAAGCGTCGGGATTATTCTCTCGGGTATGGGTTCCGATGGCAGCCTTGGCTTGAAAGCTATCAAGGAACAGAACGGCATCGTGCTGGTGCAGGAACCTGCCTCCGCTAAATTCGACGGCATGCCGCGAAGCGCCACCGAAGCTGTAATAGCTGATATCGTGGCGCCAGCCGAGGAGTTGCCATCAAAGCTGATGGCTTACCTTAAGTTTATTCCGACGGTTAAATCTGAGCCCGAGATTGACAGTAAAAGCCAGAGCAACCTCGAAAAAATCATCATCCTGCTTCGGGAACAATCGGGCCATGACTTTTCACTTTATAAGAAAAACACCTTGTTCCGCCGCATTGAGAGGCGCAAAGGGGTTCACCAGATCGACAAGATAGCCAACTATGTCCGCTTTTTGCAGGAAAATCCCAAAGAGGTCGAAATCCTGTTCAAAGAGCTGCTCATCGGCGTTACCAGTTTTTTCAGGGATACTGCTGTCTGGGAAATGCTCCAGCAGAATGTTCTTCCTGCTATTATCGAAGAAGCGCCCCACGGCTATGTGCTTCGAGCCTGGGTGCCGGGATGCTCCACAGGTGAGGAAGCCTATTCCCTGGCCATTGTGTTCAAAGAAGCGATGGAGAAAATAAAAAACCACAAAAACTTAAGCCTGCAGATATTCGCCACTGATCTTGACTTTGATGCAATTGAAAAGGCACGCAAAGGCATGTTCTCTTCAAATATTACTGCGGATGTATCGCCCGAAAGGTTAAGCAAGTTCTTTACCGTTGAACCTGAAGGTTTCCGGCTCAGTACCGCCATACGTGAAATGGTTGTGTTTGCAAATCAGAATGTGATCAAAGACCCTCCCTTTACGAAGCTCGATATACTGACCTGCCGTAATATGCTCATCTACATGGAACCCGAATTACAGAAGAAAGTGATCGCCCTGTTTAATTACAGCCTTAATCCTGGCGGGATGATGGTACTTGGCACTGCCGAAACCCTTGGGAACAATAAAGAAGGCTTTGAGAATACAGATGCCAAATTAAAAATCTTTAAACGATCGGGAACATTCCGGGCATCTGAACTGATTGATTTCCCAAGCTCCTTTCACCATAAAAAAGTTCCGACACCTAATATTAAAACACCCGCGAAACCTGTTGAAAACATCCAGGTCCTTACCGACCAGCTTTTGCTGCAGCGTTTTTCCCCCGCCAGTGTACTGATAAACAACACAGGCGACATTATATACATGACCGGACTTATCGGGAAATATCTTGAACCTGTTGCAGGCAAGGCAAACTGGAATATTTATGCGATGGCGCGCTCAGGATTACGCGAAGTGTTGCCTGTGAACATACGCAAAGCACTTCAAAATTTTGAGCCGGTTGTTATACGCAATGTTATTGTAGGCAGCGATGGTGGAAATCATTTTGCCGATGTTACCGTCCAGCGAATCGAAACCCCTGATTCGCTGAGAGGCATGATGATCGTAATATTTACGGATCTTCCGGTTGTGATCGAGCATAATGACCCAGGCTCTAAAACAGGAAAACTCAGGTTATCCGGCAGGCAGAAGAACCTGGAGTTTGAATTGCAACGAAGCTATGAAGACCTGCAAAGCACGCGTGAAGAGATGCAAACATCCCAGGAAGAACTGAAATCGACGAACGAAGAGCTGCAGTCAACCAACGAGGAGCTGCAATCAACCAACGAGGAGCTTACGACCTCGAAGGAAGAGATGCAAAGCCTGAATGAAGAGTTGCAAACCCTTAATATTGAACTCCAGAGCAAGGTAAGCGATTATATTCGGGCCAACGACGATATGAAAAACCTGCTTAACAGTACCGAGATAGCAACCCTCTTCCTCGACAAGGATTTAAATATCCGCAGGTTTACCGATCATGCCACCAATATCATAAAACTGCGGAATACAGATATCGGCCGCCCGTTCACTGACCTGGTTACCGATCTTGAGTACCCCGAAATCGACAGCCATGCCCAGCAGGTACTTAAAACACTGGTATCTGTTGAAAAAGCCATCACAACGCATGACCACAGGTGGTTTAATGTGAGGATTATGCCTTACCGCACCCTGGACGACCGCATCGACGGGCTTGTTATTACGTTTACCGTTATAACCTTAGCCAAGCAGGCCGAGCATGCCATGACTGTTTCGGAAACCCGCTATCGCCGGCTTTTTGAATCAGCCAAAGACGGTATCCTCATCCTCGATGCAGAAACCGGAAAGATCCAGGATGTTAACCCGTTTTTAATTGAGCTTTTAGGTTATTCAAAAGAACAATTTCTGGAAAAAGCAATCTGGGAAATAGGATTCCTCAAAGATATCGTGGCCAACAAAGAAAAATTCCTGGAACTGCAGCAGAAGGAAATAGTGCGTTATGAAAACCTGCCGCTTGAAACGGCTTACGGTCTAAAGATCAATGTTGAGTTCATCAGCAATGTATACCTGGCCGCTAATGTGAGAGTTATTCAGTGTTTTATCAGGCACTAGTGCCTATTGCCTGACACCATGAACAAAAGAAGCAAATCAGCAGCCGACATCCTTCGCCAAAAAGCAGAGGCCTTGCTTAAAAACAAGTCCTCAAAAACTGGTTCGCTGCTTACGGAACCCGAAACACTGAAACTTATTCACGAGCTCGAAGTGCACCAGATTGAGCTGGAATTGCAAAACGAAGAGCTCAGGCTGGCCAAAGAGCAAATCGAAATTGAAGTTGATAAGTATGTCGAATTATACGATTTTGCGCCGTCTGGTTATTTTACAGTTTCAGTGGAAGGTGTAATCATTGAATTAAATCTGCATGGGTCCCAGATGCTGGGCAACGACCGGGCACATTTAAAAAACCACCCTTTGGGTTTTTTTATTTCAGATTTGTCAAAACCAACCTTCAATCTCTTTCTTAAAAAAATATTTATCAGTAAAACCACAGAAACATGTGAAATAATTTTGTCAACGGAGAACAATCTGCCGGTTTATCTTCACCTGTCAGGCATCGCCGATAACAATGGAGAGAAATGTTTTATAACTGCGATTGATATAACTGAGCGCAGGCAGGCTGAAGACTCCCTGCATATCAGCCTTACAAAATACCAAACCCTCTTTGACTTATTACCGATTGGTATCACGATCTCAGATTCCGGCGGAAAGATCCTTGAAACAAATACAATCGCCGAAAATCTCCTGGGTATTTCCCGTAAGGAACAGGAAAGCCGCAATATTGACGGAGAGGAATGGCAGGTTATCCGGCCTGATGGCAGTAAAATGCCTGATTCAGAGTTTGCCAGCGTACGGGCCCTTGCCGAGGGAAGCCTGATTGATAATATGGAATTGGGTATTCTCAAACCTAAAGGCAAGGTCACATGGCTTAATGTTTCTGCAACGCCTGTTCCATTGGAAGGATATGGAGTAGTCGTTGTTTATAATGACATCAGCTCACGTAAAAATTTTGAAGCTTCCCGTGATCAGCAATTACGTTTTACCACGGCATTGAAAGAGATCTCTGAAGACGTATTTTTCAAAGATAATGCGCAGGAAATTTTAATAAGCACGAACCGTATTATTGGTGAAACCCTGCAATTGGACAGAGCGCTGATTTATGATGTTTCGTTTGAGAAAAATCGAATTACCGGTTTATGTGAATGGCTAAACGATGAACATCCCGGCATTATTTCTGTTAAAGGCATACATCCTCTTGAGACGATTTCAGTTCCGTTTAAAGAAATAATGAAAACTCATAAATATCTTGAAAGCCATAGCAATGAAGTTGGTGAGTATTTTACGAAAGATGAATCAGGTAAGATCCTGCATGAAGATTTTAAAATAAAAAGTTTAATCTGGTATCCCTTTGCCTTCGATGAACACGGATACCACGTATTCACCTTGAATCAGATCACGAAATACAGGCAATGGTCACAAGCTGAAATCGATTTTCTTGAATCTGCCTCAAGGAAGATAGGCCTTGCCATGATGAAAATAAAACTTCTTGCAGAAAGAAAACATGCGGAAAACGAACTAAGGAAATTATCCAGAGCAGTTGAACAAAGTCCAACATCAATAATAATTACCGATCTGGCCGGCAATATAGTGTATGGGAACCCCAAAATCTGCGAACTTACAGGGTATTCAAAGGAAGAGCTGCTTGGGAAGAACCCACGTATATTGCAGTCAGGCGAAACCTCTGAAGAAACATATAAAAACCTTTGGCAGACTATTACTTCCGGCAATGAGTGGAGAGGTGAATTATATAATAAAAAGAAAAACGGTGAATTATACTGGGAATACGCTTACATGGCCCCAATCCTTGACTCTGAAGGGAAGATCATAAATTTCCTGGCGGTAAAGGAGGATATTACCGAAAGAAAAAAAATGATTGCCCTTTTGAATGAAGCCAAGGCAAAAGCCGAGGAAAACGATAAATTAAAGTCAGCTTTCCTGGCCAATATGAGCCATGAGATCAGGACACCCATGAATGGCATTCTTGGTTTTTCCGAATTACTGAAAGAGCCGATGATATCAGGCGAGGAGCAGGAAAAGTATATCAGTATCATTCAGAAAAGCGGAGTCCGGTTACTGAATATCATTAACGATGTTGTGGATATATCGAAAATAGAAGCAGGTCAGATGGGAACCGTAATGTCAGAGACGAATGTAAATGAAAAAATAGATTACACTTATAACTTCTTCAAACCTGCTGCTGAGAAAAAAGGCATCCATCTCAGTTGTTATAAATCCCTGCCGTTGACTCAATCAATCATTAAAACAGATGGCGAGAAATTACATGCCATTCTCACTAACCTGGTTAACAATGCCATTAAATTTACCCATGAAGGCTCCATTGAATTTGGATATAAGAGGAAGGACTTATTCCTTGAGTTTTATATCAAGGATACAGGTATTGGCGTTAGTCAGGCTCAGAAGGAAATTATTTTTGAACGGTTCATACAAGGGGGTAAACTGCTTACCAGTAATTTTGAGGGAACAGGTTTGGGATTATCCATTTCGAAGGCTTATACGGAAATGCTTGGAGGAAAGATCTGGATTGAAAGCGAAGAAGGGAATGGTTCGGTTTTCTATTTTACCATTCCTTATGTTACAGAAAAACAGATGCAAAGCAATATCCCTGGTATTCTTGCAGATGAAGATGAATCAAATCAAATTAAGAACCTGAAGATCTTAATTGCGGAAGACGATGAAACATCGGATTTCCTTGTAACAACAATACTTAATAATAATAGTAATCATCATCATATTTTACACGCCGAAACCGGAATCGGGGCGATTGAAGTTTGTCACAATAATCCTGACCTTGACCTGATTCTGATGGATATCAGGCTGGCCGACATGGATGGACTGGAAGTCACAAATCAAATCCGCCGGTTTAATAAAGAAGTGGTCATCATTGCGCAAACGGCCTATGCACTTGCAGGCGACAAAGAAAAGGCAATAGAGGCAGGTTGTGATGATTATATCTCAAAACCCATTGATACATATGAGTTACTTGCTTTAATACAAAAACATTGCAATAAATAGAAAAACAAGTATAAACTGCAGTTGCCTGATGTTGAGTAATAAACTTACAGCAATACTGGTCGATGATGAACTTTCTCAAACATGAATTATAATCACAAGCTGGCTTGTATTTAGTATCTTTACTGCAAAGATTGTTACAATACAATTCATGATTCCCTGGAGCCCCAAATTTCTTTATTATTTTACACCCTTGATCAGGTTCTCGAAATACCTGACCTGGAGGTTCGGCCGTAAATACCAATGTTCCGATCTGGATCTGGAATATCTTACTAAAGTTGTCAGGCCAGGCATGATCGTATTGTCACGAAGGGAATTCCAGATATCAAATTACTTCATATACGGCTATTGGACACATAGTGCAATGATCATGCCCTGGGGGAAGGTCATTGAAGCTACGACGAATGGCGTGATCATGAAGGAACTTAAAGAGCACATTCGTAAAGCTGATGATATTGCTGTTCTTAAACCTAGATTCTGTGGAATTCAGGAGATGGAAAAAGCCTGCTGCCTTGCGTCGGAAACATTGGGTATCCCATACAGCTTTGATTTCAATAATTCCGACGATTCCCTGTACTGTTCCGAACTGGTACTTAAAGCATATGCCCGAACCTGCGGCTGGAACAGGAATAGTCCTCATGAACCACATGAATTCAAGCATTTATGTGATGGAAAGATAGTCCGTCCTTCAGATTTTTACCATAATCACAATGCCTGGGAAATAGTATTTGACTGGGTTGTAATAAAAAACCTCCCTGGTAAGCTCCAATATCATTAAGGAGCCTGGATGTATATGGAATCACGGTGAACAACTTCAGGTTTTTTTTATCTTTGGAATGATACTTTTATCAATTCAGCAATCATGCTCCGTTTAATTTTCGTCATTGGCACAGGAAGCTTTGCAGGAGGAGTTGCAAGGTTTTTGCTGTCAAGGTTTATTCACAGCCAGGCCGACACTGGATTCCCTCTGGGAACAATGATTGTGAATATTACGGGTTGTTTGCTGATCGGGATGTTTTATGGGATTTCAGAGCGGAGCGATTTTTTCGGCCCCGAGATGAGGATGTTCCTCACCGTGGGTTTTTGCGGGGGATTCACAACCTTTTCAACATTTGCCGGAGAAAACATCGCCCTGCTGAAAGACGGGAATTTCCTTTATTTCCTTCTTTATACCGGCCTGAGTGTTTTTCTTGGCCTCCTTGCTGTTTATTTGGGCAATTTGTTCATTCATAAAATACTGTAACCTATGGAAATCTCTGGCGAAGCAAAGATGCTGAGGATATTCATCAGTTCAACGGATAAGTTCAGGCACAGGCCGCTCTACGAGGTGATTGTTTTTGCTGCGAAGCGTTACGGCCTCGCAGGTGCGACGGTCCTGAAAGGATGCATGGGTTATGGGGCAAGCAGCATGGTATATTCTCAGAAACTATGGGAAATATCGGAAAAGATGCCTGTAATTATAGAACTGATTGACGAAGCTTCAAGGATCGAAGGATTTGTGGAGACACTCCTCCCTTATTTCGAAAAAGTTCCAAAAGGCGGCCTCATCACGATTGAGAACGTCAGCATTGTGCTGCACAAATCGGGATCCAAAAAAAGTTTTTTTGATTTGTAGCGAAAACTAAGGCAATAATATCTTTAAAGGCGTTCGTTTTATGACCGCTTCTTCTTTGAGAAATAATATCTCCAGTCAAAAGCAATTCGTAATCCGACATTCCAGATAATCCGGGTTTTTGGGGCAGGAGTATTTTCAGGGGTTATCACTGTAGCTTTACCCGGGATATCTAATCCGCCAAATACCTGAAATACGAGGCTTGCAGTCTGATCTGTCGAAAAATTATGGAAGGGCCTGTATTCCAGAACAGGAAATTCCAGTTGTATCGATCTCATTGAGATCAGGACCTCGTCGGGAGGGTCATTGCCGTCGTATGGAAGAATGAGCCTGTCGGGATTTTGGGGAAAACCGTACACATACGCCCCAACCTCCCTGCCCAGAACGAACTGAAACCTGCCGATAGAAGTGATGATTCCCGCTTGCCATGGCAGCAGTCCTCCATTTCCTGCCGTAGTGACCATTTTCGTAGCAGCCTCCGGAGCGAACAGGTACAGAAAGGGAGCTATGATGAGCAGGTCGCCAGGGATAATGAAGAAAGGTAGTCGCAACCGAAGGTAGAATGCATCCCTTCCGGGTATTGCAGAGAATATACTGCCAAATTGCTTCAGAGTCGGGTCCCCTGCAAATTTCATCGATGAATTGCCATCCTGCCTCCAGCCGATATCGAGAAATACCAGTCCGTCACCGGCTTCATTCAGAACCCCTTCAAGACCCAGGCCAACGCGAAAGGCCATCTCAAGACTTGGAATAAAGCCTGCAGTCAGCTGGTAAGTTCCGAACCCGTTCGATAAAACGGCACCCCTGACAGCCGCTGTAAGTCCGATAAACGGCCCTACCTCTGAACGGAAGCGGGGAAGTTCGCCCAAACCGGTGGCAAGCCCGGGCACCGGGGTGGCAGCTAAAATACCTCTAAGCATCCCTTTGACTGCAGTATCAAAAGGGCGTGGCGGCATGAAGTTATTTTTACAGATGTTGAATGTATCTGCCCCGGCAGTAAGATTTTCGCTGGTTTTTAAAATAGTGGTTGAGGTTCCGCTGGCGGCATCCAGAATTTCTATAAGGCTTTTAAGTACAGGAATTGAGGTCCTTTCTGCATCTTCAGGCCTCATATAGGCATCACCCATTAAAATAATCCTCTCGCCCCCCCATGTGGTAACCTCCAGCCCGCTTTCATTATAATAATCATGGGTGCCTTTTCGCTGAGATGCATTCCCCCAGGTTCCTGCCACATGGCCTGAGGCGAACATATCCTCAAGAAAATGGATCGCAAAGGCTTCATCCGCAAGAGCCGCCAGTATAAGGGCAGATCGCTGTTCAGTGCTCATGCTGTCATGAGCAAACTTCTGTGCCTTCAGCAATGCGCTTAAGTGAAACCAGCCATAGGTCCCAAGCGCATTCAGATCATTGTGTTTACGGATGCAGGCTGCAAAATACTGCGCTGCTGTCGTATTAACTTCGGGCCTGGCAAGCATAAAATGAACACTGTTCGATCCTGCCCTGGTTACATATTCGGGATCTACCCTGAAAAGTTTTAAATCCGAATCCCGTAGTTTGTTAATGCGTTCGCTCCTGCTCGTTGAATTGGCAATCCCAATCTTAAGTTCCGCGGCAACATCCGCCACTTTTAAGATCCATGAGGTCTCGAGAACATTATGCAGCAAATTGGCCGAGGATGTCGAGTGGTCCCCTGAAATAGCCGGCCAGGCGGCATAATCAATAAATTCCGGTTTTTCACCCTGGACCGTATCTATTGGCAAAGGGAACAGTCTTGTTTCATGGCCGGTCCGGGCCAATGACCAGAACCGGTCAAGGGCTGCGCGGTGAGCAGGGTCAAGTTTCTGAATTGAAAGCAACATGATATCACGGTGTTCGGGATAAATCCATGCAAAGCCTGATATTGAATAACAGAGCAACCCAAGATAAACAAGAAAGTGTTTTTTCATCATATGATCATATCATTGTCGGTTTGAAAACAAATTTAACAATTTCCCTGCTCAGGGCGCCAGCCTTTCGATAACCCATCCCGATCTTCCTTTTCGGTACTGTATCCTGTCGTGCAGACGGTCTTCCATGCCTGTCCAGAACTCAAACAGGTCGGGAACCAGAACATAGCCTCCCCAATTAACAGGCTTCCGGGGAAGATTCCCGCCAAGGTCCATTTTAAAGGCTTCATACATGGCTTCAATAAAAAGCCTGTCGGGGATCACCGAACTCTGGGGTGAGATACATGCGCTGATCCGGCTGCCTGCAGGGCGGGAGTTGAAATAATCATCAGATAATTTTACTGATACCTTTTTAACCCGGCCTTCCACCCTCACCTGCCTGTAAAGCATGGGCCAGTAAAACAGTATTGATGCAAACGGATTTGACCCCAGATGAACAGCTTTGCGGCTTTCGTAATTTGTAAAGAAGCAGAACCCATCCGGCCTCAAATCCCTGAAAAGCACCATCCTCACAGAGGGCCGGCCTGTGTCATCCACAGTAGCCAGGGCCATTGCCTCAGGTTCATGTTCACCGCTTTGTTTTGCCAGTTCAAACCAGGATCTGAACTGCTTCACAGGGTCTTTTTGTATCATTGACCCAAAAATAATTAATTCCTCCTATCTTTACCGCAAATTTTTACATCCCGGGTATGGCCAATGAGATTACTGAACCGGAATTAGCCGGGTTCAGAGAAAAAAATACAGGCAGCCGCTCTTATACCAATGGCGAAATCACTGTTTACTGGAGACCGGCATTGTGCATTCATTCTGCAAACTGCCTGACCGGATTGCCAACAGTATTTAGTAATACAAGCCGTCCCTGGATCAAACCAGAGGGGGCGTCAACCGCGGAAATCATGAAAGTCGTCGACACCTGTCCGTCGAGGGCTCTTACATATTTGAAAAAATACGGGACCGCAGCTTCAGGCCTTCAGGAACCTGATTCAGAAAAAGTTCCTGCAGCCAGCATCCAGATCCTTAAAAACGGGCCGGTATTAATCCGCGGCAATTACATCATCACTGGTGCCGATGGCAACCAGATCAAGGTGGATCATAAAGTGGCTGCTATCTGCCGTTGCGGAAGTTCAAAAAAGAAACCCTTTTGCGACGGGACGCATCAAGCCACTGGATTTACTGATTAACCGATGATAATACAGGATTACATTGCAAGAAACAATCTGAATAATAACGAAATTGTATGACCATAGGATTACTGAAAGAGGAACTGCCCGAAAGAAGGGTGGCCCTGTTACCTGAAGCGGTGAAAACGCTTACGGGGATGAATGTTGTTGTTTTAGTTGAAAGCGGTGCAGGGATGAATGCGTTTGCTGCCAACTCCGACTATGAAGCTTCAGGGGCTAAAATACTGACGAAGGAAGAAGTTTTAAAATCGGCCGGTTTCATCATTAAGATACAGCCTCCGAGTTCAACAGAGCTTGGGCTGATGAAGGAAGGGCAGGTTTTCATGGCTGTTTTCAACCCCTTCATCAACACAAAGCTCGTCAGGGAACTTGCTGAAAAAAACATTACCAGTTTCAGCCTTGATATACTGCCCCGGACCTCACGTGCCCAGGCCATGGATATCCTGTCATCAATGGCCACCGTGGCCGGTTACAAGGCAGTGCTTACGGCAGCCAATAACCTGCCGAAGTTCTTCCCGATGTTCATGACTGCTGCAGGTACGGTGACACCCGCAAAGGTGCTTATCCTTGGAGCCGGCGTTGCAGGGCTGCAGGCCATCGCCACATCCCGCAAACTCGGGGCTGTTGTAGAAGTGTTTGATGTGCGGGCCGCTGTAAAGGAAGAAGTTACCGGACTGGGAGGCAAGTTTATCGATGTAGAAGGGGCCACCGACGACAAAGCAGCCGGCGGGTATGCTGTAGAACAGACCGATGACTTCAAAAAACGCCAGGCACAGGCCATTCATGACCATGCCGTGAAATCTGATGCTGTGATCTGCACTGCACAGATTCCCGGAAAGAAAGCCCCTCTCCTGCTCCGTAAAGAAACTGTGGAAGCCATGAAGCCTGGTGCAGTGATCATCGACCTGGCTGCTTCGTCGGGCGGCAACTGCGAGCTTACAAAAGATAATGAAACTTATGTTCACGGCCAGGTGAAGATCATCGGAAATTCTGCATTTCCTGCCGACATGCCTTCCGACGCAAGCAAAATGTTCGGAAAGAATGTGATCAATTTCCTGAAACTGATGATCAGCAGCAAAGGTGAATTCAAGCTCAACTGGGAGGACGACCTGGTTAAGGGAACCTGTGTAACAAACAATAAAGAAGTGGTCAATGAACGTATTAAATCCATAATCAATTAATACTTTTTTTTATGAATGATTTTTTGCTTTTTTTCTTGCAATACAGGGAAGCGATCTTTATCATCATATTGTCTCTTTTCCTGGGGATTGAAGTGATCTCGCATGTCCCTTCAGTTCTTCATACTCCACTGATGTCGGGGGCCAATGCCATACACGGGGTGGTGATCATCGGAGCGATAATCGTAATGGGGCATGCGCATGATGTGCTTTCGATGGTGCTCGGGTTCCTTGCTGTGATCCTTGGTACCCTGAATGTTGTCGGGGGCTTTGTCGTCACGGACCGGATGCTGGAAATGTTCAGGAAAAAGAAATCCAAAAACTAAAGAGCTATGCAAACGATCAGCATTCTTGAGATGACCTATATACTTGCCTCTGTATTGTTTATAGTAGGTTTGAAGAAACTAAGCCATCCCGAAACGGCCCGTAACGGGAACCTTTGGGCAGCCGCAGGTATGGGACTTGCCATTTTATTTACCATCCTGTTCCATAAGAAAGATGGTGAAAGCATAGGGAATATTCCCTGGATCATTTGTGCCCTTGCCATTGGAACTGCTGTCGGCTGGTTTGCCGCCAGAAAGGTCAAGATGACGGCTATGCCCCAGATGGTCTCCATTTTTAATGGTATGGGAGGCGCCTGTGCCGCCTTGATTTCACTGATGGAATTCCCCAGGCTCCAGGAAAAACTGGCCATTGCCGGGGCTGCAAGTATGCTCCACGGAGAGACCCTGGCAATCTTATTCGGTCTTACTATCGGTGGGGTTTCTTTTGCAGGAAGTATGATCGCGTTCGGAAAGCTGGACGAAAAAATCGGAGACATCAAGGCTTCATGGATCAGGTACCTGAACATTTTTTTCCTGGCCCTGCTCGTGGTACTGGTGGTTATGATCCTGTTCAAACATCCGGTGAGCGGCGATAATACAATGATCTATGTTCTTATCCTGATGGCCCTGATTTATGGAATAAGCTTTGTGATGCCCATAGGTGGAGCCGATATGCCGGTAGTCATATCACTTCTGAACTCATTCACAGGGATAGCTGCTGCCTGCGGGGGCTTCCTGTACAGCAACCAGGCTATGCTCACAGGCGGTATTCTCGTGGGTTCATCAGGCACGCTTCTTACAATCCTGATGTGTAAAGCCATGAACCGCTCACTGCTGAATGTTATTATCGGCGCCTTCGGCGGAGAATCGGCTGCGAAAGGTGAAACGGGCGATAAAACAGTAAAGGAGATCACCCTCAGCGATGCCGCAGTGCTGCTGAGCTATTCTCAAAAAGTACTTGTTGTTCCCGGGTACGGTCTTGCCGTAGCCCAGGCACAGCACCTCTGTCACGAACTCGACGTGCTGCTGGCCTCTAAAGGTGTTGAAGTGAAATACGGCATACACCCCGTTGCAGGCCGTATGCCAGGCCATATGAATGTACTCCTGGCCGAGGCCGATGTGCCTTATGAAAAGCTTCTCGAAATGGAAGATGCCAATAATGAAATGCTGAATACGGATGTGGTGATCGTGATCGGGGCAAACGACGTAGTGAATCCTGCCGCAGAGGATAATCCTTCATCCCCCATTTATGGCATGCCGGTTATTAAGGCCTGGGAAGCAAAAAATGTGATCGTGATGAAACGAAGTATGGCGAAAGGTTATGCAGCCATTGAAAATAAACTGTTTTATCATCCGAAGAACCACATGCTTTTCGGGGATGCAAAGTCTACCCTTCAGAAACTGATTGCTGAAATCAAAAACCTCTAAAACAAAAAACCCCGCTTTTGACGGGGTTTTTTGTTTTGGTTAAGAAGGATTACTTCTTAGCTTTCTTTGCAGGTTTAGCAACCTTAGCAGGTTTGATAAGGTGTTTCTTGATTGAATCCTGATGAGCAATTGAATCGGCTTTCTTCTTTTCTTCGCCAGCCTTAGCAATTGAATCAGCAATTCTCTGCTGTTCTGCCTGGACCATTGCTAATGAATCAGCTACGCGGATTGAATCAGCAATTCTTTTTTCTTCCAATTCTTTTGCGCTGGGGCCGCATGCATACATAAAAGCTACTGCGCCAACTACTAATAATGTTGCAAATTTTTTCATCGTTTCGTTCGTTTTTGAAATTTGATGCAAAGATAAAGCAACAAAATCATA
Source organism: uncultured Bacteroidales bacterium (assembly GCA_903887775.1). Lineage (GTDB taxonomy): Bacteria > Bacteroidota > Bacteroidia > Bacteroidales > FEN-979 > CAIRDP01. The sequence continues at coordinate 17,216 of CAISRB010000022.1, forward strand.
CGGAACAAATTTTCAGGCCACTTTTTTTTAACATTTTTTAACATTTGGTCTATCGTTCTGAAAATCAGCAAGAAAAATTTTAACATTTTTTAAGATATTAACAATCCGAAAGCGCTTCAGGCAGACTTAATTTCATAATCGTACCTTTGAATTATTATGCTGATACCTCTTGCAGAACAGTTGCGTCCGGATTCGCTGGACGAATACCTCGGCCAGGAACACCTTGTCGGACCCGGTGCTATTCTTCGGAAAGCCATTGAATCGGGTAATGTTCCGTCGATGGTATTATGGGGGCCTCCGGGAGTAGGAAAGACAACCCTGGCTTATATTATTTCCCGGCAACTTTCGAGGGAGTTTTTCACACTTAGCGCAGTAAGCTCAGGGGTGAAAGAGGTAAGGGAAATAATTGCGAGGGCAAAAGACAGTGGCACCAGCCCTTTTCTGTTCATAGACGAGATCCATCGTTTCAGCAAATCCCAGCAGGATGCGCTGCTTGGCGCTGTTGAAAAAGGGATAATTACTTTTATCGGAGCAACCACTGAGAATCCCTCATTTGAAGTGATATCCCCCCTCCTTTCGCGATGCCAGATCTATATTCTGAAGATCCTTGAGGAACCTCAGCTTTTACGACTGCTTGAGGAAGGTCGGACAAGGCTGCAGCAGCAGCTTCGTGTTGAAATCACGATCTCTGAGCCGGAAGCTATACTGCGTATTTCGGGGGGCGATGCCCGGAAACTATTGAACGCCCTCGAACTGATAGTCACGTCGCTGGGCACAGGGGGAAAAGCCATCAGCATAGATAACAAAAATACGATCAGCATCATCCAACAGAATTTAGCTCTGTACGATAAAACCGGTGAAATGCATTATGATGTGATCTCGGCTTTTATCAAATCTCTCCGTGGCTCCGACCCGAATGCATCGGTTTACTGGCTTGCCAGGATGGTGGAAGCGGGGGAAGACCCTAAATTCATCGCCAGGCGAATGCTGATCCTGGCTTCCGAGGATATTGGGAATGCCAATCCGAATGCCCTGCTGTTAGCCAATACCTGTTTTCAGGCAGTGGATGTGATCGGTTATCCCGAATGCGACCTGATTCTATCGCAGACTGCAGTATATCTTGCCAGTTCGGCAAAAAGCAACGCCTCCTACCTGGCGATCAGAAATGCGCAAAAAGCATTCAGGGAGCATGGCGACCTCCCTGTACCTCTCCACATCAGAAATGCCCCTACAAACCTGATGAAAAAGATAGGTTACGGGAAAGATTACAAATATGCCCACGATTTTGATAATAATTTTGCAGAGCAGGAGTTCCTTCCTGATAAGATCAAAGGATCAAAATTTTACGATCCCCAGAACAATGCGAAAGAGAATGAGATACGGGCAAGATTGAAAGCACTTTGGAAAGATAAATACAGATATTAAAAGCGAAAAGTGAAAAGCGAAAAGCGAAAAAAAAGTAGCGAGGTAGCGAGGTAGCGAAAAAGCGAAAAGTGAAAAGCGAAAAGCGAAAAAAAAGTAGCGAGGTAGCGAGGTAGCGAAAAAGCGAAAAGTGAAAAGCGAAAAGCGAAAAAAAAGTAGCGAGGTAGCGAAAGGCGAAAGGCGAAATAGCGTTCGCCGAAGGCGTAATGAGCACGCAAATGAAATAAGCAATTGGTGCGAATAAAGGCGAAATAGCGAAAGGCGAAATGAGCACACAAATGAAATAAATAATAGGTGCGAATAAATAGCGTTCTGCATTAATAAATCGTAAATTGTCAATGACTGAAATAGGTTGACCAAAATTTGGTTAAAAAGTCAACCTATGAAAACAGCGAAAAAGATAAAGCGACAGAATCGAATATTCAGTGAAGATGTTAAAAAACAGGTAGTTAGGGATATTGAGAAGGGTAAATG
>CAISRB010000023.1 GCA_903887775.1 uncultured Bacteroidales bacterium
CTTGTTTATCAACTTTTAAAATAATAAATGTTAGTGTGTATAAGATTTCTAAAAGCCAAATTATTTTCAAAAACAAACCTGTTCATTACAACTAAATCTTGTTAACAACCCTTATTTTTTAATCACTGATTAGTTACAAAATCCCTTTAACGAAAGTATTTGTCAAAATCGGCAACAGGACTTTTCTGACATACACCGATATAAATATGACTGAAGTAAACAGAAAAGGGAATACTCATATTCAGGATACTAATGGATGGGAAGTTCTGATTCCGACTAAACTTTTATCAAATGGGCTTCAGAAAATAAACGTGCTTGCTGTTTCAAAAGAAAATACTGAGTATGCTATTTCAGATAGTATCACGACTTTAAATATTATAAAATCCTGGCCATTTCCTGATATAATGGAACTATCTCATTTGAATGATTCCACAGATTATATAGTTGATAATATCAATGGTATCAGTGCTTCTGAATTCAACTCCTTACATGATTGTAACCATTATTTAAACCTGTCGGGTTGGGCCATTGATAAAATGAGGCATGATATTTCAGGAGGAATAATAGTCTCATTGGATGGGAAGGAATATCAAAGCCAGTTTAGGCTTGAAAGAGAAGATATAGTAAACGTTTTTAATAGTGAACGCTTCAAATATGCAGGATGGGGAATTACAATTCCATCAGATAACCTCGAAGAAGGCAGGCATGAGCTTTCTTTTAAAGTGTTAAATAATAAACAACAGGGATATTACACTTCAAGTAAAAAAATTTCTTTTCAATATATTAAGGATGTTCCAGTTAACATTTTAAAGGATATGATTTTATCCGATAAAAAAACACAATATTCGTTAGATGAAATAAATGGAGTTATCATCAATAAATCAAAAAGGCTGTTGCAATTTTCAGCTAGTCAGATGATGATTACTGGTTGGGCTGTTGATATTTTCGCAAGAAAACCGGCATCGATGGTTTTAATCGAAATTGACGGAAGGCTATTTAAATCTTTATATGGCAAAATCCGTCCTGATGTTTCTAAATATTTAAAAAACACTATCTATCAGTATTCGGGATGGACTATATCAATCCCGTCAGCAATAATAGGAAAGGGATATCACAGACTGAGGTTGAAAATTGTATCGAATGATAAAATGTCATATTTTACAACAGAAAAGGAAATAATTTTTAAAGTCATATGAATTCTGTTCAGATGAGAGTAATCTTCATAAGTATAATTCATTATGTATTTACTACTAAAGTCAAATGCGGGGAAAGATGATTGAGCAAATCGCGATTACAATAAATTCATTGACAAAAACCTACAAGCTTTATCATCATCACCGTGATCGGATTAAAGAATTATTGCATCCATTAAGAAAAGTTTATCATTATGATTTTCATGCCTTAAGTGACTTCAATATAACCATTGGGAAAGGCGAAGTCATTGGGATCATAGGTCAGAATGGTAGCGGGAAATCGACTCTTTTAAAAATTCTGGCATCCGTAGTGACTCCTTCTTCAGGTAGTTATAAATGCAACGGCAGGGTAACTGCCTTGCTTGAACTTGGAGGAGGATTCAATAATGAAACTTCCGGAATTGAAAATATCTATTTCTTGGGCGGATTGCAAGGATATACTAAAAAAGAGATGCAACAACGGCTTCAGAAAATTCTGGAATTTGCAGATATAGGAGTTTATGCCGATCAACCCGTTCATAAATACTCAAGTGGCATGTACGTGCGCCTTGCTTTTTCAATAGCCATCAATATAGATCCGGATATCCTTATCATCGATGAGGCACTTTCAGTCGGTGATATCAGGTTTCAGCAAAAGTGTTTTAGAAAAATTAAGGAATTTAAAGAAGCCGGGAAAACGATCTTATTTTGTTCACATAATTTAAGTGCCGTAAGGGATTTTTGTACGAGGGCAATATGGTTAAACAAAGGAAGGATCGTGGAACAAGGTAATCCAATTTTTATAAGTGACCGGTATAATGCTTTTATGACAACAAATGATCCTGTCCTTCTTGAGAAAACAACACCTTCAATTGAATTGGATCGTTTCCCGGAATATTTCAAATTAGGAGAACCGGTGAGTTCTTTATCAATTAGTTGGGATAAAGTCGATCAACATGATTCGTTTGGAGTTGGTGGAGCAAAAATACAATGTGTATCACTTTATAATGTATTAAAACAATCAAAAGTTTATACCATAAGCGGGGGGGAACCGATTCGGTTGTTTATCCAGCTTCTTGCTACGCGGAAAATAGATAATCCCATCATTGCAATAACACTCAATGGACGATCGGGTGTGCCGGTTTTCAGAATAAGTAATCATTTGTTCAACCAAAGACTTTCCTTTGAGATTGATATTCCAACTATAATTGCTGCGGATTTCACTTTTCCGCCAATAGGTAACGGAAGGTATACTATTTCACTGGGTATTCTCGACATAACAAAGAACACACGATCAGAAATTCACTGGATTCATGATGCAATTATTTTAGAAGTTTCTAATCCTGATAATAAATACAAAATGGGGACATTATTGGTTATTGAAGAAGCAAATATTCGGGTTGTCTCCAAATTTGATTCCTGAACTTCAAAAACAAACAACGAACCTGATCAATGAAAACATGAAATACTTCAAAGGATTGGTCGCATATATTCTTAAGATTGTAAAGCAACGATATATAATCCGGACTTTAGTAATCAGGGATTTTCAGAGCAGGTACCTTTCTTCTTATATTGGTCTTCCCTGGGCGTTTATTCAGCCTGCAGTTTATGTGTTTGTGATTTGGTTCGCTTTTACATTTGGCTTAAAAGCCGGATCAACATCAAGCGGGTTACCTTTTACTCCGTGGCTGTTGACAGGAATGATCCCATGGTTATTTATCAGCCAAACCATGATTGTAACATGCTTAGCAATACCCGAGTATGGATACCTGATAAAAAAAACCGCCCTGAATATTTGGCTGATCCCGTTAATAAAGATTTTTTCTGGCCTTATCATCCATATTACAATGATCTTAGTGATAATTATTCTTTTTGTCGCTTTCTATCACATCTCCCCGAATATCTATTGGCTTCAGATTTTTTATTATCTTTTTGCTTCCTTTATCCTGCTCACAGGAATTGCATGGCTTGTATCATCCGTCAATGTATTGATACCTGACACCTCTCATATTATTAATATTATTGCAACTGTTTTGTTTTGGGCAACGCCAATTGTATGGCCATACGGAAGGTTAACAGGTAGTCTTAAATATGTTGCATTACTTAATCCTTTTTTTTATATCACAGAAGGATACAGATATACTTTCCTGGAACATAGATGGTTTTTTGAATTTACTGATATGAATATCTACTTTTGGATAGTTACCACCATAATTTTTGTTTCTGGCGCCTGGATATTTAAAAAATTAAAACCCGAATTCGGAGATATCCTGTAACCCGCGCAATCAATATGCCTGTAAGTTATTTATTCAGATTTCTGCAAACGCTGATCAGGGCAGGAAGGAGAACCGGCAGTCTGCGAGATTTAAACCGTAGAATTGTTTTTATTTATACAAATGAAGGATTTAAGGGTATTAGAAACCGGTTGATAAAGGTTAACAGGAATGATTATTCAACCTGGATTAAAAAATATGACACACTGACAAGTCTGGAATTTGAAAGAATAAAACGGAAGCAGGTTGTATTTCCTTACAAACCGTTGATTTCAATTTTAATGCCCGTATATGATACAAAAGAAGAATGGTTAGTCAAGGCCATTGAATCTGTACGTCGGCAAAGTTACTCAAACTGGGAGCTTTGTATTGCTGATGATGCGTCGACAAATCCTCGAATTGTAAAAATATTAAATAATTATAAAAACGAAGATTGCAGGATTAAGGTAGTATTTAGAAAAATAAACGGACATATTGCAGCATGTTCTAACAGTGCTCTTGAAATTGCAAACGGTGATTGGATTGCACTACTTGACCACGATGACGAAATTTCTTCAACTGCTTTATTCTGGGTTGTAGAAGCAATTAACAAACTTCCTGAAGTTAAACTTATATATTCGGACGAAGATAAAATTGATCAATCAGGAATCAGATCAAGCCCATATTTCAAGTCTGACTGGAATCTTGATCTTTTTTATTCTCAGAATATGTACAGCCATCTCGGGGTTTACAACACAGATCTCGTAAAGAAAGCAGGAGGTTTCAGAAAAGGTTTTGAAGGATCGCAGGATTATGATCTGGTTCTGCGCTGTATTGAGCTCATCAAATCTGATCAAATTTATCATATTCCGAGAGTACTGTATCACTGGCGTATTCACAAAGAAAGTACAGCAAACTCTGCCAAATCAAAGCCATATGCGATGCTTGCCGGTGAAAGGGCGCTTAATGAGCATTTTTTGCGCAGTCAAACCCAGGCAAGGGCCCATCTGATAGGGTATGGTTATAGAATAAAGTATACATTACCCGATACACCCCCTATGGTTTCAATTATCATTCCGACCAGAAATAAATTGCAATTACTACGAAAATGCATTGACAGCATAAGAGCTTTGACGACCTATCCGAATTTCGAAATCATCGTCATTGATAATGATTCTGATGATCCTGAAACACTGGAATATCTTGAGGATCAATCCAAAGCGAGTAATGGATTCAGGATCCTAAAGATAAAGGGACCTTTCAATTATTCATCATTGAACAATCAGGCGGTTAAAGAATCCCATGGAGATTATATCACCTTGATTAATAATGATGTGCAGGTCATCAATGCTGAATGGTTGGATGAAATGATAGGCCTCGCGATTCAGCCGGGAGTTGGGGCAGTTGGGGCAAAGTTGTATTACCCTAATGATACTATTCAACATGCAGGAATCATTTTAGGACTGGGATTCCATCACGTGGCAGGTTGCGCTCATAACAGGATTAATAAAGGTAACAAGGGTTATTTTGGCCGTGCGAGTCTGGCGAATTCATTTTCCGCGTTGACAGCAGCTTGCCTGGTTATAAGAAAAAATATTTTTACTGAAATAGGCGGGCTTAATGAAACGGATCTGCCTGTCTCCTATAATGATGTTGATTTTTGTCTTCGCGTTGGTGAAGCAGGGTACAGGAATGTGTTTACACCTTATGCTGAACTATATCATGCAGAATCTTCTTCACGGGACACGAATATAGCAAACGAAGATCCGGACAGAAGGCATGCCGAAATGGAATACTTTAAAAAATGCTGGTCTCATCTGATACTGAAAGATCCGGCATACAATCCCAACCTTAGCTTGGAATTTTCAGATTTTAGTCTGGCCTGGCCGCCGAGAATAGAAACTGATACGCAAACATTGTAAAAAATGGCATAAGCGCTTAACCTATCCTGGCAAATTTATAATTCAATTAAATTCAATTAAGATATGAGACTATGCTTGAGAAAAAAAAGGCTGGATGAATCTAAAATAACTATCAGCATCTGCTGTCTCACATATAATCACGAATGTTATATTGAAAGAGCTATTAAAGGATTTTTAAACCAGCAAACGCTGTTCCCTTATGAAATAGTTATACACGATGATGCATCATCCGACGGTACCACCAGAATCATAAAGCGTTACCAGAAGCAATTTCCGAAACTTATCAAACCTGTATTTCAACAGGAAAACCTTTTTTCACAAGGGAAAAGTCTTTATGAATTGTACACAAAGTATGTTTTTCCATCTCTGAAAGGAAGTTATATTGCTGTTTGTGAAGGGGATGATTACTGGACCGATCCATTAAAACTGCAGAAGCAGGTTGCGTTTCTTGAGCAAAATCATGATTTTTCGATGTGTTTTCATAACATCGGGATCCTGAAAAATGGTACGACTGACAATGAGGCACATAATCACAATACAGGATATATGCTGCCAGGTGCGACTGAATTTACGCTTTTAGACTTGATCAGGGGGAATTTCATCCCGAACTGTTCCGTTGTTTACCGTAAAATGTTTTATTCTTATCCGGATATTTTCAATGATTCAATTTTTCCTGACTGGCCATTACACATTCTTCATGCCTCAAAAGGCAGAATCCGATACCTGGATGAAATAATGGCAGTTCATCATTTCCACCCCAAAGGTATTTGGAATGGTTTAGGCCCCGCTGAGCAACGGAAGGCCGAATGTGGGATGCTCAGGAAGCTATTTTCTTTACTGGATCGACAATACCATTATGCAATCCGGGATACGCTTGAAATACGCGAGGCTGAATTTAATCGTCTGACCAGGATAAATAGTTTATGAAGGTTTCTGTAATCACGCCCTGTTTCAATCATGGCAAATACATCGGCGAAATGTTGGATTCAGTCATGAACCAATCTTACCAGGATTTTGAGGTAATTATCGTAAACGATGGTTCAACGGACGATACTGCTCAAATACTTAATACCATTGCAAATGAAAGGGTGACAATCTATCACACTACAAACCATGGGCCGGCCGTAGCCAGGAATTTTGCCATACATCAAGCCAAAGGATCCATAATACTTAACCTGGATGCGGATGATATGATTGCCCCGACCTTTCTTGAAAAATGCGTTAATATTTTTCATAATCAACCAAACACCGGGATTGTTTATGGAGATTGTGAGTTTTTTGGTGCAACAACAGGTCCTTTCCTGCTTCCGGCCTATTCATTTGAAACTATGCTCAGAGCTAATTGTATTGTGGCGAATGCTTGTTTTCTCAAATCGGATTGGTTAAAAACCGAAGGTTATTCCACTGCAATGACTTATGGTTATGAGGATTTTGATTTTTGGCTCTCAATCATCGAATTGGGACGTGAAGTCTTTCAAATAAAAGAACCGCTGGTTTATTACCGGACCTATGAAAATCCTGAAGAAAGCCGGTCGGGACGTCGCAAACAAGACCCCCTCAAGGTTCAGAAGGCTATTATACAGGCATTTCAACGGCACAAAAAGCTTTACAGTAGCATTGCACCCCTGTACGAGCAATTTGCTGAGCTCGAAAAGAAAATTTACCCGGCTTTGCCGGCATAAAGTAAAAAGCTGCCATGTATGTGGATATAATCACCGGCACTGAGTCTGTTGAAACCCTTAAAGAAGAATGGGCTTTGCTTTTAGTGAAGACAAGTCAAAATAATTTATTTCTGACCTGGGAGTGGATTTTTAGCTGGTGTCAGAATATGCTGGAACCCAATCAACACCCTTTCATTATTACTGCAAGGGAAAACGACAGGCTTATTGGTCTGGCTCCACTTGTGCGGGTCCAAAATGAACATTCTGAATGGTTCATTCAGTTTTTAGGCCAGTCGTATTCATATCATTTGGGTTTTATTGTGGAATCCGGACATGAAGAGCAAATCTTGACGGCAATTTGGGAATACTTATTGAATGGAATCGGGGTTGTATGCACTGCTCTGGAATTTCTTCACCTGGACGAAAATGTCAGATTTGAATCAGGGTTAAAAACACAGGCCGTAAAAAAAGGACTTAGAATTGAAAGAAGCATTTACAATACGTGTAAAGTGCTGGAATTGCCCAGTAGTTTTGAAGAATATCTGAGATCCGGTATTTCATCCAGGAACCTGAAACAAAATTTGAAAAAGGATTCTTCCAGGTTGAAACGAGAATACCATGTAGAGTTTTTTCAGGCTGATATGTCGGATATACCGCATTATTGGTCAGAAATGCTGAAATTGCATCGACAGATGATGCAAATGAGAAACAGGCATTCGGCCCTTACGGGGAACTCTTTTCCTGCCCATCTTAAGCAAGTCGCCGATATGTTTCATAAAAAGCAGGCATTGCATTTAAGTGTTATGAAAGTGAATAAGGAAACAGCTGCCGTTTTGCTGGGAGTCATCTATAATAACGTCTACAATGCATTAACCATGGCTGTTGATCAAATGCTGATCCGTAAAATGCCCTGGCTGAATTTTGTTGTGTACATGCAGGTAAATTGCATTAAATCGGCAATCGAAGAGGGTTGCAGGCAATTTGATTTTCTTGGGGGACATCATGATTACAAATATAAGTTGGGAGGGAAAGATAAGGCAGGGATAAAAATCTCAGTTTTTGTCAGATGACTGTAAAATCCACAGGAGAAAAACAGATTGCCATTGAACCGGACAAATCATGAAGCCTTTAATAGCGATAATCACAAACTCTTTTCTTAATCCGAAAAAACCGACAGAGTTGACGATTGGGGGTGTGGAGACCTGGCTCCTTGAACTGATAAGGCTTTTGGTCAGCCTTGGTTTTATGCCAGTAGTCTACCAAACAGCCTTGAATGATTTTAAGCTGGATGTGGAAGGCGCCACAATCATTGGTTTGGGAGGGCTGAACCGCCATTTAATGAACAGGCTCAGCCATCGGGATATTGATCGCAGGAATATAAGATGGATAATTTACTCGAACTCTTTTGTTGGAGAAAAATATTTCAGGCCGGACAATATCTTTATCCAGCATGGGATTCATTGGGATTATACTATGCCACAAAGAACATATTTCCTTCACATGAAATGGGAATATATCCGCAGGAGGTTAAGCCGGCACGATCTTAAAATGTGCCGGGAATCACACCTTACTATCACTGTCGATTCAAATTTTCTTAACTATTCCCGGGTCATGCTGGGCCACAGGTTAAACACAAATAAATTAAGATACATTCCAAATTTTGCTATTCCCCAGGAAAAATCGCTCTGGCATGAGAAATGGATGAATCCAAAAGAAATTAATGTTGTTTTCGCAAGAAGATTTGAACTACGCAGGGGAGTCATTCTTTTTTCGGAAGCAATGGAACAGATCCTATCATTATCACCCGGAGTAAGAGTGACGTTTGCCGGATCCGGGACTTTTGAAAGGTACATTGTAGAAAAATTCGCTAACTCCCGACGTGTGACAATTGAGGCAGTACCTCACGATAAGATGTATGAACTGCTGAACCGGTCTCATATTGCCGTCATTCCCTCAACTTATTCCGAAGGAACTTCATTAAGCTGTCTTGAGGCCATGGCAGCGGGTTGTGCTATAGTAGCAACAGATATTGGCGGACTGTGTAACATCGTTATTCCTGATTTCAACGGTATTCTTGTTCGCCCAAATGTTTCTGATATAGTTATAGCTGTTTCGGGTTTGGCAAACGATTTACAACGAGCAGAAACAATTGCCAATCGTGGTTATGATATGATCTGCCATTCATTTTCACTTTCAACCTGGAGAAACCGGATAAAGCAGGCTTTGAACGAAGCCGGTGTTTTGAATTTTAACCAGGGAGAATTCTGATGCGAATTTTTAATTCATTTTCAGGAATAAATGTAATTAAGGAGATACTCAGGCATGAACGGTGCGCAGAATATGTATTTGAATGTTTTCCCCCTGATTTCCTGAAGGAGGTTGTCAGACCATACTCCGATATCAAATCCGAATTAAAAACATTTTCAGGAATAGGAGATAAAAATCCATCAGAGACAGTTGCAAAGGTCAGCAGAGCTTCTTTGCGAGAGGAAATTGTTCATTCGGTCAAAAAAAAGGTTTTTGAAAATAATCTGCCGTACATCCACCTTTCATACTATCCCATGGGTTATCGCACAATTTGTGCCTTCAGGGTTGATTGCGATGTGACCGATCGGGCAAGTTTTTTTAATCTGTTAAATCATGCCGAAAAACATGAATTGCCAATGACTTGGTTCATTGATGTTGCCTCTCAGGAAAGCTACATGAAGGAAGTGGCCTCTATTCGAAAAGCAGGCCACGATATTCAGTTACACTGCTATAATCATGTAACATACGGCAATTACAGGAAAAATGAAAAAAATATACGAAAGGGAAAGGATTTAATGGAGGCCTCAGGTATTCCTGTCAGTGGCTTTGTTTCCCCTTTTGGCCAGTGGAACCCATCTCTTAATAAAGTCCTTGAAGACATGGAATTCCAATATTCATCGGAATTTGCCATCGGTTACGACGATCTGCCATTTTATCCTTTTTTTAACCGGCATATTTCCAGTGTTTTGCAGATTCCGATTCATCCGATTTGCATTGGCAGCCTCAGAAATGCTGGTTTCATGCCTCATGAAATGATTGCTTATTTCGATACACTAGTGTCTACTAAAAATTAAAGCTAAGTTGAAATCCGGACTCTTCACATATTTCAGCTCCTTCGTCGACCTGTTTTTCGAACAGTTTTCCGATAGGCGTTCTGTCAATGAGAGAGCCTCGCAAGATGCGGAGTACATC
>CAISRB010000024.1 GCA_903887775.1 uncultured Bacteroidales bacterium
ACCAGTCGATGTTGCCAATACCACCACCACTTTGGTCGCCACCAATCTTACTGCCACAACAAAATATCGTGCAGTAGTTCAGAGCGGGGTTTGCTCTTCGGCTAATTCAAGTGATGCAACAATCACGGTTGATCCTGTTTCCGTGGGTGGAAGTATTGCCGGAGGCACAACAGTTTGTTTCGGTTCAAATACGACGACGTTAACACTTTCAGGTCATACAGGAATTGTAGTAACATGGCAATCCTCAACTGACAACTGGACTACGCCGGTTGATATTGCGAATACGACAACGAGCTTAACCGCCACCAACCTGACAGTTACGACAAAATACCGGGCTGTAGTCCAAAGCGGGGTATGTGCTTCGGCTAATTCAAGTGATGCAACGATTATAGTAAGTCCGCTGCCTGTGCCTGTAATTACAGGACCAACCATTAATGTATGCCCCAACTCTGGATGGGCTATTTATACGACCGATCCAGGAAATAATAATTATATCTGGACGGTCTCAGCAGGTGGAACAATAGAAGACGGTCAGGGTACAGACCTGCTTTATGTGAATTGGAATACCTCGGGGATGCAATGGGTAGCAGTAACATATACCAGTTCTGCGGGATGTCCTGCTGCATCACCCACCCAGCTTAATCTAACAGTCCTTCCGATTCCCGGTTCATCAGGCGCCATCACCGGAACAGCAACAGTCTGTGCAGGAGCATCAGGAGTATCCTATTATGTAGCACCTGTTACCAATGCCCTTGCTTATGTCTGGAATTTGCCTGCAGGTGCAACTATCCTTTCGGGACAGTATACCAACTCGATCATGATTGATTTTGCGGCCGATGCAGCTTCAGGGCCAATTTATGTTGCTGGTAATAACCTTTGCGGCAATGGTCCTTCATCCCCCGCATTCCAGGTAACGGTGAACCCTATCCCGGCAAAGCCTGCGGTGACTGCTGACGGCAACACCCTTACCAGCAGTGCAGCTAACGGCAACCAATGGTACTGGAACAGCACTGAAGTAGCCGGCGCTACTTCACAGGTATATATTGTCCCTGCGGCCAATCCGGGTAACTACTGGACTATTGTTACTCTGAACGAATGTATTTCCGATTCCTCCAATCATGTATATGTGGCGGGAGTGGGAGTGCCGGAAAACGAGTCACCGAACTTTAATGTCTTTCCGGTGCCGAACTGGGGCATATTCACAGCCCGGGTCAATTCAAGCTATGCCGACTCATACCATATCCTGATATACAACACCCTTGGAGTGTTGGTGCATCGTGGCAAAGAATTCAAGGTGTTGGGGAATCACGAAGAGATCATCGATGTCAGTTATTTGCCGAGCGGGATTTATTCGGTAATATTAACAAATGAACAAATAAAGGTTGTCAGGAAGATCTTCATAAACAAATAACATTTTACCTACCTTTGCAGGAACCATAGCTTCTGTAAATGAAGGTTCTGAGGATCATTCTGGCTCTGTATATTTCATTTCTTACCACATTACCCTGTGTGGATATAGATGTCAATTGCGGTCTTCAGCATTCAGAAGAGATTGGTCTGTACCCTCTGAATTCAAAATCCCTGCAGCATAGCGATATCGATTGCTGCAGCCCTTTCTGTGTTTGCAATTGCTGCCACGTAAATGTCCTGACCCAGGGAATTGTTATTCTTAATGAGCCTTCAAGGGTTTGCATTTGCATATTTCAGACCAAATCCATTGGTCAAATTCAGGAAATCCCCCTTCCTTTCTGGCAGCCGCCGAAAGTCGTTGTTACCGTGACAGCGTGATCCCGCTCGCAGCTTCACACTGCCGCTACGGTGTCGCAACACGGTCGCATCTTTGCGTCGCCGCTACGGTGTCGCAACACGGTCGCATCTTTGCGTCGCGGCTACGGTGTCGCAATACGGTCGCAACTTCACACCGCCGCTACGGTGTCACTTCGTTTCACCTGATGCGGCTTGTGTGAATTGCTCCCTTCGTTTCACCTGATGCGGCTTACGCAAAATGCTCCCTTCGCTCCACCTGATGCGGCTTACGTGAACTGCTTCGCTCGCTCCACCTGATGCGGCTTACGCAAAATGCTCGCTTAAATAACATTACGATCATAACTACTTTTACAACACCCATACCATGTTTGACAAGATCATAGACTTTTCCATCAGGAATAAAATGGCCATTGGAATAATGACTGTTTTGCTGATTGCAGCAGGCATCTACTCTATGTTCCACCTGAAACTCGACGCAATCCCCGATATCACTAACAACCAGGTGCAGGTCATCACGATTGCCCCAACCCTGGCCTCCTCCGAAGTGGAACAGCTGATCAGTTACCCCATAGAAAAAGCTGTCGCTACTATTCCTGATGTGGTTGAGCTGAGGAGTGTGAGCCGCTTTGGCCTTTCGTTAGTGACCGTTGTTTTCGATGAGAGTGTGGATATTTACAGGGCGAGGCAGCAGATAGGCGAGAAGCTTACAGAAGCAGAAAAACAGATCCCGGCCGGGATCGGAGAACCCGAACTGGCCCCCATCAGCACCGGGTTGGGCGAGATATACCAGTACCTGGTCAAAGTGAAACCGGGTTATGAATCCCGTTACTCCCTCAGCGATCTCCGTACAATACAGGATTGGATGGTGAAACGTCAGCTTCTGGGAACTCCCGGTGTTGCTGAAGTGAGCTCACTGGGGGGATATATCAAACAATATGAAGTCGCGCTGGATCCAAACCGGCTGCACAGCATGGGCATTTCGATTAACGAGATCTTCGATGCCCTCGAAAAGAATAACGAAAATACAGGTGCAGCTTACCTGGATGAAAAACCCTATGCGTATTTTATCAGGGGGATAGGCTTTGTTCACAGCCTTGACGATATCGAGAAAATAGTCATCAAAACAGTCAACAACGTCCCGGTGCTGATCAGGGACATAGGAACAGTCAGGTTCGGTCATGCCACAAGATATGGGGCAGTTGTTGAAGCCGGCAAAGGAGAAGTTACCGGGGGTATGGTCATGATGCTCAAAGGCGAAAACTCAGTCGAAGTGATTAAAAGGGTGAAGGACAAGATTGCCCTGATCCAGAAGTCCCTGCCCGAAGGGGTATATATCGATTCCTTTATCGACCGTACGAAGCTGATCGCTAAAACAATCAATACGGTAACCCGAAACCTTCTGCTGGGGGGCCTTATCGTGATTTTCGTCCTCGCCTTGCTGATAGGAAACCTGAGAGCCGGTCTTATTGTCGCATCAGTCATCCCGTTGTCGATGTTATTCGCGATCATCATGATGGTGCTCTTCGGCGTTTCCGGCAACCTGATGTCGCTTGGAGCAATCGACTTCGGTATTATTGTCGACGGGGCTGTCATTGTTGTCGAAAGCGTTGTATACAGGCTGTTCCTGAGTCACCACCATAAGCAGGGAATAATAAGGCTTAGCCGAGAACAGATGAACTCGGAAGTAAGTATATCGGCCAAAAGAATGATGCAGTCAGCCACCTTCGGGCAGATCATTATCCTCATTGTTTACCTTCCGGTGATCTCTCTTTCGGGGATTGAAGGCAAAATGTTCAAACCCATGGCCGAAACAGTCATGTTTGCTGTCCTTGGCGCCTTCCTTCTTTCACTCACCTATATTCCCATGGTCTCATCCCTCTTCCTCAGCAGGAATACGAAACATTCGGTTAACATCTCCGATCATATCATGCGCTTTATCCATATCCTGTATGACCCGGTTATAAAGTTTGCGTTGAAGCATAAAGTGGGAGTGATCCTGTCTTCCGTCGCCGTGTTTGTGATCGCCCTTATCATGTTCCTCAGGATAGATGCGGTGTTCGTCCCTTCTCTCGAAGAAGGCGACCTCCTTGTCCTGCCTAAAATCCAAAGCGGCAGTTCGCTTTCGCAAAGTATCGAGACCTACCGGCAGGTTTCGGATATCCTGAAAAACGATTTTCCGGAAGTCAAAGATGTCGTAGCCAAGATCGGCGTAGGTGAGATACCAACCGACCCTACACCGATGGAATCGGCCGATATGGTCGTCTGCCTTAAAGATAAACAAGAATGGGTATCGGCTTCCACGAAGGATGAACTGATTGAAAAGATGAAAGAAAAGCTGTCGGTAATCCCAGGTGTAAGTTATGAATTCATGCAGCCCATCGAGGCCCGCTTCAATGAACTCATGACGGGCATCAGGTCGGATGTGGCTGTGAAGATATTCGGCGATAATATGGATACCCTTTCGATGGAAGCGGAGAAACTGGCGTCAATGATCAGCGGGATCCCCGGGATCGGAGATATGAAAGTGGAACAGGTTGTTGGTTTGCCGCAGATCATCGTCCGTTATAACAGGGACCGGATTTCGGCCGACGGCATGAATATCAAAGACCTGAACAAGGCGGTAAAAGCGGCTTTTGCAGGCGAGCAGGCCGGGACCGTCTACGAAGGGGAAAAAAGGTTCGCAATGGTTGTAAGGCTGGACCAGGAGCACCGCAACTCGATAGAAGACGTGCGAAAACTTTTTGTTTCCCTGCCTTCAGGACGGCAGATACCTCTTGAACAACTTGCTGATATAAGGTTTGAAGACGGACCACAGCAGATTGCAAGGGACGATGGGAAACGAAGAATAACAATCGGGATCAATGTAAGGAACCGCGATGTGGAATCTCTGATCGAAGATATCAGCAAAACAGTGGAGAGCAAACTGAAATTGCCTGCCGGGTATTATGTGACTTACGGCGGGCAGTTTGAAAACCTCATCGAAGCGAAGAAACGGCTTGCACTTGCCGTTCCTCTGGCGTTGTTCCTTATCCTCGTTTTGCTGTATATGACGTTCAGGTCGCTCAAAGAAACCCTGCTGGTATTTCTGGTAGTTCCATTTGCCGCTATAGGAGGGGTGTTTGCTTTGTACCTGAGCGGAATACCTTTCAGCGTCTCAGCCGGAGTAGGGTTCATTGCCCTTTTCGGCGTGGCTGTGCTTAATGGTATCGTCCTTATAAGCAGCTTTAATCAGCTGCGGGATGAAGGCATTGCAGACATCAAGGAGCGTGTGCTCAAAGGGACTAAAATACGGTTGCGCCCGGTAATGATGACTGCTTCGGTTGCATCGCTGGGGTTTCTTCCAATGGCCATTTCCCGTGCAACCGGCTCAGAAGTACAAAGGCCGCTGGCCATAGTCGTTGTTGGCGGATTAATTACTGCCACACTCCTGACCCTGGTCATACTCCCTGCCATTTATGCCCTGATCGAGTCGGGATGGAGATCGGGAAAAAGCAAATCCGCCCAAACTGCATCGTTACTTGCATTGCTTTTTGTTTTCCCGGCCCTCGGATTAAAAGCCCAGGGAAAGCCCCCTGTAATGAGCCTGAAGCAGTGCATCGACTCTGCGCTTGTACACAGCCCTTCGGTTAAAGCGGTGGCGCTTGAGAAAGATTATTACAGAGCAGGAAAGATGGCTGCCATCGATATCCCCAAAACGGAGCTGGGCGTAATTTACGGGCAAAGCAACAGCATCAACAATGATGATGAATTCAATATACGGCAGACCATTGAATTCCCGACAGTTTACATCCACCAGAAAGAAATAGCAAAAAGCCAGTCACAGGCAGCGGCTTTCAAACTCGCCCAGGCCAGGAATGAACTGATCTTCCGGGTGAGGATGATGTATTTTGACCTGCTTTGCCTGAATGCCGAACAGAAACTGTTGAAAACCAGGGACAGCCTCTATGCCTTGCTGGAAGACGCAGGGGAGAAGAGGTTCAGAACCGGGGAGACCGGGTCTCTTGAGAAGATGGCGGCCCAGGCTGCCCGCATGCAGGTGCATTACCAGCTCAGGCAAAATGAGACTCAATGGCAGACCGGGCTCCGGCAACTGAAAGCCGTTATGAATTTCAGGGGATACCTTCTGCCCGACACCTCAATATCGCTTGTGAGTCTCTGTTCTTTAAACCCTGACACCAGCCTGTTTACAGGGAATCCGGCATTGGCCTTGCTGCAGCAGCAAACCGATGTTGCCGGCCGCCAGGTAAAACTCGAAAAATCGAAACTCCTGCCTGATATCTCGTTAGGCTATTTCAATAAAAGCCTGATCGGCACCCAGATTATTGACGGGACCGAACAAAACTTCAGCCGTTCCGACCGTTTCTCGGGCGTTTCAGGCAGTTTGTCGATCCCGGTATTCTTCGGGGCACAGGGATATAAGATCAGGGCTGCGGGAATTGAACGCAGGATAAACGAGGAGAAATACCTTCAGCAGAAAAATGAACTTGAAGCTGAATATGCTTCCTTCATCGGCCGGTACAGGGTTGAAAAGGAAATGCTGCTTTATTACAGCAACACAGCCGTTCCCCACAGCCTCCTGATGATCACGAACGCAGGGAAAAGCATGGCTGCTGGTGAAATTGCCTATCCGGAGTACCTGAAACTGATCGACAGCGCGCTGGAGATCAGGTGCTCCTTCATCGACATACAGAAACAATATTATACAACAATATCAGAGATCCTGCTTATCCAGGGGAAAAACGAATAATTCACAGATTATGAAAAAATTACTGACATCAAACTTTTTAGCATTGCTGCTGTTCTGCTCATGCAGTCAAAAACCGGCGGAGAATTCAGTGACTCAGGAAATCAAACCTGGGGGGACTGAAGCCGTAGTCAGCGTCGTGGAACTTACCAAACTCCAGGTTGAAAAGACAGGTATACAGTTCGGGGAGTTCGAAAAAAGAAATCTTCGTGAGGTACTGAGGGTAAATGGTTACCTCCATGTGCCGCCCCAGAATAAGGCCCAGGTCTCAACTTTTATGGGCGGGGTTGTGAAAGCCGTGCTTGTCAGGGAAGGGGATTTCGTACACCAGGGGCAGGCCCTGATAGACCTGGTCCATCCTGATTTTCTTAAATTGCAGGAGGATTACCTTGTCGCAGGGAGCAATATTCTCTTTTCAAAAAAGGAATACGAAAGGCAGAAAGAACTGGCCAGGGATAACATCGCCTCCCAGAAAGCCTTCCAGGAAGCCGAAACAAAATACGAAGGGGAAAAGGCAAAGCTGGCATCGCTCGAAGACCAGCTTCAGCTTCTGAATGTCCAGGTGAAAGATCTTTCGCCGGCCACCTTGCAGAAATCCTTCCAGCTCAGGTCGCCTATTGAGGGCTATGTCGGAAAAATCATGGTAAATACTGGTTCTTATGCCGAGCCTCAAAAGGAACTGCTCACGGTGATCGACAACAGCCACCTGCATGTCGACCTGATGATTTACGAAAAAGACCTTTCGAAAGTGAAAGCCGGTCAGCACGTCAACATTACTTTTACCAATATGCCGGAACTTGTGATGGGCGCGAGGATCTTCAGTATAGGAAAAGAGTTTGAGAACGATTCACGTACGGTGAATGCCCATGCTGAACTGCTGGGGAGCGGCAAACACGACCTGGTGCCGGGAATGTATGTCAACGGGCTGATAGAGACCGGGGATGCAGATGCTATCGTGATCCCCGAATCTGCAGTGATTCGCGACAAGGGCAAGGACCTTATTTTTATCATGGACCCCGCCTTGCAAAAACACCCTGAGGAGGTTGCCTTCACCGCAATCGAAGTAAAAAAAGGTGTTACAAACGGAGGATATAGCGAGGTGACAACATTGGGCAACCTTCCTGCCAATTATAAGGTAGTAGTCAAAGGTGCGTATTATGTGCTTTCCCAGATGAATGTGGGAAAGGGGGCGGGATGTGTGGATTAAATGATAATTTAAATTTTCTTGATCCTTTTTATTAAATTTGTAAGGAAACACAACGTTTAAGTCAATATTGCCGTCTTTTTTATAAACGATCCGTAATGAAAAAATATAAAACCCTGCAATGGACCGGGAACACATCCTTTAATCTACTGCAAGGACTTTTCCTGCTATTGACCGTATTAATCATAAATTCTTGCACCTACAAAAAAATTGTGCCCAGGCCTGAATGCCCTCCGATGGCCAGCGGGGGATTTACGGTGGTTGACCATACAGAGCGGACTATTTATGAGGTCCTGAACCAGATGGAAGTACTCCCGGATTATCCGGGTTACTTTGATTACCATGATTTTTATGCCCGCACATCAACAAACCTTGAAGGAGGCAATTCAATATATCCTGTCGCCCAGGAGGTGGTAAAATACACTTCAACAGATAACAATGGAAATTCTATTGAATTGACGGGCCTTCTGATCTACCCCTGGTCAGGGGTTGAAACCTTGAGTGTGCCTATAGTCTCTGTAAATCATGGCACTGAACTACTTAAAAGCATTGCACCATCAGGGTGGAAAGACGCTCCCTGGAGCAAATGGAAGGATTACCCCGAGATGCTTATTGCCGATATTATGGCGATTTACTACGGATGGGCCATCATAATGCCCGATTACCAGGGAATGGGGGAGGATATTACCGAAAATCATCCCTATTGTGTGAGGGAGAGGCTGGCAAACTCAACTGCCGACATGATGCAGGCAGCGATGGAATATTTCGGTTGCAGCCGCAATGCATATGTCGATTGGAACGGACAGGCTTTCCTTTATGGATATTCTGAAGGCGGGTTTGTTACCATGGCAGCGGCCAGGGAACTCGAGGAAAGAAATGTAAAACTCAGCGGCGTTGTATGCATGGACGGGCCATATGACCTTTCAGGAACCATGCTGGATGTGATGCTGGCCGACAAACCTTTCCCTGTTCCTTACTTTTTACCAATGCTCATGGTAGGTTATCATACGATGTACCCTGAGGCTTATGATTATGGGGCGATGCTGATAGAACCTTATAAGACGAATATACCGAAATACACGACGGGCTTTTATGATGAAACAGTGGTCAACGGCATTATGCCTCCTGATAAGATTCTAAAGAAGATATTTACAGCGGCGTTTTATGATTCCCTGAAAAATGTCAACAGCAAAGCTTACCAGATATTATTTGAGAACAATTCGTATTTAGGCTGGGTCCCGAAATCAAAAATGCTGCTCTGGCATTGCCAGAATGATGACTGCGTGCCTTTTGGCAATTTTGTTGCCGCGAAAGACCGGTTCAATTCCCTCGGCCTTACCAATATTGATTACGTGGAATGGCCTGCTGTCAGCCCGGATCCAAGCGGGGGGACGATACATGTTTCAGTAGCTCCAAGGGCTTTCTACGAAGGTTCGCTATGGATAAACAACCTGACAAAGAAATAGGGGCCTTATCCTTTGATCATTGTTAATATCATCTTGAACTTTTCTGTCGCACTCAAGGCATGAGGTATACCTGCAGGCATCACGATAGTGTCGCCTGCAGATAGATGGTTTGGATTGTTGTCGATCACGATCTCAGCCTTGCCTTCGACCACCTGAGCCATTGCATCATAAGGCGCCGAGTGTGTGCTCAGCTTCTGCCCCTTATCAAAGGCAAACAGGGTTACTGAGCCTGCAGGGCGATCGATCACACGTTTACTTACTATCCCGTCGGTGGAGTATTCCACGCTTTCGGGGAACCTGAACGTTGTCCCGGGTTCAAAAATACTCTTTTCCATAATGTTAAAAATAATTAATGCCTTTCAGGCCATCTCTGCCTGGCGATCTTTCGGACCTGCTGGAACAGGGCTTCCCTCAGGGTGTCGACATGAATTTTTTCTGTTGCGGAGATAAAAAGTGAAACATCATCCACCTTCGAGATCCAGGTTTTCTCAAGTTCTTCGAGGCTGAGGTTTTTCCGGGTCAGGGGACCGAGGTCGTCGGCTTCCTTTTCTTCAAACCTGTAAGCATCTATTTTATTGAACAGCATGATCACGGGTTTATCTGAGGCCTTGATATCGGTGAGGGTCTGTTTGACTACGTTGATCTGTTCTTCATGGTCGGGATGGCTGATGTCGGCAACATGGACCAGGATATCTGCTTCCCTCACTTCATCCAGGGTCGATTTGAAGGAATCCACCAGGGTATGAGGAAGCTTCCTGATAAACCCGACAGTGTCGCTCAGCAGGAATGGCTGATTGTCGATAACCATTTTGCGGACTGTGGTGTCGAGGGTTGCAAAAAGCTTGTTCTCGGCGAAAACATCTGATTTGCTCAGAAGGTTCATGATGGTTGATTTCCCGACATTGGTATACCCAACGAGGGCCACGCGTATCATATCCCTGCGGTGTTTCCTCTGGGTGGATTTCTGCTTGTCGATCTCTTCCAGTTTATCTTTCAGCAATGCTATCCTTGCACGGATATGCCGGCGGTCGGTCTCGATCTCCTGTTCCCCGGGCCCCCTCAACCCAATACCTCCCCTTTGTTTCTCAAGATGAGTCCAGCGGCGTGTAAGCCTGGGAAGGAGGTATTCATATTGTGCAAGCTCAACCTGGGTTTTTGCATTCGAAGTTTTGGCCCGCTTCGCAAAAATGTCTAAGATAAGATTGCTCCTGTCTATAATACGGCATTTCAGTTCTCTTTCTATATTCCTGATCTGGCTGGGCGTGAGTTCATCGTCAAAAACGGCCATATCTGCTTTATGCGATTCAATCCAATTGCGTATTTCGCTAAGTTTTCCGCTTCCGATATAAGTCCTTGGATCGGGATAATCCAGCTTCTGTACGAATCGTTTTAATGCTTTTCCTCCTGCAGTATCCACTAAAAACGCGAGCTCTTCAAGGTATTCAATGGTTCGTTCCATATCCTGCAGTCGTGTTGCAACGCCTACCAGGACAGCAGTCTCTATTACAGGACTTGTATCAAGCATGATTTATGATTATCTGGCTATTAATTTTTTATAAAGAATGTTTTTCATTAATAATAATCATATACCGGATCAGTTTATAATAATTCTATTTGTTTACCCATGCTCCGCTTCAGGAACCTGATTATTTTGCCCATCCTGGCCATCCCACTGCTCTCGGTCTCCCAGAGCGGAGGTTCGATGCCATTGTTGCTTAAAGGCGATACCCTGGCTTACACACTGGTCCAGTTTGAGAAGCAGTTTCTCGACAGCAACCTCCGGCTTCTTTCGCAAAAGTATAACATTACCGAGAATGAAGCCTATATAAAACAGGCAAAGATCTGGGATCAGCCGAATATGACCTTCGAACACGTACTGTATAATCCTCAACATAAAACATGGCTTGAATTTTCCGACAGCAGCGAGTCATCGGCACAGGTTCAGCAACTTTTAGTGATCGGGAGCAAAAGATCGAAGCTTGTTTCAATGGCCACTACTAATGCGGAGATAGCGAAATACCAGTATTACGACCTCATGAGGTCACTGAAAGTTCAGCTGAGGTCAGCCTTCAATAGTACATATTTTCTTCTGGAACAAACCCGGGTTTACAATACCGAGATTGGCAGGCTTAAAGAAATTATACAGGGATATGAAGTACTTTATCCCAAGGGGCTGATTTCACTCAAGGAACTTGTAAGGGTCAAGGCCCTTCTTCTTTCGATGGAAAGCGAATGGCTTGCCATCAGTACACAGCTTGCCGAAAACCAGAATACCCTGAAAGTCCTGGTCAACGATAAAAGCCGTCATTTTATCCTTCCCGTTCCTGACCCCGGTGCGTACAGGGATCTCAACCCAGGCAAATACACCCTGCAGGCCCTGGCCGATACGGCTTCAAAGAACCGTTATGACCTGATGATCTATGAGCAAAAAATGAAATATGCCGAAACCGACCTGGTATATCAGCGTCTGGTCAACATTCCTGATCCTACCCTGTTCCTGGGCTGGGACCAGAACGGATCCTTTGTTCATAATTATAATTACATAGGTCTGAGTTTCAACATGCCTTTCTGGGATAAGAACAAAGGAAATGTCATTGCCGCCAGGGCCAGGATAGCCGAAAGTAAAGCTGAATACAGAAATTATAGTGTACAACTCTGCAACGATATCGCTGAAAGCCTGGGAAAACTGAATGAAATAGATAAAGTATATAAATCTATTGATAACGGCTTCAGCAATGATTTCATGCGTATTATTCAGAAAGCAGAAGAAAGCTATTTAAAAAGGGAAATCAGCCTGCTCGAGTTTATCGATCTGTATGAATCATACAAGGAGTCCAGGCTGCAGTTCCTGCAGCTGGAAAACGACAGGATAAATGCGATAGAGAACCTGAATTATATTGTCGGGAGGAATGTTATTTGGTGAATGTATAAGCGAAGTATTTCACATAGGCCGCATCAGGTGGAACAAGCGAAGCAGTTCACACAAGCCGCCTCAGGTGGAACAAGCGAAGCAGTTCACAAAAGCCACATCAGGTGGAGCGCAGCGACACCGTAGTGGCGTTGTGAAGCTGCGAGCGAAATGACACCGTAGTGGCGATATGAATTTGCAAGCGAAAAAATGATTATAAGGATAAGAATTATGAACGGAATAAAGTACTTTGGATTTCTGATATTGATGCTGACGACAGCCTTGTTGACCGGCTGCGGAGGCAGTGAGGAAAAAACAGACCCTGACAACCAGGAGATACTGGGCGATGTCTTCAACAAGCTGATCACCTTGGATACAGTTAAAACCGAAGAAGTAAGAAACGAAATACTTCTTACGGGGAAGATCACTTATGATGAAAATCATATTGCAAAGATCTCACCAATGAGCGGGGGAATCCTGGAATCCATGAAAGTCGAGCTGGGAGATTATGTAAAAAAAGGCCAGGTCCTTGCAATCATCCGCAGTATAGAAACAGCAGAGTACTCCAACCAGTATACGGCGGCCTTATCGAATTATGAAATTGCAAAAAAGAATTCCGAAGTCACGCATGAAATGTTTCAAAACGGTCTTTCTTCAGAGAAGGATTATCTTGCATCACAACAGGAACTTGTCAAGGCGAATGGCGAGCTTCAGCGCATTAAAGAGATATTATCAATTTACGGCGTCGAATCGGCAAAGAGGTACACCGTCAGGTCTCCGATTGACGGCTTTGTTGTTGAACGAAATGCCACACAAAATATGGTTTTTCGTGCCGATGGACAAAATAACCTTTTCACTGTTGCCGACCTCAGGTATATATGGGCAGTAGGTAATGTCACCGAATCGGATATCCCTGATGTTCAGCCTGGTTATCTTGCCAGGGTAACCACGGTTAGTTATCCTGACAAAGCATACAACGGTACCATTTCGAGGGTTATGAATGTGATCGATTCAGCATCAAAGGTGATGAAAGTCAGAATAGACCTTGCCAATCCCGATTACCTGCTAAAACCCGAGATGTTTGCCAATATCACTGTGTATTACAATGAAGGGCATAAAACGATGGCCTGTATTCCCTCAGAAGCGATAATTTTCGATAAAAACCGGAATTATGTAATGGTTTTTTATGGAAAGGGAAAAATTGTAACAAGGGAAGTTGAAGTGTATCACCCGGTCGGTGGTAAAACATACATTCAGTCAGGCCTGAAGCAGGGAGAGCTGATCGTCTGTAAAAATGCGCTTGTTGTTTACAATGCTTTAAACAGCTAAGTGCATGAATAAATTCATCAAACAGATATTAGGGTTCTCGCTGAAGAATAAGTTCTTTATTCTTTTCGCAACAATTGTCGTTGTTATCATTGGAATCATCTCATACAGAAACATTCCCATTGAAGCATTTCCAGATGTAACAAATACCCGGGTCATCGTCATCAGCCAATGGCCAGGAAGAAGCGCCGAGGAAATCGAAAAATTCGTGACAGTGCCGATTGAGATCGCGATGAACTCCGTCCAGGGTAAAACGGATGTTCGTTCCATCACTCTGTTCGGACTTTCGGTGGTGACCATCATGTTTGAGGACGACATTAAAGATGCATTTGCCCGACAGCAGGTAAACAACCTGCTGGGCAACCTCACCTTGCCTGAAGGCGTTGATTCCGAAATCGAACCTCCCTATGGACCTACCGGTGAGGTATACCGTTATACCCTGTTCAGCAAATACCGTACTGTAAGGGAACTCAAGACCATCCAGGACTGGGTGCTTGAAAGGCAGTTCAAGGCTGTGCCGGGGATTGCCGATGTGGTCAGTTTCGGAGGGGAGGTCAAAGCTTATGAAATAAGCATAGACCCCTTGCTACTGGAGCAGTATGACATTTCACCACTTGATGTATACCAGGCCGTCAACAAGAACAACATCAATGTGGGCGGCGATATTATTGAAAAAAACAACCAGGCATACGTGGTTCGTGGAATCGGGCTGATCACGGGTATTAAAGACATGGAGAATATTATTGTAAAATACACCCACGATATCCCTGTTCTTGTTAAAAACGTGGCCAGGGTCAGGGAAACATGCCTGCCCAGGCTGGGCCAGGTGGGAAGGGACCTTTCAAATGATGCCGTGGAAGGCATCATTGTGATGCGGAAAGGAGAGAATCCCAGCAAGGTGATCAAAGGAATAAAAACAAAGATCCAGCAGCTGAATGAAAAGATCCTTCCTTCCGACGTCAAGATCATCCCCTTTTATGACCGTGAAGACCTTATTCATTATACAACCGGTACGGTAATTCACAACCTGGTTGAAGGAATTGTTCTGGTAACAGTCATTGTTTTTCTCTTTATGGCTGACTGGCGGACGACAGTGATAGTGTCGGTCATCATTCCGCTGGCATTGCTGTTTGCCTTTATCGGGCTTCGCCTGATGGGCATGTCGGCAAACCTGCTTTCGATGGGCGCCATTGACTTCGGTATCATTATCGACGGTGCGGTAGTCATGGTTGAAGGATTGTTTGTGGTCTTTGACCGGAAAGCGAAAACTATTGGAATACCTGCGTTTAACCTGCTCTCCAAATCGGGACTGATACGAGAAGCCGGGACCGACATGGCCAGAGCCATCTTTTTTTCAAAACTTATTATTATCCTTTGCCTTATGCCTATTTTCTCATTTCAGAAGGTAGAAGGTAAAATGTTTTCACCCCTAGCCTGGACCCTAGGCTTTGCCCTGCTTGGAGCCCTGATCTTTACCCTTACCCTGGTTCCCGTTTTGATCAGGCTAATGCTCAATAAAAACGTAAGGGAAAAACACAATCCTGTTGTTGCTTATATCGAAAAAGGGGTGATGTTTGTTTTCAATCTATCATACAAATACAAAAAAATCAGCCTGGGTATCGCGCTTTTCCTCGTCCTCAGCGGGTTTGCATCGTTTAAATTCCTTGGAACGGAATTTTTGCCCCAGCTTAATGAGGGTTCGATCTACGTCAGGGCAAACCTTCCGTTGAGCATCTCCCTGGAAGCCGCCGTAAAGCTGAGTGAGCAGATGAGAGCAGTTTTTCGCAGTTTCCCTGAAGTAAAACAGGTCCTTTCACAAACAGGGCGTCCTAACGATGGTACCGACCCTACGGGCTTTTACAATACCGAATTTCATATCGATTTGTATCCGAAGGACAAATGGTCACGTCATCTCTCAAAAGAGGAACTGATATCCGGGATGCAGAAAAAATTGCTGGCCTTCCCCGGGATCAATTTTAACTTCTCCCAGCCTATCATGGATAATGTGGAAGAAGCTGTTTCCGGGGTCAAAGGATCTATTGCGGTCAAAATTTCCGGCAATGATCTGAATCTTCTCGAAGATAACGCTGATACCGTGTACAAGGTGTTAACAACGGTAAAAGGTATTGAAGACCTGGGCGTGATAAGGAATATCGGACAACCGGAGCTCAGGATTGAACTGGACGACCGTAAAATGGCACAATACGGTGTTGCCACTGCAGATTGCCAGGCGGTAATCGAGATGGCTATCGGAGGCAAGGCAGCAACCCAGTTTTATGAAGGCGACCGGAGGTTTGATGTCAGGATAAGGTACCAGGAGAACTTCCGCCGGAATGAACAGCAGATAGGAAATCTGAAAGTACCAGCCTTAAACGGGAAACTGATTGCACTGAAAGAACTCGGAACCATCCATTATGTTACCGGCCCACTGCTTATTTTCAGGGAGGACAACCAAAGATTCATTGCTGTTAAATTCTCTGTACGCGGAAGGGATATGGGCAGTACAGTTAAAGAGGCGCAGGCAAAGGTCGACCAGGTATTAAAACTCCCCAAAGGCAGTGACATCAAGTGGGCCGGCGATTTCGAAAACCAGCAAAGGGCTCAGGCCAGGCTCGCTCAGGTCGTTCCAATCAGCCTGTTGCTGATCTTTCTTGTGCTCTTTATGCTCTTTGGAAACGTGATCGATGCAGGGCTGGTACTTACCAATGTGCCCTTCGCAATTATCGGGGGAATTGCAGCCCTTCAGGTAACAGGAGTGAACTTCAGCATTTCCGCCGGCATAGGTTTCATAGCACTTTTCGGTATCTGCATACAAAACGGGGTACTGCTGACCATGGTCATTAAAAGGAACCTTCGTGCAAAAATGCCCTATGAAACGGCAATAAAGAGTGGTGTCGAATCAAGGATTCGACCTATCGTCATGACAGCCCTCATGGCAATGTTCGGCTTGCTGCCTGCAGCCATTTCAACAGGAATTGGTTCGGAAACCCAGAAACCGCTTGCTATTGTTGTTATAGGTGGATTGCTCAGTGCAACTGCCCTGACGCTGATTGTTTTTCCACTGATCATCCACCTTGTATACAGAAGAAGCCTTAAAGACAAGAAATCTTCAGGAGAAGATGTGGTACCTGATGATTTAATCTGATGCGGTGATATCCAAATTGCATATTTTTGTGTAAGTCAACACAAACCGAAAGAAATATGAGTATTATGTACCGTTTTCTCTGGATACTTCTGATCTTCCCATTCACTGTCTTTTCCCAGGTCGTGCCTTTGCATGCATGGGACGTTCCCCAGGCGCTGATCTCCAATACTGCTGTTCTCACCGGACAGGATTTCAGGGATTACCTGAAAGGAAGCGGGGAAGTTTATCTTGAATACGGATTCCGTAGTTTGCTGGTGCAGGACCTGCGATGGAACACCGAACATGTCGTTATTGAAGCTTATGAAATGGCAGACCTTTCTTCTGCATATGGGATCTTTTCAATTTCCATACCTGATTGCAGGACGAGAGACACTCTCACAACCTTTGACTGCTTCTCCCCTTCAGGATACCAGGCTGCTTTTGGCAGATTTTATCTCAGGATCAGCAGCGAAACGCCATCACCAGGGGATAAAAGTTTTTTTGCATTGCTTGCCGGGAGATTCATGAGTAATAACCCCGACAGCCTGTTCCAGCTTCCTTCGATATTTGTCCAGGATCTTATCGGCCGTTTTGGCCGTGATCCCTGGTGCACAAAAGGCGTACTTGGTATTCAGCACATCCCCGTTCCCTGGCGGGACCTGTTTACCATGGTAAGGAATACCATGTTTCTGGTTGTCCTTCCTTTTGAAAGGGATGTGTATTTTGCCATGATCAGCTTTCCTTCACAAAGTGATAAAAATACATTTCTGAAACGTGCCGGCCTGATGGCCGGGTTTAATCCTGTTCCTAACACAACCACTTCCAACGGGCTATACCGTGAGTACCGGCAGATCGACGATTTGCATATTTACTTTCTCGAATGCCAGCTGCCGTTCTCAATATCCTCCATCGTTCCATGAAGAAATTTCTTCTGCCCGTCTCTGCAACACTTTTTTTAATTTTATTTCTTCAAACATCCGGAACCGGGCAAAGTTCAGGGAATATACCCGAATCACAACCCTCCCTCAAAAAGGCAAAAAATTTGAAATCCGACACATGCTGTCCGCAGAAAGACCTTATTGATTTCTTTTTCAGAGGCAGGAACCCATTTTATCCAAAGAAAGAAAAACGCTTCCGGTTTTTCGCCATCCCGCTTATCGCATACGATCCGGCGACCAGCCTGCAGTTAGGAGCAGGCGGTTCTTTCTCGCTCCAGCTCGGAAAAGCCGGAGAGACTAAACTATCGGCCGGCGTGGCTTCAGTCCTGTACACACTGAACCAGCAGTTTCTCATACAGTACAAAGGCAACATTTATTTCCCTCATAATAAATGGTTTCTTCAAAGCGACTGGAGATTCTATCTGTTCAATCTTCCTACCTACTCTTTGGGCACTAATAACCAGGTTTCGATCCCGGAAGTTCCAGGCTATAAGGCAGTAATCATAGATCCCGCTTTCAATGGAGTATATCCGATGGATTACAACTGGATCAGGTTTCATAACGTGATTTCAAGGCGCCTGACTCCTTCGATCAATGTTGGCATAGGATACCACTTTGATTACCATTACAATATCAGCGATGATAACCTGCTGATCATTAACGACACCCTGTACAACACACCGCATTATGCTTACAGCACCTTGCACGGGTTTAATCCGGGCCGGTATATAACATCCGGTTTGAGCGCCAATTTTGTTTTTGATACAAGGGACGACCAGGTCAATGCTTACAGAGGGATCTTTATTAATGTAAATTACCGTTACAATGCAACCTGGCTTGGCAGCAGCAGGAACAGTTCCACTTTATGGACCGAGTTCAGGACATATATCCCCCTTTCAAGGCGCTGTCCGAGACATTTACTTGCTTTCTGGTATTACGGCTCCTTCCTGGTCAGCGGAAAAGTTCCATACCTTGACCTGATGAGCATCAGCTATGACCAGATGAATTCTTCGGGAAGGGGATATGCCCAGGGAAGGTACCGTGGAGAGGATTTTGTTTACGGTGAGATGGAATACCGTTTCCCGATATCTCCGCATACCCATATTCTGGGAGGTGTTATATTCACAAATGTCACCACTGCTTCCAGCCGAGATATGAACATCCCACTGTTCGGCTATTTTCAGCCGGCTGCCGGGGTGGGGCTCAGGATTATGGTCGGAAAGAGTGACCGCACAAATATTGCAATTGACTTTGGCATAGGCAATATGTCAAGTGGTTTATACGTTCAGACCCAGGAAGTATTTTGATGTACAATGCACCATGTACAAATTAAAGTTTAAAAATCAGGCCCATGAAAAGAAAGTTCAGTTTGTTTCTTCTGATGATCCTAGTTTGTATCTCAGCCAGCGCCCAGGAAGGCAGCAGGAAAGAAGTCACACCCGAGGAAATATCAAAGGATATTGTTGATCGCCTGGCCAAGAAAATTGAGGTGACCAAGGGGCAAAAAGATTCAATAAACACGGCCTTTTTGCAGTTTATGGATGATATTCAGAAATATAATGCACAAGGCAATCAGCAGCTTGTGGATTTACTTATTAAATCAAGGGATGAGAAGGTAAAAAAGATACTTCATAACGATCAGAAAAATGACAAATACCTTGAATTCATTGCTGACCTGAAGAAGCAAAGGGAAGAAAATCAAGGCCAGCAGAGGTATCAGCAACATAAGCCTGGAGGCCAGCATAACCATATAGGCGGAGGGATGCAAGGGGGTGGCATGCAGGGGGGCGGCAATTACTAAGCCGTGAATGTAAAGGCAGCAGAAACATATTCTCAATCAAACCAGTCCATATCGGAGGGCATCCTGTTTAATAAAAATGAACAGGAGAATGGTAAAGGCCCATAAGGACGATCCCCCGTAACTGAAAAACGGAAGCGGAATGCCGATGACAGGTATCAGTCCGAGCGCCATACCGATATTTATCGAGAAATGGAAGAAAAACAATGAAGCCACTCCGTATCCGTATAGTCGGCTGAATTTCGAGCGCTGGCGCTCAGCATTGAGTATAATTCTTATTATCAGTGCAAGAAACAGCGCTATGACGATGACTGATCCGATAAAGCCGTGTTCTTCTCCCACGGTACAGAAAATAAAATCCGTGCTTTGTTCGGGTACGAAATTATACTTGGTCTGGGTCCCCTGCAGAAAGCCTTTTCCCCAGAACCTTCCAGAGCCGATTGCAATAAGCGACTGGTTTACGTTGTAACCGGCTCCTTTCAGATCGGTATTATTGCCGAGCAGTACATTGATCCTCTGTCTCTGGTGAGGTTCAAGAATATGGTTAAAAGTATAATGTACTGAAAAAACAAACGCAGTAGAAGCAAGGAATACTGCAAGAATGACAAGAAAGTGCCTTGAACGATGGGGGATACGATAGTAAACCAGTGCAGCAAGAACCAGAAAGGCAGCTGCGAGTATAAATTTATTGATGATGAGAGCCAGCACTCCGAGCAAGGGAAGGGCAAGGAGGGCAAGTAAAACAAAGCCCGTAAGCCCTGCCCTGTAAAGTACAAGCACAAAACAGATAAATACAAGGGCTGAACCTGTATCGCGTTCTGCCAGGATCAGAAGGGCAGGTAAAATGATAATGATCACGGCGATGATAAGGTGGCGGGGGTTTTTAATATTCCTTTCAAGATAACCAAGGAACTTTGCCAGGGCAAGCGCTGTAGCCATCTTTGCAAATTCGGCCGGCTGGATTCCGAATCCCCCGATCGCGAACCAGGACTTGGACCCCGAGATCTCACGCCCGGCAAAGATTACCATGACCAGCATAAGCAGGAAGAATCCGTAGATGAAATAAGAAAACTGCGAAAAGAATCTTGGATCTATGATAATTATTATGATCGCCAATACCAGGGAAGCGAGGATGAAAATCATCTGTTTCCCGTATTTCTGATGCATATCAGTGATATGCTGGTGGGTGTCGTTATAAACGGCTGCATAAATATTAAGCCAGCCCATAATCACAAGAGCCAGATAAAGGATTACCATCACCCAATCAATCCGGTAAAAAATGCCCTTTTCCAGTTTCATATTTAATATTTATTCCGTGGATGAGATCCGCATTCATAATGCGTTCTTCAATTTCTTTGCGCTTCACCGTGCGCCTGAGGTATTTTTCTATCATCAGGCTGGCAACCGGGGCCGCCCATTCAGCTCCGTAGCCTGCATTCTCAACGACAACAGAAATTGCGATCCTGGAGTTCATTTTAGGCGCAAATGCAATAAAGATTGAATGGTTCTTACCATGCGGGTTTTGGGCTGTCCCCGTCTTTCCGCAAAAATCAATGCTGTCGATCTTTGAGGCACGTGCGGTTCCTTCAGTGACCACATCCGCCATGCCATCAATTACAATATCAAAATATGACTGGTCAACGGCTGTGACTTTTTTCTCCCTGTAGCCGGGGTTTAAAGAATCCTTTTTCCCGATGGCCCTTATGATATGCGGCACATAATACCAACCGCGGTTGCTGATGGTTGCCGCCAGGTTAGCCAGCTGAAGAGGAGTGATCCCGATCTCCCCCTGTCCTATCCCCAGCGAGATAATGGTCATCGATCTCCAGCGATCTTTCCCATGGTACTTGTCGTAATATGCCGGAGTGGGGATGTTCCCGTTCAGTTCACCGGGAACATCCAGCCCGAGTTTTTTACCGAGGCCGAAGCTCATCACTTCTTTTCTCCATTTTTCATAAGCCTGCCGTGTGCTGGCATAGATCCTGTTATCGATTATCGACCTGAAAACCCTGCAGAAATAAGTGTTACAGGAGATCTGGATGGCGCCGATCAGGTTCAAAGGTGAAGGATGGGCATGGCATCTGACCATTTTACCATTACCAATACTAAATCCTCCGGGGCAGCCATATGTGGTTGTGGGGAAAAGAACGCCTTCCTGCTGTCCAACGAGCGCATCTACGAGTTTGAACGTTGATCCGGGCGGGTACATAGCCATCAGTGCCCGGTTGAACAGGGGCTGATACACCGTGTCGAACACAAGATCCCTGTAATTTTTTTTCCTGATATTGCCTACAAGAAGGTTAGGGTCGTAAGAAGGGCTGGTAATCAAACAGAGGATCTCGCCGGTGGAAGGCTCAATGGCGACTATGCTTCCTTTCTTGTTCATCATCAGTTTTTCCCCGTATTCCTGCAGTTCTTCATCAAGAGAAGAAAACAGGTCAGTCCCGGCATAGGCAAGCGTATCGTATAACCCATCCTGAAAGCTGCCTTTATCCCGGTTCAACACATCCACCACACGTATTTTCATCCCTTTTTCACCTCTGAGGATCTCTTCGTAGGATTTCTCTATCCCGTTAACCCCGATATAATCCCCTGGTTTATAATAGGGGTCGGTTTCAATAATGTCAGGACCGGCTTCACCAATATACCCGAAAGTATGGGCGGCAATCGGGTAGGTATACTTGCGGAGAGTACGGGACTGGACAAAGAATCCGGGAAAACGGAACAGCTTTTCTTCCAGGAACCCATAATTTTCGCGTGTGATCTGGCCTTCGAAAATAGATTGCCTGTAAGAAGAATAATTTCTGGCGTTTGTCATCCGCCGGATGTATTCTTGCTTTTCAATCCCCAGAAGCCGGCAAAGTTCGATAGTATCCACATTCTTAGCCTGCCTGGGGATGACCATCAGATCATAAGCCGCCTCATTATATACAAGCAGCTTCCCGTTGCGGTCGAATATAAGCCCTCTTGCGGGATACTGGGTGATGTACCTGAGAACGTTATTATTGGCCGAAAGGATGTATTTGTCGACTAGTATCTGCACATAAAAAAGCCGGAAAGTGAAAATCAGTCCCACCGTAAGGAAAATTCCTATAATAATAAATCTCCGGTAAGCCAGAACCTTTTCCATTGCTACTTAGGGTCTTCTGACAACAATCTCCGGGGTTGTCACGGTATTGCTTTTATGCAATGCACGATCATAAATGAACATCGAGAATTGAATGGTGTCATAGACCGGCTTTGGGTTCAGTGGAATCGTATCGACAATGAACCCTTTGATTGCTTTATTGGGATCGTCAGGGGTAAGGTTGGGGATTCGGGTGTAAAGAGGAGGATTAAGCGTAGTATCTTTCACAAAGACACCGTTCTTTTTCTCATACAGGTCGATGTAATAATTGTAATAATATATGCTGGCGCTGTCGTATGGAGGGTAAATATCGGCAGCATTCAGGCCGATATCCCCGTCGCCATCCTGGAACGTAATAGTAAGCACACCAATTTTGGCGATCCTGGTCGTATCGAACAAATTGGTGTAACCGGCAAAGGCGATCTGGGGAATATCAGAATAAGATTCCTTTTTCATGCAGGATGTGAGCATGACAACGCAGGCTGCAGCCAGGAGGCTGCAGAAAATGGCCGTTCCGAATATCCCTTTTGCTCTCATGCGATACCTGATTTTTGATATCTTTGAACCCTCGCAAAGATATCAAAAATAAAGTATTTCAGGGTGGCGGAAGGTCAAAAACTAAGGGATAGGATTTTAGTTTCGGGCAGCCTTGCCGGGTTCTGTGACCTTGCGCTGGAGGTCTTCCGGTTCCAATATGAAAATTGCCCGGTGTCCAGGGAGTTTGCTGATGCTTTGTCACGGAACCCGGGGAATGTGCGAAAGCCTGAGGAGATTCCATTCATGCCTGTGGAATTTTTTAAATCGAGGGATATCATCTGTTCCGGAATGAAACCCTTGCTTGAGTTTCGCAGCAGCGGGACTACAGGCAGCATTCCGGGCCGTCATTTTTTGGCCGACCCTGCTTTATATGATACCTCCCTTCTGAAAGGTTTCTCCCTTGCATACGGTGACCCTGCCGGGTATACTTTTCTTGCGCTGACCCCACGTCCGGAAGAAAATCCGTATTCATCCCTCATATATATGATTAATAAACTGATGCAGCAGAATTCACAACTGCCCCATGGGTTTTTTCTTGATAAGCCTGAAGCGCTTTCGCAGAGGCTGAGAGATCCTTCAGTTGCCGCCGGTAAGACCATCCTGATAGGCCTCACTTATGCCCTTCTTGACTTTGCGGAAAAATACCCTGGTAACTATCCCGGGCTGGTAGTCGTTGAAACCGGGGGAATGAAAGGCCGCCGCACAGAGATCACCCGAAGGGAGCTTCATGAAAGACTGAAGGCAGCATTCTCATCCGCCGGGATACATTCTGAATACGGAATGACGGAATTACTTTCGCAGGTTTGGTCTTCAGGGTCGGGGATTTTCAATACCCCTCCCTGGATGAAGGTGCTTATTCGCGAGGTAAACGACCCTTTTTCCTTTTGCCTGCCCGGACGTACAGGCGGTATAAATATTATCGACCTGGCCAACCTGTATTCATGCAGTTTCATAGCAACCCAGGATCTTGGAAGAGTTACTAAAGAAGGAAGTTTTGAGGTCCTTGGACGTTTTGATTTGAGCGACCTAAGGGGCTGTTCACTTATGTTACAGGAGTGAAAATCTCCGCGGAATCATTCTTTGGTGAATTTACCAGCTTTGAGATTTTATAAGCTTTCATTTTTTCCGAAGGAAAAGGTTTTAAAAGGCTCAGAAGCTCGGAATCCGACAAGGGAGAAAGCCAGCGTTTTTCATCTGCCTGACAGAGGATTGCCGGCATCCTGTCGTGAATGTCACTCATTATTTCATTAGGAGTAGTGGTCAATATTGAAAACGAATGGACCGACTCACCATCAGGGCCTGTCCATTGGTCCCATATCCCGGCCATCGAAAAGGGTTTCTCGTCCTTCATCAGGATCCGGTACGGGTCTTTTTCTTTGTCTTTTTTCCATTCAAAAAAACTATCAGCGGGTACGAGACAACGCCTGCTTCTGAATGCACTTTTATAAGAAGGTTTTTCGGTGATGGTCTCTGATCTGGCGTTGATCAGGCGGTAACCAATAGACTTGTCAGTGGCCCAGAACGGGATAAGTCCCCAATGGTAAAAGCTGAGTTCGCCTGGATCATGATTAGAGATCACAGCCAGGTCCTGTCCGGGAGCGCAATTGTACCTTGCTTTATAGATGGCTGTGCGAACCCTTACCCCAAAGCGTTCTTCGATGAGTTCATCCAAAACTGTAAAAGAATATCTTCCACACATTCAGAAAGAATTACAGCTTAAAGTTAGTAAATTTTTTAATTTTAACTTTTTTACCGGTTTTTCAAATGGAGGAACCCAGGCAGGGAATCTCCTACCAGTGGTGTGGAAGGCAAAGCAGATGAAGCATTATAACATCAGCATCAGCGGACGGGTTCAGCGTGTCGGGTTCAGGTTTTCGGCCATGCAGGCTGCATATCGTCATGGCGTATCCGGCTTTGTCAGGAATATGAAAGATGATTCAGTGTATATCGAAGCGGAAGGAGAAGAGGATGCCATAAACCTCTTTCTGCAATGGTGTCGAAAAGGTCCTCCCGGAGCCAGGGTAGATACGGCTAAGATCTCGGAAGGGGAAATGAAAAATTTCAAGACGTTTGATATACTGTATTAGCAAGGCAGTTTATGGGGATTTGATTACCGTTGCAGGTTATTTAAAGGTGATCATTATGCCTCTTTGAGGCGAAATTCATTCCTTCAGCCCTTCAACAATTATCACGATCTCTCCTTTAACCGTTTTACTGCTGAAGTGCAGTATCAGTTCTTCCATAGTTCCTCTTGCATTTTCTTCATGGATTTTTGTAAGTTCCCTGGAAACGCAGGCATAGCGGTTGCTGCCAAAGAATTCAGCAAATTGAGTCAGGGTTTTGACAAGCCTGAACGGGCTTTCATAAAAGACCATTGTCTTTTCTTCTTTTGCCAGTTGCTGCAGGCGTGTATGCCGGCCTTTTTTATGCGGAAGGAAGCCTTCGAAGATAAAATGGTCGGAAGGGATTCCGCTGTTGACCAGGGCCGGGACAAAGGCCGTTGGTCCGGGCAGGCATTCCACCGGAATGCCTGCCCGGATGCAGGCCCGGATCAGAAGGTAGCCGGGATCGCTGATCCCGGGAGTGCCGGCGTCGCTCACGAGAGCAATCACGGAGCCCAGAAGCAGCCGGTCAGTAACATTATCCACTGAACGGTGCTCGTTGAACTGGTGATGCGAATGCAGAGGCTTATCTATGCCGTAATGCCTTAAAAGTACCGATGTGGTACGCGTGTCTTCAGCCAGTATCAGGTCAACTTCCTTCAATATCCTGATCGCCCTGAGAGTGATATCCTCGAGGTTGCCGATGGGAGTGGGTACTATATAAAGTTTTCCGGGCATATTTTAAGTAGCGGGATAGCGAAATAGCGAAGTAGCGAAATGGCGAAATATATTGAGCGAAGCATTTTGAACTAGCCGACTCAGGCGGAGTGCAGCGACACCGCAGCGGCGGTGCAAAGATGCGAGCGGCCTCATGATTTTACAACTAATTTAAACCCCACTCCATGAACATTGATCAGCTCCACGCTGGGGTCCTCCTTCAGGTACTTCCGCAGTTTAACAATATACACATCCATACTTCGGGCATTGAAATAGCTGTCATCATTCCATATCTGTGTCAGGGCAGAAGAACGGTCGAGCACCTCGTTGGCATTTATACAAAGAAGTCTCAGCAGACCTGCTTCTTTCGATGTCAGCTTCTGTTCCTTTTCGTTTATCGTGAGGATCTGATGGTTGAAATCAAACGTATACTTCCCAAGGGTAAATACATTATCATTCCCGGTTGTTTTCCCCCCCTCATCCGTCCTCCTGAGAATTGCATGCATCCTCATTAAAAGCTCTTCCATACTGAAAGGCTTTGTCACATAATCGTCAGCCCCGGCCTCAAACCCTTTCAGCTTGTCGTCCTGCAGGGTTTTTGCAGTAAGAAAAAGTATAGGCACCTTCCGGTTCATCGCACGTATCTCCTTTGCAGCCGCAAACCCATCCTTCACAGGCATCATGATATCAAGAATCACAAAATCAATTTCCTTTTTCCCGAATGCCTCAACAGCTTCCTGCCCGTTAAGGCACAGGGTCGTATTGTATCCCTTGGCGTCGAGGTAATTCTTAAGGATATTACCAAGGTTTCGGTCATCCTCCGCCAGCAAAACATTTACATTCACTTTTTCCATATCTTGATCTTTCATTCTTTATAGATAAACGGAAGAAATACTTTAAACTTGCTTCCCCTGTTAACTTCACTTTCAAGACTGATCTTCCCGTGATGTTCGCCGACAATTGCCTTGACATAACTTAAGCCCAGGCCGAATCCTCTCACTTCGTGAATATTCCCGGTGGGAACGCGGTAAAGCTTATCAAAGATCTTCTTTTGTTCCGACTTGCTGATGCCAATGCCGTTATCTTCAATCGTCAGAAGAACGCCGTTCCCGCTGTTCT
Source organism: uncultured Bacteroidales bacterium (assembly GCA_903887775.1). Taxonomy (GTDB): domain Bacteria; phylum Bacteroidota; class Bacteroidia; order Bacteroidales; family FEN-979; genus CAIRDP01. Next base: position 26,878 of record CAISRB010000024.1, read on the forward strand.
CGGTGCTTATCCTGATCATAGGTTTCCTGGGGGAATATTTATTGGCATTATCCAGAAGATTGTAAATCAGGTTGGTCAGATGCACCTTATCCCCTTCAATCCTTGGATTCGAAGCAAAAAAACTCTTAATGATCACCCCGTCTTTGATTTCAACCTGAATGCGGATGTTCTTAACCACATCATGAATGATTTCGTGGATATTGATTATCTCCCTCTTCATCTTCAACTGACCTGAATCAAGCACCGCCGTCTGCAGGATCTTTTCCGCCATCCCTGCAAGCCGCTGGTTTTCCTCCCTTACCATATTGATGTAGTTCGAATAAAATTCGGAGGATTTGCCGATATCCTTGTCACTTAAGGCCTCGCAAGCCAGGGAAATGGTAGCAATAGGGGTTTTGAACTCATGGGTCATGTTGTTAATGAAATCGTTTTTCATCTCCGAAAGTCTCTTTTGCCTGAAAATGGTCGAAATAGTATAGGTAAATGAATACACTATAACGATTATGAGAACCAGGGAGATCAGCAGCATGCCCCATAATTCAGTCAGCAGGAACCTCCTTTCATTAGGAAAATTAATCAGCAGGTACTCGGGAGGAGTGAAGATATCGCTCTGGAACAAAGGGAATGCATAGCCCTTCTCAAAGAGCTCCTTTCGGTAATTTGGTGATTTCTCGATCAGGTAAGCTTCATTCTCAGGTTTGTAAATACCGAACTCAAAACGCGTATCAATTCCCCTGATGTTTAGTTCCCGTGAGATGAGGGAGTCAAGAATATTTTTATTCAGGAATTCATCATAAGGCAGATGAGGATTGATGTTTAGCAATCCTTCGGGTTTTGATTTCTCTATCGAACGGCGTTTTTCAAGCAGCTCGATCTTCGAAACAACTTTCGTAATGGCCTCATTCACACTGCGGCGGAAATTAGCTTCCTTGACGGTTGAGGCATTCCTGATCCAGTAGATCTGGATGCCCATAAGCCCTCCGAGTGCAAGGGTCATCACAACAATAGTAAGGATTATAAACCGGCGGTTCATAACACAAAAGTAAAGTAAAAAGCCGATTTATGGTTTTAACACTTTTTAACGTACTTTAATAATCCTTAACATTTGCGAATCGGAGGCTGCAGTATATTTGTGGCACAATTGCGAGCCTGATAAGAAATACGATAGCTTTGATAAGGCAGTAATGTGTGCATTTAAGTGAGACAGCGTTTTGTTTATTGATTAAATCCCGGATTCTTTCCGGGATTTTTTTTATCCCCACTCATGGCTCATGGCTCATGGCTCATAGCTCATGGCTCATAGCTCATGGCTCATGGCTCATAGCTCATGGCTCATGGCTCATGGCTCATGGCTCATGGCTCATGGCTCATGGCTCATGGCTCATAGCTCATGGCTCATGGCTCATGGCTCATCACGACCTTCTCGATTACTTCCGGATAGTACTCATACTCCAGCTCATGTATCCTCCCGGCGAGTGTTTCCACAGTGTCTCCGGAAAACACCGGGCATCTGGCCTGGAAAATAATGTCACCCTCATCATATCTTTCATTTACATAATGTATGCTGATGCCCGATTCCCTTTCACCTGCCTTAATTACGGCTTCATGCACCCTCTCGCCATACATGCCTTTTCCTCCATATTCAGGAAGAAGAGCGGGATGAATGTTGACGATCCTGCCGGGGTAAGCCTTGAGCAGGTTCCCGGGTATGAGCCAGAGGAAACCCGCGAGCACAAGAAATGAGATTTCATTATTTGTCAATATTTCAGGGATTTCACTGGTATTATAAAAAGTAAAGCGGTCGAAGACATGGCAGGGGATGCCAAGTTTCTGCGCACGTGTCAATACATAAGCATCCGTCCGGTTGCTCAGGATGAGCCTGACCCTTATCGCCGGATGATTCGAGAAATATTCTGAGATCCTCTGTGCATTAGTCCCGTTCCCTGAAGCCAGAATTGCTATATTTGTCATGATTATCAGTTTCAGATACAAAAATACAAAACCGTAAGGTTGATGGCCCGACCTAACTCAATATAATATAAGTGCCTGAGAATTAATTTTTAATAAAACCTAACATTATCCAAATAGTACTGATATTCAGCAGGTTGATATTTTAAAATGTTAAAAAATCTTAAAATTCTTTGGCAGGTACCTGAAAATTATTTCCTTTGCACTCCTTTTAACCAAAAAATTTAAAAAAACATGTCTGACATTGCAGCAAAAGTAAAAGCTATCATTGTTGATAAGCTTGGTGTTGATGAAAGTGAAGTTACACCTGAAGCAAGTTTCACAAATGACCTGGGTGCTGACTCCCTGGACACTGTTGAACTGATCATGGAATTTGAAAAGGAATTCGATATTGCCATCCCCGACGATCAGGCCGAAAAGATCAGTACAGTAGGTGAAGCAATTGCTTACATTGAAAACAACACCAAGTAAGGATTTCTACGCTTGTATTGTATGATGACAAACACTTCCTTAACAGGGAGTCTCCTTTAACAAATGTAATTTAACCATCAATCAGAAAGCTTTGAGACGAGTTGTTATAACTGGCCTTGGCGCGATTACACCGCTGGGGAATTCGGTCGATGAGTATTGGAATAATCTGGTTAAAGGAGTAAGTGGTGCAGGCCCGATCACCCGCTTCGATTCCTCTAAATTTAAAACCCGCTTTGCCTGCGAGGTCAAAAATTTCAACCCTGAAGATTATTTCGACCGAAAAGAAGTTCGTAAATACGACCGTTATGCCCACTTCGGAATAGTTTGTGCCGACCAGGCTATTATAAATTCGGGAATGGATCTTGAAAAGGTCGATAAAGACCGGATTGGGGTTATCTGGTCTTCTGGCATCGGCGGTTTGGATACTTTCCAGCAGGAGGTATCAGGTTTTGCATTAGGCGACGGGACTCCCCGCTTCAACCCGTTTTTCATTCCAAAGATGATCGCTGACATTGCAGCAGGTCATATTTCGATTAAATATGGTTTTCGGGGACCGAACTTTGCGATCGTTTCGGCCTGTGCATCTTCTGCTAACTCACTGGTGGATGCCATGCTTTATATTAGGAACAACATGGCCGATGTTTTTGTAGCCGGTGGATCCGAGGCTGCTATTACTCCTGTCGGTATTGGCGGGTTTAATGCGATGCATGCCTTGTCGACCCGTAACGATGATCCAGCCACTGCTTCAAGGCCGTTTGATAAAGATCGTGACGGTTTTGTCATGGGAGAAGGAGCGGGCGGCCTTATCCTTGAAGAACTTGAACATGCGAAAGCACGCGGAGCCACGATCTATGCTGAAGTTGCCGGAGGCGGGGTTTCTGCCGACGCTTATCATATGACTGCTCCTCATCCCGAAGGTATGGGAGCAATCCTCGCAATGCGCCATGCCCTGGCAGATGCAGGAATGAAACTCGAAGATATCGATCACATTAATACCCACGGCACATCAACCCCGGTTGGCGATATTGCCGAACCAAAAGCAATTCTTGGACTTTTCGGGGAACATGCATACCGGATCAATATCAATTCAACGAAGTCGATGACCGGCCACCTTCTGGGCGCTGCCGGCGCAATCGAAGCTATCGCATCGGTTATGGCTGTAAGGAATAATATTGTTCCTCCTACGATTAATCATTTCACCGATGATCCTGAGCTGGACAGTAAACTGAATTTTACTTTCCACAAAGCCCAGGAAAGAGTTGTGAACGTTGCACTCAGCAATACTTTCGGTTTCGGCGGACATAATGCCACGCTGATCGTAAAAAAATATTAAGCGCCTTGCTTTGAAGTTCCGGACATTAAAAACGGTCCTCTTCGTTAATCATTCCGACAAACATCTGAAACATGCCATCAGGAATATTTTTGGGTTTCGTCCCGGAAATATTTTTTTATACCGGCTTGCATTTACACATAAGTCGGCCAGCCAGGAAACCATCAGAAACCTCCGGATAAATAACGAACGACTTGAATTTCTGGGTGATGCAATACTCGATGCAGTCACGGCCGATTTTCTTTTCAAGACATTCCCAGCCAGGGATGAAGGCTTTCTTACAGAAATGCGTTCCAAACTGGTCAGCAGGGCCCAATTGAACAAGCTTTCCCAGAGAATGGGAATAGATAATCTCATCCAGCTCGAGAACTCTTCATCGGGCGTGTTCCGGTCCTTTAAGGGCGACGCTTTTGAAGCCCTGATAGGAGCGATCTACCTCGACAAAGGTTTCAATTTCACCCGCAGGATCATCCTCAAAAAAATAATAAACCATTATATTGACATCAACGAACTTGTGAACCAGGAAGTGAACTTTAAAAGCAAGGTTATTGAATGGGCGCAGAAAGAGAAAAAGCAACTCAGCTTTAATGTCCTTGAGGAGATCGGCAGCGGTTATAAAAAACAATATCTCGTTGAGTTAACTATCGAAGGACTGCAACCGGCAAGGGGACAGGATTATTCGATTAAGGGAGCAGAACAGAATGCCTCTGAGAAAGTCTGGCAAAAAATAAACGGGGAAAGCTTGGAAAAGACTTGATATTTGATTATATTTGTTATGATCAATCGTTCTGATTATGGCAAAAAAATTCATGCTTGAATCACGAGCTGAACCTTCGTTTTATACTCTTGCCGCAGTTTCCTGCCATCTGAAAGATTACCGCCTGTCGTTTTTACTTAACCAGAAGCTGCCTGCCGGCTTCAGGAAAATGGATGATTTCCATGGCCATTACAGTCTTTATTTTTATCTGGATGAAGAATGCCGGAATTCATATTACCTTGTTAGTAACCGGAGCGAGGAAAAAGTTCTTTTTCCTGAACTCAAACAAACCGATTTTGTGATCCTGGTGGAAGGTCAGTATAAGAAAAACCAGCTTAACTACCTGATCAGTACCATCAAATCGATACCAAATGTACTGACCACTTTTGAGATCCAGGCTGAAAGCCTGAAAAATTTTTCAGGCTTCCTGGCTGATCTTGAACTTCATTTTTTAAATCTTAAAATAGAAAGCAAGCCCAAATTAGTATTTACTAAAAAGTAAGGAGGTGCATATGTTTGAAGAATTAAAGAAATCGCTTGATAAAGGAATCGAATATGCCTTTATGACAACCGACAAGCTTGCAAAAGCAGCCAGGGATATGGCAAAGGAAAATAATCTGACAAAAGAGGAAGCCAAAAAACTGCTCGACCTTCTTGTTAAGAAATCCGAAGAAACGAAGAAAAACCTGGAGGTGAATTTCCAGGAGCTGGTTAAAACCACACTTCACAAGATGAATGTCCCGACTAAGGAAGAGATCCGGAGCCTGGAGGCAAGGATCAAGAAGCTCGAAGCGAAGAAAGTCCCGGTGAAGACGGCAAAGAAACCGGTAAAGAAAGTATAAACAATTAGCGAAATGTGAAAAGCGAAAAGCGAAATGTTTCGCTTTTCGCTTTTCACATTTCGTTTTTATCATTGAGTTATGCGAATCTCCCAAATCGGACTGGCCATGCATGAACTCGGAAGAGCCAGGGAAATACTGGGTGTTTTATTCAAATACGGGTTCCAGGACTGGGTCAGTAAAAATGGATTGGGCAAGTACCTTGTGACGAAGAAACGCTTTGCCCGAATTGAGCAATACAATCAGTGGGAGAGGATCAGGATGGCTGTGGAGGAGCTTGGCCCCACATTTATAAAATTCGGTCAGATACTGGCCGACCGGCCTGATATCCTCGATGAAGATCTCAGGAATGAACTTAAAAAACTCCAGGATGCTGCCGACCCCATGCCTGATGACATTGCCATTGCCTTTATTGAAAAAAACATCCATTGTTCCGTCGCCGACGTTTTCAGCAAATTTGACACCAACAGGCTGGCATCTGCCTCTATGGCACAGACCTACCGTGCAACTCTTCTGAACGGGGAAGAAGTTTGCGTTAAGATCCAGAGGCCGGGGATTGATAAAAAGATCAATCTTGACCTCCATCTCATGAATTATTTTGCCATTCGCATGCAAAAGAATAACCCCGAGATGGAAGCCATCAATGTAATTGGTATCGTTAAAGAATTCGGTAACACAATTAAAAAAGAACTGGATTTCAGGCATGAAGCGGCAAGCGTGATCAGGTTCAGGCATAATTTTGAGGACGATCCGGATATTTATGTCCCGAAAATATTTACGCAGTTTACAAACCAGTATGTACTGGTTGAAGAATATGTTAGCGGGATCAAGGTTTCAGACATGGCATCACTTAACGCTTCCGGCCTTGATACATTCCAGCTTGCGAAAAATGCCGTCAGGCTGATGTTTGACCAGCTTTTTAAACATGGATTCTTCCATGCCGATCCGCATCCGGGAAATATATTCGTACTTCCCGGTAATGTGATCAGTTTTATTGATTTTGGCATGATGGGTTCGTTAAGGGACGAGCACCTGAATTTTCTTGGGAAATACACTTTAGGCTATCTGGAGAGAGATGCACGTGGCATGACGGAAGCACTTCTGCTGGTTTCCGGAAAGAGGCATTTTGCGAGGTCCAGCGAACTGGAACATCAGATCAAGGACCTGCTTGCACATTACAAGTATCTTTCTATCGAAGAAATGGATTTCGGGAAGATCATGAACGAATCGGTTGATATACTTGTCCAATATGGTTTGCGGATGCCTCAGGGGATCTACCTCCTGGCCAAAGCGCTGATGGGAATAGAAAGAGTTGCGGTCGTCCTGAACCCGGGCATCGATTTTGCCGGTGAAATGAGGCCATATGCAACCGAGCTTATTTCACGGCAATTCGACCCGAAAGTGATTGCACGTGAAGTATTCGATTCGCTGAAAGAATATTACAGGCTCGTTACAGAGATCCCGGCCGATCTCAACGAGATCATCAGTAAAATAAAGGAAGGCCGTTTTAAAACCCAGATCGAGCTCAAAGGCTTCGAGCCCCTGATCGAACATATAGATGCTTTTGGGAACCGTCTTTCGATTGCTATCGTTCTTGCGGCCCTGATCATCGGTGCATCGATACTTTCACAGTGGGAACAGGTTCGCTGGATCGGCACTGCAGTGTTCGGCCTTGCAGGTATATTCGGGTTCTGGATGCTGGTGAAACTTTTGCGAAAGAATAAGTTCTGAATTTCGAATTTCGAATTTCGAATAACGAATGTCGAATTATGATTTTTTTCACAGTTCGACATTCAACATTCAATATTCGCTATTCGATATTAAATAGTCCCCGTAAACTGCTTGAGGAATCTGAGGTCGTTTTCGAAAAACAGCCTCAGGTCGCGTACCTGGTACTTCAGCAGGGTGACCCGTTCAATACCCATACCAAAAGCAAATCCTGTGTAAATCGTACTGTCAATCCCGCAATTGTCAAGCACTGCAGGGTCTACCATCCCGCAACCCAGGATCTCAACCCAGCCGGTATATTTGCATATATTACATCCCTTACCTCCACAGATATTACAGGAAACATCAAGTTCTCCCGACGGTTCGGTAAAGGGGAAAAAAGACGGCCGGAGGCGAATCTCAGTACTTTCGCCGAACATCTCCCTTGCAAAATACAATAAGGTCTGTTTAAGGTCCATGAACGAGACATTCTTGTCAACGTACAAACCCTCAACCTGGTGAAAGATGCAATGCGCCCTTGCCGAAATAGCTTCGTTTCTGAATACCCTGCCCGGAAAGATTTTCCTGATCGGTGGCTGTTCAGTCTCCATCGTTCTTATCTGGACTGATGAAGTATGAGTGCGGAGCAGGATCTCGGGGTCCCTGGCAATGAAAAAAGTATCCTGCATATCCCTGGCCGGATGTTCAGGGGGGAAATTCAGAGCGCTGAAATTATGCCAGTCATCCTCGATCTCCGGGCCCTCGGCAACAGTATATCCGATCTGCCCGAAAATTCGAATGATCTCATTCCTTACTATTGAAAGCGGATGGCGTGTCCCGGGTGCCATATGATCGACCGGAAGACTAAGGTCAGCAGACTCATCGTTGGCTTCCTTGTTGCCCTCAAATGCCGATTTCAGGTTCTCGATCTTCAGCTGGGCCGCATTCTTCAGATGGTTGAGCAATAGGCCCATCTCCTTTTTCTGTTCGGCCGGGACATTCCGGAATTCATCAAACAAAACAGAGATAAGCCCCTTCTTGCTGAGATACTTCAGCCGAAGCTGTTCCACGTCGCCGGGCAAGTCAGCCTTAAGATTGCTAATCTCCTCTGTGAGATATTTTATACGTTCGAGCACGGCTTGACGAATTACGAGTTACGAATTACGATTTACGAATGATATCTGAAAGAAATCGTAATTCGTAAACCGTATTCGTAAATCAGGATTTTAATCCGCTAATTTGATTGTCATCTTCAGGTCCTTCTTCGGCCTGTCGTTCTGGTCGCGTTCAACATTAGCGATCTTATCAATGATATCAAGGCCTTCGGTTATCTCTCCGTAAACGGTATATCCGCCATCAAGAAAAGGAGTTCCACCAATAGTCTCATAGATCTTTTTCTGCTCATCGGTATACTTTGCCGGGAGTGAAGAAGCGGGGTATTTTTTGCCTTCAACAATATAGAACTGGCATCCGGAGGAGGCTTTTTTAGGGTTTACATTGTCGCCCTGCCTTGCAGCTGCAAGAGCACCTTTTTTATGGATGAAGGCAGGATTGAATTCAGCGGGAACAGTATAGCCGGCATCACCGGAACCAAGCTGCTGGCCTGGTTTTGCATTCTTAGAATCCGGGTCGCCACCCTGTATCATAAACTGGGGAATTACCCTGTGAAACAGGGTCCCGTTGTAAAAGCCCTGCTTTACAAGCTTTACAAAATTATCACGGTGCTGGGGCGTTTCATTGTACAGAAAACCCTTCATGTCACCATAGTCGGTATGAATTACGAATTTTACCACTTTCTGGGAGGTTTTAGTTTGAGACATAGTTGAAATACTGAAAACAAGAATACTTGCTAAGAAGAACAATACGATTTTTTTCGTGAGTCAATAATTTGTTTTTAATGGTTACATCAAATACCCCTATTGTCTTTCCCGGTTTGCAATAACGCTGTTAACCCGGGTATTTCTTATAAATTCTGTTTAAGATCAGGCTGCAAATTTAAGGAATTTTTTCTCAGAACTTATCCACAAAGATGTGAAGTGTGACAGTAAATGAAGTAATTTTAAATCCAGCATTAAAACATTTGGCATTCAGGGCTTAACGCCGGCCTTGATAAATATGGATAAAAGTATTATCACCCGGGAATTGCAGATACTGCTCGAAGCAATCAACGAACAGTTTGAGATCATCAGGGAATATGAGGATTTTATACCTCAGATCGAATTTGACATGATCATGGAGAATGTTCGTAAACTTTACGAAACCTTTCACCGTCTTCAACGTTTGAATGATCCCCTGCTTTTCGTGGAAAAAAAGATTTCGGTTCCGCAGGACATTAAAAAATCAATATCCGCTCCCCCAACTTTTAAACCTGTAAAATTGCCCGGCATGCAGCAGGAAGCCGTCCCGGAGATAAAGTCAGAACCTGTTAAAATGCCTGAACCGGAACATTTCTTCGAATCTCTTCCTGAGTCAGAACCTCAGCCATTACCGGTTACATCGACGAAGCAGCCGGTAATCAACGGGCCCATTATTCATCCGCCAATTCCGATGAGGCCTTTGGTTAAAAAGGAAGCCCAGTCGAAGCGTCATGCTGAAACCGCAGAACTCGAGCTTTTCTCCAGGGAGGAACCCGTGTTTAATATCAAACTGAAGGAAGCAAGAGAGAAAAGCCTGGGCCCCAAGGTTTCGAGGCATGAAAGTTTTAAAGCGGCAATCGGTATCAACGATAAATTCATGTTCATCAACGAGCTCTTCGACGGGAACCTTCGTGAATATAATGAAAGTGTAGAAACACTCAGCGGTTTTAAAACATTACCCCAGGCTCAGGAATACCTTGATCTTTTAAGGCGAAGGAATAGCTGGAACTCGGCATCAAATTCCTTTAAAAGGATAAAAGAACTGGTAGAAAAACGCTTCTGAATTATCAATCCTTTATTTCTTTGCCACTGCATTGATCAGGCCATTGGTTTGCCAGTCGGCATAGATTTTCTGGGCAAGCTGCAATGCCGATTGATCCACGTATTGAGGGTCGGTTACAGTAATATCGGCAGTCCAGATGGCACCATCGCTCTTTTTAATATTGTATAATACCGATTTGATGTTTACTGTCGAAGTAGTACTCCAGTATCCGCCCGAATATACTCCTCCACCGTAAAATCCGCCGCCCCAGCCCCAGCCGCCACCCCAGCCGCCGTAATACGTTGCAGGGACATAGTTGGCTTCTTTGTCGGTACCGGTATATTTGAATATAAGAACCGCATCGGCACCAAGACTGTCGATCTTGGCTTTAACCTGTTCTACAGTATATGACTTCGATGGGTTCAGAAATTCCAGGGAACCGAGGCTTTTCAGTCCTTGCTGGGAAAAATAGGCGCACATCGACTGCTCAAAAGGTTTCACATATTCCAGCTTTGAAAACATGGGAATAACAACAACCTTCGAAATCTGTGAATGATCGTCGGGGTTTTTCCAGCTTGTAAGTGTAATGGGCGAACTGCAGGAAAGCAATAGCATCAGTGCAATTATTCCAAGGATGCCGGCAGGTAATGTAAATTTTTTCATACTAAATGGTTTTTAGAATAATTAAATTAATCTTTATAAAAAGTATATAAGGCACCGAAGTAATATTCATCCCAGCCATTTGTAAAGTCTTTATATTCCTTGTCGGGGATGTTGGTATGTCTAAGCTCGGCGGAAGTCCCATCTCCTTCGGGATGCAGAATAATGGTGACAATTGATTCTTCGGGTTGTCCGTCGAAATACCATTGCTGGACTATTTTTTTGTCTTCTTCGAATTCGATGTTTCTTCCAACGATGCTGCCATCCCAGAGTGAAAACTCAGAACCTGCCTGGGTTGACATGACTGCGGGATCACCTGTCCACAGCTGAAGAGTGACCGGGTTGGTCAGGGCTGTATATACGTCATGAGGCGGGGCGGGGATATGGTAATATTTCTTGAATTCTTTCATGTTTCTCCTGCTTAAACGGTCGGGCAGTTTTTCCTTTACTTCAAAGGTAATAAAATGTTTTCACTTTTATTCATCACCACTTCGCTTACAAAAGAATGAACCTGGAAGTTTCTATTTTACCTGCAGCTTCGTTTTAATCCTTATGTCAGCCGACGAACTGCCAGCCATTATCTCAAAATTACCCGGTTCCACTTTCCATTTCTTCCCTGTAACGTCGTAATAGGCAAATGAACGGGAATTGAGGTGCATCGTCACCTCTTTCTCCTGCCCCGGTTCAAGGGTGACCCTCGCGAATCCTTTAAGTTCTTTCACCGGACGGGGCAAATGACTATGATCATCAGCCACATATAGCTGGACTACTTCAGCGCCTGCAACCTTTCCTGTGTTTTTCACCTTGACGGTGACCTTATATGTATCGTTTATCTCCTTATCCACATGAAGTCCTGAATAGAAAAATGAAGTGTAAGATAAGCCGAATCCAAACGGGAAAGTTGGAACAAGCTTATTTTTTTCGAGGTAGCGATATCCTACAAAAATTCCTTCTGCATAAGGAGCCTTCAGGCTTTTATCCATATAATTCTTGTAGGCAGGCGTTTGATCATATCCGCTTATGAACGAAAATGGAAGTTTGGCTGATGGATTGTACTTTCCAAACAGGATTTCGGCAATCGCATTTCCACCTTCCTGGCCTGGGAAGAAAGCTTCGAGCAATACAGGAACTTTGCTCAGCCAGCTTTTCGTAATTACCGGCGTACCAGTGTTTAAGACCACGATAGTGCGAGGGTTGGCGGCGGTAACGGCTTTGATCAGTTCGTCCTGGTTTCCGGGCAGATTGAGTCCGCCCACACGGTCATAACCTTCACTCTCAAAAGCATCTGAAGTTCCGGCAAAGACAATTGCTGCATCAGCGCTTCGCGCGGCTTCAACTGCTTTTGCAATCATATCGTTCTGAATCTTTCTGGCAGGCAGGTCCCAGCCCAGAATAAGTACAGCGTTGCCACCATTTTCATAATATTCAACTCTAATGCTGTAAGATTTACCTGCAACCAGGTCGATTTTCGCTGAATCGACAGTTGCGCCGTGATCGCTCCAGTTTTCGATCAGGTTCTTACCATCAATGAAAACTCTTACCCCGTCATCACTGGCCGCGTAGAACGTATAGGTTCGGGTTAAAGGCGGCGTAATAAAACCGCTCCATCGCACAGAATAATTATCTTTTCCTATTCCTTCAGCGGGAGGATCATCCTCCCAGTTGAAATACAGGATTGAATCAAGGCGTGTAAGTGCAGGCTGACCCTCAAGCCTGGTGTTGTTGAAAAATTCTGCTTTCAGCCCGTTGCCTTTCAAATCAGGCGGCTGAAGGAATTGTTCATGCACAGGCAATATGGGGGTTGACTGTAATTCATCGCCCTGGGAAAATATAATCTCAACACTGTTTCCCAGGAGTTTTTGAATACCCTCCAGGGGTGAAATACGGTAAACCGGGTTCACATGCGAACTGCCGCCTCCACCCACACGGGCAACTGCTGCATTGGGACCGATGAGAGCAATTTTTTTCAGCTTGTTCTGATTAAGAGGAAGAATGTTCCCGTCGTTTTTCAATAATACAATACTTTCCTTAGCGATCGCAAGAGCAAGTTTTTTGTGAGCATCAGCTGTGAGAACAGTGGTATCGGAGACAAAAGTCCTATCAAATAAACCGGCCATGAATTTTACCCACAGAATACGACTTACCTTATCGTTGATCGTTGCTTCGGAGACTTTGCCTTCCTGAACAGCTTGTTTCAGGTTTTTGAGAGAGAATACATCTCCGAGCGGCATTTCCAGATCAAGTCCATTGTTCGCTGCATTCACCGTTGAATGGGTCGAACCCCAGTCTGAAACCACGAGTCCTTTAAAACCCCAGTCATTTTTCAGAATATCGGTAAGTAATACCTTGTTTTCACTGCACCACCATCCGTTAACCTTATTATATGCCGACATCACAGTGTATACACCGGCTTCATTAACGGCGGCTTCAAAGGCTGGCAGGTAAATCTCCCGCATGGTACGTTCATCGGCCAGAACATTTATCTCGGTACGCTGCCATTCCTGGTTGTTGAGGGCATAATGCTTTACGCTGGCAATCACATCATGAGATTGAAGGGCTTTGATATAACTCACAGCGATACGGGAAGAGAGCCATGGGTCTTCCCCATAACTTTCAAAATTGCGCCCGCCCGCGGGAAAGCGGTGAATGTTCACGCATGGCCCCAGTAAAAAATCCCGGCCGTGGGCATGGGTCTCTTCAGCCAGAGCATCTCCAAACCTCGCTACCAGACTGGTGTCCCAGGTTGCAGCTATAGCAGCCCCACAGGGAAAAGATGTCGACTTATACCATCTCACACCCAGAGGGCCGTCGCTCATCCTGAAGGCCGGGATCCCCAGCCTCGTATTTTCCCTGGTGTCAAAACCAAGGTCTCCTGTTCCGGAGAGCTGGTCAATCTTTTCCTCAAGGCTCATTCTGCCTAGCAGATCCCTGACCCTTGCATCAACCGTTGCTTTCGGGTTTTTGTATTCCTGAGAAAAAACAGCTTGGGTTAACAGTATCAATATTGCAACCACAAACAAAACAGCTATTCTTTTGTTCAGCATTTTTACCTCCAATTTAAGGATTAATTATTCAATGATAAGCGTTTGAATTGAATGCGGCAAACTGGTTGTTTCAGCAGCCTGCCCGGAAATCCATAAGCGATATGAGATTTTTTCGTTACTCTGGTTCATCACAATGACCACTATTTTCCCGTTTGTGTTCATGAAGGCTGTTGAAAGCAATTGTCCGCGGCTGACCGAACTGATGATTCGCATGGCGCCCGGGCGGATGAACTTTGAAAAATGGCCGATATAATAAAATGAATTCAGGTAGTATAATTCCCCTGTTTTTGTATTGGCATGAAGAGGAGCAAAACACAGGTTGCCAACATGATTGGGACCGCCTGTTTCATCGAGCAAAATATTCCAGTCGGTCCATCCGACGGTCCCGTTGTTGAAATCGTTGATCATAGAACGTCCGTATACCTCTCCCCACTTCCATTCATCCATTCTGCTGAAATTGAAACTTTCTGCACAACCTTCGGTAAAGATCAGATGAGTATTGGGATATGCCTCGTATACCCTTCGCACATTATCAAACAATTTACCACCCCCGGTCCAGTCCTCATACCAGTGAAATCCAATCCCCCAGACATATTTTGCTGCATCAGGATCGTTCAGAATGGTGCTTGCACGCTGGTATATCAGGTCACGGTTGTGATCCCAGGCAATAAGTTTTTTCTCACTTAATCCGGCCTTTTGCAATGCGGGCCCAAGAAAGTTCTTTATAAAATCCCTTTCCTCTTCAGCAGTATAGATACATGATTCCCAGGTTTGTTTGGCCATAGGTTCATTTTGAACACTGATTCCCCAGATAGGAATACCCTCGGCCTGGTATGCATTGATAAACTTTACAAAATAATTCGCCCAGCTCTGATAATATGCCGGTTTAAGCTTCCCTCCATGCAAAATATCGTTATTGTCCTTCATCCATGCCGGCGGGCTCCAGGGGCTCGCAAACAGGGTAAATTGTCCTCCTGCAGCAGCAATGGCCTGCCTGATGAAAGGAATCCGGAACTCCTTGTCGTGGGCAACACTGAACGATGTCAATGCAGCGTCATTTTCATTTGCATAGGTATAACTGCTGCTCGAAAAATCACAGCTATGAATATTAGTCCGGCCCAATGTATATCCAATCCCTTTTTCAGGGTCAAAATACTTCTGCAGAATTTCCTGCTGCTTTTCTTTGGGCAGTTTTGCAAAAGTCTCCGCTGAGGCATCCGTTAAGGCGCCACCTATCCCGATTATCGTTTGGAATGTCCTGCCGGGATCCACGAACACGCAAGGCTGTGTTTCGAGAGGCTGGCCAAAATCGGCCAGTGTCAGTGTCCCGGTAAGGGATATCCTGAGTTTTGTATTTTCAGCTGTCGTATATACACTAACCTTTTTCACAGCATTTGAACCGGGGACAACAGCTGCATTAACAGCAAACGAGGTACCGGCGAATAACAGAATTAATGAACCTGATAAAAATAATAAATTTTTCATACAAAGCAGATTATGTTTTACTGGATGATGAGTTTAGAGCGGTGTATCGTTCCTGATATCTCCAGCTCCAGGAAATAAAATCCTTTCGGAAGATCTCCCACATAAATTTGTTGAGACTCCTGGGCCGGTGATAATTCCATTTCTTTAATCAGTAAACCATTCAGGTTGCGAACAATGAGTAATTTTTTCAGACCCCTGGAGTTTGGACTTTCAATTGTTAATTCATCCCTCACAGGGTTAGGGAAGATGTTGATCTCCTGACCACTGATCACTGGTGTACCCTGACTTTTATCTGTGAATTTATACCAGTTCATATTGAATTCTGGTTTTAAGATCCTGACCCGTAATTTACTGTGACCTTCAGTCAGCGACAGTTCTGCATTTACGCTGCTCCACGTTTGCCATCCCCCGGTAACGGGAATATTGACAGTACCTGAGTTAAGCACATCGCCATTATCATTTAACTGCTGAATCTGGATGGTACCAGCGTCACTGAGACAGGCAATTCGCACTTCCACATTATATTTTCCCGATTTCGAAACCATAATACGATAGTCGAGATAATCTCCGGCATTAGTATAACCAACATCTTGTCCGCCCCCCGCATCTGTGGTCGTTTCGAGCTGCAAGCCCTGGTTAAAACTAAATGCCTCGGCTTCAATTTTTCCTGGTATCTGCAGATAGGCCGGTAAGTTGATTTTGACCGGGAGCTTGCTGAAGTTTTCGAGTAATGTGTTATCTGTGGCCCTGACATGACCATCCTGATAGTTAAGCTCGACAGTATCACCGGCAAAAATCTGCTGGCCAAGGTTCAGAATAATCTGAGCAGAATTCTGACTGTTAATTGCCAGGCTGATTATATTGACTGTTTTTCCGTTCATGGAGCAGCTGAACCCGTCAGCCTTCACAGTAGAATCGACGAGAGTTTTATTGAAACTGATACAAATACTTTCACTCTGCCGGTATGTTTCTGCTGAAACAGGTTTCAATGGGACATCAGAGGTTTTCCCACTGATTGAAAATTGAAGGAACCCCAGATTAATGCCGCCTTTTTCAAAAATAACTTTGAGTTTTTGCGTGCTCTTATAAAGAATGACATTATTAATTATGAAGTCTTTCCATGTTTGATATCCTCCGGAAGACGGAACAGGCAATTCTCCTGTAATATCAACTTCGTCGGCTGTAAGTCTTATTATTGATCCGGAAAGGCCGGCATACCTGACCTGGACAGTATAGGCTGCGGTCGAATCTGTTTCAGCTGTAAATTGCAGCCATTCGCTATCGGCAGTCCAGCCCACATCGTATCCATTTGCACCCGGATGAGTATCTGTTGTGACTTCAATATCCACGCCATCGTTTCTGTAACTTCCGCCACTGTTCCAGGCTGTATATGTTCCTGTACTTACCTGATAGGTTGCGATATCGGTATCAAAGTAAGCTTTCCCATTTCTGCCCAGGTCATAATCGGAAGCATGAACGATTCCCGGAATTACATGATGTGTGAAAACCCGGGTTGTTGAATCATACACTTGCCGGAACATCGCGTCAATTACATCCTTGCGGTAAATGCAATTTTCAGGTTTTGCGTTGGATGCTATCTGCATCAGGGTGTAGTATGCAAAACCCGCAGATGGCTTTGTTCCTCCACTGGTCCAGTAATCGAGCAAAGTCTGATATTCGGGAGTTTTCATTATCGTAAACGGGTTGACAACCGAATTGATCTTTTTAAGGGGCCACCAGGCCCAGCCTATATTATTTGTCTCAGCCAGGCGAATGGCATCGGTAAACCATGGGTTTGAATTTTCGCCGGATTCTCCCATCCAGAGCGGAACATTATACTGATTTCTGAGATTCAGCATGCCTTGAATGCTGTTCTGGTCGTTGTAAGACCAGTATTTATGAAAACTGATCACCGTATTATTATCCCATGCCGGTAAAATGCCGCTGTAATTGTTGCCCCAGCAGTTGCCTTCGATAATAATAATATGCCTGCTGTCGGCTTCCCTGATAGCACTGGTGATGCTTATGAGCAATTGCCGGAGGGGGGTATTTGATGTTTCAGAACAACCATTCTGGTTGCCGCCTGCAGTAAAGCTCCAGTTGGGTTCGTTCAGCATATCATATCCTCCCACCCAGGGCTCATTGGCGTAACGTTCGGCCAGTTTTCTCCATAAGGCGATTGTTTTTTGCTTATTGGCTTCATTTTCCCAGAGGGATGATTTGGCGGGGTTTCCATCGCAGATTGCGTAATCCTTTCCCTGTCCTCCCGGGGCGGCATGCAAATCAAGAATGACATAGATATGCCGGGCTGTGCACCATTTTATCAAACTGTCGGTTAAATTAAAACCCTTGTCAAGCCATGTGTTTGCTCCGGCCACGGGTTCTTCTTCAACAGGCAGGGTAAAAAGGTTATAATGCATGGGCAACCTCACCGAATTGAATCCCCAGGAAGCCAGTGAATCAATATCCCGTTTTGTACAATGGTTTGCATGCCAGGCATCATAAAAAGCTTCTGTATTGGCGGGCCCGATGAGGTCCTGGATCTTCGATTTAATCTGCCATTGAGCGCTGGCGAAAGCGCTCATTTCCATCATATAGGGTTCCTGAAGCATCCAGCCTCCAAGGCCCATGCCTCTCAGGATCACTTCATTTCCGCTTTCATTGATTATTTTTTTCCCGCTTGTTTTCAGCCACTGGGCAGAGGCAGCAAGATTCATCAGAAGAATGACCGATGCAAAAAGTAATTTTATTGCCCGGGGTTTCAATTTCATATCACCAGTATATTTCCGGAAGGTATTCTCCAAAGGTACAAAAAAAACTGCCCTCATCGGATGATGAGGGCAGCAGAATAGATTAGTAATTATTACCCGGTTTATCCGGGATCAATATCCGGGATTTTGAACCAGCATGGTATTTGAAAGTTCAGCCAGGGGAATCGGCAATATCTCATTTTTGCCTGCGGTAAATCCCTTTCCAGCTAAAACAGTCGGAGCGTCTCCCCATCTGACAAGGTCAAACCAGCGATGGCCCTCTGTGGCCAGTTCGAGGCGGCGTTCCTTTTTGATATTATCGAGGGTTACCGGTACAGAAGGAAGTTTTACACGTGCCCGCACCCGGTCTAAATAGATCTGAGCCTTTCCGAGGTCTCCGCCTCCGCGAACCAGGGCTTCAGCTTCCAGCAGGTAGGTATCAGCCAAACGGATTTCCATATCGTCGTTCGGATAATTCAGTACAGGATCGCCTCCGATTGTGGAATAGAATTCCTTCAATGGGGCGTATTTGGCCAAAAAGTAGCCGGTGTTCATATAACTCTTCTCATACGAGCAGAGACCGGCAGTTTTCATGCTGTCGATATTGACAACGGTGTATTTGTACCTTGGGTCATTTTTCAATGCAGCCACGAGCTCCGGGGTGATGGGGTTAAATCCATAGCCGGCAACATAGGTCGGACCCGAATATGATCGGGGGCCAACCATCTGTGTTAAAAGATTGCCCTGGAAATTCGGCCATGACTCCCATCCTGACATGGCTTTCGCAGTATGAACAATTTCGAAAACAGACTCGCTGTTGAATTTATTATCGGGGCGGAAAATCTGTCCAAAGTCAGTAAGCAGGGCGTAATTAGGAGAACTGTTCACGATTTCAAACAAATTAGCAGCTTCGAGCATCCGGCTGTCATTGTTCTGGTAAAGTATCACTTTCCCAAGCAAAGCGATGGCAGCCATTTTCGTAACACGGCCATTTTCACTTGCGGGCACAGCAATCGGCAGAACAGCAATTGCCTCATTCAGGTCCTTCTCTATCTGCGCATACGTCACCGCTGGACTAACCTGGGTCACATTAAACCAGTCCTTTGGTTCGAGAGGAGCTGTGAACAAAGGAACATTCTTAAAGAGTCTGACCAGGTCGAAATAGAAATAGGCCCTTAAAAATTTGCATTCGGCCATAAACCTGGCCCTCAGGGTGTCGCTCATCGACGTATTGGGTAATTTTGACAGCAGGACGTTAGCCCTGTAAACGCCGGTAAAATTCCTGCTCCAGAAATCAGCCTGTATCCCGGTTGCAGCGTCAAGTGTATAATTATTCCAGACCTGCCATGCCGGCACATCAGATGAACTGCCGCCTCCTGCATAACAATCATCGGATGCTGAATTGAGCGGTCCTATTTTGTTGGAGTATGTTTGTCCGCATTCGATACCGAGTGGATTATAGGCTGCTATCAGGCCTTTATACGCTTCATCCGCATTTTTATAATAGTTTGCTTCCAATGTAGTCCCTTTGGGGTCAACATTCAGCCAGTTTTTTGAACAGGAACTCACTAGAAGAACTCCCAGGATCAAAGTACTTAGATATATGTTAAATTTTTTCATGGTTTATGTTTTTTTACTGATTAAATAGTGACACTTAATCCAATCATATACGAGCGGGCCTGTGGGTAAACACCACGGTCGATACCATAACTGGATCCGCCAATTTCCGGATCATATCCCTGATATTTCGTAATGGTAAACAGGTTGTTCGCGGTCACATAGAATCTTAAAAGCTGTAACCCGATCTTATTGACTATTTTCTTTGGCAGGGAATAGCCTAACTGAATAGTTTTTATCCTGAAATAAGACCCATTGGTTAAATAGAACGTTGAAGGCTTGCTGAAATTTCCATTCGGATCGCCGACTACCAGCCTGGGATAGGTAGTTGATGTTCCAGCTCCTGTCCAACGGCCTAAGGCATCTGAGGTCCAGTTAGCCGTTGGAATATCCAAACGGCGCAAGCCGTTGAAAACATCATTGCCGGCTACACCCTGTCCGAAAATCATTAAATCAATGCCTTTGAAGCTCGCCGACATTGTGAAACCATACGACCAGTCAGGCGTGGGATCACCGATAAATGTACGGTCATTGGCATCAATCTTTCCGTCCCCGTTCAGATCGGAATAGCGAAAATCACCAGGTTGTGCATTTGGCTGAATCATATTGCCGTTCTTGTCTTTATAATGATGCACTTCGGCCATGGTCTGAAAAATGTCAAGAACCTCAAACCCATAAAAAGCGCCCATGGGATGTCCTACAGCCAGGCGGCTTATTTCGTAAGCACTTGACTGGAAGGTTGCACCAGTGATGTACTGCACCGTACCAAGGTCGGTGATCCTGTTTTTCAGGTATGAACAGTTTCCGCTGAATTTCAGATCCCATTCCCCGAGTTTCTTATGATAACCAAGTTCAAGCTCGACCCCTTTGTTTGACATCGAACCCACATTACCTGTCGGGGCTCCTGCTGCTCCAACGTAGCCAGGCAGGATAACAGGCTGTAACATCCCGCTTGTATTTTTATTGTACCAGTCAAAAACCAGGGTGAGGTCCTCAAAGAACGTAGCTTCAAGACCAACATCCATCTGACTGGTTTGCTCCCATTTCAGATCGGGATTGGCAGGTGCGTTCGGGCTGTAGCCAATGACATAGTTATCGGCGCCGAAGGTGTAATTTCTGCCTCCTCCCACGGTCGACATATACTGGAAGTCTCCAATGTTGTCATTCCCGTTCACACCCCATGAACCACGGATTTTCACAAAAGTCACGACTTTATTTTTAGGCCAGAAATTTTCGCGGGAAGCTACCCAACCCAATGAAACTGACGGGAAAATACCATATTTATTATTGCTTCCAAACCGGGATGAACCATCACGGCGGATAACACCCATAAACAAATATTTTTCATTATAATTATATAGGGCACGGGCATAGATCGAACTGACTTTATGGTCCGGACTTTCCCAACCGCCACCAACCCTGTCGGAAGCAACCACGCTATAGTTCATTGACGCTTCATCAAAGGTATTAACGGGAAGATTCTTATAAGTGGCATTCACCCCCATGGCATTTTCAACATAAGCGCTCATCCCGATCAGGACGGTCGCATTATGTTTCCCGAAGCTTCTGGTATAGGAAGCAGTGTTTTCCCAATTCCATATAAAACCGCGGTTTGCGGCACGGTAAAAGGAATTGTTCGTAGTGTATGTGGAAGCATTCAGATAAGTAACCGGGGCGAAGCTTTCATCACCATAAAAAGCTAATTTGGCACCTATATCTGATTTAACTTTCAACCCTTTTATAGGCTCAATCTCGGCGTAAGCATTGCCGACAATGTTGTCGGACCATCCGTAATTTCCCAGGTGAGTCTGAATATATGCCATGGGGTTGGTCATTTCCTGGGCAACATATTGCGAAATACCATAGGGGTTCCCGTTCGCATCTCTCTCCACAGGGTGGTTGCTGTAAGGCGGGGAATTCGCAATTGCTGGATCGGTGATTACCGGTTGCGTGATTGGATCCAGGTTGATGGCCGAAGAAAGAGGTCCGCCGTATTCACTGTTTGTATTCAGCGAGCCCTGGCTCTTTATGTGAGTGTATCCAACATTATCGCCAAACCTCAGCCAGTTTTTAATTTTATGAGTCGAGTTAAATCGCAGATTAAGTCGTTTGTAATTGGAAATGGATGTAGCAACGACACCTTCCTGAGAAAAATATCCCATCGAGGTATAATAGGTTGATTTATCATTTCCTCCGCTGATACTCAGCTCATAATTCTGAATTTTTGCAGAATTATTGAAAATTGTACTTTGCCAGTCTGTGCCTGTGCCAAAGGATTGAGGATCGGTAAATATAACAGGGCCGCCGCCGTTAACAGAGGCCTCATTACGTAATGTGGCATAATCCGTTGCGTTTAGAAGGGAAAGCTTTTTTGCCGGGGACTGGGTCCCGTAATACGCATTAAAATTCACCGACATACTGCCTGAGCCTACCTTCAGGCTGCCTTCTTTACCTTTTTTCGTAGTAACAAGGATTACACCGCTTGCAGCACGTGTACCATATATGGAGGCTGAGGCGGCATCCTTCAGTACCTCAAGAGATTCAATATCTTCCGAATTTAAATAGTCAATGCCTCCGTTGTCGATGGGAACTCCGTCAACCACATAAAGCGGGTTGCTGTTATTAATGGTTGTTGTACCGCGAACTCTTACCGTGGATGAAGCGCCAGGCTGCCCGGAACTTGTGGCAATAGTTACACCGGTGGTTCTCCCCTGCAGGGCCTGCTCAATACGCACAATGGGCATGTATTCCAGATCCTGGCCTTTAACCTTCGAAATGGCGCTGGTCACTGAGGTCTTTTTCTGTGTGCCATAGCCGATCACTACAACTTCCGAGAGGCCAACCGTACTGCTCATGAGTACTGCTTTAACCGGAACACCGGCAGTGGCCTGAACTTCCTGGGTTATAAAGCCGATAAATGAGAAAATAAGAGTTTCTGTCGGCTTCGGGGAAGTCAGCTTAAATGCTCCCTGCATATCAGTAGCTGTACCGTTCACGGTACCTTTTATCAGGACGTTAACACCGGGCAGAGTTTCACCTTTGTTATCGGTGACAGTGCCAGTGTACTGGTTGGTATTCTGCGCAAACAGCGTCGTGACGCCAAGCCACAGAAGACCGGTTAAAAGGATCAGCCTGCTCCTGAATACACTGACCTTTGAACAACGGGGGTACATTTGTTTCATGGTTTCTTTGTTTTGAAAATGTGTTTAATAATTGATGGATATGAGGTTGTGTTTATATTATCTTTCCTGGCAGGTCATGCTCAAAATTAATAAATTGTCAAACATCTTCCGTCTTTCTTTGAATACTTCTGCTAATATATGATTGTATGCAGCAGGGAACAAAATATTATTCTACATCAAGAATGCAGCAGGAATAATTATATTATTACATCAATAATACATCATAATAATGGATGCAATAATATAAAAAATTGTAAAGCAATTACATAGAGAAAACAAGAATATTGAAAAAACACATCAGCGTCTACACAAAATACTCTAGACGTCCGGTGATTTATTTTACCAGGTAATTGAGGCAACAGATTGTGCTGCAAGTGTATATGAAAAATTATTTTCTCCCTGTTTAACATTGAATGTCTTGAAGTCAGAGCTGTAATTACATACAATCATCACCTTTGACCCATCCGGGTTCTGAAAAGCGACAGCTCCTGTTCCTGTGAGGGTTTGAGGGATTATTGAAGAAACCCTTGAAGAAGCCGGCCTGACAAATTTTGAGAAATGGGCTATTGAATAATACTCTTCATTATATGAAACCTGTCCGCTTGAGGAGTTAATAGTTACGACCCCCCGGCAGGTTGATGAACCGTTTGCGTGGGGACCACCATTCTGGTCAAGTGCAAGGTTCCATAGCAAGGCGCATTTAGACCAGTTTTGTGTTGTCCCGATGAAAATATTCTTCATATTCCACATCAGGTTATCTGCGAAGTTTGTCGCCCATGTGCCTCCGGATATTTCTGTAAAGTACAATCCTTTATCAGGATGGGCGAAATGCACAGTGGTCATTGCTGAAACATCCCCTGCATAGGCATGGAAAGCAGTGCCTGCAATATATTGTTTTGCACCGGCATCATTCAGAACCGATATTGAATAATTTGTATTGTCCCAGTTGTGATCGTAAATAATTATTTGAGTATTTATACCGGCTGACAGAAATTTCAGGCCGAGATGGTTTTTAATGAAATCAGCCTCCTCGGTGGCTTGCATGGACATGCAGGGATAAGTGGCTGTTGAATACAAAGGTTCATTTTGGGGAGTGACAGCTTTGATCGTAATGCCATGGTTGTTCATCATCTGAATATATTTCACAAAGTAGTCAGCATATACGTCATAACAGGCGGTCTTCAATTTGCCTCCTTCCATACTGTTGTTTGTTTTCATCCAGGCCGGCGGACTCCATGGCGACCCTAACAAAGTTATTGCCGGCACAAACTGAAGAATATCTTTTAAAACGGGCAGCACATCTTCCGTATCCCTCGATAATGAAAAATGCTGAAGAGTGAAATCGGTTTGTCCCGATGGCAGGTCATCATAGGTGAAGTCGGAAAGTGAAAAATCGGAGGCGCCGATGGTCAGGCGAAGGTAGGAAAAGCCTGCGCCATTTACCGTATCGAATAAAGTTAGCAATAAAGTCTGTTTAGCGCCCTCGCTCAGCTTCTGATGCAAAAGAAATGCCGACGAACCGGTTAACGCAGCTCCGAAACCATCGATGGTCTGGAGCAGCGTAACCGTGTCAATAATAATGGTAGGTAAAGAAGATGAACTCTGAGATTGAATGATCAGGTCGGCTTCCCTGCTAAGCAATTTGGATTTATCGCCCTTCGTCAGCCAGACTTTAGCTTTTCCGGTACCTGATGGAGTCGGTGGTTGTCCGGGATCAGGTTCAAGCTTGCTTTTACAATTTAAAAGCAATGCCATAATCATCAGCAAAAGCAGAGACTTATAAAACAGATAATATCTCTTAAGGCAGAACATCAGGGTTAATAACCCGGATTTTGTACCAGATTTACATTTTTATCCATTTCTGACTGAGGGATAGGCCATACGAGCCCGTTCTGAGTAAGGTTATACCCTATTTTCTGACCATCCGGGCCCACTGCATTGTTCATAACTTCGATGGCCCTGCCGTTGCGTTTGAGATCATACCAGCGGCGTCCTTCAAATGCAAGTTCCAGCCTGCGCTCTTTTTCAATAGCAAGCCGCATGGCATCCTGGGTGGAGGCCGGGGTATTCCCCAATTTTGCACGGTGCCTGATCTGGTTGACAAGGGCTGCAGCACCCTGGGCATCTCCCTGTTCATTCAAAGCTTCAGCTTTTAGCAAAATCATATCGGCCAAACGGATAAAAATATAATTCTGGTTGCTGCCTGATTCAAAATTCCTCCATTTGTTAAGAAATGGGTAATGCGTCTGGGGCCAGTTTGGATCGCTCCAATGGCCGGTAATATCCAGAAAAATTATCGAGTTGTTCTTCCTTACCGTATCACCTTCAGCATCAAAAGCAAATACCAGGTCATTGGATGGGATATTAAACTTTTTCCAGTCCAGTCCCCTGAACATATTCGTACCCCAGTTGCCGTCGGTGGCGCCACCGGTGTAATTGATCTCAAAAATCGATTCAGCGCAGTTTTTGTTCTGGTTATTCCACAAATCATTGTAATTGGGCATCAGGCTGTACCCCCCGCCTATTACCGCATCGCAATATTGCTGGACTTTGGCATAATCATGGGGCAGCTGTGTGGCATAAACATAGGCAAGCATCGAATTTACGGCACCTTTTGTGGCATAACCCTTATTGGTTGCAGAAACCTGGACATTGGCGAGGGCTGTTTCAAGATCCAGGATGATTTGCTTGTAAACGTTTGCCATCGGGGCCCTGGGTGGAAACAATTGAGGATAAAGCTCAGCTAAATTGCTGGCGCTGAAGCTCGTGACCTCTTTCAATTGAAGAGGAACATCGCCCCATAGCTGAACCAGTTGAAAATACATGAATGCCCTGATAAATGAAGCTTCGCTGATGATCTGTTTCTTCCGGTCAGCAGTAAGAGCCGCGTCAGGACAGGAATTCACATTGTTGATAACTGAATTTGTCTTTCCTATTGTGGAATAAAGGTAGGCCCAGTCGCGGCTTACATTGCTGTTGATGGCATCGATCTTAAGAGCATCAATCTGAAAATTCGCAGGATTATCGGCGCCTGCGTAAGCATCATCGGCTTGCGCATCGCCGTTCACATAATAATCAAGCTCGTAATATTCATTTTTAAAATCGCTGTAAGCGCCGGCAAGGGCAGATTCAACCTCTTGTGCGGTTTTATATAAAATGGAATCGGAGGATGCATTTTGAACAGCAATTCCTTGAGACTGAGGTTGCAGATCAAGAAATTTTTTACAGGAGTAAAACGTAACTGCTGCAAATAAAATCATCGATAGTATGAATAGTTTTTTCATATGTTTAAAATTAGAATTCAAGATTAAAACCGCCAATAAATGTTAATGCCTGGGGATAGGTGCCATAGTCAATCCCCATTTCAGTGGCGCTGTTTCCATATGCATTGACTTCAGGGTCGTAACCGGAATACTTCGTAAAAGTTAGCAGGTTCTGACCTGTGATGTAGACAGACAGTTTTGGGACCCCCTTCTTCTTTTTCACGTTTTCAATGATCTTATAGGAAAGTGTGACTGACTTTAGCCTTACATAGGATCCGTCCTCAACAAAACGGGTTGAATTGCGCAGATTGTCCATAATACCTCCGCCCTGAGCTTTTGGTATATTAGTAATGGTATTGGTTGGAGTCCAGCGGTCTAATACGATTGAGCTCTGGTTTTTTGAATCGAACATTCCTTCCAGGTCGATCCGGGTAGCGTTGTAAATATCATTCCCGAAACTTCCCTGAACAAAGACTGAAAGGTCAAACCTCCAGTAACTGAATGTATTGGTGATCCCAAAGGTGTACTTCGGCTGGGCACTCCCGATAACTGTGCGGTCACCGGGATCAATAACACCGTTATTATTGAGATCGGCATATTTCATCATCCCTGTTTTCGGATCGACTCCTTCTGAAACATAACCAAAAAATGTGCCGAGGGGCAAGCCTGCCTTGACGATGGTAACATCCTGGTTGTTACTGTAAATGCGTCCAAAATAGTACACATTTGTGTACTGTAATTCCTTGACTTTATTGCGATTGAAAGAGAGATTGAAATCGGTATCCCAGCGGAATTTTTTAGCAAAGTTCACTGAATGCACATTGAATTCCATTCCTTTGTTCTCAATTTTTCCTGCATTCGTCTGAATGGTCGTTATAGGAAGGGAGGCAGGAAGCTGGACATTCAGCAAGACATCGTTCGTAAGTTTATAATAAGCATCTACATTCAGGATAATCCTCGAATTAAACATCGAAAGGTCAAGTCCGAGGTTGGTCTGGTTGGTGGTTTCCCATTTCAGGTCAGGATTTCCGTAAGTTGTTTGTACGGCGCTGGGTCCTGATAAGGGATTCGTTGGTGAGCGGCGGTAGTATGTTATAAGGCCATAACGTGCATAGTTCGGAATTCCCTCCTGGTTACCGTTTTTACCCCAACCTCCACGGATTTTCAGGTCGTTGATCACCTTAACTCCTTTCATAAAATTTTCTCCGGAAATTCTCCAGCCTGCCGAAAAAGCCGGCATAATACCCCAGGGATTGGCAAGTTTGGATGAACCGTCATCCCTCAAACTAACGGTAATATAATATTTACTGGCGTAATCGTAGGTAGCCCTGCCAAAGAATGAAGCAAGAGCCCATTGCTGGATATCAGTTGAGGCTGACACCGAATTGGCAGCATTAAGTGTTGTAACTGAAACATCGGCAGGGAAGTCATATCCGTAGATGTATGAATCGTTGCTGTTAAAACGCTGCATACTGGTGCCGACCAAAGCGCTGATCTTATGTTTGCCGAATGTTTTATTGTAATTCAGGGTGTTTTCCCATAACCATGTCAGGCTGTTCCTTTTATCAGCCTGGCCGATGCCATTATTCTGACGCCCGTAATTGGTACGGAAGGGATCAAGGTAATAATCCCACTGGTGAGCGGTATAATCGATCCCGAAATTTGTAGTAAAGGTGAGGCCGCTGATGATCGTGGCTGTGATATTAAGGTTGCCGAATACCCGGAAATCAAGAGCCTTCTGTGAAGGGCCTTCCATATATGCAACCGGGTTTTCCCATGAAGGCTGAAACGGGTTGGGATCAAACTGTCCGCTATTGCCTGCCTTATAAACATGCAGAAATGGTGGTGTATTGAGGGCGCTCATGATAACTCCGCCCCGGCCCGAACTTGCATTATCGGGTGTATCCTGTGTTTTTGAGTAGATCAGGTTGATATTTGTACTCGTTTTAAGCCAGGACCTTAATTGGTTGTCAAGATTGAGCCTGAAATTATAACGGTCGAAACGGGCAGGTTTCACGATACCTGATTCGCTCAAATAGCCCAGTGATGCAAAATACTGGGTTTTTTCAGTCCCCCCTGAAGCGGAGAGCTGGTATGATTGATTGAACCCGGTTCCGAAAACAAGGTCGCTCCAGTTGGTGTAATCAGTCCATGTCGGATCAAGGGAACCCGGCATGATCTGGTCGATCAGGGTTCTGTATTGTTTCGTATTAAGGGTTTCGATTGGTTTGCGGAGCCATGATGCTCCAAAATAGGTATTGAACTTGATGACGGGTGTGTTTTCCTTGCCCCTGAAAGTAGTGATCGTGATTACGCCGTTGGCTGCCCTTGCCCCGTAAATGGCTGCTGAAGAGGCATCCTTGAGTACGCTCATCGATGCGATATCAGTCGGGTTCAATCCTTTAATGTCGGTGGTGGGAACTCCGTCAACGACATATAAGGGGTCGTTGCCTGCCAGAACGGAGGTCGTTCCGCGCACATGAACCACGATATCCCCACCCGGTTTTCCTGAAGGCTGCACTACGTCAACACCGGCGGCCTTTCCCTGTAATGCCTGGGCGGCAGAGGTGATCGGCCTGTCCTCGATATCTTTCTGATCCACAACCGAAACTGCTGTGGTCAGGTCTTTTTTAACCTGGGTTCCATAACCGATGACGACAACTTCATTCAGTATGTTGACATTCTCCTGTAATACAATATTAACAACAGTCTGTTTTTCCAACTTGATTTCCTGTGAGATAAAGCCAATAAAACTGAATTTCAATATTCCCTTGTCAGCAGTGATCTGGAAAGTTCCGTTGGCATCAGTGGTTGTACCTTTCGTAGTCCCCACCAATTGTATCGTAACGCCTGGAAGGTTATATCCACTGGCGTCGGTAACTTTACCTGTAATAATGCGGTTTTGAGCAAACACAGATAAAGATAGAACCGATAAGAAAAATAGCGTAAAATGTTTAATCATACCGTGAAGATTTAATGTGTTTATTGAAGGATTAATTTCTGGGTTCTTTTCTCCCCGCCTGATGTGATGGCTAAGAGGTATATTCCTTTAGGAAGGAAGGAGATATCGATATCGGTTTTATCAGGATTGATTTGAAACCTGAAAACATCGACTCCCATCATATTATATATAATACCCTGACCCGGATGCCTAAGCGGGAAAAGAAGGTTTATTTTTCCTGAGGAAGGATTGGGTGCAAATAGTTGCTTATTCAGAGATCCATCGCCTGAAGGCGGGTCCTCGACAGAAGCCGGGTAGACCAATTTATAAACCCTTACGTAATCCAGCTCCATACGGGCCAGGTTGAGCGCAGGATCAACTCCGTTCTTCAGTCCGTTTGTTTCATACTTGGGATCACTGCCAAAAGTTCCTCCCATGGCAAGGTTTATAATGATAAAGAAGGGTTTTTTGAAAGGCCAGTTACTATTGGTTTTTGTAGCAGGATTATAAGTGTAGAATAAGATGCCGTCGACACTGAATTGAATCTTTTCGGGTGTCCAGACCGCCTGGTACTCGTGAAACTGAGTCGTTGTATTATTAACCATGATGGCGTTAGTGTTCACTGTATTACCGGAGCTTGAAATAGTATGCAATGAGCTGCGGACACTTCTCGGGTTTTTTCCTGCATTTTCCATCACATCAATTTCCCCGCAGGCAGGCCAGCCCGAACTTGTAATGGATTCTCCCAGCAGCCATAAGGCGGGCCATGTACCGCTTCCGACGGGGAGCCTGGCCGAGAATACGATTTTTCCATAAGTAAAGTTGAATCTTTTCTGGGTTTTAATCCTGGCCGATGTCCACGTATATCCCTGTTTACGCGCTTCAACGATCAGTTTGCCGCTGTCCTGCCGAACATTTTGTGTACTGCTTGTATAAAGCTCAATCTCACTGTTTCCCCATCCGTTATTGGTTCCCAGGTCGTATGACCAGGTTGTGTCGGGTACTCCGCTGCCATTGAATTCGTCAGACCAGATCAGGGAATCTTGTTGGGCGTGACAGGCAAGAGACAGAAGAACCAGAAAAAAACCAAGCCAAGTTCTCATACTGCTGATTATAAAGAAAAAAATCAAGAGCAAGAAAGAATTTTTCTCACTCTTGATTTTTTTCAATCAAATTAAAAATATTAGATTAACGTTCCAGGATGGCAGACCATGCTGATCCGCCGGTATGATCTGCTGAGAGATCAACTGATACGAACAAATACTCTTTCGTTCCTGTATTTGCGTAACCCATTACCTGATAAGTGTTGGTAGCGGAGCCAAAATTCGGAGGATCAGTACCATTGTTTTCTCCACCTTTAATACCGCTTGCAACGCCATTGTATCCTTTATAGAACCCTATGAATGCTGTGTAGCCTGCACCGTTAGTCAGGGTAATAGTCGGGATGGCGCCGGGAGTGAACACATAAGTATGTGTTGCACAGGAGCCGAAAGAAACGCCAGTCGGGCTTGCTGCGATTTCTGCATCGGACCAGCAGCCGTTTGGAGTTCCAAAATAACTGTCGTTACGGGCGAAGCCCATTGTGTTGTATGAAAATGCTCCGCCAGCGCTGAAGGTGAATTCATCATCCGGCATACATGTCCAGTCATCACCACCGGTTCCGCTCTCGAACATGGTCTTGGAGACATGCCACCAGTCATTTTTACCCATACCTGAACCAACAAAGATCGAATTATCACTAACGCTTACCCTCCATGGATTGCCAATGATCTCAGCTCCGGTAAGGGTGGCCGGGTCAGTGCCAAGGAAAACTAGTCCGGTTGCTGTTGCGCTTCCATTGCTGTTTGTAGCGGTGAGAACAATGGTATAAATACCCTGGTGTGCATAAGTGTGAACAGGGCTGGCAGCAGTGGAAGTCTGGCCGTCGCCAAAATCCCAGGAATATGAAGTAGCGCCTGCCGATGTATTCGTGAAAGTAACGGCAAGACCGGTATACGTAAATGTAAACCCTGCATTGGGCTTATTCCCCGGCATGGGTGGTTCATCGGCCGGGTTGGTGTAATGCATAAGGACAAATCTCCAGTACCCGCCTGATGTTGTGGGATCCCATCTGTAAATGCCTTCAATAACAAGGGTATCAACAGTCCCGGTAGTCAGTTTAACAATATCATAAGTAACATGGTCAAGCGGTATTTTCGTTTCAGAACCATTTCCCAGTTTATAAAATCCAAGGAATGCACCCATACCAACAGCCTTGATTTGCGGCGGCGTGCCGGCAATCAACTCAAACGTATGAGATCCGCTGCCCCAGGCTGAAAGATCTTCCCCGTTCGGTCCTACCATCGGGTCAGTGGTTAATGCGCAAATATTGGCAGGGTTGAAAATTCCGCCTTCTGCCCAATAATCTCCCTTGGCATCATATACCAGGGACATATCGCGGCCAAGAATAAATTCATCGTTCAGCATGCACGGACGGTTACCAAGTTCGTTGTTGTCTTTACCCATAGCCCACCAAATTGTTGAGTGGTCTTCAGGTCCGCATTCAAGAGGATAACGTCCGGTAGATGTAACGCGAAGCAGTTTCCAGGTTTTTGAGACGTCGCCTGTAAGAGCGGTCAGTAATAAGTTCGGGTCACTGATAGTAACATTCTCAGAATAGGAATCTACGGTCCCATCTGAACCGGTGGCAGAGAGTTTTACAGCATAAGTACCCACATCCGGGAAAATATGGATCGGATTAACTTCAGTCGAAGTTGTATTATCTCCGAAATTCCATAATAATGAAACGTAGTTTTGCGACTGATTTGTGAATGTTACTTTTTTAAAGTTCACAGCATCAGCCTGTTTGGTAAAGCTGGCAATGACAGCAGGTGTCGTTTCTTTCTTTTTACAAGAAATAAATAGCGTGATGATTAACAAAGTGTAAATCACCCAACTCAACTTTTTAACGTTTTTCATGTTTTGTTTGAATTAAGAATTAATAACCAGGTTAGTTATGGCAAATATAATATATATTAGGGTGTGATGCAAAATTTTGAAAAAAATACAAAGTGTAATTCGGACACTAAGTTATAAAGATTAGAACTTACTTTCCAAATATTTTTTTCAAAACAGAACTTTTTTTTAATGAAACCATACAGGCAATTGAAATAATTTGAAAATCAATTACTTAAATTTACTTTTTTATTTATTAATTCAAGTCAGTGCTCTGCTTTTAAAGTGAAAAAAAGGATTTACGTTTGATTTTTTGTCTCATAAACATGTTTTTTCAGATTATTAGACCAAAGAAATGTTTCAAAAGTTGCATGGATTTATCACTTTTCAGTTATTTTTACCGCTCTTCCCTGAAACTAATCGTGATTAAAAGAATAATAGAATGATGGAAGATTCAAACTTACTTGAAAATCTGAACCTGCATGTTTCTGTCGATTGTGTGGTGTTTGGTTTCGAATTCGGGAAACTGAATGTTTTGCTGATCGAGCGCAACATGCAGTTCGAAGGGAAGGAATACCATGATTTAAAGTTGCCGGGGGATCTTGTGCGTAAGGATGAAGACCTGGATACAGCAGCATCTCGTGTGTTAAGTGAGCTCACCGGCCTCGACAAAATTTATCTTAAGCAATATGCCGCGATAGGATCCCCGGGGCGGCTTAAAAGACAGGCCCGGGACATGGAATGGTTAAGAAGCATCGCTCATCCGGAGGAAATTGTTGTCACTGTTGCTTATTATTCACTTATCAATATTGACCAGGACAAGGCTGCTAATTTTACCCTTCAGGAGAACGCCAGGTGGTACAAAATCTCAGATGTACAGGAACTTGCTTTTGACCATATATCAATCCTGCAGCAGGCTCTTAATACCCTGCGAAATGACCTGAAATCAAGGCCTATTGCCTATGAATTACTGCCTCCCAAATTTACCCTCGGGCAATTGCAGCAGTTACATGAAGTTATTCTCGGAAGCGAACTCGACAAACGGAATTTCCGTAAAAAGGTGGCCAATATGCCATATATCCTGCCAGTTAATGAGAAGCAGGTTGACGTATCGCATAAGCCTGCCCGTTTCTATAGTTTCCACCCCAGGATCTATGAAAAGACGAATAAGATCTCGTTTTAATCTATCCAGGCAAATTCCCCTCAGCCCAATGCGGAACCTCGGGCCGCGGCATGCCCCGGGGTTTATACCCTTTATTCTATCCAGGTAAATTCCCAGCTCCTTCGCGTCTTAACCAGAGTAGAAGGCTTGCCCTGAGGTTTATACCATTTGATTCCTCAGCAGTGCATTTTCTTTCAAACTTTCAGGAAAATCTTTTTTGTATAGAGAAAGTATAAAAAGAACCACTTAACCAGGATAATGCTGAACTGGTAAAATACAGGTTTGAAACTGCCAAAAGCATCAACAAAGCCATGAATGAATATATTAGCTATGATGCCGAAATCAAAGATTCCCTGGGCTACATAAATTGTGATGGGGTTTAAACCGATAACGATAAACGGGAAGGCCCATTTTTTGTAACCTCTTACATCAATGATCCAGAAAAAGAGGCATAGGAGCAGGAAAGAGATGCCAACCGTGAGCAGCACATATGAACCGGTCCATAAATATTTGTTGATCGGGAAAACCAGGCTCCATAATAAAGCGCCGGCTATAAAAGAAACGCCGGCAATAACCAGGTTCTTAATTTTTTTCATAGCTTCATCGGCACCCAGCAGCCAGCGGCCTGCAAGTACACCAAACAACACATTGGTGATGGCGGGGAACATAGTCAGAATACCTTCATTGTCACCGTAGGTATAGCAGCAGAAAGAACCCGGAAGAAACTGCCTGTCGATATACCCGCAGAGGTTACCCTGGGGGGTAAGATCGTATGCGTGAAATCCGGGTGAAGGGATTAACAGCAGGATCAGCCAGTATACTGCAAGGATTGAGGCGGCCCAGATCAGTTGCCCCTTGTTTTTAAAATTCATCACGATAATGGAAGCGAAGAAATAGGTTACAGCGAAACGTTGCAAAACGCCTGACCAGCGTTGAGCAGCAAAATCAAAGTTAAACAGTCCGTTATAAATTAAACCAAACAGGAACAGCAGCAATGTTCTTCTCATGATATGCAGGTATAATTCCTTTCGGGAATCGCCACGCTCCAGCCGGCGTTCAATCGATAAAGGCATTACAACTCCCATGATGAACAGGAATAAAGGAAATATGATGTCATAAAAACGGAATCCAGCCCAGGAAGGATGATCCAGTTGTGTGGCCAGTCGCTGAAAGAAAGGGGTGTTGATAAATGTGAACAGAGCGATAAAGAAAGCATCGCCGCTCGATATCCAGAACATATCAAAACCTCTTAATGCATCAATTGAAACGATTCGTTCAGCTTGTTTGCCAGTCTTTGCTTCTTTCATAAATTGCAATTTTAATTGTTATTCAGACAGCGAAAGGTACTGAATTTCGCGAAGAATTGAGTCAACTTCCTGCAAAGACCCTGATAAGATCAACTTCAGCCGGTATGGTTTAAATCCCGCAATCCCCCTGAAATAACCGCTGTACATCTTGCGCATTTCAAACAAGGTGGCACGTTCACCTTTATACAGCAGCGATTTCTCAAGATGAAGCCGAACCATGTTAATCCTTTCGGTTACACTTGGGGGAGCAGTTACGCTGCCGGTCCCCAGGAATGCCTTCACTTCCCTGAATATCCAGGGATTCCCCACGGCAGCCCTGCCGATGAGAATTCCATCGACACCGTATCGTTCTTTCATTTCCCCGGCTTTAGGTCCCGAATCGATATCCCCGTTACCAAAAACCGGAATTTTCATCCGGGGGTTGTTTTTCACTTCACCGATCAGGGTCCAATCGGCTTTGCCCCCGTATAGCTGGACACGGGTGCGGCCATGGATACTGATAGCCTGTATCCCCGCATCCTGAAGGCGTTCTGCAATATCCACGATCTCAAGATGATGTTCATCCCATCCCAGCCGGGTCTTTGCAGTAACAGGAATCCTTGTCGATTGTACAACGGCTTTTGCCATAGAGATCATTTTCGGGACATCCTGCAGCAGGGCGGCACCGCCACCTTTCATCACGATCTTTCGCACCGGGCAACCGAAGTTAAGGTCGATGAAATCGGGACCGGCATTTTGGGCAGCCTCAGCTGCTTTTATCATCGAATCAATATTAGCCCCAAAGATCTGTATGCCGATAGGTCTTTCTTTAGTTTCAAACTGCAACTTCATCCTGCTTTTCCAGGCATCGCGGATAAGTCCTTCGGAGGCCACGAATTCAGTGATCAGCACATCCGCCCCGAAATCCTTGCAGATAGAACGGAATGGAGAATCCGTGACGTCTTCCATCGGAGCAAGGATTACAGGAAATTCACCGGCTGCTATCTGGCCAATCCTGATCAAAATATAGTATTTTAGCGCAAAAATAGAAAAATCCATAACATCTGATGAAACAAGCCTTTTTAGGAAACCTCTCTCCATTCAGCCGACTCGTGTTCGCTGTCGCTCTGACGTTTTCCTGTTTCATCATTATCTTTTTTGCAGCTCTTTTACTGGCAATGCCACTCTACCATGTGAACCTGGCCGGCACTCTTGATCTTCTCAACCAGCAGGACAATCCAAAATCGCTGGCCCTGCTCAAATATTTCCAGGTTACACAGAGCTTCGGGCTTTTTATCATACCTCCAATCCTCATCGGTTATCTCTTTGAACTTAATTCGTGGTCTTTTCTGAATGCAAATCATGCAGGCGGCAGCAGTCTCTATTTTATTGTTTTTCTGCTGATGTTTGTTTCCCTTCCCCTGATCAACTGGCTTATTGATATCAATGAAATGTTGAAACTTCCTTCCTTCCTTAAGGGGGTGGAAGACTGGATGAAAAACGCCGAGGACCAGGCCGGAAAACTTACCGGGGCTTTTCTGGCCGGGAAATCATTCAGCAACTTCCTTTTCAACCTTTTCATGATCGGCATACTGCCGGCCGTGGGAGAGGAGTTTATGTTCAGGGGTGTTTTGCAGAGGCTGCTGAAAGACTGGCTTAAAAACGTTCATATCGCCATCTTCATCACCGGCTTCCTTTTCGGAGCCATGCATATGCAGTTTTACGGACTGCTTCCGCGGATGATACTCGGTGTGATCTTTGGTTATCTTTTCTACTGGAGCGGTTCCATATGGGTACCGGTATTTGCCCATTTCATCAACAACAGCGGGGCTGTCATCATTTCGTATTTTGCCAACCTGGGCCTGATCAGCCAGAAGTACCAGGACTTCGGAAGCACTCAAAGCATCTTTCTTATTTTGCTCAGCCTGCTGATGACAATGTCGTGCATGTTCATCGTGTACAGGCGA
The DNA here is from genome assembly GCA_903887775.1 of uncultured Bacteroidales bacterium. Lineage (GTDB taxonomy): Bacteria > Bacteroidota > Bacteroidia > Bacteroidales > FEN-979 > CAIRDP01. The sequence continues at coordinate 63,139 of CAISRB010000024.1, forward strand.
AAACTGCTCTGATTAACCTTTCATAAGCTTCATCAGGTTATCACGGTAAACAAGCCCGATAGGGATCATGGTCCCTTCAATGTTCACCTGGTTCCCTTCAATAAACCTGATCCTTCCCAGGGGTACGATGAAGGACTTATGTACTCTTATAAAAAGCCCATCAGGTAACTGTTCTTCCATTTTCCTGAATGTTTCGTGCACAATAAGCACCCTGGCAGCAATATGGACTTTCACGTAGTCACCTGTTGCTTCCAGGTAAAGGATTTCTGAATAATTTACCTTATGAACTTTTTTATCTGCACGGAGGATGAGAAAACCCGTAGTTTCATGTTCTGTTGCCGCGGGCAGGCCGGCTTTAGACTTCAGGTAGTTTGTCCTTTCGAAAGTTTTGTTCACTGCTTTCAGGAATCTTTCAAAGGAGAACGGTTTAACAAGGTAATCCACGGCATCGGCTTCGAATCCTTCCACGGCAAATTCCGGATAGGCTGTTGTGAAAATCACCATTGGAGGATGGCTCAGCGACTTTACAAAATGCATCCCCGAGATCACCGGCAGATTGATATCGAGAAAAATCAGGTCAACAGCAGAATTCCTGAGCAGTCCTGAGGCCTGCAATGCATCACCGCAGATCCCGGCCAGTTCCAGTTCAGGGATATCGGCAATGTATCTGGCCAGGATCTCCTGCGACAGCGGTTCGTCTTCAATTACCAGGCAACGGAGTTTTTCCATATAAAGGAATTGTCAGATTTACAGTAAAACGTTCCTTTTCTTTGCTTATTTTCAGTTCATGCCTCCCGGCGTACAGCAGATCAAGGCGGTTACGAAGGTTAACAAGACCTATTCCCTGAGTTTTTCGGGCTCCCTCATCCGCAGAAACACCAATATTATTTTCAAAATCAGCCTGGAGATGATCTCCTGAAACCCTGAACACTATCTTTGTGAAAACCGGGCCTGAGGCTCCTTTGATTCCATGTTTGAAACAGTTTTCTATCAAAGGGAGAAAGAGAAGGGGAGCGACCTGCCGGCCGGTTGTATCAGAAGGTAACTGAATTTCAACTTCAGCCTCTTTACCCGCCCTGAGCTTCTGAAGCTCCACATAATCGTTCATGGCCGAAAGTTCTTTCGTAAGATCAACCCGTTCGCCTGAGGTTTCATATAAGACGTACCTGAGGAAATCGGAAAGCCTGAGCACAACCTCGGGAGCTTTCGCTGAATTTTGAAGCACCAGTGAATAGATGCCTGCAAGGCTGTTAAATAGAAAATGCGGATTAACCTGTTTTTTCAGCGCATCAAGACGGGTCTCGGCGTTCTCTTTTTCAAGTCTGGCAAGCTGGTTTCTTGTCTCCATAAGCAAAAACCAGCCTTTTGATAACTTCAACAAGGTAGTAATGCCTGTGAAGACCAGGCTGAATTTAACAAGGTCGCTGAACTCATAATAAGAGATGAAATAATAACCCGGTAAAATGATATCGGTCAGTTTTGAAAAGGTGAGGATGTTCAGGCATGCAGTGGCGAAAACACACAGCAAAAGAAGAAAGGAATATAAAACATACCTCTTTCGGCTGAGAACACGGGAAATGAGTACAAACAGGTTAAGATAAATGCCGGGAAGCAGGGTTGCAATGAATATCAGAGTATAAATAACATCGATCTTTTCTATTCCTGCCGAACCTGCAAATATCCTTAGCAGGATGTAAAATGCAAGAAGCCAGAAAAGAAGGTGCTGCAACCAGCGTTGTTTCGGGATCTTCATCATGGCGGTATAAATGTTCACTGTTCGCATATCATTCATCACTCATCGTTCATTAACATCATTTATTCACAACTTTATTCAGTACAAAGGTATACTCTGAATCCTTCTTTTTATTAAAAGCTTCAGGATCATTTCCATACTTGATGATGAATTTCTGGAGATCCGCGGTGGGAGCGGTCAGGACGACCTGGTAGCTGTCCTGATCTTTTTTGTCAAGGTCGAACTGGACTCTTTCATGGGCTATCCTGATACGGTTTTCATTAAACAGCTTCATAAGCCATTCCTCGTTATACCAATTAATTGTGATGCGGTTGTTTGACAGTTCTACTTTTGCAAGTGTATGTGCCGGGACAAGATGCATCACGGCAAGGTCAGTACCTTCCGGGTCGGGCAGGAAAAAGTCAAGGTACAACTGGTTATCAAGGCTGAAAAGATGCGCAACAAATTTAGATGTAGCTTTCTTATCGGTATATATAATATCGTAACTATTACCTGGTTTTTCATCCTTGAATAAACCGGCAAATGCTTTATGTTGCCTGATCTCCCAGGAGGACGAATCATTTCCCAGGTAGATCCCTGTAAGTTCAGGTTTGTACACTATGTCTTTTTCATTGTAAAAAGGGTGGAGCGATTTTACAAGGCAGCCGCTCATTGTCATTGCGATCAGGGCTGTGAGGATTATCAGTTTTGCTTTCATAATTAATAGTTTTATGATGCAAAGTAAGTTCAGGGGCGGGGCGTAAAAAAATTATTTCGTTGAACAGCATAAAATGTTCGACAAACGTATTTTTTGGAGGGAGCTGTGATTTTTAGAATTCACCGCTTGACATATTTAATTATCCGATTATCTTTGTTACATGAACAGGCTTTTCGAACCCCTTACCGGCAGCAACCTCAGCCCTTTCGATATTTTCCTGCTGCTTTTATATGCCTCTACGAGCCTGGGTATCGGATTGTATGCGTCACGCCGCAAATCCGATTCCGATTTCATGATCGCAGGGCGCAGGATTGGCATCATAGGTTTTGTGACTTCGGTTGTTGCAAGTTACATTGGAGGGGCTGCCCTTGTCGCTTATTCAGCTTATGTTTACCGGTTTGGTATCTCTGCCTTTGCCGTGTTCATCGGTACTGCCATTGGTTTCCTGGTGTTCATACCCTATGGACATAAGCTCAGGAAATTCAGCGGCGAAAAGCAGTTCTACACCCTTTCAGACTGGTTTTATTTCAAATTCAACAAACAAACCGGGTTATTCTCGGCGATCATTCTCCTGATCGTATATTCTGGTATGCTGCTGAACCAGTTCATCGCCGGAAGCAGCCTTTTGGCAAGCATCAGCGGATGGTCATACGAAACCGGGCTCCTGCTAAGCGCCGCCCTGATCATGACATATCTTCTGGCCGGAGGGTTCCGCAGCGTGATCCGCACCGACATCTTCCAGTATTTTGTGCTGCTCGTCATCATTATCCTTATCGCCTCCGTGATTTTCCGGGATAAGCAGGATTTTGCAATGGAGCTTGTCGATTTTTCGAGGATGAACCTGGGAATGACCATTGCCTTTACTGCTTTCGGAGTCTTTATCATTTTTCAGTCGGCTGAATACTGGCAGAGGGTTTATGGTGCTAGATCCGACCGCATCGTCCGCGACGGCTTTATACTTTCGGCGGTATTCACTGTAATTACCGGGATTGCTATAACAATGGTCGGGCTTGCAGCACACAGCCACCTTTCAGATATTGAAGCAAAAGATGCCTTTGCAAAAGGGCTTACCCTTCTCCTGCCCCGCAAACTTCTCGGCGCGGCTCTCATCATGGTCTTTGCAGCTATCATGAGCGCCGCGGATACGCAGATCTTCGTGCTTGCGTCCTCGGTCGCAGTCGACTGGTACGACAAACTCTCGGGGAGAAAATCAGATGATAAACGGCGAATGCTCATCACCCGTCTCGGTATCATCGGTTTTACTTCGCTGAGCTGCCTTGGAGCCTATTTCCTGAGAGACCTTGTGGCTGTTATAATTTTTATTACGGGTATCGGTTTTACTATTATCCCTGCCTCGGTGGCATCATTTCACTGGAAGATCAGCAGCAAAGCGGCTTTGGCCAGCTTTATCAGCGGAATAACTTACATTTTCATACTTATCGTAATAGCTTTATTCCAGGGAAATCCTAAGGAATTTTTCAAAGACAATGCCGACCTGGCTATCCTATCGATTGTCGTCTCAGCTCTTACATTGTTCACCGTAAACCTGTTTACAAAACCCCGGGTTTCATGAAAAAAAGTTTACTGGCTGTTGTCCTGGTGATTTTTATATCTGTTTCACAGATAGCTTATGCCCAGCTTGATACAACACTTCATAAAAAAGAGAATCGTAAGAAAGGCTGGACTTTCGGAGCTCTTCCGGTCCTGGGATATGACGCTGACCAGGGGTTTCAGTTTGGCGCCCTGGCCCAGGTATTCAATTACGGCGATGGCTCCACTTATCCTGAATACAGGCATACGTTTTACGCGGAAGTCTCTTTCTTCACGAAAGGCAGTTCGGTATTTCAGTTGTTCTACGATTCGAAGTACCTGATCCCCGGGAACATCCGTTTTACGGGCGATATCACTTACCTCCCTGAGCGTGCGCTTGATTTCTATGGCTTCAACGGATACGAAGCAAATTACATCCCTTCGGTGGAGTCCCAGGGCAGCGACGATTATATTTCAAGGGTTTTCTATCGCTGCCAGAGGAGGCTTTTCCGTGTCATGGCCGATTTCCAGGGACCTATTCTGGGGCAGAAGTTCAGGTGGCTGGCGGGACTCAATTTCTTCGATGTGAAGATGGCTACTGTGGATATCAGCAAGATCAACGCAGGCAAGAAGGAAAGCAACCAGCTTCCCGACACAGCCCTGCTCTGGGATAACTATGTAAAGTACGGATTGCTAAATCCCCAGGAAGCCGGCGGAGGAACACTCACTTTTCTGAAACTGGGCCTGATCTATGATACGCGTGACAATGAAGCCGCCCCGAACAAAGGAATATGGTCTGAGGTACTTGTGATGCTGGCACCGACCTTCCTTGGCAACAGTCCGTATGCTTTTGTGAAACTCGAGATCACACATCGCCAGTTCATCTCCATTGTAAAAAAATACCTGGTATTCGCTTACCGTCTGAATTACCAGGGAACAATCGGGGGTACTTCTCCTTATTATATCGATCCGTATATGTTTTCCTCCTGGTCGCTTTCGACCAAACCCGACGGACTGGGGGGTGCCAGGACCATGAGGGGCATTCTCCGCGACCGGGTCGTGGGCGATGGGGTTGCCCTCGCAAATATCGAACTCCGCTGGAAATTCTGGAGAACCCATTTTCTTAAACAGAATTTGTATTTCGGATTGGTCGGATTCCTCGACGCCGGGATGGTGGTACAGGACAGGAAAGTCTATAAAAACCTGATCCCGGAGAACCTGCAGTCGTTTTACTTTAACTCTTCCGGCGACGGGATGCATTTTTCTTCAGGCCTCGGGCTGAGACTGGCCCTTAACGAGAATTTTATGGTCACCGTCGACTATGGCTTTGCGCTGAACAAACAGGATGGTAATAGCGGACTCTATATCGGACTGGGGCATATGTTCTGAAAAGTTGTTCCCGTTTCTTCCCATAAAACCCAACTTCTATCTACAGAACGCGGCTTCTCACTGCAGAACCCGGCTTTTCACCACAGAACCCGGTTTCTTAACTCAGAAAAAGCAAGCCGAAAATTAAAACACTTCTTTGATTTTAATTAAAAATAAATTTGGAAACAGTCTAATTTAAAATTATATTTGCATTCAAATTCACAAATAATTAAAATCAAATTGTATGAAAGCAAAAAGAAATCAGATAGTTCTCTTAGTATTGCTTGTTTTTGGAGCAGGCATGATTGCAAAGGCACAGGAAAAGAAAGAAGCAGTCCCCAATGATCAGGCCTGGCTGCAGAAGTTTGTCGGCAAATGGACCGCAAATGTTGTAATGACAGATGATAAGAAGCAGGCAGCAACATTCGTAGCACATATGGATTATTCATCTGTGGCCGATGGCACCGGAGTTTATGGTACCGAATCTGTTGATGATCCTAAATTAGGGAAAATGCGCGCTTCCTTTCTTATGGGTTACGATCCTTATGAGAAAAAGATTCACTTCTATGCCGTCGTTAATATGGGTGTTTGTCATGACCATGATTGTATCTGGAAGTCACCTGAGCATTTTTATATGGAGCACAACAGTATGAGGGATGGGAAAGCCTTTAAGGAAGTAATAGACATCGTGTTCAAAGATAAAAACACAATTGATTTTGCGGAAACCGATTATCTTGCCGGCAATATCGTTGAGACTGATAAAGGAATCTTTAAGAGGAACAAGTAACCTTCTCCTCAGGTGCGCAGCGATCCTGTTGTTTGTTTTGTTGCTTTGTTTTGTATTGCGCAATCCGGTCCTGATGGCTATTGTAGGATCGAAAGTCAATCGCTTCAATGCAGGGTATCACGCTGATCTTAAGATACACAAAGCAAAGTTTGAGGGGATCTCAACCGTTTTCCTGACAGGGATAAGCCTGAAACCTGCTTTTGGCGATTCCCTGCTGCACATCGATACGCTCATAGTTTCGTTTAATACATGGAAGCTCTTTTCCGGCCGTCTGAATATCTCATCGGCTGGTATCCACAATTTTTACCTGATGGTGAGCCGCAGGGACAGCCTTACCAACTACCAGTTTCTTTTGCAAACCAGGAAACCCCTGTTAACCGAAAGCAATCCGGACCGGACAAGCCCGGAACCTGTTCCTGCTTCCCGGGAGTTTAACTTCTCTGAAACTGCGAACCGTATTTTCCGCTGGGTATTCGACAGGATCCCGGAGCAGATGGATATCAGCAACCTGAATATCCGCAGTACAACGAACGATCATGTGGTAGCGGTTCATATCGACAGATTTCCATTGCAGGATCACAGCTTCACGACTAAAATTAAAATCAGGGAGGATTTGCTTGAAGCTGAATGGAAGGCGGAAGGTAAACTCGACAGCCGGAACCGGATAGCAGAAGCTACTTTGTCATCCGCAGACAACACAAAAATTTCAATGCCATATATCGGGTTTAAGTGGAATGCAGGCTTTTGCTTCGATTCACTGACATTTAATCTTTTGGCAGAAAGTTTTAACAATGATGAGGCAGGGATCAAAGGCAAAATAGCTTTTAAGGGGCTTAAGATATTTCATGAAAAAATAGCAACCGATACGGTAAAGTTTGAAAAACTCGGGATTGATTACCAGCTGAATTTCAAATCCGATGCTGTCGAACTGGATTCGGCCACGGAAGTCTTTTTTAATGACCTTGATTTTCATCCTTATATAAAATATAGCCCCGGCCCATCGAGGCAGATCACGATAAAGATAAACAAGACGCCATTCCCGGCCCGGCAACTCTTTTCATCCCTGCCCGAAAAGATGTTTGAGAACCTGAAAGGAATAAAAACATCAGGCGAACTTTCATTTAACTTCGATTTCTTTGTCGACCTGGCCATACCGGATTCGTTAAAATTTGAAATGGAGCTGAAACGTCATCAGTTCAGGGTCCTTTCGTATGGCATGGGAGATTTGCTGAAACTCGACAGTTCGTTTGTTTATACAGCTTATGAAAATGATGAACCGGTTATGACCTTCAGTGTGGGACCGGTGAATCCGGATTTCAGGAAGATATCACAGATATCTCCTTTCCTTCAGTATGCTGTGATGACTTCGGAAGACGGAGGGTTTTACCTCCACAGGGGATTTCTTCCGGAAGCTTTCCGCGATGCTCTCATCGCTGATATCAAAGAAGGACGGTTTATAAGGGGCGGAAGCACCATCAGCATGCAGCTGATAAAAAATGTTTTTCTCAGCCGGAATAAAACGATGGCCCGCAAACTGGAAGAGGCGCTGATTGTCTGGCTCATTGAGAACCAGCAGCTATGCAGCAAGGAAAGGATGTTCGAGGTATATCTGAATATTATCGAATGGGGCCCGCTGATCTATGGAGCAAATGAGGCATCCCGGTTCTATTTTAACAAGGACGCTTCAAAGCTCACGCTTGCAGAAGCAATTTTTATGGCTTCCATCATACCGAGGCCCAAATATTTCAAATATAATTTCGATGAAACCGGCCACCTCAGGGCAAGCATGGCCGATTTTTACCGGGTAGTTTCCACAAAAATGCTGAACAAGGGATGGATCACACAGCAGGAATTCGACCGCCTCATTCCGGAAGTGGAACTGAAAGGGAAAGCGAGGGAAGCAATATTGAATGTCGAATATCGTTCGGCGAAGCCGCAATGAACACCATTGAAACAGACAATTTTGTGAATAATATTGAATGCAAAACGCAACAACGCTCTAACGCAGAACGCAATAACGCTCTAACACAGAACGCTGTAACGCAATAACGCTAGAACGCCCTAACGTAAAAATGTCAAAACGCGATTTTCTTATTATATTTACTGCATAAAATTCCCGCATATGCAAGAAATGTCATTTCAGCACTACCTCCTGGGATTGTTTGCCGTGGCCAATAACATTGCGGCCATACCGCTGTATATCAATCTCATACATGGCCGGACGGTAAAGGAACAGCGCAAGCTCTGTCACATCGCCACCCTGACTGCCTTCCTTACGATGATCATCACGATGCTGGCAGGCCTTGCAGTGCTGAATTTTTTTCAGATCAGCGTCCCGGCTTTCCGGATTGCCGGCGGGCTTTTATTGCTCAGTACAGGTTTTGGCATGATGAATTCGGTTGAGAAATCAATTGAACTTACAGAGCAGACATTTTCAAAAATAATTTCTACTGCAATCATTCCCATTGCTATACCAATAACAACGGGTGCAGGCACAATGTCGACCATCATTCTCTTCTCCGAATCTGCCCACAATAAACCCTACCTGCAATTTGCATTGCTTGGCGCTATTATAGCGATGACAATCCTCATCTATTTGTCGTTCTGGTATGCGCCGAAGATCGTGAAGTATCTAGGCACGACGGGTCTTGATGTGCTCACGAAGATCTTCGGCCTGATCACTCTGGCGTTGGGAATTCAGTTCATCCTGACCGGTATTTCACAAGCCTTCCCAAAGATCTTATAAAATATAAACTATGAAGTACGACGAACTGTTATTCTCCGCCAATAAAAAAGCCGGAAAAATGGAAGACTTTGATGCCGGTTATACAGGTAAATACAAAAGTCATAAGGAAACGGAAAACGATCTCGCGAAGAACCTGAAAAAGATAGCAACAATTCAGGATAAACTGTATGCCGAAGGCAAGCAGTCGCTGCTCATCATTTTGCAGGCGCTCGATGCGGCCGGGAAAGACGGAGCTATCAAACACGTGATGTCGGGCCTGAATCCACAGGGATGCAGGGTTTCCTCATTCAAAGCCCCATCTGTTTATGAACTGGACCATGATTTTCTCTGGCGGGCTCATTGGGAAATCCCTCCCCGGGGAAAGATCGGAATCTTTAACCGTTCCTATTATGAGGAAGTACTGGTCGTGAGAGTTCATCAAAACATACTGAAATCACAGAAACTGCCTGATATTGCTGAGAAAATTGAAGACGGGCATATCTGGCAGGAGAGGTATGAAGACATTAATAATTTTGAACTCCATCTTATGCGGAACGGGATGCAGATCCTTAAGTTTTTCCTGAATGTTTCAAAGAATGAGCAGAAAAACCGCTTCATGGAACGTATCGAAAACCCCGAAAAGAACTGGAAACTTTCCCCCAATGATGTAAAGGAAAGACAATACTGGAACGATTACATGAAGGTATATTTTAAAATGTTCGAGCATACTTCCACCAAACATGCGCCATGGTACATCATACCGGCTGATAATAAATGGTTCTCCCGAATTGCCATTGGCGAGATCATTGAAGCTAAACTTAAAGAAATGGATCCTCAGTATCCCGGGCTGAACGAGGAACAGAAGCAGTCACTGGCGGTTGCAAAAACAGTTCTTGATAAGGAATAAAGGCGTTTAACAATATCAAACCGTATTATATGCGTTCAAAGTTTATTTTAGTTTTCATTGTTTTGATTGCAGGGCACAGCTACAGTCAGAATAACCTCAACTCCGAAACAGTCGTGAAGCCCAAATTTATTTCCACGGGCATTGTTCTCCAAGACCTTCAGCAGAATGGCACAAATTCAAAGTATTATGAGACTTCCCAGGATCTGATTTTCATGGATGAAAACCTCATTGGGGCTCTTAATGCAATCACGCCTAATGTTGTTACACAGGAGAATATTGATTATATAAAATACATCAACTCCAGGGACCAGAAACCCTACAGGGAGGTCTGGGATCATAATATTTACTTTAAATATGCTACTACGATCACGGATGTGCAACAGATCCTGACCGACCCGGCTGTATTCGCAGATCTGAAAAAACGACTGGGGAGAGAGTTTAACCGACTCGACGTCAATGTTTTCATTACCGGCAGCGACAGGATCATGTTCATCCTCAGGTCCCCCAACTCACAAGCCGGTGCGTTTTACAGGGCCATACTCGGCAATGGAGAAATCCGTATCGATGAGATTTCCAACTGGAGGGATTCATAGTAATTCAGGTTGAAAAAATAGCATTATTTGCAAAGCATGAGCGTTATCCACAGGTTTTTGCTGATCACTACTATAATCTGGGCCCCGGTCATACTGTATGCCCAGCAGAAATCTCCGCCTGTCGATATAGGGAAGGAAAGCATGTACTTCCCGCATCATTTTCAGAAATACCATCTACAGACTGGTCTGGGTTTTGATTTTATCAAACTGCCTTTCGACTGGGTCGAGAATGCCCTTGAGGCACCTTTGCTTGATCTTCATCTGACATTTGGCCTGCCGGCCGGATTCTCTCTGGAAGGCAACCTCAACACTATCCTTGTATCAAACCAGGTCAGTCTTGGCGCCAGATGGAATTACATTCACAGGAATTTCTCGTTTAACCTGGGATATGACCTTGGTTATTCACTGGGGATCATGAATTTCGCCGGTTTTAAAAATACCGGAATGACGCTTATTCATTACCCTAATGCCTCGATAGGATTTAAAACTAAAACGCTTGCATTCACCTTCAAGGGCGAAGCTGTAATTATAGCCTGGGGGCAGATGAAAACAGGCGAAGATTTAATGAGCCGCAGCATTAATTTTTTTGACGGGATGACCGGGGCGATATACCTCGAGCAGCGCATATTCAGGAAAAAAATACTGATCATTGGCTTCAAGGACAATTACGTAAAGTATTACTGGCCGGCTTGGATGGTTTTTTCAACCTTCGACCGGTATTATCACATTCCCGAACTTCATCTGTTATGGGTATTATGAGAAACTGTTTGTTAACTTTATTTTGTATTGCCTTGCTGATGGCAGGCTGTAACAAGTCAAAGGAGGTGTCTATACCCTCCCCGGGCCCGAATTCTTTATTTACTGAGACTTATCCCTTGCCTGAAGCTTCCAGGAAAGTGATGGACGGGATATACAATGTAACAGCCGGAAATGAGCTTTTTGGCGACCAGGTGGTGCTGAAATGGTCGAGAAAGAAACTGACTGTGATGTGTTCCGACGGACATTATTTGGTTCTTGATGTCGGACAGCTTGATTCGGTTATTATGATCCAGGGATACTGGAGGTACTGTTATAATGACAATACGGGAATTGCGAGCGCATACATCGCCAGGGATGAGGGAGGAAAGGACATCATCGAAGCCAATCCGCATCCTGGCCAGATCATTATCCGCGGGGGGTATGGTTCGAAAGGAAATGAGATCAACAACCCTCTTCAGTTTGTATATCTGAGGCCTATTTCCCCTTCTGTTCTGAACAAAAAGTTTTCCCTGCTTGCCCACCGTTCCGGAGGAAGGACTTCCGACCACCTGCCGGTATCTGAAAACAGTATCGCGATGATCAATTTTACAGAGGGATTGGGGTCCACGGGCATTGAAATTGACGTGCAGCTTACCAGTGACGGCGTCCCTGTGCTGTACCATGATGCCGACCTCAATATCCGCTTAACCCAGAAAGGACCGGTTTCGGGACCTATTAATGATTTCACTTATCTGCAGTTATTCTATCTGGTGCGCCTTATCCACGGGGAGCATATTCCGAGGCTGAAAGATGCACTTTATTTCGTTGTTGACAGCACCCTCCTGACCGACGTCTATCTTGACATGAAAGAAAAAGTTCCTTCGATAAAGGAGGTCATCCCGATACAAAAGGAAATACTGCAAAGGGCAAAGGAAAAAGGAAGGGATCTGAATATTTATATCGGACTGCCATCCCAGGATGCCATAAACGACTTCATGAGCCAGCCCGATTACCAGAAAATCCCTTCTCTTTGTGAATTGTCGGTGGATGACGTGGTAAGAACGAACTCCATGGTATGGGCGCCTCGCTGGACTGAGGGCACACAGGATGCGCTGGTTGCGCAAATTCACGGACAGGGCCGGCTGGCCTGGACCTGGACCCTCGATGATGTAGACTGGATAAAGGAATTTATCAATAACGGGCAGTTCGACGGCATACTCACCAACTACCCCTTCATTGCCGGGTATTATCATTACATCCGGGAGAATTAGGCTATGAAAAGAATTATTATTATCGGCTTGTTTTTCCTGGTTGCAGCCTGGAATGCAGCCGCCCAGCCGGGCGACAGTATCCCGAAAACACGCAGCCATTACACCCTGGCAATCGGAACAGGATGGTCCCATTATTTTGCCAACATGGACATCGTCCCCGCACGGAATGTTCAGAAAGAATTCATAGGCACTTCATTCCGCTTTATGTGGGAACCCGAATACAGGCTGAGCCTTGGCCTCGAAACCGGGTTTTACCGTATTTTCAGGGTAGATTCAGCCCTGACAAGCGAATATACGATGGATGCCAGGATGTATATGGTCCCGCTGCTGCTCGTTATAAGAATGAGAATAGTGGATAATTTTTACCTTTCCCTGGCGCCCGGAATTGCCGTTCAGTTCTCACAGATCAAAGGGATTGGAGAAACGATCAGCAGCACCCAGTATTCTTTTGCAAATTTTGAAGCCTGCGCATCTTATCTTTATCCTTTGAACAAACGATTTGTTATCGGAGGTGAAGCAAGGTTTTTATACATAGGCAAGACAAATGACTATATCATGTCGCTGAATGCTGTCTTCGGTGTGAAACTGTAAGACCTGCGATCCCTGACGTCTGTCGCGTAATCCCGATAACAAAGGCAGCAGTCATCATATCACGGGCGCCATCAAGATATGCCCCGATGGTTGTGTTTGAAGGAAGGCGGAAAAGGAAGAGGATGATGGATACAATGATCAGAGTATGAGGGAGTTTTTTCTTTTCCATTGAAAATATTTTAAGCGTATAAGTGAGAATCGGTAAATTTATTTTTATTTTTGATTGAGTTATTTTTTTCTGTCGAATTTTCAACAACAGGAACAGATTAATTAAAAATATCATATATTAGCAGAATCAGAAGTTGAACCCAAAAAAAAATCCTATGAAAAAAATTTTACTTTTTCTTGCAGTAATGTTACTTTACATTACACAAAGCTATTCCCAGGCAACTTTTAACACCGGAGGTATAAAAGTTGATGTATCCGAATATGGACGTATCAGGATTGCTACGACTGATGGTACGAAACAGCTGGAACGTGCTTCAATTTTAGTCGGGACCTCTCCGACAGATGTATTTGACTATACAAATGACGCAAACACTCTGGATGACTTCGTTTTAGTCACAAATCCTTTAAAGAGCGATTTTGAAATCTATGGTTCCGTTGACAACACGTATTCAGACTTACCGCCAAATGTAATTGTAAAACATAATGTCTACGGCTGGAACAACGGCGAATATACTATTGTCAGGTTCAATATCAAAAATAATGAAACTGATCCCTTAACAACTACCTTGGCAGGGTTAGATATAATACCTTCCTTAAACGATGACTATGGTTTCGATTCTGTTTCATACCTCAGCACCGAAGGAGTTATCCGGTTTCACAAAGGGAATGAGGTAAATATGGGGATGAAACTTCTGTCATCAACCTTGACCTCCCTTTATTCATTTGAATGGTATGACAGTTATTCAGTAGATACAGATTATTGGACATGGATGAATCATGGGTCATTACAGGCATTATATGCTTCAACCACTGCTGACGGACCGGTTACAATTACTTCTCAGGGTTCGGTTACATTGGCTCCCGGGGAATCTTTTAATGTATATTATGCCTTGGCTCTCGGAGCTGATCAGACTGCAATGTTAGCCAATATCACCGCTGCCGTAACGAAATATGAGGCGTTGATCGTTGGAGTTGCAAAAGTGGCTCCATCAGCAAATGAACTGAGCCTCGGGCAAAATTCCCCCAATCCGTTTAAACATTCAACAACGATCAGTTATCAGCTGCCAGATGATGGTTTGGTAAGTTTAAAGGTTTATAATACGGTCGGAACCGAAGTGGCTGATTTGGTAAATTCAAATCAGACAAAAGGCACCCACTCCATTCAATACAATGGGAACGATCTGCCCGACGGTATGTATTATTATACCCTCAGGTTTAATGGCCAGGTCAAATCAAATAAAATGTTCCTGAACAAATAGCCATCCTGATATTATAATTACTGATATAAAAAAACCCGGGAATTTTCCCGGGTTTTTTTATGCCTTATAATTTGATCTGCACGATGGTCATTGCGTGAGGACTGACTCCTGTAATCCAGTCTTCAGGGTTGGATCCATCGAGGTTGGCGCGGATGATCTTCCCGTCGGGATTTGAATTTGAGTTCTTAACTCCCCAGAAAAGTTTGTTATGCTGGTAATCAATGGTAACACCCCAGGTGGCCTTCGAACCGTAATCACCTATTTTGACAATGTTTGTACCATCAATATTGCACATATAGATGCCATTCTCAGGGGCTACGGTACCTGCTGCTGCATAGAGGGCCATATAGGTTTTCCCGTTCTTCACATCAACTTCAATTGCAGTTCCGTCTATATCCGGGATCATCTCTGTAAGCCCCGATCCGTCAAAATTCACTGACCAGTAACCACCGCTGTAATCAGTCTTATCATTGACGAGGTAGATCTTATTGGATGCAGGGTCATATTGCATGTCGATCGGATATTCGGGCGGATTTCCTCCAGTGTTTATGAATACTTCGGGATTACTGCCATCCAGGTTAGCCCTGTAGATACCCCCTGTGCGACCCCAGTAAATTTTATCTCCAAGTACGAAGATAGCTTCGGCGTCACCCACAATTTCCTGTCCCGGAACACCGGCATCTAGTATCTTGTGGGGATTTTTTCCATCTGCATCAAACATGTAAATCGCCTGCATGGAATAATCGGTGATATATACTTTCTTATGTGCTGTATCAACAGCTATTCCATAGGGCCTTGACATATCTGCAGGTACGAAATCCTGAACAAGGGGAGCAGCAGTATCCATGATGACCATATTCCCGTTCCCGACAGTCCCACGGGTAGTAAAGTAAAATACCTGGGTGAGTCCCGCAAGAGGATCTTTAACATTCACGACCATGGTTTTGACCGCCTGATTGTAATAGACCTCGTTGATCGGGGTACAGGTCAGTTTGACATTGTAAAGCCCCGGCTTCGAATAACTGGTTGTCGGATTGGCTTCAGTCGAAGTTGTACCGTTCCCGAAATCCCAGGAATATCCCGTCGCATTCAGCGATAAATTGGTAAATGTGACCTGGCATGGCGCGTATCCCTGGTTATCGGTGACATAACTAAAATCAGCGATTGAACTTGCGGGAGGGGTTCCCATGTCCTTGCTTTTGCATCCTGTCGCCAGCGTTACTGCGAACAGGAAATAAATTAGATATAAGAAATTTCTTTTCATATGTTTCAAATTAACAGATTATACAATGATCAATAACCAGGATTCTGGGTCATCAGCGTATTGGTTTGCAACTCACTTAGCGGTATGGGGAATAGGGTGTAGTTTTGACTGATCCCCAGCACAGTGGTTGCTCTTTTTGTCCTGACAAGGTCGGCCCACCTTTGGCATTCGAAAGCAAATTCATGCCTGCGCTCGTTCTCGATGACCAGTTTGAGTTCGTTATAATCGGTGGATGTTGTGGGAGGAAGGCCGGCACGGGCCCTTACGACATTAACGTCATTTCTGATATCTTCAATAGTTCCGTTCGAGTAGGCACGGGCCTCCGCGCGAATCAAGTACATTTCGGCCAGGCGGATTACATATACCCGGTCGGTTCCGGCAGTGACGTCTATGTATTTGTAGCCGAAGGGCAGGTTTGTCGAATCAAACTTAATAGATGCATTGAACCTGGCTGTATCGGTCAGTTTAAAACTTTGGACAAAGCCGGAAGGAGGCGATACTTCATAGCGGCCAAGGAGGCTCCTGGGAAAGAAATACTGAGCCAGGAGGTTACGGTTCTGTACACTGGAAACAATTTCGAAAATAGATTCGGTAACATTTCCGTTGAACAGATCACTGTAGATTGGCGCAAGTATAAATCCGCCTTCATTGATCACCTTGTCTGCCTTTTCAATTGCGAGGGTTGCGATGGCCGGGTCGTTGTTTTGCTGGAATTGTGTAAGATAGACCCTTGCCAGCAGGGCAGTTGCACTGAACGCGCTGGCGTGACCCAAGGTCCTGGTAGCGGGCAGGATTTGTTCGGCCTGCAAAAGGTCGGCAATGATCTGGTCAAAGACCTGGGGCACGGTGTTACGTGCCTGGTTTATGTTGCTGAGGTCAAGCGTTGGCTGGGTCTTTATCGGAATCCCGCCGAAATCACACAACAGGTTGAAATGACATAAGGCACGCATAAACAGCCCGTCGCCTGTATACATGTTCCTGTCGTCAGTACTCATATCAATGTCGGCAATCCTTGCCAGGACATTGTTAACCCGGTTGATGCAATCATAATTGTATGCCCAGATCCCGTCAATAATGCCATTATCGGCAGCGATCTTATGATTGGCGATCTGTGAATAGTCCTGCGTCGTCCCGGTCCATACAAGATTATCGGCGGCAAGATCTTCAACAATAACCTGGTAGCGTCCGTAAACACCAGTAGATTGCAGGGCATTGTAAGCCCCGGTGATGGCGTTTTCCACTCCTGATTTATCCTTGATTGCCTGGCTGGCCGAGATGGAATCGGTAGGTTGAATATCCAGCATTTTGCTACAGGACGCTGTTGCGAGGATAAAAAGGATCAGTATAATTGATAAATTTTTCATGTTTCTCAGTTTAAAGGTTAAAAAACGAAGCTTACACCAAGCATCATGGTGCGCGATTGCGGGTAAGTGAAGAAGTCGGTTCCAATGATGATATTACTGGAACCTCCGTAGTAATTTACTTCGGGGTCCATCCCGAAATAATTGGTAAAGGTGTAAAGGTTCTGAATGGTTGCATATATTCTGGCAGACTTCATACCCACATGCTTAATCCAGTTTTTCTTAAAATTATAGCTCAGCGTAATATTCTTTATCCTGAGGAAAGATCCGTCTTCGATAAACCTTGATGATTTATAGGAATCACCGGCTTTTGGAAATTGGGTTATATCGCCTGGTTTTTTCCACCGGTCAACCATCCGTATTGTCTGGTTGTCTTCCCCCGTCCCTGATTCAAGGTATATCAATGAGGCATCGAATATGTTGTTCCCATACACGGCCTGGAGGAAGATTGAGAGTTCAAACCCTTTGTAGCTGAAAACATTGGTAAATCCGGCAGTGAACTTCGGGTTCGGGTCGCCGATCTTCGTGCGATCGGCCGAGGTGATAATACCATCGTGGTTGATGTCCTCATACACCAGGTTACCTGTCGTAGGATCAACGCCCAGGCAGTTATAGCCGTAAAAAATGCCGATCGGCTGACCCACTTCAACGCGGTTCCCTCCACGGCCCATATCATCAATTGGCTGATCGTTGTACAGGCTGAGCACTTTGTTACGGTTTGACGCATAATTCAGGGATGAGGTCCATGTAAATTCGCCATTGATATTCACAGTATTCAGCGTCAACTCCAGCCCTTCATTCTGAAGCTGTCCGATGTTGGATGAGATAGTATAGAATCCAGATGAGGAGGGGACCGGTCTTTGCAGAAGCAGGTCTTTCGTATGATTGTAATACACATCAGCTGTCAGGCTGATTCTGTTCTTTAGTACCGACACGTCTAATCCCAGTCCGGTTTGTGCAGTTGTTTCCCATTTCAGATCCGGATTGGGTAACTGCGTGGGTGCAATACCCGAGTTGCCCCCATAATTATACCCGCCGCTGTAGAGCCCCAGCGAGGCGAAGTCGCCTATGCCGTCATTGCCGGTAAGCCCGTAGCTGGCCCTGAGTTTAAGCTCGTTGATCCATTTGGCCTTCTTAACAAAAGGTTCCTCCGACATGCGCCAGGCAAAAGACCCTGCCGGGAAATAACCGTAATGGTTATTGGCCCCGAATTTAGAGGAACCATCTGCCCGGGCGGTCAGTGAAAAGATGTATTTGAACTTGTAATTGTACTTCGCCTGCCCGAAGAAGGAATTAAGAACCCGGTCCAGGGCCGTTGCAGAAGCAGCACGGATGGTACCGGCCGAGACCATGTACTGGAGGTCGTTGTTCGGGAAATCTATGCCTTCGATATAGGTGGTCCGGTTACAATATTTTTCATAACTGTAACCGATCAAAACGTCGATATTGTGTTTTTCCTTAATCGCCTTGATATACTGCAGCACATTGTTAGTGGTGATATTACTGGCATAATTGGTTGCTTCAATACCCAGGCCGTTGTACTTGGCGCCCTGACGTTCGTTTGTGGGATCATAACTGTGCTCCCTGAGATTGTATATATCGACACCGAATTTGGATGTAAATGAAAAACCCTCAAGAAATTTATATTCCACGTATGCATTACCCCCTGTACGGTTGGTATAGGCCATATTCACAGCATTTTCATAAATGGCAACCGGATTTGCATAAGGGCCGGTCTCGTCGTATTTGCCGTTGGCGTCATAAACCGGATAAATGGCAGGTATTGACATTGCGTTTGGCAGGGGGCCATATAAAGTTGCGTCGCCTTCCACCCTGGCATTTTTTGAATATGTAATACCTACACCACCTCCGATAGTCAGGTTAGGCAGTATCTTGTAGTCTGCATTGATACGGCCGCTGTAACGCTGATAAGAGGTTCCTTTGACAACACCGGTCTGGTCATAATAATTACCTGAGATAAAGAGCCGGAATTTATCATTTCCGCTGCTGACCGAAAGTTCCGTATTTGCAGTGGGGGCCGTCTGCAGAATAAGACTCATCCAGTCGGTGTTGATCCCCTTGACAGTGGTTCCTTTATATGCATTCCACTGATCGGCATTCATCATCGGGATGATCCTTTCTTTAGGCAGCGTTTGCCATCCGTAGCTCATATTCAGAGTTACATCTGTTTTCCCGCGGGCTCCTTTTTTAGTCGTGATCAGGATAACCCCGTTAGAAGCGCGGGCGCCATACATTGATGTGGCAGAAGCGTCTTTAAGGATGGTCATTGATTCGATATCATTGGGGTTGATGTCTGACATGGCATTGAGTTCCTGGCCGCTCATTCCCACCTGCGAATATTCTCCGGTGATCGCTGGGATACCATCGATAACCATCAGGGGCTGGTTGCTCGCATTGATGGAGCTGCCCCCCCTCAGCTTGATCATATTCTGACCGCCGGGAGTTCCCGATTGGGAAACGACCGTGAGTCCGGCCGTTTGCCCGGTAAGGACCCCATCGATGGTGCGGATCGGTATGTTTTTAATTTCATCTTCATTCACCAGCCCAATTGAACCTGAGATCAGCTTTTTACTGCTTGTGCTGTAACCAACAACAACGACCTCGCCAAGCGGGATGTCCTGGTTGCTCATTTTGACGTTGATTACCTGGTGGCCGTTTACAGGAATTTCCTGGGTCTGCATTCCAATATAGGAAAAAACCAGGATTCCTTTGCCAGGCGCGTTGAGAGAATATTTACCATTTATGTCGGAGGTAGTTCCCTGTTTGCTCCCCTTGATCAGAACGGTGACTCCCGGAAGCGGTGAATTATCATCGGCTGAAATGATCTTTCCGCTCACAGGAATGTCCTGCGCTACCAGTTGCCGGAAGAGCATGCCAAACAATAATAACAGATAGTAAGGTTTTTTCATAAGTTAAAAGTTTGGTTAGTATTTATTATTTAATGGTGTCACCAGGATATTTACGGGAATGATATCCATCATGATATGCACTACCGTATAATGTTTTCCGTGAGATGGACTGCTGCTATAAAAACCTTCGGATGAATCCGTCTTGCGAAGGGTAAGCATAAACCCTGAAGTTTTATTGACAGGGGTTATGTTTTGGATGGTATCGTTCACTTTATTGTCTATGAGGTCAATGGTGATTAGATCATGGAATGTGTCCTGATTTCCTGATAAAACACCGGCATGACAGGAATAATGATCACTGTGATGTTCTTTGCCCCTGGTTGGTTGTTTCCCTTCTGCAGGCGTGACAATGCCGGTTGCAGCATCATAGCTGTCCCCTTCTTCCAGGTAAGTCAGGGAGATGTTCTCAATCAGAGGCTGGCTTTGTTTGTAGGAGATCCGGGCATCTGCTTTATTCAGGATGGTAACGCCCGAAACGCCTGCGACACGGATAGTGTTTTGCGGGCCGTTATAAATAAGCGCTGTGTTTTCGTCAACGCCAAAGCCAAGCTTTCCCGACTTTGTTTCATTCATCAGTACCGTGGCCAGCCTTCCGATGCGCGCCCTGACAAGAAAATGCTGATCGACCAGGCCACAGGGGAAAAAGCCAAGCCCTTTAGTAACCAGAGCACCATTGTCTTCAGGAAAATCATCCCCTGTATAATCAGTAATGATTCCATGGCTTAGTGCCGCTATACTTGTACCTCCCCCGATCATGATCTCACTCATGATGGCTGCACCGGCGCTGGTGCCGCCGATGACACCGCCCGAGCGGTAAACATCCCATACTGCTTTAAGAACAGGAGTCTGACTTCCGTCAGGGTGAAAGAGTGTTTTCGTAGTTCTCAGCTGGTCGCCACCTGTAAACCAGACAGCCGAACATTTACTTACGACTTCTGCCAGGCGGGGATCATTCCCGTTATCCTTCCATTCCGATTCATTGATATCCTTCGTGCTGTCATCATCGACCACGGCCACCGGGATCAGGTGGATGTTTTCAGGTTTAAGGCCATATGAGATAAGTATGTTTTTGAAATAAACGAAGGACTGCACAGGTGTACCACCTGCTGATGGGATTATGGCAAAAGTGGCTTTCTCAGGGCCGCCAGCCAGGCTGATCAGCTGCTGAAATATACTCTTGTTGTCAGCTTCCAGGCCGCCTCCTACAATGACAAGGTTCCCTTTAATCGGTGGTGGCTGGCAGATGGATTCAAGGCTCAGGAAGAAAAGGGATACTACTAATAAAAGCTTGATATTGCTCATTGTGCGGAGAATTTACTGTCGGGCTGGACTAATTATATAGCGAATATATTAAATTTGTGAAAAACTAAACAGGTAAGGAATAATTTTTTCTCAACTTTGCCAGATTAAAACGCAATATTATGCTAACACTCTTCAAAAATGCTCATGTCTATTGCCCGGATGATACAGGTAAAAAGGATATTCTGACCGGTGGTAAAAGTATACTTTCAATAAAAAACCATATTGAGCCTCCGCAGGGAACAGATGTGACTGTCATTGACTGTGAAGGGCTCCGGATTGTTCCAGGGCTTATCGACAGCCATGTTCATGTCACCGGCGGAGGAGGCGAAGGCGGGCCGGCAAGCAGGATGCCTGAACTCCAGCTGGGCATGATGCTCGAAGGGGGCGTTACCACCGTGATCGGATGTCTCGGTACCGACGGGATCACCCGAACTGTAGAAAGCGTGCTGATGAAAGTCAAATCATTGCGTGCCCAGGGAGTCTCCGCATGGATGTATACCGGTGCATACCAGGTTCCCACGGTTACGATCACTGGTGATATAGGGAAAGATATAGCCTTGTTCGAAGAGATCATCGGAGTAGGGGAAATCGCCATATCCGACCACCGTTCTTCAGTCCCGTCTGTCGCCGAATTGGCAAGGATCACAGCACAGGCCCGCGTTGCAGGCATGATCGGCGGAAAGGCCGGGATTGTCAACATGCACATGGGTGATGCAAAAGATCCTTTCAGGCCGCTCCATGAAGTGGTCGCCTGCACCGAAATGAACTACCGGCAATTCATACCTACCCATTGCAACAGGAACCCTTATATTTTCGCAGATGCAAAAGAATATGGTAAAAAGGGTTACGTGGATATCACAACCAGTTCCTATCCCTACGATATGGAAGTTGAGATAAAACCATCTGTTGCTCTGAAACAGTTGCTCGAAGCGGGAGTTCCCGCATCGCATATCACGTTTACCTCCGATGGATGCGGCTCACTTCCCAGCTTCGATTCTGAAGGCCGACTGGTGAAAATAGATATGGGGCTGCCAAATTCCATCCTGAGGGAGATCAAAGAAGCTGTGCTGGAGGATAAAATTCCTGTTGAAACTGCCTTGAAAGTCGCCACTTCAAACCCTGCCGATATCCTGAAGTTAAAAGGGAAAGGCTATATCAGGGAAGGTTACGATGCAGACCTGCTTGTGCTTGACGATGGTTTCAACATCATCCATGTGATGGCCATGGGAAAGATCATGACCATTTTGCCGAAAGAATCCGCCTGACAAAAAATCACTTCATTAGGCTTTCTGGGCAACGCTTCGCAACGTAACATCATCAAGCTTCCTCATGTTCACTTCCACCCCTATGCCTGGTTTGGTTGGTACGTCCATGGTGCCGTCGGGGTTGACCACAAATTCAGGATCCACTATATCTTCTTTATAATACCGTTTGCTGGCTGAAAGATCGCCCGGCAATGTAAAATTTGGAAGGGAAGCCAGTGCAACGTTGCCAGCCCGGCCAATCCCTGATTCAAGCATACCTCCATGCCAGACCGGGATGTTCATTCCGGCACAGTAATCGTGGATGAGCTTTGATTCAGTGTAGCCCCCGACCCTTCCTGGCTTGATGTTGATCACCCTGCAGCTGTCCAGTTCGATGGCTGCACGGGTGTCATCAAGCGAATGGATGCTCTCGTCAAGGCAGATGGGTGTTTTAAGTTCGCGCTGGAGTTTGGAATGATCAAAAATATCCTCATATCCGAGCGGCTGTTCGATCAGTAAAAGTCCATAATCATCCATCTTTTTAAAAATACCGATATCCTCCAGCCGGTAAGCTGAATTGGCATCGACCTGCAACAACAGGCCTGGAAACTGCTTACGCAATGCCTCGACAAATTGCAGATCAAAACCCGGGGCTATTTTGATCTTGATCCGCTTATATCCTTCTGCAAGATAACCCTCAACTTTTTTAATAAGTCCGGCGACCGAATCCTGAATGCCGATGCTGACCCCTACGTCGATCTTTTTGCGGGTACCACCTAACATCGTTGATAAAGAAATGCCTTTTGTTTTCGCGAAAGCATCCCATATAGCCGCTTCAAGTCCGGCTTTGGCCATCATATGGCCCCTGACCTTTGCATACGATGCAATGGCTTCATCAACACTCTGGAGGTCTTTACCCAGCACAGAGGGAATTAAAAAATCGTTCAGGATGTGCCATGCGGTGGGCACTGTTTCGTAGGAATAAAAGGGCGTGCCTTCAGCCACGCTTTCACCCCATCCTGTCACACCTTCTGCATCAACCTTCACAATGATATGTTCTTCATCATATTCGGTTCCCATCGAGGTTACAAACGGGCTTACCAGGATCATTTTAATGTGCCGGAGTTCAATTCGTTCAATACGCATAAGATTTTTGTTTAAGTGGTTTGTTATACCTGAGTTAAAATCTATTTTTTTTCAACGCGAAGAACAGGGTAGGGTTTCCCTGCTTGAAGAAGATGAGCATATTTTTCATAGGTAGCCAGTCCAAGCATCGACTTCGGCTCAAGGGCAAGGACCAGCATCTTGCCTTTCAACTGGGAGGTTGGGATAAATATAAAACCGGTATCAGTCGGAAGGCCCTTACGGATGTTAATGGTATACCGGGGATCCACAACTTTTTCCCCTTCGAAATCTGCAGAATCGATGAAGGTAATATTATATTGAATGAATTTCTTATCTGAAATTCTTTTCAGCGGGATTTCAACAAATGATTGCCTGAGGGCCCAATCCAATAATTCAGCACAATCTTTAGGGATCAGGTATCCCAGGGGTTCACGAACAGCGGAAACTGATTTAACCACCGGCCGGTAATCCTTTACTGTAACAAGGCTGTCTTTTTGTGAAAAATAAGAAAAAAGAGGGATCTTCAGGGATTGTCCGTTTGCAGCATGCACTGATTGAATGGATATTTCCTGGCCGGATGCGGAAGATGCCAGTTTTTTTCTTTCCCCTGAAACGAGGGTCTTTACTTTTACTTTGTTCGTATAAACATACTCGAGCAAACCACGCATGCCGGTCATCTGACCTTCGGCCCTGCGCTGAAGATTTTCGATGGAATCATCCCTGCCATTCATACCTTCCTGGATAAAAGAGAAAGTACCCTGGATCCCGAAACTCTGCCTTCCGTCATTGATATCGAAAGTGCTGTGCCTTATATAATCGATTTCGGGCGGGCCACCGGGACAATATGTGAAGGAAGAAAAATTCCTGTCATGAAGGTAGTTGAAAATGAACGGAAGGTAATCATTGTCCTGCAGTTTCCGAATGCCATCTGCCACATCCAGATTGGTGTTGGTCCCGATGTTCTCATCTGAATTCTTCCTGTAACCGTACTTTCGCCACTCCCCTCCAAATGGAGAATATTCATGCACATCCATGGTCGCTTCAAACAGGAACCTGTCAAAAAGCCGGTGCAGCGCGATCGTTTCAGGTTCCGTCAGGATCAGGTGGTTTCGGTTCAGGTCAGCACCATTAGCATTCCGTCTCTTGTTAACCTCCGACCCATCGGGGTTTAGCTGAGGAACAAGGACAAAGTCAATGTTATTAAAAAGGTAACGGTTTTCAGGCTTAAGCAGTTCCCGGGCCAGCAGCAACGCACCCTCCTTCCCCGATTGTTCATTCCCATGCTGCTGGGCAAAGATGAGCACTTTGATCTTTGATGTATCCTGGCCAAATACCGAAGAAGAGAATTTCAGGGCATAAAGGTTCCTGCCTTTGACTGAATGCCCGATGATCTCCACTTTAAGTAATCCTGGCTGTTTACCGAGAAGCTCGATATAATTGGATAGCTCAGTATAAGAGGTCAGCTTTTGAAAATTATTGTTCACAGAAGGTGGGCTCGGGACCTGGGCCAGGATTGTAAAGGAAATCACCTGCAAAAACGAGAACAGGAAGCTCATGCGTCTCATAGGATGAGATTGGGATTGCGGAGAGACTGGGATTCGAACCCAGGATGCACTTTTGGCGCATACACACTTTCCAGGCGTGCTCCTTCGACCACTCGGACACCTCTCCCCGGTCAAAAGCGAAAAAGCGAAAAGCAAAATAGCGAAAATGAATGCTAAGACGTGGTTCCCGGATTCGCTTTGAGAGTGTAAAGGTAAGGAAATTTCTGATACATCAAACTGTCATCTCGCCGCGAAGGCTGGTCTGCAAAAGCTGTTTTACAGCCTGGGTCGAGAACTGGCAGCCGAGAAGGTACATCAGCTTCGTCACTGCCGATTCAGTCGTTATATCATACCCGCCAATCACGCCTATCCTGCTTAGCTCGGCGCTGGTCTCATATTTCCCCATTTCGACGGTGCCTCCCTTGCACTGGGTCACATTAAGGATGATTATGTCCCTGTCGGCTGACTCTTTGAGGGCGTCAAGGAACCAGGGCAGGGTAGGGGCGTTGCCCGCACCGAAAGTCTCAAGTATGACCGCTTTAAGTCCGGAGGTATGAAGGATAGCTTCCACAGCACATTTTGAAATGCCGGGGAACAGCTTAAGGATAGCGATGTTCTCGTCCAGCTCCTTAAGTACTTTGAGTCTCTTGAAATTCGGTCTCAGGATATGATCCCTGTGATATTTGATATTAACCCCGATTTCAGCAAGCAACGGGTAATTTGCCGAAATAAATGCCCCGAAATTTTCGGTGTTCAGCTTCGTTGTACGGTTCCCGCGGAACAACTTGTTCTCAAAACAGATCGCGACTTCAGGAACAATGGGAGTGTCGACTTCCTTCGATACTGCAATTTCAATGGAATTGATAAAATTCTCCCTTCCGTCGGTGCGCACCATCCCGATAGGCAGTTGGGAACCTGTGAAAATAACAGGCTTATTCAGGTTTTCCAGCATAAAACTTAGAGCCGAAGCAGTATATGCCATAGTGTCGGATCCGTGCATCACTACAAATCCGTCATAATTTTCATAATTTTCTTCTATGACTGTCGCCAGTTTCACATAGAACGACGGATTCATATTCGAGGAATCAAGCAGGGGCTGAAACGTCTGAAAATCGATCTTGCAGTTGAAATTCTCAAGTACCGGCAGATACTTGTAAAGATTCTCAAACGACAAGGGCTTCAGTGAGCCTGTCTTTGGGTCCTGAACCATCCCGATGGTTCCGCCGGTGTATATTACAAGGATACTGGTTTGTCCGATCATAAGAAAATAGCGAAATAGCGAGGAAGCGAATTAGCGAAATTCATTCCCCTAACGCGCCGCCACTTTAAATAATTTCATTGCATTCCTGGTTGTGACTTCTGCAACTTCTTCCAAAGTTACGCCTTTAATCTCAGCAATCTTTGCAGCTATTAACGGAATATATGAAGATTCATTGCGTTGCCCCCGGTGAGGGACAGGTGGAAGAAATGGCGCATCAGTCTCTAAAAGCAGTGATTCCAGGGGCATTGCAGCAACAACCCTGGCAAGGCCCGATTTCTTATAGGTTATAACCCCGCCTATCCCGAGATAAAATCCCATGTTAACTGCTCGGGCTGCCTGGGCCACATCCCCGCTGAAACAATGGAAAACTCCCCTCAAACCTTGGCCGCTCCTGCCTTCCATGATATTCAGCGTGATCTCAATGGAATTCCTTGTATGAACCGCAACCGGCAGTTTGTACTCAACAGCCAGGTCGAGCTGAAGGCAGAAACCTTCCTTCTGTTCCTTTTCAAATGTTTTATCCCAGTAAAGATCGGTGCCTATTTCTCCGATACCGTAAAAACGGTAGGTTGCATCAGCCAGGTAGTTCCTCATCGTCTGAAGTTCCTCCAGGTAATTTTTACGGACCGATGTGGGATGAAGCCCTATCATCGGAAAACACAGCCCCGGCCAGCCCCGGCTTAAAGCGAGCATTGGTTCGACCGAGGAAGAATCAATGTTGGGAAGGAAAATATACCTTACTCCCGCTTCCTCTGCATGGCAGACCACCTGGTCCCTGTCGGCATCAAACTCCTCGAGATAGAGGTGGGTATGGGTATCGGTAAAAACGGGATTACTCAAGGTGAGCTACAATATCATCCACCGGAATATCCAGCATACAGCGGAAATGCTGCCTGGGGCATTCCCTGAAACCTATCTTGCTGCAAGGGCGGCATGAAAGGCCTTTGATTTCCGCCAGGTATGAATTACCATTATCTGAAGGCAGGTATGGGTACATCCCGAAAGCCGGGATCGTATTCCCCCATACCGAAACCATTTTCTTCCTGAAAGCCGCTGCAACATGCATAAGGCCGGTATCATTTGTAAGGACTGCGGATGACTGCCTCACCAGTGAGGCCGCCTGGTTCAGGCTGCACACTCCGCAAAAACTGACTGCGGGTTTTGAAACCAGACCGAGGATCTCTTCACCCCTTGCACTGTCCTCCTTACCGCCAAGTAAAATCACCGGCTTGTTCAGCCGGCTGATCACCTCCGCAATTTTTGAGGCAGGAAAGATCTTCGTGTGATGCTTTCCTCCAATGACCACTGCAATGTAATCCTGAAATACAGGCGTAACTTCATCAGCCGGCGTAATAAAATAATCAAGGCCACTGCCGTCGTTATTCACCCCCAGCTTTTGTACAGCCCTGAAATACCGGTCAACAATATGAATGCCCGGAAGGAAATTCCATTTGAAATTCACGATCAGCCATTTCCTGATGTTAAGTTTATTAAAACTCCCGGATGGCCTGCCCAGCAGGAGTCTGACATACGTTGAACGAAAATTTTTATGCAGATCGACGATATAATCAAAACGCTCGGCTTTAAGCCGGGGAATAATCTCATTGAAATTTTGATCATAGAGCCAGAGTTTATCAATGTAAGGGTTAGATTTCAGAACAGGCTCAAACCGCAGTTTAGTGAGAAAATGGACCCTGGCACCCGGCAGCTGCTGTTTCAATGCCCTGATGACCGGCGTCGTGAGAACTATGTCACCGATGGAACTAAAACGGATGACCAGGATCTTAAGTGCCATGATGTATTTATAAATTCAAAAGCGAAAAGCGAAAGGCGAAATAGCGAAATAAATTTTCGCTTTTCACTTTTCGCCAATTCGCTACTTAATGAAGGGGTTATTCACCATCTCGTATCCGATTGTTGTCTCCGACCCATGTCCGGGATAAACAATTGTTTCTTCGGGCAATGTGAAAAGTTTGGTTTTGATGCTTTCCATCAGCAATTCATAATCACCGGAAGGCAAATCGGTGCGGCCGACGGTATCCCTGAACAATACATCACCGGTGATCACAAAGCCATCCGCAGAATTGTAGAAACACACACTGCCGTCGGCATGGCCGGGAGTATAAAGTGCTTCCAGTGCAGAAGTTCCAAAGCTGATTTTATCACCATCCTCAAAATAAGACAACGGCCCGGGCATCTCCTCCAGAATATATCCGAAGTTCAGGCCAATATCCTTTGCCTGGGTGAAAAACGGCTGGCCTGCCTTGTGGTACTCGGGACGGATCCCATACTTCTCAAAAACAAACCGGGTCCCCAGTATATGGTCTATATGGCAATGAGTATAAATATTTCGGACAATCCTGAGCCCGGAATCGGAAATAAAATCAGACAAACCCTGCTTCTCGAAAGGTTCATAGCAAGCAGCATCTACAATTACCGCCTCTTTGGTCTCATCGTAAAGTACGTAGGTGTTGACCATAAATGTGTTGAAGGAAAAACGTTCTATATGTATCATGGGATATCAAATCTTTGCAAAGATAGGAAATAGCCGCTATTGCAAGCTGCAACTAAAATAATCGTAATTTAGCGACCCGTTAACTTCTTCTGATCAATTAATATGCCGGCTGCAGATGCAACTCGTGAGGGATTATTATGGCGCCTCCTCGTGCGGTACGGTTTTATTTTATTTCTGTTTGGAAGCCTTTCTTCTGCCGGACAATTTTACAGCGGATCACAACTCAACTTTGGCAAATCCAGGGTTCAGTATAATGATTTCCTCTGGCTCTATTTTAAATTCGAGAAATTCGATACGTATTACTATCTGAATGGAAAAGAGCTGGCTCAGTATTGTGCCCAGTATACCGACAAACATATGAAGGAGATCGAGCTGGAGCTGCAGTCGAACCTTGAACAGAAGATCCAGTTCATTATCTTTAATAACCTCAGCGACCTCAAGCAGAGTAATATAGGGATTTATGGAGATTGGGATTCCTATAATACCGGAGGCGTTACGCGCATTATCGGGGGAAAGGTTCTGATCTATTTCGACGGCGATTACAGTCATTTTGACCAGCAGATCAGGGCGGGGATCGCCCAGGTGCTTCTGAACCAGATGATGTATGGCACCGGAATAGGCGCTCAGATCAAGAACAATGCATTATTTACGATGCCTGACTGGTACATGAACGGCCTTATTTCTTTCATTTCCAGGCCCTGGGATTCGGAACTAGACAATACAGTGATGGATGCCGTGCTGAATAAAAAACTGGTTAAGGTCAACAGCCTCACCGGCCTTGATGCAGCATATGCAGGCCATTCAGTATGGCAGTACATTGCGAAGACCTTCGGCGACGCCGCTATCCCGAACATCGTGTACATGACACGTGTGACCCGCAGCATTGAAAAAGGCTTTATGAACGTTCTCGGCCTGCCCTACAGCACTGTAGCGGAGAACTGGCTGAAATATTACCGGGAGCTTTATTCCAGGCAACTTGCACAAAGGGAAAACCCACCCGGAAATCCGCTGAATAAAAAAAATAAACCCGACAGGGTGTTTCGTCAGTTGAAAATCAGTCCCGATGGCAATACCGCCGCATACTGCACCTGGAATCTGGGCATTTACAAGATCTTCCTTGTTGATACTGAAACCGGAAAGAAGAAGAGAATATACCGCGGAGGTTACCGTCTTGCAGAAAAACCAGACTTTTCCTACCCGCTGCTGGCCTGGCATCCCGGAGGAAAAATCCTGGCCATCCTCGTTGAAAGGAAAGGGGAGGATTATCTTTATTTTTATAATACTGCGGATAAAAACCGTGATCATGTCGTGCTGTATGAGTTTGACAAGGTACTCGATATGTCCTATTCGGCTGATGGCAATTTACTGCTGATGTCGGCGGTGCAAAAAGGGCAGTCCGACATTGTCGTATATAATATTGCAGCCGGATCGCATGAGCAGCTGACAAAAGATATCTATAACGACCTGAACCCAAGGTTTATAAACGGTTCAACTCAGATCATCTTTGCCTCGAACCGTCCAAACGACACCATTAAATTTGATCCGGTTGTCGACATCAGTAAGATCCATTACAATAACGACATCTTTGTTCTTGACTACAAAGGCCATTCACCCCTGATGCGGAGGATCACCAATACCCCCGATGCGGATGAGATCCAGCCCAATTCCTGGATGGGCAATTATTACTCCTATCTCAGCAACCAGAACGGTGTTTATAACAGGTTCCTCGCGCGTTACGACAGCGTAGTTTCTTTTGTGGATACAACCACGCATTACCGTTATTATACGACATCCTACCCGGTGACAAATTATTCCATGAATATTCTCGAAACGGATATTTCACAAACAGCCGGAAGGTATGCCGAAGTGGTTTTCAGGAATCAGAATTATAAGATGTACCTGCGCGACCTTGTAAAACCGCAATTCCTGGAACCCGCCACCCTGGAACCTGCATTTTTCAGGATAAAGGAGATCGTTAAAGTTCCTGAGCCCAAAGCGAAACCGAACCTGGATGATACCCTTATGAAGCTGTTCAAAGAGCAGCCTCCCCGGGAACCCGGTCATTCAAGATTTTCCACGGTGAAAGTCAAGGCAGCGCCGAAAAAGAAAACGGGAGATGCCGACTCTGTGTCGATGCAGCAGCTGCAGCTGATGGCCCTGGCCATGTCGGATACTTCGAAGAGAGGCGTGATCGGGCGGCAGGCAGGCCCGAAAAAAGACACACTGAACAAATACAAAAACGCCAAACAGCTTAATTATAATGTGGAATATTCGATTGACCAGATGGTGACCCAGATTGATTTTACATACCTGAACTGGGCTTACCAGCCTTTTTCGAATTCCAGTTCTCCAATCTATATCAATCCGGGCTTTAATGCACTGTTTATGGTTGGGGTGACCGACCTGATGGAAGATTACAGGATTACAGGAGGGGTAAGGCTTAACTTCAACCTGGTTAACAACGAGTATATGCTCTCTTATTCCATATTCAAAAAACGCCTCGACCACCAGATCATTTTCCACAGGCAGTCTGTGGAAGAATCTTCCGATTATTCCATTATCCGCCACCGTATCAATGAACTCTATTATATATTAACGTATCCGTTTAATCCGGTGTTAAATATCAAAGGCACGGCCACTTTCAGGTATGACCGTGCAGTATACCTCTCGACGGATCTGTATAATCTCGCGACACCTGATAATAACAGGCTTTGGATCAGTCTGAAGGGAGAGCTTACCTATGATAACACGAGAAACCTCGGCCTGAACCTTTACCAGGGGACAAGGTACAAGGTTTTTGGTGAAGCCTATCAGCTGGCCCAGGACAGGGGCATACAATGTTTCGTGCTGGGGTTCGATATCCGCAATTACCAGAAAGTACACAGGACCCTCATCTGGGCTAACCGTTTTGCTGCAAGTACCTCGTTTGGAACCGGAAAGCTCGTTTACTACCTGGGGGGGGTGGATAACTGGTTATTCCCGAACTTCAACACCAACACGCCTGTGGCCCAGGACCAGAATTATGTATTCCAGACCCTGGGAACCAATATGCGGGGTTTCGATCAGAACATTCGTAACGGGAACAGTTTTTTTGTATATAATACTGAGCTCAGGATGCCTGTGTTCAGGTACTTTTTCAACCGGCCGATACGCTCCGATTTTCTGAACAACTTCCAAGTCGTGGCTTTCGGAGATGTTGGGACAGCCTGGACCGGTACCTCCCCATGGTCGGCCGACAATCAGTTGTATACACGCTACATCTACAGGAAACCTATGTTTATAAAAGTCGAATCGATCAAGGATCCCATTGTGGAAGGCTTCGGATTTGGACTTCGTACCAGGCTGCTGGGTTATTTTTTACGCGGCGACATGGCCTGGGGGGTGGAAGACGGCCGTATACTGTCACCCGTTTTTTATTTTTCACTTAGTCTTGATTTCTGATGGAACATGGGATAGAAAACCGGGTGTTGACGTTTATCCGCGAGCATCATATATTTACGCTCGCCGTAACCCGTGATAATAAGCCCTGGTGTGCAACCTGCTATTATGTGTACCTCGAAGAACTTAATTTGTTCGTATTTACATCGGGCCATGACACAAAACATATAGCAGATGTGGTCGAAACGGGGAATTATTATGCTGCAGGCGCGATAGCCCTGGAAACTAAGATGACAGCTAAGATAAGAGGCCTGCAATTCGCAGGTTTTATGAAGGAGCTTCGTGGGAATGATCTGAAAACAGCGAAGTCGGCATACTTAAAAGCCTTCCCTGTGGCGCGGCTGGCCAAGCTCCACCTCTGGGGCCTTGTCCCGGATATCATAAAAATGACCGATAACCGGCTCGGTTTTGGGAAGAAATTATTGTGGCAGAATAATGGATTGTAAATCAGATAGTTATAAATTATTAAATGCTAATTGGGTTGCTTTCAGTAATTTAACAATAACCTCCCTTTTTCTGTTAATAACTATATTGGCAGGCCCTCATTCTTCGTTGTATATTGCCCCTTCGAAAAAACGGCCCCAATAAAAGTTTATCTTCCAAAGGGCCAAATAATTGTATAAAAAGTATAAACAATATAACCTGTTTGAGCATGGAAGTTACCCCCATCGTCCAATCAATCCAGGATCAAAAAGCTACTCATTATACCGATGTATTGGCAAAACGAATCCGGCCTAAAATTTCAGCAGATGATTTGGAGATGAAAAACAAAGCAGAGGAAAAGAAGAAGGAGGAGTCGGAAGTGAAAAAGTCAGACCATCCTAAAAAATATTCCCATCATGAGGCTGTTGAAAAGTCCACTGGGTATTTCAATGGAGATAATCTTGCAGCAAACGTCTGGGTGAACAAATACGCCCTGAAGAATTCTGAAAGCCTGCTCCTGGAACTTACCCCTGATGATATGCACAGGCGAATTGCCGGTGAGATAGCACGGATTGAAAATAAATACCCCAATCCGATGGGCGAGGATGAGATTTTCGAACTAATCAGGGATTTCAGGTATATAATTCCCCAGGGAAGCCCGATGGCAGGGATAGGCAACAACTTCCAGATCGGTTCCCTCTCAAATTGTTTTGTGATAGGGAATGAGGGCCAGAGTGACAGTTACGGCGGCATCATGAAGGTGGATGAGGAGCAGGTTCAGCTGATGAAACGCCGGGGAGGCGTGGGGCATGACCTTTCGCACATCCGCCCGAAGAATTCAGTAGTCAAGAACTCTGCCCTGACTTCAACGGGAATTGTTCCATTCATGGAGCGATATTCCAACTCAACACGTGAAGTGGCTCAGGAAGGAAGACGTGGCGCTCTCATGCTCAGTATTTCCATCAAGCATCCCGATGCAGAGCATTTTATTGATGCCAAGCTGGAAGCAGGGAAAGTGACCGGAGCCAATATCTCGGTTAAAATCACCGATGATTTTATGCAGGCTGTGATTGCAGACGGCGAGTTCACCCAGCAGTTCCCCGTGGAATCGAAAAACCCTACGGTGGTTCGCAAGATATATGCCCGTGACCTTTGGTCGAAGATTGTACACAACGCATGGAAATCCGCAGAACCTGGAATATTATTCTGGGATACGATCATTCGCGAGTCGATTCCCGACTGTTATGCCGACCTCGGCTTTAAGACCGTCAGCACCAATCCCTGTGGCGAGATCCCCCTTTGTACTTATGACAGCTGCCGCCTCCTGGCGATCAATTTATATAACTACGTGGATAAACCTTTCACGACTGATGCCAGCTTTAATTCGGAACTGTTCATCGACCATGTGCACAAGGCACAGAGGGTTATGGACGACATTATCGACCTGGAACTGGAAAAGGTAGACCGGATCCTGGATAAAATTGATGCTGATCCTGAGGCTGAGGATATTAAAGCCCGGGAACGGACGATGTGGCTGAACATCAAAAAGAAAGCCATTCAGGGCCGACGTACTGGTTTTGGCATCACCGCCGAAGGCGACATGCTGGCCGCTCTGGGAACCCGCTACGGCTCCGACGAAGCAACAGATTTCTCGGTGGAGGTCCACAAGCTCCTGGCGATTGAAGCTTACCGCTCATCAGTGACAATGGCCAGGGAGCGCGGGCCCTTCCCGATTTACAATACTGAACGCGAAAGGACCAACCCGTTTATCCTGAGGCTGAAGGAATCGGCTCCCGATGTATACGAAGACATGGTTGAATACGGTCGCCGCAATGTAGCTATGCTCACGATAGCCCCCACCGGTTCGGTGAGTATCCTCACCCAGACCACCTCGGGCCTTGAGCCGGTATTTGCCGTTTCATACAAGCGCCGCCGCAAGGTGAACCCAAACGACAGGAACGTCAAGATCACCTTCAAAGACGAAATAGGGGATACCTGGGAAGAATACAATGTGTTCCATCATAAGTTCATTACCTGGCTTGAGATCAACGGTTACAATACCGAAGAAGTTTCCCGCATGGACGAGAAGGAACTGAAGGATCTGATTAAAAAATCGCCGTTCTTCCGTGCTACGGCCAACGATGTTGACTGGGTGGCCAAGGTCAAGATGCAGGGAGCCGTACAGAAATGGGTCGACCATTCCATCAGCGTTACCGTGAATGTCCCTGCCGATATCAAAGAGGAAATGATAGGGAACATATACGAAACAGCCTGGAAAGAAGGCTGCAAGGGAATGACCGTATACCGTGACGGGTCCCGTTCGGGAGTCCTTGTGAATCATGAAAGCAACAAAAAGAAGGAAGAAGTAACCGATTTCCAGGAAACGAAGGCACCTCATCGTCCCGAGCGTCTTGAAGCCGATATCGTACGTTTTCAGAACGAATATGAAAAGTGGATTGCGGTGGTTGGATTATATAACGGCCGCCCGTACGAAGTTTTCACCGGCCATGCCGAAGACTTCTGGATCCCGCAGTGGGTGCAGAAAGGCTGGATCGTAAAAACCCGGCCCGACGGCATGACCTCAAGGTATGACTTCCAGTTCGAAGACCGGCAGGGGTATAAGATCACGATTGAAGCCCTTTCCCGTTCATTCAACAAGGAATACTGGAATTATGCCAAACTTATTTCCGGAATCCTGAGGCACGGGATGCCTCTGCCTTTTGTTGTCAATATTATCTCCAAACTCCATTTCGAAGTCGATTCCATCAACACCTGGAAGAACGGAGTGGAAAGAGCTTTGAAAAAATTCATCCCCGACGGCACCCATGCCGTTGCCGGCGCCTGTCCCAAATGCAGCGACACCAACGGCCTGGTATACCAGGAAGGCTGCCTGGTGTGCAAGAGCTGCGGGTATTCGAAGTGCGGTTAATTGAAGATCGGGATGAATAACAGAATCTGAAAGTAGTGATGAGTGAAAGATCATTATGAAATCATGATTACCGGCTCTTTTCAAATTGTTAACCAGAATTTACAATGATCATTGCTATCGGGACAAAATTCATTATCCTATGCAGAAGATAAAGTTGTCATTAAACAGGATGTTATTGATTTTCCTGGCGTTTGGGATGTCAAACTTCAATGTATTTGCTGAGAGGAATGCTCCTGTTACAACATTTGCCACAAAATCAGCCTGTCCGGCCCACACTGCCATGATGCCAGTTACCGTTACAGGATTTACAAATATTGCGGCTGTTTCTCTCCGAATCGATTACGACCCAAGGGTTGCATCCTTCAACAGCGCAGTCCCGAATATGAACCTGAGCTCGATGATAGTCAATTCCGTGAATATCAGTTCAACACAGGCAAAACTTCTGATTGTTTGGTCTGATGTGACCCCCAGATCCCTGGCAGCCACAGATACCCTGGTAAAAATAACGATGAACTATATCAGCGGGTCCACAACTTTCGTATTTAACAATACATCAGGGGGCGGGGGCGATTGCGAATATGTGGATGAGACATATACGGCGATGAACGATA
Organism: uncultured Bacteroidales bacterium; assembly: GCA_903887775.1. Classification (GTDB taxonomy): domain Bacteria; phylum Bacteroidota; class Bacteroidia; order Bacteroidales; family FEN-979; genus CAIRDP01. Next base: position 99,473 of record CAISRB010000024.1, read on the forward strand.
TTCCTACGGCAACCTATTATATTAATGGAAGCATTGACATTCTTACAATCGGTACTCCGGGCCCGGTCACAGGCAGCAGTATTGTATGTGCCGGAGCAAGCGGGGTTGCCTACTCAATAGCGCCGGTTACCAATGCCACGGCCTATACCTGGTCCCTGCCTTCAGGTTTTTCCATTACAAACGGTTTGAATACCAATTTGATTACAGCTAATACCGCAGGCACTGCAGTATCCGGAAATATCACCGTGACGCCTGCCAATGCCTGTGGTTCAGGTTCCTCTTCACCAAATTTTGCCGTAACAGTAAACCCAATGCCGGTGCCTGCCACAACAGGCGCTGCATCGGTCTGCATCGGAGCAAGCGGGCTCACTTATTCAACAGAATCAGGAATGACAGGATATACATGGTCTGTTTCTTCCGGAGGAACAATTACAGCAGGGGCGGGAACCAACACCATCATTGTTACCTGGAATACCGCAGGAGCTCAAACAGTAAGTGTTAGCTACACCAATGCCAATAACTGTACAGCGGTTACCCCAACTGTTAAGAATGTCACGGTAAATCCATTGCCTGTTCCTGCAATTACAGGCTCAACTTCGGTCTGCACAGGTGCAACGGGGATTACCTATTCGACGGAATCAGGAATGACAGGGTATACCTGGAGTGTTTCATCGGGAGGAACGATTACAGCCGGCACAGGTACCAGCCAGATCACAGTCAGCTGGAACACAAATGGCGCCCAGACTGTGAGTGTAAATTATACAAACACGAACTCCTGCACAGCAAGCGCCGCAACAGTAAAAAATGTCATGGTCAATCCATTACCTGTTCCGACCATTACAGGTTCCTCGACGGTCTGCGCAGGTTCAACAGGGATTACCTATTCGACTGAATCTGGGATGACAGCTTATGTCTGGAGTGTTTCATCAGGGGGAGCAATCACTCCCGGTTCGGGTACCGACCAGATCACGGTTAGCTGGAATAACCCGGGAGCACAAACGGTTAGTGCGAACTATACCAATGCAAATGGATGTACTGCAACCACTGCAACAGTTAAGGATATCACCGTTAATAATTTACCCGAACCAACACTGACAGGCCCATCAACAATATGTGCGGGTACTGCGGGAAACATTTATACCACCCAAAGCGGAATGTCAGATTACGCCTGGACAGTATCGGCAGGTGGTACAATAACTTCAGGAGGAACATCAAACAGCTCATCTGTTACTGTTACCTGGAACACCATAGGGGCACAAACAGTAAGTGTGAATTATGCCAATGCAAACGGATGTTACGCCATTAATCCATACATCTTTAACGTTACTGTAAATCCCTTGCCCGTGCCGGTCGTCTCAGGCCCTGCGGCTGCCTGTACAGGATCATCAGGGAACATTTACAGTGCTTCAACCGGCATGAGCGATTATCTCTGGACAGTTTCCCCCGGTGGCACAATTACTTCAGGAGGAACCTCCGGCAGCTCATCAGCTACAGTTTCATGGAATACTTCAGGGGCTCAGTTTGTAAGCCTCAATTATACTAACGATAACGGATGTACCGCTTTATCACCTGTTAGTTATGATGTGACAGTTTCTGCGAGTCCGGTGGCTTCTATCAGCGGGCCAGACAGTGTATGCCAAACGACCCCCGGCACATATTCAACAGAGGGAGGGATGTTAAATTATATCTGGACCGTTTCTTCGGGCGGAACAATAATTTCGGGACAGGGAACCAGTTCAGTGCATGTTCAATGGAATGATGCAGGCGCACAAACACTGAGTGTTATTTACTCCGGCGCCGGAGGCTGCAGTCCGTTAAACCCTGCGGTTTTGGATGTAACAGTCATTCCAAAACCAGCAATCCCCGTGGTTACAGTAAACGGAGATACCCTGATCAGTAATGCACTGAATGGGAATCAATGGTATTTCAGCCTGAGCGGCAACCAGGGCAATCCTGTCGCCGGCGCTACCGGGCAAAGTCACATTGCCCTGGAAACCGGCTATTACTGGACCATTGTAACCCTTACCGGCTGTTCCTCCGACACCTCGAATCATGAATATATGATTGGAGTGGGAATCAGTGAAAACAATAATAACCCGGGCGAACTTTCTGTTTACCCTGTGCCGAACGGCGGGGTATTTACGATAAGCCTGCAAACGATGAAATCAGGGAAAACAGATATCCAGGTGATCAATGAACTCGGATTAAGCGTTTATTTGGAACAAAATATTCCATTGACCGGATACCTTTCAAAAACGATTGATCTCCGACCTTTATCAACCGGCGTTTATACTGTAATCCTGAGTAATTCTGAAGGGAAAACAACAAGGAGGATAATTATCAGATAACATAAGGGGGAAATAATTTCTGAGGAGGTTATCCCAGACTGTCTCAGAAATGTTTCTTATGGTAATCGTAAGTCGTATTATCCCTGAGCTCTTTTATTTTTAAAGCGATAATCATGATGGCCTCCAGGTGATTCTGCCGGAACCATTCGATAGCCGCTGGTTTGGCATGACAGGCATCGGCAAAAACTATAAAAAAATCATGCTTGTTCTTATGCAGCCATTCATAAGCTTTAAGGTCTTCATCGATCGCGGCATCCAGGGCTGCAAGATGGGGAAATCCGTTCTTCATCAGCCAGGTTGTGGCTTCCTCGCTTCCTCTCACTGCATGTGATAAGGCGGCAAGTTCGGGATACCCGTTCTTCATCAGCCAATCAAGAATTTTTTTGTCTCCCTTGAGCGTTTCTTGAAAGGCCAGCCATATTTTGGGGGAATAATAGAGCATGGGGCGTTTAGCGTTATTGCGTTATTGCGTTTAGCGTTAAGGCGTGAAATCAATCAATCATACACCTTCACCTCAATCCCTTCCTGTCTTACTCGTTCTCCAATCCACTCCAGCTCTTCCCGGCTGATCTTTTCGAGATCCCGGGCCGGGGTTGCTCTTGCGATGGGGTAAATCATGACGGTTTTAGGGCGGATGACTTTAAGGTGTGCGATCCAGGCTTCCACTTCAAAGCTTGTCGTGTTATCGACCAAATGACCGTTTACGATTCCCCTCAGGAACATTGTCTGTATGATCAGCTTCCCCTTGAATTTTTCCAGGTCGCTTAACATTCGCCTGAAGTCAAAGGATTCAACCGGGTTATTCAGGATCCTGAAGGTTTCTTCAGTGCCGGCATCAAGTTTCAATATATTGTTATCAAGTTTTAGAAGGGCATTGAAAACCGACGGATCGTGGATGCGGCTTGCATTGCTCAAAACACTTACAACTGACCCGGGAGAAAACCGGTCCCTGAGCATCAGGGTGTCGTCGACGATCCCGCTGAACTCAGGATGCAGCGTTGGTTCCCCGTTACCGGCATAGGTGATGGCATCGGGCAGGTAATCTTCAGCAGCCAACTCTATGAGCTTTTGTTCCAGGAAAGAAGCAACCTCCAAACGGGAGGGCAACTCCATACCTTCCCGGGCCAGGGCAGGAGTCCATCCGCATTCACAGTAAATACAATTGAATGAACAAAATTTTCGGTGCAAAGGCAGCAGGTTGATCCCTAATGACAGGCCCAAACGCCGGCTGCGCACAGGCCCGAAAATTATATCATCAAACAGGAAAGGCATAGTTATTTATTAACACTGCAAAATTCTGCAATTTCGCCGGACTTACCTAAGAACGGAGGAAAATGATTATTTTTATTGCCCGAACGGATAGCCGGATTCCACGGATCTCAGGATTGCCGGCTGCAGGGTGGGTATTGTATAAAAAGTAAAACCGGGATTTTGACTTCATTATCCGAAATAAAACAACCTGTAAAGGAGCATATCGAAAGCTTCGAAAAAAGCTTTATGGCTTCGATGAAAAGCCAGGTCCCGCTGCTTGATACAGTCACAAGATACATTCTAAAACGCAAAGGCAAGCAGATGCGGCCGATGTTTGTTTTCCTTTCGGCGGGTCTTCACGGTCCGATCAGCGAAAGCACATATACCGCTGCTTCGATGATCGAGCTGCTGCATACAGCCACCCTGGTGCACGATGATGTGGTTGACGACTCAAACCAACGCCGGGGTTTCTTTTCGATCAATGCCCTCTGGAAAAATAAAATAGCTGTCCTGGTGGGCGATTACTTGTTGTCAAAGGGCCTGCTTGTAGCTCTTGAGAAGGACGAATTCCGCCTGCTGAAGATCGTTTCCGATGCCGTGAGAGAAATGAGCGAAGGGGAGTTGTTGCAGATAGAGAAGGCACGCAAACTCGACATTGAAGAAGGTGTTTATTTTGAAATCATACGTAAGAAAACGGCTTCGCTGATTGCTTCCTGCTGTGCCTGCGGAGCTGCAAGTACTACTGATGACCGGGACATTCAGACGGCGATGTGGCAGTTCGGCGAGATGGTGGGTACTGCTTTCCAGATCAGGGACGACCTGTTTGACTATCAAAAACATAATAAAACCGGAAAACCAGGCGGGGCCGATATCAGGGAACAAAAAATGACATTACCCCTGATTTATCTGCTGAATCTATCGGGCCGGGCCGAAAAACGCCACATCATCAGCACGGTAAAAAATCATCACAATGATCAGAAACGGGTTGCTGAACTCATAGCAAAAGTCGAAGCCATAGGCGGCCTGCATTATGCAAATGAAAAAATGCTCGAATACCGCTCACGGGCTTTGAAAATCCTCTCAGACTTTCCGGATAACGATTTCAGGAAATCACTTTACCAGCTTGTGATGTTTACAACGGAAAGGGAAAAATAACCTGCATGAAGCGCCGCATCATGCTTTCCTCAGCGTAAACCCGAAGGTAGTACCCACCCCGACGGTGCTGCGCACATTGATAGTCTGATTATGGGCTTCAATCAGATGTTTGACGATTGCGAGGCCGAGTCCCTTGCCTTTATTCGAGATTTCCCGGCCCCGGGAAGTACGGTAAAACCTTTCGAATACCCTGGGAAGGTCGTCCTGGTCAATCCCGACGCCGTTATCGGTGATCTCTACCAGGATGTTTTCATCCATGTCGAAGAAACTGATCTTTGTGCGGCCTTCTTTTTCAAGTCCGTAACGAAAAGAATTATCGATTATGTTTGTGAGTACCTGCCTTATTTTTTCCCTGTCGGCATAAACCCATAAGGCTTTATCCGGCTGGTTGATGACCACCTGAATATCATGTTCCTTTGACTTCATCTCAAGCATTTCAACAACCTCCCGGCTCAGGGCTGAGATATCGAAACGGAGCTTGTTCAGATTCATCTGGCCGGTTTCAAGCTGGGTAATTTCACCAAGATCTTCGACTATTTTAATCAGTCTTTCAACGCTGACTTCGGTCCTTCTCAGGTACTCTTTGTTTATTTTCGGGTCGTCTAGCCCCCCGTCAAGTAAGGTGGAAACATATCCCTGGACGTTGAAAAGGGGAGTTTTCAGTTCATGGGAAAGATTGCCGATAAAGTCTTTTCGGTATTCCTCAAGCTGTTTCAGCCGTTCTATTTCTTTCTGCTTCTCTTCACCCCAGCCGGCCACTTCTTTTTCCACCCTGTCAAGGATATTCCTGTCGGAACTGAACCGCTGACGGTCCGTCTTCTGAGCCTTAACATTGTAGATAGACTTATAGATAAGACGGATCCGGGAATAGATAAATTTATCGACGGTATAGCGGAAGAAAAAAAAGGTCCCGGCAAAAAGCAGTCCGCCAGTCATTAGCAATATACCATACATCGCGAATCCGGCAAACAATGGAGGATCCAGGATACCGGCCGAGAAAAAAAACAATATGATGTACCCTGCAGTAACAACTGTGGCATTCAGGAAAGCAATTTCACGGGGGTCATGGAATTTCATTCCTCTTCATATTTATAGCCAACACCCTTGATGGTCCTGATGTGGTCGGTGCCCACTTTCTCCCTGATCCGGCGGATATGCACATCGATTGTACGGTCGCCCACAATGACATTTTCGCCCCATACACGGGTAAAAATATCTTCGCGCGTGAATACCTTGCCGGGCTTAGAAACCAGCAGCTGCAGTATCTCGAATTCTTTACGGGCAAGGATGATCTCTTCATCCTGTTTTATCACCATATACCTGACCTGGTCTACAATGAACTCTTTTGTAATTATCTTTTCTGACAGCTCCGGGATGGCCCTGTACCTTCGCAATAAGGCCTGTATACGGCTGATGAGGACTTTCGGTTTGACAGGCTTCGTCACGTAATCATCGGCCCCGGCTTCAAAACCTGCGATCTGTGAGTAATCTTCTCCCCTGGCCGTAAGGAATACGATGAGTGAATTCTGCATTCCGGGGATCATCCGGAGTTGATTGCAGGTTTCAATCCCGTCAAGGCCCGGCATCATGATATCGAGCAGGATCAGATGAGGTTTATGCACCAATGCGAGTTCCAGCGCCTTCTGACCGTTTCGGGCCTTCAGTATCTGGAAACCCTCTTTCGCCAGGTTATAACCCAGGAACTCCAGTATATCGGCTTCGTCATCCACCAGAAGAATAATGGTATCTTTGTTTTCCATAAAGGAACAATATCCATCCAACAAATTTAACAAAATAGCGTTACATCAGGGTAAAACCTAACATCATGCAGAAGTTACTGTTTTGTTTGTTTTTTTTATTACCGCTGATGGGTTTTACCCAGAAGTTCAACGGAGGTATACTTGCCGGGGGAAATGTGAGCCAGGTTGACGGGGATAATTATGAAGGGTATCATAAAGTCGGCTGGCAGGCAGGCGCCTTTGTGAGCCTGAGGGTTTCAAAACATTCCTCATTTCAGCTGGAGATGGAATATTTTCAGAAAGGAAGCCGGAGGGCCTCCAATCCCGATAGCGGCTCTGCTGATTATTCCTTCCTGATGAGGATCCATTACATAGAGATCCCCTTTTTATATCAGTACACTTTTGCAAAAAGGTTTCAGGCTGAAGCTGGGCCTGCTGTCGATATCCTGCTGGGCTCGCTGGAAGAAAGCGGTGGCCAGCCCTCTCCAAGCACTGTCCCGTTCCGGCCGGTTACCTTATCGGGAATACTTGGAATAGCCTGTTATATCACCCCGAATCTGAAAGCCGGTCTACGTTTTAATTATTCCCTGCTCTCAATCCGGCAACCGGCAGATCCGGAGCCTCCTTCTTACAGGTATATCCTCTTTGAGAAAGGCCAATACAATAATGTCTTATCTTTGACCCTTTCATGGGATTTCAGGAAGTTTGAATTCTAAGCCGATTTCAGGATAAGGAAAATTGAAAAATAAACTCATCATAGGAATTACCGGGGCTTCCGGCTCCATTTACGGCAAACTGCTGCTGGAAAAGCTTGTCGGCCTCAGCAGTCAGCTCGAAGATGTTTCGGTAATCTTTTCAAACAATGCCAGGATGGTATGGGAATATGAACTTGGCCCCATTGATGTTTCATCCATCCCGTTTACGATCTATAAACCCAACGATTTTTTCGCTCCCATGGCCTCGGGTTCCCCGGCTTATACCGCGATGATCATCTGTCCATGCTCGATGGGAACCCTCGGCCGCATTGCCTCCTGCGTATCCGACGACCTTATGACCCGCGCCGCGGATGTTATTTTAAAGGAAAAACGCAGGCTGGTACTCGTCCCTCGTGAGGCTCCCTACAACCTCATCCACCTGAACAATATGAAACTGCTGACTGAAGCCGGAGCTGTGATCTGCCCTGCATCCCCTTCGTTCTACTCGAAGCCCAAGACTATCGAAGAAGCTGTAATGACCATAGTTGACCGGGCGCTTGTACATGCCGGCCTTGAAGTCGACAGCTACCGATGGGGGGAGAATCGCGTTTAGTGTTTTGGCGTTAGGGCGTTATGGCGTTATGGATGTTTTTCATCAATCGCTGATATCCAATATCTCCCAGTGCTTTTCCGGAGAACCAAAGCTCGTACTGCTCTTCGGTAAGATGTATCCAGTCATTTTTTCGCATTTTTTTCAGCGCATCGGAGGGATGGAAATAAGTTTCCGGCGTGGGTAATGCAAAACGGTTATAAGGGCAGGCATCCTGGCAGATATCACAGCCGTAAATCTTTCCGCCCAGTCTGGAACCTACCTCCGGGATCATTTCCGCATTCTTAACAAGGGTACAATAGGAGATGCATTTTCGGATGTCGAGTTGGTAAGGCCTATCTATGGCCCCGGTAGGGCAGGCACTGATACATTTGTTGCAGTTTCCGCAATGATCTGTTTCGGGTAAATCGGGTTCTGTCTCAAGTGTTGTCAGCAGGATACCTATAAAAAAGAAAGAACCCCCTTTGCGGTTGACCAGAATGGTGTTCTTTCCCTGCCATCCGACACCACATTGCTGGGCCCAGGCTTTCTCCAAAACTGGCCCTGAATCAGAAAACACCTTTGAAGTGACAGCCTGGCCAGTCAATGTATCGATAAAAGCTGCAAGCTGATGAAGTTTTCCTTTTATCAGCTGAGGATAATCATTTCCGTAAGCATATTTGGATATGATAAAATTATCTTCTTCAACAAGCAGCTCAGGCGGGTAATAATTGATGAGGCATGCAATTACCGTCCTCCCCCCCGGCAGTACCATATCGGGGTGAAGCCGCTCAGCGGCATAACGTTTCAGGTAACCGACCGAGGCCTGCCTCTCCTCCTTAATAAATTGATCGTAAAATTTCTTCAGATGATCCAGTGGCCGGACTGTTGCAAAACCGCAGGCATCAAAGCCGAGTTGAAGTGCATGTTTCCTGATCTGTTCTTTCATAGTCCCTTAGACCTCGAAATTCTCCTGAAAAACCCATTAACGTTATCACTTTAAAACAGAGTCCCCGGTCCGGGCCCCTTGATCTTCCCAAGATGCTTATACGCCAGTTCAGTGGCTTCCCTGCCCCGCGGGGTTCTCATGATATAGCCTTCCTGAATTAAAAAGGGTTCATACACTTCCTCAATGGTCCCGGCATCTTCAGAAACGGCTGTCGCGATGGTAGTCAGACCTACCGGCCCTCCCTTGAATTTTTCTATGATGGTCAACAGGATTTTATTGTCCATTTCATCCAGCCCATGTTTATCAACATTCAGGGCTTTTAAGGCATACTGGCTTATATCGAGGTCAATATTACCATCCCCCTTGATCTGGGCAAAATCACGAACCCTTCTCAGCAGGAGGTTTGCAATACGCGGTGTTCCCCTGCTACGGCGGGCTATCTCAACCGAAGCTGCTTTGTTGACAGGGACTTTCAGGATCTCGGCTGAACGCCTTACAATGATATCGAGTGTTTCCGACTTATAATACGAAAGTCTTGAGTGTATGCCAAAGCGTGAGCGCATGGGTGCCGAAAGAAGCCCTGAGCGGGTAGTTGCGCCTATCAAAGTGAAAGGATTCAGTTTGATCTGTACAGAACGGGCATTCGGCCCGGTCTCGATAAGAATATCGATTTTGAAATCTTCCATCGCCGAATACAGGTATTCTTCGACCACATGTGACAGCCGGTGGATCTCATCGATGAACAGCACATCATGCGGCTCAAGGTTTGTCAGAAGTCCGGCCAGGTCGCCGGGTTTGTCAATCACCGGTCCCGAAGTGACTTTAATGTTAACGCTTAACTCATTGGCAATGATATAGGCCAGGGTTGTCTTTCCCAGGCCCGGCGGACCGTGAAGCAATACATGATCAAGTGCCTCGTTCCGTTGTTTCGCCGCCTGAACGAAGACCTTCAGGTTTTCTACAATAGCCTCCTGCCCTGAAAATTCAAAAAAGCCTGAGGGGCGTAACACCGATTCGATCTCCTTCTCTATCGGGCTGAGGTTTTGTGAGCTGGGGTCAAGGATTTCGTTCATCCGCACAAAAGTAAAAAAAAATGGCGGGTTCCGGTTGAGGAATATTTTTATTACTTTTATCCTATAATTTCCTTAACCTGTTTTATGCAACCAATTGTTGTAGCGGTCGATTTTTCCAATTCCTCAATTCACGCTATTGAGTATGCAATCCCGCTTGCCAATAAACTAAAGTGTGACATCGTCCTTGTTTGGGTTGATAAATTCAGCTCCACCGAATCGCTTTACCCTGACACTTCAACGGAGAACCGGAATGAAGCGAAGAAACGCTTTGAAGAGATCCTTCTGCAGTTCGGGAAAAAAATGGGAAAGGGGCTGAAAATGGAATTTAAGCTCAGGAAAGGCAAAGTATTCCATGAGGTTGACACCCTGGCCAAAACACTTGGCGCCCTGCTCGTGATCACGGGAACTCATGGGGTGAGCGGTTTTGAGGAATTCTGGATTGGCAGTAATGCATTTCGTATCGTAACCTATGCTTCCTGTCCCGTTGTAACAGTGAGGCATGATTTTGATAATAAAAAAGGGATTGAAAGGATCATCGTACCTATAGATGGCTCCGCCGAAACCATTCAGAAGCTTCCTTTTATCGCCCGCCTGGCAAGGCTCTTTAAATCGGAAGTCCATGTCGTGGCTACACATTCCAGCCATCTGAACTCGATCCAGAGAATTGCAGAAAAATACCTGCAGATGTCGGTCAGCTATTTCCAGGCAAACGAGATCAGCTGCATTCAGGACAGTATGGTCTCGAATGATATCACGAAAGCCCTTCTGCAGTATGCCGTGAATGTAAAAGCCGATCTTATCGCTATCATGACCGAGCAGGAAACACCGGTAAATATATTGCTCGGAGCCCAAGCCCAGCAAATGATAAACCAGTCATCAATTCCAATTCTGAGCATTCATCCGCAGGAACATTTCTGCCTGAAATAAATCATGGGAAAGCGCTTCTTCATATTGTTATCACTCTTTATAATTTCTGCCGGATGGCTGAGCGGTTTTGCGCAGGAAGTGCGGATAGACAGTGGGGCCGTGACCATATACCAGGATAAACTGGTTGACGAACTTATTCAGAAACAGCTGAAGCTGAACGAAGCAGGAAACAACCAGGATGGTTACAGGATACAGATCTTCTCTGACTCCGGGAATAATTCAAAGACCAAGGCTCAGGCGGCCATCAACGAATTCCTGGCAAAACACCCGGAGACAAAGGCATATCTTGTTTTTAAATCCCCGAATTACAAGGTCAAGGTAGGAGATTTCCGCAGCAAACTTGACGCTATAAGGTATCTTAACCAGATTACAGAAGATTTTCCGAATGCATTTATCATATCAGACCTGATCAATATACCACAAGTTGAACCATAAAACCTGAGTTTATGAGCAAGATCGTTGTAGCTATTGACTTTTCGGATTGTTCAATCAATGCTTTTCTGCATGCCCTGAGTATTGCACAAAATACCAGGAGTGACATGATCCTTGTCTGGGTTCAGAAATCTGCAGGCCATACCGATAAATTCGGCGTTTCCCAGGTAGACCATACAAAGAAGGTTGAAAAGGAATTTCAGGACCTTATTGAAAAATATCAGCCTGAGCTTCCCGGGAATAAGATTACCTTCAGGATCAGACCAGGCAAGGTCTTCACTGAGATTGCCGAGGAAGCGCGGACAAATAAGGCTTTTATGGTAGTTTGCGGGACTCACGGAGCATCAGGTTTTGAAAAGTTCTGGATAGGCAGCAATGCAAACCGTATTGTTTCAGCATGTACGTGCCCGGTTATCACGATAAGGGGAGGAGTAAATGTAAGCCGACCGCTGAAAAAAATCGTCATGTCAGTTGACAGCACGCAGGAAACAAGGCAAAAAGCATCATTCACAGCGATGCTGGCGAAGGCTCATAATGCGGAAATATATATAATCAAGCTTTACTCCACAAAGACAAAAGCAGTAAGGCAGAATGTAGATCTGTTTACTTCCCAGGTCGAAAGGTTCTTTTCGCAGGAAGGAGTCAAATTCAATACGATCGCTGAAGAAACAGAGGACATCCCTGAATCTGTTATCAATTATAGTAAAAAGATTGATTCGAACCTGATCTCTATCATGACCGAGCAGGAATCATCAACATCAACGCTCTGGCTCGGACCCTATGCCCAACAGATCGTCAACCATTCACCGATTCCCGTACTGAGCGTACATTCCAGGGATGTGTATACGGGACTGGGATTCTAGCAATGAACAAATTACCATGTACAATAAACAAATAGAAGAATTTGAACATCGTATATTGTACATTGTACATCAGATCAGCACCGGTCAATGCAATTCAGATCGGTGAATGCAACTTTTAAGCGTTCCACCATCGAAACCTGCGCGCTTCGCAGCCATACCCTGGGGTCATAAAATTTCTTATTCGGTTTATCGTCCCCATCAGGATTGCCGATCTGGCCCTGGAGATAGCCTTCATTCTTCTTGTAAAATTTGAGTACGCCTTCCCAGAATGCCCATTGCGTATCGGTGTCGATATTCATCTTGACCACGCCATACCCTATAGCTTCTGCAATTTTCTCGGGTTCCGAACCTGATCCGCCGTGGAAAACGAAATTTACAGGATTGGGGCCTGTATTGAACTTTTCCTGGATGTATTTCTGGGAATTGTGCAGGATGACCGGCTGAAGTTTTACATTACCGGGTTTATAGACCCCGTGAACATTACCAAAGGAAGCGGCAATGGTGAAGTTGTCGCTGATGCTTTTCAGCTGCTCGTAAGCATATGCCACATGCTCGGGCTGGGTATAAAGCCGGGAACTGTCAATGCTGGTATTGTCCACACCGTCTTCCTCGCCTCCGGTTACTCCAAGCTCGATCTCGAGCGTCATTCCCATTTTACTCATACGTTCAAGATATCGTTTGCAGATGTCGATGTTCTCATGCAGGGGCTCCTCCGAAAGGTCGAGCATATGGGAGCTGAAAAGAGGTTTCCCATGCTGTTCAAAATATTTTTCACCTGCATCCAGAAGCCCATCGATCCAGGGAAGGAGCTTCTTTGCAGCATGGTCGGTATGGATGATCACCGGGATGCCATACATATCGGCTATCGTATGAATATGCTGTGCCCCTGAAATACTTCCCCTGATGGCAACAGATTCTTTTTCGTTTTTCAGCCCTTTGCCGGCAAAAAACACCCCGCCCCCGTTTGAAAACTGCACGATAACGGGAGAGTTCACAATCTTTGCTGCTTCAAGTACAGCATTAACAGAATCTGAACCAACAACGTTTACTGCTGGAATGGCAAACCGGTTTGCTTTGGCAATACGGAATATTTCCCTCACGGCATCGCCTGTGGCAACGCCTGGTTTTACTGTATTAAAAATCTTTTCTGACATATATTGATGTTTATGGTTTTACTGATGACCCGATATGTTTATCCGGTCTTGAAAGATCAAAATTACAAAAAAACCGGCATTTTGTTGACAACTACGCTTGTTTTTTATATCTTTGAAAATCAGTTAAGTAAATACCATTATGACATGAAAACAATGCTATCAGGGATTATGGCGCTGATAATTCCTGTTTTTGTTGTTGCGCAGACCTCAAAGGATGCACCGGATCTCAGCCAGATCCAGAAGAAAATCAATAAGATTGAGAATGAGAATACAAAGCTGAAAAATCAGCTGAATAGTGTTCAGAAAACCCTCAATCAGATGACCCAGGCCGAGATCAAAGAACATTCCGATCTCGCAAAGCATGAATCCCTTGCCAGGGCAAACCAGGACACTGTCAGGATGTATTCAGGCAGGATACAGAAACTGGAAGAAGGCAATGCGGAAATCGAGCATGCATTAATGTTGAGAACCATCGGCTTCCTCGTTGTATTCATTTTGCTGATCATCCTTTTAGTATTTGTTGGATTGACCCATATGGGAAAGCAACGCAAAAGCCTCGAGGAACTTCTTGAAAAAATGAAAGCCCAGAGGGAAGAACGTGAACAACGGGTAGCTGAACTCAGGGCTGATCTTGCACAATCAAAGAATGAAATTTCTACCTTGAAGAAAGAAACCGGTGAACGGCTCGCGGCAATGAATGACAATATAGCACATGCCGACAAGAACCTGCAAACCATGCTGGTTGCGAAGATCGCTGAACTGGGGCAGAAAGTTGCAGATTCAGGAAAAAAGCTCGATGACCAGATCCTCGCTGCTCATAAAAAAACCGATGAGCTGAAAACAGCATTGGCAAGGGAGATCGAAGCGATACGATCGAAGTTTGAATAAGAAGCTGAAGGTGTGAAGGATTGATATCGGAAATTATTCTGTAAATCAATCATTTCAATCCTTCATACCCACATTTGATTCCGATTTTTCCTATTTTTGCAGTCATTCCGGCCCCGTAGTTCAATTGGATAGAATGGCAGATTCCGGTTCTGTTGGTTGAAGGTTCGAGTCCTTTCGGGGTCACCAAGATGTTCTGGACATATTGATTTTACTAGTGTTTCAGAACACGACAGCTAAAAACTGTCAACTTTTCTGTCAACTTTAAATCCCCAAACGATTAATTGTAAAGGTTAATTCGTTTGGGGATTTTTCTGTTTAATCCTGTAAACATAAGTAAATTCATGATACCAGAATTTTACGATTCTTATAATGCGACACTGATGCATTAAAATTTCTTTCTGATAAAATTGACAGGCTTGGCTTAGCATTGTTATCCTATCAACCTTTTCTTACCTGATTTCACATGACTCCTCAATTTTATTGGTGTCTCCTTGTTTTACCCCCATTTTTTACAAATTCTTGCTTGGAATCTGTTCATAATTAATTTTGCCACGGCTAATTTTTTTATGATTTTTTTTCAAGAAAATTCTGCTTCCCTAATTTGCTATGCGATAATCTGTTTCGGGCCAAAAGGTTAATAACTGATTAGTCTGGGGTTACTATTGCTTTACTAATACGTTAATAATCAGTCTGTTGTTAATAACTTTATCATCCATGTAATTTCCGGTTTAATACTTTTGCCGCTTGTAAAATTTAATAAAAAATATATACAGCGTATGAGCGAAAAGTCAATAATCGAGAAACCCGTTACAGCATACTATATCTGTAAAATGATAGGAGTCAGCCGACCTGCCCTCCATAAATGGAGTAAGGCAGGCATTGTCCGCTACCATAAACTTGGGGGCAAGCTTTTTTACTTTGAAAGTGAAGTAATGGAGGACTTAAAAAAATGCTGATTAATCAGTCGATTAATCTCCAAGAATGGGAGCCTATGAATTTCCAATAAATCAAAATTAACCAAACCAACTAAACCAAACTACTATTTATGAGAATCAGTAAAGAATCACTGGCAGAACTAAGAGATAAACTGCCTCGTGGAAGCGCTCAAAAGATAAGAGCGCGACTAATCAAGAAAAATATCCGGTTTACGCAGCAATACATTTACCGTTGTCTGGATCCTGACCAGGACGATTACAATCCTACCATCATCGACGAAGCAATTAAACTTGGTGAAGAGATAACAAAAAGTATAAAGGAAAAGGAAGAAAGAGTTTCACACCTAAGGTACGCGTTCTGATGAGAACATTTTCTGCCATGTCCCTACCGGACAAACGGTTAACCATGCAGGCTTACGAACAATTACGGTCTATGTATAAAACAATTACCGACAAGCCTGGTAACCTGCCTATGGAGCTCAGGGATAAACTATTGCAGCAAACACAACGCTTGCAACAATTGATGGATGCATTGGAAGCGGAAATATTATCCGAGTAATTCAATCTTCACGAGTTTCCCAAATCCAGACTAACCATTCCAGCAGTGAGTAAAGATTCTCAAAGGATAACCCATAGCTGCTATGAATCAGCAGGGGAGATGCTCCTTGATAAGATTGCTGAGGTCAACAGCATTTTGATCAAACAGAAGGCCAAGACCGGTGAGACGGAATCGTATCGGTTCTGGATCAAGGTTGCCGATGTGATGAAGTTCGCCTGGGATTATATTCAGGATGTTCATTGGATCTTAAGGAAAAACCAAATCCTTGAAGCAGAAAACAAGTGGCTTAAGGATTGGAATATTGAGTTGTCAAAGCGGCTTGAACACTATGAACTGGTAAGAGAGATGAAGCTTAATGGCCGTTTTGAGGAAATCGTGAAAAGTGTTGATGAAATGCTCTCTAAAAGAGAACAGCAATCTAACCATATTAAACAAACCCTACCTGATGAATGAATTACCAGATAACCAGGGAATCGAACTGCCAAATATTGAAATACTTAATGAAGAAGAAGTCCTTCTGTTTGCAGATACAGCCCTGGTAGAGGCCGGTAAAAACCTGACCCGTCGGGGTGAGGTAATCAATCAGATTTGCGATCTGATCTTTAAAATGGATGATCCTATAAGGCAAAGCATATTTGTTGAGGAGATCTCAAAGCGACATAAAATCTCCAAAAAGGCAATCACGGACAGGATAAAGACCCTGAAAGATTCAGTCACTGTAATTAAGCAAGATAGCAAGGATGAATTTGAGGGATTCGGCGACATTGACAGAAAGACAGCACGGAAACTGGGATTCTTTGAACATCGCAATTGCTTTTACTTTTTAACGAAGGATGGCCCATTCAGGGCGTCAAATTTCATCATTCGCCCCCTGTTCCATATCTATTCAAAGACCGATAACAAACGCCTGGTCGAGATCATCAATGAGGACGATTATAAACGAACGATTGACATACCTTCCAAAAGCTTTGTCAGCATAGAACAGTTCCAGGCCGCCGTGATCAATGAAGGCAATTTCCTTTTCTTCGGCACAAAATTTCATTTTCTTAAGATCCTGGACCACATCGCCAACAAGTTCCCGGTATGCAACGAGCTGAAAACGCTTGGCTGGCAGAGAGAAGGCTTCTATGCCTTTGCGAACGGAATCTTTAATGGTACCTGGCAACCGGTGGATGAATATGGAATTACAGAACATGCAAAACAAAAGTATTTCTCCCCGGCATATTCCCGTGTTTATAATGAGGTCCGTGAAGATGACGATGATTATGAAAGCGACCGCTATTTCATCTGGCAGCAGTCCCCGATCACCTTCGGGGAGTGGACCAAGCTCATGATGGATGTCTATGGACCCAATGCCAGAATAGCGATTGCCTTTGCCATAGCCACGGTCTTCAGGGATCTGATCTATGAGAAATATAAAATATTCCCTCACCTCTTTCTATTCGGTGAGAAACAATCCGGCAAGTCACAGCTTGCCTGGTCCTTGTCAAACCTATTCTTTAATAATATGCCCGCATTCAATTTAAGCTCAGGAACCCAGGTCGGCTTCCACAGAAAGTTATCCAGGATAAAGAACGCCCTATGCTGGTGGGATGAATACTCCAATGATATTGATCCCAAACGAATTCAGACGCTGAAAAGCGCTTTTGACGGCATGGGCCATGAAAAAGGGAAAATGACCAGGGATAATCGCACGGAGGTAACCAAAGTCAACGGTTCTTCCGTGATCAGCGGTCAATACCTGCCCACCGTTGATGACAATGCCCTGTTTACCAGGTCCATCCTGCTTTCATTCATCCGGAAGATCTATACGGCAGAACAACTTGCACGCTATGATGAATTGAAAGGCTATGAGCAGCAAGGCCTGAGTAGCCTTATCGGAGAAATCCTTAAATACAGGAAAGAGATTGATCAGGGGTTCAGCATGATCTTTTCGGACCTGATGGATAAGATCAAAGATGAACTTACCCGGGAAGGAAAACAGTTTGAGGAACGGCTGGTAAGAAATTTCTGCATCATACTGGCTCCGGTTAAGATCGTACTTAAATCCATGCTGCCCCTTGACCTTAACTTCACATTCGAGGAGATCTATGCCCAGGCAAAGATCATGATCACGGAACTTTCCGTGCAGATTTCTTCCAGTGAATCCCTTTCCAATTTCTGGATGATGACCGAGTACCTGTTGGATAACAAGCTGATCGAAGCCGGTAAGGATTTTGAAGTGAAATCAATTGCCACAATCAAGGTGACTAATAAGAACTCACAAGCGGAAACACTGAATTATCCTGAACCAAAAGTGGTTCTGTTCATTCGTTTCTCAAGGATCCATCCTCTGTATATGGAAGGTCATCGGAAACAGTTTGGCAAAAACGGTGTTGACCTGGTCAGCCTGATGCATTATATCAAGCATCACCCCAGTTATATCGGATCGATGAGCAGTTACCGGTTCGAAGATTCGATCAGCAGTTGCTTTGCATTTGATTATGAGACACTAAAGGTCAACCTGCAGCGGTTGCAACGCATTAACGGAGAAGAAGAACAGCCTTTTTAAATTTTTTAGAAATGAGTTTCCGAAAATTTCAATCTTTTCGATCCTACGTCCTACAAAATAGATTATAATATTAAAAATCAATAATATAGAGTGTAGGAAGCTGTAGGATGTTGTAGGTAGCTGTAGGACTGTAGGACTGTAGGAAGCGGTTTTTCGTGTTTGGCAAACGGTTTTTTAATTTTTTTTCAAATGGGTGAATTAAAGAAAATAGATGGGTATGGATGGGAATATTATGATTCGGTTCCCGGCGATTTCATCCTGGCCACCCTGGAAGATTTTCATATAAAAGGTGTGAAACGTATTGGCCTTGAATTCCTGATTCGCTATGCAGACAAAGAAAAATATCAGGTCTGCATTGTTTCCGAGCGGTTGACCTCTACATTCCTTCTGCCTTTTATTCAAGCAAACAGAGTATTCATTAAAACATCTTAATAATGTCTTCAATCACGATCAATCAGCTCATTAAGAATACCATTGAACAGAACCGGTATTCTAAACGGAAAGTGGCCACGGCTGCCGGCATTTCTGAAAAGACCCTTCGGAAGATTCTCAATTCCGATGACATTGACATTTCGGCGTTGTTCCTTCTCAGCCGTGCCATTGGCTTCAAAGTCACCATTGAATTCTCCAATGACCAGACCAGTATCAAGTTTCCATTAATCCAGATGGACCATGAAGATCCTGCTCAAGATTGAAAAGATACAGGAAATCGTACTGAATCTCCTGGTATTTATGGTGTTTCTGGGTCTTATCCTCTTCCCCCTGTTACTGCCTCACCAGCTTGGTGAAATTATCGGCCTTATTGTCAAAGGCTATAAATCGATCAATCCTTGACCTTTATATTCAGTAGTCACGCAGTTACATTTGCTCTATGCCTTCACCGATGATAGTAAATTGCCAGTGTGAACCTTATCTGATAAGGTTTCTTGAATCGTATTTCGAAACTTCATCTCCGATTGAATTTCCAAGAAATCACGATTTCAATTTTCAATTGACGTTCCTGGTTACTCAGCCGCCTAAAAATTGGGAAGAGGAAGATTATGGAGAAAGCAATCTGAAAATCCAGCTTCCCTTCATGGAAAACAAGAATGCTTATTCGTATTGGTATTTATCCAGAAGGGCACAGACTTCCTTTGTTGAACGAATCAGGTCATTTTATAAATGTGTCTTCCATGAACAGGTAAATCAAAGCATAATCCTTGGTTTCACACGCAAAGAATCCATTGAAATATTCATTGAACGGTACAGCCTGCCTGGAGAATCCTGGGACATGATGAAGAAAGATTATGGTCGATATCGTAGGAATCGCCGCTTGTTGAAGCTTAGAAAAAAGAAGAAAAGTTTTGTCAGTTGAATGGTTCTGTTGTCCCTTGAGTGTCGTCATATGCCACTATATGCCGTTATATGTCGTTTTTTGGAAATTGTAAAATGAAAGTGAAACCATGGAAAATATTTCAGTGCATGAAGGAATAAATTTTGGGGGAGTAAATCCCGTCTACTGGATTTTCAAAGAAGACCTTCTTTCTCTGGTCTATTCGAAAAATACCTGGACTGCAACCGTCGCTCTTGGTTTGGGAAGATCATGGAATACCTTGTATGCCACCGCGGAAACCATACAGATTGAAGGAGAAGAGCAAGAAACTACTTCTGGAACCAAGTATGTTTATAAGATTACGATGCAGGTTCCCAAAGACCGGCCCTCTGTAGAACTTCTGCTTCGTAAAATGAATCAACGGGGCATCATTGTGCTGACCAAGGATAAGAATGGCACAATGCGGATTTTCGGAACTCCGGATTGTCCGATGAAAAAAACATCAAAGCTTCTCATACCAAAGGAACCTGAAGGATATAACGGTTTTCAGGTTACCTTCCAGGGAGAATTTCCGCAACCGGCATTGTATTATGGTGGTTCAGCCAATTCCATAATCGTGACCCCGCCTCCTGATCCTGGTGGTGAAAGTACTTTGTAAGTCCTTTATTACCCTTGTTTGCGGAAGTATCATTGCAACCTTAATCGGTTACAATGAACCGCCTTTTAAATGAAATCCTTTCCTCTGTATGGCTGATCGACAATGAACGGTCAGCTTATTACGCTTCCCTGGTCCATACATTGTTTAATGGTGGCTCCGTCAATCAGGGGGATCTTTCTATCGAAAGGGCGAAAGCAAGATCATATGTTTTGGCAGGAGGTGGACCCGATCAGTCTTTCGGATTAAGGGATGAATCCATTCCTGCAGGCAGCATGGCCGTTATCCCGATCCGTAGCGAGATCATGAAGTATGACCAGGAGTGCGGACCCCGTGGCACGATGTCCATCATGGATGAAATCGATGCTGTTAACAAGAACCCTAATATTTCCGGGATACTGCTGCTCATTGATTCGCCTGGTGGCCAGGTATCGGCAACCGATCTTCTGGCTGAGAAAATCAGAACATCACCCAAGCCGGTTGTTTCTTATATCGAAGGCCTGTGTGCAAGTGCAGCTCTGTGGATTGCCGCCGGATCGGATAAGATATTTGCTTCATCCGACCTGGACCGTATCGGTTCCATCGGAGTGATGCTCGCATTCGCTGATCTCAAACCCTATTATGAAAAGCTCGGCGTAAAGTTCCATGAATTCACTGCCACCTTATCAACAGATAAGAATAAGGAATTCAAGGATGTTCTTTCCGGAAACTATGACGGCTACAGAACAGAAGTACTTGATAAGATCAATGAAAAATTCATAGCCCACATCAAGCAGTGCCGGCCTGCAGTCAGCGAAGATGCGTTAAGCGGCAAAATGTTCTTTGCCCAGGATGCCATTGCAGCCGGACTTCTTGATGAAATCGGCTCATTTCAATCAGCCCTGGCTTATACCGCTAACCTGAGTATGCAATACAGTCAAGTTCAATCTAAACATAATGACAACATGAAATTCAGTTCGAAATGGAATACCCTCATGGGGTTCTTCGGTTTTTCAACCGATCAGGCCGATGCAGAAGAAATGACCGTTGAACGGATCGGTCAGCTCGACCAGGAAATGAGTAACCTTAAATCAAAGAATGAGCAGTTGGAAGCCAATATTCAGAAAGAAGCCTGCGCAAAACAGCAGGCCCTTGATTCACTCGCCGCCGAGAAGCTCTCTCATGATGCCACCCGCAAGGCATTTGAAGACCTTAAGGCCGAAGATGCCGGTGGAGAAACAACCGCATCCAAAGTTAAAGACATGATCACCGGCGACAATCCGGCTCCTGCCGTGTATGGACACGACAAACTCGCAGAAAAGTTTTTAGGTAAATAAAGTATTAACGCAAATCTTTTTTCACAATGCCAGAAATTTCATTAGCTCAGTTGAAGGAAGCTTTCGGAACCTATATCGGAACGAACCAGAAGGATATCCTTCTGCTTCTCACCCAGGCCACGGTCAGCCAAAAGCATATGACCACCATCGCCTCAGCCGATCTTGAATACCGCGCTTCCAAAGCCGTTATCGATGATATGGTCCAGGGCTTTCAGAAGAAATGGACCCCCAAAGGAACGGCAACTTTCACCCCGATCACTATACCGCAGAGGCGGCATAAGTTTGATTGGGAAATGTATCCCGATGATATCGTGGACTCCTGGTTAGGCTTCATGGCCGCAGAAAATGTGGACCGCAAACAGTGGCCTATCAGCCGTTTCATCATCGAGAAACTCATCCTTCCCAAGATCAATGCCAACCGGGAGTTGAAGCTGATCGGCAAGGGTATTTATGAAGCCCCGGTTGAAGGAACCGCCCAGGCTACAGGCAAATCCATGGACGGTTTCATCACGATCCTGGAGAAACTTAAGACTGCAGGCAATTCAAATGTCAATTTCATCCCTCTGACGGCTCTTACCGCAGACAATATCTTTGATGAAATCGAACTGTTTGCCGCATCCGTGGCCGATCTCTATCAGGATATCCCGATGGAAGTGTATCTTTCAAGGAAATGGTATTCCGCTTACCATAAAAAGCGCAGGGATCTCCATGGCCAGGACACCAATTACACCGGATTGAAAGACCTGATCGAAGGCAGCAACATGACCTTGACACCCCTTCCTTCAATGAACGGTAAAGATGTCATCTTCACCACTCCGAAGGATAACTTCATTCGCCTGATGAACCGCAATGAAGGCGCTTCCAATATCACTATTGAAAGCGTTGACCGTCAGATCAAGGTTTTTGCCGATTGGTATGAATCCGTTGGATTCGGGATCCAGGAAGCCGTATTCGCTTACGTTCCCGGTGCATAATTCACGGAGTAATCAATAAAATATAGGAGAACATTAAAATGAAAATAGTTCGAACATTGTTTACCCTTGTGATGATCCTGCTCACGGCTTCAGTCTTTGCCTATGCCCTGGACACGTCACCGCTTCCCATCGCTTTAGGCCTGACGGCCTTCAGTCTGGTCATTCCTCGCCAGCAGGGAGTTCTGAATTTCTCAGTCCTCTTTGACCTGGCAAAGCCTGTTGGCGAAACCGTCGGCAGTGGAGGAGGGATCAAAAGCGAAATCATCCTCATCCATGAATCCGATGTGGATTGGACGCTGTTCCCGGAGCGTGGAACCGGCGTTGATCTTTCTACGATCACCGCTGATATCGCCATGAAAACAGGTAAGTTCATGCATCGCTTTTATATGACCCAGGGGACTATCAAACCTTCCGAGAAAAAGCTCAAAGGATCTAACCAGGATTGCGGAGGCTATGAAATTACCCTGGAAGGGTTCTATCCCGGGATTGAAAAAGCAGTGCAGAACTGGAAAGCCCAGTTCGGCATCAGTTTCAAAGGCCTTATCATCGTTCAGAATTGTGCCCTGGCACAGCGTTATCTGATCGGTGAAAGATGCAACCTGGCCCATATCGAGGATATCGATACGACCTGGGGCGAAGAAGTTGATAAAGAAAAAGGTTCCAAGTTCACCTTCAAATGCAAACAGAGCATGCCGATGGCCCTTTATGAAGGTGCAATTGCATTTGACCCCTTAAGCGAAAGCTGGTAAGTTTCCATAATTAGTAGGTTAGTTAATGGTTGGTTGGAGAACCCCGGCTTGCGTCGGGGTTTTCTTTTGTCCTTTCACTGCAATTGCAGTGAGGTTATTTTCGCATCAATGTTAGAAGAGATAAATTCCTGGATTGCCTCAGATCATGATTTTAATGAAGGTCTGGCTCTATATCAGAAATATGGCCGCAGCAAATCCCTGCTCCGAGTTATAAACGGTAGTGGCCCTTCCCCGAAGAACTTAAATACTCTTATCTACGAACTGTCACGTAGTGCCGGCATCCCTGAAACGGGAAAAACGCCGAATATTATGTTAAATAGAAACACCACTGACAGTTCTGATAAGAAGCATCCGGTAGTGGATAAGCCGGCAATTCCTGGTAGGGGAGCTACTGCAGATTTTCCTCGAAGAGAGAACACTGCAGAGATTGATCAGCTTATCCAGGAAAAAACAATGCTACTAAAGGAATGGGATAGTCTTCATGCCACCCTTGAACTTGTTGATAAACAAACCTGCAGAATTAACGCCCTTCGTATCCTTGATATCGGCGATATCCTGGATGATATGTATAACCGCCTTGATCACTATAATAAACATGCTGTGTTACCGCCGGGTAGGATATTTCCGGTCAGAGATTACTCCGGTTCCAAACCCTTCGATGTATTCAAGCGCCGCTCTACCCTGAAGACCTATATCAGCCGTGAAAACAAACTGATCAAGGATGCCAGAACAAAATCTGTCCTGATCAAGCATCGCAATCTGCTTGCCAAGTACCAGCTGGAACTTAATGACATTGAAAAGAAGATTGAAAAGTGAGCTTATTCAAACTATCGGACCTTACCAGCAGCACACCTAAGCATGAAACCGGTGGATCAGTTAAAACAACCGGTACCAGCCGATGCTTTATTGGCAAAGCCAATGAAAAGCTTCAGCAAAAGATCGGACTGATAAGCCCCAACCTGACTATTCATTACGCTTCCCTGGGTGATTGGTCAACTCATGACCTGTTGTTTTATCTGCTACAGATCACCGGTCCGGCCAAAGTATATTTCACCACTTGGGCAATCAGCGAATATGCAATCCGGCAATTGCACTCCTTTATCCAGCAAGGCCATATCCTTGAACTCCATGGAATCTTTGATTATCGCAACGGAGTTCGCAAACCTGCCGAGCTGCAATTCCTGCAGCAGATAACAACGAACATCAAACCGGCCAAGTGCCACGCTAAAGTAACCTCAATCATTAATGATGCCTGGGGCATAGCAGTAAACGGATCGGCAAACTATACCCGCAACCCTCGCATTGAGGCAGGCACAATCTGCACCGAAAGAGCGGTTGCAGAATTTCACCGGGACTGGATCCTTAAAGAATTAAACGAAACAACCGTGTTTTAATGGATGAACTTGAAGAACGCCTCGCTCAGATCGAGCAGTATAGCGGCCTGATGTTCAGCAGGGAAGAAATCGCTGATATCCTGGATGTGGATAGACAACTGTTAACGGAACTGCTTGATGAAGGAGATTACCTGAGGGCCTTTAAGAAAGGCCGGCTATTGCGTGAAGCACAGCTTCGCAAAGCAATCTTTGACCTGGCTGCCAATGGTTCTTCGCCGGCTCAGGCATTTGCAGCAAAACTTATTGAAAACGCTAAAATGGAAGATAAATGAACGTCTGGAAACTTGAAAACGATACGGCCATAGATCGTATCCGTATGCATTACATAAGTGGTTATGAGCTTTCAGCTCATGACGAAGAAGTAAAGAGGCGCTGGCATGCCGCCTTCACCTTTGGTTTAGAACATAAGGGGAGCGACAAAGAAGTCGCCTCCATGCTGATCAAAACCTTTAATATCTCGGAATCCCAGGCATACCGGGATATTTACAATGCCATAAATCTCTTTGGTGATGTACGAAAGTCAACCAAGGAAGGCCTTCGGTACATGGTCACTCAATGGGCCATTGAAGTATTCAAGATGGCCGTGGTCAAAAAGGATTTCAAGGGCATGGAAAAAGCCCTGACTTGTATTACCAAGACCAACAACCTGGATAAAGAAGATCAGGACCTTCCGGATCCTTCAAAGATCCAGCCGCCGGTGCAGATGCTTTCCCTTTCCATCAACTTTGTCAACAGTCCGTACTTCAAACTCATTGACGACAAAGCTCAGAAAGAAATCCTTGCCGTGGTCGAACGGATCCAGCTTGTCATTGATCAGTCGCCGGTAAAGAATTACCTGGATATGCTCATGGCTGATGTTGCCGCAGCCGAATCCCTGACCGATGGAAGAACTGCAGATTAGACCGGCTCCCTATTACAATTTCCCTCAGTTGGTCATTAAGCTCAGCTCCCGGCCTCATAAAATGTTCATCGGTGGCCGTGGTGTGGGCAAGACAACCATCATTGCCGATGAAGTCATTAAGTATATCTCAGCAATGCCCCGTGGTAAAGTATCCCTGAACGGGCTTACTTATTTCCATATCCGAACCAAATCATTGCCCCCGATCATCGATCATTGGGAACGCCGTGGCCTGTATAGGGGGATCCATTATTTCATAGGGCATAAAGCCCCTAAGAAATTCCTGTGGGATGAACCACATCAACCGCCTTTGGACTATACCAATTGCATCCATTTCTGGAACGGCTTCGTTCTTGAATTCAATTCCTTCGACCGGCCGGAAATGGCACGAAGCGGCTCCTATGACGGGATGATCTTCGATGAAGCGACCAAGCTTAAGAAATCCGCCATCGACAGTGATGTGCTTCCTGCAAACCGTGGAAACCGTGACCGGTATGGTCACTTGCGCTTTCATCATGGCACCCTGTTCCTGGGTTCCATGCCTCTGACATCGGATGGTGACTGGGTATTCGATTACGAATCCCTCATGGGAGAATTTCCCAATGAATTCCTTTACCTGGAAGCTTCGGCTCAGGAGAATATCAAAATCCTTGGAGAACGGTATTTCCGTGACCTCAAACGGGTGTTGCCCCAGGTTATCTATGATCTTGAAGTTCTCAACAAAAGAAGGAAAACCAACGTCAATAGATTCTATCCACTACTTTTTGAAAAGCAGCATGGCTATACAAATTCCTATGACTATTCCTTTTATGACCGGATTAATCAGGACCCTTCTAAAAATGCTGTCGAGGATTCGCGTGGTGATGTCGATTGCCACAGCCTGGATCCTCTATACCTGTCATTCGATTTTGGTACGACACAGAACTGCCTGATCGTAGGCCAATGGCACCGTGATAGCAATGAGTTTCCCATCATAAAGAACTTCTATGTCGAAAATGAAACCCTCAAGGTCGTTGTTGAAATGTTTACCAGGTATTATCAACATCATCCTACACGGGTGATCTACCTGTATGGGGGGAGCGACGGACAGCGCAAGAACGATGCGGCAAGCCGAAAGAGTTATTTTGATGATGTCGTGGATTGGCTTACAAAAGCCGGTTGGGAAGTTTACCTGAGAGCCGAACTCTTTGAAGCTTCCCATATGGATAAGTTTAACTTTTGGCATAAGTTCCTTTGTGGTGACTTCCCTTCAGTACCACGGTTCAAAGTCAATCTGAACAATGCCATGGAGTCGTTCTTCTCAATGGACAATGCGCCTATCCTGGTGGATGAATTCAAGAAAGACAAACGATCCGAGCGCCGTATTGATCAGCCCAGGTGGAAAGCCACGGACTTGAGTGATGCCGTGGATAATCTGTATTATTGGATGTTCTATCAATCTGTTGGAGATCAACAACCCTCTAACGAACTCATTTTCCTGCGTCGATAGAATAGGGGAGCAAACCGCCTACCTGCTTGCACTTTTCGTAAAATCTTATTTTAAGGCTTTAGGCTTATTCATTAATAGAATGATGCTGTCTTATGGCTTCATGGCTGATCGTTGACTCAAGCGCAGCCAAAACTCAATAAATACGTATCTATCTAACTATATACAGGCGTTTCATATATCGCATTGCAGAGATGAGAAAGGAACGAAAAAAAACATAGGGCGGGGCGTGGTCTTTCGACGAATCTTGCAGGATTTTGGCAAATTAAAACTGCCAAAACCCTGCAAGAGACGGAATTAAGGATATTTTTTTGAGAATGGTCTGCAAATGCAGATGAAATCAGGGTATTACATTGGTTTTCAAAGCGAAACGGCTTCTTTTTCTTTTGATACTGGTGTAAATAAAAAGAAGCAAAAAGAAATCACCCTCACGAAGCGGTCTTACTGCAATTGCAGTACTTTTTTCTTTATGTAGCCTGGTTAAATCAAAAAGTACCAAAAAAGAAACCCTTTTGGCCAACCCACGGTTTTGCTCGAAATTTTCCCAACAAGTTACCTTACGAATAATTCGCTTAGAGAGATAGTAGCTTAAAACTGTAAAGGGCGACCTCCTTTTGGATCTGTCGCTCTTCGAGTGTTTTCAGATTGTTCCAATCGTGACCTACCCCCTTGACATTATTTATTATTCGCGGTTTAAGCCTTTGGCGTTTAAAAATTTCATTACTAACCTTAACTCACCTTACTATGAAAGCTCTAGCCAACCACACTGATCAACAGTCACTCGTCGAAATCTTTGTCCAGGAACTGGACCAGATTTACTACCCAGGTTATTCTGAAGAACTCATTGCCTCTGAACCTGAAAAGTTCACCTGGGAATTCAACGAATTCCAGGGCCAGTTCTCTTGTTAGAACAACGTATTGCTTATAGCAGGCAGTCATTTCTGACTGCCTGCTTTTTTTTATGCTCGCTGGCGCTGAAAGGAAGGGTAGGGGCGACTTTTAAGTAAAAGTTGCAAAAGCCTGTCCTAAAGAGTAATCCGAAATTCACAAAGTTATGCCCTGCGAAACTGTTTCTCACTAAAGGCGACCTCCTTCCGGCTCTTGTCGCCCTTCGGGTTCATTCAGATTCTTGGAACAATCTGACCTGAACCTTTGCTTAAAAGTTTCTCAGTGCATGTTCCCACCGGCAAATTTCATTTACTCACCGCGGCCACAAGCGCTGCTTAAAACTAACCAGCTATGAAAAAACACACGATGAATCCATTACTTGCCCAGGAAAACGGCAACAAGTATGAAAACTCAATCCCTATGCGCCTCTGGGCAGAAGATGACATTCCAAGTCAGAAACTCCTGCTGAAAGGTACTACCAGTCTTTCAGATGCAGAACTGCTCAGTATTATCATCGGCTTCGGGGTTTCCGGGGAAAACTCCCTGGACATTGCCAAGAAAATGCTCTCAAAATGCGGAAACTCCCTTTGCGAATTCTGGAAGTACGGAGTATCAGATCTTCAGAAGATCAAAGGCATCGGTCTTAAAAGGGCTGTGAAAATCTCAGCCATGTTTGCCCTGGCCCGACGCAGGAATGAATCTGAAGTTATCCTCAAAGATAAAATCATCCACAGCCGTGAAGCCTTTGAAATCTTTAAATCCCTGATGGGTGACTTGCCTTACGAAGAGTTCTGGATCCTGCTGCTGAACCGATCAAACCGGGTCCTTCGGAAGATCCGTATCTCTGAAGGCGGAGTGTCCGGAACGGTGGTGGATCCAAAGAAGGTATTCAAGACCTGCCTGGATAATCAGGCCTGCAGCATCATCCTTGGACATAACCATCCCAGCGGGAATATCAATCCCAGTGAAGCAGATAGTAAACTGACCAAAAAACTCAGGGATTGCGGCCTCATGCTTGATGTTGATGTTCTGGACCACATCATCATCGGGGATGACCGGTATTATTCCTTCGCGGATGACGGTAAAATGTAGAATCTAAGCCCCGTTAAAGGGGCTTTTTTTTAGTTCGGCTAATCATGCATTTGGTATTTTTGTATTGTGGATGTGCATGATAAAGTAACCCGCAGTTATAATATGAGTCGGATAAGGGGGAAAAATACCTCTCCAGAACTCCTGATAAGAAAATTCCTTTTTAAAAAAGGATTCAGATATAGGCTTCATGTTGTTAATATGCCCGGTAAACCAGATATTGTTCTTCCAAGATATAATACAGTGATTTTTATTAATGGTTGTTTCTGGCATGGTCATGAGGGTTGTAAGTATTTTGTGTTACCAAAAACCAATACTGAGTTCTGGACAATTAAAATTCACCGGAACAAGGAGAATGATAGAAAGAACCATTACTCCTTAAATAAAGTAGGATGGAAGGTCGTCGTAATATGGGAGTGTCAGTTAAAGAAGCAATATCAAGCAGAGACGCTCTCATCGTTGGTTGATAACCTTGTTAGTATCTAAATTTCCTAATTCTGGTTCCACAGATTTGTTTACTGTAATTTTGGACTTTATTTTACCAAATTATGGAGTCCAATTTTAGTATTTCAACGGGTCAGCTTATCCGGAAATTAAGGTTGGAACGTAATCTTCCATTAAGAAAAATAGCTGCTCAACTTGATATGGATACTTCATTTCTCAGCAAAATAGAAAGAAGTAACAGAAGACCATCTAAAGACCATATAATCAAGTTAGCTCAGATTTTTGAGGTTGATAGGGATTATCTGATGATACCTTACCTGAGTGAGTTGGTTTATTTTGAGGTTTCGACTGAAGATTGTGCAGCTAAGGCCCTTGAAATTGCAACGCAAAGAATAAACCTGAATAAATAATAAAGTATCAAAGGGTTTCTATCTGAATATGAAGAGAAAATTAAAAGTTATTGATTTGTTTTCCGGATGCGGTGGATTCTCATATGGATTCCAAAGTGCCGGTTTCCATGTCATGCTAGGTGTCGATAATGACAAGGCTGCGTTGACAACTTTTAAGGAAAATCATAAAGGTTCAAAGGTGTTTTTGGCAGATCTTCATAGAGACCAGGCTATTGATGAAATAGTTAATATGATTGGTGGGGAGAAGGTTGATGTGATTATTGCCGGTCCACCATGCCAGGGTTTTTCACTGACTGGAACCCGAAAAAAGAATGATGAAAGGAATAAATTGTTCAATGCAGTCTTTAAATTAGCCAGACGTGTCAATCCTCAGGCAATAATTATCGAGAATGTCCCGGGACTTGCTGCACTTTATGATGGTTTTGCGAAAAATGCAATTCTGGATGAATTTGCAAATATGGGATTTACTTACAATAGCCAGGTTCTGTTTGCTCCTGATTATGAAGTTCCACAGATAAGAAAAAGATTATTTTTTGTAGGTTTAAAACCCGGTCTGGGTAAATTTGAGTTCCCGGAACCTGTTTTGAAAGATAATATCTATAATTCATGTTCTGATGCTATAAGTGATTTACCAGCAAGGATATCTGAGGTTGGCCTGGAGGAGGATCAATATAGCAGGAATCCCATTACGACATACCAGATAAAAATGCGGAATGGTTCTGATATTTTATATAACCATGTTGCTACAAGACATACCCCTCATGTAATTAATGTGATATCTCAGGTTCCTGAGGGAGGTAATCATAAAGATTTGCCAGCTGGGGTAGGTGATAGCAGAAAATTTAATGAAGCATGGACAAGGTACCATAGTCAGAAACCTTCCAAAACAATAGATACCGGACATAGAAACCATTTCCATTATCAGTATTGCCGAATACCTACGGTTAGAGAGAATGCCCGATTGCAATCCTTTCCGGACAGTTTTAAGGTTTTTGGAACCAGAACACAACAATATAAACAAATAGGAAACGCCGTACCTCCTTTATTGGGATTTCACATTGCTAATAAATTAAAAGATTATCTGGTTTTGCAAGAAAAATGAGCAGAAAGCTTAACATAATAGATTTGTTTGCCGGATGCGGCGGTTTGTCAGATGGCTTTGAACAAACAGAGCATTTTCATTCCATCGCATGTGTCGAATGGGAAAAACAACCCTGCAATACACTACAACAGAGGTTGCATTCGAAATGGGGATATATAAATGCCAATGAGATTGTATTGCAATTTGATATTCAAAGAACACAGGAACTTATTAACGGATGGGAAAATGATAAAGTATATAGTTCTGGTAAGGGTTTGTTATCATTGGTTAACGGTAAAAAGATCGATGCTATTATTGGTGGCCCCCCTTGCCAGGCATATTCAATTGCTGGAAGGGTGAGGGATGAGAATGGGATGCATGATGATTACAGAAATTATTTATTTGAAAGTTATCTTGAAATAGTCAAAAGATTCAAGCCGAAATTTTTTGTTTTTGAGAACGTTGAAGGAATTTTATCTGCAAAACCAGGTGGTGTTTCAATAATTGAAAGGATAAAAACATCCTTTAATCAATATGGATATTCCATAATAGAGAATTTAAGGAAATCTGCCCTCTTTAATACTGCAGATTTCGGAGTTCCGCAGAACAGAAAACGGGTAATAATCATTGGCGTTGACCGTGAACAGATCAAAGCTGATCCTCAAATGGCGTTAACCGATTATTACACATCAATTAATAAGAAATACAAAGCAGTAAAGAAGACCACGGTGAAGGATGCAATATCCGACCTTCCTGTTTTGATGCCTTTGCCTGAACTCATTATTAAAAATGGCAAGAGAGTATCTCATAGTTTTAATGGGCATAGCATTGGAAATCATGTTCCCAGATGTCATTCGAAACGTGATCAGAAGATTTTCCAAGAACTTGCTTATGACAAGATGTATAGTCTGAATAAATATCCGGATATCGCATCTTTAATTGAGCTATATTATAATATTACTGGCATAAGGTCCAATTTTCACAAGTACAATGTTCTTGGTTTGAATGAACAAAGCAATACAATACCAGCGCATTTATATAAAGATGGTCTGAGGCATATTCATCCGGATCCTATTCAGGCAAGAAGTATAACTCCTCGTGAAGCAGCACGATTACAAAGTTTTGATGATGATTTTGAGTTCACTGGCAGTATTGGAGATCAATATAAAATGATTGGTAATGCAGTTCCTCCTAAATTTGCAAAAGCGGTAGCCAATGCCTTGAAAGAATTTTCATTAAAATATTTCTAAATGATATACAATACAGATCTTGAAGAACTTATCTTTCACAGACATGAGCACTTCCCTTCGGATGAATTAATTATATTATCTGGGTATGTAGGGCCAAATCCTATCGATCGCCTAAGAGAGCTTGATTTTCCTAAACGAGTTATTTATGGCATGTACGGATCCGATGGAATCAAAGAAGTACTGCATACATCTTTGATTCGTTTGAATGATCAGGTTCCTGATATCAGTATTTTTTATTCAAACTTACCAGTCCATTCCAAATGCTATATTTGGAAGAATCATGGTGAAATAATTAACGCATTGATAGGCTCAGCGAATTTTTCCGACAATGGCCTCAGAACACCATACAGGGAAATATTAGCTGAAACAAACCGTGATTCCTTTAGGCCACTTGATCAGTACATAACGCAGGTATTGAATAATTGTATTGATTGCAGAGAAGGAGTTGTCCGTAGAGGTCCCGCGATACCGATCATTCCAGAAGATATTGCAGTCTGTAACATGACCCTGTTGGATCCCAGAACCAACGAGGTTCAAAATGCTAATGGATTAAATTGGGGGCAAAATCCACTTAACCATACAAACCGATCAGACGCTAATATCCCTATAAGGGCTGATTATATAAGGAGATATCCCACCTTATTCCCGCCAAAACACAGAGGAATCCTTTTAGCTGATGCTGCAGGAAGGATTCAGAGACATAATGATTCTATTGAGATTATTTGGGATGATGGAGTGACTATGAGGGGATTGCTTGAAGGGAATGTTATAATTGACAACATCCTATATCCAAAACAGATTGCTTCTTTCCCTGAAAAAAGAATTTTAGGGGAATATATTCGAGAGAGAATTGGAGTTCCAAATGGTGCGAGAGTAACAAGACGACATTTGGAGCAATACGGAAAGACATTTATTGAAGTTTCTTTGCTTGGTGAAGGTGTTTATTTCTTTGATTTTTCTGTCCAGGCACCCTGATCATGTAATCTGTTCTGAAATAACGTCTGATATTATTCAAAAAATCGCAGGACAATTATCCAAGTATTTTCGCATAGGGTAGTTATACTAATACCTTTATTAAACTCGAAATTATCGCAAAGTTACCTGCGAAAAATCCGCTGAAACAAGCTATAAAACTGTAAAGGGCGACCTCCTTTGGGAATTGTCGCTCTTCGAGTGTTTTCAGATTGTATCAATCTGACCTACACCCCTGACATTATTTATTTTTCTCGGTATTACCCTGGGCAAAAATTTCATTTTAACCAGGTGGGCCAGAAACCTAAATAAGACTCCAGGGCAGGAGCATCCTTTATGAATAACTCACAAATCTATTCAGCCATCACCGAGAAGATCATTGCTAACCTAGAAACAGCAGGAAGTTGGATGAAACTCTGGCAAGTTCCATCACCCGTTAGTATGAATGGCCATTATTACCGGGGTATTAACCGCCTGGTGCTTTCTTCCGATCCTTATAAGAGTCGTGTATATGGCACGTTTCAGCAGATCCGTGCCAATGGTGGACAAGTTCGCAAGGGCGAAAAATCCACTATTGTGGTATTTTGGAAGAACTCAATTGACCAGGATGTAACCACCGGCGAAACAAAGAAGCTGTTCCTTTTGAAATTTTATCATATCTTCAACTCCGAACAAGCCGATTTTGATGAACAAGGCATGAAAAAGATCGCCGAGCTTCAAAATCTTGTAAGCGAAAAGGCCAATTCAGACCACCTGGAAGCTGAAGCCATTATCGAGGGCTATGAAGGCCGTCCGGATATCTGTTATTCCGACAAAGACGATCGGGCTTATTACGCTCCGGTTGCTGACCTGATCTCAGTTCCGGATAAGAAATACTTCAGCTGCACTTCTGCCTTCTACCGGACACTGTTTCATGAGTTGGGTCATTCAACAGGCCATCCAAAGAGGCTTAACCGCTTTGATGGAATGTCGAACAGCTTTGGTGATATCCCATATTCCAAAGAGGAACTGGTAGCTGAACTTTGTTCTTCATTCCTGGCCGGTATAGCAAACCTGGACTTGGATATCCGAAACTCAGCCGCCTACATCAAAGGTTGGACTTCGGCGCTTCGTGACAATCAAAAATGGATCATGTGGGCAGCTGCAAGGGCAGAAAAAGCTGCCGATCACATCCTGGGGACTTCATCCTCTTCTGCAATGACAGAAGAAAGAACCACAGCAGAAGTGGTCAGTGAGGCTCCAACTCTTGAACCTGTTTGTCAGGACCTACCTTTTTAACTTAAATTCATACTTATCAAGCCGTTCCGGTTTTCCGGAACGGCTATTTTTTTGCTCGTTTGAGAGAAGACGCTTTTTTCTTTAATTCCGGGATAAAGAAGAAAGCTTGCAAAAAAGAAATCCTTTTCGGGCAGCTTTTGAAAAAAAGCAAGCAAAACCCAACCCACTATTACTCAAAATTTGCAGCAAAGTTAAACTCATGAAAATCTTTTTCGCTAAGAGTGACCGCCTGCAGGCATTGTCACCCTTCAGGTTCATTCAGATTTTATAAAAAAATCAGACCTGAACTCTTGCTTAAAATTTTCATTCCGTTTGTTCCCGGTGGCATAAATTTTTATTAATCATGGCGAGCCAGATGCCAAAATAAGTCCGCAGGGCAGCGGCCAACTACAATGACAAAATTAACTGCTACCGCACTGAAACCAGGCAACGGAAAACCCACTACTGAAGACCTCGCAGGCCTTGCAGTTGTTAAAAGTGTTCTCAGCCCTGAGGCAAACAAAACAGAAGAGAAAAAGCCTCTTCTGAAAGTCGAGCCTGAGAAGCCGGTCATTCCAGCTCCTGAGCCTAAGAAGGAAATGACCTTGATTGAAAAGATCCTTAAGGTCGAAAATCTTCAACTTGTCGTAGAGAAGAGAGCCAAACTGGTTCAAACCCGCAGCGAACTTGAACGCTTCCAGGTTTCATCAAATGATTTCAACTGCACCATGCGGCTGAATGATTCAGACGGCAACGTCTTCACCACCAGCTTTACCCCTGGTATCAAAAAAGTCATTGATTTTCTTAAGACTTCCTTCGATGCAAGCATCGCTGATGTAGAAAACAAGATCACTTTCTGATCTTCGATGCCATTCCGGATTCTGGCGTTCAGGCTTAGGCCTGAACGCTTTTTTTATGGTCGTAATGACTACTTAAAGAAAGAAAAGGAAATAACTGTTAGTGTTTTGGTTTTGGTGATTTACGTAAAGCTCTCCGTTTTTGCTTTTTGACTTCTTCCTCAAGGATTTCATCTCCCAATTTTATAATAGCTAAGGTTTCCAAAAACCTTTTCACCTGTTTTGAATAATCTGGTTTCATGACTTTTTATTACTTAATCCGGCAATATTGAAAAAGTGATATGCCTATTTCCATTTTTTTTGAACAATTTTAATTCAAAGTAAATTTTACGTTCCATATACTGTATTAAATCTCCAGTGCTTGACTTTTTTGTTGTTTATCCAAGAATTTGTAATTTAGAGGAAAGTTATTGCTATGTTTTTGCTAAGCAACCAAATTCTGCTTTCCAAAATGGAAAATAAGGATCGTGATTTAATTTTTCTAAAATATATTACGTTCAATAAAGCCATTAATCTATTGTCAAGTATATAATTCCCTTATCTATATTTTGGTAATAAACTTTAAAATCATATGCTATATGACAAATTTCAAAACAACGGTCAAAGTAAATGGTGAGCTTCATGAAACTTTAAAAGACATTTTACCTTCTGAAAAACAAAAATTGAAAATTTTATTTATAGCTAAAACACCAGCATTAAAGAGTGTCCAAGCAGGGCATTATTTTCAAGGAAGACAGGGTCAAATGTTTTGGAATAAACTTAAAGAAAATGGTTTGCTAACAGTTAGACCAAATACTTATGAAGATGAAAATTTATTAGAAAACGATTACGGTATTACTGATATCGTTAAAGTTCCGAGAAATTATGGCAATGAACCCACTGAAGAAGAGTACAAACAAGGGTTAAATAGAATTCTTCAAACAATACAAATATATAATCCAAAAGTAATTGTCTTCGTATACAAAAAAGTCCTTGATAATATTCTTTCTTTAGGTTTTGGGAAATACTTTAATACTGAATATGGCTTCAATTCGACTGCCGAACCATTATTTAAGTCCAAGGTTTTTGTGTTTCCCATGCCTGGTACACCGTGTACACGCCAGCAAGCAATTAAAGCGATGGAAGAACTTGTAAAGGTTTTCAAGAGATAAGGCATTTTAGTACTTTACATGTCATGCATATTCAAATGATTATGAATATTGTAAATCAAATCAAAATGAAAAAATTTTCCTTTTTCCTTTTCTTAATGTTTATGTCAATCAATGCATTCTCGCAATTTACGTGTCAAAACCCACACTCACCTGAGTATTTAGTTTCATCCTCATTAATTTCGGAGGCTAATACTGGTATTGCAACCGATTATGGTCGAACCAATCCGAAATTTCAAAATGGAGCCAATGCCTGGAATACTTTATCCAGCGGAACAACTAATCAACTCATATCTGTTTTCTTTAATGATGCCAATAAAGGATATGCTGTTGGAGATAAAGGAACCATCTTAAAAACAAGTAATGGAGGTTCAACCTGGTCATCTTTATCGAGTGGAACAACTAATGCTTTATTTTCTGTTTACTTTACGGATCCAAATACTGGATATGCTGTAGGAAATTTGGGGACTATCGTAAAAACAATCAATGGCGGCACAACTTGGACTACTTTATCGAGTGGAACGAGTAATCTGTTGACTTCTGTTTTCTTTGCCAATTCCAATACAGGTTTTGCTGTAGGTTATTCAGGAACCATCATTAAAACCACCAATGGTGGAGCAAGTTGGACTACGCTATCGAGTGGGACAACTAATGGCTTACTTTCAGTTTTATTCACTGATGCCAATAAAGGTTATGTTGTAGGCTTTTCCGGTACCATTTTAAAAACTGTCAATGGAGGTGCAACCTGGACTACTCTTTTTAGCGGGACAACTAATCATTTAGAATCAGTTTACTTTACAGATGCAAATACAGGTTATATTGTCGGTATTTGGGGTACTATTTTAAAGACTATTAATGCAGGTACATCATGGAATGTCATGTCTTCCGGAACTACAAATCCTTTATTCTCAATTTGTTTTACTAATTCCAACATAGGTTATGTCGTCGGGGGATTTGGAATTATTCTTAAGACCATTGATTCAGGCGCAACCTGGACTTCATTATCAAGTGGAACGACGAATAGTTTATTGTCAGTATTTTTTACTGATTCCAATATAGGTTATACTGTGGGAGATCTGGGAACTATTTTAAAAACTTCAACAGGAGGTGTTTTGCCTACCTTAGCTGTTTCTCCTTCCGACCGAGCAGTATCATCAAATGCCGGAAGTACTTATTTCATTGTTAATTCCAATACAAGTTGGATAGTTTCCAGTGATGCTGTATGGTGCAATGTTAATCCATCAGGTATAGGGAATGATTCAATTATTGCAGATTATTCTGAAAACAATACATCAGTGGCACGGGTTGCAACTATTACTGTTCAGGTTTCAGGTCTTAATGCAATAAATATTACAGTTACTCAGGCCAAATCTAGTAATGGTGTTGAAAATACCGGTGAAAATAATATTCAAATTTATCCTAATCCCACACAAGGATCGTTTAAGATCGTTCCAGGTCATTTAATTATTGATTCATTGGATGTAATTGTTCAGGATTTGAATGGCAAAGTGATACTTAGGAAACAATTCGACAGTGAAAAGGAGTATTTAATGAACCTTTCATCTTCTATACCTGGATGTTATCTTCTAATCCTAAAATATCGCAACCAAATTGCTGTTCGGAAATTGGTAATTATACGGTGATCTTCTTCGTATGATAAACCCCAAAATGAACACTGGATTGAAATCATGGGAAATTAGATTCTATTTTCCCCTTTAAAGCCATTGATAAAAGCCACGGTTTTTCTATTTCATCCAAATTCCTTTCATTTTTTTTGTCCTTTATTTTTTTTGGAGGTCGGAGTAACATTGAGCCATGAACAATGGCTATATCCGTCTTGGC
This sequence comes from uncultured Bacteroidales bacterium, assembly GCA_903887775.1. Lineage (GTDB taxonomy): Bacteria > Bacteroidota > Bacteroidia > Bacteroidales > FEN-979 > CAIRDP01. Next base: position 137,603 of record CAISRB010000024.1, read on the forward strand.
GAAGTCTTAACTCAAATGGACCAAATCGGTCCAGATGGTAAACCATCAAAATTTCAAATCAGGTTTGTAACTGCAGACAGGTCCCTGGGCACTGGTGGGGATATTATCGAAATATCCAATGGCCGCAAGTGTGTCGGATTAAATAAGGTTGGTAGTCCTGTTTTTGATCTTCGGTCAAAGAAACCATCGACCGAATCGCGGATCAAGAAAGATCCCCATCATTGGGTAAACTCTACCCGGAACATTTTACTTGAAAATGGAAAGATCAGGAAGGTTCATATCCGCCTGATCATTGAGTTTAATAAACAGAAAGTCTGTTATTGATGAAACAAATTATCATGCAGAACGATGTCGCATTTATGCCTGGGAGCAAGGCAATTGTGACTAACAAAACAAGTGCTGATGCTGTAAAAACTCAAACCGTTGTTCCTCAGGATTATAGTACTACAGACTATTCTCCCTGGGGTGATGATAACTTGTTCCCTCAGAATGTCCTGAAGGACCTTGAATTAAACTCAATAGCCCTTCGTGCCCTGGAAAAGCGCAAAACAGTTCACTTCGGCCGTGGGATCATTGTTTACAGAGAAGTTAAAGATGCAGCCGGTGTGGCTCAACGGCAACCGGTCGAAGATCCTGATGTTTTGGAATTCTTCCGCATCAACAGAATGAACCTGATTTGGATTGACCTGATCGGAAGCCTTGAAATGTTCGCTAACGGCTGGATTGAATTCATCCTCAATAAAGGCAAAGACAGAATTAATAAGGTATATGTCAAAGACCCGGCCTATTGCCGTGTTTCCAGAATGGTTGAACCGTCTTTCCGGATTCAAAAGCTCTTTTATTCGGCACAATGGGAGTTAAATCCTGCAAAGAATCCAGGGATCCTTGCAGAAATCCCAATGTTTGATCCATTGGCCTATGATGGGATAAGGTATAAGGACCCGAATTTCGCATATCCGGTATTTTACCGGTCCTTCAACAAAAGCTACTACCATACTACCGTATGGAACGGGATCCGCGCCGGTGGTTGGATGGATATCGCAAACAAGGTGCCCCGCTTAAAGCAGGCCATCATGGCGAATCAGATGACCATCAAATATCATATTGAAGTGCCTGATGATTATTTCATGAACCGCTATCCATCCCCAGACTTTACTAAAGATCAGAGAGAGTCCAAAAAGAAGGAATTACTTGAGGAAATGGATGCTTTCCTCAGTGATGTGGAAAATAGCGGAAAATCTTTTGCAACCTTCACATTTTACAACAAGTTCAAAAATGAGTATGTATCCGGCTGGAAGATCAATGTAATTGATAATAAGCTCAAGGATGATGCTTATTTACCGGATAGCCAGGCTGCAAACTCTGAAATCCTCTTCGCCATCGGTGTGGATCCCTGCCTGATAGGAGCGGGGATACCTGGCGGTGCCCTCGGAGCAGGCAGCGGATCTGATAAACGCGAAGCGTTTTGGATGCTCAACGCTGAGATGGGCGTTTACCGGCAAATTTCCCTGGAACCGTTGTATTTCATCCGTGATTTCAATAAATGGGACCCGGCTATCCGATTTGATTATGTGACCGTTGACACTTCTCAAACCCAGGATCAGCATCCTACAAAGACAGAAAAACGAATTGATCAAAACCAGGTATAATGAAATTGATACAGTCCATCGATCAGGTCAGAGCATACAGTGCAATCAATGTCTCGGTAACACTAGACCTCTTGCTTCCATATCTGTCGGAAAGCGAGCTTTTATTCATCCGACCGGTCATAGGTAAAGAATTTCTTAATGCCCTGGCTGATAACAAAGATACTCAGGAAGATATCTGGATCCAGGCGCTTGATCTGGTTCGCAAACCTTTGGTGCTTTATGGCCTGTATCTTGGTATTGATGAAATCGGGGTAAGTATCTCCGGGCAGGGTGTTCAGGTTATCGGTACACAGACTCATACTCCGGCACCTCAGTACAAAGTCGCAAACCTGAAGGAAAACCTCATGCGCAGGGCGCATGCAGGTTTGGATAATTTGTTGGAATTCCTGGAAGCAAACAAATCCTCCTTCGAATCATTCAAACCGCTCGACAGCGGCCTTTTTATCCGAAATGCTATTGAATTCTCAAAATACGTCGATATCCGCAGTTCCAGAAGATTGTTCCTGGTACTGCTTCCGATAATCCGTTCTGCAGAACAGAAGTTTATCCGGCCCATCCTGGGTGATGCCATGTTTGATGCTCTTAAAACTGCAATGCAAGGATCTTCTGATATCTCAGAAGACTATAAACTGCTGATCGAGCAGATCAGGCCTTGCCTTGCTCATCTTACCATGGCCCGGAGTCTGGATGAAATTTCAATTGACATCCTTGATTGGGGCGTTTTCGCCAATGCCGAAAGCACCTTTACCAATATCACTACCAAGCAGACCGCTAATCGTGAGAGGATCCTCACCATGCAAAAGTCAAATCAATTGGATGGTGACAGCGAATTGAAATCCCTGCAGCTTTTCTTAGACCGAAACGCTTCTGACAGCAAGTATCAGCAGTATTTTACTTCTGCCTTGTACAGCGCTCCGGATACGTCGGGTACAAGGAACCAATATGTTAATGACAAAACCAAAAGCCTGTTTTTTGCATGAATCAGTCAAGCTGGGTTAGTGAATTAAGTAACGTGGTCGGTATCATAACTGCACCGGTTGCCTTGTATTTCGTGATTCGCCTGGTCAATAAAATAGACCGATTGGCTAAAGAAATCCGCGAGGTTGCCATATACAATGCCAAGAACAGTGTGCATTGCGTGGATATCCATAAGGATATTGCAACCCACCTTGATTTGCATGATGCACAGATCAAAGAGATCGGCACCGATATAGATGATCATGAAGGCAGGATCGTCAAGATTGAAACGATTATTAAAGAAAAATAGAACACCATGAAAGAACGAATCTTTAAAAGCTGGAGAACATCAGTGCTTGGAATTGGCCTGATCCTAATCTCTATTGTTGCCGTATTTTTGGGAAAAGCAACGTTAACGGAAGCCGCCCTGGTGCTTCCCGTTGCCTTTACCCTGATGTTTATCAAGGATCCATCAAAGTACCTGGACAAATGAAAAAGTTCATTGTCCTGATCTTACTGGCCGTAATGATGGCTTCCTGCATGACTGAACAGAAAGCCAGGAAACGCTTTCCCTGCCCAAGTCTTACGTTTTTCAAGATACAGAGAGATACCATAGAAAAGCTCAAGGTTGTTGAAACGGTGATCCCTGCCGATAGCGGTTGGATAAAGGCATTAATCCAATGCGATAGTAATGGTCAGGCGTTCATCCGACAGATCCAGGAATTGAAGAACGGCAGAAAAACCAAGCCTTTCATTAAAATCGGTAATGATAACGTCATTACTGCCGGCGCTTCGGTTGATTCCCAGGCCGTTTATACGGCTTTCAAGGAAAGGTTTGTCCGTGAAACATCGGAGAAGATCATTCAGCTCCCGGCTAAGGAAATCAAATTTGTACCAAAATGGATACAGTTTTTTGCCTGGTCCGGTGGAGTGGCCTGGGGTATCGTGATATTGTTATTAGGTATTCAGTTATTTAAGATCGCAAGAAAAGTATGGCCAATATAAATCTGTATTTCCCTAAAGTGGTTGCCTTTGAAGGCGGTTTTGTCATGGATCCCGATGATCATGGCCATGAAACCAACATGGGTATAACACTTACTACATGGAAGTCGATGGGATATGACAAAAACCGTGATGGCATTATTGATGGAGAGGATATCCGCTTGCTAACCAGGGATGATGTTCTGATGGTTCTTAGACGTGGGTTTTGGAACCGGTGGCAGGCAGACCTGATAAATAACCAATCCATTGCCGAGCAATTAGTGGATTGGACCTGGACAAGCGGGAAATGGGGCATAATTTGGCCGCAAAGACTGTTAAGTATAAAAGCAGATGGCATTGTGGGAAACTACACCCTCGCATCCGTGAATTCAGCTTCACCCGCCGAATTTCATTCAAAGGTGCATAATGCAAGGGTATTGTTCTCTCAGGAAATATGCCGCCGGGACCCATCCCAGGAGAAGTTTCTCAAGGGATGGCTGAATCGGATCCATACATTTAAATTTCAACAATGAATATCGTTCAAATTGATTCAGTCAGTTGCAACCTTCCTTCAACATGGAATGAACTGACCAAGAAACAGCTTCTTTATCTCTCTAAACAATTTCAGAAAGGGATTTCGGTAGTGGATTTTAAAGTACAGGCCTTATATGAGCTGCTGACCGTTAAAAAGAAGCTGTTTTTCAGGATTCATCCTGAAGATGCTCATTTCCTTTGCCAAACTCTTGACTTCCTGCTTAAGGACGTTACCTTGACAAGGAATGTGATTCCGGTAATCTGGCACCGGTTTCATAAGTATTACGGACCAAGCGATACCATGCTGCATTGTTCCTTTGGTGAATTCACCAGAGCGCACAGCCGGCTTGATCTGTATTTCGAGACCAAAAATGAAAAGTTTTTGGATGAAATCGTGGCGATCCTTTACAGACCCAAGAAGTATGCTTGGTGGATCCGTAAGCATTTTTCCAATTCCAGGGATCCCCGCAGAAAGCTTCATGATCTTTCTCTTAGAAACCGTACAGCAGCGTTTCGAGCGCTTGATCCGGTTCTCAAATACGGAGTGCTGCTGTTTTTCACAGGCGTTCTTAACAGCCTGCCGAACCAATTTCCAAACGTGTTCCGAAGGCGGGAAGATTCCGAAGAAAGCAAGCACGGCTGGGTGCCCCTGGTCATATCCCTGGCTGATGGCAAAACCGATGATGAAAGCCTGGAAAGGGTTTTGAACTCCAATTTGTACAATGTTTTCTTTGGCCTGGAACAAAAGGCCACGGAATATTTCAAATTCCTTGCAGAAAGTAAGCGCCATGGGTAATTTCAACGTAACCGAATACCTACAGTATTACAGAAGTATTGCCACATTACATCCCTCGATCAATGGCTTTTATACGATGGATATCAACGAAGTCCTTGGCGACCTTCGCAGCGGCATGAAGTATCCGGCATTGATCCTGAATTCAGTGAACGGCTTTCTTTCCAGGAATCTGTCTGCAGATAATACGCAGAACTTAGTAAAGGCCGGATTCATGGTCATTGATCATGTGGACTCAGTGGATGATTTCCAAAAAGAAATGCAGATCCTTGGAGACACCTTCGATACCTGTATTGATATCCTTACCAAACTGATGAAGGATGCCCAGTGCGGCACATTCATCCGCAAACTTGATGTTGATTCCATCAAGTATGAAATGCTTGGACCCGTTTTTGACAACGATTTTGGATTCATGTTCACCTTTGACCTGAGGTTCTTTATTTCTGACTTATCCTATAAGCCTGACCGCTGGCTCAGCGAGCCTAAAGAGATCATGGCCGGTTTCCAGGGATAAGTGTCCTGTCCTTTATTTTAACTACCCACGCTGTTTACTTTACAGCATGGATAATGTATTAGGCTCCAAGAGTGAAACAGGTTCAAAACTTTTAGCAAAAAGTGAACTTGAAATTGCCGATGCCTGGGCAAAGATTACCATCAAACGATGGCTGAAGAAGATCCAGGGCATGAAGATCGGCAGCAGCGGAGAACTTGCCAAAAGTTTCCTGTTTGATGTGATTTCATCGGCCCAGGGCGATCTGGTGAAGATCGATTTTGCCTTTAATTATTACGGAAAGTTTATTGATATGGGGGTTGGCCGTGGCACTTCACTTGGAGATGTCAAGGAAAACACGACTTCCCGCAGGCTGGATGGCAAAATGCTTGGAAACAGGAGAAGACCCAAGAAATGGTACTCAAAGACCTTTCATGCTGAAGTCATGAAACTGTCCGAGATCCTCTCCGAGCAATGCGGTCGCAAAGGGGTAATAGTCATTTGCGAGAATATTAACGATAATTCTATTACTTAATGGCAAATCAGAATGAAACTGCAAGGGCAACCGTCATACTGAACGGCCAGCAAGCCAATGCAACCCTTAAAGACCTTGAGGCCGCAGCCAGGGCGCTGAATTCAGAAATCCGGAAACTCCCGGTTAATTCTTCAGAATTCACTAAGAAAACGGAAGAGTTTCAAAAGGTAAAATCCCGGATTTCAGAAGTCAAGAACGAAATTAACGGGACCGCCGGGGCCATGAGTAAGATGGCCGATGCTGCCAATAAGTATTTCCAGCTCATAACCATGGTCGGTGCTGCCCTTTATGGTGTGGGCGCATCCATTGTGGGCTTGCTGCAGGGCAATGCAAAACTGGAAGATTCTCTGGCCGATATTCAGCGAACCAGTGGCATGACAGCCGATCAGGTAAGAAACCTGAATAAGGAATTTGGAAAACTCGATACCCGTACTTCCCGGCAGGATCTTCGGGATATGGCCTATGTGGCCGGTCAGCTGGGCATTGCCACAGATCAGATATTCGGGTTTGTCAATGCCGTAGATAAAATGAACATTGCCCTGGGTGATGAGATCCAGGGTGGGGCACAGGAAGTTGCCCGCAGTATGGGTACGCTTCGCAATGTGCTTACCGATATGCGTACCACAAATGTCGCAGGAGATATGCTCCGCATTGGCAATGCCATCAATGCCCTTGGAGCTGCAGGGTTCGCCACGGCCCCTCAGCTGGTGGACTTCGGATCCCGGATCGGCGGGGTAGGGGTAAACCTTGGTCTGACCTGCGATGAAGTCCTGGGACTTTCCGCTACACTGGCGGAACTGGGCGTAAATACCGAGAGAGGCGGCACCGCCGTGGTCAAGATCCTGCAGAAAATGACCACCAATACCGTAGAATTCGCCAAAGTGGCTGGAATGCCAATGAAGGAATTTTCCGATCTGGTAAATAATGATCTGTATGGCGCCCTGATCAAAGTGATGCAAGGTTCAAAGCTTTCCGGAGACAGTGCCATCGCCCTGGGTAAGATCATCAAGGATATGGAAATATCCGGAGTTGGAGCTTCTGAAGTGTTTGCCAAAATGGGCAACAATACCGCCATGCTTGCAGAGAAAACTGCTTTGGCCGGTAAAGCCCTCCAGGGCACAGATTCCATCATGAATGAATTCAACATTAAGAATGCAACCCTGGGCGCAACGCTTGACAAATTAGGCAAGGCGTTTTATGGTCTGATCACCATGCCGAAAGTAACGCAGTTTTTCAAGGATGTTGCCGGTTCAGCATTGGAGCTTGTCGGCTGGTTTAAGCAGCTTCCGCAAACTATTGAAAAATATAGTGTTTCTCTGACAGTCTTAACCGGCCTTACACTGGCGTGGATCGCTGCTAAGACCAGATCATTGCAGGTTGCCATTTATAATAACCTGACTTTAAAGGAAGGAATCCTCCTTAAAGCCAAGGATGCAATAGTGCTGGAATATCTTATTGTCAAAGAGCAATTATATACCATTTGGAAAGGCAATGGCACTATTGCAACCAAGGCAGCGGCAACCGCCCAACTGCTTTGGAACGAGGCAATGAAAGCAAATCCCATTGGGCTTCTGATTACTGCTGTAACCGCCCTTGTTGCCGCAGTCAAGGCCTATGACAAATATAATTCCGATGCTATTACCCTTGAAAAGATGAAAGCCGGAGTAACCATCTTGCTGGCCAATGCCAACAAGAAGCTCGAAGATTCCTATACCAAGCTTGAAAGTCAGATCCGGTCCTTGAACCAGCTTTCGGCACAGGAAAAAAAGGACCTGCAGGATAAACTTGCTCTTACGGTTAAAAGTGCCGAAGCTGAACTGCTTCTGATGGAAGCAAAGCAAAAGGCAATTGGCAAGCAGGCGGCCAAACCTACTCTTTGGCAAACCGGGCAGCTTTTCGTTAGCGATCAATCCAAGCTGGATGAAAATTTCGCATACTATTCCTGGAAGAACCAACAGGAAGCCATGGAGCCGTTCAATGAAGGCATTACCACCCTTAGAAACAACCTTGGCAAGCTGAAAGGTGAAAAGCAGCAGCTTGATCAGATCCTCTATGCTGAAGATTTCGGCGATAAGATCACCGCCAAAAGCTTTGATGCGCTTGAATTGAAGCTTTCAAAATATCAGACCGCCCTTCGTGCTACCGAAGCCAGCACGGAGGATTTCATTCGGATACAGAATAAAATCAAGGGCGTGATGAAGGACCTGTCTCAGTTTGACCGCAGCGATCCAACTGTCGATCCATCCAAGGCTAAGGATTCAGCCAAGTACATGACCGGTATTCTTCAGGCCTTGATGGATGTTCGGGCAAGGTTATTACAGAGTGAACTGGATAGGGAATTAGCCATGGAAGAAGCTGCCCTCTCTGAAAAACTGTCCAAGATTACAGGGAATACCAAAGCCGAAGCCGAGCTTCGCAGACTTCTAACCGAAGAATCGGCAAATAAGCTTAACGCTATTGGCAAAAAGTATGCTGATAACGATTTCCGTGAGGCATATAACCTGGAACGTCAGATCAAAGAAGCGAAGCTTGCCCTGATGGATGAATATTCACCCGAATATTTAACCCAGGTTCTTGAAATGCTTGATGCTGAAATGCAGCTTCAGCTTCGCAGCGCCGATCTGACCGAACAACAGAAAGCAAAAATCCGTGAGATCTATGCCTTGAAGGAAACCAAGGCATCCGGGGATTTTATAGATAAGGGTCAAACCAAGGATATCAAGTTTGATGAAGAACTTGCCGGACTTAAGCTTAAATGTGAATCAGACCTTGCCCGTGGCAAAGAGAAGATTGCACTTGAAGTACAGGAGAAGTACCGCAAGATCCTCTTTGATAATGTCAATGATGAAGCCAAGATCAACCGGATCAAGGAGCAGATGGCAGCGGAAACCGCCGCCCGTATCGCCGAATATTCAAGGAAATCCTATGAAAAACTTGCCCAGGATATAATAGGGCTGGCCGGATCGGCCATCACTCAGCTTCAAAATCTCAATCAGCTTCGTACAGATCAGGAGAATGCCGCACTTCAACGGGATGAAGCTGCCAACAATAAGAAGAAAGAAAATTATCAGTGGCAGCTTAGCAATAAGCTCATTTCTCAAAAGCAATATGACGATAAAGTCAAGGCCATGGATGATGAACTTGACCGTAAGAAAAAGAAAATGGCCTATGATCAGGCGCGAAGGAATAAGCAGATTGCACTGGCTCAGGGTATAATCAACGTCGCCCAGGCCGTAACTTCTGCCTTAACCGGAGGACCCCTGATCGGGATCATCCTCAGCATCCTGACCGCGGCCCTGGGTGCAGCCCAGGTGGCCATCATAGCAAGCACCGACATCCCTCAGGCTGCAAAAGGCCGCTATAATGTGATTGGTCAGCAGGATGGTAAGGCCTATGATAATGTTCCCTTTGAACAAAGCCCTCAAACCGGTATTTATTCAAATCCCTTGCTGATTTCGGAAACAGGCGCCGAAATGGTTATTGATCCTAAAACAACCAAAAAGCTTATCACCTACTATCCGCAGGTAATCCAGGCTATCAATTATGCAAGAACTCCTCAGGCTTCTACTGGACGGTACTTCGAACCTTCCTCAAATACCGGTCAATTCTCATTTATAGATCCTCAGTTGGTCTCCACAATGCAAAAGCTCAACGATCACCTGGAGAAAGGAATTGTATCCTACATTTCCTATCAGCACCTTCAGGATGAGCTGAAGAAAGTCAATTCCATAGAAACCGATGTTTCAAACCAATAATCTTTTGATATGCTTTCCATTGAAGTGAACGCAGTACCCCTGGAGCTTCCATGCGACTTTTCAATTACGCTGAATCTGAAATCTCCGATGTTCAATGATATCGGGGATTATTCTTTTCCTTTCCGCATCCCCTCGACGATAACAAACAAATCTATTCTGGGATGGAAACACCGGTTGGAAAACCTCCGTGATCAGTATGAGTTCTTTGATGGCACACTTTCGTATAACGGCTTGGTTGTTTTCAGCGGAAAGATCAGGATCAAAGAGGCAAACCTGCAATATTATGAAGGCGCACTCTATGTTCAGAAAGGAAGTTTCAATTACCTGGTCAAGGAAATTTACCTCAATGAACTCGATCTGGGTTCAAAGACCTTCAATAATGAAGGAGAAGCCCTGATGTATTATGATTCGATGAGGTTTAAATCCTATCCTGAAGCCGATTTCAATATGCCTGAATGTTTGAATTTCGATTATTTCGATCCTCAATCCCCGGATGCAGAGCTGAATTGCTACAACCGGCCGGTCAACAACCGCCTTAACCTGGTTACGACCATGGGCTCAAGAACCCTGCTTGTTCCTATGTTTTATCTCCGGTACGTGATTAATAAGGTCTGCAGCCTTATGGGCTACTGCGTCAAAGACGAATTCTTTTCCGTCGGCAATGACCTATCCACCCTTGTCATTTACAATTCCTTTTCAGTAAATGAACTGTACTGGACCATCAATGAACTGTATTACCAGGTTCATATGCCTCATGTCAAGGTCGGAAAGTTTTTTTCGGACCTTCAAAAGTTCTTCAATTGTACTTTCCTGGTGGATGATATCCTGAAATCGGTCCGCATTGTGGGCAATAAAGACCGACTGAACAGCCAGGATTATATTGAGTTTTCTAAGAACGTTATATCCGTTTCCAATCAGATTCCGGATAAGGTCGAAGGAATCCGGCTTTCCATGACCGCCGATAGCGGTGATAAGGTCTATCAGGACCTGGCTGATGCCGAAGCCGATTTCATTGATCATGTCAAGCCTTCGGTTGAAACCTTTGCAGATCTTCCGCCAAGGCCGATTACCACCTTGTTTGATCTTCGTTATGTGGTTACAGAAGATAAGTGGTATCGCTTCGGAGCCAGCGGGGCAAACATCTGGGAACAGGTTTCACCTAGTGAATTCCTTTACATCAATTACTATTATGGCAAACCTTTGGAGAACAGCAAGACCGAAATCGGTATCTGCATGGTATGCCCTGATAGTGACTACAGGGGAAGGGTTGGCAACCTGGGATCGGATTATGCCAATATCGTGCCCAAACTTGCTTTTGCAAGCATGCGTTCAGGATTGGGTTGGTACGGTGTAAGCTGCTTCCCTTATGCCGATAATCTCAGGATTATCTGGTATGGTTCGAAAGGATTGTTCAATACGTTTCATAAGCGCTGGCTTGATTGGTCCTTCAAGGAACGCAAATCGGTTTTGATCACCAAACAGATTGATCATATTGAGTTGAAATCCCTGGATTTCGGAAGTAAGTATATGATCGGGGGGATCAAATACCTTCTCAGTGATATCCAGGTCACCTTTACCATGGATACGATTAAACCCGCTGCAATCAAGGCCTATTCCTGCCTTTAACCATTGTCCTTTATTTTTCTCTTTTCAGCTTCTATACTTGCCCCATGATTACGATTCAATCCAAGCCGCCCCTAATTTCCTTTGCAGGAAACCCCATGCAGTATGAGATTGCTTCCAATGATAAGGTAAATCCCGGAAGTAGTGCTGAACTGTGGCTGAAGATTGATACCATCGATACTGTTTCAGGACATGGGTTTACCCTGAATTTCAATAATCATAGTCTTCCTTTTATCGTCAAAGGTTTTCCGGATGACAACGGCCTGCAGTGTTGGTTGATACCCAATAGCCTTGAATTATATGCCAAAGGCATATTCTTAGGCCTTTCTTCCAATTACCTGTTAAAATCCATTTACCATTTGATTTTGTCAGCCCCCTACAAAACCTATTACCTTATTCAGTTCATTGCAAAAGAGACCGGATCCCGTTGGACCATTGATATTGCCGGTAATACCGTAACCGCTATTTCCAGAAACAATTATCAGCCTGGAAGTAATACCATTTACAAGGATAATTACGGTATCATTTGTTCCCTTTGGACCACAAAAACTGTTAATTCACGGTCAAACCCTCCAAGCTTCCTTGACGATGATACGATTCAGACTATTAACATCGGTGAAGATCTTAAAAGCCTGACTACAGAAGGCAAAGCAAAGTTTGATGTTTCTGAATACCTGCTTTCCTATATCAAGCTTCGGGCGGAAGGTTCCATCCGGTTCACCTATCCTGAAATCCCTTTTGAAAACTGCGTGGAGTGGCCTAACCATATCATTCAGTACAAAACGAGTTTTGCTGAGCGGTATAATAATACGATCAGGATGCTCTATTATGACGAGCCCCGGTATGCCATATCCGGCGGCCTTTCAAGGGAAGCGCTGGTATCCTATAATCTTCAGGATTCAGATTATTTTTCGGCTCCTGAAAATCTCAAGCGCTTTCTTACCTGGGCACCGGTTGAAAAGATCACCGGTCAATCCCAACCTGAGAAATTAAGCTTCCTGTTTAATGGAAGTTATACTTATCCCAATGAATCATACCGCCTTTGTATCAATGTCCGGAATACCGATGGTACTACTTCATCTTTTTATGGCTCAGATCTTCAAGCTAACCGGCATCCGGTACTTCTTGAATGTATGGTCGGACATAACCATCTTGGACTTGGTTCCAGGGATTTAACCCGACAGGTTGAAAGCTGGCAGGTTTGGCTTGAAAATCTTCTTGGTGAACCTATTTCCGAAGTAAGGAAATTCATTCTCGATACCGATTATTACGAGCATGAACGCACTTTTTTGTTCCGGAATTCCTTTGGCCGGTATGATGTAATCCGGTTTTTGGGACTTGGTGAAGCTTCCTTAAACTTTGAAAGAACAAGCGGAAGCACCATTGATATTGAACAGATCAATAGCTTCAATGCACCATCCAAAAACTTTGAAGCCTGGGAGACACAGGCTTTCAAAGCCAATTCCGGTTTTGTAAGTAAAGAAGTAAAGGAGTATTTCAGGGAATTCCTTCTTACCACGGAAGCCTATGAAGTGATCCAGGGATTGCTTTTCCCAATTGTCCTTAAATCAGCCAAGATCAATCCTTTTTCAAAGGATGGCGATTACCTATATAATCTTGAGCTGGAATATGACAGGGCATATAACGATCAGTATTTCAGCGGACAATTCAAACCCATCAATATGATTACAAGTAATGATCTTACCCAGGGGGTAGGGGTAATCTATGAGTATTCTGAAGAGTTAACATATTTCGGATATCCTCAGAATGGCACTTCTTCCGAAACGGAAAATACCTGGCGAATCAAGCAAATTCAGAAAACGGTCGTGAACGGCAAGACCAAGCACATTGTCAAATGGGCAGATGGTAATCTGAATTATGATAACCAAATGAGCAATTGCATGAATTTAACATATGCCTATCTGAGTTCCTGAGAAGATGAAGAAAGTATTCAATCCCTTCACGATGGATTTTGATTATGTGCCATTTTCCATCTATCAGTTTCCACGGAATCCCGATGAAAACTGTGATTCGATGGCAGGGTATCAGATTGGCGATGAATGGACCAATACAGAATCCATGCAAGTATACAAGTGTACTCATAATGCCACAGGTGAAGCCATGTGGCGGATTCTTTGCAATTCTTCAAGCGATAAGCACCTGGAGTATGATTTTTATAATCAATGTGTAGTAATTCTGGACCACAATTTTGGAAAATTCCCTGCAGTAACCCTCACTGATGATATGGGTGAGGAGATAATCGGGGATGTGGATCATTTCACCAATAACCGCATAGTGGTCACTTTTGACCGGGAAGTAACTGGGAAAATCATTCTTAATTAATATTTATTCATCATGGCAAAAAAAGTTTATGTTCAATTGGATCTGCTGAAAACCGCACTTCTGAACCTTGTGATTCAGAATTTGGCATCAGCACCGGCTTCACCTGTACCTGGTCAGAAGTATTTTAATACCACGGACAATTGCGAGTATTATTATAATGGCTCGATCTGGGTCAAAGTTGAAGCAGCACCTACCATTCCCACCATTCCGACCGATGTGAATATCGGCACCGGTGGGGTTGGACTTTTCAAACAACGCAACGGCAATAACAATGAATTCAAAAGTGTCAAAGCCGGTTCAAACAAGGTTACTGTAACGGACAATACCGGCAACAATACCGCCGATATTGATGTGGTTCCAGGCAACATTGATCATCAGGCCTTATCGGGCGCAGGCACGAACAACCATGCCGCAATCGATTCTCACCTGGGGAATACTTCAAACCCCCACAATACCACCAAAAGCCAGGTCGGCCTTGGCAGTGTTGATAATCTGCAGCAGCTTCCAATGTCATATCTTGATACGGATTCCTCGTTGACAGCCAATTCGGATGTGAAAGTTCCCTCGCAAAAGGCTATCAAGGGGTATGTGGATGCCCAGAACGCTGCTCAGAATACCACGATCAGCGGGAATGCAACCACGATGAACAACCATATCAGCAATGTTTCAAATCCGCATTCCACGACCAAAACACAGGTCGGCCTTGCCAATGTTGATAATGTTCAACAGCTTCCCATGTCGTATCTTGATACCGATGGCACGTTCACCTCAAATTCCGATGCCAAGGTTGCTTCGCAGAAAGCTACCAAGACTTATATTGACGGCCAGGTAACAACACTGAATACCACCATTTCCGGTATCAATACCACCGTGGGCGCAAATGCGACCACGATGAACAATCATATTGCCAATACATCAAATCCTCATTCCACGACCAAAGCCCAAATCGGCCTTGCCAATGTCGATAATGTTCAGCAGCTTCCGATGTCGTATCTCGATACGGACACCGCCCTGGCTGCAAATTCGGACTCCAAGGTTTCCTCACAGAAAGCCATCAAAGCCTATGTTGATGGCAAGGTTGCCGCTATTAATACGCAGATCTCCGGAATGCTCACCTATAAGGGAACCATTGACGCAAGCCAAACACTGGCTGCCAATGGAATCACTTCCATTGTCAAAGGGCAGTACTGGAAAGTTTCTGTTTCCGGTTCGGCCACCGGCATTACCACCCCTTCGAGCAGTTCACTTTCCACAGGGGATCAGATCATTGCCAACCAGGACAGCGGTTCGCCTGCTGCAGCCATGTTTGATGCCATTGACAATACTGAATCTGCCGATCTGGTAAAGCTTGCTGCTACGCAGACTTTGACGAACAAGACCATCGATGCAGGAAATAATACTATTTCCGGTATTGCCACAGGCAATTTTGCATCGGGGGTGATTCAGACTGCTATTTCCGGTCCGACCAATTCACAGATCCCGACCGCCCTTGCGGTTAAGAATTATGCTGATTCAGTGGCCGCAGCCAAGGCTAAGAAGTACACCGCCGCCATCAGTGCCGCATCCACAGGCACAATCGCTGCAGCCACCCATGGATGCGGAACCCTTTGCATTGTGGCCGTTTATGAAACGGTTTCCACAAATCTTAATCTGATTGAATGCGATATCGTATTGAATGCTTCGGGTGATGTTACCTGGACCACCAGTGCCACTATTTCAGGTCAGATAGTAATCGTTGGTTAATTGAACATTCAGCAAGGTTGATCCCAGTGGATCAGCCTTGCTTTTACAAACAGGCAATGAAAAATCGCAACAATACTGATTTTGCACAAAATCAACTTCTTTTTCCCGTTGCCCACAAGCTTGCATCGGATCCAAGTTCACCGGTGGAAGGCCAGTTTTATTATCATACCGGCAAGCAATTAATATATGTATATACCGGAACGGTATGGGTGCCTTGCGGATGGTCTACGCATGAGCATCCGATTTCTGATATTACCAACCTTCAAAGTGTTTTAGATAATAAAACCCCGTATGGTCATACTCATTATTTGAGAGATATTGTTGATTGGGAAGAAGGAATAGCACCGTTGCAGCATACACATCCTATTTCAGATATCTTTGATCTTCAACTATCCCTTGATAGCAAAGCTTCAAGCTCACATAGCCATGTTATTTCATCAATTACCGGTCTTCAAACCGCACTTGATGGGAAATCTGTCCTTGGTCATGGTCATGCAATTAGTGATATTGCAACACTTCAGACTACCCTTGATAGTAAATCTGATAAAGGGCATGGCCATGCAATTTCCGATGTTACAGGGTTGCAAGCTTCGCTTGATGCAAAGGCCGCCGCAAGCCATTCACACGCAATTTCTGATGTTACCAATCTGCAGAGTTCGCTAAATGCAAAGCTTGATAAATCCGGTGGAGCAATGGCCGGTGCCTTTGTGGCTTATGCTCATGGCACCGCCACCAATTTTGAAGTTGTCAATGTTGCTTATGGTACAGGATCCACACCGCCATCCGGACCATCAGAAGGATGTATTTACATTCAATACACATAATTCATGGCCGTTAAAATCTATGTAGGTGGCTCCTGGCGTTCCGTTTCATCGATTCAGGTATATACCGGTGGAGCATGGAGAACCTTGAATGCGTTAAAGGTTGATGTTTCCGGAACCTGGCGGGATGCCTGGGCAGTGGCCTTGCAGTCTTATGCTTCTTATAATTGCGGTGGATATAGCCCGTATCTTGCCAATATCACCAAATTGCTTTTCAGCAATGAAACTATTTCACAGCTTTCAGCCACCTTATCCCTGGCGAGATACGGGATAGGTCAAATATGGTCTAATAATGCAGGTTATCTTGCCGGCGGTCAGGCCAATTTATCAATTACAAATGTGATTGATAAACTGTTGTATTCAAGCGAAACAAGATCCACAATTTCCGCGACTCTTTCTGCACAGCGAAGGGATGCCGTCGGCTCAAGTTCATCATCCAAAGGATATTTCATGAATGGGTTTGATGGCACAAACCGGTTGAATAGTTTAGAATCATTGACGTTTGCAACGGAAGCCAGAGCAACCCTTTCATCCTCATTGTCTACAAAAAGCCATGCCGGCAGTTGTCAATCTTCATCCAAAGGATATTCCGGCAGCGGATATAATAATGGTGCCCAAAACAGTATCTCATTTGTGAATTTCAGCACGGAAGCTTCGGGAAATTGCTTGAATTCCCTTGGGCAATCACGTTATAATCCTGCAGCCACTTATTCGTCCACAAAAGGATATTGGGCAGGGGGGATGCCTTCGGTTAATTCGGTGGAATCATTATTGTTTTCAAATGAAACGGTTGGCTATGTATCGCAATCATATAGTAATGTCGGAGCCGGTTACGGCACTTCATTAACCAAGGGTTATTTCATTGCAGGATCTTATACGTCCAATATCTATTCATTTACGTTCACTACCGAAGCCATGCAATATATGTCTGTATCACAAGGCTATACTTCAGCTTATTCATCGGCCGTAAATTATTGGAGCGGCAGTCGTTAAATTTAAACCAAACCAAAAACATGCAAGACCTAACAAAGTTCAAGACGCTTTTAAGCGAGATCCAGGACAGCTTCCTGGAAATTCCTTTTGGAAATTCAGATTTTCAGATTGCCAATTTCATTGTCAATGCCGGCTTAACTCAGGAGAGGGCTTTCCGTGCAGTATGTCTGACCATGCGCGAAAAAATTATTTCACTGAATGAAGCTTATTATAATCAGAAACGGCTTCAAGTGGACCTGGATGAATTGCAAGCCCAGGTTGATGATCAGGCAACCGATCAATTTGCCAGGAGAAGGGCGGGAATAGAAATTGAATATAAGATCTCACAGCAACGTGATAATGAAAAACTGATCCTCGATGCAATTCATGAAGTTGAAGTGCTGAAAGAGTTTTGGGAAAGGCTTCCGCATCCGACCAGGAAGCAATTTGAAGCTGCAGAAGAAGATTATTTTAAGCTTTCGTTGACAAAACAGGTTTTGGGTATTGATGGTGCAATCGGATCCCTGGAAAATATGGGGTATATCCTGAATGCGCAGGGGAGACTTCAGAATTCAGCTGCCAAGTTGATCGATATACTTAAAATATCAAATGCAAAAGTGATTTCAGAAAGATAACTTGCCTTGATACTTGAAAAAGGCGTTTTATTTTTATATTTGATATCGGAGAAGTAGTTAATCGAGATCTCTATAGTTAAAAATTACACAAATAACATTGTGTTATTGAATCGTTATGCTTAATTTTAAAGAAAACCAAAACATGAAACAAATTCAATTATTAGGACTGACTTTTATAGTTATTAGTTTGATCGCTTGTGGACAAACAACGCAGAAAAACACAGGAAAAGAGACTGAAAATGGCTGGAAAGCACTTAATGAAAGTAGTTATTCAATTCAGTATCCAGAAAATTGGGATTTAGATAAATCTGGAAAGATGGGAATGAGTTTAATTCTCCTTTCGAAACAGTCCTCTCCGCAAGACCAATTTAGGGACAATGTTAACTTATTAATTCAAGACTTACAGGGGCAGAACATTAACCTTGACAAGTATGTTGAAATTTCAGAAGGACAAATAAAAACTATGATTACCAACGGGAATCTTATTGAAAGTAAGAGACTAAGTGAAAACGGATCTGAATTCCAAAAAGTTATATATTCAGGTGACCAAGGAGTATATAAACTCAAGTTTGAACAATATTATTGGATAAAAAACGGCAAGGCTTATGTACTAACCTTGACTTGCGAAATTGAACAATTTGAAACATACAAAGTGACTGGAGAAAAGATATTGAATAGTTTTAGACTGAAATAAAACTAAGCATAACATAGCAACTAAGCCCCATGCTGCATACTACCTGGATCGTCTGGCGATCCCGAAAACAACGCACGGGGCTTAGCTGCAGCGTTGGGCACAATGCCAAATCACAAATTTTATCGACAATAAAATCTTATATCAACCTGAAGAATATGAAAACACTAGTGAAGGCACCATTTTTAATTACAGGAGTGTCACTATTTCTGATCTTCTTCTCCTCTTGTAAAAGTAATAGAGAGAGAGTTACAGAAATAATTGCACCAAAAGTTGATTCGATTATTGCGCCTAACGCAGCATTTCTAATAGAAACGATGCCGTTCTTGTGCTGCAAAACAGAAGATTTTTGGTACACAGAACAAACTACAGAGCAAGAAATTATAGATGATGACTTCAATAAAGGGTATGATAATCTAACTCGTCTTGAGAATATAGTTGGTAAAATAAATCCATCGTATAACGAACATGTTAAAAAGCGTGTAGAATCATTAAATGGAGCAATAAATGAAACTAAAACTGCAATTCGTAAATATCGGAATATGAAAAATGATCTTTTTAGCTCGCTTATTCTTTCAAATGCAATGGCTTTAGGATCATTTCTATCCTTAGGTGAAGATAATGTAAAAGAAGAAAAAACAGAAATGCCTTCGAAGATTGCAGAAGCTATGATAGATTTACAAGGGGCACTGATATCCTATAGATACAGTTTAAAACTCTCACTGTTAAATGTCGAAAAAATTTGCATTGAGGATTGCAATTATCCCTACTTAGAGGACCAGGATAGAATTAAAATACGCCAATGCCTGTCAAGTTGCATAACTAATAAGTTTATAAGTATGGTTCCTGCAGAGACTGAAAATTCATGCCAAAATAGGGATGTTAATATCTTTAGTGATTTACCGAATGTGGGATTAAGTAGTACAGGACTTTCAGAAAAAGTGGATCATCTATTTTCTAAAGTAAATCTAAACGAATTATCATCAAAAACTATAAAGACTCTTAAAAATGCAGTTATTTATGACTATAGTACTTTTGATGATATTTATACCAACACCCGGAAAGATAAAATTCGAGATAGATTTAACTTTGATTCCATTCAAGTCTTTAATTACAATGAACAAACACAAATTATTCAAGTTACCTCCAACAGATTTAGCTTTTATCTTGTCGAAGGTAAAATTGTAAAAATTTTAACAATTGAACCTGATTACGATTCTACAGAATTTTTTGAAAAGTATGACATAGACCATATTGATCCTTTTTACTATAAAATTGACAATATTAACGCAAAGAAAATAATCGCATGTGCATATAAATCGAATGACGACGTCAATCATCCTTCATATTACGTTCTCTTCGATTTTCATCTATTAGGCAATAAAATTTTAATAAATACACCACAAATTCTACAGTACCTTAAAAACAATCAGTAATTCAATTATTCTTATGAAAGCACCAACAAATTTATCACACAAGCCCATCCTCACAGTTGAGGATTATGATTTTATTGATGGGAAATATGTAGAAAATACCGATGCGAAGGCATTATCAATTGGATTGTCCCAATGGAATGTAGATGATTTATCAGGAAAAGTTTGGAGACACTCTGGAAATAAATGGTCTAGGCAAAGTGAAGAATTACCCTTACATCGAATTTTAGATTTAAGTATCTTAACAATTGCATCATTTATTGAGGATCCCGAATCAGATTTTGCATTAACAAATCTTGGAGAGAAAATCATTAATAAAGAGAATTTTCACCACCTTAGTGATTATCTTCTGGCAAACGAAAAAAGAATAAAACCAAGAGTTGAAGAAATAAAAAGAATCTCAACATTGTTTCTTGAAAAGTTGAAAAAATAAAATTTTTAGCAAGCTCTTTTGCAGGTTCATCCGGCAAAAGAGCTTGCTAAATTAAATAGGCACTGTGCCCAACATGCCTGCAACCGTAACAAAACTAACATATTGTTGCTTTGCAAAGGCTTTGCCTTTGCTGCGTTTGAGGCCGGGCGCTACCTAACTAAAGAAGGGGTGATCTTTAAGTTTTTCAGCGGTCTCAATCTTTGTGGCCCTTATATACGTAAGAAATGAACCTGTTGTCCTGTGACCGGTGATTTGCATGATATCACGCATTGGAATTCCTGCCAGGTAAGCATTGGTAGCGAAGGATCTCCTTGCTGTGTGAGTTCTGATTTCAAGCCATTTTTTAAAATTACCAGTACCAAGTTTTTTCTCGTGAGCTTTCTGACCTATCCATCTTAAAGAATCATTCGTCTTTTGGTTGGATGGGATGTAGATTGTATCGTACTTGTCCAAAATTTCCCGCACCAGTGGTTTTACCGGAATTATGACTGGTTCATTTGTTTTTTGAGTTTTAACAAATAATTTTCCGTCTTGAATATTTTCCCTTAAGACTTTTGACCAGTCCGAATGCCGAAGCCCGGTATAACAGTTCAGAACAAAAACGTCACGTATTCTCCTGTACCCAGGAAACTCGATGGGCATTTCATAAAGTGTTCTGATTTCAGTTTCATTCAGGAAAATTGTATCTGCATCTTCTTTGAGGACTTTGAAATCCCTTTTCTGGTGGTCACGGTTTGTAGTAAGGTTATCCTGATTTGCTTCATTCATCAATCTTTTGATCCGCTTAATGTGGCTTCCTATTGTGTTTGGCATAAAGGTTTTTGCCTTCAAATAATCGGTAAATTTGATATAAAAGTCTTTGCCGATGGTATCAAAGTCGATCCGGAATGAATGCTTTTTCTCAAACTCTTCAAGATGATTCTTAAGACCACTGTAATGGTCCAAATACTCTTTGCTTATCTTATTCTTATACCGTTCCTTGAATATATCGAAATAGGTGTACAAAGTGATTTTTTGTACAATGTTTGCCTTTTTCCTTCCGGTAAACACCTTGAAAGCGTCATTCATTTCTGAGGCTTTTCTGCTGACTTCTTCTTCAGATAGCTTGATTCCTTTGGGGAAAAGCGTATCATATTTATCAAGAAAAAAGTTGACAGTTTCACGAAGCCTTTTATTTTCTTCAGCAAATTCTTTTACCGGTTTTACTTTCTGAGCTTCCTGATCCCACTTGCTAACAGTGACATGTACTCCAGACGAAAGTCTCAAACGCTTATGATTAAAGGTGAAAGAGATAAGTAAAAGAGCTTTTCCGTTTTTTTCTTTGTCAGGATAGAAGATTACTGATGCCATAATTTGCACTATTTAATTTGTCAGTTCAAAGATACGAACTGTCAACTTCTTGTACAAATTTGTCAGTAAAAGTGGTTAATCACAGGTAAACGTCTGTAAACATGATTTAATATTATGTAGTAATGACGGGTATTACAAACGTATTGACTTGATTATCAAAATGCCCTATATGATCCTTTCGGGGTCACAGATTGTTGTATAATTCTTTTAGCGGGAAGGTAACTTAAATACCTTTTCATCGACCGGCCTGTTCAGCACGATGGAATCAAACTGAACGGCGTTCAGGGGCTGGCCTCCCATCTGGTTTTCGACAGTAAATGCAAAAGGGATACCTTCAATATTTTTATAGTCACGGTACAAAATGTCCATTTTGACCTCATTCCCTCTGACAAGCCGGGTGTACTGCCTTTTCAGGAGCAGAAAACTCATCTTATCTATAGAATAAAATTCAAGCCCTCCGTCTTTCCGGGTTACCTTTAACTTATAAGCCAGGGCATGTTCAAGAGTATCGGTGCCGGCAAGTTCCACGAGGTGGCCCTTGGCTTTCCACTGGAACAACAGCCCGTCAAAATCAGCTTTTACTTTAATGTCTTTCAGCCTGTCGTCGGGCATTGGCTGTGGTTTGGGATTCCCGGTCCAGGGAGCCGTCATCCATGCGTTACTGCCGTCATATGCCTGGTAGGCAGTCATATCGGCCACATCAAATTCCTGCAGGAACTTGTCGGGGCGCATCCTCACCGTTTTGATCGGCATCAGGTCCTGCTGAACCAGGGTGCCGTATGAGATAATGGTGTTGACTTTCTGCAATTTATCATAAGCGGCAGCTTTGAAATATTTCTGCAGTACCTCATCCAGTGTTAATTCCTGGGAATGGACTGCGGATGGCATGATGAACAACAAGCCAATGATTGCAACTATGTTTTTCATATGAACGGTATATGAGGAGATTACAATTTCTTTCTGATGTCGTAGGCAAGTAACGATTTTCCATGCCTTACATATAAAATTCCGTTGTTGATGACCGGATGGGCATAGTGGGCTTTGCTGCCTTTCGTGATCTTAAAGGAGCTAACAAGATCCATTTTGGCTCCCCCGGGTTTGACCAGTCCCACCTGGCCTTTCTCATTGTAGAGATAGAGCATGCCATCGGCAGTCACGGTCACCCCCTTGTCAAATTTCAGTGAATCTGTTATTTTTCCTGTATTGGTTTCCTCTGAATACCAGTACCGCCTGCCATAACTGGCCGTATACAAATAATCGTTGATCTTGATGAACCCTCCCATAGTATTGTCGCAGCCCTGGTTTCTCCACACTTCTGTGATCTCTGTGCCGTCGTCATTGAGTTTCAGTTTCACCGAGCCATTGCCGTCGCCTGTAATATAATACAGGAAACCATTCTCAAACCAGGGCGTATTGATGTGCACATCGCCTTCACCATCCTGTTTGTGCGACCATAACAGCTTCCCGTCTTTCGTATCGATACCCAGTAATGCGCTTTTTGAAAAGGTCACGAGAATGTCACGCTGAGGCAGTTTAACCAGCTGGGGTGAGCAGTAAGCGGGGATCTGGCTTAACCCTTTACAGGTCCAGAGGATTTTACCACTGAAACGGTCCAGGGCCACGACGTTGGTGTCGGCCCCACCGGGCATGCAGAATACCTTATCGCCATCCGCCAGGACAGATTCTGAAAGACCAAAGCGGTTGATCCTGCCGTGAAGGTCTTTGATCATATCGACCGACCATATGGTTTTTCCGGTCTTCATCTCGATACAGGCTACGGTACCCCATCCTGCCGTGACATAAATAAGATCACCGGCAATCGTCGGGGTTGACCGGTCCCCCGGATAATTCTGCATCCATTCCTTGCCAATCCTGGCTTTCCAGAGAAATTTCCCCGAAAGATCAAGTGCAAAGAGGTAATTGACAGTGTCGATCTCCCCATTGATAAAAATATTCTTTGATGTGATGACCGGCGAACCGTATCCATTGCCAAGGCCATCGAATTCCCAAAGCAGATCGGGACCGGCTTCGGGCCAGCTTGTTAACAGGTTGGTGCCGGGATATGTCCCGTTGCGGTCTGCGCCCCGCCACTGCAGGACTTCCTGGGCTGACACCATGAAGGGAAAAGCAAGCAATAATGACAGGTAAATAAGTAAACGACATCTTCTCATGTTCAGTATTGTTAAAATTCAAAAATACTGCATCATGAGATAATAGCCTAAACAAATCGGTGATCCTGTAATTTTAATCGGCTAGTCAAGGTACACCCCGGTGCCCACGACCAGGACATCTCCTTTGATAATGATTTTCTTTACAAAGGAGGATTTGCGGACCGGTTTGGTCGTGCCGGGTTTGGGCCAGAGGTAATCGACCCAGCCCTGGCCGTTATCAACTGCAACTTTAACTATATCCTGGATAAAAAGTTTACCGTTGGCATCTTTCATGTCTTTTTGATTCCTGCCTTCGAGCGATGGGTCTGCCGGGTTAACAAAGGTGTTGTATAAGGTATCAAGAACAAACACATAAGTGTCCTTGTAAACAAATTCCGAAGAAGTATCCTTGAGTATACGGAAGGCATCCTTTCCCATCGTCCGGATCAGGCTCAGGGCGTCATTCACCGCATCTACTGCAAATTCTTTTTCCATATGCATATCGTACAGCCCTGAACCTACCACGTAGATTGATCCTGAAGAAGCCCTTGACAGTTTAACATATGATGTTTTCCAGGAGGGTGTGGTTTTTCCGGGTTTCACCCATTTATAATGGGTCCAACCGCATTGCCCGATCCCCAGTGCTTTCCTTATAAACCATTGAACAATAGGTTTACCGTTGACATCCTGTAGCTCGTACTCATTTTTACCGATCAATGAAGGATCTTCATGAACATAGATATCCCCTTTTAATCCACAGACAAAAATGTAGGTTTCTCCGCTCCTCCAGCGGCTGCCGTTGGTCATGAATTCCTTGAATGCCTGCTCCCCTTTTTGTGTGACCTCCGACGCTGCATCATTTACCAGGTTCACGAGATTTATGGTTTCCTGGAATTTGTATTTAGATCCCTGTGCGAATAGTTTTCCACTGCTGAAACAGCTTATTCCGCTCATCAACAGCAGAACGGCGGTGGTCCAAAGTACAGCCGTTTTCCGGATTGTGATAGGGGTTTTCATTAAATCTGAATTAACACGTAAATATAATAAAAATCGATGTGAAAGTCAAGTTGCCTTATTTGACTGTATTCCTGAAGGTTAACATTGCATGATCCTGCTTGTGTTCAGGCAATAATCAGAAAACCGGATCAGGCCAGTTGCTTGCTGACGATCTTATACAGGTCAGTTACCATAAATGGTTTCATCATATATTCTGTAACCCCTGCCAGCTGAAACTTCTCAATCTCATCCTGGATGAGGTTGGCAGAAAGGATTATGATTGGAACATCTTTATTATGAGGTCGGAATGAGCGCCGTATTTGCCTTGTTAATTCAATGCCATCCATTTCGGGCATGTATACATCACTTAGTACAAGATGGTATTTTTTCGATTTAAACAGCCCTAAGGCTTCAGCGCCATTCCTTGCCTTATCGACCGCGACCCCCCACTTCTTAAAAATAGATTCGAGGAGGACCAGGTTGATTTCCGTGTCATCAGCAACCAGGATATTTTTATCCTTGAAAATGCTGTAATCGAACACGATCTCAGCAGGGACAGGATCTTCAGGCTTCCCGATAAAAGTCTGGTAGGGAATTGTAAATGAAAACGTTGAGCCTTCGCCTTTTTTACTGCTTACCCATATTTTACCTCCCTGTTGTTCAACGATCTTTTTGCATATCGGAAGACCTAAACCGGTTCCTATGATCCACTTTTTCGATGATTGCTCGTGAACCTGGGAAAATTCACTGAACACTTCATTCAGTTTATCCTCATCAATTCCAATTCCCTGATCCGCCACATCAACCAGCAGTGTGTTCTTCCCTTTCCGGGAGTCCGCTGAAATGCTTATTGTTATCTTACCCTTTTCAGAATACTTGATTGCATTATTCACGAGGTTTATCAAAACCTGTTTCAAGCGCATCTCATCTCCCACAAAGCAAAGATTTTCCTTTAAATTCACAATCAGTTCAATTTGCATTCCTTTCTTCTCGGCAAGCGCGCGAAGGCTGTGTATAACCTGCTCAAAGACAGGTTTTACGAGGAATGAATGCCGCAAAAAGCGAAATTTCCCTGAATCCAGTTTCGACAGGTCAAGGATATCGTTTACAGTACTTAACAATACATCAGAAGAGCTCAACATGGCCTGAATAAATTTCTGCTGATCTGCATTGAGGTTTGTTTCCTTCATCTGCTCTGCAAACCCGATAATCGAAGTTAAGGGAGTCCTTAATTCATGGCTCATAAAAGCGAGAAACTTGCTTTTTTCGCTCGCTTCATCTTCAGCTTTCTTTCTGGCGGCAATGATTTTTTTCTGGTATTTAATGATCTGCCTTATATTCCAGGAAATCAGAAATGTCAGTAAAAAAGCCAGGGCGATGCTCCCAAGTATACAAAGTTCGATAATATAGGAATTTCTCAGGATATTGACGACCGCAAGTGTGTGGATTTTTTCTTTGCGAACCTGGTTATCATGCTTCAGTTCCTTGAAAATACTGGCAATGCTGCTCATTAACCTGGAATTAAGTTCAATCAGCGATTTTTCTTTTAACTTGATCTGTTCGTTGAGCTGATACTGTGTCCTTAACAGGTTTTCATAATATTCGTTTGTCTGACGGGCAACTTCCTTACCAATATCTGCCATAGTTATGGGGGAATCTGCCTTTATTGGATTTTCTGGTGTAACTGATTTAACAATGACTTGTTTATGAACTTTTGTCGTTTGTTTTTCTCCGACAAAAAAAGCCTTGATTTTGGCGAACAATCCTTTTTTCTTCGTAGTTTGTTCAGTACTCAGGTTAATGGTGTCTACAGAAAGCATTGAAAGGTCCGGGTTGTATTTTTTTATTTCAGTAAGATCAGGTTTTGGTTTGCTTTCAGCAAAGGTTTGAAGGGAATTCGCATTGCTCAGGAGGGAATCAGCCAGCCTGCGCAACCTCCCAAAACTGGCGAGCATGACCTCTTTTTCTTTTGTCCCGTTCTGTATAGAATAGATTGAATTTGTATGTCCTGATCGGGAGCTCAAACTGGCTTGAAGTGCCATAGTCAGTGAATCCATAGTTTTCAGCTGGCGGCTGTAATTATCGAACGACTCCTTGCTGAACGAAAGAGTATAAAGCCTAAAGTAATTGTCGACTTTGTAAACCTGCTGAACACATTGATCAAGAAGCTCAAGGGGCTGATCTTTTTCACGAAGGATACGGGCAGCCTCTGCAATGTTCTTCTGGGATTTGTTTTGAATTATATATGTTACGCTTCCGAAAGCAATCATTACAGCAAGCAGCAGCATAACCAATGCCCTGAGAAAATGAATGATTCCGGGAGTTTTGCCCATCCTCGAATATTTATGGGAGCAAGATAATAATAAAATACACCAAAATCAATACATGCATATGTAATATCCGATTATAAACATTATAAGTTTTTAAGTACTTTAGCCGGCGATCAAGCTTTTCTTATCCTTGCGACATGGTTAAATCAAAAATCCTATTACCCCGGTATTTCAGGTATATCGGGATCTTCCTTACAATGGCTGGTATTGTAATGTCGGTTATCAGGTTTGGCTATGGAATAAAACCTGATTTTCTTGAGGTGAAAGTATTCGTTGTATATGCAGCCTATCTTCAGACTTCAGAGTTCAGGTTTATTACAAATAATATCAGCGAAGAAATTTGCGGGATAACGCTTTTGCTTGGTTTGAGTTTCCTGGCGTTTTCAAGGTTTAAAACCGAAACTGAGGAACTCTGGGTTTTACGGACAAAAGCCTTCATGTATTCTTTCTACTCGCTCACCATTCTGATGATTTTCTGCCTTGTTTTCATCTATGGATGGGGTTTTTTGATAGTTATGACAGCAAACATCATCCTGTACCTGTTAATTTACAATATTTGGTTTCATTTATTTTTCTTCCGTGCTTCACGAGAAGTTTCGGATTGATATTCCTGATTCAGAAACTTTCAGATTAAATATTTATAACAGTATGCAAAAATTCCTGACTTTTCTTTGCCTGGTTATTCTTATCCCGGCAGCCTGGGCGAAACATGTCTTACTGCAGGATGCTGCGAAAGTGGCAACGAGCTTTTACCGCTTAAATAATCCTTTGGGTGTTACTGATCCCCGGCTTTTATCCCGGGCCACCCGAGCATGGGAAAATACGCCTTCTTTCTATATTTTCCGTTTTGAATCGGGAGGTTTTGTGCTGGTTGCTGCCGATGATGCGTCTATCCCGGTTTTGGCCTATTCATTTGAAAATGATATGCCTGAGTCAACAGACAATCCGGCGACACAGGAATGGCTCGACAATTACAGCAGGGAGATAGTGTACATCATCAGCAACAAACTGGATAATTCCGAAACCCTTCAACAATGGAATGCAATTGAAGCAGGGAAGGCGCTTGCCCCGGCCCGGGATGTTACACCACTCTTAAACACCTTATGGGACCAGGGTTGTTATTACAACGCTCTTTGTCCCGCAGCTGGCGGAGGCCAGTGCGGTCACGTATGGACAGGCTGTGTCGCCACCTGTATGGCCCAGATCATGAAATATCATAATTACCCTCCACAGGGAATTGGCCAGCATACCTATACTGACCCAACCTACGGACAGCAATCGGCAAATTTTGAAAATACCACCTATAACTGGTCCTCGATGCCCAACTCGGTAGGCAGCAGCAATCCAGCGGTTGCAACCCTGATGTACCATGCCGGTGTTTCGGTGGATATGTCATACAGTACCAGCGGTTCAGGCGCTTTCAGTGAAAATGTTCCGGGCGCTTTACTCAATTACTTCAATTATCACCCGGATATTGACATTAAATACAAGGATAACTATACCAATGTTGAAGACTTCAAGAACTTGCTTCGGGCCGATCTTGACCAGGCACTCCCGGTCTATTACAGCGGTTCAAACACAACCGAGGGGCACGCCTGGGTTTGCGACGGCTACCGGATGAGCGACGGAAAATTCCATTTCAACTGGGGATGGTCTGGATCTGCCAACGGCTATTACGCTATCGGCAATCTCAATCCGGGGGGATATACCTTTAACCTCAACAATACCGTCGTCGTCCATATCAAGCCAAACAATCCAAATCTTATCGTAAGGATCACCCATCCGGTTGACAAAACTGTGGTTGGTATGGGTTACAGTGTTGAAATTAAAGCGAAAGTGATCAGGGGTTCAGCCAGCATGATGAAGATATTTATCGACAATGCTGAGAAGCTTTCTATCGCCGGCGACTCCATCTCATTTACATGGAATACCTCAGTTACTGATCTCGGATCACATATTGTGAAGGCATATGCCTTTAATGCAACAGATACTGTGTATTACAAGGAGCTGGTGAATGTGGCTGAGTGGGTTTCCCAGTCCACCGGCTTTACTACCGCATCACGTGCGATCACCTATATGTCGGCCATCGACAGCAATGTTGTCTGGGCCACGGCCTCTGATGGCAATAACCTGACAGGAGCCTGTTCGGATTTTGCAAAGACGACAAACGGAGGCACAAGCTGGACCCCGGGTGTGATTACCAACACTGCAGGGCTGGCCTCGGCTATGATATCCGCAGTAGACAACAATAAAGCCTATGTCGCGATGTTCAAGGTCGCCGGAAGTCAGCCAATGGGTATTTATATGACTGCGGATGGAGGAACTACCTGGGCCCGCCAGGCTACCGCTTCATTCAGTAATTCTGCATCATTTCCGAATATGGTTCATTTCTTCAATGCCGGTGAAGGTGTCTGTATGGGTGATCCCGTCAACGGGAAATTCGAGATTTACACAACCACTGATGGAGGCGCCAACTGGGCCCTGATCGCGGGTTCAGGAAACCCGGCACCTCAAAGCGGGGAATACGGAGTAGTTGGATATTATTGCGCGGTGCATGATACCATCTGGTTCGGAACGAATAAGGGAAGGGTATATAAATCGGTCAATAAAGGTAATTCCTGGACCGTGGCCTCTGCACCGGGAATGAGTACAGCTTATGTGAGACCCATGTTCCGGAACGGGAACCACGGCCTGCTTCAGGATGAAAGCACAGGAACGGGCCACCTTTGCGAAACCTTCGATGGAGGAGCCACATGGACCCAGGTAACGTTTTCAGGTCCGGCCTATGCAGGGGATATTGCCTATGTGCCCGGTACCGCGAATACCTGGGTGCGTTCAGGGAGTTCCTCGAACCTGGGCTGCGCTTATTCCTTTGATGGCGGACACGCCTGGAGCGATTTTATCGGAACATCCGGTGCGAAGTATTACCAGATGGCATGGATTAACAACCACTGCGGGTGGTCGGGCGGAATGAACTCAAGTTCCACCGAAAACGGAGCCTTCAAATTTATCGGGCTGCTTCAGGCTTCGCTTCCTGTTCCACAGAATGTGAGGGCTGATGCCAGCGCACACAATGTTGACATCACCTGGGAAGTTCCTGCCTATGACCCCGGCCAGATGACACTGCAGGGATATAATATAAGCAGGAATGGTACAAAGATCAATTCAAGCCTGATCACAGGGCTAAATTATACCGACCAGGATGTCCTCAGCGGCCAATATGCTTACTGCGTTTCGGCATTGTACAACACTGGCGAATCACAAGGTAACTGTAAGACGGTTGATGTTGCAGTGGGAATTGCGAATTCAGGCGATCAGCCTGCATTATTGATCTACCCTAACCCGGCTCATCAAAGAGTAATGGTTCAGACCTCCGGCCTGAGCCCGCAAATCACGCTCTATGACCAGTTGGGGAATGCTGTTAACCTTTCCTTAAAGTCCATTTCGGCAGGCTTTTCAAGCATTGATATTTCAGCTCTGCCCGCCGGGATTTACCTGGTTTCGATGAAGAGCAGCATGGGTACTGCCAGGACAAAGCTGGTGGTATACTAAACTTGTCGAGGTTCTCTTAATTATTGCGGATCATCCTTGATTTCTTCCTCTTTGGCGTTTTTGATTTTATCAAGCATGTCTTTGGGTATCTCATCACTATACTGGGTTTCTTCAACATCTTCATCGTTGTTGCCACGGCCATATTTGAATTTCGGGTTATCCATGGTTCCCAGTATTCTCATCGGTATTCCAACGATTCCAAGGGGAGGCAGGCCCAACCTTGTCTTGAAGTTGATGCTTCCGTTGAAATTGCTTTCTCCTGCTATCCTCAGCCTGAAGCCTGAGATTTTCATTTTGGTCTTTTCCAGTGTTATCACATTATTCTTTATGGATGTTTTCAGGGCAACCTTCGAAAGATTGGGATCCCTGATCTTTTCCTTTTCCAGGTTTTTGCTCATATCGTTAAAAAGTTTAAGCCCCATCACCTTGATCTTTTCAAGGCTGAGAACACCGCCTCCTTCAAGAGAAGGATAAACGATGTTCATCCCAGCATCCAGTTTTCCTTTGAGGGTGTAGTCAAGCGATACGATACCTGCGCATTTTCCGGCCGAAGTGGAAATGTTCCTGAACATTTCAACCTCGTTATAGGCTCTTTTAATATCAAAACCCTTAGCCACCACATGAAAATCAAAGAAGGCTTTTAACATATTAATACTTCCGTAAGTCGCGTCCATGGCGACCTTGCAGCCGATCAGCTCAAATTTCATGTCTTTTAACAGTAACATACCCCTTTTGATTTCAACAGCGGCAACCAATCCGTGCATTTCGAGTTTTCTGTAACCAACCTTACTGAGGTTTGCTTTAAGTCCGATTTCCAGATTCTCCGGGATAATTATCACTCCCGGCTCATGGCTCGTGGTTCCCGGCTCACGGCTCATGGCTCGTGGCTCATGGCTCGTGGTTGATGCCTGTTCGTTTGTCGGGATAAATTCATCTACCAGTAAATAAGTTGAATGGAAATTGAAACTGCCTTTCAGCGTTTGTTTCTCCGCAATTACATAGTTGACCACATTGCTGAGTTTGCCGTCCATCATGATGTCGGAAACGCCATAACGGCCATCGAATTTTTCAAACCATAGCTTATCCTGTTCAAAGCGGAAAACTCCGGTTTTCAGAACAAAAGGTTTTGGCAGGTATTCCGAAGTAAACGCGATATTGCGAAGGCTGAGGCGGCCCGAATTGAAAAGTTTGTCAATTTTCCCGGCCATGGCGTCACTTTGGTTGCCTTTGAGTTTCAGGTCAGTCTTAATGTACCCGCCAAGCTCCATTCCTTTACGGGAGAAAACCCTGTACAGCTTTCCCAGGTCGATGGAGCCCCTTGAAACAATGTCATAACTAAGGTTATCGGGGTTGCTCAGAAAAGCTTTGAGTTCAAAAGGTTTCCCTTCAAAACGGAAGGAGACAGGATCGAGTTTCAGCTTTGTGCCGGCAAGTTTGCCTGTATTGTTGGTTATCGTAACTAACAGATTGATCCTGTCGACAGGGTTAGGGTAGTATTTCGTCAGTATATCTCCATTGGTCAGTTTCACGCTCACTGTGGCCAGGGGAAAGAGTTTTTTCGCAGGGGCATAATTCCCTTTCACATTCAGGTCAAGGTTAAGAAATCCGCCCAGGTCAAGGCTGTCCATCGGGATAAACTGTCTCACCTCAGAAAGGTTGAGGCTGGTAGTAAGTTTTCCTTCAACAGGCAGGTCAGTGAGGCCATTCAGCCTGAGAAACCCTTCAATTTTATTCTTCATGAAGCCGGCTTTCAGGTCGTCCAAACTCACATTGATCGACTTGTAATTGTGATCCTTACAGGAAGCCCGGAGGTTGACTGTTATCCCGCTTAGGGCCTGTGGATAGTGCTTATACCTGAAATAGCCGTCCCTGAGTTTTGAAGTAAGCGTGAAATTGGGTACGCTCAGAACCACTGTATCAGGTTTTGTGCTGTGTGGATTCTGGCCTGAATAATAATCTCCCTGTGCATCGAGTTTCAGCGAGTACATCCCTTTTAATTCGAAATCCTTGATTCCCAACCCAAGTCCCCAGTTCTGAAGATTCATATTCACATCGGCTTTTGCGGCTATCCATAGTTTCTTCGTGCTGATCATCCGCAGTGAACCACTGATATATTCATTTTGATACATTGAAAACAGGGAAATGAACAGGTCGTATCCATCTTTTTTGAAACCGAACTCTCCCTTGAACTGAAATGGAATGTTTTTAAGGGTGAGGTCATTCTTTTCGAATTTCATTTCGAGTGAATTGAGGTTGATGGAGGTTATCAGGTTTGCTTTGACAGGTTTCGATTTCACAAAATGAACATTTCCATAATCAAAATCCAGTGAATCTATCTGCACATTTGACGCCAGCCTCAGAATACCATTGCTTATGTTGCTTTTTCCCCTGTAGTTCATGCCATGAGCTGTAATTTTCAGGGAAAGCGAGGGATCGGAATAAGTGAAATCAGATTTTATAAATGCAATCGTTTCAATTTTAAGTTCAGCTTCGCCGGATGAGGCTGTGTCTTTTTTCCCGGGATTGCCGGAGGTTGAGGCGTATACATCGAAGTTAGAAACTCCTTTTTCATTGTATTTCAGAACAACGCTTGCCTTGTTGAGATAAACCTTTGTGATTATAAGGGGTCCTTTGAAAACACTTATGAGATCGACGCCAAAAGAAATGTCCCTGGCTTTAACAAGAGTGTCCTTTGCAAACGGGGCAGATGCTTTCAATGTAAAATCACTGAGTGTGATTGTCAACACAGGGAAATGGTTGAAGAATGAAACATCCATGCCCGAAAAATTCAGTTCTGTTTTAAGGTTTTTGTTTGCAGTGGATTTTACTATTCCTGCCAGTTTATCTTTGAACAGAAAGGGGCTGAAGATGAGTAATACGAAAAGCAACAGCACAACACAAAGGCTGATGCCAATGACCTTTAAAGATTTTTTCATGGCTTGTTATTTAAGTCCTTTGACTAGAAATTCGGTTATAACAGGCAGGTGGTCGGATGGGTAAAGGCCGTTCCTGTTATCTGTAATAATAAGCTGCGTTTTGACGTTCCAGGCCTGGGCATTCCTTGTGAAGATGAAATCAATGAGATTTCCTTCTTCAGGATGAAACGGAAAGCCAATGAAAGAGTAGGAGGGTTGTTTTACAGAATCGGGAAGGGATACCCTGGTGTCGGTGAGAAACCCGGGAACTGATTTTTGAGTGAGAAGCCTGTATGCCGAGTCGGATGCAGTTGAATTAAAATCTCCGCAAACGATCACCGGCCTTCCCGAAATGATTTCGTCAATTTTTTTCCTTAGCAATCTGGCGCTTTCAACCCTCGCTTCTTCGCTTGCATGATCAAAATGCGTATTGAAGATGAAGAAAAGCTGCCCGCTTTGACGGTCCCTGAGCATCAGCCAGGTGACAATCCTCGTGCATGCAGCGTGCCAGGACTTTGAACCCGGGAGATCCGGGGTCTTAGAAAGCCAGAAATATGCCCCATCTACCTTGCTGAACCTGGATGTTTTATAAAAAATGGGAGCAAATTCGCCGGCTTTATTCCCGTCATCTCTTCCCACTCCGAACGATGAATATTCTTTCAGCGTATCCCTGAGGCCGGTCAACTGAGTGTACAGAACCTCCTGCAGGCCCGCAAGATCGGGTTTGTATTTCAGAAATACCTCGTATACCATGTCTTTACGGTGGTCCCAGTTATAAATACTGTCGGCCGGATTGTTGTAACGTATATTGAATGTCATTACTTTTAACGGGAACTGGCCGTTTGATGGAAGAGCCAGGAATAAAAAGAGGACAATCAGGCAGAATCCATTTAACAGAAGGCTGGTTTTACCTGGTATTAATCCCTTATGACTCAGGATATAGTTCATACAGAGGAAATTTAATTTCAAACCCTGATCAAATTTAGACATTTTAATATAACTTTGTGATACAAGCTCATTCCAGGAGCCAAACTTCATAAACCTCGGAGATAAACGCCATGAAAAAAGTATTAATATCAATGCTCTTTCTGCTGTTTTCATCGGGAATCGCTGTTGCACAAACTCAGCAGATTGTTACACCGGAAAAAAAAGATCAGGCCAACGTCTTCAATGATCTGTATTGTTCATACGGGATAGGTTCATTGTATTATTACATCAACGCCAACACGAACAGCAGCTGGACTTATACGGGAATTGGCACATTCATTCTCGGTTACACGCGCTCGATGAACAAAGTAATAGGAGTGGGCTTTCAGGTTGCCTACACACCCTTACGCGCTACGCTCAATTCAGGTTATACCGGCAGCAGAAACTACAACTATCTGCAGGCCCTGGCAAGGATCAAATTTCAGTACCTCAACAGAGCTGTTTTTGCTATGTATTCCGGCGTTGCGATCGGTGTGGCAATTGACTATTACAGTGAATCGGGATTCGAGGTTTCCAATGGAAGCAGCAGTAAGCAGGAAATATCTCCGGCAGGGCAACTTACCCTTCTCGGCTTCAGGGTTGGAAGGCGGGCAGCATTCTGCGGAGAATTCGGCATAGGCACGCTATCGATCCTTAACATGGGGTTCAGTTATAAGTTTGGGGAATAATATGCAATTTGCAGGGCCATCGACGGGTTTTCTAATGAAAAGTATTGTTTTTCTGAGTGTAATAATGTTTTTTTGTACTGATGTCCTGCCGCAAAAAACCCTTCTCCTTGAGAAAATCGGGGCAAAGCGGAAATTCTTTTTTCATGAGGAAGATAAATTCATGCTCAGGACAAGCAAGCCCGATACTTTTCTGATCGGGAGATTATGGGATATCAGTGAAAAAAACATCACCCTTCAAACTTATATACCTATTACGATAAAGTATGATAATATCAGGTTCGTTTATAAGGATTACAGGTTCGCAAAAAAAGTCGGGTTTTACTGCCTCATTTTCTCAGGCGTTACTTTCACCGTTATTACAATCAATCATTTGGTTAACAATGAGCAGGTTTTTACGCCGGATATGGCATACCTTACACTGCCCTTTCTTGGTGCTGGCATACTAAGCCTTTCCCTTTCGAGGGAACGAATGAAGATAGGACTCAAATGGAAACTCAAGTTCCTCGATATGCCGGTTTTCCCATTGGATGGCCGCTGATCGCATGATTTTTTATTTATTTAAACCTAAGTTAAATACTATGAAAAAACTACTTGTCATTATCGTACTCGCAGGATGTTTGACCAGTCAGGCCCTTGCGCAGGAAACTCCTTCATTGAAGTACCACGAATGCGGGATCATTTTTTCCGGTCTCAACAGTTTTGGACTGAGGTATAAGTATGGGAGTGAAAAGACCAAATTACGATTGAGCCTGCTTGCAACAAACCTTTTTTTAGGAAACGGGAACAACGATAATAACGGTAACGGGGAAGTGAAGTCGAAGTCAATCGCATACGGAGCAGGATTCCTCATCGGATTTGACCACAATTTCCCTTTATTCAGTTCTTTTTCCCTTTTGCTCGGAGCAGAGGCAGGTTTAAGTTATAGTTATAGCCACCAGACCCTGAACCGAAGCGACACGGTATACAGTGAGCAGATATCTTCATCATTCACCCCCGGCCTCTCGTTCATCTTCGGGCTTAACTATGTTATAAAAGACCATCTTGTCCTTGGCGCCGAGATCAATCCCACTCTTTATTATACATTTCAGGATGATAAATCGAAGAAACTTAACGAGTGGGAAGATAAAACAAACAGGATCGGTTTCAGCCTGGCAACATCGGGTGCAGGTTTATATATTGCATACAGGTTCGGTAAATAGCACAGGAAGGGAGATTCATTGATCAGATCTCATCTGAATATACTTCACCGGCCAGGTCCCTGAGGTTATAACGGGATGCCATGGTTTGCCCGTATGCTCCGGCAGATCGTATTGCGACCAGGTCGCCACGTTTTGTTTCAGGCAAAGAAACAGCCTTGCCAAAACAGTCAGCCGATTCGCAAACCGGTCCAACGACGTCATATTTTCTTTTTTCGCCTTTGGATGTCAGGTTCTCTATTTTATGATAGCTCTGGTAAAGCGCCGGCCTGATCAGGTCATTCATCCCTGCATCAATAATAGCAAAGCGGGTATTCACCGCTTCCTTTACGAAAAGAACCCTGGTGATAAGGCTGCCGCATTGGGCCACAATAGCCCTGCCTGGTTCAAAGTGCAACTTCTGCCGGCCCTCGAGTTCAATCAGATCGCTGAAAACCCTGAAATAGGATTCAAAATCAGGGATACTGCATTTGTCCGGCTCACTGTAATCGACACCCAGTCCGCCCCCAACATTAATGATATCCGCAAGATATCCCTGTTCCGTAAACCAGGCATTGATCTCATTAACCCGCTCGCATAGGCTTTTAAATACACCCAGGTCGGTGATCTGCGAACCGATATGAAAATGGAGCCCCTGAAGTTCCAGCCGGTGAAGTGACCTGAGTTTCTCAAGCACAGCGTCGAACTGCCAGGGAAGGATGCCGAATTTGTTTTCTTCAAGTCCGGTTGTGATATGCCTGTGGGTATGGGCATCCACATTGGGAATAATACGTAGAGAGACACGGGCTTTTACTCCCATGCCTGAAGCAAGCTCGTTGATGACTTCCATTTCCTGGATGGATTCGACATTGATGCTTTCAATTCCGTACTGAAGGGCAAGGCGGAGTTCGTGATCCGTTTTGCCTACTCCGGCAAACATCACCTGGGAGGCAGGGAATCCATTTTCAATCGCTGCCTGGACTTCGTTCCCGCTCACGCAATCAGCCCCGAACCCGGCACTGCTGATGCTTTTAAGGATCTTTGGGTTGGAATTGGCTTTCAAAGCATAATGCAGTTGATAACCGTACCTTCCGGCCTCCAGTACGGAACGTCCGATGGTGACATTCAGCACATCCAGGTCATAATAATAAAACGGGGTGGGAATCTGCCTGAATTTCTCTATGATTTCCGGTTTGAACATGTTGGCTGATATCAGTGATTGAACAGTTGTGCGCTGAGCGCGTTCAGGGCCTGGCTCTTGAATAGCGACGGGATGAGTATGGAAATATTGTGCTGGCTTCCTCCATATGAGATCATCCTCACAGGTATTCCGCTGAGGGCAGTGAAGATCGATCTCGCAGCATCACTGCCTTCTGCAATCCCTTCTCCCACAGCCGAAATGATAGTCTGGTCATGGTCTGTCTCAACACTGCCATAATGCTTCAGGTCTTCGATGATGCGTGAAAGACGGCTTGTATCGTCAATGGTAAGCGAAACACTGATCTCTGAAGTTGTGATCATATCGATGGGCGTTTTATAGATCTCAAAGATCTCGAACACTTTGCGCATGAAACCATAAGCCAGGAGCATCCTTCCCGATTTTACGCGGATGGCTGTGATCCCGTCCTTCGCAGCGATAGCCTTAATACCTTTCCCTGAGGCCTTATCCGTAATGATTGTCCCGGCGGCTTCCCAATTAAGAGTGTTCCTGATGATGACCGGAATGCCTGCCACTTTTGCCGGCAGTATAGTCGAGGGATGCAGTATCTTGGCCCCGAAATAAGCCAGCTCGGCAGCTTCATCAAATGAGAGTTCGGCAATGGCATGGGTGTTCTGAACAAACCTCGGGTCATTGTCATGAAACCCGTCAATATCTGTCCAGATCTGTATTTCAGATGCATCTGAGGCGACTCCGATGAGAGCTGCGGAATAATCGCTGCCCCCCCGTTTCAGATTATCGATCTCCCCGAAGGCATTTCGGCAGATAAATCCCTGGGTGATAAAAAATGAATGACCGGGGTACTTTTCAAGCTCCCTGCTCAGGTTCTCTTTGATATAAAACTGGTCGGGTTCCTGTTCCCTGTCAATACGCATAAAATTCAATGCGGGCAGGAGCACAGCATCAATGCCGCTTTCCCTGCAATACAGGCTAAAGAGAGCTGTCGAAAGCAATTCACCCTGAGCCACGATGCATTTCACTTCATTAGAAGTGAAAAGGTCCCGGGTGAAAGAACGAATATAAGTGAAATGTTCTCTGAGGAGGTCATAGCCTGCGCTCCTGGTTTCTTCAGAAGAAAACAATTCATCTGCGACCTGCAGATACTTCTTTTCGAGATGACTGATCAATTCAATAGCCGCCTCAGTATCTCTTTTTGAGAGGCTATCTGAGATTTCCAGCAAACTGTTGGTTGACCCTGACATAGCGGAAAGAACGACTATTTTTTGTCCTTCACAGGAGGCGGTCAGCCTGGCTACTTCCTTCATCCTTTCGGCTGATCCCACTGAGGTACCGCCAAATTTCATGATATTCATGTTCTATCTGTATTTAAACCAAATAAAATAGCAGGGGCACAAAAGTAGGAAAAATTTCACCCCGCCTTTGAATGTGAGTTGGTGTCATGATGAATTTTTTTAAATTCGTGAAATAATTGATCAATCAAGTAAATATGAAACATGTACCGGGGAATTCCTTCAGGGTCCTTACCTTGATCTTTATTGCTCTGACAGTCCTTCCATATTTAATCATCGCCCAGGACAGAAAGTCAGAGCAGGATTCACTTCAGGCTGTGGTTATAGGATATCCGGTAAATCCTTTCGGAAGGAATTTGTTTTACATTAAAGCCAACATTGGTCCGTATTCAGCTGAAAACAGGGCAAGTACAATAAGTACCATCATAAAAAAGCTCTCTGAAGATCCCTTTTTCACAACAGATTCCCTGCTTCTCGTTCATGATGAAGGCGAAGTAGATATTATTTACAAGAGCCAGGTAGTAACAGCCGTAACGAATGCCGATGCAAAAGCAGAAAACAAACCAGCTGATATCATTGCCCTTGAAAGGCACAAACATATTTCTGAGGCTCTTCAGAAATACATAGAGCAGAACTCAGAAGCAGGTATTCTTAAAAGCATCATGTTCTCTGGAATAGTGCTGATTCTGCTTATCCTTCTCATATACATTGTTAATAAACTGTATCATTTTATTGACAAAAGGATATATCAGGCCAAATCGGGCGTGCTTGACAAAATAAAAATCCGTGATTACCAGCTCATTCCCTTTCACAGGCAAATACGGTTGCTTCACATTACAAATGTATTTTTCAGGTATGGGCTGATTGTTATAATGTTCTTTACCGCCCTCTGGTTAACCAGTTACCTGCTGCCATGGACCAAGGCCTATTCCCTTATCTTCCTTTGGTTCATCCTGAAGCCATTGAAGGATTTCCTGAATACACTCTGGCTTTTCATACCCAATTTGCTTACAATCATTGTTATTGTTTTTATTACAACCCTTATCATCCGGTTTTTCAGGTTTGTGAGAACGGAAATAGAAAAAGGTGTGATCAATATCAGAGGTTTTTATCCTGAATGGGCTCTGCCTGTTTTCAACATCATCAGGTTCCTGATCTGGGCATTTACCCTTATCCTGATCTATCCGCACCTGCCCGGATCGGATTCAAAAGTCTTCCAGGGTGTTTCTGTCCTGATTGGTCTTCTTTTTTCAATAACATCGGCGAGTATCCTGGGCAACCTGGTTGCAGGCTTTGCCCTCACATTCACAAGGGCATTCCAGGTCGGTGACAGGATCAGGGTTGGGGACAATGCGGGGGATGTCGTTGAAAAAACCATGGCCGTTACGAAGATTCGTACGATAAAAAATGAGATTATCACTATTCCCAACAGCAAGATCAGCGCTTCGGAAGTGATTAATTATTCAGCGCTTGCACTGGACAGCGGACTTATTGTACATACCACGGTGACGATCGGATATGATGCCCCATGGAGGCAAATCCACCAACTCCTTATTGATGCTGCAAAAGCGACAAACTTTATTCTGAAGGATCCCGAGCCTTTCGTATTACAGACCAGCCTGGATGATTTTTATGTTTCATACCAGGTCAATGCGTATACGAGGGAGGCTTCAAAAATGGCGGTTATCCTTTCTGAAATGCACAGGAACATCCAGGAAAACTTTAACAATTCAGGTGTCGAGATCATGTCGCCGCATTATCGTGCCCTGCGTGACGGGAACCGGATTGCAATTCCCGACGACCATCTTCCGGAGCAATACACGAAGCCTTCGTTTGATGTGAATCTCAACAAGGAATGAAACGGAATTACGTTTATCCACCGTTAATTTCTGTTCTGATCCTGATGTGTTCTGCCGCCGCTGGCCAGGAAAAGTCTAAAACCACAGAACAGAAAGATATCTTTGATGTTATCAGGTCCAAAAAGTCCAAAGAGAAACATCTTTCCGATACTATTACCATTCAGCCTGATAAACTTTATATCTCCGCCTTTCCGATCATTGGATATAATCCGGCTCTCGGTGCCGTGATCGGGGCAACGTTCAACCCGGCTGTTTACTTCGGGGATCCTTCCAATACCCCCATCTCTGCATTTGCAACCAATTTCCAGCTCACCTCGAAGAAGCAGCTGATGATCTCCCTGCGTTCCAGTATTTTCACGAGCAAAGCCAACTTTATTTTTAAAGGTGACTGGAGGTTTTACATGTATTATCAGCCGACCTACGGGCTTGGCTCCAACATCAGGGGAGTGGATTCCACAAGCTGGGTCATGCCCAACGGGGATATCGCCTATTCTGCCAGTGAGGAAGCAGAACCAATGAGATTTGAGTTTGTCAGGTTTTATGAAACGGTTAACAAACGGATTAAAGGGAGGTTTTACCTTGGGGCAGGCTACTCCCTCGATTATCACTGGAATATCCAGGATTCAAAATTGAATCTTGATTCGGGCCATGTGTTTGAGACCCAGCATTACCTCTATTCAGTAAATAACGGCTTTAACCCAAAAGCCTATTGCACTTCAGGGCTCGTCTTGTCGTTTCTATACGACAGCCGCGACAATACCTGCCGCCCTACCAAAGGAATTTATGCCAGCATTATTCCCCAGTTCAATTTCACCTGGCTCGGGAGCTCGGGAAGTTCCATCACTATTTTCACTGAATTCAGAACCTATGTCAGGCTTTCGAGGCATAATCCGGCCCATCTTATCGCCTTCTGGTACAGTGGCGGTTTTGTGGCTTCAGGAGTGCTTCCCTACCTCGACCTGCCAGCGATAGGCTGGGACACCTATGGTAGAACCGGCAGAGGATATGTACAGGGGAGGATACGTGGGGTAGATTATCTTTATGGCGAAGTGGAATACCGCTTTCCGATAAGCCCGCATACACGGATCTTCAGCGGCGTTGTATTTGCCAACGCAGCCACCTGCAACAACGCTGACAATTCAATCAAAGTGCTGGAATACATTGCTCCCGGTTTCGGCGCAGGACTCAGGGTGATGCTCAATAAAAAGTCCAAATCGAACCTGACTATCGATATGGGATTCGGACTTAACGATTCCAGGGGGTTGTTCCTGAATATCAATGAGGCCTTTTAGCGATTATCAGAAATCAGATATCCGCCATCCGCTAAGCCTAATCACAAACTTCGGGTGTGAACCTGACATTTTTTCGAAAAACATTTTTCATAGCCTATTTTTAGTAAATTTAAGTCCTCAAAAAAACATAATGTTCCGGATAAATTCAGAGTGTTTTTTATTGAGAAATCAGGCCCCGCGGATTCCCCTGGCAGATATATAATAAATTCATTTACGATGGAATATAAAATTCTGAAAATCTCTGTTGCCGGCTCTGTTGCAAACATGACCATCAGCCGGCCTGCAGTTTTAAATGCCCTTAATTCTGAGTTCTTCAGAGAGCTCAATCATTTTCTTGATGACCTCGAACCCCGTGAAGATGTGAGGGTGCTGGTAATCACAGGTGAAGGGAAGGCCTTTGTTGCCGGGGCGGATATTTCAGAGATGGCCGGTATGACACCTGAACAGGCTTATGATTTTTCGAAAGGAGGTCAGGACACTTTTGCCCGCCTTACTAAGCTCCGTATCCCGGTCATTGCAGCAGTGAACGGCTATGCCCTTGGCGGGGGCTGTGAACTGGCCATGGCCTGCGATTTCAGGATCGCAAGCAAAATGGCAAAGTTCGGGCAACCGGAAATGAACCTCGGGCTTATTCCGGGGTATGCAGCCACCCAGCGTTTATCAAGGATCTCAGGTATTGGTAATGCCTTATATCTTATTCTGACTGCAGAAACCATAACGGCCGAAGACGCATTGCGTATCGGCCTGGTGCAAAAACTTTGCGAACCCGAAAGCCTGATGGAAGAGGTGATGAAGATGGCTTCAAAATTAGCTGCCAACGGATCAGGCGCAATACCTGCTGCAAAAAAGCTGATTCACAAGGGGGCCGGACTTCCATTTGAAGAAGCCTGTTTGAAGGAAGCGTCTGAATTTTCGAACCTTTTCGGACAGGATGCAACGAAAGAAGGGATGAAAGCGTTTGTTGAGAAACGCAAACCCAACTGGTGATGTATAGTTGCAGGCTAAAGCACAAAAAAACGAAACCAAAATTGCAAACCAATGACTTACGAAGAAAGACTACAACATGTCTCGGTGCTTGGCGCTGCCGGAAAAATGGGAAGCGGCATATTGCTGCTCACTGCGGTTGAAATGGCAGACCTGAGCCTGAAACCCGGGAACAAAGGGAAAACCTTTGTATTGAATGCCATTGATATTTCAGATGAAGCACTGGCAGGCGTGATGCGCTACCTGAGAGACCAGATCCTCAAAATCGCTGAAAAGAAAGTTGCCGGACTGAGAACGGTCTATGCCGAACGCCGAGACCTGGTCGACAACGACGAAATAATCTCCCAGTATATCTTTGATGTGATGAATGTTGTAAGGCCCACAACAAGAATGGAATCCGCGTACGATTCGAAAATGATTTTTGAAGCTATTAAAGAAGATTCGGCACTGAAGATTAAGATATTTTCACAGATCAACAGGAACAACTCAAATCAACCCTGGTTTTTCACGAATACATCATCCATTCCTATCACTGTGCTTGATGAAGGAGCAGGGCTGAACGGCCGCATCATCGGGTTCCATTTCTACAATCCCCCCGCCGTTCAGAAACTGGTGGAAGTCATCCGCAGTAAAAACACCCTGGACGAAGTTCATGAATTTGCAATGGCCTATGCGAAAAACCTCAGGAAGATTGTAGTGCCTGCACATGACATAGCAGGATTCATAGGAAACGGGCATTTCATGCGCGATATCCTTTATGCCGTGACAGAAGTCCA
The DNA here is from genome assembly GCA_903887775.1 of uncultured Bacteroidales bacterium. Lineage (GTDB taxonomy): Bacteria > Bacteroidota > Bacteroidia > Bacteroidales > FEN-979 > CAIRDP01. The sequence continues at coordinate 181,494 of CAISRB010000024.1, forward strand.
CAAGCTGATTAAAGACATGTCGGTTGCGGAAGCCATTTATGCCATGAACAAGATCAGCCAGGAATACCTCGTGAGGCCGATGGGCATTTTCCAGCTCATCGACTATGTGGGGGTGGACGTATGCAGCTTCATCATGTTCGTGATGAACCCGTTCACGAAAGACGAAGAGATCCATTCCCCCCTGCTCGACAAACTGATGGGACTGGGAATAAAGGGCGGACAGTTTTCCGACGGTTCCCAGAAAGACGGAATTATGAAATATGAAAAAGGGAAGATAGTTGCTGTTTACGATCCTGTTGAAGAGGCTTATATTCCGATAAGCAGGATCCAGGCCAGGGTGGAGGAGAAACTTGGAAAGATGCCGGCACCTCCGGCCTGGAAAGCAATTGTCGGGAATAAAGCAAAGGATGAGGTTCTGAAGACTTATTTTGCGGAGGTAAAGACAGCCCCGGGTTTGGGAGCCGGGCTTACAAGGGAGTATGCGAAAAAGTCAAAGGACATTGGGAAACACCTTGTTGCATGCGGGGTTGCGTTTAGTGATGCTGATGTGAACACCGTGCTGCTCACGGGATTTTTCCATGCCTACGGTCCTATCAATGAGTACCTTGATTAAAATTTATTTAACATGAAGAAACTGAGAAGAAAAGTATATTTCGTAGCCGGGTACAATACCATTTCGATGGGTAGCGGCCGTAAAGAATTCCATCCGAAAAAGGAACGTCCCGGTCTTGAGGATTATATCAGGGAAGCAGGGCAGGGTACACTGAAGATGATTGGCGGGGCTCAGAATGTTGATGAATGTGTGATCGGGAACTTCATGGCTTCCCGTTTCAACAGGCAGGCCAACCTGGCGGCATTTTTCCCTTATATTGATGAAGGATTGCGTTATAAGCCGGCTATACGTGTTGAGGGTGCATGCGGGACCGGCGGACTCGCGCTGATGAGCGGCATAAAAAGCATTCTGGCTGAGACAGCCGAAGTTGTCCTGGCTATTGGATTCGAGGTACAGAATACAGTAAAAGCCATTTATTGTGCAGATTTTCTTGCACCTGCAGGTTGGGCCCACGACCGTAAGGACGGGCATGCTTATTTCTTCCCCGGACAATTCAGTGAGAGGGCGGGGGCTTATTTTGAAAAATTCGGAAGGGAGATTACCCGTAAAGGGTTTGCCCGCTGGTACAGGAATGCGATTGAAAACGCAAGGCTTTGTGAGACAGCACAGGAATATCATAATACAATAAAAGACCTTGAAGCTGCAGCTATGGCGGAACCCAATCCGAAGGTGTTTCTCGAGAACCTGACGGCACTGGATTGTTCAAAAGTCTCTGACGGGGCTTCGGCCATTGCGATCATGAGTGAAGAAGGCTTGAAGCGATGCGGCATACCGGTTTCGGATGCAGTTGAGGTTGTTGGTTACGGGCAGGTTGAGGAAGACATCACGAAGCCTCCTCCTGATAAAACGGCTCTGACAACGATGAAAAAAGCCGTATCAAACGCTCTTGAATTTGCAGGGATAACAATTGACCAGGTTTCTACAGCCGAGATCCACGACTGTTTTACGATAGCCGGTATCATGGCGGTAGAAGCTCTGGGCCTCGCTGAACACGGTAAAGGACCTGAGTATGTGATTGCAGGGAATACTGCACGCGACGGGAAGTTTCCTATCAACACTACCGGGGGGCTTATCGGCTGGGGACATCCAACCGGTGGTACCGGTGTACACATGGCTGTTACGCTTTGGGAGCAGCTGAAAGGAAAGGCCGGGGCTGCCCAGGTGAATATACCCAACGATCGCCCGTTTGGTCTGATGGCGAATATGGGGGGGGATGATAAAACGCTGGTGGCGATAGTGTTTAAGAGGTAGCCATGAGCCATAAGCCATGAGCCATGAGGGGGGAAGGATGAAAATTACAGATACCGTTCAAATCGCCAATCGATTAAATACGTGCGATCTTAACTAAAGAATCACTACAACATGAATTTCGAACTCACTGAAGAACAAAAAATGATCCGCGACTCGGCAAGGGACTTTGCCTGGCGCGAACTGCTTCCCGATGTGCTTGAACGTGATGCAAATTGCATCTATCCTGCCCGGCACGTCCGCCGGCTTGCAGAACTCGGATTCCTTGGGATGAATATTTCTCCGGAATGGGGAGGCGGAGGAATGGATAACATCTCGTATGCCATCGCCATTGAAGAAATTTCAAAATGTGATTCTTCCGTTGCAGTCATACTCGCCGTGCATAATTCTCTCGATTGTTACGGCATTGAATGCTATGGTACAGATCAGCAGAAGGAAAAATTCCTCAGGCCCCTTGCCACAGGTGAGAAAATAGGAGCTTTCCTGCTTTCGGAACCTGAGGCCGGGTCAGATGCCACATCACAGCATACAATGGCAGTAGATCATGGAGATCATTATGTCATTAATGGAGTAAAAAACTGGATTACCAGCGCCGACAAGGGATCGACTTATCTCCTCTTCGCTCAGACAAATCCTGAGCTGAAATCCAGGGGGATCAATGCATTGATTGTCGACCGGCATTCACCCGGCATCAGCCTGGGACCGCATGAAGATAAAATGGGTATGCGCAGCTCCGATACTCACTCAGTGATGTTTACCGATGTCATCGTCCCAAAGGAAAACAGGATAGGGGAAGACGGTTTCGGTTTTAAATTTGCGATGAAACTGCTTGAAGGAGGAAGGATAGGAATTGCCGCCCAGGCCCTTGGTATCGCAGAAGGAGCATATGAAAGGGCGCTTAAATATTCGAAAGAAAGAAAAGCCTTCGGGACCCAGATCATCAACCACCAGGCCATTGCTTTCAAGATCGCTGAAATGGCTACCCGTATTGAAGCTGCAAGACACCTTGTTTATAAAGCAGCGTGGCTCAAAGACAACAACCTGCCTTATGGCATGGAAAGCGCGATGGCCAAGCTCTGTGCAACGGATACGGCCATGTGGGTGACCACTGAAGCAGTCCAGATACACGGAGGCTACGGATATGTCAAGGAATACCACGTAGAAAGGCTGATGCGTGAAGCCAAACTCACCCAGATATACGAAGGAACCTCAGAAATTCAGCATATCATTATCTCCCGGGCCGTGCTGAAGCATTAAATATACGATGCTGCCGTTTTGCGAATAGCTTCAGGCGAAGATGTCGCCTTGAAAAACCTGTTATCGAATTTAGAACTGTCGAAAAGATACTCGTTTTCATACTGGTAAGCCATTTCAACACTTTCCAGGGCAAGCCGGTTGAACAGCCCTCCCATCCGCATCATCCAGGTCCCCATTGTACTGTATGCCGGTTTTGCTCCCAGCACTCCTGCAGCAGAAGTGATAAATTCCTTCCCGTCTACAGGATCATGACCGGTAGGCAGGTGCCATACCTGGTCATAGGCATTTTCAGTGTTTCCAAGCAGAGCGACTGCTTTCCCCGAATCCGGGGTATACGTGAACGAATGCTTAACCCTGTCATTACAGATCCACGTAGCGCTTTTCTTTACCTTCAGTTTCTCAAATATCATAGGATGCATAAACGTATTCGTGGCACCTGGTCCAAGGAAATCCGCGGAGCGTGCAATAAGGGCATGAAGCCCTCCTTTTTTGACTTCATCCATAAGCTGACTGGCAATAGCAGCCCTTACTTCTCCTTTCCGGCTGCATGGATTGTAAGGGGTATTCTCAGTCATCCAGCCACTGACCAGTCCGTACATGTAAACATTATCCAGGAATACGAGTTTTGCCTTATGTGTTTTACAGGCTTCAATCACATTGGTCATGATCCTAGGCCAGGAAACCTTCCAGACACGTACATCGTATTGAAGGCCAGCCAGGAGGTATACAACCCCGGAACCTTCGACAGCCTTCGATGTCCTGTCTGCATCCAGAAGATCCACTGAAAAAAGTTCTTCCCTGCCTGAGTATGGCTTTGGGTTTCTCCCCGCCAGCCGTATGTGGTCTGTGTATTTTGCCAGACAGGGCACCAGCTCCCGGCTGATAGCCCCGCCACTTCCTAAGATTGTTTGCATGACATGATTAATTATAAAACCAGATATGCAAATATAGATAACATTTGTATTTTGATCCCACCATCTTCAGCAATGAAAAAATTTCTATTTTTGCTATATGAGCACAACCCTGGTTATAGCTGTGGTATTTATCAATATAGCTTTAGTGCTTTATACTTTTGGCGTCTGGGCCGAAAGAATACAGCACCGGCTTAAATGGTGGCATCTTATTTTTTTCTGGGGAGGGCTGGCGGCCGATACAACAGGCACTACTGCAATGAGTATCATAAATGGCAGCCTGTTCAGGTTGTCTTTTCATGGGATCACGGGAAATACCGCACTATTGCTGATGCTGTTCCATGCAATCTGGGCTACGATAGTACTTTTAAAGAAAAATGAAAAGCAGATCGCCAGCTTTCACAGATTAAGTCTCATCGTTTGGCTGATATGGCTGATCCCGATGATCAGCGGGATCGTATTCGGAGCGACTCATTAATTGCGTTAATGCGTGATATCGTTCAGTTCAGAGGTTTCCACTTTATAATAACATTATTTTTTGGCGGGAGAGACAGCAGGTAAGCATAGATCGCACCCAGGTCATTCTTTGTCATGCCAGCATACATCATCCAGGGCATGATGGAAGGCATATCCCTTCGGCCCAGTTTCGGGGCCTTATATATGGCAGGATCAAATCCCTTGAAACGCCTGATGAAATCTTCCCTGCTCATCAGGCCGATACCTGTTTCCTTGTCAGGCGTGATATTCGGGGAAACAAGCAACCCGGTCGGCATAATGAATTCCCTTCCTCCCGCAAATGCCTTCTCCTTCACGATCTGCCCGTGTTTTGCTGTTGTATGGCATTCGATACAACCCGAAGCCCGGATTAAATACTCACCGTATTTTATCGTATCCGACTCGGAAGGTTTTGTTGCTGGCCGGGCCTTTCCTGGAAATGTCCGCAGCACAAGGTTCATCGGGAACGCAGGATTTGAACGTGGGGGTGTGTTACGGATCTCCGGGATGGAGCGGATGTAGGCAATAATAGAAAATATATCCTCTGTATCCATAGTCCCATAAGCAAAGTAAGGCATAATGGGAAACAGAGGCTTGCCCTCCCTGGTCTCCCCGCTTGTAATGGCTCTGTAGATCCCGGCATCAGTCCAGCTGCCGAGATTAAACGGAGTGATGTTTGGAGATGAAAACGCTCCCGGGAATCCCATTTTCTCATCGAATATTTCTCCCCCTTCTCCTAGGGTTCCGCTGACCGGTGGGCCTGAAAACCTCTCCCAATCCCGTTTAGAGTGGCAATCCATGCAGACGCAGACATGATTGGCAAGATATTGACCCCGTTCCAGGCGTTCAGGTGTTACCTGCACTGAAATATCCTGCAAAGGCACATTTGGAAGAACAAAACGGAGGTAAAGAATTACCCCGGCAATAATGAGGACCACTGCTGCCAGCAGGCCACCCAGTATCCTAGCCCATATTTTTTTTCTCATATTGAAAAGCAATCTTTAATTATCTCATTACAAAGATGGCTAAGAATTTAGCCTTTGTCAACATTCAAATGAATTATTTTTGCTTTTTAATGTCTGCGGATGAGATTTGGGGTTTTAATTAAGATCAGATGGATAACGATAATATGATCAGGATTGTCAGCGCTTCCGAGAATAACCTGAACTCGGTCACACTGGACATTCCCAAAAACAAGCTTGTTGTCGTAACCGGAGTCTCAGGCTCCGGCAAATCATCTCTTATATTCGATGTGCTGTATAAGGAAGCAGAATTCAGATATTTTGGTTCATTCTCGTCATATGCCCGGCAGTTCCTCGGAAAGATGAAACGGCCGGAGGTTGAACGCATCGACGGGCTCTCTCCGGCAGTTGCGGTGGACCAGGGATCGGTTGTTAACAATCCAAGGTCGACAGTAGGCACACTTAGCGGTATCTACGATCATCTGAGACTGCTGTTTGCCCGTACTGGCCGGGCGATGCCCTCCGGGGATTTATCCGGCCAGGCGGTTAACGGTCAGCAGCAAGGCGACAGTTTCCGGATCAACCGCAGCCTGTTTTCATTTAATTCTGCTGACGGGGCCTGCCCGATTTGCAAAGGCCTGGGGGTCGAAGACCGCCTTGATCCTTCCCTGCTGATTGAAGATGATGCAAAGTCTATCCGCCAGAGAGCCATGACGATCACGACACCGAACGGGTATATTATGTATTCCCAGGTAACCCTGGATGTGCTTGACCAGGTTTGCCGTGCCGAAGGTTTTACCATCGATATCCCTTGGAAAGACCTGACCGCCGAAAACAAACATGTGATTTTCTACGGCAGTGATAAGCTGGAGATCCCCTTTGGCAAACATCCTCTGGAATCGAGGATGAAATGGAGCGGAATTACGGCAAAACCCCGCGAAATGGGGGTTTACAAAGGGGTGATTCCGGTCATGGAAGAAATTCTTAAAAGGGACAGAAACAAAAATATCCTTCGTTTTGTGCGTACAACCTCCTGTTCAGCCTGCGGGGGGAAGAGGCTTAATAACCGGGCTCTTTCGGTAAAAGTTGGAGGATTGGATATCGCTTCATTATCCGCACTTCCGGTTAGCGTGCTTGGCAATTCCCTTGCTGCCCTTGACTTTCCATCAGGTCAGAGCAAGGTAGCCGGCGGGATACTCAAGAACATCCTGTCATTGATCAGCGAAATGAAGCGGCTGGGACTCGGTCATCTTTCAACCGACAGGGAATCGGGGAGCTTGTCAGCCGGTGAATCGCGCCGCCTGAAGCTTGCAACACAGCTGGGTTCCGGACTTAGCGGGATGATCTGTGTGTTCGATGAGCCATCCATCGGGCTGCATGAATCCGAAACCCTGGAATTGATTTTAGTCCTGAAACAGTTGCGTGACCAGGGAAACACGGTGATCGTTGTGGAACATGATGAAGAATTCATACGGCATGCCGATCATATTATCGATATAGGTCCGGGTCCGGGGGTTTACGGGGGTAATGTATTATTGAACTATGCGGTGGCCGAACTTAAGAGTATACCCGAGGGAATTATCAGCAAAAGCAAAACCTTATCATATTTCTTCGGAATTGAACGCGTGGATTCACCTGCTTTTACCCGTGAGGACAAGGGCGAATTCAGGATTTCAGGGGCTTCTCATCACAACTTGAAAAATATTAACGTTTCTTTTCGTCTTGAATCTCTTAATGTGGTGACCGGTGTTTCCGGCGCCGGCAAAGGGAGCCTGGTACACCAGACCCTGGGGAGTTTCCTGAGGAAGAAATTAAACAAAAGCAATGAAGAATCCGGGAAATACGATTCAATTACGGGTTTGGAAAGCATCAAACGGCTTATTGAGATCGACCAGTCGCCGATAGGCCGCACTCCGAGAAGCAATCCCGCCACTTATACAGGCCTGTTCGATGATATCCGGGACCTGTTCGCTTTGCTGCCGGGATCTGTTGCCAGAGGATACGGAAAGAGCCGTTTTTCTTTCAACACGAAAGGCGGCCGTTGCGAGGACTGCGAAGGGGCGGGCTATAAACAAACCGGAATGCATTTTATGGGAAGCGTGGAGATCTTGTGTGAAAGCTGCAACGGCCGCCGGTTCGATAACGAGACGCTCGAAATAACATCGAAGGGAAAAAATATTTCCGGGATTCTCGAAATGCCGGTATCTGAAGCTTTGATTTACTTTGAAGGGGAGAGAAAAATCCTGCATTGCCTTAAGACTCTCGATGAGCTCGGGCTGGGTTACCTGACCCTGGGCCAGCGGTCCTCAACCCTGAGCGGAGGAGAAGCCCAGCGCGTAAAACTGGCTGCTGAACTTGCCAGACCCGCATCATCACATACATTATATATTCTTGATGAACCGACAACAGGGCTGCATAGCGACGATGTAAAAAAACTTCTTTTATGCCTGAACGGCCTTATCGACCATGGACATACTGTTATTTGTATAGAACATCATCCGGCATTATTGAGATCTGCAGACCGGATCATTAAACTTGGTCCGGGAAGCGGGAATGATGGGGGAGGATTGATTTTTGCCGGAAATCCTGAGGATTATTTTCGTGACGATTCATCAGCTGTGGCTCATGGCTCGCCACTTACGGTTCGTGATAAATCTGAAATTCAAAATTCTTTGGTCAACAATCAATACCCGTCGACATATGATCATCTCTCGAACTCACCATTTTCCCGGAACGATGAACTGGTTTTGATAAACGTCACAACCCACAATCTTAAAAACATCAACGTCTGTATCCCACATGGCCAACTAACAGTGATCACCGGTGTTTCCGGCAGCGGAAAGTCTTCCCTTGCTTTTGATACCATTCATGCCGAAGCCCGGAACCGCTTCCTGTGCAATTTCTCGGCTTATGCACGCACCCGGATCGGCATGAAGGACAAGCCCGACTTTGAAAAGGTTAGCGGGCTGCGGCCAACTTTCGCGGTTGAACAATCGGGGATCCAGTCTAACCCCAGATCCACAGTGGGTACATTTACCGGGATTTATGACCTGTACCGCCTGCTTTTTTCGAGGGCGGCACTGAAACTGACAAACGCCCGGGTTCAGGTCTCTCTGCAATCCGCCCTGAATCAAACTGATTCCATACAAGGGAGGCGGGAATATCATTCCAGGCCCCTTTCAACTTTCTTTTCCTTCAACAGCATACAGGGAGCCTGCCCCGAATGCGACGGCCTTGGGATAATCATTTTATGCGATCCCGGGAAGCTGATTACCGATCCCGGTCTCTCCATAATTAACGGAGCCATGGATGGAAGTAAAACCGGTAAATTTTACGGGGATCCTTACGGACAATATACTGCAACCCTTAAAACGGTTGGAGCCAAACATGGCATTGACTTCGGCAGGCCATGGAATGAACTTTCAGCTGAGGATAAGCAGCTTGCTTTATATGGATGCGGGGACGAGACTTATGATGTCAGCTGGGAATTCCTCAGGAACAAACGCAGCGGCACTCATCATTTCAAAGGTACATGGCCAGGCTTTCTCGGTCTTGTAAATGAGGAATACACCCGCAAACATGCCGACCACCGTGGTGAGAGCATGATGAATGTGATGAGCGGTATGGAATGTATGGCATGCCATGGCAGCCGTTTACATGCAGGCGTTCTGTCGTGGGTCATCCGCCAAAAGAATATTGCTGAGATCTCAGCCATGGATATTTCGGAAAGCATCAGTTTCTTTAGTGGTTTTTTCAGGCCCTGTCCGGGAACTGACCTTAACGAAGGGGCTGCGGATCCCCTGCATCCTGCAACCTTATCGGAAGAGCAGGAGAGGACCATTACCGGGCCCCTGGTGACTGAGATATTGCGCAGGCTGACAACACTGGATACCCTCGGACTTTCATATCTTGCTGTTTCAAGAAATACGGTATCACTTTCACATGGGGAAGCAAGGCGACTGCAGCTGGCAGCTCAAACGGGATCAGGTTTGTCGGGGATGATCTATGTCCTGGATGAACCCACCGCCGGGCTGCATTCAAAGGACACTACTAGGCTTGTATATCATTTAAGAGAGCTTATCAAGGCTGGTAATACAGTGATAGCAGTGGAACATGAGAGGGAAGTGATACTCGGGGCAGATCATATCATTGATATGGGGCCTGGAGCAGGCAGGCTGGGCGGTGAGATTGTTGCCGAAGGAAGTGTTAAAGAAATTATTGATTCCGAAAGATCCGTCACGGGAAAATACCTGAGATCCCCGCTCAACCCGCATCCTCATGCGATCAGGAAGATGTCATCAGGCCTTCAGATAAAGAATGCCTTCATCCATAACCTGAAACATTTCGACCTGGAAATTCCTTCGCGCGGGATCATTTGCGTTACCGGGGTTTCGGGCAGCGGGAAATCGAGCCTGGTGTTTGATCTGATTCATGCCTCCTGGAAGGAGGGCAGACCAACAGGATGCAGCGGTATCAGCGGATTTGAGAAATTCGGCAGGGTGGTGAGTGTTGAACAAAGAGAGGAGTTCAACTCCCCTCACTCTGTAATTGCAACCTATTCAGGAGCTTTTGACCTGATCCGAAATCTCATTGCCTCAACCGATGATGCCAGGCAGGGAGGTTTCGCGAAAAACCATTTCTCCTTCCTGAACAAACAATCACAATGCCCCAATTGCGAAGGCATGGGACAGACCAGGATCAGCATGGACTTTATGCCAGATATATACCAGGAATGCGAGGTTTGCCATGGGAAAAGGTTCAGGCCTGAAATCCTCGTTGTTGGTTATTGTGGAAAAAATATAAGTGAGATACTTGATTTAAGCGTTTCGGAGGCTGCAGTTTTCTTTGCCGGTCAGAAACAGCTTCTGCCGATCCTGAAGAATCTTGATGAGGCGGGATTGGGCTATCTCAAACTTGGCCAGCCCCTGAATACCCTGTCGGGAGGAGAAGCGCAAAGGCTGAATCTTTGCAGGGAACTGATGACACCTCTGAAATCCTGCATCCCGCATCCTGCATCCAGCATCTTGCATCCTGCATCCCTTTACCTTTTCGACGAACCCTCCACCGGCCTTCACTTCGCCGATATCGAAAACCTTCTGAAACTGTTCCACCATCTCGCCGATGAGGGTAATACCCTGATAATCATCGAACATGACCGGCAGATCATCTCTGAAGCAGATCATATTATAGAACTTGGGCCTGAAGGTGGTGAAAGGGGAGGGTACTTTTTAAGTGAAAAGTGAATAGTGACTGGTGACCGGTGAACCGGGATAAATGAATGGACCGGGAAACAACAAATCCGCTGTCCCCGGCCCCGATGAGCATGTTTGTACTTTAGTTTTTCTTTGTCGTGGCAATGAAGAAGAACAGCAGGAAACCTGCAGCGATAAACACCAGTTCGATCCCAATCGGCAAAAAAGCATCGGCTCCCTGGTCCCAGTTCAGGCGGCCTGCGCGGGAAAGGATCTGGATCAGTATCATGCCGGCACCTGCAAACAGGGTCACCAGGCCCCATTTCAGGGTGGGATATTTGGCCGTCTCACCTTCGATGGATTCAAGGATCCCGGCTTTATCAATATGTCCGCTTTTGACGATCTTACGACGTAACAGATAGTCGGTAAGCGCTTTCAATAATGAATATATTCCGAAGAATACTACCGCAGTTACGATTGCGGCTCCGATTTGTTCACTTAACATATGGCAAGGGTTTTAAAATTTAACTTCTGCACCATATGTCGTAAGGCAGGTGCAGAAGGTTGCAGAAATCAGCAGTTTTTTTTTGAAGGGGAACGGGAATTATCCTGTCTTCAACCTGTAACCCGTATTATGAATGGTCTCAATTACGATCTTCGGATCGGGTTTAAGAACCTTCCTCAGGCGCGAAACGAAAACATCCATGCTCCTGCTGAAATAAACGTCATCATTGCCCCAGACCTTCCGCAGTATCTCTTCACGTTTCAGTATCCTTCCTTTGTTTTCGATCAGAAATGCAAGCAGTTCATTCTCCTTTTGGGTAAGGATCCTCGGCTTTCCGCCATAGCTCAACTGCTGGTTCCTGTAATCGTAAGTAAATTCTCCAAGTTGTACAGGCAAAGGATCAGTCACGGGGACTATGTTCTTCCTTTTGAGGAACACCTCTATTTTCAGCACCAGTTCCTCCATGCTGAAGGGTTTTGTAATATAATCGTCCCCTCCCAGGGTCAAACCGGCGATCCTGTCCTCCCCTGACGACCTGGCGGTCAGAAAGAGTATCGGAATACCTTGATTCACAGCACGGATCCTGGCTGCAAGAGTGAACCCGTCCATTTTTGGCAGCATCACATCCAGGATGCAAAGGTCATATTCCGAATTTTTCATCATCTCAAGGGCAGATATGCCATCGCCTGCATGATCGACCCGGTAACCCCTGATCTCAAGATTGTCCCTGGTCACAAAGGACAGCGCAAGGTCATCCTCAACATAAAGCAGCTTTGGTTTGTTTCCCATGGTAGGATCTTATTGATTTGGAATTTCGATGGTGAACCTGGCCCCGCTTCCCGCCTGTGTATCGAGTTTTATCTTCCAGCCATGAGCACGGCAGATGATCTTCACATAATGCAGGCCCAGACCGAACCCCTTGACATCGTGTACATTTCCCGAAGGGACCCTGTAAAATTTCTGGAACACCCGTTTCTGGTATTTCGGATCTATCCCAGGGCCGTTATCGGAAAAACATACAAATACGGTCCTGTTCTCCATCCGGGTGGAGATCCTGATCTCGGTATTTTCAGGACCGTATTTTACCGCATTGTCGAAAAGATTGTGAAATATATTTGTCAGGTGGATGATATCGGCCCGGATAACCTTCACCGATGGATCCAGCGAAAGCTCCAGGGCAGCCCCCGGGCGCAGCTTTGTCCTGAAATGACCGGCCACCGTTCTTACAAGTTCATTCAGGTTGATTGTTTCCGTTTTAAGCTGAAGGCCTCCCTTCTCGATGTGGACTATCTGCAGCACCTTCCCTGCCAGCAGGTCCAGCCTGCGGTTCTCCTGTTTGATGAGAGAAGCGTACCTGTCAAGCCGCCTTGGGTCTTTTACAATTTCGGGATCCAGGATGACATCAGCCGCAAGGTTTATGGTCGATATGGGGGTCTTGAATTCATGGGTCATATTGTTAATGAAATCCTTCTGCATTTCAGAAAACTGTTTCTGCTGCAGGATCACGAAAATGGCATAAACAAAGAAGACCACCGAAAGGACGAGGATGAAAGTAAAGAAGAAAAGTATGGATATATCCCCTGCAACAGTATTACGGAGGGCCGGGAACCTGATCCCGAAATAATAAAGGTATTCACGGTATTTGGGGAGGTTTTCAGAGGCCTTAAGCTTTTCGCCAGCTCCGGAGGCTGAAATATAACTCCCGTATACCATCCGGTCCGAATGACAATCATAAATGGCATATTCGTAATCGGTCCTGATGTTGAGACGTTCGAATTCAGTCTTCAGGTAATGTTCAAGCACGTTGGCATCGATCACGCTGTTGATGTCAACGACAAAATATGCCGATGACAGCTGCCTGACGGGATTCCCGTAAGGAGGAGCCGTCTGGTTCAGACGGCAGATCTTACCGGCGACGGTCTTGAGGGCTATCACAATGCTCTGGTTCAGCTCCTTTTCCCTGGTATTCCAGGCGTTGACCAGGAAATAGGTCTGCACGGAGATTATGCCGACAATGGAAACGGCACCGAGCAATACAACGAATTTGAGCTTATACCCTCGCATGGGAGATGATTTTTTTTAGATCCAGGGGATTTGTCATGTAAAATTACTGATAATGTTATTGTCCTGGCGGGATTTACATTTCATTTACAAAGATTTACATTTCGTTTACAATCATTTACCAGTCATTAACATGTGTTTCCTCCAGCCCTGTCCATCTTTGCATTCAAAAAAAACCATATGAAAACAAAAACAATTTTAATGACTGCCGCTATCCTCGGTTTCTGCCTGAGTGCTTATTGCCAGGATGCCCCCAAACAAGGTGAAGTGAAACTCCCGACCGAGCTTAAAAAGAACGGGCCGGTAGCCAGGTTCGACAAGACCGAGTATGAATTTGGTGATCTCATACAGAATTCACCGGGAACGGCCACATTTACCCTTACTAATGACGGTAATGAACCCCTGCTCATCTCGTCTGCCACGGCTTCCTGCGGCTGTACAAACCTCTCTTATTCCAGGGATCCTGTACTTCCCGGCAAATCGACAAGCATTTCAGCGACCTATAACGCTGCCGCCCAAGGTAATTTTTTCAAGAGCGTCACCGTAAGGACCAATGCTTCCGATCAACCCGTGATACTTCAGATCAAAGGCAAGGTCATCCCGAAATCATGAACGGGCCTGCAACCTTTTTGCATTTCCTGCGACTAATGTTGCAATGGATGATGTTGCACTGGTCAACGCCCTGAAGGCAGGAAATACAAATGCGTTCAGGTTTCTGGTCGATAAATACCGGAACCTTGTATGGCATATGGTATTGCGGATGACAAACCGCCAGGAGGATGCAGAGGATCTATGCCAGGAAGTGTTTATCAGGGTTTTCAAACAGATAGATAAATTCAGGGGGGATTCAAAGCTTTCGACATGGATCGGTTCCATCGCCTACAATGCATGCGTTGACCAGATGAGGAAAAGCAAACGGGAAGTGATTTCAGGAGCCGATCCAATCCTGGCGATCAACCTTGCCCAGTCGGATGTGTCGCCTTTGCTTAACAGCATTGACAGGAATACAATGAAAAAGCTCGTCCACCGTATCTTAGAAAAAATGCCACTTCAATACCGCACAGTCATCACCCTGTTCCACCTGGAAGAATTCTCTTACCGGGAGATTGAAGAGATCACGGGGATGCCTGAAGGCACAGTGAAATCATACCTGAGCCGCGGGAGGGAGATCATCCGCCAGAAAATGACAGAACTGGTCCCCGACATACAGCCTGTGCTATTTGAGGCGTAATAACATTAAATTTGCAGACATGGAAATGAAAGAATTTAAAAAAAACCTGGATGGCATCATCGACGATTCACTGCGTGAGCCCCCCGATAATATCTTTCCTGATGATTTTACCGACAAGCTGGTTAAAAAGCTTGAAAAGCAGCTTGCCTGGCAGGAGCTCCTCACAGAATTCGGGTTAAAAACAGGGCTTGTTCTACTTGCCCTCATCGTCATGGGGATCTGCCTGATATTTCCTGCAAAGACCGATCCGGCTCCCCTTATCCAATGGGTCGCCAGCCACCGTCTGATTGTTTGCGGAAGTATTGGCGTTGGCCTGTTCACCTTTGTTTTTGACCAGGTCGTCCTGAAATATATGTTTAAAAGATCCCGGCAGCAGTTCTGATGTTTAAGATGATCAACCCCGGCTATTATGAATTACCAATAAGGAATTTTACCATTCATCATTCACTAGTCACCATTCACCAGCCGATCATTTCTCCGCCGCCACCTGGGCCACGGTTTCGATTGCGATAGCCGAAAAAGCTGCCCCGTAATCAAGGTCTATATTTTCCATGGTGTCATGCGTATCATGATATCCCTGCCGGTGGATGTCGTAATTTTCCATAAACAAAACAGAGGGAACGCCGATATCTGAGAATATCATCACATCGGTGTTATACAGTGAACTGGTAGGATCTTCCCATGTGCGGACTTCCCCTTCCAGGGACAGGAACAATGCTTTTTCGGGAATCCTGAATCCTGACTCCTTTGCCCCGCATCCCGTATCCTTGATTTTTAGTTGCCCTTCGAACTTAATCCGTTCACCTCTCTTACATCTGGCCCTGCCAGGTCCCGAATTCAGCTCTTCAGCAAGTTTATTCCATGCACGGTTGACAAGGTGGGCCTTATAGCCCAGTTTCACCGAATCAAGGGTTCGCCCCGGAGAGATCTGGAAGATATCCCTTGCATTGTCGCGGTTATGGGCTATCATATCCATCACAAAAACCCCTTTGATTTCCACTCCGCTGAGGTCTTTGAAGCTGCCGTCATCCCTTCGCATTTTCAATGTCTTTTGCACGTAATTCCGGCAGAAATCCCTGGCCCCCATACAGTCTGAAGGAAATTCCTCGCCTGTTAAATGGATAAGCCAGATATCTCTTTCCAGTTTGCCTTCTTTCGCAAGTTGCAGGAAAACAGGAGCTGCCAGCAACAGGGTGGATGTAGCCGAATGGTTATCATCTGCTCCTGCTGCTGCAAGCCTTGCGCCCGTTCCACCTGCTGATTTATCATATACATCCTCCATGTAGGCTGTGTCGTAATGATCGCCCATGATGATCGCCTCTTTACGGTTCTTCCCGGGTATTATTACGAGTATGTTCCTTTCATATTCAGTCCCTTCAAGGTTAGCCTTCCAGCCCCCGAACTGGGTAAAGTCAAAATCAGTCTCCCATTTGAATGGTAATTCCCCCGTTTCGGCCCTGCCTTTCATACCCTTCTCAGCAATTGCTTTTCTGTGGCTGGCCAGAAGGTAATCTCCAAGAAGATGGAGGTCCCTTTTGTTATGCCTGGTTTCATTCAGGGTGGGGTGGTCCTGAACCACATCCGCATTATCCTTGTTGATATACTCACCGCAGGCCAGGCTGAAGATCTGGTTCCAGAAATCCTCCTCGTATTTTCTAGTGGCTGTAGACGTAAATGTCAGGGGTTCAGGTAAGGCATTGTCTTCTTTGATGATATTTTCAACGAAAATTTTTGCCCTGTGAGCCAGGCCGGGCTGGTTGGTACGTTCATGAAGGATTTGAAGCCATTCATCGAGGCTTGCATCTTTTTTGATCCTGATGAGGTGGCGGGCAAAATCCTTTTCCAGAGCAGGCACTTCAAGCAGTTCCCACACATCGAGCAGGGTCATCAGGTTGAAAGCAGTGAGATGTTTACTATGATCATGCTGTGAAACAAAATGCTTCAGTATAGAGGTATGAGGCTGCCTTTCCATCATCCTCGGCCACAATTCTATCGGCTTCGCCGGATCAGGCTTTGCCGAATCATAGGCGGTAAGGTATCCGTACAGCAGGTCCTCGAATACCATAGGTTTTGCAGTGGCCGTATCTACGCAAGCCACAACAGGCCTGTGCCAGAATATCTCATGCCTTCCCGCCTGCATGGGCGGGAAATAAAAGCGGTAGCGGAAGAGCCCTCCTGCAAGTACTACCGAAGCAGCATGCTGAATTTCTTTTTTACCGGCCCGGGGACCGTCGAGCAGAAGCCCGATATGCTCATTAAGGATCTGAACATTTCTTGCCATGGGTTTGTTATACAGATCGAGTGCCGGGAGCGTGGTGTTGAATAAGGTTTGTGCGACGGGGTCGATCTGTTTGCCGCCAATCAGTGGATCTTCGGTACGGCCTGCCCTGTCCCAGCGGCTTGTACGGACATATGTATTAAGCAGCAGTTCTTCAAGGATGTCCGGGTTTTCTTTTCCCGGCGAGGGTTGATGAAACCATCCCGACTGAGGCACCCTGATCCCGAAATTCTCTTCATTCCTGCTAACCAGGCGGAGCATCGGGAACTGGATGGCATTGTACAGCTGGCCTGCCAGGTTTATATAATCCTTGTTTCCCCATAACGCCAGGCTCCCGGGGAAAGGGATCAGCGCCAGGTCGCCTGCAAAATATTTCTGTTTGACGACTTCCGGCAGGCTCCCAAAGGGCCTGAAGGTTAGCAGGTATACCGTATCGGCAAAACTGTCGCCATCAGCAATCAGATATTTGGAAGTCCATGAAGGAAGTTTAGCCCCGTTCCAGTGTGCCATGGGAAGTTTTCCAGCCGACGGCATAATACGAAAACCAGCCTCCAGCATCGTCTCAGGCGTGTTTAACCTGCGATCAAAAGCATGATGGAAGATCTTCCCGATGAACTGAAGAAAAAAGGACTCCGGGTATTCATCTTTATCTCCCCTGAAAAACGACTTCCAGAAAGCTTTTTCAGGCCCCTGTTCGCTTCCCCCGAAGAGTGTCCACCTGGACCTTCCTTTATCGTCTTTTGTTTTTGATAAAGCCATCGAAGCCAGCAATACATAGCGTTCATAATTCAGGCTGCCTGCTTTTTGGGCCAGTTCATCCGGCCAGAAAGGATTATCCCTCAGGTTCCGGTTTTTTCTTCCCGCTATGCTTGGAGGAAGTTTCCCTTTTCCAAGCTGGATTATATGCTCCATGCATTGCTGCCCTATGCTTTGAAGGCCTGGTTGAAGATGCAGAAATTCTTCAGCTTCATTGATGTAAAACCCGTACAGATCATCCTCTTTGAAATGCCATGGATAAACCTGGCCATCGTATGGCCTGAACCCGATATGCATAGGTGGCATGAACTCAGAATAAGCCGGCAGGGGAAATCCGTCTTCTCCGCCAAACCAGGGAAAATTCTCAAGAAACTGTTTCCAACCCATCAGACCTCCTCTTTTTCCGAATCCGCCGAGGACTCCTGAATTTCCTTATAAATATTCATAATCTCTTCCCTGAACCGTTCCGGTGCTTCGAGATAGCCCCATCCTTCTTCAAGTTCAACAATTCCGCCCAGGGCTGAATCTTCACGAATAATAATGCCATAGGGGACCTTCTTATCCAGAAGCACTTCCTCCATGAGTTCAGCTTCGAACTCATTGTTAAGGACCAGGATTTTTTCAAACTCTTCCATAATTTTTGGTTTTAAGATTGAACTTTTTCTCCGATCCGCAAAATTTCAGATCGTCAGCGTTCATTTTACTAAATTACAAAAATTTGATGCATTTCTTACACAAATTGCCCTGAACTGAATTAATCAATGAAGTATTGGTACTTTTACCTTTCAAAATTATTGATCTATGGAAACAACATCCAAAGTAATTATAATAATAGCCTTGCTGTTACTTTCCCCGTTTCTTTTCTTTCATTCCTTTGCCCAGAAACCGGCAGCACAATCATCTTTCCCTAAACCAAAAAATGTCATTATCATGATCGGTGATGGCATGGGTTATAACTGCGTAAAAGCCGCAGATGATTTTTACGGTCCCATGCAGATTGAGGATTTCCCTGTTAAGGTGGCAGCAGCCACTTATCCTGCGAAATCGGGGGAATTTGATGAAAAGGACACTTCAAAACTGAACTGGGCGGCTGGTTACAACCCGGCTATGGCATCAAAGGATTCACTTTACCTTCGAAAGGACTTCACCGAATCTGCAGCTGCAGCGACCGCGCTGTCAACAGGCAGGAAGACCTATAATAATGTAATCGGACTTTCAATCACTTACGATACCCTGAAAAACCTGTGTGAACTGGCTAAAAGCATTGGCAAATCGGCAGGGGTTATCACTTCGGTTCCATTCAGCCATGCCACTCCTGCAGGATTTGTAGCGCATAATAAAACGAGGACCCATTATTCCGAGCTGGCGACTTACATGCTGTTCAGCAGCCGGTGCGACCTTATCATGGGCTGCGGCAACCCTGAATTCGACGATAACGGGAACAGCTTGAGCGGAGCCTGGAAAAGTTCAAAATACGTAGCCGACAGCATGCTATGGCTGTCACTCAAATCGGGAAGTGGAATACAGACATCATTCATAATAAAGGATAAAATATATCAGGTTACTGATGTTTCGGGTGACAGGATCCCGGACCCATGGACTCTCATCACCTCTGAAAAGGATTTCAGGAAATTAATGAGCGGGAAAACTCCGAAACGGGTTTTGGGAATACCGGAGGTTTACTCTACGCTCCAGCAGAACAGGGATTTCGGAAAAAATGAAACAAAAAATTCCCCTCCGTTTTTAAAGCCTTTCAATCCAAACCTGCCCACTCTTGCCGAAATGGTCAGGGGTGGGTTGAATGTACTCGACAATAATCCAAAAGGGTTTTTCGTGATGATTGAAGGAGGGGCTATTGACTGGGCGAACCACGATAATCAGAAAGGCCGTATGCTGGAAGAGATGAAAAGTTTCAGCGATGCAATTGACACTGTGGTTGCCTGGGTAAATAAGTATTCCAGCTGGAATGAGACCCTGCTTATTGTTACCGCCGACCATGAATGCGGAGATCTGTGGGGAGGCAATACCTTCAGCCCGGTCAGTGATAACGGCCGTAATATCATGCCAGGCCTGAAATATAACAGTAAGGATCACACCAATGCCCTGGTGGGGGTTTATGCGAAAGGAAAAGGGGCGGAGATGTACAATTTATTGGCAGGTGAAACAGATCCCGTCAGAGGTAAGTTTATTCAGAACACGGCTATTCCCCAGCTTATTTTCATGATGTGGGGACCCCCTGTTACTTATTGATTTTCCGGGTGCGCATCCTGGATTCGACAATGGAACTTACAAGGTAATATAAACCAAACAGGGCACCGGCCATCATCAGACTGTAATAAAAAGAAGGATGTGAACTTATTAGCCTGCCAATAGGGATGGTCACAAAGCTGAAGGAATGTTCAAAAATCTCTCCGAAACGGGTAAAGCTGTTCAGAAAATACTGGAAAATCATACCGAAAATGTCGAAGGCGGCAAGAAACGAGTGAATAGCTTCCATAGTTTTAATTTTTAGCAAATATACAGCCCGGGGCCATCAGCGTATAGTTAATTTCGACGAAAGGTGGAAAATAGCGGATGAAAGGGGGGAAATGTCAGACGGACTTAAAATTTTGCCCGTTCATTGTTGTTGTATGTTACTTTATGCCTTTTTCCCAGGAACCTGATAAGGCAGTCTTCGGTAGTTAGTTCCAATGTGCTGCCCTGATCCTGGTGTTCAAAGACATATGCTGCAGATACATAACTGTTTAGTGCGACGGTGTATATTTTATCCTGTTGGATTTGATTACCCGAATGGTCAAACATATTCAGCTCCGGAGCTTTCCCGTTCTCACCCTTTTTGATAACATAGGTCATGCCAGAAGGGATCAGGTCGATTTCCTTCTCTTTTTTATAGGAATTTATAATAAGAGAACCAATCTCTTTTCCGCTCATTTTATAAACGACGACCTGGTTTCCGAAAGGATCGAGGCGATAGATGTCTTTTACTTTGATTTCTCCTTTCTCAAGGCTTTGCAATCTTATCCCGCCTTTATTCTGAAAGGCAAAATCGGTTTTCGCAGCCCAGGCTATGGCATCAGTCACCAGGGCGCCCAGGTTCTGTTTGCCGTTAATCGCTGATGCCGCATATCCGGCGACCTTTTCGAATTCCGGGTTATTATCGTAACGGTCTGTCATTGACTTTATAGCCGGATCGGAGCCGGTCAGAGATTCCATGGCAATGAGGGTATCGCTCTTTTCTACCATAATGTTCCCTTTAAAAACCAGGGTAAGTTTGCCGATAAAGCGCTGGTAAGAGCCGGCCTGAACTATCATTACCCCGTCTATGGTAAGATGTTGCTTCAGTATCGTATGGGAATGCCCGCCAATGATCACATCGAACTGAGGATATTCCCTGGCAAGTTTTTCATCGGTTTCGACCCCGAGATGGGTAAGGGCTAACAGGCTTCCGTATTTCTTCTTAAGTTCAACGAATTCCCCGGCAGCCTTCAGAGGGTCACTGAAGCTTAATCCTGCTACTTTCGAAGGATGAGTGTCGGGTATACTATTTTCGTTTATCTCAATCAGGCCCAGAACGGGTATTTGCAGCTTGCCTGCTGTTAATACATAATAAGGCAGGGGCTGTTTCATGCCCGATGAGCCGGTGTTCATATTGGCACAGATAAAAGGAAATTTCGCCTGTTCAATTCTCTTTTCCAGGAAAAGCTGCCCAAGGTCAAATTCATGATTGCCGAAGCAGCTCAGGGTAAATCCGGTCTGGTTCATCAGGTCGATCATCGGAAATCCTTTATCGGCAACCATATCCACATAAGGGTTTCCTGTGAAGTTATCCCCGGCCGAAACAATATAAACATAAGAATGGCTGCGCTTCAGGCTATCGGCCAGGTATTTCAGCCTGGCGAAACCGTCGGTCTTCGCATGCATATCATTCAGATGAAGGATGATGACCTCCGTTCTTTCAAGGCTGCTTTTCCGGGCAAATACCGGATTGATGGCCAGAAGGAGAACAGCCGTCAGCAGTATGTAAACCTGTTTTCTCATTATTTGTAAAGGAAACGTTTGATGCTTCGTTTGGGTGTTTTTTCGAATTCTGCGGGATGGATCTCGAAATCGGATACCATCATGTATTTAGGCACATGATGGTTGAGATCGTGAACGTAACCTTTGAAAATGGTGGATAATTCTTCTCTGGTATGCCCTGCTTTTTCAACAGCATCATAATCGGGGTATATCAGTGCAACAAGTTTTTCATCACGTTCCAGCACAAGAGATTCCATTACCATAAAACGGTTGTTCAGATAAGATTCCAGTTCTTCAGGATAGATGTTCTTCCCGGAAGGACCAAGGATCATGCTTTTGCTCCGGCCTTTGATATATATATTCCCGTGTTTGTCGGTAATACCCAGGTCGCCCGTATGAAGCCATCCATCGGCATCGATAACCTGTTTCGTAGCCTCTTCGTTTTTATAATATCCCAGCATCACATGGGAACCTTTTGCCAGGATCTCACCTGTCGTTCGATAAGGATCGGGAGAATCAATCCTCATCTCGAGTTCATCCACCACCCTCCCGGAGGCCCCTAACTGGGTTGTCTTCCAGGATGCATAGGAAATCAGCGGCCCGCATTCGGTCATGCCGTATCCTACCGTAAAAGGGAATCTGATCTTCCTGAAAAACCTTTCGGCTTCAATATTGAAAGCAGCACCGCCAATGACCAATTCCTTGAAATTTCCCCCGAAGACAGTGTATAGTTTTTTCCTGATCTTATTATGCAGGAGGATGTTGATACCCGGTATTGCGAGGAGGATATTGATCGCAGGCTTGCGGAACAACGGAAGGATCTGGGTTTTGAATATCTTTTCGATGACCAGCGGAACACTGAGTATCAGGGCGGGTTTTATCTCCTGGAAGGCCTGCATGATTATTTTCGGAGAAGGTGTTTTCGTAAGAAAAGTTATGTCGCAGCCCAGCGTAAACGGGAAAAGGAATTCGAAAGCACAGCCATAGGTATGGGCCAGGGGAAGGAAGGAAAGTATCTGATCCCTCGGCATCAGGGGCATGTTCCTGTGGGCATAAAGGATATTTCCATAAAGACTTTTATGTTGAAGTACAACTCCTTTCGAAAAGCCTGTTGTTCCTGAAGTATAACTGATCACTGCGATCTCGTCCATAGAGAACTCGTCGAATCTGATCATTTCCCGGTCAATCCCGGCTTCCCCATCATCCGATGTTCTGTATTCAGTGTCCGGTATTTGACGTTCATCCTCCCTCAGAAACAATACCTCATTATTCTGTATCCTGTAAACTGCCTTAATCAGTGGTATTTCAGAGATGTTCAGTTCCTTAAAGATGAAGTCCTCGACAAACATCAGGCAGGCGTCGGAATGGGTGGCTATATAATGAACATCGGTGGGTTTGAAGTCCGGGAGTATGGGAACGATAACCGCACCGAAGGTCACTGTGGCTATGTATATTATACCCCAGTTGGCGGAGTTTTTTCCCAGGAGGACAACCTTGTCCCCTTTTTTGATACCATTTTTTCTGAAGATCCCGTGAATGGCCAGGATTTTAATGCCGACTTCCTTATAAGTATAAGCCGATCCGCCGTAATCGGATAATGCCCTGTTATCCCAGTTGTTGCGGATACTGATTTCAAAAAGGGCTGTCAGGGTTTTCGGGACAGACATAATTTGAATAAAGTACGAAGTTCTTAAAAATAATTCACTTACGACGAAATAGTTTGGTATAATTCAAGAAATTTCAGAATACAATTCTTCCAATTATATCTGGAAGCGTATTCGATGATCTCCTGAGAGTATAAACCAGGTTCTTTTTCCCTCAGTTCAAGGCCCAGGCGCAGAACGGCAGCCATTGACCCGGCCTCAAAGCTGTCCCAGTAAAAAGCGATAACCCCGCCGATTTCAGGCAGGCTTGCCGCCCTGCTCAGAAAAACCTGCTTCCCGGCAAGCATGGCTTCGATAACAGGCAGGCCGAATCCTTCGGCAAGGGATGGGAAGAGGAATGCCCTGCAATGTTTATAGAGCCAGTACTTTTCATCCTCATCGAGCACTCCCGGAATGATAATGTTGTCTGAAACTTCCGACTCTCTTATCATTTCCCGTATCCTGTTTCCATAGGAGGTCTGATTATTACCGCCGAGAACCAGGAGATGATCAGGGAAATGATCCATCAGGGGGATCAGGGTGTGAAGGTTCTTTTCTTCCTTGAAAACGCAAAGTGAAAAGAAAAAGGGCTTTTCGGGTAACCAATGCGGCATTCCGGCGTCAGGCCTGGGCTCCAGTCTGACCCCGTTATGGATAGTCAGAACCGGCTTATTCCCTGCGTCAATGTTTTCTTTGAGCACTTTCCCTGTGAAATCGGAAATTACTGTAACCGCCGAAGCCCTGTCGACATTTTTCTGCAAGCGCTTCAGGTATTTCGCCGCTTTATCAGGTTTTTTCCGGGAAAGGAAGTTCAGATCGTGAACTGTGAGAATTACTTTTGAAGATGGATGAGGCAAATGGGATGGAAACTGGTGAAGGCTGTGCCAGATATCGGCTTTAGGGCTAAAACCCGGTATAAGCCGTTGCCCGAATAAGGCCCTGACCCATTCGGCCCCCGGATCTTTAGGCAGGGAGAACCCGGAAGGAACAAGAAACGTAAGGTCGAACCCTGCCGGGCAGTATTTTATCAGCTCATTGGCGAAGTTCAGGGAATACTGACCCAGGCCTGAGTACAGGTCTTTCGTTTTATATATGTCGACGAGCAGCTTCAGATCAGAAAGGTTTGATATCGCAAAGTAACAAATTTACTATCTTGCCAGATAATTATGCTGAATAAATTTCTAAAGGATCTAAGGAATAAGGATCATAAACCCGGTTTTGGCGGGCTGGATATTCTCCGCTATATAGGACCGGGTTTGCTCGTCACCGTAGGTTTTATCGATCCCGGCAACTGGGCATCGAATATTGCGGCAGGTTCGCAATATGGTTACACCCTGCTTTGGATAGTCAGCCTGTCAACGGTAATGCTTATTATACTTCAGCATAATGTCGCTCACCTTGGCATAGCGACCGGACTTTGCCTGTCGGAAGCAGCCACTTTGCATCTGAAACCATGGATTTCAAAGCCGGTTCTCTGGTCGGCCATGGGAGCTTCGGTTTCCACGTCCCTGGCTGAAATTCTGGGGGCATCCATTGCCCTCAGCATGTTGTTTAAAATACCTGTTCCGGCGGGTGCCTTACTTACAATGGCTTTTGTTCTGATCATGCTGTTCACGAATTCTTACCGTAAGATCGAAAAATTCATTATTGCTTTTGTTTCCGTTATCGGACTTTCTTTCTTGTATGAGCTGACGCTGGTGAAGGTCGACTGGGTATCGGCAGGAATAGGATGGGTGAATCCGTCGATACCCCAGGGGTCCATAATCATCATCATGAGTGTCCTTGGGGCCGTAGTTATGCCTCATAATCTTTTTTTACATTCCGAAATAATTCAAAGCCGGCAGTGGAATCTCGAAAACGATAATGTCATCCGCAGGCAGCTGAAATTTGAGTTTTTCGATACTCTCCTGTCGATGGTCATTGGCTGGGCAATTAACAGTGCTATCATCATCCTGGCGGCCTCGGCATTTTTTACAAACAAGACCCCGGTGACCGAACTGCAGCAGGCAGTAGGTATACTCAGCCCGCTGCTGGGCAGTCATGCAGGCATGGTATTTGCCGTCGCCCTTCTGTTTTCCGGCCTGGCTTCCACGATCACCTCGGGTATGGCAGGAGGCTCCATTCTTGCCGGTATTTACCGCGAACCTTATGATATAAAAGACAGCCACTCAAGATTGGGGGTTGGCATTTCACTGATACTTTCGGTCGGCATTATTTTCCTGATCAGGAATGCATATATGGGACTGATCATTTCGCAGATGATACTGAGCATCCAGCTTCCGTTCACAATTTTTACCCAGATCCGGCTCACCTCATCCTCTAAAGTTATGGGTGATCATGTGAACAAAAAAAGGACTACTGCAGTTCTGCTATTCATCGGGTTCATTGTGACCTTTCTTAATATTCGCCTTCTTATCAGTTTATTTTAACTTTGCAGAATGAAGAAGATCGCAGCAAGGGTATTCTGTGTGCTGGCTTATTTCGTATTGTTTCTGCTCCTGCTTGAAGCCATACTGTATTTTACTGCGCCCGTATATGATTTTTCTGAACCCAAGCCATTTTCAGGCAATAAATTTTTCAACCCATACGATGGTATCGACAGCCTCGGCTGGAGAAAAAGCAACTTTCATTTTCATGTAAAGGAGTGGTGGGGGCTCACTGCAGGCCGCAGCAATACCCCGGGGGAACTTTACAAGGTATATAAGCAGATGAATTATGATGCCCCTCAGATCTCGAATTACCAGAGTATTTCCGTGGAGTTCAGGGATTCGGCTTTCTACATTCCGGTTTATGAACACGGTTTCGGGCTGAGAAAAAAGCATCAGATGCTGATCGGCGCCAGAGAAGTTCTGTGGCTGGATTATTCGATTGTCCAGAACCTTAGCCACAAACAGCATATTCTTAACCTGTTGAGGCCACAGAGCGCTATTGTGGCTATTGCCCATCCCGACTGGGAAGGAGGATATTCGCTCAAGGATATGAGGTATCTTTCAAATTATGATATGCTGGAGGTGCTTGATAATAACTGGAGGTCCTTACCCCAGTGGGATGCAGCTCTTTCAGGAGGTCACGTCGCCTGGATTTTAGCTGATGACGATGCCCATAATATTAAGGATCCTTACCAGATCCAGCGTTGTGCAACATATATTCATTCCCCTTTCCTTCACAAGGATTCGATGATCAGTTCTCTTAAAAGCGGGAAAGCATACGGGGTTGAGATTTACATGGGAAATAACTGGACTTTTGAACAAAAAGCAGGCTGGGCCAAGAGAATCCCGAAATTACAAAGTGTAAGGATGGCGGGAGATACCTTGAAGGTTTCTGTGAGCGGTGAGGTTTTTAAGGTGATGTTCATTGGACAGGACGGCAGGATCAGAAAATCAGTTTACGGGGCGAAGGGCCATTGGTATAAGTTTACTCCGGAAGACACCTATATCCGCACAGAAATAACCTTTATTGCACACCATACGCACCCTACCATCGGCTCGGGTGATATCTTTTACCTTAACCCGGTATTCCGTTACAACGGGGAATTTCCTGTGAACGATCTCAAAGCGGAGATTAACTGGCCCAGGACATGGATCTTTCGTTTCATGACATTTGGCTCGCTGGTTGCAATTCTCTGGGCTGTCTGGCGTTTAAGAAAAAACAAAAAGCCGAACTGATATGCCGTCCAATCGAAAAATATATTGGGCATTAGGAATTTTGCTGGTATTATCGGCAGTTATCAGGGCATTGATCGCAGGTGCCATTGAGCTGGGTAATGACGAGGTGTACTACTGGACCTATGCCAAATTCCCCGACATGAGCCATTTCGACCATCCTCCGATGGTCGGGTTGGTGATTCAGCTATTTACTCTCAACCTGAGGTTCGACAGTGAGATCTTTCTCAGGTTGGGGTCTGTGGTGCTTGGGACCGCCTCAACATGGCTGATATTCCTGATCGGGAAGAAGATCAAGAGTGCGGTTGCAGGGCTTTATGCAGCCTTACTTTTTACTGCATCCTTTTATGGATTTATTCTTGTAGGGACGTTCATCCTTCCCGACACACCCCAGGTCTTTTTCTGGCTTATCAGCCTGTACCTTCTGGTTTGTGCCCTGCCGGATGAATCTCTGTCGAAGCAAAGCAGGACATACCTGTTCTTTTCGGGATTAAGTATAGGCCTGGCGCTGCTTTCAAAATATCATTCGGTATTTTTATTGTTCGGGGCCGGGATGTTCATCCTTTTCAACAACCGCAAATGGCTGCTGGCAAAAGAAACCTGGGTAGCATTGCTGATGGCGGTTCTTCTCTTCATGCCGGTTGTTTTCTGGAATGCCAATAACAACTACATCAGTTTCACTTTTCATGAAAGCCGGGTTGGAGTGACCCAATCGGGAATTCAGCCACAGTATTTCATTACAGAAATCCTTGGACAGTTTTTTTATAATAACCCGGTGAATATCATTATGATCATCCTGGCGTTCATAGCGCTGTTAAGCGGGAAAGAAATACTTGAAAAGCATTACTCCCGCCTGATCTTGTGGATGAGCCTGCCCTTATGGCTGGTTTTCGTTTCTTTTTCACTATTCCGTACAACCTTGCCGCACTGGACCGGCCCGGCATACATTGGTTTTATCCTTATCGCTGCTTCATGGCTTGCAACACCTTCCCCGAAAAATAAAAGACTCAGGCTGATTCCATGGCCCATTGTTGTTTCCCTGATATTTATACTTACAGTGATTTCAGTTGCGGTTACACAGATCAGGTACGGATGGGTTCCGTTAAAAAAATGGAAGGTGGAAGATGTTTCGGCTGATCTCTGGGGTTGGCAGCAGTTAGGTGAAAAGTTCGGGCCGGTGGCTTCCTGGGATGAAGATCATTTTCTAATTGACAAAGGTTCGCCGGTTTTTACATTCCGCTGGTTTCCTGCAGCCAACTTTGACTATTATGTCGGGCGTCAAACGGGACGAAAGGTTTATGCCATCGGGAGCCTCGAACGTATTCATAAATACCGGTGGATAAACAACATCAGGGGAGATCTGAAAAAAGATGCCGATGCCTGGTATATTGCCCTGAGTGATGATTACGAAGACCCGGTAACTCTTTACGGTAAGTTATTTGAACTGGTGCTCCCGGCCGATACAATTGCGATAATGCGGGGCCATGACACAATACGCAAGGCATATATTTATAAACTGATCAACCTGAAGCAGGACCTTAGCTTCGCTTTTAATGATATCGCCAAACCTGAGCCAAAAATTGACACCCTGGCATATTTTATCAAACAGATAAGGAACAACCCTGACTGGATGCAGATATTGCAGAAGAGAGCCCGCGACAAGGGCATTACACTGGGCGATATGATCCAGCAGGAAGCAAAAAAGATGATGGAAGATCACAGGGATTTGCTTGATTTGCGCATTGACCATAACCAGGACTCCCTGAAGGAAATAAGAATATTGAAAGACAATGGCAAATAAACAATGCCACAGATAAATGTCAGGTCAGGAGCCCGCGGCAAACATTATTTCCGGGATATTCCTGTGATCATACGACAATAAATTTATGATAGTTAAAAGTCCTCCGGTTATGCCTCCTCCCAGGAAGCTTGAAGCCTGCCCCCGGGTCGCCCTCGCACTCGGCGGAGGTGCTTTTCATGGAGCAGCGCATGTCGGGGTATTGAAAGCGCTTGAGGAGAGCAATATCCCTATCGATCTGATTGTTGGAACCAGCGCAGGAAGCCTGGTAGGGGCGCTTTATTGTGATAATCCTGATATAGAGAAACTGATTCCTTTAGTTATTGAAACAACGTCATCCACTGTTTTCGATTTTTCACTGATCAGGTCGAAAGTCGGGTTTGTTTCCGGAAAGAAGCTACAAAACTTTATTTCCGAACATTGCACTGCCGTGAATATAGAGGATACGAAAATCCCTTTTGTTGCCGTGGTGACTGACCTTCGTGAAGGGAAGACTTTGCCCCTGGCTGCCGGACCGATTGCTGCCTCGGTCAATGCTTCCTGTGCTGTTCCTATGATCTTTGAACCAGTGGAGATGTATGGCATGACCCTTGTCGACGGAGGAATTCTCGATAATGTTCCTGCCGACATCTGCCGTTCCTATAAAGCAGAGATTGTGATTGCAATTGATATCATGGCTGATTTAAATGTCACGGAAAGTGTGGATAACTTCCTGAGGGTAGGGTACAAATCACTTCTGCTTGCACTCGGTGAGAATCAGAAAGCCAGACTGGCCTTTGCAGATATCGTTATCGCTCCCGACCTGAGGGATATGCCAATCCTGAGCGGCAAAGAGAATCAACAGATCTTCGATTCCGGTTATGCCGCAGCAAAAAAAGTGATCCCGGAGATCAAAAAACTGCTTCAAGCAAAAGGGATCTCTGCCGGATGACCTTTGCGCGTCTTCGTTTATTTCGGACCGGTCATCTTTTTGGGATCAACGATCCTGGTGAAATCTTCATCGCTCAGAAGTCCCAGTTCCAGCGTGGCTTCACGAAGTGTTTTATTTTCTTTATGCGCCTTTTTTGCAATCCTGGCCGAATTGTCATAGCCGATGTGAGGGTTGAGTGCCGTCACCAGCATCAGGCTGTTTTCAAGATTCCTGTTGATGGCAGGCAGGTTTGGCTGGATGCCCATAGCGCAGTTGTCGTTGAATGAAACGCAGACATCGCCTATCAGCCTGGCCGACATCAGCAGGTTTGAAATGATCAGGGGCTTGAACACGTTCAGCTGAAAATGGCCGCTGATGCCACCAATATTGACAGCTACATCGTTACCCAGGACCTGGGCGCAAACCATGGTCATTGCTTCGACCTGGGTTGGATTGACTTTTCCGGGCATGATACTCGATCCTGGTTCATTTTCGGGAAGCATGAGTTCACATATCCCGCAACGCGGTCCTGAAGCAGAAAGGCGAATGTTGCTTGCAATGTGCATCAGGCTCACTGCAAGGGTTTTTAACGCTCCTGAAGTTTCTACACAGGCATCATGAGCCGAAAGGGATTCGAATTTATTCGGAGCTGTGATAAACGGCAGACCGGTGAGTTCAGCTATCTTTTTTGCAACCAGTTCATCATATCCTTTGGGAGCGTTGAGGCCTGTGCCCACTGCTGTCCCGCCCAGCGCCAGTTCGGAAAGATGGGGAAGGGTATTTTTCACTGCCCTTATCCCATGATCAAGCTGGGAAACATAACCCGAAAATTCCTGGCCAAGAGTAAGCGGGGTTGCATCCATAAGGTGAGTGCGTCCCGTTTTGACAATAGCCATGAACTCCTCTGATTTCCCGGCCAGGGTGTTCCGCAGGAGTTCCACGCCGGGAATGGTCCTTTTCACTACCATTTCATAAGCTGCAATGCTCATTGCAGCCGGAAAAGTATCGTTTGAGGACTGTGATTTATTGACATCATCGTTTGGGTGGATTACGGTTTTACCTTCTCCAAGCGTGCCACCGCTAAGCACATGAGCCCTGTTTGCAACCACCTCGTTTACGTTCATATTGGTCTGGGTGCCTGAACCCGTCTGCCAGATCACCAGAGGGAACTGGTCATCAAGCTTACCTGCCAGGATCTCATCACAAACTGCCACGATCAGCTTCATTTTTTCTTCAGGGAGGACTTTCAGATCACAATTGACCATAGCCGCCGCTTTTTTAAGAACGGTCATGGCCATGATCATTTCCCTTGGCATGGATGCGGGTTCGCCTATCTTGAAATTGGTCATTGATCTCTGGGTTTGGGCTCCCCAGTATTTGTCCATGTCAACCTCAATCGGTCCCATGGTGTCCTTTTCAATGCGTGTTTTCATAATCCGGAGTTTAATGGTTGGTTTATTTAATAGATGGCAGATGTCGGATGGCGGATGTATATAACCGTTCAACATTCAATATTCCTTGTTCAATATTCGATATTCGAACTCCCTTCATTCTTTTACAACAAGATCAATATTCCCGACAGGGTCCCCCAAAACAGCTTTGTATTGAACCTCAACAATAGGCCTTTTCAGCAGTTTCGGGTTTTGAAGAATTATAGTGATCCATTCATGCACATTGAATTTCTTTCCTTTAAGGTTTTTTTTATAATACTCTTCCTGGGTGCGGACCATCTCTTCAGGTTTGGCATTAAGTTTCATTAAAAGCATTTCCAGACCCTTCTCGGTGAGAGGTTCTTTGAGGTATTCCACCGTCTCGAATTCAACTCCTTTTCCTTTAAGATATTCAAGGCCTGCCCTTGACTTTTTGCACTGGGGGTTGTGGTAGATCCTGATCATGTATCAATGAATTAAGAATTTCCATATTCCATCAGATACGCCTTGATAAACTCTGTGAGATCACCGTCAAGCACGCTCTGGGTATCAGAAGTTTCATAAGTCGTTCTGAGGTCTTTTACCATTTTATACGGGTGCAGTACATACGAACGGATCTGTGATCCCCACTCGATCCGTTTTTTCCCGCTTTCAATCACGGCAATTTTTTCCCTTTGTTTCCGGAGTTCGATCTCGTATAACTGGGATTTTAACATTTTAAGGGCTTTTTCACGGTTCTGCCCCTGCGAACGTGTTTCCTGGCATTCAATAATTATACCGGTCGGCTCGTGTTTGAGTCGAACTGCCGTTTCCACCTTGTTCACATTTTGTCCGCCCGGACCGCTGCTGCGGAATGTATCCCAGGATATATCCGAAGGGTTGATCTCGATCACAATGTCATCATCAATGATAGGGTATGCATATACTGAAGCAAAGGAAGTATGCCTCTTGTGGTTTGAGTCGAAAGGCGAAAGCCTTACCAGCCGGTGAACTCCATTCTCACCTTTCAGGTAACCATAAGCATAATCCCCTTCAATTTCAAGTGTAACCTGCTTGATCCCGGCCACATCCCCTTCCTGGAAGTCCAGTTCCTTGACTTTGAATTTACTTCTTTCGGCGTAACGGAGATACATCCGCATCAGCATCTGGGCCCAGTCCTGGCTCTCGGTACCGCCAGCGCCCGAGTTGATCTGGACAATGGCGCTGAGCCGGTCTTCTTCCCCGCTTAACATGTTACGGAATTCCAGGTCCTCGACCATCTTGAGGGATTCCTGATATTGTTTTTCAAGGTCCTCTTCACCTCCTTCACCCTGGATATAAAAATCCCAAAGAATCATCAGCTCCTCGAACCCGGCCTGTCCCCTTTTGTAAGCCTCGGTCCAGATCTTTTTATCGCGTATTGATTTTAAAACCTGCTCCGCTGCTTTCGGATTATTCCAGAAATCGGGAGCCTGGGTGAGTTGTTCTTCTTCTTCGATCAGTGAGCGTTTCTTATCGACGTCAAAGATACCTCCTCAAGGCATCGAGCCTTGTCTGGAGATCTTTCAATTGTTCCTGGCCGACCATATCAGATATTTAATTCATCAAGTATTTCCCGGATGAGGTCATGTTCATAACCCTTCCCTAATGCAAAGTTGAACAATTTATCCCTGAAATTCAAGGTTTTTCCTGAATTATTTTTTTCTCTCTGTTTTGGCCGGAGTTCTGCTGCTTTATTTCTTATCAGTTCAAACAGCATATTCCTGTAAACTTCCTCATCAATCTCTTCCAGGGCAGTGGCGATAAGGTCTTCACGTATCTTCATGCCTCTCAGGCCGAAGGTAATTTTAATTTTTCCCCAATGGTTCACCCTCCATTTTCCTCTTACAAATGCCCTGGCAAAACGCTCATCACTGATAAACCCTTCTTCCTTCAGCTGATTGAGAATACTGCCGATCCTGGCTGCAGGTACCTGCAATGTCCTGAGTTTTTGACGGGTTTCTGTTTCGCTTCGTTCCCTGTAACTGCAGAAATAGCGAATCTTTTCCATTGTCAATAACGGATCAGGAGTCTTGTGCCCTTTTTCGTTCCCCTTACCGCGAAATATCATGGTTGCCTATATCATTTGGATGGAGTCCATAATGTCATTGAATGCCTTATTGGTCGCAGCGTTTTGAGGTATGCAAAGATTGCTTCCAGATCGGTGGTATCCATACCTGCATACATCGTCCATGGCATAACGGTCACCATATCCGTTGTTTCTAAATTGGGCGGGTTGTAATGCGACAGATCAAAAACTTTGAACCTTGCCACAAAACGTTGTTTAGTCCAGGCCCCGATACCGGTTTCAATATCGGGTGTAATATTTGAAGACAGGATAATGCCATTGGGCATTTTAAAATCCCTGCCACCTGCAAAGGCCATCTTTTCATCCAGCCGGTTCTTTACGAAAGGTGTATGACAATCCTTGCATGCTGCAGTATTGACCAGGTATTTCCCGTATCCCAGAGTGTCACTCTTTCGCGGGATAATCACAGCCTGAGCGGGCTGGGGGAAAGTATGCATGATAATGTTGACCGGGAAATCTGCTTTTGATAAAGGGGTTGTGGAAGCAATAGAAGGGAATGTTCGTATATAGGCAATGATGCTGTAAACATCTTCTGCGCCAAGATTCCGGTAATACTGATAGGGCATGACAGGGAATAATGGCCTGTTCCCTTTTCCAACTCCGTTCACTATCGCACGGTAAATTTCACCATCCGACCAGCCGGAAAGAACATAAGGGGTAAGATTTGTAGAATAGAAATCGCCGGGAAGGCCCATTTCATGACCGAATTTTTCACCGCCTTTTCCTTCGGTGCCGCTCAACATGGGCCCCGAAAATTTTGACCAGTCACGCGTGGAATGGCAATCCACACAAGCAGTCACGTGATTTGCAAGGTATTTACCGCGGGCAACCCGTTCAGGCGTGATCTGCACTTTCAGATCGGGAATGGGTATCCCTGGAAGGATGAATATTATATATGCAATTGAAAGGAAAAGTAAAAACAAGAGCGCCAGAAATGCATAACCTGTGATCCGGCCGATTTTAAGCTTTTTCATAGGGTTTGGTTTTAATTTCTGCCTCAAAGATATTGATAGTTAATTAGAATTATATATTTTAATGTTATAACATTTGTCTTATAAATACTAAAGGATTTATCTCTTCTTCTGTAATCCTGCATTTTTCTTTACTACATTTGATTCAGGAAATTTTCAGGCGTTTCCGGGTTATTCCGGCCAATTTAAACGGAAGAAATTAACAATCCTGGATAAGCGATGAAGACAATTGCAGTACTTACCGGGGCGGGCATCAGCGCAGAAAGCGGGATCTCCACTTTCCGCGACAGCAACGGACTTTGGGAACAATATCGCATCGAAGACGTTGCGACACCGGAAGCCTGGGCCAGGAATCCCCGGATGGTGATGGATTTTTATAATATGCGTCGCAAGCAGCTTTTAGCTGTGGAACCCAATCCGGCTCATTTAGCCCTGGCCAGACTTGAACAGAAGTTCAATGTAAATATCATCACACAAAATGTAGATGACCTTCATGAACGTGCCGGTTCATCCGACGTTCTTCATCTGCACGGAGAACTGAAAAAAGCAAGGAGCAGCGTCGATGAGACATTGATTTACAAGATCAACGGATGGGAACTGAAGTTTGGCGACCTCTGTGAAAAAGGATCCCAGCTCAGGCCGCATATCGTATGGTTCGGGGAGCCGGTGCCCAATATTATGATCGCCTCAGGTATCATCCTGCGGGCCGATATGGTGATAGTCATCGGAACCTCCCTGAAAGTATACCCTGCTGCCGGCCTGCTTCAATACGCTCCTTCCGCCGCCCCGAAATACCTTATCGATCCCGAAGCCTCACCTGAATACCACGTCAGGAATCTTCATATCATCCGGGAAAAAGCCAGCATTGGTGTTCCTGAACTCGTAGAGATTTTAAGAAGCGAAAAGTGAAAAGCGAAAGGTGAAATCATTTCGATACCTCGCTACCTCGCTACTTTTGTCTTTCAAACACATCAATCTCCCTGAAATAATACGGCCCATGGCCCGAATCCTCGCTGACCCACATCAGGTAACGCCAGGACCCGCCTTTGTCGGGCAGAATAGTGTATAGGGCTTTCGAATTGCCCCAGACATCCGTGGGAGGAACACTCATTATATAAGTCCAGCCTGAAGTCCTGGGATCACCGTTTGCATTGGGAGGAACTGGTGAACTGGAACCCCAGAGGGAGATAAATTCCGATCCCCGGTGCATGTTAAGGTTGGCAAAGATGTGTATGCTGTCGATCTCTATCTCTTTCTGAAGATCCATCCATACCCGGCTTTCGCCTTCATCAAACCATACATCGTTCGCAGAATCGTTGGGCAGAAGATCGTACATCCCGTCGACCAGGGTCGAAAGATTCATCCCCTGTTCCGGTTTTTTCTTTACCGTGGTATCGGAAGTGGTATAAAAATATTTCACTGTCACCCCGTTAGGCTGGTGAAGGTCGGCATAATCCTTCATCGTCACTTTGCCAGGCAGATCATTGAGGTTCCGGCTTCTGCTTATTTTGCAGGTGGCTAAGGCCCGGGCATTTTCATTCGTATAAGAAACAGGGAGGCTTAGGGCAACAGGACTCTTCCAGGAAAAATCATCATACATTGGCATGGCCGGAATGACCTGGTCGGAAAGGTCATCGGCAACTGTCATCGCGAAAATTTTAATGGCATTATTCTGGGGAAGCTGAACATAGCCGGAAGCAGAACTCACCGGCATGCTGTACTTGAACAGATAGGCATATTGATAGGGAATATTTAAAGTATCCTTGTGAACATGGGTCGCAAACCATGCAACTTCATCGCGTTTGATATAACCCTTTTCAACAGCCTTTAACCGGCCAAGCTTATCCCATACCCTGTTGTCATACTGACCTATATTTCCTGTACAGGCCTGAATACGCAGAGTTGATTTAATATTGCCTGCTTTGAAAATACCATTGGTATCCTCATTGGCCGCAGCCAGTATAAATAACCTGTTGTAATTGCCGGTCTTAGGCAGCAGTATCTTTTGCCCGTCGCAGCTGATGACATTATTCTTGCCATCGGCTTTCTGACCGAGGGTAAATTCAATGCCATCCGCAGTAAGTGCAGAAGGAAAAAGTTCGGCAGGTATACTGAACCCTTTGTCATCGAACCGGCCATTTTTTTTATTATTATCACTGCTGACGACATCTTCCTCATATGCCAAAGGCAGGGGAATGCTGGTCGGATTGAGTAACCTGTCGGCTGGTTTATCCAGTTGGATCCTGAAACTCCGGATTGCATACTTGTCCATGCTGATAATCAGTTTGCCGTTGACCGGCTGGATGTCGGCAATGCTGCGTTCCTGTCCGTCTACCTCGGAAACCTTGATGACTTTTGAAAGGAAACTGATTTCCACATTCTGGGCTTCTTTTCCAAGCAGTTCCTGCACCCTGACAATGATATCATTATTATTCTCCGCTTTTTTAATGGCCCGTAAGTCGACCTGTGGGCTCGAGACTTTAACAAACGATACTGATTTGCCAAGAGGGCCCTGGTGCTGAGGCACCACGAAAGCCCTTACAGGCTGGTTCAACATTTTTCCCTGCCATTCAGTCAGAGCGGTCCGCCAATCGCCCTTATGCGGATAAATTGCATAGACGAAATCATGGTTGCCGAAATCCTGGCTCGACTGCTCATGATAGGTATTGGCATAAGGTGTATACAAAAGGGTAAGGCGGAGTGTTTTGTCGTCCGGCTTGTCGGAACCGAATTTGCAGTCTTCCAGGATGCTTACACCGAAGTTCCCCGATTTATCAGTCAGGTCAAACCATTCACGGGAAGGAACTTCGTATTTCTTTTCATTGTTGGTGGAGCGTTCAACAGTGCCCAGGCCGAGGTTGTATGTTGCATTTACATTTGAAGCTGTGAGCGGGAATGAAGCTTTAAGGCTCACCCCTTTCGATTGCCAGGCAACCTCGTTGCGTACAATGACCACTTCCTGGCCCGCCGTAAGCGAGATATACTGGGTGAAATCAGAATTCCGTCCCTTTCTTTCAACTTTAATTACATCACTCAGGTTACTGTTATAAACAAGGCTGATGGTTGCAGGTCCTTTCACATAATCTATCGGAGGATTCTTACGGTCACGCCAGTCCATGTTCCAGGCCGGCCAGTATTCCGGATATTCATGCAGGAATTCGAGACGCGCAGGTGCCGATAGCATTTCCTTATTCTGGCGTTTATCGAAAATACTGCTGATATCTCCGTTCCCGTTGACTGTCACTTTAAGGAATTCGTTTTCAATCGAATTTTTCGAGGCTTTAAGAGTTGATTTCTCCTGGTATGGTTTGGCTGATGGCTGGACATCGAATAACGAAATCCCGACGGGAGGCAGGGAAGCAAGAAAAAGGATACGAATTGAATGTTTCGTACGATACTGGATCTGAACGGGAACTTCCTTGCCGTCAGGACCAATAACGCTGACAAATTCAGGGGGAGCTTCAGGGTAATTGAGTTCTACGTCGACAGTCGCTTTGCGTATTATCGCCAGTGGGTTATAAACTGCAACAGACTGACCGTTGCCACGGGTATCCATGCCATGAATTATTGATGCAGCGGAGGACTGCAAAGCGCCGGAAAAGAGATTGAGCCCCAGAATTTCATCATTCCAGGCATATTCATATGCTTTTGGGATGCATGTTCCGGGCAGGATGTCGTGCATCTGGCTGCCAAGAACCAGCCACCAGGCAGAATTTAGCTGGGCCTGGGGATATCTGACTCCTCCTGCAAGGTCGGCGAAAACAGCAATAGGTTCAGTGGCCTGGGCCAGGAGTTCATTCTTCCTGTTCCAGCGTTTCATATAAGCCTGTGAAGTAAGGGAACCCGCAGAATGCTGAGTAAGAAGGAGATCCCCTGAATAGGTTGGCAATTTTGTTGCCTGGGCATCTGTAAGATCTCTGAAAAGCTGATCAGAGGAGCATAAATACAGCTTTATTTTACTGTCGGGGTTGTTCAGTGAACCGATAGCATTTTTCACAGCACCCAATGAGGGAGAGCCGCCAATATCGCCGGTGCCGAAATATCTGTAATCCGCATAAACACCATATTTACTTCCATTTTCGAGAACCCGGTCGACCCATCTTTTAACCGTATCGCAGCGGAATTCAACGTCCCCGCCGTAGTCAGTAGCGTTGAGAGCGGCAATAACCCCTTTCCCATCCGGGCCTTTCCAGTTGCCAATATTGAAAGGTATGCCGATGGCAGAGCCCCATTCAAGCTTCTGGGTCGAAAAACCTTTAATACCGGCATGTGCCAGCGCAGAAGGCAGATGTGCCTGAAAACCAAAGCAGTCGGGTAAAAGGAAGTCTACACTTTCCTTCCCGAACTCAGAGCGGAAATAATTGTTCCCGTAAAGAACATGACGGATGATGGATTCCGGTGAAGGAATATTTGCATCGCATTCATCAACCGATGACCCTCCCACGAACCACCTTCCCTGGCTGATGTACTTTTTGACTTTTTCATAGCGATCTGGATAATATTCCTTCATCATCTTATAGCGCCTTGCACCGGAAAAGGTAAACACATAGGGCTTAAACTTCTCAAAAAGCAGGAAGTTGTCATCCATCGTGGCTTTTATGAATTTATTAATGGTTTCCGGGTAATCCCATCTCCATTCAGTATCCAGGTGTGCATAGGCAACTGTATACAATACAGGTTCAGTGTTCAGGTCATACTTTGGTGCAGTTTTCTTTGACTCGGGCTGTGACAATCCATTTTCGCAGAGAATGAAAAGAAAACAAAGGAGAATAGCTATATATTTCATAAGCGCTTGATATATCAAAAAATGAGCAGGTAATCCTCCTTAAAAAACAATAAAAAAGATAATCAGGAGAATTCCGGCCGGAAATCTTATTTCCTTCTGTAAAAATAGAAAATTTTTAATTGGGGAAATCCATACCTTTGCATTCAATAAAAAAAGGAGGGTTTTTCATGAAAAAATTTGCATTACTCCTGCTTATCGGCGCCACACTGGCATCATGTGCGGGAAAAAAAGACAGTTTTACCATCAGTGGTAAGATCATAGGTATTGATACCGGAACTATCTATCTTCAGAAATATAATGTCTCTGACTGGCTTAAGATCGATTCCGCGAAGCTTCAGAAAGGTTTATTTACATTCAAGGGAAAAGTTGACCTGCCCGAGATGTGGTTCATTACAGTTAAGGACAAGCAGGTGTTTTTGCCCCTTTTTATTGAGAATGCCAATATGAATGTTGAAATCTTTGCCGACAGCGTGGATAAGGCAACGATTACAGGTTCTGCCACCCACGAACTTTACAAGAAGTACCAGAAGCAAAGCAACAGCCTGAACAAACTGATGGAAGCCTGCTATAAGGATTACAAGGCGGCTAAAGAAGCTAATGATACGCTGAAGATGAAAAAGGCTGACTCCGTGTCTGATGCTTTAGACAAAGCTATTAAAGCCAATGTGGTCAAATTTGCGAAAGCAAATCCGGCTTCGGTAGTAGGTGCCTACCTCATCATGCGTACCGCATGGCAGTTTGAACTTCCCGAGCTCGAAGAAGTGGCTGCTACTTTTGATACCAGCCTTAACAGGTCATCTTATGTGGAGACGATAAAGAAAAGGATTGATATCCTGAAAGCAGTGCAGATAGGCCAGGTCGCACCCGACTTTACAATGAACGACACCACGGGAAAACCCTTAACTCTCTCCTCACTGAAGGGAAAGGTTCTTTTAGTTGATTTCTGGGCATCATGGTGTGGTCCCTGCCGTGGCGAAAATCCAAATGTGGTAAAAGCCTATCAGGCATATAATAAGAAAGGCTTTGACATTCTTGGTGTTTCATTTGACAAAGACCATGCAAAATGGGTAAAAGCCATAAAAGATGATGGTCTTGTATGGAATCAGGTTTCAGATCTTCTGGGTTGGGGCAATGCAGCCGGAAAAGAATATGGTATCATGTCAATTCCTGCCAATGTGCTGCTCGACAAAGATCAGAAAATCATTGCCCGTAACCTGCGTGGTGAGGATCTTACAAAGAAACTTACTGAACTGTTAGGACCTCCTGCACCGGAAAAGAAAGCTCCTCCCAGGAAAGTGAAGAAATAAAATGATCAGAAAGGTTCTTCTTTCAGCGTTCCTTTTTTCTTCGGTATTTGGTTTCCCGCAGCACTCGCTTGATGGTATCATACACAACCTTGGGAAGACAAAGGTGTATATTCTCAGCATTAATGGTGAGCGGACCAGGCTGACAGATTCCACTTTCTCTGACTCACTCGGCAGGTTTCATTTTACTTTACCTTCAAACACTGTTTGCGGCCTGTACCGTATTGGCTGGAGTAAAACCGGTTTTGTAAACCTTATCCTTTGCCGGGAAGATGTGAAATTTGAGACGTATTCAACTCTCCCTGAGGATTCCCTCAGGATCCTGTCATCGAGGGAAAATGAGATACTGCAATCCTTTTCTTCAATGGTAAGTACAAACCAGTCAAAGCTGCAGTTGCTGATGCCGATCATTGATTTTTATCCGGTGAAAGATAAGTTCTACAGCACTGCGCTGACTGAGTTCGAAACCATCCAGAAAGTTCAGCTTGCATTGCTGGATACCCTGGTTAAAAAAAATCCTGATTCTTATGCAGTCAGGATGGAAAAGGTACTGCAGACGCCATATATTTCCGGTTTGATGCCTGCCGGGGCACGTATGGAATTCCTGAAGCAACATTATTGGGACAAAGTAGATTTTAAGGATACCGCCCTTCTCCGCAGTAATGTATTTGCAGATAAGGTCATTTCCTATCTTGCAATTTATCAGAATAACCGGCTTAACCAAAAACAACTTGAAGCAGAATTTATAAAGGCAGTTACCATCTCTCTCGGCGCCGCCTCTGTATGCCCGGAAACCTATAAATTCATGCTTGATTATCTTGTGGGAGGATTTGATAAATACCATTTTGATGATGTAATTACCTATATCGCCGACAATTTCCAGGATCCATTCTCATGTGAAGATGCTGCACGTAAATCTTCATTACAGAAGAAACTGGATAACTTTAAGAAACTGTCAGTCGGCAAAACGGCTCCCGACATTCAGGTTCCTGATCTGAAAGGCAACAAAGTGAGTTTGTTGTCCATTCAAAATGATTATACCTTGCTTGTTTTCTGGTCCAGCCATTGCCCTCATTGCACGGATATGATGCCAAAGCTGAAAACCTGGTACGATAAACAGAAAATAAAAAAGCTGGAAGTAGTAGCTGTTTCCCTCGACACCAGCAGAAATGACTGGCTCACCTTCGTGAAAAAGGAAAAGCTGAACTGGATCAATGTCTCTGAGCTGAGCGGGTATTCCGGGAAGGCCGAAGACGAATATAATGTATACGCTACTCCTACGATGTACCTCCTTAACCGTGAAAAGAAGATCATTGCAAAGCCCATTACATGGGGAGAACTTGAGCAGGATCTTAATCAAAATATAAATAGCGAAAAATAGTATGTACGAATACATCAAAGGCCGCCTGGTTGAGAAAAACCCTGCTTATGCCGTGATCGACTGTAATGGCGTGGCTTACTTCCTGAACATTTCGGTCTATACTTATTCAAAGATAGGCGAAGACGAAAGTTGCATGTTGTTTACTCACCTGGTCGTGAGGGAAGATGCACACCTTCTCTTCGGATTTATAGACACTTACGAAAGGGATCTTTTTCGCCACCTGATCAGCGTTTCGGGGGTTGGTGTAAATACAGCAAGGATTATACTTTCATCCCTGAACCCTATGGAAGTCACCCAGGCCATAATCGATGGAAATGCCCCAATGCTTCAGAGGATTAAGGGTATCGGAAGTAAAACTGCCGAGCGTATCATCATCGACCTGAAAAACAAACTGTCAAGGAGCTTCATTCCATCTGAAAAATCAGGGGTTTTACACAATACTAACCAGGAAGAAGCGTTATCAGCATTAAGCATTTTGGGTTTTCCCAAGGCGCTGGCGGAGAAAGTATTAAACAAGATAATCGAATCAGAAGGCTCCGGCTTATCGGTGGAACAGCTTATCAAATTGGCGCTGAGGTTATTATAGCGTTTGTTGTGGCTGTTTTCACTTAATTCAGCTAACGGAACAAAACGGGATTGGTGAATTACTTTAAAATTATTGTAAAAAACTGTCTTGTATTACTGGTTCTCCAAGGTTTTGCGATGACGTCCGTTTCCGGACGACCAGGGCAGAGCTTTGGACGAATACCAGATTGTATTTTTACCGCTGACACCAACAAGGTCTCAGATACTACGCTGAAGTATCCTTTCACGTATGACGCTACCCTTCCGGGCGGCGGAAAAACAAACCCGCTTTATCTTAAGAATCCGTCAAACATCAAGACAGTCGTAGAATACGACCCTGCGACACATCAGTACTACAATATTTACAAAGTCGGCAACGAGACATACAGGATACCCTCAACCATGTCGTTCTCTGAATACCAGGACCAGGATATGCAAAATCTACTGCAGAATTACTGGAAAGAAAGGTCCGAGGCAGCAGGGATAGATAATGCAAAAGGGGTCATCCCCAAAATCCATATCCCGGGGAAATTTTTTGAAACTATTTTCGGAAACAATACTGTTGACATTCGTCCCCAGGGATCTGCCCAGATCAATTTCGGCATCATTTCAAACCGCAGGGATGATCCAATGCTGAATACACGTCAGAGAAGGCAGACCAATTTTGATTTTAATGAAAAGATCCAGATGAATGTGATCGCTAAGATCGGCGACAAGATCGAGTTCAAGATCAACTACAATACACAGGCCACATTTGATTTTGAGAACACCCTGAAACTCAAATACGAAGGGAAGGAAGACGATATCATTCAGCTGATTGAAGGCGGTAATGTAAACATGCCTTTGAATACGACACTCATCAAGGGAACCGAAAGCCTTTTCGGCATAAAAGCCAAACTGAGATTCGGGC
Source organism: uncultured Bacteroidales bacterium (assembly GCA_903887775.1). Classification (GTDB taxonomy): domain Bacteria; phylum Bacteroidota; class Bacteroidia; order Bacteroidales; family FEN-979; genus CAIRDP01. Next base: position 224,486 of record CAISRB010000024.1, read on the forward strand.
GGCTTACTGTCACCGCACTTTATTCCCAGCAGAAAAGCGAGACTAAAAGCATCACGGTGCAGGGCAATGCCCAGACGAATAAATTCAGGCTGAGGGCGGATGAATATGAAGAGAACCGCCATTTCTTTCTCGCCCAGTATTTTCGTGACCATTACACCGCTGCGTTAAAAACACTGCCGATAATCAGTACTTCTGTCAATATTCTCAAAATAGAGGTGTGGGTAACCAATATAGGCGCTGCCGTTACTGAGAACCGTAACATAGTAGCATTCCAGGACCTGGGTGAATTTAATCCATACAACAAAAGAGAATTTTATCCAAATCCCGGGCAGTCCAATCCTTCAAATAATTCGAACAATCTCTTCACCGTCTTAATGAAAAATGCTGCCGACTCTGCAAAGGTCCGCAATATAAATACCGTTACGGATTATCTTAGTGGCTCTCCGTATTTTCTGGTTTCGGGTTTGGATTTTGAAAAGATAGAAAGCGCCAGGAAACTTCTTACTACCGAATATACTTTCAACCCCAGACTTGGTTTCATATCTTTAAACACCAATCTTAACTCAGACCAGACCCTCGCCGTTGCTTACCAGTACCAGATTGTTGGTGATCCCAGGATCTACCAGGTCGGCGAATTCTCAGATCAGGGGATTAATTCTCCGAAAGGACTCGTGGTTAAACTCTTAAAGAGTACTTCTCTGGATACACATATTCCTATGTGGAACCTCATGATGAAGAATGTGTATTCTTTGGGCGCTTACCAGGTCCAGGCTCAGAATTTCACCTTGAATGTACTTTACAACGGCAACTCAAATGGAGTTCCTACAGCTTACATCAGTGAAAGCCGTATCAAAGGCGTTCCCCTTCTTCGGGTATTGAATTTTGACAACCTGAACATGCAGATGAACCCTCCTCCCGACGGCATGTTTGACTTTATTGACCAGGCTGCGACCATGGGAGGAACCATACAATCATCGAACGGAAGGATATTTTTCACTGTCCTTGAGCCTTTCGGCCAGTCGTTGAGGGATTCTATCCTTGATAACAATGATCCGTCAGGTTCACGGGCGATTGCGAATAAATACTGCTTCGACTCCCTGTATACATTGACCAAATCCCAGGCCAGGCAGTATCCCGAAAAAAATAAGTTTGTCCTGGACGGGTTTTACAAATCAACTACCGGATCGGAGATCTCTCTGAATGCTCTCAACGTGCCCCAGGGTTCGGTAAAAGTTTCGGCAGGCGGTGTTCAGCTTACCGAAAATGTGGATTTTACAGTCGATTACACTCTGGGCCGGGTTCGTATCATCAATGAAGGTCTGTTGAATTCGGGAACACCGATTAGCATCACAATGGAGAGCAACCAGATGTTCAACATCCAGACCAAGCGTCTTATGGGGGCACATTTGGATTACAGAATGAACAAAGATTTCATGTTAGGCGCAACCGTCATGAACCTGAACGAGAGGCCTCTCACTCAAAAAGTTAATTACGGGGATGAACCTATGTCAAACACCATCTGGGGGTTTAATCTTTCGTACAGGGCCCAGTCGCGCCTTATAACAAGGCTCGTCGATGCCCTCCCGTTTATTAGTACAAAAGCTCCGTCAAACGTGGCTATCGATGCTGAATTTGCCGATTTCATACCGGGCCATTCAAAATCAATCGGAAAAACCGGGACAACTTATATAGACGATTTTGAAGGATCCCAATCAACCATCGACCTGAAAAATATTGGAACCTGGTTTCTGGCATCAACACCACAGTTGCAGACCGCTTCGGGAATGTTCCCTGAAGCGGCTCCTGACACCACACGGAAATATGGTTTTAACCGTGCAAAACTGGCATGGTATATTATAGATCCTCTCTTTTATGACAAAAACACCAGCCTCGTACCGCCTAATGTGTCTTTGCAGGAACTCTCGAAAAATGAGCAAAGGCAGGTTTGGGAAACAGAGGTTTTTCCCAATAAACAACCCCTGAATGGGGTGCCCGTGAATCTCGCTGTATTCAATTTAGCCTATTACCCAAAGGAAAAAGGTCCGTATAACTATGATGTTCAGCCTACTCTTATCTCGAAAGGTCTGAACCCGGACGGGACACTGGCTTCTCCGGAAACCCGCTGGGGAGGTATCATGCGCAGGATTGAGACTACTGATTTTGATGCTGCCAATGTGCAGTATATTGAGTTCTGGATGATGGATCCCTTTGCTGACTCCACCTCCACCAATCAAGGGGGAGACCTTTATTTCAACCTCGGGGACGTATCTGAAGATATTTTAAGGGACGGCCGGAAAAGTTACGAAAACGGACTGCCGACATCAGCACTTGTAACCAATGTAGATACTACTATCTGGGGCCGGGTACCCAGGCTGCAGGCCCTGGTCGATGCCTTTGACAATGATCCGGCTACGAGGCCTTACCAGGATGTAGGTTACGACGGGCTTTCAGATGCTGATGAACGTACATTCTTCGATGCAGCCTATGTGAGTGAGATTAAAAGTGCATTCGGCCAGGGGTCACAGGCATATAAAAATGCATTTTCTGACCCCTCCGGCGACGATTATCATTATTTCAGGGGAAGCGACTATGATAATGATCCGACTTATGGGAACGTACTTCAACGGTATAAAAAATTCAACGGGCCCGAAGGTAACTCTCCCACCCAGGCGCAATCGCCCGAATCGTATCCCACCCTGGCTACAACGATACCGAATATTGAGGATATTAATAAAGACAACACCTTGAGTGAATCGGAACGCTATTATCAGTATGTTGTTCACCTCAGGCGCAATCAGATGCAGCCAGGGATGAATTACATAAACAACGTGTATTATGCGACAAACATCCCCTTGGCCGACGGACAGAGGGGAGCCGTGAAATGGTATCAGTTCAAAATTCCAATCCGCACGCCGGATAAGGTCGTCGGAAACATTTCCGACTTCACATCAATCCGTTTCATGCGTATGTTTTTTAAGGATTTCAAGGACTCTGTGGTTTGCCGTTTTGCAACGCTCGAACTTACCCGCGGTGAGTGGAGGAGATATACCAACTCTTTGCTTTCACCCGGAGAATACGTCCCTGATAACCAGCAAAGTCAGACCACTTTCGATATCGCTACGGTCAGCATAGAGGAGAACGGCAGCAAACAACCGATTCCTTATGTGATGCCTCCGGGTATACAACGCGAAACCAACTGGGGCTCAACCAATATGCAAAAAATGAACGAACAGTCTATGTCGTTCAAAATCTGTAACCTGGTCGATGGCGATGCACGAGGTGCCTATAAAACCTGTGAATTCGACTTCCGCCAGTTCAAGTTCCTGAACATGTTTGTTCATGCAGAGAAGTCGATATCCAGCCAGGATATGAAAACAGGTGACCTTACCGTTTTTATCAGGCTGGGTTCCGACTTTACTGAAAACTATTACGAGTATGAGATCCCTCTGCAGTTCACTCCATGGGGAACCAGTGTCAACAACCCTGATGCTATCTGGCCAGATGCCAATGCATTTAATATCGACCTGAATCGCCTCGTCCAGGTAAAGTACAATCGTTATGTCGTAATGGCCCAGCACGGGGCGAATGTAAGCCTGTCATATCCCTATTCGGAAATGGATGGAGCCAATAAAATAACAATTGTGGGTTCTCCTACAATCAGCGATATCAAATCACTTATGATTGGTGTCAGAAACCCAAAGAAAGGAGGGCAGAATAAGGATGACGACGGCCAGGCGAAATGTGCCGAGATCTGGGTCGATGAACTCCGGCTTACAGGGTTTAACAAACAGGGAGGATGGGCGGCTACGGCAAGACTGTCAGCAGATCTTGCCGACCTTGGCCGTGTCCAGTTCACCGGCAGCTACTCAAGTTCGGGATTTGGTTCCCTTGAACAAAAACAAACCGAGCGTGCCATGGAAGCCATTACTATGTTCGGTTTTGACACAGATCTCGAACTTGGCAAATTCTTTTCGGCCAAAACGGGTATCAGAATTCCATTTCATTTTGATTACTCAATGCAGAAAAATACACCCAAATATGACCCTCTTAACCCGGACCTGTATTTATCGGATGTGCTGAAAATATATGATAACAAGGCGGAAAAAGATTCGATAAAACGGTTAACTGAAGGATATACTTACAGGAAAAACTTCAATTTAATGAATGTAAGAAAAGAAAGAACCAACGTAAACCGAAAGTCAAAAATATATGATATTGAGAATTTTAACATCAGTTATTCCTACTCCGAGATTTTCCACAGGGATGTCGATATAGAATATGATCTCAGCAAAAAATATATGGGTGCTTTCGCTTATAATTACAGCGCCCTGCCTCCCATTGTCACACCTCTCAGCAAAGTCAAATTCTTAAGGTCCAGATACCTCTCACTTTTCAGGGATTTCAATTTCTATTACCTGCCAAAATCATTCTCATTCAGGACCGACATGAACAGGGAATTCGATACCCGTAAGTTCAGGAATAAGACCCAGGCGATAGTGCCTATGGAAACGTTCTATATGAAGACCTGGAACTGGAACAGGATGTATGATCTTAAATGGGATCTCACAAGGTCCCTGAAATTAAGCCTAATAGCCAATGCCCAGGCATTTATTAATGAACCGCCCGGTGTAATCGACCGCTCAAACCGTTCACAGGTCTGGGACCAGGTTTTTTCGTTCGGGACGATGAATAATTACAACCAGGCGTTTAGTATAACATGGGATCTGCCATTCTCAAAGATACCGATTCTCGACTGGATCACTCTTTCGGCAGGATACCAGGGCAGCTATCGCTGGACTGCCAGTGCCCTTTCTGTTCAGGCAGCGTTCGGGAACACGGCAGAGAACAATAGTTCAAAGATGGTCAATGGATCTTTCAACTTTGTAAACCTGTATAATAAGATCCCTTACCTGAAAAAGATCAACACAGGAGCACAGAATAACCAAAAGAACATCAGGGGCCCGGCAAAACAACCTGAAAAGAATACTAAAACAGCCACACAGGATTCACTGAAAAATGAGAAATCCGGCAAGAATGTGGGAAAAATGATCCTTGACGGGAGTTTACGTGTGCTGATGGCAGTGAGGTCTGCCAAATTCATGTACAGCCAGGCCAGCGGGGTTCAACTCCCGGGGTTCTACCCGAATCCTCAGGCGCTGGGAAATAACTGGAGCCAAAATGCTCCGGGACTTGGATTTGTTTTCGGCGATCAGAAAGATATCAGGCAGAAAGCTGGTGACCGTGGCTGGATCAGCAAGGATACTATGCTAAATACCGCCTATGTAAATAAGTTCACAGAGGCTTTTACTGCAAACGTAACAGTAGAACCAATCAAAGATTTCCGTATCGAGATCAACGCCACGAGGAATTTTTCTTCGTCAAGGCAGGAATATTATAAATGGTCACCCAAAAATGCCGGTTTCAGCTCTTTCTCACCAATGGAATTCGGAACCTTTTCGATGTCTACAGTAATGATCGCAACTGCATTTGATAAACAGGATAATTTCGGATCCTCACCTGCCTTTGAAAAACTCAGGCAGGTACGAAAACAGATTGCTGACCGATACGCCGCGCAGAACCCTAACTCAATAGGCATAACTGATTCCACAGGCTTCCCTGTGGGATATGGCCCGGATAACCTTGAAGTATTATCAACAGCCTTCATTTCAGCTTATCAGGGGAGGGATCCATCGAAGATCAGGCTGACTGCATTTCCATCTATTCCCATACCCAACTGGAGGCTGACTTACGATGGTTTTGCAAAACTGCCATGGATAAAAACATTCCTGAGAACCCTTACGATAACCCATGCTTACATCTGTACTTATACCGTAGGCAATTATGTTTCGAATATTAAATATGGAGAAGCAAACGGATACCCGAATGTGCTCGATGATGCAGGAAATTTCATTCCATCACGCCAGATAGGGGTGATGACCATCAATGAACAGTTCAGCCCTCTCATCCGTATTGACCTTGGATTCATCAACAGTTTGCTTGCTAATTTTGAAATGCGGCGCTCCCGCACTCTTAGCCTCAGCTTTGTAAATAACCAGCTTACTGAAATTACATCAAGTGAATTCATCATTGGTTTGGGCTACAGGATTAAAGGCATCAAGCTTAATTTCTCAGGCGTGCTCGGCGGTGGCAAGAAAGCAAAGACCAAAAGCGATCTCGCCCTGAAACTGGATTTCAGTATACGAAAGAACCGCACAACACTCAGGACAATTGACCAGGATATCAACCAGATCTCTATCGGGCAACAGGTCATGAATATCAATTTTACCGCTGACTACAACCTTAGCCAGAAGTTCACTATCCAGTTCTATTTCAAAAAGGATATCAATACACCATACGTCTCAAACCAGTACCGCACTTCGAATACACAAGGGGGATTGGCGCTGAGGTTCTCGTTATCGCAGTAACATCAGATATCAGACACCTGATATCCCTTATCTTTAACAATAATTTATTGACAGGCCAAGCTTGGAAGTAAGAAAAATTGTAATTTTGAGAAAACTTAAAATCTGAATATTATGAACGTTCCCGCTAATTTAAAATACACAAAGGACCATGAATGGCTGAAAGTTGAGGGAGAACATGCTACTGTTGGAATTACCGACTTTGCACAGCATGAACTTGGAGATATCGTTTTTATTGAAGTTGAAACAGTTGGAGAGATACTTGAAAAGCATGAGGCTTTTGGGACCATTGAAGCTGTGAAGACAGTATCTGATATATTTATGCCTGTTGGCGGGGAAATTCTTGAATTCAACGAGGCACTTATCTCGAACCCCGAGATCATCAATAAAGACCCGTATGAACAGGGCTGGGTCATTAAAATAAAGATCGGAAATACTGCCGAAATCGATGAGTTACTGAGTCCCGGACAGTACGAGGCCCAAATCCAGGGGTAACAGCGCTCTCAACAGGATGCCATTGTGTGCTGATGCTTTCGGTCCTCACTCCTTCCCGTGAAAATGCTCCCACACAACGTTTCCTTTCGCTTTACCAATCGTTTCCTGTAAATCGTTTAAGGTTGCTGCACGGATGTTTTTCACCGATTTGAATTTCCACAGCAGCTTTTGATTCAAGGTATAACCTATGCCCTCAATCTCCATAAGCTGAGGGGCCATAATTGCTTTCTCCCTGACACGGCGGTGGTGCGTAATGCCGAAACGATGGGCTTCATCACGCATCTGCTGGATCACCCTGAGTGTCTCCGATTTTTTGTCGAGGTACATCGGAAGAGGATCATTGGGATAATAGATCTCCTCCAGTTTTTTTGCAATACCTATGATAGTGATCCTGCCTTTGAGGCCAAGTTTGTCAAGACTGTTCACCGCTGAACTCAGCTGCCCTTTGCCGCCATCGACGACTATAAGCTGGGGCAAAGGTTTTTCTTCTTCCAATAAGCGTTTATAACGCCGGTAGATGACCTCTTCCATTGAAGCAAAATCATCTGGTCCTTCAACTGTTTTTATAGTAAAATGCCTGTATTCGCTTTTATCAGGTTTTGCACTTTTAAAGCAGACCATAGCGGCAACCGGGAAACTACCCTGGATGTTCGAATTATCGAAACACTCAATATGTTCAGGAAGTTCGGTCATTCGTAAATCTTTCATCATGGTATCCAGGATCCTCTTGCTTTTGTGTTCGGGATCCACAAGGTCCTTTTGCTTTTCTTTTTCAAGCTGATAGTATTTTACATTCCTTTCCGAGAGATCGAGCAGCTTACGTTTGTCACCTATTTTCGGGATCACATAGGCAACCATGGGGATCTCAAAATCGGGCATAAAGGGAACAATGATCTCAGGTGAAAGGCTCTCAAACCTTTGCCTGATATCAGTAATTGCAATGGATAGCAGTTCTTCAGGTGTTTCGTCGAGCTTTTTCTGCAATTCTATAGTATGTACCTGGATGATCGCCCCGTTCATAACCTTCAGATAATTAACATAGGCTGTCAGGCCGTCTGCAATAATTGAAAATACATCCACATCATTGATCGAAGGGTTGACCACGGTTGATTTGCTCTGATATTTATCAAGCAGTTCCAGCTTTTCCTTAACGAAATGAGCCTTCTCAAATTCCTGTTCACCAGCATACTTCATCATTAATTCCCTGAGTTGACGGGCCACCATCGAAATATTGCCTTTTATGATATTCTTGATAGCTGCGATACTCTGGTCGTAGTCCTCCTCACTCTGTTTGTTTTCACATGGACCCCTGCAATTGCCAATATGAAATTCAAGGCATACTTTGAATTTCCCGGCCGCAATGTTTTTTGCAGTCAGCTTCAGATTGCAATTACGAATGGGATATAGCTGACGTGTAAGGTCCAACAGGGTATTCATCAGCCTTATGTTTGCATAAGGCCCGAAATACTGTGAACCGTCCCGGATCACGGTACGTGTACTGAACACTCTTGGAAAAGGTTCATTTTTAATGCAGATCCATGGAAAGGTCTTATCATCTTTAAGGCTGACATTATAATGGGGACGGTATTTTTTTATCAGGTTATTTTCGAGCAATAGAGCATCCTGTTCAGTAGCGACAACGATATATTTAATATCGGCGATCTTTCTCACCAGCATCTGAACTTTTCCGCTTATCGAATTTATCTTGACGAAATAGGAGCTGACCCGTTTCTTAAGGTTTTTTGCTTTCCCGATATAAATGATATGGTTTTTATCGTCAAAATACTGGTAAACTCCGGGTTTATCGGGCAGGGACCTTATAATTGGTTCGAGATGAGAGAAGTATTTATTGCGGGCGCTCACTCTATTTGAGTTTATACATCCTCACGATCATGTACAATAAAAATATAAGGATCACAAAGATAGCGACAGGAGTAAACAAAAAACCAAGGCCGCTTGATTTCCCGCTTGCCAATGCTATGGTTTCCCATGTCAGGTATAAAAAAAGCATGACAAGAAGCAGGTTCAGTATCCTGATGCTTCTTGTTGCATGGCGGTACAGGCGTGGGGCATTCTCTTCGGTGATATTTACCGGGAAGTTGAAAATGTAGGGAAAACGGTTGATCAGGCTGAGGCCGGCATACATGGCAATGGTAATACCGGGCAGCAGCCATATTGTGACTTTGCCTCCATAACCATCCGGCTGTCCGGAACCGTTGAAATGCGTGGGGATCCGCTCAGGCAATCCGGAATAACTCCTGGCAGTGATCATCACCATAACGATTACCGCCACTAATCCTGCAATTTCAAGCAACACATCTATGGGCTCTTTTTCCGGCCTTATCCTGGGTCTTTCCGACCCGGGTTGCCTGCCAAAGGAGTTTTTAGGATACATGATAAACAGGCATTTGAGATCAACCGGATACAGTCAGGTTGTTTCCGCTTCTGGAAACGCTGTAACGTTTGATCGGATAAGGCGGAGGTCCTGCAGTAACATTACCATTCAGATCATAGGTGCCACCATGACATGGACAAAGAAAAGTCTGGGAACCTGCACCGAAAGTCAAGGTGCATCCATTGTGGGTACAAGTCTGGGCCACTGCAATAAATCCGTCAAGAAGGCTGCTTATACGTGCAATAATGACACCCTGAGAATAAACATACCCGCCTGTTGCGCTCAGAGCAGCATAAGATGAACTATTCAGGTCAATGGTGAAATTCACGGTAGGACCCTGGGGGCCGGTTGTACTTTTTTTACAACTTTCAAGAAAACTCCCCCCGGCCGCAATTCCAGCAAGTGTCAGGGCGGAAGTTTTTAAGAATTGTTTTCTGTTCATGGTTACTTGTTTAAGAAACAAACGGGATAGCATAAAATTATTGCGGAAAACTATCTGCGGAGGTTTAATTTAATCATATATCCTGCAAATCTTTATAAATTACTTATACAGTCTGTGGACTCGCATGGCCGGCCTGGCTTATATTGATCCACGTCCATCGTTTTTCATCCCGTCCCAGCCCTGTGCGGTCAGTTCGATTTGCTTGTCATCGGCAGTGATCATGGCTTTTCCTTCTGAAGCTTCCGTCATATGCCCGATGATACTGATGCCCTCAGCATCTTTTATCTTTTCATAATCCTTAGTGTCTATCGTAAAGAGCAATTCATAATCCTCTCCTCCTGAAAGAGCTGCCACTGAAGGAATGATTTTAAATTCCATAGCCAGTTCCCGGGTCTGAGGGTTGATGGGGATCTTTCCTTCATAAAGCCGGCAGCCGGTTCCCGATTGTTTGCAAAGATGCATCGTTTCAGAGGCAAGCCCGTCGGAGATATCGATCATCGAAGTGGGTTTGATGCCCAGTCCTGACAGAGTCTCACGGATATCGGTCCTGGCCTCAGGTTTTAGCTGGCGGCCAACCTGGTAATCGAAACCTTCCAGTTCGGGTTGCATGTCGGGGTTTGCCCTGAATACCGCCTTTTCCCTCTCGAGCAGTAGCAGTCCCATATAAGCGCTCCCCAGGTCTCCGGTTACACAGATCAGGTCGTTGGGCCTGGCCCCGCTTCGGTATATAACATCTTCTTTTTGAGCTTCTCCCAGTACAGTAACAGATATAATAAGACCTTTGTTGCTGGACGAGGTGTCGCCTCCCACAAGATCCACCTTATATCGGTCACAAGCCAGCCTGATGCCTGTATATAGCTCGTCAAGCGCTTCTACCGGGAACCTGCTGGACACAGCAACGGAAACCGTAAGCTGCTTCGGTATACCATTCATGGCAGCAATGTCGGAAATGTTTACCACGGCCGATTTGTAACCAAGATGTTTGAGCGGTGTATAAACCATATCAAAATGGATACCTTCTACCAGGAGGTCGGTGGAAAGCAGTATGACTTTCTCACCTGCAGCTATCACTGCTGCATCATCTCCGACACCCTTGATCGTTTCTTTATGATACAGCTTAATATCTGCTGTAAGCCGGTCGATAAGGCCAAACTCACCCAATTCTGACAAGGGAGTAAGGTTTGCAGGGGAGTCGGTGGGAATCGTTTCTGACACAGGGCTATTTTTAATGTGAATTGCGAAATTAAGAAAAAGCGGCGCATTTTATGGTTTCCGAAGCAGCGTCGATTCCTTTAATTTCATTGCAAGCAGGAAAGAGATAAAAAGCAAACAGGTCAGCAATACAAGCGACATGGCCATTGATCCGGTCCCTTTAGCTTTAAAAGCATCCATTCCAAAAATGAATATGATCCCGGAAATCTGTCCCATCAGGAGTAATAAGCCATTCGAAGTACCTTCGGGCGCAGGGTAGGCTATCTCAGCTCCATACTGGAATCCAACCGGGCCGGCACTAAGCAGGAAAAAGCCAATGACAAAAGAAGATAACAAAAGCATGGTGTAGGTTGTGGCAAAGGTGATCCCGAGCAGCCCCAGGCATGAAGCAGATAACGCCAGCAGGATGAACGGGACCCTTCTTCGGTAATGATCAGAAAGCCAGGAAATAACAACGGCACCTGCCAGTCCGCCGACTATCATCAGCCCCCCGGCCGTCCCGGCCTGAATGATCGTGAACCCCCTGGGCCTGACGATCTCTTCGATCCAGGTTGCAACAGCATTAAAAACACCAAGCCCGAAAAAGAAAATGACTAGCAGGAGAATATAATTTTTATTCCGGAGCATGGTTATTAATCCTTCAAATACCAGGGAACGTTCCTCCTGTCCCGGAGGACAAGCCGGTGTCGGAGGACGTTCTTTTGCAAAAACCAGGAACATGACTGTTGCAGCGATTGAAATAATCCCATAATTGACCAGCATTCCATTAATGCCGCCGAGCATTACCATATAAGGGGTCAGTGCCATTCCAATTACAATACCCAGGTACATCGCCAGGGAGCCTAAGCCGGATGCCATAGCCCGCTCCCTGATCGGGAACCAGCGTGCCGCTATTGTCGTCATAGCATTTAACAGGAAGGGTTGCCCAATAGCAATACCGGTCTGTGCAATAAACACCCATGTGAAACTGTCGGCCATAACACCCCTGACCAGGCCGAAAACACCTGTAAATACAGCCCCGGTTCCAACCGCAACACGGATCCCGTATGTGTCAATCACCCATGAAGCCGGTATGGAAACAAAAATGTATACAAACATGAAAACCATCGATAAAAGACCTATCCGGAGATCGGAGACCATGTAAAACTTTGCTGCGCTGCCTGTGATGGGAGCAAAGGTGATCCACAGAAGCTGGTTAACTGCCACCGCAAACATGAATACAGACAGGATAACCCAGCGGTACCTGTATATCCTGAAATTCTCAGTTTCCATCAGATCTGAATTAGTCTGTAAAAATACAAATAAACTTGTTTTTGAAACAGGTACCCGAATACCTAAATGATTTATCTTTGCAGTGACAACTTATATTATGGAATCCGATCCGAATAAAATCATAGGAGAGGTCACTCAGAGCGATTACAAATATGGTTTTGTGACCGACATTGAGACTGAATATGCTCCAAAAGGATTGAATGAAGACACGGTGCGTTTTATTTCGAAGACAAAGAATGAACCTGCATTTATGCTTGAATTCAGGCTTAAGGCATACCGGCACTGGTTAACGATGAAACTGCCCACATGGGCCCATCTTGATATTCCTCCAATAGACTTCCAGGATATATATTTTTATGCTGCCCCGAAGAAAAAAAAGCAATACGAGAGCCTTGACCAGGTGGACCCTGAATTGCTTGCCACTTTCGAAAAGCTTGGGATTTCACTCGAAGAACAGAAAAAACTTGCGGGTGTGGCAGTGGATGCTGTAATAGACAGCATATCGGTGAAGACCACTTTTTCGGAAACACTGGCCAAATATGGTATCATTTTCTGCTCGATGAGCGAAGCTATTCAGCATCACCCGGAACTGGTTAAACAATACCTGGGTTCAGTAGTCCCGTATACTGATAATTATTATGCCTCCCTGAATTCGGCCGTTTTCAGCGACGGTTCATTTTGTTATATACCGAAAGGAGTCCGCTGCCCGGTGGAGTTATCGACCTACTTCAGGATCAATGCGGCAAATACCGGGCAGTTTGAACGGACCCTTATCGTTGCTGATGAGGGTGCTTATGTGAGTTATATGGAAGGCTGTACAGCTCCCCGGCGTGACGAGAATCAGCTTCATGCCGCGGTGGTTGAGATCGTGGCCATGAAGGATGCCAGCGTCAAATACTCAACTGTGCAGAACTGGTACCCGGGCGATAAGAACGGAACAGGCGGGATTTACAATTTCGTTACGAAGCGCGGCATCTGCAAGGGAAGCAATTCAAAGATCTCATGGACACAGGTTGAAACAGGATCGGCTATTACCTGGAAATACCCTTCCTGTATACTTCTTGGCGATAACAGTGTGGGAGAGTTTTACTCGGTCGCCGTGACCAATCATCATCAGCAGGCCGATACGGGTACTAAGATGATGCATCTTGGTAAAAACACCAAAAGCACTATCATTTCGAAAGGGATTTCAGCAGGGAAAAGCAATAATTCGTATCGCGGGCTTGTGAGGATAACGAAGAATGCCTCCAATTCGAGAAATTACAGTCAGTGCGATTCCCTGCTGCTGGGTTCTACCTGCGGGGCTCATACCTGGCCGTATATCCAGGTTGAAAATAAATCGTCCATCGTTGAGCATGAAGCCACTACTTCAAAAATCAGCGAGGACCAGCTTTTTTACTGTCAGCAAAGAGGGATGGATGCTGAAAGCGCTATTGGTTTGATCGTAAATGGATATGCCAAAGAAGTTCTGAAGCAGCTTCCCATGGAATTTGCAGTCGAAGCGCAGAAACTGTTGTCGATAAGCCTGGAAGGGAGTGTTGGATAGGTAGCGAGATAGCGAAAAGCGAAAGGCGAAAGGCGAGAAGCGAGAAGCGAAAAGCGAAAAGCGAAAAGCGAAAAGCGAAAAGCGAAAAGCGAGAAGCGAAAAGCGAAAAGCGAAAAGCGAGTTTGGATATTTAGTTAAAATTCAGTAAAATGAATGAGTACATAAAATGTTTTTTTATTTCGCTTTTCGCTTTTAACCATGTTTCATTCTAATAATCCGAATATTTGCAATTATGCTTTTATCAATAAAAAACCTGCATGCTTCCATTAACGGGAAGGAAATTCTGAAAGGGATCGACCTGGATATAAACCAGGGGGAAGTTCATGCAATTATGGGCCCGAACGGAACGGGGAAAAGCACCCTCGCTTCTGTGATCGCCGGCCGGGAAGTATTCGATGTTACGGAGGGAGAGATTTTTTACAAGAATAAGAACCTGCTCAGGCTTGCCGTTGAGGAACGAGCCAGGGAAGGCATCTTCCTGGGTTTCCAGTATCCCGTGGAGATTCCCGGTGTGAGTATCACTAATTTCATGAGGACGGCAGTGAACGAGCTGAGAAAATATAAAGGACTTGATCCCCTTTCGGGAGGCGCTTTCCTTAAACTCATGGAAGAAAAGAAAGAGCTGGTGGAGCTCACTTCCAACCTTGCAAACCGATCGGTAAACGAAGGTTTTTCAGGTGGAGAGAAAAAGAAGAACGAGATCTTCCAGATGGCGATGCTGGAACCTACTCTCGCGATCCTTGATGAAACCGATTCCGGCCTTGATATTGACGCCCTGAGGGTTGTAGCCAATGGGGTGAACAAGCTGCGTACAAAAGAAAATGCCTTTTTGGTCATTACCCATTACCAGAGGCTCCTCGATTATATTATTCCTGATTTCGTTCATGTGCTTTTTGAAGGAAAGATCGTCAAATCGGGGACCAAAGAACTCGCGCTGGAGCTCGAGGAAAAAGGATATGACTGGATCAGGAAAGAGCAACAGGATAACGGGAAAGCAGAATAAAGGATACAGGATGCAAGGTGCTTTAAAACAAAATATTACAAAAGAGCTGATGACGGGCCTTTACGCGGATCACCGGGCTGCAATCGCGGCCAATGATTACCCTGCACTCACGGCCCGGAGGGAAAATGCCATCCACCGGTTTGAAGAATTAGGATTTCCGACAACAAAGCTTGAAGCCTGGAAAAACACTGATCTCAGGGAGAGTTTTGCAAAAGAATACGCTGTGGTTCTGAAACCCAAACAGGACGTGGATGTTCAGAAGGTCTTCCGCTGTAATATACCGCATCTCGACACCGCCATCATGGGACAGCTGAACGGCTGGTATGTTTCAAAGGATGTGCCTTTGATGGAACTTGGGAACGGGATTATCATGGGTAGCCTTGCCGAAGCTATGAAAAAATATCCTGCACTGATCGGGGTCCACCTTGGCCGGTATGCCGATACAAACGGGGATGCATTCACCGCTTTGAATACTGCTTTTTCTCAGGACGGGGTGTTTATTTATGTACCTGATAATGTGAAAAGCCCGAAGCCTGTTCAGATCATCAATGTGATCCACAATGATGAAAATCTTTTCCTGCAGTCGCGCAACCTCATTGTTTTAGGCAAGAACAGCAGGCTTTCGCTGGTGCATTGCGATGATTCCTATAATCACCAGCCCTCGTTCTCGAATGTTGTGACCGAGATTCATCTGGGCGAACATGCTTCCCTCGACCATTACAAGCTTCAGAGTCTCAATAATGAATCGACCCTGATCAGTAGCGTGTATTTCAGGATGGAGGCTTCGGCTAAGCTTGAATCTCATTATATCTCATTAAATGGCGGATTGCTGAGGAACAATATCAGGATCAGGTTTAACGGCCCTCACGGGGATGCCAAAATTTACGGGATTTACCTTATGGACCGCAAGCAGCATATCGATAACCAGGTGTTTGTTGACCATGCTTACCCCGATTGCACCAGCGGAGAACTTTTCAAAGGGATTTTAGATGAACATTCCAGCGGGGTCTTCAACGGTCATGTCTTAGTGGAACGCAATGCTGTGCGGACAAATGCCTACCAGAGTAACAAAAATATATTGCTTACCGAAACGGCTAAGGTGAATTCCAAACCATTCCTGGAAATTTACAACGACGATGTGAAATGTTCGCATGGTTCGACCACCGGCCAGCTCGACCAGGATGCCATGTATTACCTGAGGCAGCGCGGGATTGGTGAGGACAGTGCCCGTATGCTTCTAATGTACGCGTATGCGGATGAAGTGATCAGTAAAATAGCCATTGACCCGCTGAGGTACCGGATCGAGGATATGGTGAAGAAGCGCCTCCAGGGTGAACTGCAGATCTGTGAAGCCTGTGTGCTTCACTGCAATACACCCGAGCAGCCGGTGGAGTTTGTGATAGATATGACAAAAATATAAGAGCCATGAGGCATAAGCCAAGAGCGATGAGCCATGAGGCAATAGGCATGAATGACGACGAGCAGCGTATAGTAATTCGACATTCGAAATTCGTTATTCAATATTCGATATTCATTATAATTTTTTAAAATGCCCTTTAGCATCACTGACATCCGCGCCGACTTCCCCATCCTCTCCCAGACGATTTACAAGAGGCCGCTGATCTATTTCGACAATGCCGCCACAACCCAGAAACCCATGCAGGTTATCAACGCCATCAGTGATTATTACCTGCACGACAACTGCAATATCCACAGGGGTGTTCATTACCTGAGCGTGAAAGCGACTGAAGCGTTCGAAGAAGCGCGAAAAGAGGTCAGGGAATTTATCAATGCCCCTTCGACCCATGAAGTTGTATTCACGAAAGGTGCTTCCGAATCGCTGAACCTGGTAGCTGCTTCCTTCGGAAAAAAGTTTATAAAAGAAGGCGATGAAGTCATCACGACCATCATGGAGCATCATTCCAATTTCGTTCCATGGCAGATAATCTGCGGGGAAAAGGGCGCCATGCTGAAGGTTGCCAATATCCTGCCCGACGGCCAGCTGGACCTGGAGCATCTGTATTCACTGATTACAGAGCATACGAAGATCATCGCCATCACCCATGTTTCCAATGTGCTTGGAACAATAAACCCCATTAAAGAGATCATTGCCTTTGCACATTCTAAAGGCATTCCCGTTCTGGTCGACGGGGCACAGGGGGTATCTCATATAAAAGTTGACGTCACCGATCTCGATTGCGATTTCTATTGTTTTTCCGGGCATAAGATGTACGGCCCTATGGGCATGGGCGTTTTGTATGGAAAAGAAAAATGGCTGGAAGAGCTTCCACCATACCAGAGCGGGGGAGAGATGGTGAAAGATGTGACCATTGAAAAAACGACTTATAATGAGCTGCCGTTCAAGTTCGAAGCCGGAACCCCGAATGTTGAAGGCGTGATGGGCCTCAGGGCTGCTGTGCAGTATTTGAAGGCCCTGGGGATGGATGAGATCAGGGCGTACGAGGACAGCTTACTGAAACATGCGTTTGAGAGGCTTTCGGCTATAAAGGATATCCGGTTTTTCGGGACCGCTCCCGATAAAGCAAGCATGGTCTCGTTTCTGATAGGCGACATCCATCCGTTCGATGCCGGGACCATTATTGATAAAATGGGCATAGCTGTGAGGACGGGTCATCACTGCGCCCAGCCTCTGATCGATCATTTTGGCATACCCGGGACCGTGCGCGCTTCATTTGCGCTTTATAATACGATAGAAGAAATCGACAAGCTGGCAGATGCCGTTAGCAGGGTGAAGACGATGTTTAGATAATGTACGATGTACGGATTACAAATAGCGAAGCATTTTACACAAGCTGCAGCAGGTGGAGCGTAGCGACACCGTAGCAGCGGTATAAAGATGCGAGCGTTTTTTTTAAATAAGAAATGACAATCCAGGAACTTGAATCTCAGATCGTCGATGAGTTCGCCGCCTTCGACGACTGGCTCGACAAATACGACCTCATTCTCGACATGGGAAAATCACTTCCACCTATCGATCCCAAATACAAGACCGACCAGTTTATTATTTCCGGCTGCCAGAGCAAGGTATGGCTTCATGCCGAATACCGCGACGGCAAAGTCTATTTCACTGCCGACAGCGACGCCATCATCACGAAGGGCATTGTGAGTATGCTTGTAAGTGTGTTATCAGGCCAGACCCCCGACGCGATCCAGTCCGCAGACCTGAGCTTTATTGACCGTATCGGTTTGAAGGAACACTTATCCCCAACCCGTTCCAACGGCCTTGCATCCATGGTGAAGCAGATGAAGCTGTATGCAATGGTGTTTAAGATGAAATCGTGAACGCGAGATGATCGTTTGATGCGTAATCCCATTTTCTCCCGATTGGAGGTGCCAAATTGGTACCTACATTTGGTTATTTCGCTGACATTCAGTTCAAACATGAAATCTAAGGGGAACCTTTTTATGTTTCTTCGAACCACCCTTTTTAATTATTAGTCTTGTGACGAAATATGATATTCATGATTAAAAGATCGATAACATTCTTTTATACTTCGGGCAATAGAAGAGTGATAATATCACATAGGTCAATAAGAAATTAATCAGTGAAATGACCAGGGCTATCATGAACACTCCTGACAGTATTCCGGTATAGCGGCTGAAATGAAGTATGAAACCGGTAAGATCAAACCCAAGCAGAATAGTGATGGCATTGAAAACTAAAAACAGAATTGCGATGGGTATCAGTCCGGTCAACATGCTTTTTATGTCGGGCGGACTTAATTGCATATGAGATGAAATACAAAAGGCCAGTACGAAAAATACCCAGAATGAAATTGATCCGAAATTATTGAGTGCAAACACTTCCCCGATCAGTACCAGTCCGAATGAGAGCGTGGAACCGAAATCCGCCATCATTTCAAAAAAACCTTTGTTTGAAAGATGTTCGTTTGAAATAGTTTCCCGTATCTCATTAAAGTTTGGCAGCAATAAAAACATCAAAAGGCAGAGCAGTAAGGAACCAAAAATTACCGGGCCCGCACCTATGAATAAATTCCCAACCTTCTGGTAAAAATTGCCACTGTTATAACTATGGTTCACATAACCAAGCGAGCCATCCTGGCTGTTGGGCGTGAAGAACCTGATCTCGGTGATCCTGTGCCCGAACAATAAACAGAAAAATGCATGACCCAGTTCATGAACGGGTGTACCTAACCATCCTGTAAGATAAATATCCAGCTTTGGATTGTTGGAATTGACAAATGCTTTCCTTGTCGAACGTGAAACGAAGTATAATATAATGCCAAAAAGGAACAGGAACCCGAAAATGGCCAGCATCTGGTAAACTGAGGCCAGCAGGACCTTCCCAAGATATTCTAAAATGATATTCACATATTCCATCCAACCACAAAGTTATGTCAATTCACGCACCGGTTCAAGCTGCCATCCCGCTTTTCCTTACCTTTGCCCTTAAATTTGCATTTTTATGGAAACCCCGAATACCATACCATATAACCCCTTCGAACAATCCGTTATCGATGCCATGAAGCGGGTTTTTGATCCCGAAATCCCGATTAATATTTACGACCTGGGCCTGATTTATAACCTGAAGATCGACGACCAGCACAATGTAGAGATCCTGATGACCCTTACAACCCCGAACTGCCCGATTGCTGAGGATATGCCGGGTATTGTGCAGGAGGAAGTGAGCCGGGTTGAAGGTGTCGGAAAAGTTAAAGTCGAGCTTACCTTTGAACCGCCATGGGATATGGCGAACCTCAGCGAGGAGGCGAAAGTAGAACTTGGGTTGATCTAAACCGTGATCCGTGATGTGTGATAGGTGATGGGTCGCAGCAGTTTCGTAGCCGAAGGAAGTACCCATCACGCATAGTAGCACTTTTTTCTTACCTTTGCACCCCGAATTGAATATGCCATGACTCCCGCTGTCGGTCCCTTACTCGCGAACATCAGCAACCCTGAAGACCTGAGAAAACTCAGGGTAGATCAGCTTCCCCAGCTATGCGCTGAGATCAGGCAATTCATCATAGATGTTATTTCAGCTAACCCCGGGCATCTCGGGGCCAGCCTTGGAGCTGTTGAACTCTCAGTAGCCGTTCATTATGTATTCGACACACCCAATGACAAGGTGATCTGGGATGTGGGGCACCAGGCTTATGCACATAAGATCCTGACCGGGCGAAAGGAATCCTTTCATACGCTTCGCAGTTTCAATGGGATCAGCGGGTTCCCGAAGATGTCGGAGAGCAAATACGATGCTTTTGGAACGGGCCATTCCTCAACCAGTATTTCTGCTGCGCTTGGAATGGGTGTGGCTTCGAAGCTTAGTGGAGAGACCAGCCGCCACCATGTTGCCATCATCGGTGACGGGGCAATGACGGGAGGTATGGCCATGGAGGCCCTTAACAATGCCGGCGTGTCCAATGCAAACCTGCTCGTGATCCTCAACGACAACCAGATTGCCATTGATAAAAATGTGGGGGCCATTAAGGATTACCTCGCGGATATCGTGACGTCCAGGACCTATAATAAGTTCCGCGACAAGGTTTGGCTGCTGATGGGCGGTGGAACCCGTTACGGGAAGAATTCCAGGGCCATTGTAAAGCAGCTGGGCAATGCCCTGAAAGGTACCCTCCTGAAACCCAGTAACCTGTTTGAAGCCTTTAACTTCAGGTATTTCGGCCTGGTTGATGGTAACGATATCGTTCGAATGGTTAATGTGCTCCGCGACATTAAAGATATCAAAGGCCCTAAAATCCTGCACATACATACCATAAAGGGAAAAGGGTTTGAAAAAGCCGAGCAGGACCAGACCGTTTTCCATGCCCCTGGCGTTTTTGACAAGGAAACGGGTAAGATCAAAGATGATAAATGCCATGGCCAGGCTCCTAAATACCAGACAGTTTTCGGACATACCATTATCGAGCTGGCTGAGCAGAATCCTAAAATTGTAGGGATCACCCCGGCCATGGCGACGGGTTGTTCCCTGAATATGATGATGAATAAAATGCCCGAAAGGACATTTGATGTGGGAATTGCAGAGCAGCATGCCGTGACATTCAGCGCCGGACTTGCATCCTCGGGAATGATCCCCTTCTGCAATATCTATTCAACCTTCCTCCAGAGGGCATATGACCAGATCATCCATGACGTGGCCTTGCAAAACCTCCAGGTGGTTTTATGCCTCGACCGTGGCGGGCTGGTTGGCGAAGATGGTGCCACTCACCATGGGGTATACGACCTGGCGTACCTCCGCTGCATCCCCAACATGACAATTGCAGCCCCTATGAATGAAGAAGAGCTCAGGAACCTGATGTTTACAGCCCAGCTTCCGGGGAAAGGCCCGTTTGCCATCAGGTATCCAAAGGGCAGGGGAGTGATCGCTGAATGGAAAACGCCTTTGAAAGAAATGACCGTTGGTAAAGGCGTAAAAATAAAAAACGGCAAAGATATTGCTATCCTGAGTACTGGGCATCCGGGCAATTTTGTAATGAAAGCGTGTGCGGAACTTGAAAAAGGAGGGATTCAGCCTGCCCACTTCCACCTGCCATATGTTAAACCCCTCGACGAGGAATTACTGCATGAGATTTTCAGCAGCTTTAAACGCATAGTGACCGTTGAGGACGGAACTGTCTCAGGCGGATTCGGAAGCGCGATCCTTGAATTCATGAGCGACCATGGCTATGAGGCTAAAATAAAACGGCTCGGGGTTCCCGATAAGTTTATTGAGCAGGGAAAGAACGAAGAACTTCACCACGAATGCGGGTTTGATGCGGAAGGGATTGTAAAAGCAGTGTTTAACCTTAGTTCGTAGCGAAGAATTTTGTAAAAGCGTCAACAGGTGTACGCAGTGAACCTCAGCCGCGTCGAAAAGATCCAGGCGGAATCTTACTTTTGATTCTCCAGCATCTTAAGCAAATCAGTAGCTTTTTTCCGGGTATGATGACTTAATATGAACAGTGCGCCTACGAGGATAAACGGGAAGGTAATCGTGAGAATGATGAAAAAACTCATCCAGATCGAATGGTTCATCGTGTAATTACCCCAAAAAACATATGGAGAGAATGCAAGGCCAAGAGACAGGAAAATAATACCCCCGATTTTTTCCCATTTCCAGGCGATGATAAGTATGACGATTAGAACGAAAGAGGGAATCATATGCATGATCCAGTCTAGAATCTGTGTTTTTAATGCCAAACCGGCCTGGAAAGCATCCAGTGAAAACATACTCACAAAAAGGATCCCAAGGATCGCCAGGACCCTGGGAGCCCAGTAAAGAAGCAATACTGATCTCATAATGATTTGGTTAAATTGAAATTAATGTAATAGTTTAAGTGCTTGATATTGCAGGCATTTTGAAATCGTATCTGGTATCGGTCATTAGTTTGAGCATGAAATCGGCAACATCGGCCCGGGGGATGGATTTTGAAGTTGGCTTGCCCTCATTGATCCTGTACCTGCCGGTTTTCGGAGAGTCTGTAAGCCCGACCGGCCTGATGATCACCCAATCGGCACGGCTTTGTTTTATAACCTCTATCTGCCGTTTTTTATCTTCGAAAATATGTTTCAAAAAAAGCGGCATGATGATCTTCCCGAACCAGAACCCCCCGTCACTGCCCTCTACGCCGGCCGAAGACATGCAGATGAATCGTTTCACACTGCATTCCTCCATGGCCTGAAGTATAAGCCCTGTGGCACCCGATAACACGGTGGAAGGCTTGTTGCCGGTTATCCCCAGGGTGCATAATACAGCTTCCTGGCCTTTTACAACCTCTTTGATCTTTTCATAATCTACGAGTTCCCCCTGGATGATACGGATATTTTTATGGGTGATTGAAATTTTATGTGGACTGCGGGTGTAAGCCGTTACTTCATGACCCTGGTTCAGGGCCTGGAATACCAGCATAAGTCCTGTTTTCCCGCTTGCGCCAAAAACTGCTAGTTTCATCGTTCTTATCTTCTAATACAAAGGTACGAAAAATTGACGGCAGGTTTAAAGAAACTCCAACCGCAGTATGAACACATTGAAAATCTTTCTATTTTTATCCAAAAAATAGTTTGTCTTTTTCCGACCTTTTCAGAAAGAAACCTATTGGGCTGATCCTCAACGATGCCGCCGGTTATGAGCGGGATTCGGGAGGTCTCAGGCGCAGCCTCACGGTATTTGACCTCACTGCCCTGGGCATTGCAGCTATAGTTGGTTCCGGTATTTTCGCAACCATTGGCGGCGCAGCGGCTTCGGGCGGACCAGCGGTTGCCTTGTTGTTTATTTTCACTGCCGTAGCCTGTAGTTTTTCTGCTTTATGCTATGCCGAATTTGCCTCGGTCATCCCCCTGAGCGGAAGCGCATACACCTATGCCTACGCCAGCTTTGGCGAGCTCTTCGCCTGGATCATAGGCTGGGACCTTATTGTTGAATATGCGATAGGCAATATCGCTGTAGCTATTTCATGGTCTGATTATTTTTGCGGGCTGATGAGCGGAATGGGTCTTCATATCCCTGAATATATATCAACCGATTATGTTACAGCTCTCAGGGGTTATTATGACGGTGCTGCAGCCATCGCTCATGGCAGCAGCCTGGACCAGCTTGCACCTGCAATACAGAAATCTTACCTGGCCTGGGTAAATGCGCCGGTACTCGGTGGATTGCACCTGGTCGCCAACATCCCGGCATTTGCTATTGTAGCGCTAATTTCAGTCCTGGTCTATGTCGGAATATACGAAACAAAGGTTGCCGGAAATTCCATGGTGATCCTCAAAGTCGTGGTTTTGCTCCTGGTCATTGGAGTCGGTTCATTCTATATCAAACCCGGTAACTGGTCGCCTTTTGCACCCCACGGCCTCACCGGCGTGCTCAAAGGTGTATCAGGGGTTTTCTTTGCCTATATCGGTTTTGACGCCATTTCGACAACTGCCGAAGAATGTAAAAACACCAGGCGGGACCTGCCGAGGGCGATAATTTATTCGCTTATAATTACTACCATTTTATACGTATCGATCAGCCTGGTGCTTACCGGCATGGTGAACTATTCGGAACTGGGAGTTGGCGATCCCCTGGCCTATGTTTTCGAACGCATCCATATGGGTAAATTTGCCGGGTTTATCTCCCTCGCTGCAATCATTGCCATGGCCAGCGTGATCCTGGTCTTCCAGGTAGGCCAGCCGCGTATCTGGATGAGCATGAGCCGCGACGGACTGCTGCCGAAAGCTTTCTCAAGGATACATCCGAAATTTCGCACCCCCGCTTTTGCAACCGTAGTGGCAGGACTCCTTGCCTCCATCCCCTCCCTGTTCATGAATTTCACCGAGATCACTGATCTGACAAGCATCGGCACCCTGTTTGCTTTTGTTCTCGTGAGCGGGGGAGTATTGATACTTAACCCCAGGGGAAGGAGAGACAGGGAAGCCAGCTTCGCTCGTGAAATTCGCCACTCTCGTGATGAAAAGGACGCATCCCGAATCCCGCATCAGGGATCCGAAATAACCACAAAAGGCTTCCATGTCCCTTACATCAACTCCCGTTATGCTCTCCCGCTTGTCTGGGCCGGGGTTGCGGTGGTCCTGTACTTCTGGAACCCTCCTGAACTTAAGGAAATGCAAAGGCTTTTTAACTTTACCTTCGACCGGGATGACCTGCCCCTCTTCTTGTTCATTATCGCTGCAGTAATCCTTACACTTATGGGAATTGTACAAAAACTTTCCCTGATCCCCATTCTCGGGCTGCTTTCAAGCCTCTTCCTCATGGTCCACCTTGGCTTCACCAACTGGATGAGGTTTGTTGTCTGGCTGCTCCTTGGCATGATAATCTACATCCTGTATTCAAGGAAACACAGTCATCTCCGTCACCCGGAGTCCGTGAGCCATGAGCCATGAGGCATGAGCCACGAACCATGAACTATGAACCAAAAATCGTAAATCACTCAATCCCATGTCGGTTACCGAAATCATCGTCATCATCATATCCGGAATCTTTGTCGGCTTCATCAATACATTATCGGGCGGAGGATCGGTGATCAGCCTTTCCCTCCTCGTTATACTCGGGCTGCCTGCCGGCATTGCCAACGGAACTAACCGCATCAGCATTTTCTTCCAAACGCTTTCCTCGGTGGGAAGCTTTACCAGACAAAAGATGTTTACCGACCTGAGACCCGTCTGGCTTGGCATCCCGGCAACTATAGGATCGGTTTTTGGCGCCTTTTTGGCTGTTGACATGAACGGGAAAGTCATAGAGATAGCTATGATTGTTGCCATGATACTGATGGCTTTTTTCCTGTTCTACAAGCCCGACCGCTGGCTTAAGGAAAATCCTGCACTTCTGCAAAAGAAACTCCGGTGGTGGCAGTTTGCGATCTTCTTTGCGGTGGGGTTTTATGGAGGTTTCATCCAGGTTGGTGTCGGGTATTTTCTGCTGATGGCGCTTGTTGTCGGAACCGGCTACGACCTGGTGAAAGCAAATGCCGTGAAAAACCTTATAGTTTTCTTCTATGCCATTTTTGCCCTGGCTGTTTTTGTGATCAACGGCCAGGTGCATTACATGTACGGACTTTTACTGAGCGCAGGAAGTGTGATCGGAGCTCTTATTGCCTCTTATTTTGCCGTGAAAAAAGGAGCCGGATTCATCCGGGCGGTCATCATTTTGTCTATTGTCCTGACTGTTTTGCAGATCAGCGGCCTCATCAACTTTACACATCTTCTGAAAAGTATTTTATAAAACCAGGGACCTATGAGAAAGACAGGAATCTTGTTTCTTTTTTCTTTTTTGCTGATGGGCGGATGGCTTGCTGCCCAGGTCAACCCGGTCACTGCTGTTTCAAAGGGCGGGGGTGATAAACGCTGGGTTGTTGTCGTCCATGGCGGCGCAGGCGGGCCGGCTAAAGGAACAATGAAACCGGAGAAGGAAAAACAATATTCTGATTCCCTGGGCAGAGCGCTTCAGATTGGAGCAGGGATACTGTCATCCGGAGGAAGCAGTCTGGATGCCGTTGAAGCAGTGATCAGGTTTATGGAGGATTGTCCCTTGTTCAATGCCGGCAGGGGCGCGGTTCTTACAAATGATGGCAAAGCTGAACTTGATGCCTCGATCATGGATGGAAAAACGGGAAAGGCAGGGGCAGTGGCCGGCGTGACCATCATTAAAAATCCCATCACCGCAGCCAGGGCAGTGATGGATAAAACTCCCTATGTGATGCTCGCAGGAAACGGGGCCGATGCTTTTGCAAAGGCCCAGGGATTGCAGATCGTTGACCCCATGTATTTTATTACGCCCGAGAGGCTTGAGGCCTGGAAAACGGCTAAGGATAAGATCAGGCCAGAACAACCTGCTCCCACATCCGCCGAAAAAGAAAAAAAAGGGACCGTTGGCTGTGTTGCCCTTGATTCGTACGGCAACCTGGCAGCAGGAACTTCAACAGGCGGTATGATGATGAAACTAAGCGGCAGGGTGGGCGACAGCCCGATCATAGGAGCCGGAACATATGCCGACAATAATTCCTGCGCAGTTTCCTGTACCGGCCAGGGTGAATATTTCATCAGGAACTGTGCCGCATACTCGGTTGCGGTACAGTTGGTGTATGGCAACAAAACTTTGGAGGATGCTGCACATTTTGTGATTTTCGATATCCTGAAACAGAAAGGAGGCGAAGGCGGGCTTATTGCTGTTGATAAAGACGGTCATATAGCAATGCCTTTCAGCACTAATGCAATGTTCAGGGGAACAGTTTCGGCCGGCGCCCAGCCTGAGATTAAAATTTACTGAAAGGATAAGAAAAAGCCGGACCGCTTCACGGCCCGGCTTTATTGAATCAGGAATTATTGAGTTATGGCAGGACAAGATAAAGTGTTCCGCTGTTGTTTCCTTTAAACCAGTCAAGCTTGTACTTGTCGGGGCATGCATCCCCGGTGATGGGCTGGTCGTTGATGTCATATCCGAAGGTGAGCGTAGCACCCTTACTGGCGGAAGGGATCATCATTTTTTTCTGTCCGCTGCAGGGATCAAACTGGCAGACCTCACGGTGAACCACCGACTGCAGGATCTGGATGTAAAACTGTTCGCTGTTCCTGTTGATTCCCCAAAGGACCAGGTTGTCGTAACCGCCGGCAGAACCGAATCCGTCGATAGTCATAACCAACTTTGCGTTAACCTTCGTAAAGGTGACCTGGCGGCGGACATTCCAGAATTTTGTGGAATTGTCATCAAAGATCACATTCATGTATCCCGAATCTTTCGTTGTTACAAAAGATCTTACCTGAGGGATCATGAAGATAAGACCTCCGCTTACGTTCACCAGGGTCTTGCGGCCGTTAAGAGTAATGGATTTCCCTGATTTCACATGGGTAACGTGGAAATTGAGGTATTTATAGGTTATGGTTGCTCCAACCTGCCCCCACTTTGTGCCAACATGTCTGCTGATCTCAACCTGTCCTGTACGGATCAGGTTCCCCCGGCAGTTCGCCCCATTGTATGTTATGTAATAGGTCATAGTGTCATTTGCGACGGACATGGAATCGACGGTTGCATGGCAGGGTATGCCTTCGGTTGACTTGAGCCCGTTTGTACCGGCAAGAACTGTGTTAATATCGTTAATAGCTTCATCAGACGCTGAGTTTGCCTGGTTTTCATCATTGGCAAGATTCTGGATCGATGTGGTGTTTGAATTGCCCGGGTCATTGATAGTCTTGTCTTTCTTACAGGATGTGATTCCGAAGATGACCAGTGCTACAAGGAAAAAGCTGAGTTTGAAGATTTTTGTTGTTCTCATTCTTCTGTGGTTTTGGGTTTAGTTTTCTTTGTTTTCTAATTATACACTGATGATCGGTTCTACCCTGATGCGGGATTAAAAAAATAGCGAAATAGCGAAATACCGAAATTGTGTTTAGCGAAGCACATCGCACAAGCCGCCTCAGGATATATTCACTATAACGATCCCTCACTTCGCAACGATCATCGACAGCTCATTCACACTGCACACCCCGAAAAATCCCACTGCACCTGCGCTCAGGTTCGTTGAAACATTGGCGGCTACGGTAGGAAACAATCCACCCTGCCAGCTGGTTTCAAGAAGCATCTCCCTGATAAATTCAGCATGCTGGGGAGCCAGTGAATACCTTCTCTCGGTAATCTTTGTTCCTTTTGGAAACGAAACCTGTTCCACCACAGGGGCGAAGATTTCACTTACATCGAGGGTTGGAAGGGAATAGAACAGCAGCCTTGCCTTGCATTTGCTGGTATCGGCTTGTAAATAAGCGGGAACTTTAGTCCAATCAAGAAGTACTTCCCACATAGCGGGCTCGCTTCTGCTGAAACCGCTGGCAATATATTCTATATGGTAGAGTGTATCGTTGTCGTTTTGCGCATAGGCAAGCTGGGGAAAAACCAGGCCCGGCACCATAGCCGCCTTGGCCGAATATACATTACTGCCGCTGTATATATTCAGAGTATACGTCTTGTTAAGAATCGCAATGAAGGTTGAAGGAGTCTTATACTTTCCACTTCCTGCCGGTTCTTCACTAAGGTTCCAGACCGAATCGGCCGTATGGATGATCACTGTTGCTCCCCTCACGGGTATGGCTGTGTCATTCAGGCCGTTTACGGGATGGTTGATCACAATGGTTTGTGACTTTCTTTCGTTCGTGAGCAAACCATCCACCGCGATCATGTTCGAATCCCCTCCGGGCACATCCCAGCTCACCTGTTTCACGCAGGCGGCCATCGACAGGCTAAAAACCAGATATATAAATATCCTCTTCATCAGAATTTAAATTGATAATTGATGGATGGGATGATCCCGGCTACCGAGATTGATGTCGGCACAAGCTGGTATCCTGCCTGGGTGTTTGCCGGAACAACGAGATTGCCATTGCTGTCAATGGTACGGTTAAAGCTTACTGAAAACGGATTATATCGTCCGTATGCATTATACAAAGTAAGTATTATGCTTTGCTGAAAACGCTTGTCAGGGTTGCTGATATGATAAGTCACTGAAAGGTCAAGGCGATGGTAATCGGGCAGCCTGCTGTTATTCCTGTCTCCGTATATTGGAACGGAATAGCCGTTATTATAATAAAAACCCGTGGGTGTACTCACCGGGCTGCCGGTGCGATAATACCAGACTGCCGATAAGGCCCAATGATGGTGGTCGTCATAGGAAACATTAATGCAAAGATCATTCGGGCTGTCATAATTCGAGGGATAGGTCTCAGAGTTATTCACACCATCGGTCTGCACGAGCGACCTTGACCAGGTATATGAGATCCATCCGGTAAGTTTGCCTTCCGGTTTCCTTAACATCAGTTCAAGACCGTAGGCCCATGCTTTCCCGAAACGAAGTTCGCCTTCGATCAGGGGATTGTAAAGCAGGTTGGCGTGGTCTTTGTAATCGAGGTGGTCAAGACAGGCTTTATAAAAAACTTCTGCGCTTGCAAAAAGGCGGCTATGTGAAAATTTCCGATAATAACCCAGGTCCCATTGATCGGCCTTCTGGGCGGGGATGTTCGGTCCGCAGGGGGCCCATACCTCCAATGACGTAAACGGGCCGGCGGAATTCGAAAGTTGTTGGAGGAACTGAGTGTTCCTGCTATATCCGAATTTAAGGGAAGCGTTATCGGTAATATTGTAAATAACGCTTAACCTGGGTTCCGGGCTTACATAAGTGAAATAAGAAATATTCTTTTTAAACGATGCTGAATCGATCAGCTGGTAATTGGCATCAAAGAAGTAAACAGTGGAAGATCCGAAATCCTGCCAGAGAGGCAGGCGTAAACCATACTTGAAGATGATGTGATTCCCGAGTTTTTGTTCGTTCCCCAGGTAAAGGTCATATTCCATGCACTGGTACCTGGATACGACCGGAACCTGGTCTGTGGACGAGGCATCCGGGGCCGTATTGATATTCCCGGGGTTAGAATGGTAGTTGGTAATGTCAAGTCCTGCCTTTGCTGTATTATTAGAATTAATGAACCATGTAAAATCCGACTTGAGAGTTAAATTCGAAATGGATGAAGTCCAGAATCCTTTACGGCTTTCAGTCGTATAGAGATAATAATTATAACTGCTGTAATTAAGCGTCGTGTTTGAAAACAGCTTTTCATTAAAAACATGGTTCCATCGTGCAGTCCCGAGGATATTGTTCCAGCTTATCCCATAAGTGCGGTAAGCCGAAGAGTTAAGCCGGGAAAAGTCGTCCCGGCCAGTATAAAAAGTCAGGTAAATCCTGTTATTGTCATCGGCAATCAGGTTCAGCTTAGCATTGATGTCGTAAAACTGGATATTGAAGCTGGGTTGGTCTTTCAGAAGATAATTAAGCCAGTTAAGTGTCGACAGCCTGCCGGAAATGAAGAATGAAGCGTGATTTTTCCAGATTGGGCCTTCAATGGATACATTTGAGGCATAAGGCCCCAGGTTGCCGCTGAAGCCGAAGCGTTTCATATTTCCTTCCCTCGCTTTCACATCCACTACCGAACTCAGCCTTCCGCCATAAGCGGGAGGAAAATCCCCCTTGAATACCTGGATATCGTTCACCGCATCGGGAGACAGGGCTGAAAAAAATCCGAAGAGGTGAGATGCATTGTAAATAGGTGCCTCATCCAGAAGCAAAAGGTTCTGATCACTGTTTCCCCCGCGCACATAAAACAGTGAAGATCCGTCGCCATAAGAGTGGATTCCCGGAACGGCCTGGAGGGCTTTCAGGATATCGGGGGCTCCTGCAAAACCCGGCAGACTGGCAAGTGTTTTGTTTGAAAAATTAAAATCACTTAACTGGCTCCGCCGGATGTCGCATCCCGTTTCCTTTGGCTTTACAACCACTTCTTTCATGTCGAGTTTTGTTTCCTCCATCTCCATGCTGATGCGCTGGTCGGAATCCACACTCCTTACATCCTGTATTTCCCTGAAGCCAAGAAATGAATAATCCAATATATAG
This sequence comes from uncultured Bacteroidales bacterium, assembly GCA_903887775.1. Classification (GTDB taxonomy): domain Bacteria; phylum Bacteroidota; class Bacteroidia; order Bacteroidales; family FEN-979; genus CAIRDP01. The sequence goes on from CAISRB010000024.1 coordinate 255,172, forward strand.
TTGCCCTCGGGCAGGGTAAGAGAGTAAAACCCATAAGCGTTGGAAGTTGTTCCAAGGGTTGTTCCTGCTGCGTAGACATTAGCGCCGATGAGTACCTCCCCGCTGTTCTTTACTCTTATGAATCCGCTGATGGTAAAATGCCGGACAGGCCTTGGCGCTGCATCCTGATGAGGTTTGAGACCCGCGGCCGGAATTTTAAGCACCACCTGGTTTTCGAGTTCAAAATAAGTAATGCCAAGAGGTTTGAGGATTAAATCAAGGATATCCCTCAATGGTTTCTTATGGCAATTTATACTAACGGTTTTATCAGATGGTATGCTTTGCGGATTATAGGAGAAGTTGATCGTTCCTTCATCGGATATAGCTTTCAGCGCGGCGGGAAGGGGCTGGTTCTTAATATGTAAGCTGATAGGCTTATCCAGTATCTGGGCGTTTAACTGAATTAACGGAAATAAAATGAAGATCTGCATCCCCAACATAAAGAAGAATGTTGAGAAGGACGTTACTCGTGAATGAATAAGGCTCCCAGGGTTTATCTGCATCCTTTGCCGGATATTTCCACTGTAGATCCGGAATTTCTGATATCTATATCCAACGTTGCTTTGAGCACGTTTAGTACAGATTCAAGGGACTGATTGTCAAAGGTAGCTGTGAGACGGCATTGGGCAAGTGATGGATTGACAAGGCAGACATTAGCCTGGTAGACCTTGCTTAGAGTAGCTGCTACGGAATTCAGGGGATCATTGCTGAAAGTGATTTTATGGGTTTTCCACGCCATATAATTTGCATCCTGGTTAGTAGTGATGGTAATCTGTTTCCCATGGATTATGGCTTTTTCACCGGGGTTCAGGATCCTCGCCGGGCCTGTCTGATTTTCAAAATACAACCCGACTTCACCGGTGGTCAGCACCAACTCAAAATCACCGCTCCGCGAACAGGTGTTGATGTAAAACGAAGTCCCTTTGACTTCAACCCTGATCCCGTCAGTAGCGATAATGAATGGCTTTGAGGCATTATGGGCCACATCAAAGTAAGCTTCGCCATCCAGGCTTACGGCCCTTTTATTCCCTTTGAATTTCCCGGGGTACTTGATCACTGCACCTATGTTCAAGGTAACTCTGGAACCATCAGGGAGAAGAGTTTCCACTCGGCTTGTATTGGCAGCAAGCTCTTTTAATACAGGCTGCTGGAAGTAACGGTAAAGAAGATATGCCGGACTGGCCAGGATCAAAAGGATGGCTGCGACCCTGAGCAGAAATCTGCGAAGGGGGATTGTCCCGGAACCAAATGGCGAAATAGTGTTCGGCGAAGCCGAAATGAGCACACAAAAGAAATTAATAATAGGTGCGAATAAATGGCGAAATGGTGAAACGTCATTTTTCACGGTCTCATCATGTTCTTCAGCAATTCCAACGCGTTTCACGAACGATTTCCATTCCTTATCAAGATCCACTGCATCAACCACACGTGCTTCTTCAATAGCCATCCAGGCATATTGCGATTCCCTGAAAATAGTTTTATGATCAGGATTCTCAGCAACCCAGGCCGAAAGCTCATTAATCTCAGCAGAATTTGCTTCTCCGCTGAAATACCTGGCAATAAGCTTTTCAAAATATGCAGGATCTTTTTCCATAATCATTTATTATACACATAAACCGGGGCCTACCCTGATATCTCTTATATATTATAATTCAGGTTTGTTTTACTCTGCTCCTGAGATGCGCCAATGCCTTCGACATCTGTGTTTCTACCGTTTTAACCGAGATCCTCAGGTGATCGGCAATCTGCTGGTATTTCATTTGTTCAAAACGGTTAAGCCTGAATATCTCCCTGCATTTTTCGGGCAATTCATCAATGGCATATTGTATTTGATGGCTTAATTCTCTGAATTCGATCTGATTATGATCATCATTGCTGGGGATGGGAAGAAGCCCTCCCAGGCTGAGCAGTTTGCCGTCAAACCGTTTGTTGTCGCGGAGGTAATTTAGACAACGGTTCCTGACGGACGCCGAAAGGTAGGATTTTACTTCCCGCTCAGGGTTGATTGATTCCCTTTTTTCCCAGAGGTTAATAAATGCTTCCTGCACAATCTCCTTAGCTTCTTCTTCTTCTTTGACATAACGAATTGCAAAATACAACATGCCTTTATACTCACTGCGGAATAAAGATTCAAACTGGGATCTGGACAATCCGTGCTCTGGATGCATTTTACTAAGTTCTCATTTGACTTCCGGCAGAGCCATCACTCTTCAGCCCTGCTGGTTTTCGTATTCCTGTACTTCGTTATACACATATTCGAGGTTTACCCCTGATTGTGTGAACATAGTTTCGCTTTCCAGGCTGTCGTGGTACTTCCTTTCGCAAACCACCCGTTCAATTCCGCAGTTGATGATAAGCATTGCGCAGGTGCGGCAGGGTGTCATACGGCAGTAGATCGTTGCCCCCTGAAGTGAAATACCGAGACGGGCGGCCTGGCAAATAGCATTCTGTTCGGCATGGACGGTTCTCATGCAATGCTGGGTGATGCGGCCGTCATCATGGTGGACTTTTTTCATGAGGTGGCCAATCTCGTCACAATGCTTCAGCCCGCGGGGACTGCCAACATAACCTGTTACCAGGATCTGTTTGTCGCGGGCTATCACGCAACCACTTCTTCCCCGGTCACAGGTAGCTCGTGTGGCAACCGTGTTGGCGATTTCCATAAAATACTTATCCCACGAAGGGCGGATATATTGTTTTTCTTCCATTTCAAATCTTTTTTAAAATCTCTTCCACCCCTGTATACAATTCCTCCCTGCTGCCGTTATTGGTAAGCACGAAATCGGCCATCCGGATGCACTCCCTGATGTTTTGCCGGTTCGGGTCGCTGGATGTCATTTCCCGTTCTTCATTTTCAATGAAAGTAATAAACGAAATGGTATCCGTCGCCGATTTTCTTTCGATGATGCGTTCGTAACGTATCTGCGGATCAGCATCCACGGCCAGGAGATAAAAATTTCCTTTCGATCTCAGGGAGATCGCTTCACCTGGGGTTCTTATACTTTCGATGATGCAGTCTTCACCGCTTTCTGCTGCCTGATCATGAAGACAGTCGACCACATAGGAGGGGCCGAAAGTTTTCCTCAGACGGTTGCCAAGTAAAAACATGCTGTCGCGGTTCTCGGGCATCCCTTCCTGACGGATAAGCTCAAGAAGGAAACTGCGAACAGAGAAATGCCTGAATCCCCTTGATTTCTCAAGATATTCCACCACGGTGCCTTTACCGGCTCCTATGGTTCCTGTAATTCCAATACACAACATAGCAGTAAAGATCTGTTGAAAATGTTAATTTTGCTTCGGGACGGATTCAAATTTACGATTTTTTACGACGATTTTTCATCTTCCTGACAGAAAATTTATGATAACATTATACCCATTAAAGTTCAGGCCTGTATTCCGGGAAAAGATATGGGGTGGTCAAAAAATGAAAACTTCATTAGGGATAAATTTTGCTCCTCACCTGAATGCGGGTGAAGCCTGGATGCTTTCGGGCGTACCTGGCTCCCAGACTGAAGTCAGCAACGGGTTCCTCGAAGGGAATGAGCTGAACGAGCTGCTGGAAGTTTATATGGATGACCTGGTAGGAGAAAAGACTTTCATGAACCATAAGGATCAGTTCCCTGTCCTGATCAAATTTATTGATGCCAATGACTGGCTCTCGGTCCAGGTACATCCGGATGATATACTTGCAGCCAAACGTAAACTGGGCGGGGGCAAATCAGAAATGTGGTATGTTGTTGATGCTGATCCGGGAGCAGAATTGATTTCTGGTTTTAACAGGAAGATCGGCAGGGAATTCTATCAGAAAAACCTGAAAGATAAAACCCTGGGGAATATCCTGAATTATGAACCGGTAAACAAAGGAGATGTTTTTTATATACCTGCAGGCCGTGTTCATGCACTTGGACCGGGTATCCTTCTGGCCGAGATACAGCAAACCTCCGACATTACTTACCGCATCTATGACTGGGACAGGGTGGACGAACAGGGACAATCCCGGGAAATGCATGCAGGCCTTGCACTGGACGCCATTGATTTTGAAGTCCCGCCTTCATACCGTACCCTATATACCCCTCAGGAAAACCGTACGGTGAACCTGGTCAAATGTCCGTATTTCTCTACGGGCATTCTCGAATTCAGCCTGCCGGTCATAAAAGATTATACCGAGATAGACTCCTTCATTATCTACATTTGTATTGATGGTGCTGCCGAAATAACCTATAATTCAGGAAAAGAGAACATAACGAAAGGGGAAGTGATGCTGATCCCGGCAGTCCTCGACAAGATTGCTCTTTTCCCGCATCCTGCCTGCAAAATTCTTGAAGTCTGCCTCATATGATTTAAATCGTATTTTTGCAAAATGTTAAGTTAATAACAGCATTATGAAAAATACGACCTTAATCCTGATTTGCCTGTCTGCATTCTTCGTTACATTCGCTCAAACCGGGGAAGCATCTGCCCGGCGTAAGACAGTTCCGGTTGTGAACTTGAAGGATATATACGGGAACGTCGTGAGTACCTCAACCATTGATAATGGAGGTAAACCAATAATTATTGATTTCTGGGCTACCTGGTGCAAACCCTGTATCCGGGAGTTGAGCGCTATTGCTGATGTGTATGACGACTGGGTAAAGGAGACAGGGGTTAAACTGTATGCAATTTCCGTTGATGACCCAAGATCGTCTTCGCAGGTTAAACCCTTTGTTGACGGGAAAGGATGGTCCTATACAATTCTTCTGGACCAAAACTCCGACCTTAAACGTGCCATGGGTGTTGGCCCTATTCCTCAGACCTTTGTCCTGAACGGTAAAGGAGAGATTATATGGACCCACACGACTTTCGCTGAAGGCAATGAAAATGATATCATCGAAGTTATCAGAAAAGTAGTAAAAGGCGAAGAAATCAAGTAATCAGCTTCAATTAAACTTTTTAACATTGAAAAAACTTGTACTGTTTTGTATTGGGATCGCTGCAATGGCATTGTTCCCCGGCCGGCTCAAAGCTCAGGATTTTCTGAAGAATGCCCAGGTCACTGGTTCTTTCCAGGCCGATGCAGCATTATACCAGAAGGATGCTGCCATGGGCATTACCAGCGAGTCAATCAATGGACAACCGGTCCGCATGAACGGCTTCACTGAGGTGAATTATGAATATAAAAATTTTTATGCCGGCATGAGGTTTGAAGCCTACCTGCCGCCATTGCTGGGTTACGACCCTTCATACCTGGGAGCAGGGGTTCCCTATTGGTACGTAAAATACAAAAACGACCTCCTTGAAGTCACAGCAGGTAATTTTTATGAGCAATTCGGCCAGGGTATGACATTCAGGACATACCAGGAATGGACCCTGGGCTACGACAATTCGATGAGGGGATTACGTGTGAAGTTCATGCCCTCAAAAGGGATCACCCTGACCGGAGTTTATGGTTTCCAGAGATTTTTCTGGACTCCTTTCCAGAACAATAACAGGGGTATTGTCAAAGGAATTGACGGGGATTTTAATCTGAATGATATGTTCAGCGCATTATCTGATTCGAAGCTTAAAATCACAATTGGAGGCAGTTTTGTAAGTGATTACCAGAAAGACAAAAATATGCCATATGTCATTGGAGACAAGGCGTATACTTTGAGCCTGCCTCAAAACGTTGCCTGCTATGGAGGAAGGTTGAACCTGAACTATGCCGGTCTGAATTTTTACACCGAATATGCACATAAGATCAACGACCCATCAAAGATGAACGAATACATTTATAAACCGGGTAATGCCATTCTTGTTGACCTGACATATTCCAGGAAGAATTTAGGGATTGAGTTGAAATCGAAGTGGATTGACAATTTCAGCTATAAATCCGACCGAAGCTATTCCCTTAACGGCGTTGACATCAATTATTTACCGGCTATAAACAAGGAGCATACCTACGCCCTTTCAGCGATGTACCCCTATGCAACCCAGACTACGGGAGAAGCAGGGATTGCAGGCAGCGTGGTATATACCATACCAAAGAATTCCAAATTGGGAGGTAAAAACGGACTTACCATTGAGGTTGATTTTTCGCAGGTCAATTCAATTAAGAAAACCCCTGTCAACGATACAACGCCCATTGGCCAAACAGGCACCCTGGGTTATGCTGCAAATTTTTATTCCATCGGTAATGAGGTATACTGGCAGGAAACCCAGGTTGATGTCACCAAAAAGATCGGGAAAAAGGTTAAGTGTATTTTCGAGTACCTCTACCAGACCTATAATAAAGCCGTCGTTCAGGGCCATCCTGAAGACCCCATCATTTATTCAAATATCGGAATTGCTGATGTTACCTTTAATGTCAATAAAAAATTATCCCTCCGTTGGGAACTTCAAGGTTTATTTACCAAACAGGATAACGGAAACTGGGCTGAAGGCATGATGGAAGTCACGATCTCACCGAAGTGGTTCTTTTCTCTCAGCGACCAGTATAATTACGGTAATTCGGATGCAAGCAAACAGCTCAATTATTATAACGTGGCTGCCGGCTTCGTGTATAACACCACCCGGATACAACTTGCCTACGGCCGGCAGCGCGAAGGTATTATCTGCGTTGGAGGCGTTTGCCGCTATGTGCCGCAGTCAAGTGGATTTACCTTAACCGTAACCAGCAGTTTTTAATTTGAACGATAATCAGCAGAGATATGAAACTATTCAGAATTTTAATTCCTGTCTTATTAGTCTCCGGATGGATAATGACCTCCTGTGATAAGCTGGATCCTCCTTATGCCACAGTACTTACCCAATATGATACTACGAACAAACCTTATATTTTACTGGAAGAATATACCGGCCATACATGCAACAATTGTCCGCTTGCAACACAAAAAGCCCTCAGGCTGATCGACTATTATCGGACCAAGGTCATCCTGATGACGGTGCATGCTACATCCCTGGCGGATCCTAATCCGAAGTACCCCCTTGACCTGAGGACTCCTGAAGGAACCTTGTGGGCCGGTGATTATTCAATCAGCGGTGTACCGGCAGGTACGATAAACCGCACTGCGATCGGTGGTTCAATTGCAGTACCTTCAGATAAATGGGGTGAAGCAATTGAAACCCAGATATCCAAACCTATTGCAGCTATGGTACAGCTGAGCGCTTCCTATAGTAGTTCAACCAGGGAAATTTCCGCTTCGGTTTCAGGCTGGTTCAAGAAGAAACTGACAGCAGGATCCAATATCTGTCTTTTTATTACCGAAGACAGTATCGAGGGTAAACAGTCGAACAAAGACACTGCTGCAGGCCCTACTCCTGAAATCGATCCCTATTATTTTAATGAAACGTTCAGGGGATCGATGAACGGGAATTACGGATCCCTGTTCTCGGCAACGGTTGAAGTGGACAAACTTTATACCTATACAAAAACGTTCCCTGTAACGAATACCGACTGGAACACCAACCGGCTTTATCTGATAGCAGCCATCCTTGACCCTTCCGCCTCACAATTCGGTGAAATCATCGCAGTTACAAAAGCGAGGATTGTAAGCACGAAATAGCTTACCTGATCAGTACTATCTTTTTTGTCTGAATACCCCAATCAGTCTGTACCCTGCAGAAATACATACCAGGATTCAGATCGGTTGCTTCTATTGTAATCATCTGTTTCCCTGGTACCAGTGATGGCAGGTAGTTTTTTGAAAACATGCAGTTCCCATAAGCATCGAATATCTCCACACTGACATCAGCCTGTTTTTCCGAATTAAAAGAAATACAGAACCTATCGCTGAATGGGTTTGGATAAATATCGATGAACCGGGCGGGCAGATGTAACGGAATGCCCGCCATTATACTGTCGGGGACGAACTGAACGCTGTCGGTAAGGGGTTTGCGGTTCTGTCTGGTAATGATCAGGTGTGCATAACAGGGATCCTTGATGGCAGGAAAAGTAAGGACTGCAACGCCTGAAGAATCAACTGTACGGGCATCCAGAAGGGTGCTGTCGTTAAGTGATAATGCCACATATGACAAGGGCTCTGTTATAATACTCAGGCTGGTGTCAGATAACGGTCTGATATGCCCGAAGGAAGCCTCAAGTACAGGAGGTATTGAGTAATATATGCTCAATGAAGGATCCCCCATAAGGCAGTATGTCTCCCAGTAGTATGCTGCAAAATCCGAACCGGATTCTTCAACGGCATAGTTCCCGCCCTGGACCATTTGCCCCATAGTTACAAAATACTCCGATAAAGGTTCACCATGATCATGGAATGTCTTATCAAAGGCTCCTAAATGAGTTGAATCGTAAGGAAGATTCGTTGAGACCGGCGATTTATAACCACAGGCCCACCAGAAATCCTCATCCCAGTATGAATAATCGGAACAACCTATGTACCCCAATGCGCCTTTGTCGGATACCCTCGTAATTTCCTTCGCAAAACAGTTCACGCTGAAGTTGGCAGTTTTACAGCAGTTTCCTACCAACAGAGGGTATTTGTGTGCATTTTGCAGAGCAGGGATATTGCCGATGGAGAAGGAAGGATCGGCCCAGCCTGACTCGTTTCCATGGGCTGTATAGTTCGCAAAAGCCACACCATTGGAAACATTGTCAAGGATATTCCGGCTATAGTTGGCCCCGGCAGGTTCCGGCTGAAGATAGGTATGCGGTAAAATATTATGTGCCGGATTAAAATAGCAGATGTTGACATAGTTTACCTGTCCGTTGCCATAAAGAGGGCCGAAATCAGTATCTGCGCCGGATACCATGACAACCTCTCCGAGGAAAGCATCGGATGGCATCGTATACTGCTCATATTCAAGAGTTTTGTCAATATAAGCGTTCAGCTGGGTATTGTTCTGGGCTGCAAAGCGGCCATAACTGACGTCAGGCAGATGATCGTTCGTATATTCGCAGTAATACAGGTCGGAGGGATGCCCTCCGGTGAACCATGTCGGGACCTGGGCCACATCGCCCACGAATAACACAAAACCGGGGGGATTATATCCTGCAGGAGGGTTGATATAAAGACCCTGAAGGTATGCCTTAATCGATGAAGCGGTATTTCCCACTGCCGGGTTGTCGGTATACCCGGCAATGACATTGAAGCCCTTGCGGGTTTTCCATTCTATAAAACGTTTTAATGAACTCCTGAAGGAAGAATGGGCAACGATCACATAGGTAGCCGGAGACGAGGTATGGAGCATGCCGGCCATATTCTTATAATTCGGGAGCCTGCTGTATAATGCCTGGTACCAGGGCGACGAGTATTTAACAAAAAGATCTCTTGTAGCTTGCATGTCAGGATGGATGAATACAACTTTGGCCTCGATATGATCATACACACGAAGCATTCCCGTTAGAGGGTTATATTGAACCGGCGAGATATCGAGCCTTGCCAGCACCACCGCCCGCATGGTTCCCACATGGGTGACCTTCAGCAGGGGGGCATCCGTAAAATTGTTTTGCCGGTATGCCTGCCGGTTCATCAAAAAGGGAACCTGATCCGGCATGGTGATGTTTTTTGACAGGGAAGGCTGAAAAGGAATGATTGCTGAACCAATGTGGAGGTCTTTAAGAAGGAAATCCTGAAAATGCGAACAACTGACCTGGATTTCATAAGCTGCATTTACCGGGACATCGATCAGCTTGTGGTACACAGGCAGTTTTGGTTCTCCCACGCTATGGTTAAAACCGAAACCCTCGGCAAAAATCTCTGTAAATGGTCCCTGCCTGGTCTCGATATCACGGAAGTCCAGCGTACTTATGTCCACCGTAATGTTCAGTGATTGAGAAGCGGCCGAAGTGTAAATTACAGTATTATTGCCCGGTTTGACTAAAATGCTCCCGGCCAGCAGCTCAGCAGACAGATGAACCAGGCCCAGCGCGAGAATAAACCTGCAACGACAGATACGCAACATAGATTATGTGATTAAGGCAATCCTGCCGGAAAAATTATTCCGCACGCATCATGGTCGCATCTATTTTCCGGATATTATAAATCTGGTACCAACCTACCAAAAAACCTATGGCCATAACAATGACAAATATAATGAGAAAATCCAGGGGGATCATATGTACAGGGTATGAGCTGACCACGAAAGTGCTGTCGACACCCCCCAGTCTTACCAGGTTGAAATGTATCTGGACCCAGCATATGACAGCACCCAGGAACAAACCCGCTACAGCCCCGCAGAATGATATCAGCATACCTTCTATCATAAAAATACGCTGCACAAGAGTTTTACTGGCGCCCAGGCTTTGCAGCACTGCAATATCCTTTCTCTTTTCAAGGATCAGCATTGAAATCGAAGCGATCACGTTGAACGTGGCAATGAGCAGAATAAAGGCCAATATCATCACAATGGCCCATTTTTCGGTGCGGAATATCTTGTAGATTATTTCCTGCTGTTCATAGCGGTTCTTCACCCTGAATTTTTCTCCGGCAATTTCCTGCAGGTTTTTCTGGACTTTCTCAGGGTCGGCTCTTTTATCCATCCCGATCTCAAGGGAGGTAAGTTCATCCTTGTATTGAAGGATCTGCTTCAAAAAACGGAGGGGCAGAAGAACATATTTCACATCAAAATCGGCCTGTATCGAAAAAGTTCCCGACGGGAATATGGAAGCTGTATTGAAGGCATTGTCAAACACATTCGAAAAGTTGGCGTCACGGCGGGCGACATAGACAGTAATGGGATTTTTAAAATCGTTCAGGTTAGCCCCCAGGTAGTCGGCGATACCATATCCAAGCACGGCGTAATTCATATCTCCCTCTTCAAGGATAAAGCGCCCTGCCGCCATCATTGTATCAATCCCGCACATCTTCCCGAAATCGCTGCTGACGCCTTTGAGAGTTACAATGGATTGCTTGTCGAGGTATTTCATGAGGGCATTCTCCTCAACCACCTCGGTAACATATTTCACTCCATTTATTTTTTTTATACGTTGGATGTCCAGTTGCCCGGTTCCGAACGTTTTCCCTCTCTTCAGGGTAATGGTCATATCGGGATTGAAGGAATTAAACAATGATTCCGACAAACGTGCAAACCCATTGAATACCGAAAGCACGATAACGAGTGCAGCAGTCACAATCATAACACCTGCTGCCGAGATAAGTGAAATGATGTTGATGATGTTATGGGACTTCCTGGAGAAGAGATAGCGGCGCGCTATGAAAACTGGAAAATTCATTACTTACTTCATTTGTTTATAGCTCGTATTCACGCAACGCTGCAGCGCCTTATCTGCGTTCAATCAAAGGTATTCCAAAGCTCAGTTTTTTCCAAAATTTCACTTCGATTAGCTAAGGCAGCTTTTGCGGAATACCTCGCTATTTCACTACTTCTCTATTTCCATGCCTTTACCAACAATCCCGTTCCGCTCTTATGCTTACTGTAAATATCCATTAAATTAAACAGCAGGGCAAATGGGAAAGTCAGGAGATAGTAAAAGGGTAATATGATGAACAGCAGTTTGCTTGCATTCAGCATCAGGATTGGATACTTCATCGACAGTTTCCAACCCAGCTGCCCGGGTTTTCCATAGGTGAAACGTGCTTCGGTGCGGCTGAAGCCTGCTTTCCTCAGCTTCTCCCGGATGCCGCTGATGTTATACCCGTCACGAACATGTTCATCAATAAAGGATTCCCCGTGATCATGGTCGTGAACGTCGGATCCCCCCTGGTCGGAAGGTGTGGAGACCAGAAGCATCCCGTCTGGCTTGAGGGATTTGTAAAAATTTGAAAATACTTTCTGATCTTCGGTAATATGTTCCATGACATCCACCGAAAGAATCAGGTCAAAATAATCGTTCTGTGAATAAACTGTCAGATCTGCTTTTTCAAAGTGTACGTTGTTCCTTTTGATTTTGTTAAAGAAGGCATTACAGTCGGCAATCTGTTCATCTTTCACATCAACAGCAAGAACGCTGCTGTTATCCCTGAGGCCTGAAAGAAAGTAAGTATACTGCCCAAACCCGGATCCAGCGTCAAGGATATTCACTTTCATGTGACCGGGTTTAGACATTGCCCATTTTCTCAACTCTTTTCTCACAAACCAGGAGCGCAGTAACAGGATATTCAGCATACGGTAAAAAATCCTGCGGAGAAAAGGGGTTTTATTGAAGACTTTTCCCAGGGATTGTTTTATCGGATCGTATTGCATGGAGTTGTCATGTTTTCAGGAGGTTATCGATTTTGTCGATATAATCAAGGGAATCGTCTTCAAAAAACTGAAGTTCCGGAATGACCCGAAGCTGGTTACGTAGTCCCTGTCCCATGTGGTATCGGAGGTCTTTCGTGTGATGTCTGACCAGGGCCAGCAGCGCATGTTTATCCTTAGTACCGAAAAGACTCAGGTAGATCTTTGCAAGTGAAAGATCTTTGGTCACAGTGACCTTGGTTACCGTTATAAAAGCTCCCCCGAAAAGGTCCTTGCCTTCACGCAGAATAGTAGTGCCAAGTTCCTTCTGGATCATCCGGGAGATTTTCTGTTGTCGCATGCTTTCCATAACGCAAAGATAAGGAAAATTGGCGTGCAGCATTAATGCGTTAATGCGTTATGGAGTTTTGCGTTCGACAGAAGAAGTTTGGTTGTTTGGAATGAACCTTAAAATCCATCCTGAGGGAATATTGCGCAAAGGTAATATTCCATGGGATTAAATTTTTATCTTTGCCCTGATGAAAAAACTGTTCAGGATATTGCGGTATGCAAAACCATACTGGCTCTATGCCGTATTGAATATCCTGTTCAACATTCTGTCAACGCTGTTCTCTCTTGTGTCCTTTACCTTGTTTATCCCGGTTCTGAATATGCTGTTTCAGAAGGTGAAGGTACATCCGGTGGCCCCTTCGATGGACCTTTCACAAGCCCATTCTTTTAGTGAGCTTACGAAGATGCTCTCCTTTGACTCTATCCAGGCCAATTTCAATTATTTTTTCGGGACCATGATCTTTGAGCACGGTGAGAAGCAGATGCTGCTCTATATCAGTATCACTATTGTCATCCTGTTCTTCCTGAGGAACGTATTCCGTTACCTTGCAATGTTTTTTCTGGCGACTGTAAGGAACGGAGCGGTAAGGGACATCCGCAGGCAGCTGTATTATAAAGCCCTTATCCTGCCCCTGGGATATTACAACGAGCAGAGGAAGGGTGATATCATCTCACGCATGACCACCGATGTGCAGGAGGTGGAATGGTCGATCATGAGCTCACTGGAAATGTTCTTCCGCGACCCGATCTCAATATTGTCATTTTTGGCGGTATTGTTTACAATCAGCCCGAAGCTCACAATTTTCATACTGATACTCCTGCCTGTTTCAGGCCTCATCATCGGCCAGATCGGGAAAAGCCTGAAAAGGACTTCCGACAAGGGACAGAAACAGATGGGGATCCTTCTTTCGATCATTGAAGAAACACTTTCAGGTTTAAGGATCATAAAAGCATTCACGGCCATTGATTTTGCCGATAAACGGTTTGAGAAGACCAACAATCACTTTTTCAGGCTGATGGTAAGGCTGTACCGCAAGCGTGACCTGGCTTCGCCCCTCAGTGAGTTCCTCGGGGCCGTGGTTATCAGCATAGTGCTCTGGTTCGGCGGCCAGCTGGTATTTACCCCGGGAAACCTGCTCGATGCAGCTACTTTCCTCACTTATATGTTGATCTTCTCACAGATCCTCAACCCGGCAAAAACTATAACCCAGGCCTGGTACAACCTCCAGAAAGGAGCAGCTTCCCTCGACAGGATACAACAGGTACTCAATGAACCTGAAGTTATAGTAGAAATGCCTGATGCCATCTCGAAGAAGACCTTCGAAAAGGAAATTGAATTCAGGAATGTGAGCTTTGCTTACGTGCAGGAAGAAGTATTAAAAAGCATCCGCCTGACCATTGCGAAAGGCCGTACTATTGCACTGGTCGGTACTTCGGGAGGAGGGAAATCGACGATGGTCGACCTCCTGCCAAGATTTTATGATTGTAAAAAAGGCGAGATCCTCATCGACGGCATTCCTATTCAGAAAATGGTGATCAATGACCTGAGGGCCCTGATGGGGATCGTGTCGCAGGAAACGATACTGTTCAATGATACCGTGTTCAATAATATTGCCTTCGGTATTGAAACAGTGAGCGAGGAACAGGTTGTTGCAGCTGCGAAGGTCGCCAATGCCCACGAATTCATCGAAAACATGCCCCTTGGTTACCAAACGAATATAGGTGACAGGGGCGTGAAACTTTCAGGCGGACAGAAGCAGAGGCTCAGTATTGCCAGGGCTGTGCTCAAGAACCCGCCTATTATGATCCTCGACGAAGCCACTTCAGCATTGGATACCGAAAGCGAAAGACTGGTACAGCAGGCTCTTGAAAATCTTATGAGGAACCGTACATCCATTGTTATTGCTCACCGGCTGTCAACAATTCAGTTTGCCGACGAGATCATTGTCCTGCAGTCGGGTGAGATCGTAGAAAGAGGAACCCATTCCGAATTGCTGGAACGTAACGGTGTTTACAGGAAATTATCCGATCTTCAGTCTTTCGTTTAATTTCTCGAGGTTAATTCCCCGCCCCTTTGGAGAGGAACCCGTGTCCAGGGCTTTGCCCTGGGGTTAATACCGATTTAATCAAACCCGTTCAGATCCTGGTTCTTACACCTCCGCCATTCTGAGAAGAATGGCTTCAAGTTTTTTCTTGATCAGCTTCGTGCGGCAGCTGTAATCATTGACTATGATTGAAAAAATAAGCTCACGTCCGGAAACGCTTTTCACATACCCTGCAAAGCTTTTAACCCCTGCAATCGTGCCGGTTTTGGCTCTCACCCTTCCCTCGGCTGCTGTTCCCCTTAATGCTTTATGAAGGGTCCCGGTAAGTCCGGCAATAGGAAGAGATTCGTAGAATGGAAGGAAATATTTCGAGTTTGTCATGATATACAGGGCGTCGACAAGCTGCTTGGGGGATATGGCATTATTCCGTGATAAGCCGTTTCCATCTTCAAAATACATTCCGCGTGTATCCAGGCCCTTCGCCCTCCAGAACTGCAGGATGGCCTGGACCCCGGCATCCTTCGTACTATGGTGGTATATTTTATCACCAATACGGCGAAGAATCTTTGAAGACCTCCAGTTGATACTGTGCTCATTGGTTACAGTGACTTCAGGGATGATTGCCGGCCCGAAGATTTCCAGTGCCGGAGCGGTAACAAATATCTTAAGCGTGGAAGCCGGCATCATAGGCTTCGATTGCTCACATTCTGCAATGATGGTCTTTTTGCTTTCCCTGGTAATGTCTATGATGAAATAACCTAGCGTGGCGTTTTTAAGGCAACCATCAGCTTTTAACTCCTCCAGGTCTGAAAGAAGCAGGCTGAATCGTTTTGTTTCAACATTGGTCAAAACGGGGACATCCTGAACTTTTTTCTCGGTTTTTTTACCCTCCTGTCCACAGGAAACAGTAAATAGCAAAAAAATTCCCAGGAGAAGGGGATAAAACTTTCGCAACATTCTTATGAATTGGTAACAGGCCGCAAAGATCGTAAAAATTGCTTAGCTCTAAGGGAAGGTAAAAAAATATTTTTTACCTGTTAACTCGTTCACAATGAAAATTATAGATTACATTGATATAGTTTTGCAGGTGAATGGTTTTTAGTCGTAATTTTGCGGTTTGGACAAGGATTAATCAAGCTGTAAATGATAAAAAAAGTACTTGTTGCCAACCGGGGTGAAATAGCTGTCAGGGTTATGCGTTCATGCCGGGAAATGGGCATAAGGTCAGTCGCTGTTTTTTCCGATGCTGACCGCAATTCGATGCATGTACGATATGCCGATGAAGCCTATAACATCGGACCTGCACCTTCACGCGAGAGTTATCTTAATATCGAAGCAATAATCCAGGCTGCAAAAATATCCGGCGCTGATGCAATTCATCCGGGATACGGTTTCCTTTCCGAGAATGCAGCATTTGCCACACGATGCCAGGATGAAGGGATTATCTTTGTTGGCCCTGACCCCTATGCCATCACCACGATGGGCGATAAGATCATTGCACGCCAAACCATGATCGCTGCAGGAGTCCCCGTAGTTCCCGGTACGACAGAAAAGATCAACGATGAAGAAAAAGCCCTTGAGATCGTTAAGGAAATTGGGCTTCCCATCATGATCAAAGCTTCAGCCGGAGGGGGCGGGAAAGGCATGAGGCTTGTAAAGCATATTGATGAACTTGGATCTTCATTCCGTCGTGCCAAATCGGAAGCCATGAATGCTTTTGGCAACGATGCTGTTTATATTGAGAAATACATTCAGTCGCCACATCACATTGAATTCCAAATCCTGGCCGACAGCCATGGGAATGTGGTACACCTGTTTGAAAGGGAATGCTCCATCCAGAGGCGGCACCAGAAAGTTATAGAGGAGACCCCTTCGCCTTTAATGAACCCTGAACTCCGGCGCGAAATGGGGGAAACAGCTGTACAGGCTGCCAGGGCAGTGAATTACAAGGGAGCCGGCACTATAGAGTTTATCGTCAGCGATGACCTCGAGTATTACTTCCTAGAGATGAACACAAGGCTGCAGGTGGAGCACCCGGTTACCGAAAGGGTAGTAGGGGTCGACCTTGTAAAGGAACAGATCAATATAGCCAACGGGAATCTCCTTCCGTTCAGGCAGGAAGACCTGCGTCAATCAGGTCATTCGATCCAGTGCAGGATCTATGCTGAAGATCCCGACAATAATTTCATGCCCAATCCGGGCCTTATCAGTCATATTACGGAACCCCACGGGCTTGGCCTGCGTTGCGACGGGTATGTTTACGAAGGATATGAGATCCCCATCTATTATGATCCAATGATTACGAAGTTGATCTCCTGGGGGGAGACGAGGACCGAAGCTATCGCACGCATGAAGCGGGCTTTGTATGAGTATAAGATCACCGGGGTGAAGACGAACATCAAGTTCCTTGAGAAGATCATGGACACGAAGGATTTCAAGGACGGGAAATACAATACCCATTTCATCGAGAAGAACGAGGAAGCTCTTCATGCATCCCGTCTTTGCGGCACAGAATGTGAGGATATGGCAATAATGGCGGCTTTCATCGATTTTCTGACTAAAATGGAAAGGATACAGCCTCCAAAGTATACCGATGAACTTGGCTCCAACTGGAAAGATTTCGGAAGGAAACGCAATGTGTTACGTTTGTAACCCTAAATAAATCGTAATTCGTAAATCTTTTATATGGCCTACGAAGTGAATCTTGAACACCGCAGCGCAAAAGTTGAGCTGCTGAACCGGGCCGGAAATAAAGTCCTGCTCGATATCGACGGACATAAATATGATGTTGATATTGCCATGGTGGAGAAGGGTGTTTATTCCATCATTTACAATGGTCATTCTTACAATGTCGAACTGATTGAAGGCGACAGCAGTAAAAAATACATTGTGAACACCTTTGCCAAAACCTTCAATGTTGAGATCGTTGACGCCGAATCTAAATATATCAGCAGCAGGAGCCAGGGTATGGAAGCTGAAGAGGAGAATTCGGTTGTCTCTCCGATGCCCGGCAAAGTGGTCAGGATCCCGGTCAGTGTGGGGGATGCGGTAACTGCAGGTCAAACCCTGATTGTTGTCGAAGCCATGAAAATGCAAAGCGAATTCAAAGCAAGCCACGATAAAAAAGTGCTCGAAATACTCGTTAAAGAAGGAGATACCGTAAACGCTCATCAGCTCATGATGAAATTGGAATAAAAAAGCCATGAGGCATAAGGTATGAGCCACGAGTAAAACATAAATATTACTCATGGCTCATGCCTCATCACTAATCATTAAAACCATGATTTCATTAGAGGAAAAGTTAAACGAATTCGAGAACCGCAATAAAGCCGCGGAAATTGGCGGTGGAACTGAAAAAATTGAAAAACTCCATAAAGCGGGCCGCATGACGGCACGTGAAAGGATCAACCTGCTTCTCGACCCGAATACGTTTGTAGAGATGGACAAGCTTGTTACCCATCGCTGTCACGATTTCGGCATGTCGAAAACGAAGATCCCCGGTGACGGCATGGTTACTGGTTACGGCAAAGTTGACGGCCGTCTTACTTTCGTCTTCGCCCAGGATTTCACTGTTTTTGGAGGAACCATGAGCCGCGCCAATGCCGAAAAGGTAGTAAAAATCATGGATATGGCGATGAGCATGGGAGCTCCGCTCATCGGACTGAACGATTCAGGCGGGGCCCGTATCCAGGAAGGTGTTGAAAGCCTTGCTGGCTATGCCGATATTTTTTACCGTAACGTCCAGGCTTCGGGTGTGATCCCTCAGATATCAGCAATTTTAGGCCCTTGTGCAGGCGGTGCAGTGTATTCACCTGCAATGACCGATTTTATTTTTATGGTCAAGGAAAGCAGCTATATGTTCGTTACGGGTCCTGAAGTTATCAAGACGGTGACCCACGAAGAAGTGACGATGGATGAACTTGGCGGCGCCATGACGCATAACACCAGGAGCGGTGTGGCTCATTTTGCTGCCGAAAACGATGAACAGCTTATCATGATGATCAGGGAGCTGCTCAGTTTCCTGCCATCAAATAACATGGCCGATCCCCCCACCCGGCCCTGCACTGATGACGTCATGAGACAGGATGAGAACCTTCAGGACATCGTCCCGGCTGATCCGAATAAACCATACGATATTAAAGACATCATCACGACCGTTGTTGATAACCACAACTTCTTCGAAGTAATGCCGTATTACGCAGGTAATATTATAATAGGATTTGCCCGGCTCGGGGGAAAACCGGTTGGAATTGTAGCAAACCAGCCTGCATTCCTGGCAGGAGTGCTGGATATCAATTCATCTCTTAAGGGTGCGAGATTTGTGAGATTCTGTGATGCATTCAATATTCCGCTTATCACTTTCGAAGATGTACCGGGTTTCCTCCCGGGAACCAACCAGGAATTCGGCGGCATCATCAAACACGGGGCAAAGCTTCTATACGCTTTCTGCGAGGCAACGGTTCCAAAAATAACCGTCATTACACGTAAGGCATACGGAGGGGCTTACTGCGTGATGTCAAGCAAGCATATTGGCGGCGATGTCAATTATGCTTATCCCACCGCTGAGATTGCGGTCATGGGCCCCGAAGGCGCCGTTAACATCATTCACAAAGGCAAACTTAACGAGGCTGACCGGGCCGAAGCTGTTGACAACTACCGAAAGACTTTTGCCAATCCATACAAGGCTGCCGAACTGGGGTACATTGATGAGATCATACACCCCCGGCAGACCCGTATGAAACTCATTCAGGCTCTTGAACTCACTCAGAACAAGAGCAAGCAGAACCCGCCGAAGAAGCATGGAAATATACCGCTTTAAATAAGTAGTAAAATAGCGAGGTAGCGATGTAGCGAAAAATCAAGTAGCGATGTAGCGAAAATTTCGCCATTTCGCTACTTTGCTACTTTTCCGTTACCTTTGTTTATAAATTCTATGACCATGTCTGATCTCGCAAGTGCCATCCGCCGTCAGGCTGAAGAATATTATTCAGAAATCGTAGACATCCGCCGTCATATTCACCGGCATCCTGAACTGTCGAAACAGGAAAAAAACACGATGGATTTCATTGGATCCAGGCTCCGGGAATATGGTATTTCCTTTAAGGATAATGTGGGCGGATTCGGGATCGTCGGGATCATTGAGGGCCGCGAGCCGCAATCGGCATGCCTGGCTCTCAGGGCCGATATGGATGCGCTGCCGATTAATGAAACAAATGAAGTCGGCTATAAATCGATAAATCCGGGTATCATGCATGCATGTGGTCATGATGTGCATATGGCCTGCCTGCTGGGCGCCGCAAAGATCCTTAGCGGGCTGAAAGAACAATTCCGCGGAACGGTTAAACTTTTTTTCCAGCCTTCCGAGGAGTCTTATCCCGGGGGCGCAATCCAAATGATCCAGGCCGGGGTCATGGAGAACCCGAAACCCGATTTTGTGATAGGCCAGCATGTTTTCCCCTTCCTTATTGCCGGTGAGGCTGGATTCAGACCGGGCATGTTCATGGCTTCTACGGATGAATTCTTTATTACCGTGAAAGGGAAAGGAGGACATGGCGCAATGCCGCAGACAACCGTTGACCCCATCCTTATCGCATCGCATATCGTAGTGGCCCTGCAACAGATCGTCAGCAGGAATGCCAATCCCCTTGTTTCCACTGTTGTGACAGTTGGCAAGTTCATAGGGGAGGGGCGGACCAATGTCATCCCGGATACTGTGAGACTTGAAGGTACGGTAAGGACTTTCGACGAAGAATGGAGAATGCAGGTGCATGATATCATCCGGCGTATCGCCAATGGAATCTCTGAGGCCATGGGTGGCAGCTGCGAATTTACTGTAAGCCGGGGATATCCCTTTGTCTTCAATAACGAAGATCTGACGCGCAAACTCATCTCCCATGCAGGAGAATATCTTGGCGAAAACAGCGTTAAACCGATGGAACCCAAAATGGGGGCAGAAGACTTCGCCTATTTTGCCAGGGAAGTTCCCGGATGTCTTTTTGGCCTTGGCACTGCTGATCCCGTTGCAGGAACAGGCCCTAACCTTCATACCGCCGGGTTCAATATCGATGAATCCGCAATAAAAACAGGTATGGGGCTTATGGCATGGCTGGCGGTACAAGTGTTAAATAGCGAGGTAGCGAAAAATCAAGTAGCGAAAAGCGAAAAGCGAAAAGCGAAAAGCGAAAAGCGAAATAGAAAGTTAGCGAAAAATCAAGTAGCGAAAAGCGAAAAGCGAAAAGCGAAATAGAAAGTTAGCGAAAAATCAAGTAGCGAAAAGCGAAAAGCGAAATGCGAAAAGCGAAATAGAAAGTTAGCGAAAACTCAAGTAGCGAGAAGCGAGAAGCGAAAAAATCAAGTAGCGAAACAGCAATTATCCCAAAATATTAAGTAATAGTTGCAAATAAATTAAGGATGAAGAATTTCTTTCAACCAACATTATTGTCGCCATTTCGCTTTCTCTCTACCTCACTACCTCCCTATTTCGCTTTTCGCATTTCGCTTTTCGCATTTCACTACATCGCTACCTCGCTACCTCGCTTTCTCCCTATTTCGCTACTTCTTTTCTTCTTAGTTCCCCTGACAACAGCCGCCCAGGACCACCCTGCAGGGAGCAACATCCTTCCTTTTCAGCAAAATGCAGTAACCGCCGATAATGAGGACCAGATGGCCATGCAGTTTTTTCAGACCAGGAACTTTGAGAAAGCGGCCGAACTGTTTTCCCGCATTTATGCAAAAAAGCCGACTTATTACAATTACACTTACTATTTCTATTGCCTGATAGAAATACGCGATTTCGATGAGGCAAGGAAGCTTATCAAAACCCAGCAGAAAGCCGATCAGAATACGCTGAAATACCAGGTGGACCTGGGCTATGTATATTTCAGGGAAGGAAACACCGGGAAGTCCAAAAAGATGTATGATGAAGCCCTTAAACACTTAACCGCTGACCCGGCCCAGGTTTTTGATCTGGCTAACTCCTTTTATTCGAAAGGAGAATTCGACTACGTGATCCGCACATATAAAAAAGGACGGGAAATGATGCCTTCGAACAACACTTACGGTTTTGAACTTGCCGGGGTTTACGAACGCACCGGGAACTTTGAGGGAGCCATTGAAGAATACCTGTACATGATCACTCAGAATAAGGATTTTGAATCTACCGTTCGGGACCGTCTCCAGGAACTTCTGGCCCGGGATGATGATAATTCAAAAAATGAATCTTTCAGAAAGATCCTTTTGGAACATATTCAGAAGGAACCCGATAAAGTATGGTATTCTGAGCTTTTATGGTGGTACTCCATACAGCAGAAGGATTTCGAACTGGCATTAATCCAGGCTAAGGCGCTGGACCGCCGCCTGAGGGAAAACGGCAGCCGCATCATAGACCTTGCTGAACTAGCGGTCTCCAATGGGAACTACAAGGTGGGTGAAGAAGCATACAACTATATTATCGCGAAAGGACCTTCAAATGATTACTTTGAAACCGCCCGAAGGGAAAAGCTGCACACGAAATATCTTTTGCTCACAGGGAACCCAGGGGCCCTGACCCGGGATTTCGTGGAATTGCAGAAATCAATGATCGCTGAACTCAGAAGTTGGGAAAATGATCCCATATCAGTCAGCCTTGCCCTGGATCTTGCCCATCTTGATGCCTTTTACCTCGACCATTCCGATGAAGCTCTTGACCTGCTCAACCGGGTTATCAAATGGAAAGGCCTCAGTGAAAAAGAACGTGCAGAGGTTAAAACAGAACTGGCCGATATCCATCTTTACCATGGGGATATGTGGACTGCCACAGTACTATACCAGCAGGTTTACAGGGATTTTAAAAACGATGCAATCGGGCAGGAAGCCAAGTTCAGGAATGCACGCCTTTTGTATTATATGGGGGAATTTGAGTGGGCCAGGGCCCAGCTTGATATCCTTAAAGCGGCAACCACGAAATTCATTGCCAATGATGCCCTGGAACTTTCAATGCTGATCAGCAACAATTACGACCCCGACAGCAATACCGTGGCATTGGGAATATATTCCCGTGCCGGGCTTGCAGATTTCAGGAACAGGGAAAATCTGGCTCTGCAGACCCTCGATTCGATCCCTTTGCTCTTCAAAATACATCCCATTCTCGATAATGTAATTTACCGAAAGGGCGAGATCTATAATAAACTGGGAAAATACATTCTCGCCGACTCGATGTTTGCCATTGTCATCAGGAACCACCCGGAAGATATCATCACCGATGAAGCCATGATGAACAGGGCCCTGATCCATGAAACCAGGCTGGGAGATAAACAGGGGGCAATGACGCTTTACCAGGAGCTGCTGAATACATACCCCGGAAGTCTTTTTGTACCGGAAGCAAGGAAACGATACCGCACCCTGAGGGGTGATATGCTGCAATAATATGGTGAGACCAAAAAAACATCTGGGACAGCATTTCCTGCATGATGAGAATATTGCACGAAAGATCATTGCATCTGTTCCGGAGAAGCCAGGGCTTGTTCTCGAAATAGGCCCGGGAACCGGAGTGTTGTCGAAGTATCTGCTTGAGGATAGTGCCCATGATTCCTTTTTTCTTGAGGTTGACCGTGAATCGGCCGAATACCTGACACAAAGATTTCCTTTAATTGTGCCACGACTCATCCTGGCCGACTTCCTTGATTACCAAATGGATCTTTTTCCTGAAACAGCACGTTCTCTTGAACCAATGACCCTTCTTGGGAATTTTCCTTACAACATATCATCACAGATCCTGTTCAAAGCCCTGGAACATCGTCACAGGGTCAGAACGATAATAGGCATGTTCCAAAAGGAAGTGGCTGAAAGGATCATTCACAAACCCGGGAATAAATTATATGGTATTTTAAGCGTCATTATGCAGGCTTTCTATAATACGGAATACCTTTTCACTGTGAGTGAATCGGTTTTCATTCCCCCTCCGAAAGTGAAATCTGCCGTGGTCAGGTTTACCAGGAATGAGCGGGAAAACCTTCAGTGTGACGAGAAATTATTTTACAGGGTCGTTAAAACTGCATTTAACCAGAGGCGTAAAACCCTTCATAACGCCTTAAAACCATTAACTGCGGAAATCAGGGATGAGGCGGGCCTGCCTTTTCTCCGAAGCCGGGCCGAGCAGCTGAGTGTTGATGATTTTATATTGCTGACCCTTGCAATTGAGCAACGCCAATCCTGATATTATTTTGACCTGGGGAAGAAAGTTCCCCTGTTAAAAGAGAAATCACTTTTTTTGAATAAAAGGATCTCCTTTACCGGTGTTTTGATCTTCCTTGAATACATGATCAGAAAGGCAATGGAGCCAAGAGTGTAACTGATGTTGGTTGACCATACAGCTCCCATACCACCAAATTTCGGGATCAAGAACAGATTGGCAATGAAATTGATCACAAGGGCAGGCACAAAGGTGTAAATGGCAACCTCGGGTTTCCCTTTCCCGGTGAGACGGCTGTTCAGAATCCTGAACCCCACGAGGATGAGTACCCCTGGCAAAACAGCCTGTACCATTGGTACGCTTTCGGTGAAATCTTTGCCAAAGATCAGTGGGATCAGATAGGGTGCAATAAAAAAGATAATTACCGACACAACGACCCCTACCAGCATCGAAATCCGGAAGATTGATGAAACAACGCGGGTTACCCCGGCGTCATCGTCGGTGTTGGCGCTGCGGCTGAGAATAATGGTTTCAATAGCATAGGGAATATGCCATACCTGCTCGGCAATCTGGATGGCAACGGCATAAAACCCGACCTGTTCAAGGGTGGAAAGCTTTTTTAACATGAGCACATCCAGGCGGTAATTAAGCTGCATCACGAATATTGCAACGGCATTGACAAGGCCGAGTTTAACCATGCTTTTCATCAGCGGCTCATGATACTTCCAGGTGAGTTTATACCTGTATTCCCCGATAATAGTATGGTATACAAAGAAGAACATGATGAAGTTTGCAAGGGCAATCGCCATAAAGGCTCCAAGTACCGAAAGCTTCATAAGCCATACAAAAAGCACGGTAAGCAGCAAGGTAAGCAGGGTTGGACCTGCATTGATGATATTAGCCCTCAGGATCTCCTCTTTACCCAGAAATATCCCTCCGGCAAACAGGTTCATCAGCAGCAAAGGGATAGTGAGTAAAACCAGGACAACCATCAGGGGGTCATAGGGCTGGCTGGAGGAGAAAAAGAATACCAGTCCGCAGATTACAATACTCAGAAAGGATGTGTAAAACCATAATAAGATGAGGGCGGAAGCAAGGTTATTCTCATCGATGTCTTTTTTACCAATATGGTAGATCGTCGAACGCCGTATACCCAGCTGGGTAAAACCGATGACTATCACAGGTACTACGATCAGGGATGAATACAGCCCGAACCCGGCTGCACCCAGCACCCTGGAAAGAATAATGCCAATAACCAGGCTGCTGATGGTAACTGATAAATTGCTGCCAAAAACGGAAAGGATGTCTCTGAAATATGATTTACGGGCCAAGAATTTTGAAAAATAAATAGTTATATTAGCGGTAAAATTAGCAAGAATGTTAAATTAATTCGCTCTTTTTTTAATACATTGCATGCGTTATTTATGTATAACAAAAACCTGAAACTATGAAAAAAGCAATTTTACTCAGCGTTTGCCTTGTCTACATGGCAGCAGCCTACTCACAGAATTCCTTTTATCTTTCTCTCGGTGTGGGCGCAGGCATCAACACAGCCCGTACGTATGATCTGTACCAGGATGGCATTAAAGTTCACCCGGTTGGCCTTGGAAAGGGTTTTGCCCCTGTTCTCAGAGCAGGTATCTTTCTCAATGACTTCATGGCGATTGAACTTGGAGTTGCCTATCGCATGGGCATCAATACAAAAGTTGACATCTCCAATCCTGCAATAGGGTCACCCACGGGATCTGATAAATTTTCAGGCGGGATGCTTCAATTGGTCCCCGCTGTAGTGATACAACCTGATTTTGACCTGGGCAGTGTCTCACCTTATGCCCGGGTAGGGGTCATTATCGGCATTATCCCCAACATTAAATGTAAGTTCGATGCCACCACCGGCAATCACAATGAAGTGGGAACTATTAAATATACAGGAGGCGTCTCCATCGGAGGATCTGCAGCTCTTGGTTGTGATTTCGACCTTTCGGATATGCTTGCCTTATATGTGGAGATCTATTATGACGCCATGGCTTATGCGCCCACAAAAGGAAAAATGACCAAATACTCTGTTGACGGGCAAGACCAGCTCTCAACTCTCAATACAAGTCAGAAGGAAACCAAATTTGTAAAGGATCTGACAGGGTTTGTGCACGATCATGATTCACCCGATCAGCAATTGAAGAACTCTTATCCTTTCAATAACGTTGGTTTGAATGTAGGAGTAAAGATTAAACTCTAAAGAAAAAAAGAGGCTGTCTCGTACTTTTAAGACAGCCTCTTTTTTTTTATTTCTTCCATTCCGGCAACCTTCCCGGCGTAACCGGCACCCCGATGGCCTCCAAGGCTTTCTCAAGCTGGGGAACATCAACTTCGCCCAGTTGTTTCACCTGGTTGTAAACCGGCGGAAACTCTTCAAGCAGTATGTTATATGCGTCCATTTGTGTGGATGTAGGATCTCCGGTACTTCCGAAGCTGATCCAGCTCAACTTACCAAGTCTCTGGTTCAGGGTCACGGGCGCAGGCGGATTCTCTTCCTCGCTGGGCCTTATGCTTTGGCGGTTGAACTTCTGGTTCAGGATCACATCAAGCTTCGATTGTATGTCGCCGGCTTTTTTGATCAGATCGGCCGGGATTCCTGGTGTGCTGTTCATGGCCTGTAGCATGCTGACGACCCTTTTGTTCAGGTTCTCGGTATAATCTTCGGTCCCTTGCATCACCCTCGTCAGATCGGATACCTTTTTATGGAATTCCACCACTGCCTGCCTGTTGGTAGCAGGAATACTTACATTATCAAGCGGCCTGGTAATGAAATCCACAGGCGCAGCAAGCAGTTTGGTCTCCCCGCCTGCGGTCAGGCTGATGTTCACCTTGTATTTGCCGGGCATTGCAAGTATCCCGCTGCCATTATCCGACATAGGATCAAACTTATCGGCGTTCACAGCTCTTGACGACTGATACCTGAGGTCCCAGTTCACGCGGCTGATCCCTTTCGATGGGCTTTTGTGTATGATCCTCACGGGATTGCCTTTTTCATCGGTGATGGTGAAAGTCAGATAAGGATCTAACTCCTGTTTCTCAGCCCTCATATCCGCATCGCTGGGCTGGGGGATAGGCTCGCCTTTTTTAAAGAGTTCTTTCTCTTTTTCCTGGCGGATATCCTTTTTCGTCTTCGGTACATCCTTTATAAAATAGGTAATGGTTGCGCCGAAATCGGGGTTCTTCGCAGCATAAACAGTAGATCCCTGCCCGTATTTGGAATCGCTCTGCAGGTACATCAGGGCATCCTTTACCGGGAAAATATAACAGTCCTTGTCGAGGTTCTCTTTCTTCAGAAGCCTCAGCGGGCTGTAATCGTCAATGATGTAAAAACCACGTCCGAAGGTGGCAACCACAAGGTCGTTTTCCCTTTTCTGAATGGCCATGTCGCGGATCTGTACATCGGGTATCCCTGATTTCAGCCGGATCCAGTTCTTGCCGTCATCAATGGTGAAGTAAATACCGAATTCAGTCCCCGCGAACAACAGTTCGGGGTTGACGAAATCCTGCTGTATGCTGTGCACTGTCCCGTTCCCGGGAAGGTTCCCTGCAATGGAAACCCATGTCTTGCCTTTATCGGTGCTTTTAAGGATGTATGGTTTGAAATCATCCCTCAGGATATTGTCAAACGCGACAAAAACCACATTTTCATCAAACCATGAAGCCATGATATCGCTTACATAAGTGTTATCGGGAACGCCGGGGAATTTATCAATCCTGGTCCAGTTCTTTCCCACATCTTCGCTGACCTGGATCAGCCCGTCGTCGGTGCCTATGTATAAAAGATTCTCCTTTACGGGAGACTCATCCATTGAAATAATGGTACCATAGAGGGAGGTTGAGATATCTTTCTGAACGGCATCAATACTCCAGTATTTTCCCATGACAGGCCATTTGTTTCGGTCAATCTGTGCAGTGAGATCATCACTGATCACCTGCCAGGTCTGGCCCCGGTCATCCGAGCGGAATACCTTGTTGGCGGCTGTATACAGCCTGGTATGGGAATGCGGGCTGATGATCAGAGGCGTGTTCCAGTTCCATTTGTATGAATCTTCTCCCTTACGTGGTTCCGGCCTGATGTCAACACCTTCTTCGCTTTTTTTGTCGAAGCGAACCATACCCCCGTACTGTGATTCTGAATAAACAATATTCGGGTCAACAGGGTCAATAGCACACCAGAACCCGTCGCCGCCCTGGGTTACAACCCAGTCGTCGGTGAGGACACCAGCGGCGCGTATGCTCCTCGAAGGGCCTCCGTAGCTGTTATTGTCCTGGGTGCCTCCGAACACATAATAAAAAGGCAGTGAGTTATCAACCTGAACCCGGTAAAACTGGGTCACCGGGAGGTTTGACTTGAAAATATATTCTTTTCCGCCATCAAATGTTTCATACACTCCGCCATCACCCCCGATGAAAAAGTGTTTTGTGTCGTCAGGGTCAATCCACATGGCATGGTCATCCACATGTCGTTTGTTGTTACCGACGGATCGCCAGGTCTTTCCACCGTCCTCGCTGACCTGCGATACGGTTTCTACCGAATAAATTTTATCGAGGATTTTGGGATCCGGGAAAATGATGTTGTAATACTGCCCCTGGGCCGAATGGTTGCTCATCTTTTGCCAGGAAGCACCCCTGTCGGCGCTGCGGTATAATCCCGACGCATCGGGAGTTGATTCGATGATGGCATAAATGATGTCGGGATTCACGGGCGAAATGGCAAGGCCGATGCCTCCCATGTCGGCTGAAGGCAGGCCATTGGTCATCTTGTCCCAGTTCTCGCCCCCATTTGTCGATTTGTACAAAGCCGTTTCAGGCCCTCCTCCGATCTTCGTGAATACATGCCTGCGCCTTTGTTCCGAAGAAGCATACATCACATCAGGATTTCTTGGATCCATAAGGATGTTGTTCACCCCTGTGTTTTCTGAGATTTCGAGGACTTTCTTCCAGGTTTTTCCGCCGTCTGTGGTTTTATACAATCCACGATCGCCTCCGGAGCCCCATACGGAACCTTCCGCTGCAACAAACACAACATCTGAGTTCCTTGGATCGACAACGATTTTGCCGATCTGGCGGGAATCCTTAAGCCCCATATTTTTCCAGCTCTTCCCTCCGTCGCAGCTTTTATAAACGCCGTTACCATAACCCAGGGAACGCTGGTGGTTGTGCTCACCGGTACCTAACCACAGGACATTGGTGTTACTCGGATCATAGCTGATGCAACCCATCGAATAGGCCCCGTTATTGTCAAAAACAGATTCAAAGGTAGTTCCGTTGTTCACTGTTTTCCACAAATGGCCTGAAGCAACAGCAACAAACCATTCGCTGTGGTTTTTCGGATTTACGGCAAAATCAGCGATACGGCCGGAAGTAAATGCAGGTCCGATACTTCTCCATTTCAGCCCGGAGACCAGGGCAGAATTGTATACCGAATCCTCCTTCTTTTTGTCCTTGTCCTTGTCATTTGTCTTGTCTTTCACCTTGTCAGCAGGCTTCTCCTTACTTTTCTCTTTAGCCGTTTCAGGGGCCTGTTCGGGCTTCTTTGCCTCCTGGGCAATACCTGTGTTGAACATTCCGGGCAGGGTCATCCCCACGATCAGAATGCTTACTAAAAGTTTTCGGTTCATCGTTTTTATATTTAAGTTTTGTTTCCCAACCACACAAAATTACAATGTACAATGTACAAATTACAATTTCACCATTTCGCTACCTCGCTACCTCGCTACCTCGCTACTTCGCTACTTCACTACCTCGCTACCTTACTACCTCGCTACCTTAATTATGTCCTCCCTCGTCGCCCTCACGATTCCCCTTTCAGTAATTATCCCGCTGATCAGTTCAGCCGGGGTTATATCAAAAGCCGGATTGAAAGCTGACGAGCCGGGGGATGCCAGGCGTATTTTCCTCATCGTGCCGCTCTCATCAGGTCCTTCAGCGTAAAGGACCTCCTCCTGGCTGCGTTCCTCAATCGGTATGTCCTTCCCGGTCGGGCATTTCAGGTCGAAGGTTGATAAAGGCGCTGCGATATAAAAAGGGATCCCGATGGCTTTTGCAGCCAGGGCTTTTTCAAATGTTCCGATCTTATTAGCCGTATCACCGTTTGAGGCGATCCGGTCGGCGCCGGTGATCATCATGTCGACTTTCCCCTGTGACATCAGCCATGCCCCTGCGCTGTCGGGAATGATGGTATGGGGGATGCCTTCCTGATGGAGTTCCCAGGCGGTTAACCGCGCACCCTGGCTTCGTGGTCGGGTTTCATCCACATAAACAAAAATCCTTTTGCCCTTGCCATAGGCCGTGTACAGGGGTGAAAGGGCAGTGCCGTAATCAACGAAAGCAAGCCATCCGGCATTGCAGTGAGTCTCTATTCTGAAACCATCGCTGATCAGGCTGTCCCCATATTCCCCTATCTTCCTGCAATCTTCGGTATCTTTATCTGCGATAGCCATAGCTTCAGCCATGGCATCCCCTGCAGATCTTTGACCTGCTGAATACACCTTTTCAACGGCAAAGAAGAGGTTTCCCGCTGTAGGCCTTGTACTCTCAATCTCTGCCCTGGCTCTTAGAATCAGAGCGGGGTTGCCGGTTGTTTCCGCTTCAACAAAAGCCTGCGCCATCGCAAAACCTGCCAGGGCTCCGATGGCTCCGGCTCCTCTGACCTGCATAGTCCTGATCGCATGACAGGAGCGGGCAAAATTTTCTGACTGCTCAATACGGAATTCAAAAGGCAGGAGGTTTTGTTCAATGAAAAATACGGAAGAGCCTTCCATCCATACCGTCCGGTAATGCTTTCCGCCGACTTTCACAATCAATGGACGGTTAGTACGGTGTCTTTGGTCATCCCTGATAAAAGGTTTGCCGTTCCTGTTCCGAAGTAAATCACAGTACTGCTGGTGGCGGTACAACTGTAATAGAATTTCCTGGGATACAGCTTGCGAAATACTGCAATGCCTGCAGTGTTGGTGAGGGTACTGCGCACGAGAATATTTTTGCTGAGGCTGTCGCGGCTCAAAGCCAGGATTACGGTTTTACCCGTAAGGAAGGTTCCCTGGGGTATCTTTATGGTTATATTCAGCCTTGCAGAATCGGCATTGTTGTCTTCCCAGGCCGGTATTGTCACCGGCTCGACTTGCTTCGTGCATGACAGAAGAATTAAGCAAATTACTGCTATCCCTGATGTAATGAACCTTGCGACAGGCGATTTTCTTTTATAAACCTGATGTTCCATAAACTGCATTTTAATCACAGAATCTTAAATCCCAGGCAAACCTGGAATACGTTGTTCCTGCTGCTGAAATCCCAGTTTGTCCCCCCGCTCTGAACACTGCTTATCACTTCGTTCAGGCCTCCCTGGTATCGTACATCAATAGCTAAAAACCACAGGTCAAGGCCCAGGCCGGCCTGAATATACCAGTTTACCGGGTTGATGCTGCTGCCTGTAAGCGGTCCGGGTACCAGGTCGTTCAGGTCCTTCACCTGACGGTTCGTGACGAATGATACAACCGGTCCTAAGTTTACCCTGAAACTGATCGTTTTTCCATTGACGATATTAAAGCCCAGGAGTAATGGGATATCGATGGATCCAATCGTGACTTTCTGGTTCCAGGCATTTTTACTGAAAGGATCATTGAGAACGTATTGGGCACCCTGCAGGGTGTAATATAACTCGGGCTGGACAAAAAATCGCTTCCCTATCCTTACAAAAACTCCAAGCTGCATCCCTGATTTGAACTGCGAACTGATAGAATCAATGTTCGTTGAAAGTTTATTGGCATTATATCCGGCTTTAATACCAAAAGTAAGACCTGCAAAAGAAAGCGCGGAAATAAGCAGGAAAAGAGTTACAAGTGTAAACCTTCTCATCCTTTTCGGAGGATTAAAAACAGCTATAAATGTACGATAATATTTTTCCTGAAGTAATGCAGCTGTTAATTAATTGTTGTAAATCCGCAGTATGGCCTGAGAACTTCAGGGACCCTGATCCCTTCAGGAACCTGGTTCAATTCAAGCAAGGCAGCAACAATACGCGGGAGAGCCAGGGCGCTGCCATTAAGAGTATGTGCCAGGCGGATCTTCCCGGCCTCATCCTTATACCGCAGCTTCAGCCGGTTAGACTGAAAAGATTCAAAATTGGAAACCGAACTTACTTCGAGCCACCGTTTTTGCCCGGCGCTCCACACTTCCATGTCATAGGTTAGAGCTGAAGTAAAACTCATATCTCCTCCGCATAGTTTCACAATGCGAAAAGGCAGTTTAAGTTTCCTGAGCAGCCCGGCAACATATTCACGCATCTCCTCGAGGGTCTGGTAGGATTTTTCAGGATGGGTCACCTGCACAATCTCGACTTTATCAAATTGGTGCAGGCGGTTCAGGCCCCTAACATCTTTACCGTAAGAACCGGCTTCGCGGCGGAAGCAGGCTGAGTAAGCCACGTTTTTAAAAGGAAGGTCCTGGACTTTGAGTATGCTGTCCCTGTACATGTTTGTAACTGGCACCTCGGCGGTCGGGATAAGGTACAGATCATCAACCTGGGCGTAATACATCTGGCCGTCCTTATCGGGTAGCTGCCCTGTGCCAAAAGCTGAAGCAGCATTGACCATATAAGGGGGCTGGACCTCGGTATACCCGGCAGCCAGGGCTTCGTCTATGAAAAAGTTGATCAAAGCTCTCTGTAAGCGGGCGCCTTTTCCTTTGTATAGAGGAAATCCTGAACCTGTGATCTTTGTTCCGGTCGCAAAATCGATGATGTCATATTTCGAAGCCAGTTCCCAGTGAGGGAGGTACTCCCCTGATGCCGGGATAAGATCGTCTTCCAGGTGAACGATCTCATTATCTTCAGCTGATTTGCCCGATGGAATGCCCGGATGCGGAAGATTAGGTACCCGGACAAGCAGGTCATCCAGCTCTTTTTTTACTGATTCAAGCTTCTCGTCGTAGTCTTTTGCCTTAAGCTTTAATGCGGCAGTTCTTTCCTTCAGTTCATCAGCTTCCTGGATCCTGCCCTGTTTAAAAAAAACGCCGATTTCTTTTGCCAGGGAATTGCTTTGAGACTGAACATCATCGAGGGCCTTCTGGGTTTCCCTCCTGGAATCATCAAGCCTCACAATATCGTTTATGATCTGAGCTCCGTCAAAATTCTTCAGCTTCAGCCGGTCAATGACTTCAGCGGTCTGTTCCCTGATTAATGATAGTTGTAGCATTTGTTTGTATTTATGTTGCAAAGATATTAAATCGTGAGGACGAGATGTTACCGGAGCGAGACATTTTGCATAAGCGGCATCAGGTCTAGCGCAGCGAACCCTAGCCGCGTTGCAAAGATGCGAGCGACGTCTCGTCCTCACAATAAAAAAGGCCGTCCCAAACACAAGGAACAGCCTCATCATTATACAAATATCGTTTAGTTCGATTCTTCCTTCGACGGAATTACGGAAACATAAGACCGGTCCTGGCGTTTCCTGGTAAATTCAACCAGACCATCGGTAAGCGCGAACAGTGTATGATCTTTACCTATGCCTACATTAATTCCCGGGCTGTGAACAGTCCCGCGCTGGCGCACAATAATTGAACCTGATGAGGCGAACTGGCCGCCATAAATCTTTATACCTAACCGTTTGCTGTGGGATTCACGCCCGTTGCTTGAACTTCCCGCACCTTTTTTATGTGCCATAGTATATTGTTCTAATAATCTGTTAAGAATTTTATTCTTCGGGTTCGCTTTCTTTGGCTTTCTTTGCCTTGGCTGCGCCTTTCACACTGATATTTTCAATCAATACCTTCGTGAAATCCTGACGGTGGCCGGTCTCTTTCTGAAACCCTTTTCTTCTTCTTTTCTTAAAGACGATCACTTTATCGCCTCTCACATGATCAATGATCTTTCCGGTAATCTTGCTGCCTTCAACGTGAGGTTTCCCAACGCTGACACTTCCTTTATCATCAAGCAGTAAAACTTCATCGAATTCAACTTTTGAACCTGCTTCACCTTCAAGCCGGTGCACGAAGATTTCATCCTTCTTTTCTACCAGGAATTGCTGTCCGGCTATTTCCACGATTGCGTACATAAACTGTGTTTGATAATCAAATTTGGGAGTGCAAAGATATGGTTTTTTTCTTTGCACCAAGAACTTCTTCGAATATTTTTTGCTAACTTTGCCTAAATCCTATGACCTGGCTGAAAACACAACGCATTCTTTATCTATTCTTGTTTGCAGAATTCCTCCTGACAAGTCAAACGCTGATTTCAGGAACAGCTGATCCTTCAAGCGCCTTGCTCAAAGGCACAGTAACCAATGCTGTAAACGGCAGCCTGATTATCGGCGCAAAAATTACTGTCAACGGCAGTTCCACTTATTCTGTAAGCGGTGGACTGTATCACCTGGAAATAAGTCCTGCAGGTATTTATATCATATCCTGCACAAAACCGGGATTTAACCCGTTTACATCCGCTCCGATCAGCTTTGAGGATGGAAGTATGACAAACCTCATGATAAGGCTTCTCGAAACGCCGAATCCATCGCCCCTGATATCAGCTGCACTCGATACAATTCAGGAAGGGATTGTTCTGAATTGGGAAAGACCGGTCGGAAATTATGAATTGCTGTATGATGATGGGATACAGGATGACTTCAGGGTATGGGCCCAATCAGGCAATATGAGCGCCCTAAAGTTGACTCCCCTTGACTATCCTGCAAATATCCTGGGTGGCTCAGTCAATATCGGTCAGGCCTCCGACTATCCTCCCGGCAGCAATCCTTTTCAACCTTTCCAGATAATTATTATGGATGCAAGCGGATCGGGAGGTTCACCCGGGTCAATACTCGCCGGGCCACTGGATGTTACACCCTCAGGCTTCGGTTGGGTGGTATTTACCCTGCCTTCGGCTGTAACCATTACTGCAGGAGATTTCTTCATCGTGATGGTCCAGGGTGGCAATGCTCCGGATGCAGCAGGCCTTGCCGTTGATATGACCAATCCCGGTTTCAGAAGCTATTCCAGGTTTATGAGCGGCAGCGGTGACTGGCTGCCGGCAAGTGGCAATTTCATGATAAGAGCCCTTGTTAGCGGACCAGGTGGTCCGCCCGCATTCAAAAAATCACCTGAAAATGTAATTGCTTACGAGGTCTGGAGGTTACACCAGGGGGAAGAATTAAATCCGCTGGCCTGGACCTATATCGATTCGGTCTCTTCAACACATACCGTTGACCTTTCGTGGAGCAGCCTGCCTTGCGGGCCTTTCCGATGGGCGGTTATGGCCAGGTATTATGGTAACCGCCTGTCAACTCCAGCGATCTCCAATGTGGTTGGTAAATGCTGGACCGCCCCTGTTACTGTGGATCTTGTTTTGAGCTGCTCAGGTTCGAGCCCTTCAGGAACGGACCTTCAGCTTAAAAACATGGTTTACCCCGACACATTATATACCGCCTCTTTCGATAGTACAGGGAACCTTATTTTTCCTCATGTGTGGAAGGGATCCTATGCTGTTACGGCAAAAAAATTCGGGTACCAGGATTATCATGCCACTGTTTATATAATGGGAGAAACAACAGTAAATATAATCCTTCTCCAGAGAAAATCTCCGCCTACAAACCTTGTGGTCGACAGCCTGAGTTTATATTCCAGATGGGATGTTCCGTTTTATAATCAGACCCTCTTACAGGAAGACTGGTCAGGAGGGAGTTTCGCCGGGGCAGGCTGGACGGTTGCGGGAGGCAGTAACTGGATGATTTCCACCTCCAATGGTCACCCTGCTCCATCTGCTTTCTTTAACTGGTCTCCCAGGGTATATAATTATGAACAGTCAATTATAAGCCCTCCGTTAACAGGTCAGAACAGCCCGATCTTAACCCTGAAATATGATCTTTCACTCGAGAACTTTTCTTCTTCTGCTTCAGAAAAGCTGTTTGTGGAAATTTCTGACGGAGCCTCATGGCAAACACTGAGAACCTGGAGTAATGCGGGAGGAAATATTTTATGGACCAGGGATGAACTGGATATTTCATCATTCGCCGATAAAACATTTCGCATCCGGTTCAGATCTTCAGGATCCGATTCTTACCAGATTAACGGCTGGTATATTGACAATATTCTCGTGTACGCTTCCGAATCGGCACACCTGTTGGCTCCCTGTATTTACGGATACAGTTTTTACCTCGACAATACACTTCTTGCTACTGTAACAGCTAATAATTTCAGTATCCCCGGAACAGCTGTCAAGTACGATTCTACGTATAATGCATGTGTTGAGGCAATTTACACCAGCGGTCATTCCAGCAGGGAATGCAGGCAAATAACTTCCCGATTTTTATGGCCACCCGGGAACCTCAGCGGATCAGCATCGGGAAGCACCGCTTTGATTCGTTGGGAAAAACCGGTTTATCGTATCGATACCGCTTATACAACCCCTCCCGGAATATCAGGATATAATGTATACAGGGATGACGTTCTTCGTAAATTTATTCCAGGGGCGGACATACTGGCTTATTCCGATACAAGCCTGGATCCCGGTAGTTATAATTACCGGGTTTGCACGGTTTATGACCTTACTCCCTATGGTCATCCTTCACAGCAGGGTAACTCGGTTTCTGCCGGACCGGTCAATGTGCAGATCCACTACGGCCAGGCGTTACCATTTTCGGAACCCTGGAATCAGGGCAATTTTACAACTAACAGCTGGACTTTTCCGGGGGGTCAGGGCAATTTTTCAATCAGTCAGAACACGGGAAATCCGGCGCCTTCCGCTATGTTCACAGGGCTTCCTCCGCAATCAGGCTATAGCCAGATCCTTGAAAGTCCGGCACTGGATGCAACCTTGTTTTCATGTGCCTCAATCTGGTTCGATTTTGACCTTAAACTCACTGATAACAATGCCACGGGGACAGAAAAACTGATTTTCGAAGTGAACTACAACCAGGCCTGGCATCAGAAAGCTGAATTCGTCAATTCGGGGAGTACAAACTGGGTGCATCACCATATCGACATCAGCGCTGTAAAAGAAAAGGGATTCAAATTCCGGTTTCTTGCCACAGGCTCAAATTCGGCGAATATCCTGAATTGGTTTATCGACAATATTTCCGTTTATCCGGTTTGCCTCCCGGCAATAAATCTTGCAGGAGAAGCATTCGGGATGGATACTCATTTGCAGTGGAGCCCTCCCCGCTGCAATGGAGGCGGGAATCAACTAAATGAAGGATTTGAAGCACAGGATTTTCCACCATCGGGATGGGACAGAATAATTACCAATACTTCATCTACCTGGACTCATGCAGGTATTTCATCCCCGGTCGGGGTCCATTCGGGAAATTATTCAGCCGGATTGTACTGGGATTATTACAGGCAGGATGAATGGATCATTGCCCGGAATGTCTATGTGAACGGGAATCTGAAATTCTGGAGCCTGGCCTACCAGGGTTCCTCACATGGGGACCATTATTATGTACAGGTTTCCACTGATCAGGGGCAGTCCTGGGTAAGCCTGCTCGATATGTCGGCCCTTCCTCCCTATGCAGGAGTGGGAGGGTACAATCACTGGCAGGAACCTTATGTCGTTGACATGTCGTCATTTCTAGGTGATGTCGTTGATATTGCCTGGCATGCCATCGATGGAAACGGGCAGGGATTATGGTATTACTGGGCTATTGATGATTGTACGGTCGGCGGTAAAAAACTTTCCCTGACTGAGCCATATTATGATGTTTACCGGAATGATGGTATCGGAAATTCATTCTCGAAAGTCAACAGCCAGCCGGTTACAGATACAACATATACCGATGCTGACCTCCCTGAAGGTTTGTACAAATATTATGTACAGATCGAAAACCCGGTTTGTACACAATCCATGCCTTCCGATACAGTTTTAATTGACGTGGTTACTTCGGTTTCACAAATTAACCGGGATGCCTTAATAAAAGTATATCCGAATCCATCCCATGACCTGATCTGGATAAAATCGGAACTGCCCATAAAATACATTCAGCTTTTCAGCAACCTAGGGGAGTTGGTATGCGGTGTTTCAGGTCAGGATTTAAAAGAAAACAGGCTTTCACTTAACGGGATAGCACCGGGTTTATACATCCTCAGAATCCTCACAAATAACACCTGCAGGAATGTTTCTTTGATTATCCGTTAAAAAAAACGGCAGGGATATTGATAAGGTGAATTTTTGTTATTGTTTTTTATACAGCAGCAGTATCGGTTCAGAAGGAGAGCCTTTCGTTATTTTCAGGGTGTTGGCATTGATTTTTTGAAAACTGAAGCTTACAGCCCCGCCGCCTGAACCATCAGTAACTGTAATTGCATTTGTTTTGCTGTCCTGCGTCCACTTACCACTCAGGGTTTTATTAAGATAGGTAACTGTTGCGGTCTTATCGGTATTGATAACAAAGGCGCTCATGATATCAGGGAAGGCAGATTGCACTTCGCGGAGCTGCTTTTCGACGGATTTTTCGGCTTCCGTTGAATTACCCTCTGGTGAATTGTTTTCAACTATTTCGGATGGTTGTGAATTAGCGGTTTTTTCCTGGGTGTTTGCCAGAGCAGATGATTGTTTCACAGCTGTGCATTTCCAGGAACCAATCACCAGGCTCCCGCTGGTCTTGCAGGAAGAGAAAATGACCACACTGAATAAGATAATTAATGTTAATTTAATAGCCTTCATACATATTTATATTATATTCGCCGCAAAATTAGTAAAATTCACGACCTTTTTCAGCTGCATAAAAAAATAAAATAATCTTAAAAAAAATTGCTTTTTGTTAAATTAATTGTTTTATATTTGCTGTCTGAGTCAAAAAAAGCAGGGATGCTTTTTCGAAAATATTTAGTAACTAACGCATAATCAATCAATTAAGAATGTGGTTCTTAATTGAGATTTATTTTTATGAAGCAAATCCCTATATATATCAATTGTATAATTGATCCCCATATTATGTTAATAGTTCAGTAATAACTTAAAACCCAAAACATTATGAAAAATGTTTCCAAATTTTTAACACGGCTGACACTGCTTCTTGCATTGACGACCGTGTTATTTCTTCAGGAAGGTTTGGCCTATGTTGCGCACACTGTCGGTGTGCAAACGACCACTTCATCCTGGCCATTTCATACGTACTACCATGGCGCCAGGGTACAGTATCTTTATTTCGCCAGCGAGTTGACCGCAAATGGTGTTGTAGCTGGTCCCATCACCGGGCTTGGTTACAATTGTATCACATTGGCCGATACTCCGAACCTGATTGACATGGTGATATCAATGAAAAACACCACGAATACAGGCTTAAACATGACTTTTGATAATGATTTAACACCTGTATGGACCGGTCCTTCAAGTCCCGGATACTATTTTACAGTGGGATGGAATACGTTTACACTCTCAACACCATTCATCTGGGACGGAACCTCCAATATTCAAATCCAGGTTTGCTATGGCAGCAGCGGATGGGGATTATCCACCGGGAACATGGTGGCCGTATATCCGACCGGCACTGCAAACCCTCCTTACGGAACATTGATAAATTACACTGATGTTATAGGAGCAGGCTGTTCATTAGCTTCTGCTGTAAGCTATTCCGGAAACAAACCTGTTATTCGTTTAACTCAGCCTGAACAGGGTACTTTAACAGGCACTGTCCTGGATAATTATTTTGGTACCGGGATTGTAGGCGCAAATGTCGCCAGTACCGCCTTTAGTACTAACACAGCTGCCGGAGGAGTATATACTTCAGCCGCAGCATGGGAAGGCACCTGGAATTTTACGGCATCAAAAACTACTTATTTTCCTCAAACCAAATCAACCACAGTCGTTAAAGGAGCAACCACCACACTTAACTTTAGTCTCGCTCCAAACCCTGCCACTCTCCAGGGTGTTGTAACCTGTGCTGCTGATGGTCTGCCTATTAAAGGTGCAAAAATCGTCATTGCAGGAAATGTGACATATTCCCTCGACGGCGGTTTGTATACGATGAATATTTTCCCGATCCCTTCACCGACCGGCGTAAAGTTCACAAAAGCAGGATGGAATGATACAACTACGGCAGCTGTTACTTTAGCATCCGGTGTTACCACCGTCCTGAATATGGCAATGAATGAAACCTGTAATCCTGCATCACAACCTTTTACCGCAGCGCTTAACACAGGAGCCACTGCCGTCAATCTTAACTGGTCACTCCCTGTTGGTAATTATGAACTCATCTATGATGATGGGATTCAGGACTTTTCAACAGTATGGGGAGCCGGAGCTAATATGAATGCCGTTAAATTTACAGCTCTCAATTACCCGGTAAAGGTTGTTGGCGGAAATGTGAATATCGGCCTTGCCGCTGATTATCCCGCAGGCACTACTCCTGGTTCACTTGCACCCTTTACGATGCAGGTGTATGATGCCAGTGGCCCCGGAGGCGCACCCGGCGTTGCTGTCGGAAGCGCTGTTACAGTGACTCCGACTTCATTCGGCTGGAATGCTTTTACAATCCCCAACATCAATATTACCAGCGGTAATTTCTACCTGGTAATGATTCAGGTTGGATCTCCTCCCGCAGCAGCCCGTCTTGGCGTTGACACTACGAATAACCAGCTGAGGTCATTTTCGAAATACGTTTCCGGCGCCGGCTCATGGTTACCTGCCCCAGGCAACTTCATGATCCGTGCGGTTGTTAACGGCCTCGGAGGCCCGGTTGATAATATCGCTGCTGTTACAGGATATCAGGTTTTCCGCCTGCAACAAGGACAGGAAGGTGATCCCACTCTTTGGACATCTCTTGCAGCTGTAACCGGAACTTCTACCACTGATCCAAGCTGGCCTTCGTTTGCCGATGGTGCATGGCGTTGGGCAGTGAAAGCTCATTATACCAATAACCGCTGGTCCACGCCAATCTTCTCCAATGTATTGGGCAAGAACTGGACCGCTGCAGTTACTGTTAATGTTACGCTTTCCTGTGATACACTGGATATAGCCGGTACTAAGGTTACACTTCATAACATTCTTTTCGACTCAACGTATACGGCTACTCTCTCAACCAGTCATACAGTTGTCTTCCCCACAGTATGGAAAGGCAGTTATTCACTCAAGGTTGAGCGTTTCAACTTCATGGCTTACAATCTCAGCCCGACTTCAATTTTAGCTGATAAAACTTATGATGTAACCCTGATTCAGCAAAAAACTCCTCCTTCGGGAATGATTGTTGATCCTTTAACGGTTATTGCATCGTGGAACAAACCGATAAATAACTGGTTTGGTATCGATGAAACCTGGGATAGCGGAGATTTTGCAACCAATGGCTGGACCGTCCAACAGGATCCAACAGGACTTTGGGATGAATGGACCGTTAATACTTATGCTGGTAATCCGGCGCCCACTGCAGAATTTTACTGGGACGTAATTACCAACTACAACCTCAGTATGACCAGTAAATCTGTACACCCGGCTCCGGGAACCAGAAATCTGCATCTGATGTATGATATCCTGTTTAGCAATTTCGGTGCAGGTTACCTTTCGGGCTTGAAAGTTGAAATCCTCGACGGATCCACCTGGAAATTGTTAAAAACTTATGTGGCCGATTCATCCAGTGCTGGTTTCAGTTGGACACCTGAAGATATCAACATCGATGGATATATCAATAAAACATTCAAAGTCCGTTTCCGTGCATATGGTGACGACGCCTTCTTAATCAACTGGTGGGATATTGATAATATCAGAATTGTTGGAGCAAATGAGGATATCACATCCTGCATCCTGGCCTATAATGTTTATTTGACCAACATGACAACCTCCAACACAATCCTAAGTGGTTCAACCACGGAGACACATTATCAGTTCCCTGCTTCCCAGGTACTGTATGGAACTACATACAATGCCTGCGTTAAAGCTCTTTATGCCGGCGGTGAATCTGTTGAGTCTTGTGATCAGTTCACTTCAGCTTTCCTTTGTGCTCCGACGGTACTTACCGGTATCCCAATCGAAAGCACTGCATATCTGACATGGAAAGCTCCGAATTGTACACCAGGGCATCTTGTGAATTTCATTCTTGATTCTCAGGGTAATCCTAACCTTGGTATGTCTGTCAGTGGAGCTCCTGCTATTGAAGGTTTGGGTAATTATTTCCCCATTGCAGCAGGTACTGCTGGTTTAATGAAATCATTTACCATTAAAACTTTCAAAACATCAACACAAACCGGAGCCATTACTTACCAGATGGATATGTATGACCTTGCAGGTCATCTGATGGGTTCTTCTGCTACGTTTATACCCAAAGCAGTCTCCGGAACCGGTGGATGGGATACCGTTTCTATGCCTAATGTTCCTTTTAACGGGCCATTCTATGGACTTTTGAGATATACCATTCCTAACCCCGCTTGGGCAGGTTGTGCAGTATATATTGATACCTTAGTTTCTGTTCACCATAATAATGTGGACTACTATTGGGAAGGTGATGGAACTGTACTGACATATCTTTTTAAGGAAACAACAACGAAGGGAGCATTTTTAATTCGTGCTACAGCTTTTGTGTATGATAAGAAAAAAGATATGTTGTTAACTGGTGGCGTAGCGCCTCAGGGAAATGCAAACGCTCCATCAGGCAAACCGACGCTTGAAGTAAGCTCATATGATAATGTTGATCATATTGTTTCAGCTCCGGCAGATGTTCCTCCTTTACAGCAAGGTTATAAAATCTATCGCGACGGAAGCCTGCTTACTTCTATTCCGGGTAATAGCACACTGGAATATTACGATTATAATCTGCCTTCAGGACTTTATTCATATGAAGTTAAAGCTTACTATGATGTTAGCCCTGTTGCACCGGGACATGATTATTCATTGCCTGCAGGCCCTGTTTTAGTGCCCATTAATTATGGTCGTGCATTACCTTTCTACGAACCATGGGATAACGGAACCTTTGCTTTCAATGAGTGGAGTGTCGGTAGCACCAACTGGACAGTCAATACCGGGATTGGAAATCCTTTACCTTGTGCCGATTTCGCATGGCAACCAGTTCAGGCTGCACCATATTCTAGTTCTTTGACTACTCCTACACTGACAGCTGCACCTTACAATTGCGGAGCTATCTGGCTTGATTTTGATTTCAAACTCGTAAGCCAGACCAATACAAGCAAGGAAAACCTTTCAGTTGAATACAAACTCAATGGTACCTGGATTACCGCCCTTACTTTAACGAACGATAAAAGCTACGGTTGGACTAAACATCACATTAAGCTTATCGGTGTTATGAGCAAGGCTTTCCAGGTGCGTTTCCGTGCTAATGGCGTCGACTCACGCGATATTCTGCATTGGTATGTAGATAATGTGGATGTTTATGCTATTTGTACTCCTCCGAACTCTTTGACCTATACACAATCTCATAACATCGTGAACCTGTCCTGGGCAGCTCCGAATTGTACAGCTTGCACACCAGCACAGTATATATTTGATGGTGACGTTGTGACCAATGGTACATCTATTAATGCGGGTTATAACATCATGATGGGTAATTATTTCCCGATTGATGCCGGAACAATAGGTGTTATAAAGTCATTTGATATGTATTTTAGCTCAACATCTTCATCATCGTCTCAATCTTGTATTATATACATTTACGATGCTGCATATAACCTGATTGGTCAATCTGCTCCTTTTATAAATGGACCTGCAGCCGCTTATCCTTCAGGTACATGGATTAATGTTCCTATCGCTGATATTCCATACATGGGAGCATTTTATGCTTTGGTTGATTACGCCGTTACCGCACTTCCTGTTAAAAACTACTTCGTTTGGGATGGTGTTACAACACAGGTGCTTCCATCTGGCCTTGGCTGGACTAATTATGCCGGATCATTTGGTTCTGCAGTAGACTTGTTTGGATATACTGCTCCTTTAACATTCTTGCAACGTGCAAATGTTTGTGTAAATGATAAGGGACCGAATGCAGGGATAACTACTATCGATCCTACGCAACTTCCGGTTAGCAAAAAAGGAACCACACTTACACAAGCCGTCAACAATTCAGGCGCTAATGTAAATGTTAAAGCTGCACAACCAGCCGTACTTCCTGATGCACCAGCTGCAAACGGATCACTGCATGGTTATAATGTTTATCGTACAGACTTAACCGGTGTACCTCCTTTCGTAAAACTGAACGGCGCTTTAGTTACTAACACAAACTTAACTAACGTCATTCGTTTATCAGACCAGGGTACATACAAGTATTTTGTAACTGCTGTGTTCTACGATACGATAACCAACGCTTTCCTCTGCGAATCATTGGGCAGCGATACTGTCACCGTTAAATTCCCGGCTGTAGGTATCGTGGAAATCGGTAGCGGACAGATCGTGGTATATCCGAATCCTGCAACTGAAAATGTAAACGTGAAGAGCGATTACGTGATCAATTCTATCGAAGTAATGAATTATGTTGGCCAGACCGTTTACAGGAATTCTACTGTTGACGGAAAGCTCACCCAGTTCAGCGTTTCGAACATGCAGGCCGGCATCTACTTTGTGAAGGTTGCCACCGAACAGGGTACCCGTACAGTGAAAGTAACAGTCACGCATTAATCTTTAATTAGATATTCTCAAAGAGGCCG
The DNA here is from genome assembly GCA_903887775.1 of uncultured Bacteroidales bacterium. GTDB lineage: Bacteria > Bacteroidota > Bacteroidia > Bacteroidales > FEN-979 > CAIRDP01. The sequence goes on from CAISRB010000024.1 coordinate 299,470, forward strand.
GCTTTTCGCCGGCCTCTTTTTTTATGCCTATATTTGTCAAACCGATGGTATCGTTATCCAATATATCAGTACAGTTCGGGGGAGTGCCCCTCTTCGACCGTGTTTCTTTTATCATTAACGATAAAGACCGTATCGGCCTCGTAGGGAAGAACGGGGCAGGGAAATCAACCCTGCTTAAAATCATCAACGGGACTCAGAAGTCAGGAGAGGGTGAAGTCGTCGTTCCTGAAGGTCAGACTATCGGATACCTTCCGCAGGAAATGGAGATACAAAGCCGTAAAACGGTCATTGCCGAAGCAACGATGGCCTTCACTGAGATCGTCGAAATGGAGGACCGGCTGAAAAGCCTGGAATCGGAGATCCACTCAAGGCAGGACTATGAGTCGGACGAATACCATGGTCTTCTGAAACAGCAATCCGACATTTATGAGCATTATCATATATTGGGTGGCAGTTCCGTTCACGCTGACGTGGAAAAAGTATTAACAGGGCTTGGCTTTTCCCGTGAGGATTTTAATCGATCTATGTCGGAATTCAGCAGCGGATGGCAGATGAGGGTTGAAATCGCGAAGATACTTTTGCGACGTCCCAACCTGATACTTCTTGATGAGCCTACAAATCACCTTGATATTGAAGCTATTCAATGGCTTGAGAGCTTCCTCGTCCAGTACCGGGGCGCGGTCATCCTTGTTTCCCACGACCGGGCTTTCCTCGACACCGTTACCACAAGGACCATCGAGATTACGATGGGGAAGATCTATGATTATAAAGCCAACTATTCCGGCTATGTGGAAATGCGGGAGGAAAGGATGGAGAACCAGCTTGCAACCTATGAGAACCAGCAAAGGCAGATCCGCCAGGTTGAGAGGTTTATCGAGAGATTCAGGTCTAAAAACACGAAGGCAAAACAGGTACAATCGAGGATCAAAATGCTCGGGAAAATGGAGATTGTTGAAGTGGATGCTACGGATGAATCTTCTATTCATTTTCGTTTCCCACCTGCCCCTCATTCAGGAAAAATTGTACTTGAAGGCAAAAAGATTATCAAGGATTATCCCCAGAAAAGAGTCCTGCACTCTTTGGATTTTTCAGTCATCAAAGGTGAACGCATTGCTTTCGTAGGGCGCAACGGAGAAGGGAAAACGACACTCTCGAAGATCATTGCGGGAGTTCTTGAATATTCGGGAGAATTAAAAAAAGGTCATAATGTCGTAACCGGGTATTATGCCCAGGACCAGAGTGAACATCTCAATCCTGAGCTCACCGTGTTTAAGACCATTGATGAAATTGCGGTCGGGGACATCAGGCCCAGGATCAAAGCGATACTTGGGGGTTTCCTTTTCAGTGGCGATGATATAGAAAAGAAGGTGAAGGTACTCAGCGGGGGGGAAAGGTCCAGGCTTTCCATTGCAAAACTTTTACTATCTCCAGTCAACCTTCTTATCCTCGATGAACCCACGAACCATCTGGATATGCGGTCTAAAGATATACTGAAAAGCGCACTTCTCAGGTATGACGGTACGCTGATTATTGTCTCCCATGATCGTGATTTTTTGCAGGGACTCACTAACAGGGTGTTCGAATTCAGGGATGGAAGAATAAAGGAATACCTCGGCGATATATACGATTACCTTGAGCAGAGAAAGATCAGGGCGCTTTCGGAACTGGAGAAAGATTCAGCCGGAATAAAAGACAGTTCTCCGGATACTGTTTCTGAAAATAAAATAAGTTACGAGAAAAAGAAGGAATCGGAACGTGACCTTCGAAAACTCAGGAACCAGATAAGCCGCTCGGAGGATGAAATTGAGCGGCTTGAAAACGAGATCAGAATCCAGGAAGGTATGCTGGGTGAACCGCAAAAGTACCAGGAGAGAATAAGGGATGGTTCCCTTAGCAAAGCGTATGAAGATATGAAATCAAGGCTTTCGGCGGAAATGGAAAGATGGGAAGCCTTGCATAATGAGCTTGAACAGCTTTCCTGATCAGGTTTCCCGGTTCACCATCTGGCCCGCAATTTCAAGCAAAATCTGCTTTCTGTCTTCGGGAATATTAATCCTCGACATTATTTCGATAGCTTTTGTAAAATATTCATCGATCATCGAGCGTGTAAGAATGTCAATTTGCAGCTCCTTATATATTTCTGTAATGATGTTAACTTTTTTCCGGGCAGAGAGCGATCTCTTATTAAAATTATTTTTAAGTAACTCCAGTGAATTCCCGCCTGCCAGCTCAAAAGCCTTCAGGTATAAAAAAGTCTTTTTATTTGTAACTATATCGTTCCCTATTTCCTTTCCAAACTTATCCACTTCTCCGAAAACATCGAGGTAATCATCCTGTAGCTGAAAAGCAAGCCCCAGGTTTTCACCAAATGCATAAATAAGATTGGCTTCTTCCTCGGGTGCCTTAGCTATAATAGCCCCAAGTTTTAGACTGCAGGATATCAGCACAGCGGTTTTCAGCCTTATCATCAGGATGTAATCATCAATCGAGATACCTGCCATAAATTCGTAGTCCATATCGTATTGCTGGCCTTCGCAGACCTTTCTGGCGGTATCGTTGAACAGTTCAAGTACCTGGGGTAAAAGAGAGGGAGTTGTCTTCGTTACCAGCTCATAAGCCATTACAAAAAGAGTATCACCCGACAGAATGGCAGAATTTGTATTCCACTTTTTAAAAACTGTTTCCTTGCCTCTCCTGAGAGGAGCATGGTCCATAATATCATCGTGGAGCAGGGTGAAATTATGGAAGAGTTCGAGTCCCATTGCGGGAGCAAGGGCATCTTCAATTTTTCCTCCGAAAAGATCACAGGATATAAGTGTAAGGAGAGGCCTCAGGCGTTTTCCTCCCAGTTCCATCATGTATTTAATCGGATCATAAAGGGAAAGGGGCTGAAAATGAAAATTTGCCGTTTGAAAGGCTGCTGATATTACGTCCTGTAGCTCTTTTTTCGTGTACATGGGTGGATGTCAGTATCCCATAGCGCCAGCATTCTGCCGCATCGGGAGATTTTTGGATCTATTTCGAGAAACCCGGAAGATCATCGAGATTCAATAAATATTGGCCATAACCGCTTTTCAGCAGGGGCTGTGCAACACGGGTCAGCTGTTCCCTGTCTATAAACCTCATCCTGTAAGCGATCTCTTCAATACAGCCTATTTTAAGTCCCTGCCTGTTCTGGACGACTTCTACGAATTGTGCAGCCTGAAGCAGGGATTCAAAAGTGCCGGTATCAAGCCAGGCAATGCCGCGGCTCAGCACCCCAACCTTTAATTTGCCCTGCTCAAGATAATGGCGGTTTACATCTGTAATCTCGTACTCGCCTCTTGCACTTGGTTTTGTGTTCTGAGCTACTTCAATAACCGAATTGTCGTAAAAATAAAGGCCTGGTACGGCAAAACTTGACTTCGGTTGTTTTGGTTTTTCTTCAATCGAAAGCGCCTTGTGGTGTTCGTCAAACTCAACAACCCCGTATCGCTCAGGGTCCTGCACATGGTAAGCAAAAACAATTCCCCCTTCAGGTCTGCTGCTCTCCTGAACCAGTTGTGATAATCCATTTCCGTAAAAAATATTGTCGCCCAGGATCAGGGAAACACTATCCTTCCCTATGAACTCCCTGCCGATTATAAATGCCTGGGCAAGTCCGTTGGGAACAGCCTGTTCTGCATAAGAAAACGACATCCCGATCTCCTGGCCATCGCCTAAAAGCTTCCGGAAGTTCGGAAGGTCAAAAGGGGTAGAAATAATGAGGATCTCACGAATCCCGGCCATCATCAGAACCGATAAGGGATAATAGATCATTGGTTTGTCATAAATCGGCATCATCTGTTTGCTCACGGCAAGGGTAAGAGGATGAAGTCGTGTTCCGGACCCGCCGGCAAGGACGATTCCTTTCATGTGTTAAGGAGTTATTGCGTTATTGCGTTCAGCGTTATAGCGTTATGGCGTTCAGCGTTATGGCGTTTAGCGTTAGTGCGTTCTATATTCATTCCTTCCTCCCTTCATCCCTTTCGTCCTCATAAATATCCAGGATAGGTTCCTCAAACGCCTTCGTGGTGCTCCAACGGTCAAGGGTCAGCAACATCGATGGCAAAACGAACATGTTCAGGAGTCCGGCAACGAGAAGTGTTATGGAGACAAGAAAGCCCAAAGCCTGTGTCCCTCCGAATGTCGAAAGGACGAAAACCCCAAATCCGAAGAAAAGAACAGTCGAGGAATAGATCATGCTGTAACCGGTTTCTTTCAGGGCCGAGATTACAGAGTATGGGATATCGTGGTTCGAGTGTTTAAGCTGCAAGCGGTAACGCGACAGGAACTGTATGGAATTGTCAACCGAAATGCCAAGTGCAATGCTGAAGATGAGAATAGTAGATGGCTTTATCGGAATTCCGGTAAAGCCCATAAGTGCTGCGGTCATCAGCTGGGGAATGATATTAGGCACCAGCGAGATCAGTATCATACGCCAGGAAGTGAACAGGAATGCAAGGATACCGGCAATGATCACAATGGCCAAAGCGATGCTTTCCCAAAGATTCCTGATGAGGAAATTCGTTCCTTTCATGAAAACCACGGAGGTCCCGGTTACATTTATTGTGTACTTTGAAGGATTGAAAATACTGTCGATCTTGGGTTTAAGGTTCTTCTGAATGCTGTCAATTTTAAAAATTCCTACGTTGGCCATTTGAACGCTCACCCGGGTGACCTGGTAATTGCTGTCGATAAAATTTTTCAACAGGTTCTTTTTCTTTGGCTTCATATCGGGGATGTAATCGGCCATAAAAGCGATCTCGTTGGAGTTGGGCAAAGTGTAGAATTGGGGGTCTCCGCCATAAAAGGCCTGCTTGGCTGTTTTAATAACTTCCACTACCGACAGCGCTTTTGAAAGTTCCGGGTATTTTGAAAGTGTATCCTGCAGCCTGTCGATCTTTTTTAAAGTGGAAAGCTGAAGGACACCTTTTTTCTTCCTCGTATCAATGGAAATTTCAAGAGGCATGATGCCTTTAAAATGCTTCTCAAAGAAAAGCAGGTCTTTATAAATAGGATCCTTTTTCGAAATATCGTCAACAATAGTTCCGGAAGTATGAAGAAGGCTGGCCCCCACAATCCCAAAAACTATACATACTCCCATTGAAATATAGATCTGGCCGCGGTAATGAGTTACCCAGAAAACAGCTTTATTGATCAGTTTTGTGGCGATGCTTGCTTCGATATGTTTCACATGCCGGCTTTCGGGAGGTGGCAGGAAGCTGAAAATGATAGGGACCAGGGTCAGCGAGAGTACATAAACCACCATGATGTTGATGGCAGCTATCATTCCGAATTCAACGAGCAGCTTATTACGGGTGATTGTGAAAGCAGCAAATCCGGCAGCTGTGGCTGCGTTGGTAAGCAGGTTGGCCATGCCTATTCTTTGGATCACCCTCGAAAGCGCTTTGGCCTGGTTTTTATGATGGGCGAATTCGTAGTGGTATTTATTAAGGATGAAGATACAATTCTCTACACCTATTACAATAAGCAAAGGAGGGATAATGGCGGTAAGCATCGTGATCTTGTAAGCAAAAAGTCCCATAAATCCAACCGCCCAGGTAACCGAGATCATGATCACGAGCATTGGAAAGACGACTGCCTTGTAAGATCGGAAGAAAACAAACAGGAAAAAGGCCGCGATGAGCAGGGTAAGCATGACGAAAAACTTCATTTCATGTTCCAGCTTTTTGGCGATCAGGGTCTGAATATACGGAAGGCCTGAAAAATGTACTTCAATATTATTGCGACTGCTGAACCTTTCTACCATATTTTTGATCCCGTCTATGAGTTTCAGCCTTGCCTTCGAATGGATAAGGGATTTGTCGAGAGTAAGGGCAAACAGGTAAGCCGAGGTGGTCCTGTTATAAAGAAGGTGCTCGTAAAAAGGAAGAGAAAGTATAAGCCTGTGAATGGAATCCAGTTCCGGCTGAGAAGCCGGCTTTTTCGGGCTGATCGGTACGAAAACGAACTTGCGGAGAGAATCGTTTTTTACAAGATTGAATATCCTGGTCACTGATACAATACCTTCGACGCCCTGAATATGGCTGAGTGAATCAGACAGGTCGAAAACCGCATTAAAATTCTTAAGTTTAAAGAGTTGCGGCTCTATGATACCGATGAACATCACGGAACCATCTTCGCCGAATTGGTTAATGAATTTCTGGTAGACCCTGATAGTGGTGTCTGTTGCAGGAAGTATGCTTTCACTTTTGTATTGCAGCTGTACATTTGTGGCTTTAAAAGCCATAAATGCGGTGAGCACTGCTATTGTAAGAAGAATAAGGATCCGGTTCCTGAGAATGAACCGTACAAGAAAATTCCACATGGCAATTTGAAACTGCGAAAGTACGAAAATATGCCGATTTATTCAATTCCAGCCAAATGATTGGTACTTTTGTGGGGAAATTAAAAGCAGGATAAGTCGCTTTTCGCCGATGGTGGATGTCATGCTTTAAGCTATTTATGAATAAGGTTCTTATCATCGACACTGTGCATCCTCTCATCAGGGAGGAGCTTACGGCAATGGGATTTCATTGCGAGGAATTTCCTGATTTCGGAACAAAAGATTATGAGACCATTGCAGCTGATTATACGGGCATAGTCATCCGCAGTAAAATAACAATAGACAAGGGTTTTCTTGATAAAGCGAAACAGCTCAGGTTCATCGCAAGGGTGGGCTCGGGTCTTGAAAATATTGATGTAAAGTACTCGGAAAGCCTTGGGATCCACTGTCTGAATTCTCCCGAAGGCAACAGGGATGCGGTTGGAGAGCATACCCTGGGCCTGCTGCTTGCCCTTTTAAATCATATTTGCCGCGCTAATGCCGAGATACGGCATGGGATGTGGATCAGGGAAGGAAACCGGGGCATCGAAATCAAAGGAAAAACCATAGGGATCATAGGTTACGGAAATATGGGCGGGGCTTTTGCTCAAAGGCTCAAAGGGTTTGAAGCCAATGTCATTGCTTATGATAAATATAAAAGCGGATATTCGGATGGGAACGTAACTGAAAGTACAATGGATGAGTTATGGGGGATGGCCGATATTGTAAGCCTCCATATTCCTCTCAATGAAGAAACACACTACCTGGCCAATGAGGTTTTCTTTGAGAAATTCAGGAAGGATATTTTCTTCTTGAACACATCAAGAGGCGGAATAGTTAACACTGCTGCTCTTGTTGCTTCTCTGAAAGCAGGAAAGGTCAGAGCAGCAGCCCTGGATGTACTCGAGTTTGAGGACAGCTCTTTTGAAGCGCTTTCAAAAGACATACCGCCTGATTTCAGGTATTTGCTTGATTCTGATAATGTGATTCTTACGCCTCATATTGCCGGCTGGACCCTGGAGTCGAATGTGAAGCTTGCAAAGGTTTTGGTTGATAAAATCCGACATCTGATATCCGACATCTGACATCCTGCTTCCTTCATCCTGCATCTTCAAATTTTTGATAGCTTTGCAAAAAAATAAAATACCTTTCTCATGAGACTTGAACACAAACTTTTTAAAGGAAAAACCCTGGCGATCCTTTCAGGCGGAGGCGACACTCCGGCTATAAACTCAAGCATTGAAGCAATCCGCAACAGGGCTTCACTCCTGGGTTTTAGAGTTTATGGCGTGCTGAGAGGCTGGAAGGGCCTGCTTGGCGATGGCGATATTGTTGATCTTACAAACCAGCCTTATGACGGGTATTATGGCGGAACGGCTTTACGTTCGAGCCGCACTAATCCATTCCCTTCAAAAAAGAATCCTGAGAGCAGGGTTCCCCAGGTTTTGAAAAATCTTGAACGCTATAAAATCGATGTGCTTGTTACAATTGGGGGTGATGATACGAACGGAGCTGCAAAACGCCTTTTCGAAACGGAAGGCATTCCGGTCATAGGATTTCCGAAGACCATCGACAATGACTTGCGCACCCGTACATTTCATCATTACAACGGAAAGGATATCGAGGCCGTGCTTTGCCCGGGATTTCCATCGGCAGCCACGGCTATCATGGAGTTTGCCTCCAAAATCAAAACTACCGCTGAATCCCATTCACGCATACTGATCCTTGAAGTCATGGGACGCGATGCGGGCTGGCTTACAGGAACTGCCTCCTTCGGGGGGGCAAATCTCGGCCTTATCCCGGAATTTGACATCACGAAAGAACGCAAGGAAGTCTTCTTTGAGAAAGTGAAAGAGGCCTATATGAGTTCCAGGAAAAGATGCCTTGTGATCCCTGTGTCGGAAGGCATACGCTGGTATGATGAAAAGACAGGGAAGGTAGATGTGGTTTATGCTTCATCGGAGGTTGACGAATATGGCCACCCAAGGTTTGGAGGTGTGAGCGGCATTGTGGCCTCAGAGATCTCAACGCGACTGGGAATTGAAGCAAGAGCGCAAATATCAGGGTATTACCCCAGATCGGGCCATTGCCGTCATTATGACCGCCGGCTTACTGCAACCCTTGCCGATAAAGTTGTTGACCTGCTGCTTCGGGAAGATTTCGGAATGATGCCGGTAATGAAAAGTATTGTTCCTTTTGTGGAACTGGAAGAATTCAACACCACAGCCATCGATATGGGAGCGGTAGGCAACAAACCCCTTTCTGATGAATATTACGACGTCAACAGTTTTTCATTTACCGATGCGTATGCAGATTTCCTGACGAATATTCTTGACAAACCTGATTATCCCGAATTTAAATATCATTTCCCGGTAGTAATTCCGTAGAAAAGAGTTCAGCGTTATTGCTTTCTGCGTTAGGGCGTTTTAATTCCGTCACTTTACCACCAGATGCACTGTATGCCTGGTCCTCTGCTCCAGAAGCACTGTGCGGCTTTTCGTTAAACGGCGGATTGCTGAAGGAGTATAATGCCTCACGGTGAAAAGATCAACATTATAGTTGTAACGGATCTCGTAAGTTGACGACAATTCCTCGATCAGCTCCGGAAGCATTTGTTCATTCCTGTCAAGACAAACTGAGAAACTTATTGCCGAATTCTGCATCACATTGGTCTTTGCCCTGTGCTTTGCCAGAATTGTGAATATATGGCTGAGATTTTCTTCAACGATAAACGAAAAATCCCTGGGCGAAATCGAAATAAGTACCTGGTTCTGCTTCCTTATATAGATCGGGAACCGGATATTCCATTGATCGATATTTGTTATGAGAGTCCCCGGAGATGAAGGTTTTTGAAAACTTTTAACGAAAAGTTTTATGCCTGCATTCTCAAGGGGCCTGATCGTTTTCGGATGGATGACCGAAGCTCCGTAATATGCAAGTTCAATAGCTTCGCGGTAGGAGATTATACCAAGTTTTTTCGGATTGCTGAACCATTTCGGATCGGCATTCAAAATGCCCGGAACATCTTTCCAGATCGTTACTTCGGAGGTCCTGAGAACGTAAGCCAGTATAGCTGCCGTATAGTCTGAACCTTCCCTTCCCAGTGTCGTTGAATCGCCCCGGGGGTCAGATCCTATAAACCCCTGAGTTAGGGCAACTGACAGGCTTCCTGGGTTTTGAAAAAATGGGAGGATTGCAGCATTGATCTTTTCAGCTGTTTTTTCCCAGTTCACCCTGGCATCACGGAAGGTGTCATCAGTTATAACAAGTTCCCTGGCGTCAAACAATTTGCATGGAATGCCTTGTAAATTCAGATAATTACAAAGAATGCATGAACAGAAAAGCTCCCCATAACTTACAATCTGGTCATATTCAAAATCATAGGCCCGTTTCGTTTTATCGTACAGATGTCCTTTTCTGAAATAACCCCTGAGCTGATCGAACAGTGATTCAGCCTCGTCATAAACGGGGTGGCTTTCATCCGGGAATAATTCCCTGATCACGTTAAAATGGGCCTCATGGATAGCGTTGAAGGATTCGATAAGCAGTATAGGGTCATTGGCCATGTAATGTTTCAGAACAATTTCCAGTGCATTGGTTGTTTTACCCATAGCAGAAACCACAGCCATGATCCCCGTTTTATGGTTTTTCTTCAGGATCCGGCAGACGTTTCGAAAACCGGCCGCGGAGTTAACAGATGCTCCTCCGAATTTAAATATCTTGATGTCCATCAAAGCAAAGGTAAGGTATTTGTCCGGAACCGGAATCCGCCTCAAATAGCTATCTTTGCAATTTGTGAATCCCGATGACCTGATCGAACAATATTTCCAGGATTCCAGGACCATTGCGGTTTCGGAAGCCCTGAACGGCATGCCCCGTGCACGTTTCAGTCTTAAAGGACTCATCGGGTCATCCAGGTCATTTGTTTGCGCTTCGATCGTAAAAAAAAGCCCCCAGGTACACCTGGCCATCCTCCCCGACAGGGAGTCGGCGGCATATTTCCTCAATGACATTGAGCAGATCCTTCGGGAAAGTTCTGCAGGCAGGGAGAATAAAAGTGTTCTTTTTTTCCCTTCCTCGTTCAAAAAAGGCGTTCTGACGGGGCATAAAGATAACCAGGGCTTACTCCTGAGGACCGAGATTCTGAACCGCCTGAATACCCATTCGGGAAGTTTATTTATTGTAACATATCCCGAAGCTCTGGCTGAGAAAGTAGTCAGCCGGAAATTCCTTGAAAAGAACACTCTTAAGCTTACGGTCGGGGAACAGGTGAGCATGGATTTTATTCTTGATTTGCTGGTCGAATATGATTTTGAGCGGGCTGATTTCGTTCTGGAACCGGGGCAGTTTGCTCTCAGGGGTGGATTAATTGATGTCTATTCCTTCAGCAATGACCATCCATACAGGATAGAATTTAGCGGGAACAGCATTGCTTCAATACGGACATTCGACCCTTCGGCCCAGTTGTCTCTTGAGAAAAAGGAAAGCATAACGATAGTGCCGGATATTCGGGTGAACCCGGAAAAACAAACCGCGTATGAGCCCCTTTTAAGTTTTCTTCCCGAAAAATCGGTTATCTGGCTCGATGATACGGAATTCTGCACAGGACAAATGGATAAACTCGCAGGATCTGAGCTTTTAATGAAAGGAAAAGAGTTCCTGCCCCTGTTGCTGGAATTTTCTTCTGTTGAATTCGGGAAGCAGTTTTACTTTAAAAATTCCCGGCTGATAGAATTCAGCACTGCGCCCCAGCCTTCCTTTAACAAGAGTTTTGATTTGCTGATGGCTGATCTCCGCGAACACGCCGCAAACGGTTACAGGAATATGATCCTGGCCGACGGCCCCAAACAAGCCGACAGGCTGAAGGAGATATTGGATGACCTGGATGCAGATAGTGAAATGGTGAAATGGCGAAATGGGGAAAATATATCAGCGAAGCAGCTTGCACAAGCGGCATCAGGTGGAGCGCAGCGAACCTTAGCCGCGGTGCAGGATTGCGAGCGATTTAGGGTGATTCTGTTGCCAATTCACGAAGGCTTCGTTGACCATGACCTGAAACTTCTTTGCTATACCGACCACCAGATCTTCGAACGTTATCATCAGTTTCATCTTAGGGAGGGTTACACCAGCAAGGAAGCGCTGACACTGAAAGAAATTTATGATCTGAAGCCAGGCGATTATGTAACGCATATTGACCATGGCGTAGGACGTTTCGACGGGCTCGAGAAGATCGTGAACAATGACAGGGAACAGGAAGCCATCCGCCTTATTTATAAAAATGAAGACGTTCTTTATGTAAGTATTCATTCGCTTCACCGTATTTCAAAATATATTGGTAAAGAGGGAACTGCACCCACCCTGAACCGGCTGGGTTCGGACTCATGGAATAAGCTGAAAGCCAAAACGAAGAGCCGTGTTAAGGATATTGCACGTGATCTTATTAAGCTTTACGCTGAAAGAAAAGCCACTAACGGATTTGCCTTTGCGCCGGATACTTACCTTCAAACTGAGCTTGAAGCATCTTTCATTTACGAGGATACGCCAGACCAGATCAAATCGACCCTGGATGTTAAGAAAGACCTTGAGGCTGATTTTCCGATGGATCGCCTGGTATGCGGCGATGTTGGCTTTGGCAAGACCGAGATTGCAATCAGGGCTGCATTTAAAGTAGTTGCAGATTCGAAACAGGTGGCGATCCTGGTTCCTACGACCATCCTTGCTCTTCAGCATTACAAGACGTTTTCGGAAAGGCTGAGGAATTTTCCATGCCGGGTTGAATACATAAACCGTTTCAGGAGCGCCAGGAAGCAAACCCAGATCATTCATGAACTGAAGGAAGGGAAAGTTGATATTCTGATAGGAACACACAGGATACTTGGAAAGGATTTACATTTCAGGGACCTGGGCTTGCTCATCGTAGACGAAGAACAAAAATTCGGGGTAGCTGCAAAGGAGAAAATGAAAAGGCTCAGGGTGAATGTTGATACACTTACCCTCACTGCCACGCCTATTCCGAGAACACTTCAGTTTTCCCTGATGGGAGCGAGGGACCTTTCAATCATCAACACGCCTCCGCCTAACCGGTTTCCAGTTCAGACCGAGATCCACACCTTTCATGAAGATGTGTTCAGGGAAGCCATCAGCAATGAATTATCAAGGGGAGGTCAGGTTTTCGTTGTTAATACGAGGGTACAGAACATAGGCGAGGTAGCGGGAATGATTGAAAGGCTGGTTCCCGGCGCTGCAGTTGCCGTTGCACATGGACAGATGGAGGGCCCGAAACTTGAAAAAGTAATGCTCGATTTTATCGAAGGAGAGTTCGATGTTCTTGTTGCAACAACCATTATTGAGTCGGGACTGGATATCCCCAATGTAAACACCATTATCATCAATGATGCCCATCATTATGGTCTGAGCGACCTTCACCAGCTCAGAGGCAGGGTAGGTCGTTCGAACAAAAAAGCCTTCTGCTATCTCATCGCCCCTCCTATGACAAGCCTGACCGATGAAGCAAGGAAGAGACTCAGGGCCATTGAGGAATTTTCGGAACTTGGCAGTGGCTTCAACATTGCTATGCGCGACCTGGATATTCGAGGGGCGGGAAATATTCTCGGGGCCGAACAAAGCGGATTCATTACCGAGATAGGCTATGAGATGTATCAGAAAATTCTTGATGAAGCCCTTACAGAGCTGAAAGAACAGGATTTTGGAGAACTTTTCCGTGATAAGCCGGCCCGGCCGCTTGTCAGGGATTGTGTTATCGAAACCGACATGGAAATTCTCATTCCCGATGCTTACGTTACAAACATAACTGAACGCTTAAATCTTTATAAAGAATTGGACTCCATTGAACAGGACAAAGAGCTAGAGGAGTTCCGGAACCGGCTTGCCGACAGGTTCGGTTCTGTTCCCCCCCAGACTGATGATCTGCTCCAGACAATTCGTTTAAGAAAAATCGCGAAAAATATAGGCTTTGAAAAGTTGGTCCTCAGAAAGGGCAGGATGAACGCTTATTTCCCGTCAAACCCTGAATCGACATATTACAAATCCGGATCGTTTGCAAGCATACTCGAACTGGTCAAAGAACCTGAAACCGGAATGAGATTGAAACAGGAAGGAAGCAAACTTTTTCTTGGTTTTCATGGTACAGAAACGATAGTTCAGGGACTTAAAAAACTCGAAGCATTATTGAATGTGATGTAATATTTGAAATATTTATTTAAAATTGCTAAATTCGCACAAATTTTTTTCAGGTGTCTGATTGTCTTGTAATAACTCCAACTTACAATGAAAAGGAGAATATTGAACGGATTATCCGTACGGTATTTTCTTTGCAGAAAGACTTTCATGTACTGATCATTGATGACAATTCACCTGACGGTACGGCACAGATCGTTTTACGGCTGATGCAGGAATTTCCCGACAAGCTGTTCCTCGAGCAGCGTAAGGGTAAACTCGGTTTGGGTACTGCTTACATTCATGGGTTTCACTGGGCCATCGACCGGAAATATGATTATATTTTTGAGATGGATGCCGATTTCTCGCATAATCCGGAGGACCTGTTAAAACTTTATGACACGGCTAAAAACAAAGGTGCTGACCTGGTTATCGGTTCCAGGTATGTTAAGGGTGTGAACGTCGTGAACTGGCCGATTGGCCGGGTGCTGATGTCATATTATGCTTCGGCATACGTGAGATTTATTACAAGAATGAAAATATGGGACACTACCGCCGGTTTTAAATGTTATACCAGGCCGGTACTTGAGGCCATCGACTTTGATAACATCCATTTTACCGGATACGCCTTCCAGATTGAAATGAAATTCCTGGCATGGAAACTTGGTTTTAACATTGTTGAAGTCCCTATTATTTTCACCGACCGTACACTCGGTGAATCAAAAATGAGCAAAGGCATTTTCAAGGAAGCCGTGTTTGGAGTTATCACTCTCCGCTTTAAAAGCCTTTTTAAAAAATACAGGCGCAAAAACGCCTGAACCCTTTTCCCTGTTTTACTTATGGAATCATTTTTTATTCACAATGCCATCATTGTTAATGAAGGAAAACAAATTCCCGGTTCCTTAATCATCAGTGGAGGCCGGATTGAGGAGATCTTTTACGATCGAAAGCCTGAATCATTTTTACTTGCTCCGGATACGATAGAAATTGACGCCCGGGGGCGTATGCTGATGCCCGGGGTGATAGACGACCAGGTTCATTTCAGGGAACCCGGGCTTACCGAAAAAGGAGACCTGTATACCGAAAGCAAAGCTGCTGTTGCCGGTGGGGTTACCTCATTCATGGATATGCCCAATACCCTGCCAAAGGCAACAAGCATCGAAATTCTTGAAGAGAAATACCGCCTGGCATCTGAAAAGTCTCTTGCGAACTATTCATTTTTCCTGGGAGCAAGTAATGATAACCTTGATGAAATAAAGAAAGCCGATCCTTCACGGATATGCGGGCTAAAAGTATTTACAGGCGCATCAACAGGGAATATGCTGGTAAGTGACCCGGCTGCCCTGGAAGCTATTTTCAGGGAATCACCTTTGCTGATTGCGGTTCACAGTGAGGATGAAGCCATAATCCAGGCCAACCTCGCAGCTTTCAAAGAAAAATATGGGAATAATATTCCTATCGGGGCCCATCCCCTCATCCGCAGCGAAGAAGCATGTTACAGATCCTCGGAATTGCTTGTAACCCTTTCACGAAAATATAACGCCCGTTTGCACTTATTGCACCTTTCAACAGCAAAGGAGCTGGATCTTCTTGATAATAGCCTGCCACTTCATGCAAAACGAATCACAGCCGAGGTCTGCGTTCACCATCTCTGGTTCGATGAAAGGGATTATGCCGACCTGGGCTCCAGAATCAAATGGAATCCTGCCATCAAGACAGAAAAGGATAAACTTGGGCTGATGGAGGGTCTCATCAATGATAAGATCGATATTGTAGCCACCGACCACGCCCCGCATCTTTTAAGCGAGAAGAGTAATCCGTATACCTCATGCCCGTCGGGCGCTCCATTAATCCAGCATAGCCTTGTGGCCATGCTTCATTTTTATCATATGGGAAAACTTCCGCTTGAAAAGATTATCGAAAAACTCTGTCATTCACCAGCCGTACTTTACAGAATAAAGGAAAGGGGTTTTATCAGGAAAGGATATTTTGCCGACCTTTCGCTGGTTAACCTGGATGCACCATGGACCGTCGCCCCCGAAAACATTTTATATAAGTGCGGATGGTCTCCTCTCGAAGGTGTTACCTTTAAATCGAGGGTCGATATGACCTGGGTAAACGGCCATCTGGTTTTTGACCATGGGAATTTCGATGAATCCCATAAAGGTCAAAGGCTGTCATTCAATCAATCAGTTAATCATTCACTCAATAACTAATCCCATGCCCGGAAAAATATCAATCATCACTACCCTTAGCCTCATGCTGATCTTCGTAACCTCCTGCCGCCTTCAGCATAAAGTCATTGAAGAAACTTACCCTGATGGCTCGCCCAAACGGGTTTGTATTTATAAGGGTAAAGGTGAAAACCGCGAACTGGTCAGGGAAACTACCTTTTATGAGAACAAACAAATGCAAATGGACGGGGAGTTTAACGACGGTAAAAGAAATGGTTTATGGATTTCCTGGTATATGAACGGGAATAAATGGAGTGAAGGCACATTTAAAAATGGCAAGAGTGAAGGCAAAAGAGTCACTTATTTTGAGAACGGAAAAGTGAGGTATGAAGGTGACTATAAAAACGACCAGCGAATCGGCAAATGGCGTTTTTTTGATGAAAACGGAAAATTGTTAGCGGAAGAGGATTTTTCTGCTCCGAAGAAATAAAAAAAAGCCCGGAAATTTCCGGGCTTTTTTTTATTTGTTGAAACCTGATCAGTCGACCATGATCACAAGATATTTTGAATTGCTCCAGAATGCTTTGTAATCAAGAATTTGCAGTGACTGAATGATTTTCTTGTCACCGGTGAATTTATACGATGTGCTGGGATGGCTTGAAAGGATCTTGGCTTTCTTGCTCAGGATACTGATTTCAATGGTTTTACGGATATCGATCTTCGTGAACAGCTCTTTGTTGAAATCGGCAAGAACATCACTCTTTTTCACAACACCATTCTTCTTCAGATCTTTGCTGGTACCGATCACATAGTAAGCCGTATTTAGAGCTTCTTCCTGTGATGCAATGGTCTGTGTTTGGTTATTGATCTTCTGACCCTGCTCATTTACAGTTTTACTCAGGGTATCGATCTTTAAGGTAGCCGCTTCAAACTTAATGTTAATTTTTGCAAGACTTCCTCTGAGTTCCTCGATCTCAGCACTCTTTGAAGCAATGTCTTTTTCAAGGCGGGTAACCATTTTTTGTAATTCGTCAACCTTCATATTTGCAGCTTTTAGCTTCTTGCTCAGTTTCGCAAGCTGGTCTTTATTCTTAAGCATCATGCTGTAAATGGTCTGGATGTCGGTTTTGATCTGGTCCTTGGCGGTCTGCTTGAGTTCACCACCGCGTTCGGTACTTAGATTGATAACATTCTCCTTCATCTTGATCGTATCCAGAGTGCTCTGGATGTCGTTGATAGAACGGACGAATTCGTTGATTGCTTCATCCTTTTGCATGGTTTGGTTCATCAGGCTGTCGGTGCGTGCCTGTAATTCTTCTGCTTTTTTCTTGGCTTCACGGCCGCATGATGCGACGAAAACCGGAATGAGAAGAAGCAAAAAATACTTTTTCATTGCTTTGCGTTTTTAAGATTTAATACAAAATTAGTAATAAATTTGCCAGTTCAGACAAGTATTCTATGATTTTTACAGGGTGGTGAACAATCTTCCGACGATAATATTGAAACCAGGCAAGGAGGCTGCAGTCCTCAGAAGGCATCCCTGGATCTTTTCAGGTGCGATTGATCGCAATGATGACAGCATAAAGGAAGGAGAAGTGGTCGAGGTCCTTTCTTCAGAAAGGAAATACCTGGCTACGGGGCATTTTTTGCAGGGGTCTATTGCAGTTAAATTATTTTCTTTCACCCGGACGACGGCAGAGTATGATTTCTGGCTTCAGCGCCTGAAGCAAGCCTGGGAGCTCAGGATGAAACTCGGACTTACCGACAGTAATTTAAGCAGTGCTTACCGTCTTGTTTTCAGTGAAGGAGATGGCCTGCCCGGCCTTATTATCGACTGGTACAACGGAGTGGCAGTGATACAAAGCCATTCCCCGGGCATGCATAATATCAAGCCCGATCTAGTTGATGCTTTGAAGGAAATATATCAAGAAAAGCTCGTTGCAGTGTACGACAAAAGTGAGGAAACGATGGCTCGTTCCTCGCTAAACAGTGAAATAGCGAAAAGGCGAAATAGAGAAATAAAATCATCAAGCGATCACCGGTCACCCATCACGGATCACGGATCCCGGATGCAGGATGCAGAATCCAGGATTCAGGATCAGAAAGATCACTTCCTTTATGGCAACTCCCCGGCCGTCGAAATTGTCGAGACCGGTCATAAGTTCAAGGTCGATTTCGTGAACGGTCAGAAGACAGGTTTCTTCCTCGACCAGAAAAGTAATCGCATGTTCGCGCAGTTTTATGCAAAAAACCGAAGGATACTTAATGCTTTCTGCTACTCCGGAGCCTTTTCGGTGTACTGCCTGAAAGGTGGTGCAAAACATGTATATTCGGTCGACAGCTCCAGGCAGGCAATCGGGTGGGCCAAAGAGAACTTTCAATTGAACGGCATTGATGAAAGCCGTCATTCAGAAGAAGTTACCGATTTAAAGCTCTTCCTTAAAAGTCAGCCCGGGAAGTACGATATGATCATTTTGGATCCTCCGGCTTTTGCAAAGACCCATCAGGTCACAAACAACGCCCTTCATGCATATACCCAACTGAATGCCTCTGCTATCAGGCACCTGGAACCTGGTGGGTTATTGTTCACGTTCTCCTGTTCCCAGGCCATAAGCAGGGAGCTGTTCCGTTCGGCTATCCAGTCGTCTGCCATTGAGACCGGAAGAAATATCAGAATACTGCATCACCTTTCGCAGGGGCCTGATCATCCTGTTAGTATTAATCATCCCGAGGGAGAATATCTGAAGGGATTGATACTGGAAGTTGATTAATGGAATATAGAATATTGAACAACAAATGTCGAATGTTGAATTAAAAAACCGTAATTCAGCATTCGTTGATCAATGTTCGATATTCACTTCGTAAATTGTAAATCAGATGTTTCGCTACTTCCTGATTTCGCTACTTAATAATTCGTAAATGAAACAGCGTTTTCCCTCCGAATTTTCTCACCTCTGGGCCATAGAACCCGGGGCAATATACTTAAACCATGGATCTTTTGGGGCTTGTACAAAGTTCATACTTGAAAAACAGCAGGTGTACAGGAACATGCTTGAAGGCCAGCCTATGAGGTTTATGGTAAGGCAGCTCGAAGGGCTGATCCTTAATGCAAGCGAAAAAGTCGCAGCGTTTGTAAATGCAGATCCCTCCGATCTGGTATTTGTACAGAATGCAACAGCCGGGGTAAATACCGTTTTCAAGTCCCTTCATTTCAAACATGGTGATGAGATCCTCTTTACGAATCATAGCTATGGTGGCTGCCTGAAGGTCCTTGAATTTATAGCTGAAACAACCGGCGCTGTTCTCGTTGAGGCGAAATACGATATTCCCGTGACCTCACCTCAACAGATCACTGAAGCAGTGCTGTCAAAAGTAAGTGGAAGAACAAAAATAGCCCTGATAGATCATATCACATCGGCTACCGCCCTGATCCAGCCGGTCAAGGAGATAGTTCGCGAGTTGGATAAACTTGGGGTCGATACAATGGTTGACGGGGCTCATGCACCAGGCTGCATTCCCCTCGATATTAATTCGACCGGCGCTGCTTATTACACAGGTAACTGCCACAAATGGCTCTGTTCACCTAAAAGCGCTGCCATTCTTCATGTAAGAAAAGATAAGCAAAATAAAATATTTCCACTGATTGTCAGCCATGCCGGGCATAAGGCAGAACCTTTTACTGAAAGGTTTTTCTGGCAGGGCACTATGGATCCCACTCCCGTACTTTGTGCAGCAGATTCCATTGATCATATGGCTTCCCTGATGCCTGGCGGATGGGATGCAATCATGAAACGGAATCATGATATCTGTATACAGGCCCGCGACCTTTTCTGCCGGGAACTCGGATTAACTCCTTCCTGCCCCGGAGATATGAATGCAGCCATGTCAACGATGGAACTTCCTGATATGTTTGAAAATAATCCCCCGTCCTATAAAAACTGCGATGCCATCCAGGATGAAATTTATGAAAAATATGATCTTGAATTACCTTTATGGTACTGGTCCCTGCCGCCAAGGCGCACAACAAGGATTTCAGTGCAGTTATACAATTCCCTTGATCAGTTCAGTTATGCCGCAGGGATTTTAAAGCGATTCTGTCCCAAAAAAAAAGCCCCGTAAAACGGAGCTTTTTTTGAATTCAGTACCCAAAAATTACTTCTTATGGGCTTTTTTCGTAGCGGGTTTTACTGCTTTCGCTGGTTTAATCAGGTGTTTCTTAATTGAATCCTGATGAGCAATCGAGTCAGCTACTTTTTTCTGAGCTGCCTGAACCTTAGCGATAGAATCAGCAATCTTCTGCTGCTGAGCCTGAACCATTGCCATAGAATCAGCTACTCTTGTGGAGTCAGTAATTCTTTTTGCTTCTTTTTCTTTTGCGCTCATTCCGCATGAAGACATGAATGTGACAGCACCGATAACTAAAATTAATGCAAGTTTTTTCATTTGTTTATTGATTTTTAAATTCGGATGCAAAGGTAAACCATTTCAAAATTCCTTCCTAATTTTCAGCCAATTATTTTTAACATTTTTTAACATTTTCATTATGCGTTGATATTCAATTGATTAAAAAACATTTGGAAAGTGGAATTGACGAATATTTGCTTATTAACGTTTAGCATTGAAATTTAATCAGTGAAATGTTTTTGTATTAACTTTATTAATTCACTGATAATTATATCCTTATTAAATTTTATCTGGCAATGTAAAATAAAAGGTACTTCCCTTTTCAACTTCACTTTCAACCCAAAGCCTGCCACCCTGTTTTTCGACGAACTCCTTGCAGAGAATCAAGCCCAGCCCGGTGCTGGGTTCTCCTTCTGTGCCTTTACGGTTTGTATTAACATCCATTTTGAAAAGGGTATCAATCATTTCTTTGGTCATTCCTATGCCTGTGTCCTTCATGGAAATCTCAATCCATCCTTCATGAGAATCCTTTGCTGTTATCGTAATTTTCCCGCCTTTTGGAGTAAATTTAATCGCATTGGAAGATAAGTTGCGCAAAATGCTATCAAGCATTTTTTCATCAGCATAAACAACGAGATTTTCAGGTATATTAATGTTAATTTCTATCTCCTTTTTATGTGCCGATTCCCTGACCAGGTCCAGGCTTGAAGAAACATTCGGCAATAATAAAAATGACGTGGTGTCAAGTGTTGTTAAACCCCTTTGCAATCGTGACCATTCCAACAAGTTTTCAAGCAGACGGTACAAATTGGTGGCAGAGGTTCCCATCATTTGTACAAACAGTTGAATCTGATCCTGGGTCAATGATGTCAGATCCTCTTCTAAAATCCGGGTATAGTTCAGAAAGACATTGAACGGGCTTCGCAGGTCGTGGGCGATGATGGAAAACAGCTTGTCCTTTTCTGCATTGATTTTGCGAAGTTCCTCATTTTTAAGAGTTATTTGTTTTTCAGCACTCTTTCGCTCTGTGATATCGCGGAAAATGCCAAAAGTTCCTTTGAATTTGGAACCTTCAAAACTGGGAGTTGCCGTAACAAGTAAATCTTTTCTACCACCGTCTTTTAAGAATATTTCGAGTTCATATTCACTGCTGTTCCCCAGACTGCGTTTGCGTGTTTCATTTTTTATTTCCTCAATTTCTTTAGGGAGAAGAAAATCATATAAACATAATCCGGGTAATTTGCCTTTTTCAACCCCGAAAATTTTTTCGGCTGAAGGATTAGCAAAAACAAAGGTTTCTTCATCATTCATAATCCCAATGCCTTCGCCCGTATTTTCTATTAAAATGCAATATTTCAGTTCGCTCTCAGCCAGCTTTTCTTCCGACTTTTTGCGCTCGGCAAATTTTGAAATCCTTTCGGCAAAGCCGGTTATAAGTTTTTGTTCAAAAACATCAATGAATGGCGAATCATCAGTATAAGCTACTATTAATTCTCCCGCTTGTTTACCTGATATGACAACCGGGGATAATAAATGTTGTCTTTCTTTTGTAAAATTGAATTTATCAAGGTTGCAGTATTTTTTGTTTTCAATTACAAGTAAAGCATAAACTTTATCGGGGAACTGCATACTTTCGGGAAGAATTACTTTTACAAGCTCCCGATAAACATCTTCATAATTATCGGTTTTTTCAATTGCCTGACTTAAAGAGTATATCCCGTTTAATTCTTTAATTCTTTCTTTTAAAATATATTCGTTTGCTTTCAGCCTTTCCTCTGCCTTCTTGTACACAAGCAGTGTATTCTCATAGGTTGCTTTGAGCGCATCATATTCTTTTTGGAATTCCCTTAACTCTTTAAGGAGTTCTTCGCTGGTTCTGGCCTGGTCATTCATACGTTATTCAAATCCAGACAGTAAAGATACGGCAGAAAGACAAATTATCAAAAACAAAGGGTTTCAGGATTAGCTTCGCTGATCCGCTCGCTTCGCCCGGATAGGATTAGCTCCGCTTCCTGCTCATTGCATTCGCAGGATTAGCTCCGCTTCCTGCTCATTGCATTCGCAGGATTAGCTCCGCTTCCTGCTCATTGCATTCGCAGGATTAGCTCCGCTTCCTGCTCATTGCATTCGCAGGAT
>CAISRB010000025.1 GCA_903887775.1 uncultured Bacteroidales bacterium
CGGGTCTTTTTGACAGCTGTGGTTCCATCGGTAAACGGTTTAAAATTTCCTGCCTCAGTTCGACATCGGGAGTCTGCACCCTGGTCTGTTCCATCGTATGACTTATCTTTTCCCAGTCCCGGTAATAACTTCCTGCTTCCGCATCAACAGCCAGCCGGCTTTTCAACTCCTGCTGCCCGGCGGCATCGAGTTTCCCTTCAAGATCCTCGTGAATGCGTTCTATGAGTTTTTTGTCAATCATGGCTGAAGAAGCTTTTATTATTCAGGTCTGTAATTTAAAGCCGGATGAAAACCTGAACTTACTTTCGAAAGATGATCTGCCGGTTTGCAATGCCTCATAAACAAGTCTTTTATCATCCTTCGGTATCTAAAATACAATGAAGTTGCAGAAAAGTTGGAAAAATAATGAAAAAAATCGGGTAGCTGTAATTCGCCCGAAACTTAGATTTGTTTTATTTATCCTTCCGGCTGACTCTTTTGATGCCTTTGGTTCGAATTTCAATGTTATCCGGAAGAGAAAAATCAAACGAACAATGCCAGGAGACCCAGTGCTATGAGTACGACTCCTGTAATCCCCTTTTCCTGATGTTCCAGGAAATCTGACTTGAAGGTATTCACGCCTCTTATTCCAAATGATACCAGAAAAAGCATGACCACCAGGGTTGTCAGCAGGTAAACCGCTGAAACAATGAATATCCCAATCCAGCCAATGGTGCCGGCCTGAAAATAGTATGCTTCTATTTCAATGCAGGGAGTAAGGAACATGGCAACACTCAGAGAGGTGAGGATGGCAACCCATCTGGATTTATTCAGCCTGGTATTGTTAATAGCAGGTGTTGTTTCATGATTATGATGATGATCCCTTTGAAAATTCAGGATCACATAAATCATTCCCATTACAACAAGAATGGCAGGTGCTATAACTTCGGAAATTAATGAATACTTTGCTGAGAGTTTAAAACCGATGAGACCAACTATTATTCCAATAATGATGGTACTCAGGGTATGGGCGAACCCGGTGATTACTGTCGCCCATAATGTCTGACTTCGTGTCCATTTTTCAGTTTTCCCTACGGCTATCAATGGCAGCCAATGATTTGGAATTAACGCATGGATTGCACTTAAAATAAGGCTTCCTATGAAAATCTGGTACATATATTGTCAGTTTTAAATATTGATAATCAAACTTATTTCTCAATTAAGAAATAAGTCCCCCCGTTAACTTCCCCTTCTTCTGCCAGCCTGAAATTAGTCTTTACGAATAATTTCTTCCACTGCTTTTTTGAAGTCAGCATGAACGAAAGAATATTCAGGAGAGCGAATGATGAAAGAGTAGGCGTTAATACAATCATCAGCATTCTGCCTCCGGGTTTAAGGATCCTGTTGATTTCATTGAGTGCATTGAGTTTCTGATCTCCGAGATGATCTATCATGTATGAACTGACAACAGCCTCAAATGTGGCATCCCGGAACCCTGTTTTCGTAATATCTCCCTGTACAATTTCCACCTGTCCTGCAATTCCGGCAAGTTTCAGGTTTCTCTCAAGCAAAGTATCCCCGCCTCCGTCAATGTATTCAGCGTTGAACAGGTCGAATGCCGTGATTTTTCCTGAAAAGACTTTACTCAACGCAATCGTTGTGCGTCCTGCGCCGCAACCTGCATCAAGAACCCGGGCTTTATCGTCAGTAAATAATTTCACCCAAGGCAGTGTCAGGTAACTAATGTTCTTTGGTGAACGGACAATAAGATTCCCGATGAAAAAATTGATTGAAAGCAGGAACAGGAAGAATGCGGGAAGCTGAAGGCCCGGGAAAGAAACATATAAATGAACTGCTGCCGCAAGAAAAACGACTGATACCACCCAGAACCCGTTCAGCCAGCCAAGGCTCCAGCCTGCATCAATCTTTTGATCATTTTCATTTTTGTGGAAAGCCCGTTTCAACTTTAGTTTGATTTTTTCCGGCAGAACCACTGCCACAGACAATGATAATACAAGCAGAATTGCAATGTGGATGAGCACTACTCCGAGTGTCAGGCCCGCAATCCATTTTAATTGCGGCATAAGAACCAGGATCAGGACTGAAGCAATAATGCCAATGATTGCCATGATCTTTGAATGACCCATTACTGATAACCAACGTCGATTTTTCATTTGAAAATCCTCCTTTTAAATTGAATACTGATTTTTCCCTTGATTGTTCAAAGGATGAACCGAACCCTGAGTGTTCAGGCTGGTTTCACCGGGATGAATATCCGGCGATCAATGCTTTCATAGGGAGTCTTAGCGGGGTTTTCAGCGTACAGTTCAAATCCGGTGATTTCGGCAATCTGGTAACCTGACTGGTCCAGCCAGCCATGCCTGAAGCCGATGAGACTTCTGAAAACACTTTGAATCGTACCTCTAAACCTATAGGTGGCATATTTTCCGTCAGGAATTCTCATAACTCCTGTTTCTTTGCCAACAGGAAAGCCCTCCGGAACAGTGATGCAAGCCCTGAACCTGCATTTACCATATTCGGTGAAAAAGGGCATATCCAGCATCACGCCAATAAACTGAGTGTCCTTTGCAATAAGGTCTCTTGGGTCGGCCCAACGGCTTAAAACCTTAAATGCATTTGGGATAGCATCTTCATCCCCGAGATGAGTCTCTATAAAAGCAATCTTCAAAGAACGAACCTGTTCAACCACGATACCTGTTGTTGAAGGGAACCCTGCAACTTCTTCATCGGTCAAATTCATGGTCCAAAATTCGGGAGGATAAATGTCTGATGATTTGCCTATGTTGGGTTTCGATATGCCAATCTTGCTTATTTCATCAAACGAAAGTCTTCGGAAGGCTTCCGGGGTCGAACCATAATATTTCTTAAACGCCAGTATAAAAGTTGATGGTGATGAGAACCCGCATTGAAAAGAAGCATCACCCACACTCAGTTCAGGATACAGCTTCAGGTAATGTGCTATCCGCTCAAGCCGTAAACGCATGATATATTGTTTCGGGGACTCCCCTACATAAAGGGAGAATATCTTCTGAAAATGAAAAGGCGAGAAGAAGGCAACTTCAGAGAGCCTCTCGAGGGAAAGATCTTCTGAAAGATTTTCCTGGATGTATACAAGGACTTTCCTGATCCTCAAAAGATATTCTTTTTCTTTATGGTCTTCAGGAGGATGATGCATCAAAATTCTCTAGCTCTTAATTTCTCAATGGATTCCCGCGGCCTGATTTTCAGGTTCGTATTTCAATGGTTTATAACCGGCGCATATATAAGTCCTAAAAACACCGGTCAGCCTGCTTTCATAACTTTTTCGCATAGTATGGATGAGATGATGGCCGAGAGCCGCTTGTGAACCACCGGGAGCTTATAACAGACCACCGGCAACACCCATTCAAGCAGGGCCATGAAATAAGGTAATATTTCAGGATTGCTTTTCGAACTGTCAAAAGCATACTTCCTCATCTTCAGCACCAGGGCAGCATTTTTATTCACGATAGCGCCTTGCTTCCCCTTATAAGTTATTTCAGGGATCTCATCCAGCCGCTCCGTTTTATAAAATGCATCAATGAAATCAAGGTAAGCGGCCATATCGGTTTCGTCATCCAGGGGAGCATTGTCGATCATGAAAATGGCTTCGAGACGGGCAAAGTCGGAGATAACCGACCGAGGCTTAGTCTCTGAGAAATCGATAAGATACACGTTCATGTTTTCGTCCAGGAGAATGTTCTGCATGTTGAGGTCGCCATGGCAGATTGAAGTGAGATAATCAATTCCGGTTTCACGGCGACGGGCATATTCATGTTTGAGGAACCAGTAAGGGTTCAGGACAGGATGTTCCCTCTCCTTTATATGCATCTCTTTCTCATCTGCAGATATGGAAAACAGTTCACTCACTGTTTGATAAATATGAGGAAAAAACGTCAGGGTCGGGTCATGATCCCTGAACGGGAAAATGGTTTTGCTCACCGGCTGGCCATACCAGGGTTTAAGGATTTGCAGGAAAATCTTATCAAAAAGCGGTTCAAGAAAAGTAATGTCCGATTCCAGGTAATAGTTAGTAAGCCATTTCAGCTGGCTCGATTCACCCCCGATGCCAACGAAATTATAACGAAGCGCCCCTGTCCCTTCATAGTATTCTGTACCAAGAATCACTGCGCTGTTGTTAAAGATGTATGGAAGTGCGTATTGCTTACATCGCTCCGATTCCCTGGCGATGAGGTCTCGGTGAGCTACCTTGACCACGGTTGGCCTCATTTTCCGGCCTTCATGATCAAAGGAAGTTACATGAAAAGTCTCCGCCACATACCCGCCATAAATCGCATCAATGAGTATTTCCGATGAATCGGCATACAACAGCCTGGCAAGAAATGCTTTATGGGGTTCAAAAACAACTCCGGGTTTTGTCCCGATAGCCAGCCTTTTGGTTCCGCCATCGATGAATTGGCCGGCCCTGAAGATCCATACAACTGGATTTTCGAGGAAAGTTCCAGGGGTTAAGGGTTTTACAGCAGTAATATTCTCAAAAGTCAGTTTCCGGCGGATGACGTCGCTGAGGGAATCCTCCTGGGCTGCAAGATTTAACTCAGCCAGTACAAATGTGATCCCGATGTAATCTTTCACAGCTCCGTTTTCTGTTAAGACTTGCTGAAAATGCTTCATGTCATTGTCGCGGACAAGGTCAGCCAGATCAGCATCATTAGCAAGTGCAATACTCAGCGAAGGTTTGTTTTTATCCTGGTTTGCGACAACCAACAGGATACCGCCCTGTTTTGAACCTGTATCTTCCCTGAAAGAACTCAAAGCTTCCTGCAACTGGCTGAATGGTACAATGCCGGGGGCTTTTAATTTAAGTGAACCGGTCGGCACCAAGCCAAACGACAGGGCTTCGTAAATACATAAACCGGTCTTTGGCGGATCAGACGTAATTCTAAAGTCAGCATCGGCGGATGGCGTTAAGGGTAAAAAACCGGCGCAGTGTTCGAGACTGGCGATGAGATCCGCACTGCCTGTGCCGGCTGAAGGGTCGCCGGTAAGCGATCCTATACCCAGGGCAAACCCAAGTTCATGATAGCTCACTATTTCTAAAGCCCGGCAGAGCTGTCCGGTTATGGTATCTTCGCCTATGGGCTGCCAGATCAGCTGATGATGACCGGAAGAGATCTCCCGGGTTTCGGTTTTCTTCAGGCTGCCGGCCTGTATGGCTGCCACAGCACCTTCAACAGTAGCTTCGAATTGAAAAACATGGTCCAGGCCGGCTATCTCAAACACCCGAAATACAATCGGGGCCACTCCGCTCAGAAAAAGTTTGTGCTGGCCCGATTGCAATTTCTTGTTGGTTTTTAACAGTATCCTGATACCTGCGCTTGAAACATAAGGACATTCCGACAAGTCAATGATGATATCCTGCCCGCTCCCGATCAGAGCCATCAGTGCCTGATCCAGGTCATTGCTGCTTATGGCATCCAGTTTGCCTGCAAGCTTAACGCAACGAATTTTCCAATCTGTATTAATTTCCATGATCATTAAAATAATAAATCTATATTTATATCCCCAAAGTTCAAAGGTAATGAAAAGATGAATTTCATGCCATCCCGGCCTGAGGATTTTAATGCTCCGAAGATCAGGGAAAATTTAGTGCATAACATCTGAAGCATTGATACCTGATTGCTTTATTTGTACATGAAATTCAACCACATGCAATATTTATGATGTAGTCCTGATGTAATATTGATGTAGTGGCCTGCAAGGAGTTGCTGCATATTTGATGCAACTGAATATGTGTAGTCGCTTGAATTATCAGCTATGTTTGCTTATATTCGTTATATGTCATCATTAACCATCTCTCTGCCTTATACCGTATTCCTCTTTACATCATACCTGCTTCAGAGATCAACCGAATGTTCAACGATTAACTTAATATGATGAATAAGAAAGACATTTATCTGGGAAACGCAAAGATAAATTACAACAGCGCGAAGGTTGATGGCCGGTTTGTGGAAATTGAAAACGAGAAATTCTACAAAATCAGCAACAGCAACCAGATGCCCGATTTCTTTATGACCATTGTGAGCAGTTCCGATCACTGGATGTTCATTTCGAGTAACGGCTCGCTGTCGGCCGGAAGAAAAGACCGTAATAACGCTTTGTTCCCCTATTATACCGTTGATAAAATACATGATACCAGAGGTATTACCGGAAGTAAAACGTACCTGCTTGTTGGCAGGGACGAGAAAACGTATTTATGGGAACCGTTTTCACCCGAGTCGGAAAAAATATACGATATTCAGCGAAATCTGTATAAAAGCATTTACGGCAATAAAATCATTTTCGAAGAGATTAATGTCGACCTGGGCGTTGGGTTTCGATACGGATGGTACAACAGCGAGAAATTCGGGTTTGTGAAAAAGTCGGTCATCAGCAACCATAATGCCTGTGCGCTTACTGTAGATGTCCTCGACGGGATTAAGAACATTCTGCCAAATGGCGTCGATTTCGATTTCCAGAATACATTCAGTTGTCTGCTTGATGCGTACAAAAAATGTGAATTGATCGAAGAAACCAGACTTGGCTTGTATTTACTGAGCTCAATCCCGGTTGATCGCGCAGAACCGAGTGAGTCACTTAAAGCAACAACTGTTTGGTCATGCGGACTGGATCAGTCAGCAAAGGTTCTTTTATCCGACAAGCAGGCTGAGCCTTTCAAACAAGGACAAGCTGTTGTCACAGAAATCGATATAAGGGCCACACGGGGTGCATATTATGTGAATACCAGATTTGAGCTTCAACCGGATGCCCAAAAAGAATGGATGATCATCGCTGAAATAAACCAGGAAAGCGGAGATGTGGCAAACCTCAATAATACTATAAAAAGCAGTGATAACATAAAACAAAGGATTGAGGCTGATATCGAAAAAGGAACATTGAACCTGAAGGAAATTGTTTCGAAGGCCGATGGAATGCAAATGGGCCATGATGAGTTAAGCTATGCCCGCCATTTTTCCAATACCTTATTCAGCATAATGAGGGGTGGAATTTTCATCTCCGATTATATACTTGATAAAACAGATTTTGTCCTCTTCGCAGGGCAGATTAATAAGGATATATCAGCAACACATAAAGCATGGCTAAGTCAACTTCCCGAAACGATTGATTATATTGAACTGAAAAAGCTTGCCGAAAGCACCTCCGATTTTAACCTGATCCGGATTTGCTGCGAATATCTGCCCCTGACGTTCAGCCGAAGGCATGGCGATCCAAGCCGTCCATGGAACCAGTTTTCGATTGAAACAAAAAATCCGGATGGCTCAGTAAAATTAAATTACGAAGGAAACTGGCGCGACATTTTTCAAAATTGGGAAGCTCTCAGCCTTTCATATCCTGAGTTTATTGAAGGGATGATCAGCAAATTCGTTAATGCCAGCACAGCCGACGGCTATAATCCATATCGTATTACCCGTGCAGGTATGGATTGGGAATGCCCCGACCCTCAAGACCCCTGGGCTTACATCGGCTACTGGGGGGACCACCAGATAATTTACCTCCAGAAATTTCTCGAGTTATCCGATGAGTTTCATCCGGGCGCCCTGGATGCCTTGTTGAAAAAGGAAATGTTTGTTTATGCCAATGTGCCATACCGCATAAAACCTTACTCTGAAATTATAAAAAAGCCGAAGGAAACCATTGTTTTTGATTTTGAATTAAATGGTAAAATCAAGGAATTGATCAGGAAAACAGGCGCTGATGGCGCTTTGCTGAGAGGCAGGGATAATGAGATCTACAGGGTTAACCTGACTGAAAAAATCCTGGTTACCCTATTGGCCAAGATCAGCAATTTCGTACCCGAAGCCGGCATCTGGCTTAACACCCAGCGCCCCGAGTGGAACGATGCAAACAATGCCCTCGTGGGTAATGGGGCTTCAATGGTTACGCTTTATTATTTAAGACGTTTCCTGAAATTCTGGTCCGTCCGGTTCAATGAATCTGATTTGAAAGAAATACCTGTTTCAGATGAAGTTGAAACCTTATTCAGCAGGATACTTACTGTTTTGGCTGAAAATATTGCATTGCTTGAAACCGGGTTTTCAAATGCTGAAAGGCGACGTTTTACCGACTGCCTTCTTGAAGCGGGGAGCGATTACAGAAACTCTGTATACGAAAAATCCTTCTCGGGCACAAAAAAACTTGTCCAGGTCAAAGCCTTGTCTGAATTTATGCAACTCGCGTTGAAGTATATGGATCAGAGTATTAAAGTAAACAGGCGCATTGACGGTCTTTATCATGCTTACAACCTGATTTCATTCTCTGACAAAAGTATATCAATCAGGCATCTGTACGAAATGTTAGAAGGACAGGTGGCTGTTTTAAGTTCCGGCTATTTGTCGGTTCAGGAAAGTCTTAATGTGC
This sequence comes from uncultured Bacteroidales bacterium, assembly GCA_903887775.1. GTDB lineage: Bacteria > Bacteroidota > Bacteroidia > Bacteroidales > FEN-979 > CAIRDP01. The sequence goes on from CAISRB010000025.1 coordinate 8,398, forward strand.
TTGATTCGCTGAAGTGCAGCAGTTTATTTCGTCGTGATCAGTATAGTTACCTGCTTTATCCCGACAGGCAATTGCCTCTTTTTACCCGGAAAAACAATATTCCCGGCAGTAAGGTTAAAGAATCAAAACTTCTAAGCAAATTAATTGCCGGTTCCGATTCGACGATTTTAAGTCAGGATGACCTCGGTAATTTTCACTTTAACGGGACATTCCGTAATGCTGCCGTTTTGGAAAAAGCCCTTGACCAACTCGATCCTGCTGCATATGCATCGCTTCTTGCCGAGGAAAAGGCAAAGGTTCTGGCAATTTTCGAAGAGCTTTTCGACCACCAGTCGTTCACCGGCCGGTCGGGTACGTTTTATGGGTACGAAGGATTGGGAAGTATATACTGGCACATGGTTGCCAAATTATTGCTTGCCGCCCAGGAGTGCTGGTTCAAGGGAGTGCATGAAGGCGCTGATCCTGCTGTGGTTGGTAAAATTAAAGATCACTATTTCGAGATTAAGGCAGGAATAGGTTTACACAAATCACCCGGCTTATACGGCGCATTTCCAACGGATGCATATTCGCATACACCCGGAAATGCAGGTGCGCAGCAGCCAGGTATGACCGGACAAGTAAAAGAAGACTTCATCTCACGCATGAGAGAAATAGGGATTCAGATACAGGATGGGGAAATTGTATTTGAATCCGGATTGCTTGATCCCGATGAGTTACTTGATCGGAAAAGTACGTTTGAGTACTTTGATCTGAGGGGAGTACAGCAGCAAATAATCCTTGAGCAGGGACAATTGGGATTTACTTTCTGCCAGGTTCCTGTTTTATACAGAGTATCAAACGAAGATAAAATTTCTGTCACCTTCGCCGATGGGAAACAGATCTCTATAACAAATCATACCATCGGCAGAGAAATAAGTTCCGGAATATTTCAGCGTACAGGAGAAATCACCCGCATAGAAGTTTCATTCAAAAATATCGTTATTAACTAAAAACGGAAACACTGCATCCGATGATGGACTGATTAATCTGACACCAATCTTTAAACACTAAACTATGGAACATTACAAAACAAAACCGGAAGATATCGTACCGATGGGGCAAAAAATTGCTTTTGGATCAGGACATTTGACTAATCAGTTATTACCCGCCGCATTAGGGGTTTTTATGATCGTTTTAGTGTTATCATTAAAAATGAATCCTGTTCTGGCTGGTTTATTAGCGGCTATCCCCAGGTTATTTGATGCTTTAATGGACCCGGTTATGGGATTTATTTCTGATAACACCGCATCCAGATGGGGACGACGGAAGCCCTACATTTTTCTTGGAGCTATCATTGTAGGATTTGTGTTTATGATCATGTGGCAGTTATACCCCGAAAATAGTCAGACCTATAATTTTTTCTTCTTTCTGATCATGTCTTTGTTTTTTTACATCGGTTATACCATTTTTGCTGCACCCCTTATCGGGCTGGGATATGAAATGACCCCCGACTATAACGAAAGAACGCGATTGATGGCAATTTCTCAATTCATGGGACAAATCGCATGGATGATGGCCCCCTGGTTCTGGTTTATTATTTATAATAAAAATGTTTACTCAAGCGCTCCGGAAGGGGCCCGTAACCTGTCGATATGGGTTGGATCCATATGCCTGATACTGGGGATTATGCCTGCATTGTTTTGCAAGGAAATTGATCAGAAACATTTAACAAACAAAGTCAATCTGTCTCTTAAAGAGTTTGTCAATAATATGAAAGCTCTTTTTAAAAGCATGAAACAAATAATAACAAATAAGCCTTTTTTAAAACTCTGCGGTGCGACATTTTTGATATTTAACGGATTTCAAACTATTGCCCAATTCGCTTTTTTTATCATTATTTTTTATTTGTTCAAAGGCGACACGACCGCCGCCGGTCAATGGCCTGCATGGTTCGGCACCTTGAGTGCTGTTGCAACTGCATTCCTGGTAATTCCAATCATTACCTTCATTTCAACAAAAGTCGGAAAGAAAAATGCTTTTATTATTTCCACCCTGATATCCATTGTCGGATATTCACTAAAATGGTGGGCATTTAATCCGGCCAATCCGTGGTTAATGTTTTTACCGCTCCCTTTAATTTCGTTTGGAATTGGTGGTTTATTCACCCTCATGATGTCGATGACCGCCGATGTATGCGATCTGGATGAATTAAATAACGGAATGCCAAGAAAAGAAGGAACATTCGGAGCTGTCTATTGGTGGATGGTTAAACTGGGAACTGCCCTGGCTTTACTTACCAGCGGAATTGTGTTAAATCTGGTCGGATTTGATCAGAATATAACGGTACAGGCTGCAGACACTATTACAAGACTCAGAATTGCAGATATTGTTATTCCATCAGTAGCCGGGCTTCTGGCAATTCTGGTTATGTGGAAATATGATATCACCGAAAAAAGGGCGCATGAAATACGGAAAGTGCTGGTTGAACGCAGAGGTGAATTATAATCGGTTTTGCCAATAATTCTTAAGAAGAATTAAAGCCGGGAGACAGACCTTCTGAAAATCATATAAGAAAAAGAGATGAAAAAAGCTTTACTGGCATTTGTCCTTTTCTTGTTTCCAATAACTATTCTTTTTGCACAGGCCGACAAGGTATCGGTTGTCAATGGCAATCATGGATTCAGGCTATCGGTCAACTCTGAAGATTTTATGATTAATGGCATGAATTGGGATTATTTTCCAATTGGTACCAATTATATATACAGTCTTTGGAAACAACCGGATGATTTTATTAAATCTGCACTCGACGCTGAAATGTCTATGCTGCAAAGCATTGGGGTAAATGCCATTCGTGTATATACCGGCATTCAACCAAAATGGATCAGGTATATTCATGAGAAATATGGCATTTATACAATGATAAATCATTCTTTCGGGAGATATGGCCTGACATTAAGCGGTCAATGGGTTCCGAATACCGACTATGCTGATCCAGGTGTACGCGATTTGCTTCTGAAGGAAGTAACTGAAATGGCAGAAGAATATAAAAACACTCCGGGTCTGCTTTTGTATTTATTAGGTAACGAAAACAATTACGGTCTTTTCTGGCAGGGAGCCGAAACGGAAAATATTCCCATTGAACAGAGACCATCGACCTTTCGCGCGAAGGACTTGTATAAACTTTTCGACGAAGCTGGTCTTGCAATAAAAGCCATCGACAATTCTCATCCGGTAGCCATCTGCAATGGAGATTTGCTTTTTGTTGATATCATTGCAGCGGAATGTAAAAATATCGATATTCTTGGCTGTAATATGTATCGTGGGGTTTCTTTTCAAGACGCATTTCAGAAAACAAAAAAAGTATTGAAAAAACCGATCATGTTAACCGAGTTTGGCGCTGATGCTTTTAATACGATCAGCAATCAGGAAGATCAGCAATCCCAGGCTTACTATCTGACAAATAACTGGAAGGAAATTTATGAAAATGCAGCGGGTTCAGGTAAAGCTGAAAATTGCATCGGTGGATTTACTTTTATGTTCAGCGATGGATGGTGGAAATATGAGCAAACCAAAAATCTGTACATTCATGACACCCATGCTTCATGGGTTAACGGGGGTTACAACGATTATCAGCCGGGAAAGAATAATATGAATGAGGAGTGGTTCGGTATATGTGCAAAAGGTCCGACAGATGAAAGTGGACATTATCAATTATATCCCCGTGTTGCATATTATGCATTACAAAAAGTCCATAAAAAAAATACAATAATGACGTATGTACTGAAAAACAAAAACCTTGAAATTCAGGTTGACCTGCCGTTGGCAAATTACACTTCTTCCAGATTTGACTGGACCGGGAAGATTGTATCGGTGACTTATAAAAATATTTGCATTTCAGGTACGGAGAAAATGAACGTCAATGATGACTTCAAATACGGGAAAGGCTTTTATAATGAATTTGGTATTGACGCTGCCTTAGGTTATAATGAAACCAGGGAAGGTGAGTGGTTCCATAAAATCGGTATAGGATTACTGAAAAAAGACGAAGGGGAATATGCGTTCAGCAGGAATTATGAAATTCAGCCTGCCTTGTTTGAGGTTACTGCTAAACCGGATAAAATAATCATTTGCTGTACTTCTCAAAAGGTTAATGGTTATTCGTATATCTTAACAAAAGAAATTGAATTAGTTGAAACCGGTTTCATCATTAAATATCATTTAAAAAATACAGGAGAAAAGACCATAAATACGAATGAATATGTGCACAATTTTTTAGCTGTCAATAAAGAATTGACAGGCAGTGATTATCTTTTAAAATTCCCTTTTAGGATTAAGCCTGAATTGTTTGAAGGAAATGTGAATCCTGAAGCAAAAGTTGAAATTGGTCAAAAAGAAATTACGTTCAATGGCACTCCCGACGAACAGTTCTTTTTCGGCAAGCTCGCAGGAAACGAAAATGTTGACGCAGCCTGGGAATTAATAAACACTAAAAATAAAATTGGCATACGTGAGACCGGGAGTTTTAAAACATCTAAAGTGAATCTCTGGGGCTGGAAACATGTTATCAGCCCGGAATTATTCTTTGACATACATGTTGAACCCGGACATGAAATTAAATGGTCCAGAACGTATACTGTATTTGAAATAAATTAAAAACAGTTTTTTAAAAGTACAGACAGGTTGATCTAAAAGAAATAAGTTTACAAAAATGGGAATGACTGCAACAAAATTATCAGTAAAAGAAAAAATCGGGTATAGTCTGGGTGATACAGCATCTCACTTTGTGTGGGATATGGTCGGATTCTGGCTCTTGTTTTTTTATACCGATGTGTATGGGATTTCTGCAGCAGCTGCAGGAACTATTATGTTAATTGCCCGTTTCTGGGATATGGCCATCGACCCGGTTATCGGCGTTCTTTCCGACAGAACGAATACCCGGTGGGGAAAATTCAGACCGTATATTTTGTTCGCTGCCATCCCTTATGCAGTTTTGGCTATTCTCACATTTACAAAACCACATTTTGGCGAAACAGGCAAGATCCTGTACGCCGGAGCAACTTATATTCTCTTAATGACGGCCTATGCATCTATAAACCTGCCTTATTCAGCTTTGGGAGCTGTAATGACCGATGACACTTATGAAAGGGCAGGATTGAACACCTATCGTTTCATCGCCGGCTTCACCGGGCAGTTTGTAGTGACCGGGCTGGCACTGACCTTAGCCGAGTTTTTCGGTGGTGGCGATAAAGCACAGGGATTCCAGTACACCGTTTTTTTGTTTGCAGGTTTAAGCTTAATATTCTTTTTTATCACATTTAAAACAACCAAAGAGCGCGTTCACCCTCCCAAAGAGCAGGTGAATTCACTGAAAGAAGACGTTAAAAATCTGTTCAAAAACAAAGCCTGGATCGTTTTGGCCCTGGTCGGCATCATTTCATTCATCATGTTTGCAATGCAAAATGCGGGAATTGCCTATTATTTCAAATATTACCTGGGCCGCGAAAACAATGTGCAGCTTTTCAATGTTATTGGCACCGTTGCCCTGATTGTTGCATTACCACTGTCAAAACCTTTAGCGAAACGCTTTGGAAATAAAAATGTATTCATAGGCAGCTCGTTAATTTCAGGCTTGTTTTTTATGCTCATTTACCTACCGGGAGTAAGTAACCTGACAACGATCTATATTTTCAACATCATTGCGAAGATGGCCTATGCCCCGGCTGTTCCTTTACTCTGGACCATGATTGCCGATTCGGCCGATTATGGCGAATGGACAACAGGCAGGCGTTCAACAGGATTGTATTTTTCGGCTGCGGTATTCGCACAAAAAGCAGGATGGGGACTTGGGGCAGCCATTGCAGGCTGGATATTGGCCGCTTCCAGTTTTATACCTAATGTCGTTCAAAACGATACCGCCATTACAGGCATTAAATTAATGGTTTCGGTTATCCCTGGTATCTTATACATGTCGTGTGCCTTGTTTATGATTTTCTATAAAATCAACACCAAAACCACGACACTGATGAAAGAAGAGCTGGATGTAAGAAGGGCAAAGGAATAATATAGGAAAACCCTGTTTAATGACCATACCAGGCAATCATCATGAATATGTTGGAAATGAATAATAAACCTATGGGTAAAATTCCTTTATGCTGAGGGACACCGTTATTAAAAAAAACTGGAAATATCCTATTCTTTACGCTCAATAAATTCCGACAGATCCGAATACAAAATCGATTCAAATTCGGGAAACCGGTTTTTTTGAACTTCAGCAAACAAATAAATTGCCATTGGGAATGTTGTATAATCCAGTTTTACGTAATACAATGGCTTTGAGAAGTGAGCAATAAATCTTTCATAATCGAAACGGATCTTATTCCTGTCCAGATGTTTCGGAATATCAATCCCAAACATTCCATATACCTTATCGTTGCGTGATTGTAAGTTCCGGGCAGTAACGGTTCAATAATTCGGCAGAATTTTCTGAGTTACTGTACAACATCAGATTTGTGCCGGTTTTAAGCGCAGCAAAAACGCATCGTTTTCAACAAAATTCATTTCATTGGCATACTTCAGGCTTTTTGAAAACGGCGTCGCCTGGACAGGAATTTGCAAACGCACAACAGTTTGCTGAAGGAATTCAGAGACGTATGGCTTTTCAAGTATTATCATCGCGGCTGGGGTGGAAGGAGTCTTCAAAATTAATGTTTCCCGGGCTCTCCTGTGATTATTATATACTTTTAATCATGCTTTACTACTTCAGGCTTCATTTCCCGAAAAGCGCAAAGAGAAAAAACAGGGACAGGAAGCGAGAGATTTTCCCATTGGCCATAAGATCGAAAGCCTCAGACTGAAATAATTTATACATTTACTCATTACTAAAAGCAAAAAACATGAAAAAATTGATTTTTCCCATTGTTCTGATGTTTGCCTCCATTACTGTCGGACTTGCCCAGACAGATACCGAGGGATGTAAAGACCATGCACTGTTAACACGCATGCCGGGATACTATATCACAGAATGTACTCAGAATTATAACCAGCTCGATTTTTATGATAGTAAGGGTCAGGACATAAAATTAGAAGGAAACCTTACCTACGCCTGGTATGTATTTAATTTGGAATCAGGAAAAACAGAACCAAGTTATTTCCAGATCATAAAAAATTATTCAAACGCAATTATAAAAATCGGTGGCAGGAAAATATATGAAGATAATAACTTAGGCTGCTATGCATTGAATAAGAATGGAAAAGATTATAACATCAAAGTAGCCTGTACAAACAACAGTGATATTTTACTGTATGTTCTTGAAATGGAGCCAATGAAACAGGAAATTACTGCCAATGAAATGCTTGAAGCACTCAACAAGGATGGTTTTATATCACTCAACATACTTTTTGAAACAGGCAAATCAACCATTAAGACTGAATCCATGCCGGTCATCGACCAGGTATACCAGTTGATGGACCTTGATAAAACGCTCAAAATCAGCATCGAAGGCCATACTGATAATGTTGGTGATGCTGCAAGTAATAAAAAACTTTCGACCGAAAGGGCCAAATCGGTAATGGACGCTCTCATTATAAAAGGAATTGATAAGACAAGACTTTCATACATCGGTTGGGGACAGGAAAAACCTGTTGCTGATAACCGGACTGATGAAGGCAGGGCAAAAAACAGGCGGGTGGAAATCATCAGGAAGGGTTAGTCTTGGGGTTCGAGATCAACGTTAGTGTTTTCTATCAAGTCTCTGCTTAATCCCGCTGATGACCTTGATTGGTGAATCAACAATTAACATATTGGAGAGCCAATCGGGTATATTTCCGGAGGGGTCAATATACCCTTCAAGTACCACATGAGCCATGTTTTTGCCTAAGGGTTCAACGGTCCAAGTCTGCCGGTACTCTTTAATACGAACCATATCCTGATGTTCAGGAATGACCCCGGGAAGCGGTGTGGCTGTTATCCTGCCCGCTCCGGTCAGCTGGTCGGTTGTGACTTTAACATCCACACAAAGGTCACGGTCAGTTACCGGCCAGGGTAAATCATATACCAGATAGTACTGCGCCCGTTTGTACTTTTCATAAAGCAAAACTTTGATCTGGGTGAAGTTCTTATCCCACCAATCCGTATTATTTACATCTTCAATCAGGGCGAAAACCTTTTCTGCCGGTGAATTGATGTCGGTAACGCCTTTATATGACTTCAGAGATTTTCCGGCTTCCTTGCGGGTGTATATTTTTATTCCATTCTTTTCTTTGATAAAATCCCAGGATTGCGCAACCATCGAATATGAAAATACCAGGGTCATAAAGAACATAAAAATGAAACATAACCCGTGATGTCTCATACCAAATAAGTTTTGTGCAAAGTAACGATATTCCTTCTGTGGATAGACCAATTGACCTTTATGAACAAAGACCAGCCAGGGTATAACGATCACAAAATTTGTAAAGAAATGAATCAGATCACGGTTTTTCTGCCGGAGTTTTCGTTTCTATGGTTTCCGCCCAGCCTGGCTTTTTGAAGATCCTGAAAAGCCAGAATGGCAGCATCCAGATGAATGTCCCTATGATCATCATCAGAAAATATCCCCAGAATGAAATATTGGTGACCCCGCTGGGACGGCTCAGGGCCATGATTCCGGAGAAGACCGTTGAAAGGAATCCAAGGCCTGCAATGATCCACACTCCGGGCTTCCCTCCCATGATCTTAAAAGGCCTGAGGGTATCAGGCTGTTTGTAACGCAGCTTGATGACAGCGGCAAAAATGGGCAGGTAATAAATACATAAAAGTGTAGTGGTATAGGATGAAAATACCCAGTAAACTTCATTGATCCCTGGTATCACAGCCATGGCAATTGCCAGGAATGTTATGAGGATTCCCTGGACCATCAGTGTGCCGGTAGGAGAACCGTACTTGTTTTCTTTACGGAAAAATTTAGGCAGGGTCCCTGCTTTCGAGATCGGCACCATGCTTAACAAAGGCCCGAGCATCCAGGTACTCATCAGTGATATTCCGCCAATGGCGAGGAGAATGGCCATAACAGGAACGGCCCATGACATTCCGAAAGCCGCGAACATTGTCTCTGTAACCTGGATCACTCCTCCGTTTAGGGAGATATCCTTCAGTGGAATGACAATCGCGATGGGCAGTGTTCCCAGAACACTAAGAACAAAGATGAGGATGGTAGCAAACAGCATCGCCCGGGGATATGACTTCTGGGGATTTGAAACCTGGCTGGCATAGTAGCCCGACATCTCGATCCCGGCAAACGTAAGGATGATGGAGGATGAATAGACAAGTGCGCCTATATTCAGTTTCGGGACAAGTCCCGACCAGGTAAAAGGTGGTAACTGGCTGGGCTTCCCGGTAATGATCCATGCCAGGCCCAGGATGATCAGCACAAGAGAAGGGATAATTGCACCAAGCAGCGTCCCCGTGGAGCTCAATTTTGCTGCGATTGCCGGACCAAGGAAATTGAAAAGGGTCAGGCCCCACCAAACGACCAGCATCACGACGGCCAAAAAAACCTGGTTAGGTAATCCAAGGATATGGGCGTGAGGGTCGGGGCTGAAAATATAGGCAACCGAAACTGCAATAAAAGAAAGGACTGTCGGATACCAGGGGATATTCTCAACTACCACTGCCCAGATTGCCATGAAACCGGTTTTCGTATTGAACGCTTCCTCAATCCATGAATAAATACCACCTTCACTGGGCCAGGCTGAGGCCAGTTCAGCCGATACCAGGGCAAGAGGAAGAAGAAAGAGAAAAGAGCCGACAAAATACCAGGTGATCAATTGCCAGCCTTCATCGGCCATACTAGGGTAATTCCTGACCGATAAAACGGCCGCAACACTGATCATGGACAACATCAGCACACCCATAGTCTTCTTTTTCGATGTTTGTTGGAGATCGCTCATGTAAAAAAAATTTAATCTTTTATACAATACATTCTATACACACCATTCTCATTTTCAATCCCGTGAATATCGTGTTCGAAACCGGGAAACTGGTTATCAAAATCCTGGAGGGTTTTTAAATAGGCTAATACAGGCTCATTGATCAGGCCGGCACGTTCACCACCCATGATTAACGGAATTCCCGGCGGATATGGAACAATTCCTCCGGCCATTATCCTTCCCTGTGACTGTTCAAGGGAAACCCTTTCCACCTTGTTTTTAACAAGGTGGCTGTATGCTTCGGCCGGTGTCATTACCGGTTCGGGCAGGGCCGAAAATGCTTCATCAAGGAGTTGCAGCTGCCTTGAATCACGCTTGAATTCATGCATCTCAGCCGCAAGCCGGGGAAGTGATTTCCCTTTGTAAACCCCGGGATATTTTTCAACCAGGTCAGGAAAAACATCCTCGAGCATGGCATTTTCATCATACAGGGTCTTGAAACTGAAGAATCTTGTCGTAAGAGTTCCCCATTTTCCTTTCGTAATGCCTAATGAAAAGAGGAATAGTATGCTGTAATCGCCCGACTTTTCATTGATTATCCCTTCGCAATCGAGGTATTTGACCAGAAGTGCAGCCGGTATGCCCCATGGAGAGAGCGATCCGTCACGTTCCACACCTGGTGTCAGTATTGTTACTTTAATAGGATCCAGCATGGCGTATCCCTCATCGATATTTCCGAAACCATGCCAGTTTTCTCCGGGATGAAGAACCCAGCAGGAGGGTTCCCTGGCCAGTAACTCAACCGGGGCATCTGCAAAGTTGATACGCTTGCCGGTAGCCGGATTGGTGACCTCATCGGGCTGCCACATCTCAAACCACCAGTCTTTCGTGTTATCACTCATGATCTTCCTGCGTATCCTCGCCATCGTCGTGCGGAAGGTGACTGCTTCCATGATACTTTCATCGGTAAGGGCCTTACCCATCGGCCCGTCCATCATCTTTGCCGAAACATCACAGGATGCAATGATAGCATATGAAGGTGAAGTGGATGTATGCATCATGAATGATTCATTGAACCTGTTGTGCTCTATGGGCTCACGCCCTTCTTTGACATGCACCATCGAAGCCTGCGAAATAGCAGCCAGCAGCTTATGGGTTGACTGTGAGGCAAACACGGTGGGAGCATCGGGATCCCTTGCCCCGTCCCTCATTCCGTGTCGATCCTTGTACATCGGGTTGAACCTGGCATATGCGTACCAGGCTTCATCAAAGTGAAGCCTGGGAACTATCTTCCCCAGCAGTTGTTCCACTTCCACGGCATTATAACAAATCCCGTCGTAAGTAGAATTTGTTACGACTGCATATACCGGGGCTGCTGACTTGTCAGGGACCAGGGGGCATTCGCTGATCTTTTTCCTGATTGTTTCAGCCTTCATCTGGTCTTTACGGATAGGTCCTATGATACCCAGGTGATTCCTTACCGGGATCATCCACACCGGCCTTGCACCTGTAAGGATGGTCGAATGTTCAAGTGATTTATGGCAGTTACGGTCTATAAGTACCACATCTCCCTCCACGGCACAGGCCATGAAGATGATTTTATTCGCAGTGGAGGTCCCATTGGTGACATAATACGTGCGGTCGGCGCCAAATACTTTTGCGGCAAATCGTTCTCCCGCTCCTATTGCCCCTGAATGATCGAGAAGAGAGCCAAGTTCCCCCACAGAGATGGAGAGGTCGGAACGAAATAGCTGTTCTCCGAAGAAATTATAAAATATCCGCCCGGCCGGAGATTTCAGAAAAGCTGTACCACCCGTATGACCCGGAGTATGCCAGGAATACTCAAAGTCGTCGGCAAAATTGACCAGCGCTTCGAAAAACGGCGGCAGCAGTCGGTTCCGGTACCTGCGGGCAGCCGCTTCAACACGCCCGGCAATAAAATCACGGGTATCTTCAAGAATCCAGAAATTTTCGGAAATGATCCTTTCAATTTCCAATGGGATCGTCATCAGCACATCAGGCCTTATCGATAAAAAAATCGGGATCTCATGGTTCCTGCTCCGGATGTTCAGAATCAGTTTCTGCGCCAGGTTTCGGTTCTCGACGAGCAAAGGGTCCCAGTCCACGATCACCGCATCGAGTTCAGGTAACCTGATAATGCCCGACAAAGCCGATTCAAATGATTTCCATTCTGTTACATTGACTTCGATATCGTTCATCTTCCTGATAAGCTCATGCATGGCATGGCCTCCGGGAGTGTCTTTCGACAATTCGTCATCCACAATGGCGATACTCAGTTTTTCATACAGATACATGAAACCTCCTTTGTAATTATGTAAAAAAATAATGCAGTGTAATATCTCCCCTGATATGCCGAGGAATCCGGATAATGAGACTTGGTATGGGATTCATTCCCATGAGGTGAAAATTCAAAGTAAAATTAATTAAACTTTCAAGTATTTCATAATTTTATATTTTATTTAAGTTGATGATACGATTATTTCGTATTTAAAAAGTCCCTGTTTTTTTGCAAGGCTATGAATAAGCTGAATGGTCATATCTTTTTAATGTATTCGGAAAGAATGAAGTTCAGGATAAAAGAATGGATCCGGAGATATGCCTGGGCGGAAGTAATCAGTACCATCTTCACCTTTCTCTCCGGATGGGCCTCATCGGGCATTACGAAGAATTCTGTAGCTATAGCCTATGCCGGGACCATCGGCGCTGCAGCAGGGTTTTATGGTTTTATCTTTATCAGGGATATTTACAACAGTTATTTAAAACATGAACCGGAAACAATCCGTGTAAAAATCCTGCTTGTTGCCAGGTGCCTGAGAAATATGGGATTTGAATTCGGCCTTGCTGAACTGCTTGATTTTGTCGTTGTCCGTCCCTTCTGCCTGCTATCCGGACCTGTCATTTTGAAAAATTATTTCTGGGGGATCCTTGCCGGTAAAACAATTGCCGATATCATCTTTTTTACCATTTCGATACTTATGTTCGAGATCCGGAAAAAACATTTTCATTGGTTCTGATAAATACCTGTATAAGCTGAAAGCAAGGTTTCTGCCGGCTTCAGGGACAGGGTTGAATGGAATTTCCGTTAGCAGTTTTTATCTTGGGATTGACCGGAAAAAGAAAGTGACAGCTCAGCCAATTAGTACAGAAAAAACAATATGAACTAATACCTAAACAAGATGGAAAAGATTTTCAAATGGTCTAGGTCCATTTTCATGGTAATGGCCTTACTGATTGAATTTTCGGTTTGCCTTAACGCCCAGAACAAAGTCGACAGCCTGACCGATAAGCTGAAAACCGAAATATTTACGAGGATGAAGCATTTTTCGTTTGGGTTTTATGTGGATGCCTATTACAACGGAACTATTAACAGCAAGAGTGACACTTCAAATGTAGTGCCTTTCGCAAGTAACTGTCCTGTTCAAAACCAGATCCGCATGAATGTCGCAGCCATTGAGATAGGTTACACCGCCGATAAAGTAAGAGGAATGCTTGCACTCCAGTTTGGAGATGCTCCCGACCTGCTGGCTTTACCGGAGTCCCAGTTTATTAAAAACCTGAGGCAAGCCAATTTCGGATTTCATGTAAGCAAAAAACTATGGCTTGATTTTGGTTATTTCATTAATCCTGTGGGGCTGGAATCAACTTGGCCTGTCCTGAACGATCTGAGTACGGTGAGTATAGGAGGGTATTATGAACCGGGGAGTGTGCTCGGTGTAAAACTTACATGGAATGCATCTGATAAATTCTCGGGTGGAATACTGATTGGTAATCCTTATTCCCTGGCTTACGAAAAAAACACTCATATTGCGGCCCTCATATTTATTAATTACCAGCCCACTCCCAGGCTTACATTCAACTATAACAATGTCTTTGGCAACCAGGCTGTGAAGAACGCACAGATAAAGAATGATATCCTTTATAACAACTTCATTGTTCAGTACGATCCGATTGATCAGCTTTTCTTCACCGGCCAGCTTGATTTTGCTGCACAAACCAACAGCCGGATGCCTCCCGATACCAATAAAATCGCGACCATGTTTTCAGGCCTGATCGAGGTGAAGTATCTCTTTCTGTCTAAGTTTGCAATCACAGGAAGATATGAATTCTTCAATGATTATGATGGTTTTCTTTCAGGTTTGTATACCTACAATAACCAGAAGCGTGGACTTTTTACTCAGGGATTTTCGGCCGGTTTAGAATTCAAACCCGTTAAAATAGGTTATATTAGACTGGAATACAGACATTTATATGCAGATCCCGGTAATAACGTTTTCATGAGTGGTAAGAGCGACCAGTTACAGTCTCTTGTTTTTACAACGGGAATAAGATTCTGACATTGATCTTATGATTAATGATTTTATGAAATTGCTTTTGAAAATTGATACAAAATTTCGGTTATCTTTAATCCCATTTTTAACAATTCTCTGATCTTTACCTGTAACCTTTAAAAATTGAAGAAATGAAAAGAATGAACTTACTGCTTATGATGGTTTTTCTTGCAGGTGCTCTGATAGTATCTGCCCAGGTCGACATGAAGGAAACGATGTCGGTCATCAAAACAAACCTTGTCCAGAGCAAGGTGCAAATGCGTCAATATTCCTGGATCGAGACTACTAAAACCTGGATAAAAGATGAACTGAAGTCCACAAAGCAAAATCAGTGTTATTACAGTGTCGACGGGAAGCTCACAAAAATTGCAACAGGGGGTAGTGATCAGCAGAAAGCTCCTGGCGGATTGAAAGGTAAGATTGCTGCAAACAAAAAAGAGGACATGGCCGAGTATATTGCGAAAGCCATGGATAAAATTAATGATTACCTGCCTCCTGACGGTGATAAAGTGCAGCAAATCTATAATTCAGGTAAAGTTGGAATCCAGATCCTTGACCCTGGGAAAAAGTTTAAACTCAGTTTCCCGGATTATTTGCAGAAAGGTGACATATTATCTATATCTGTCGATATGGGGAATCAAAAGCTAATGGCATTGTCGGTCAATACATTTATTGACAATCCTTCAGAGAAAGTGATTTTTGATGTGACTTATAACTCCCTTCCCGATGGTACGCAGTATGCCTCTCAAACTGTGTTGGTAGCCCAGGCAAAAAACCTGAAACTTGTTGTCGAGGAATCTGGTTTTAAGAAAGGGTCCGGACAATAGTCGGGAGAAATATTCATTCGGTTTATGAAATTTTCTTTAAGATCAATTCTCGCACTTTTCCTCGGGATCACTTCATTCGCGGTCTTTGCCCAGGAAACAAACGAAGAACTGGCGAAGATCGCCCAGAATCCGCTGGGGAATATTATGAGCTTCCCGTTTCAGAATAACACTAATTTCAACTATGGCCCTTATAAAAGGGTGCAGGATATTCTGAATATTCAGCCTATTATTCCATTTTTTAATGGAAGACTTATTACCCGTACTATTATTCCTCTGCAATGGCAGCCAGAAAATTCCCCTTCAGGAACTGTCTTCGGTTTATCCGACATTCAATTTGCTGCCGTTTACAGTCCTAAAACAAAAGGGGTCATGATTGGATTGGGCCCCATTGTCTCATTTCCCACCGGCAGCGCCACTCTTGGAAGCCAGAAATGGAGTGCCGGCCCTTGTTTTGTGATACTTGCCATGCCAGGTCACTGGGTCTTCGGGGTACTGGCAAATAATCTCTGGTCCTTTGCCGGCAATAGTGATAGGGCCGATTACAACCAGATGCTGATCCAGTATTTTATTAATTACAACATTAAAAAAGGCCTCTATATCACGATGGCCCCAATCATTACTGCTAACTGGGAGGCATCGGCAGGACAGCAATGGCTGGTGCCTTTCGGCCTGGGTATCGGAAAAGTATTCAAGATAGGCGGGAAATTGCCTTTAAACATACAGTTAGCCGGTTTCTATAATGCCATCCGTCCTGATTACGCTCCGGACTGGACCGTGAGGGTGCAGGCTCAGGTTATGCTGCCCACATCCATACTGAAGAAGAAAAAATAAATTTCAGGGCCGGACTGGACCTTTGATAAAGCCTCAACCGCCGTGATCATCAAGCAAAGCGGGCAGTCTTCCGGGAACCGGAAAGAAACGCTGATGATTATTCGAGGGGAAAAGTAATCTCAACCCTGGTTCCGGAAGGTGAGCCTTCAGAATTGAAAAGGTCGATGATCTTTAAGGTATATTGCCCTGAATGGCCGTTTTCGTTTAACAACTTTAGCCTGGTGCTGGTGATCTCCATCCCTTTAGAAACATGAGAGAGAGCTTCAGCTTGTTTGAGTTTATCAGCAAGTTTACGGCCGATTCCGTTATCCTCGATAATAAACAGGTATTGAGATTCATTCACTTTTTTAATCTGTAATTTAAGGAGCGCATTACCCTGCATGTTTAATAGCCCGTGTTTTATTGCATTTTCGATAAAAGGCTGAGCGATCATAGGGGGGATCATGGTTGTTTCCAGGGGCACATTTTCATCAAGATCAAGTTCATTGATAAACTGCCCTTCAAATCTCATCTTTTCAAGTTCGATGTAGAAATTCAGGTACTCCAATTCTTCACACAATGGAATAAACTCCTTCGTCGCATTTTCAAGGGTCTTCCTTACCAGCTTTGCAAACATGGAAAGATAATATAAGGCCTTGTCTACGTTATTACTTAAAATATAGCTCTGGATGGAGTTGATTGCATTGAAAATAAAATGAGGGTTCATCTGGGCCTTCAGAGCTTTCATCTCAACCGAATTGAGTTCAACCCTGATATCCGCTTTTTGTTTTTCTTCCTTGCGTATCTGACTTGCTTTTAAACGCAGACCAGCCGCTATGAAAGCTGCCGAACATATCACAGATAACAAAATGAACCACCAGGTAAAGTAAAATGGCGGCCTGATCGTAAAGTGGTAGGAAAGCATGGCAACCTGGCTTTGATCCAAAGGATTGACAGATTCAACTTCCAGCAGGTAATTACCCGGTCTCAGTGTGGTAAAAACCGCTTTACGGTCGAAGGAATAGTTACTCCAGGTTTTTATTACCGGTAAAAGCCTGTACCTGAACCGCTGCTGGTTGGCATCAACATAATTCAGGGCATCGAAGTAAAAAACCAGGTTATTCTGCTCGTGTAACAACTTCAACCCCTCTACGGGAGATCCAAACCAGACATCTGTGAAGTAATCCGGGAAGTGTTTTATTGGAATATTATTGATCTCCAGGCCGGCGAGAATGAGCTTCGCCTTATGGACCTGGTTTTTACTGACCTGTTCATGGAGGATCCGGCAGAGCCTCGAATCTGTTGCAATCCAAAGATCGCCTGACCTGTCAACGACAGCCCTCTTTCCGCTGAGATCAAAATATCCGGTTTCATGTGGGAAAAAATGTAATCCGGGTTTCCCTGTTAAAAGCAATTCATTGAGGTTTATCATATGCAAACCCTTATCAGACCCGACAAACAGATTCCTCTTCGTATCAGTTTGGACCCAACGTATGCTTTTCCCGACTATGCCATCTTTGCCATTAAGCCTGTGAAGCAATTTCAGTTTCTCTCCTTCCAGGCTCAGGATTAATACTTCACCGTTATTTGCTCCCACAATAATATTCCTGGACCCGTCAAAACAAATATCATTGATACTCTGTGGAAGGCTTTTATCGGTTTTACTGAATGCATAATTTTTCCCTTCCCGGGTAAGGTAGAGTCCGCCGACACGACTTGCACACCAGATCTCATTTCCCCTCGAGATCATTCGGATGGGATTGAGAGGTGCATTTTCCTTATCAGCCCTATAAAAAAAATGTTCGGGAATCATCAGCTTTGGATAAATAGCACAATGCCATATTCCATTGTCCCAGTATGACGATCCAAAAAGACTATCGGCCTCATCAAAAGCAAAAACCCAGATATTCCCTTCAATATGAACGCATCCTGGTTTATTGATCTCAGGACCTGGAATGAACCGGTTCAAGCCGAATCCCCCCGAAACATAAACTGCATTCTGCGAATCTTCCCCTATGGCGAAAAAACAAATTGCAGCTGTGTCATTTTTAGCTTTGCTCATCATGAAGGAAGCCCTGGCATAGGCCGCAGGATCATATAATGAACCGGGGGGGTGAATGCTTTCAAGTTTAATCTGGGTGCTGTATGAATGGTAAGGATTGCCGTAAGGGAACTTTCCCTCAGCTCTCAGTTTTTGATATTTCTCGTATGAACCGTCCTTGTCAATTTGCTGGGCACATAATAAGGGGTGGATCTTAAGAAATGTCTTGTACTGTTCCGATTTTATTTCCCGGTTTGGATAAATGTAAAATTGATGATCCTTGTTTTTTCTGATAATTTCACGGGAAGTGGCAATCCACAGATTATCCTGCTTATCAGCATATATATCATTGATCTTCATTGACGATAAGCCAAAATATGAAGGATTATACCATTCAAAGCAAGGGAAGGGTATCCTGAAAAGACCCTGATGCAGGGTGCCTACCCAAACCACATGAAATAACGAATCATAATAAACCGTCCAGACGCCGGCATCCGTTATCCCTGCCTTCTCGCTCATCCTGATGACCTTTTTCCCATCGTACATATACAGGCCTCCCGGCATCTCGGGCCCTGAGGGTATCTCAGCCCAGGCGGCAATCCAGACATGTTTTTCATCATCCACAGCCAGGTGAAAAGGCTGGCCAAGTGAATCAAAAGATTGTTTCCGTCCGTTATTCCATACGCTGATGCCCTTTCTGCCCCAGGACCAAACCGTATCGCCGTTCATCCCTACTACAGGAGAAGCTGAAGGAGAGTTCGCCTGCTGAGCCTGGTCTTTAAAGAACCTGTGAGTGGAAGGGTAATATCTGTATATTTTAGGAAAAACGTAAGCATGTAATTCAATGTAATCACCCTTCTCAAGAAAGCTGAGAACGAAGTAGGAGTCTGTAACTGAGTTTACATCGGCATCAGAGAGTGAATAAAACTTTTTCCCGTCAAATACGCTGCAACCCCTGTTTGTCCCGACCAGGAGGACATTGAATTTCTTTGACCACGATACCCTCCTGACATCATTACAAACAAGTCCGTCTTTCGTCGTGTAATTCGTAAATGTTTGTCCGTCAAATTTTGTGATCCCCTCTGCCATGGCCCCTATCCACAGATTGCCCTTATTATCCTCGGTAATATCAAAGATATTTTCTGCTGCGAGGCCATTTGAGGAGTTATAAACTGTAAACTCCCGGCCGTTGAAGCTGCATAAGCCCGCTCCTGTCCCTATCCACATGATCCCTCTTGAATCCTTGAACACAGCCCGGATAATATCCGAAGGAAGTCCGTCTTCAATCCTGAAATTCTTTGAATAATAATTCTGGCTGACCGCTGTTATCAAAATTACCATACAGGCATTGAAACAGATCATCCTCAGCAAAATATAAGAATGCTTATAAAGGAAGGGGCGGATTCTCATTTCAACCTTTTGCTTTTGTAAGCGCTTTTACAAATTCCTCATTGCGCCTGGTGGCTATTTCAAGTTCAACACCGTTTTCAAGCAGAATTTTATAACCGTCGGTCCGGTTGTAGCTTTTCACAAAATTCATATTAATGATCTTTTCCATCTGGTAACCCGAAAGTGTAGGAAGGGCTATTTTGGAACTGATGGCAGCCCCTATATTGAGATTACTCAGGAGGGCCTGTATCCTGGCATTATTATTCTCATCCTTTTTCTTCTTTTCATACCTGTTGATCACGCTCATCAGGTCTGTAAAATCAAGAGGTTTTAACAAATAATCAAAAGCTGCAAACCTGATTGCATCGATGGCATAGTTTTTATAAGCAGTCAGAAAAATGATCTCGAAAGTTACGGTCTCAAAGTAGTCAAACAGCTTAAACCCGCTCTCAACCGGCATCTCGATATCGAGAAACACCAGTTCGGGATTGTATTTATGAATGGCATAAACCCCTTCCTTTACCGAATCGGCCATGCCAACCACCCTGAGTTTCTCCGGAAGATACCTTTGAACGATCATTTCGAAGGTTTCACGGGCTTTCTTTTCATCATCGATGATAATGCAAGAGATCATGGGAAAGGATGAATTAACAAGAAATCAAAGATAAGCTGAAATATTGCTTTGTGAAAGTCCCTTTACTAAGCGTGGGGAATTCCTGATGAGCGGGGCGATTCAGGAGATGACCGTGAACTGAAGACTCCCTGGCCTGTGAATGTACCGTTCAGCAATGGAAAATCAGGTTTGGGTACATTGACCGTGCATGAAAAAATGCTGACAATATCTGAAGCCGGATCAAGGTAATTTTCATTCCATTTTACTCCTGGCTCAGCCAAAGTAAATCCTGGGCACTGCCGATCTAATCTGTTGGTTGCAACTATGTCTTCGTACAAACTTATATAGAATTTTTAACATCCATCCGGTTGCCAGGATGTTATGAGTTTAATCCAAATCCTTTCCTTCTTCTCGAATTCTTCATCAAGAAAGGTCTCTCCCGCCGTTTTGACATCCACGGTTTCAAGATCAATATTACCATTGATTTCTGCGATATTATTGCTTTTAACGCTGCCTGAAACAAATAGGATATAATATTTGCCTGGCCTTAAAAGTAAGGTATACTTTCCGGTCTCATTTGTCGCAGCCCTGACAATAGCCGGTAATTGCTTGAATCCATTGATATATTTACAGGCAAAAGTTGACAGTGCATCAAAATTGTCCTGATTTTTTTTAATCCTGACAGGATCTATAGTATTATACTCCACGAGGGAATATTGGGATTTGTTTCTTTGAAAATTTCCAACAACATTGATTATGTCATCGTATTGCGTTGACCTGAGATCAGCTTCGTTAATGGCATAAATTTCAGATCCCAAATCGGCCTGATTGGCCGGCCCATTTGGGTTTCTGTATGTCACAACGCCCGACAACCTTCCATTTTCAATTGTGAACGACAGAGTAACAATAAGTATGGCTGTATATAAAAGAAGATTTTTCATTACATGTAGTTTTATATTAATTTACCAAAGGTAGTTCTTCTTTAACGGAGTCTTGTCATGGTTATCAGAAACCATTGGAATGCCCCGGCTATTTTTTCAGGGCGGGACAGTTGATTTTTCAATACTTTTGACCCGCTAATCAGTTCGCTTATTATCAGTCTATGAAACGTTTTTTAAGACTCCACACTATACCTGCAGTATTTAAAAAATACAGTGATTACTGGTCTATTTCACTTATTGCAATGGGATACCTGGTCCTTTCACTGGCTAATCTCAGTTTTAACGCGGGATCCACAGGAGCTGTCTGGCTTCCCTCGGGATTTTTCCTGTCGGCATTTCTCTTGTACAAGTCCCGAATGCGTTTTGTACTGGCAGTAGCGTTGTTTACAACCGACTTCTTCATGCGATTTCTGGCAGGTGTCCAGGTGCCGGCGGCAATGATGTTTTCACTGACTGTGCTATTCCAGTCCTGGTTCAGCTCCTGGTTACTTTTACGGTATGCCGAGGCCCCTTTTTCCCTCGGCAAAGTAAGAAACCTGATGTATTTTCTTTTCTTTTCTGTCTTACTCGGTAACGCTGTGTCCTCTGTTATTGCTGCCCTTGCTTCGTATTTTATACAGCATGCATTTTTATGGACGGCATTCAGTTCATGGTACCTCTCATCCTCATGGGGTAGCATTATCATCACCCCGCTGCTGCTAAGCTGGTCATCCTTCAAAAGCAGTGACTGGAAGAAAATGACATCCAGGCAGTTTTATGAAGGACTTTTTTTGCTGGGCTCCCTGGTCGTTGTGAGTTATATATTCCATACCTACCTCAGGAACGGTAACCATTTGCTTACTCTCCTGGATTATTTTCTGTTTCCTTTCCTCATCTGGGCGGCCTTGCGTTTCAGCATCCGCGGGGTCACTCTTTCTTCATTCCTCCTTTCATTCATCATTCTCGGCGCTATGTCCCTGGACTCATCGAATGAATCGGCGTCCCAGATATGGGATTCGGGCTTTCTCATCAAAGTAAACCTCGCAGCTGTGTCGGTGATAACACTTTTCATGGCTTCAGTCGTTTTTGAACTGAAGCAGGGAAATGCCGCCCTTGTTGAACGTGAACAGGATCTTCTTCTTGCGAAGCAGAAGGCCGAGGAAGCAAGCAGGTTTAAAAGCTTACTGCTTCTGAATATCAGCCATGAATTGCGTACCCCTCTCAACGGCATACTAGGCTTTTCGGGACTTCTCAGTGAAATACTTGAAAATAAGGAACATAAATCCATGGCGAAGGACATCTCCCTTTCTGGTAAACGTCTGCTGTATACGCTGAGTACAATGATGGAATTCTCAAAGGTGGAATCAGAAAACCTGCATCCCGAATTTATTGTTGCCGATATAAGTGCTCTCATTGCTCCCGTGCTTAGGCAGTATGAAGGAACACTGAGCGACAAGAACCTAAACCTTGAAACATCCATAAGACCGGGTATTTCGGCCTTCATTGACCCTGGCCTTTTCAGTAATTCCCTGTCTTATCTTCTGGATAATGCGATTAAATTTACAACCGAAGGAAGCATTACAGTAAAGGTGGACCGTGAAGATGCGGATGGCTGCTCTTATGCATCAGTCATGATCAGCGATACCGGGATTGGGATCCCGAAGGAACAGATCAAAACCATTTTTGATCCCTTCAGGCAGGGAAACGAAGGACTTTCGCGCAGTTACGAAGGAGCCGGACTCGGGCTTACTCTCTGCAGGAAATTCGTCACCCTGATGAATGGTGAGATCAGGGTCGAAAGCCAGCCAGGAAAGGGCTCGACCTTTACACTGCTCTTCCCTCTGGCAGAGCCCGAAACCAAAACCCCTGAACTACCATTCCCGGTAGCATAACATCAGGTATGCGATTCTTTTAAATAAAAATATTTGACGTATTATTACGTCGTTATAAAATACAACGTATATTTGCGTCATAATATATTGAGATGGCATATTCAAAAACAGACCTATTCGAACAGAAACTGAGTTCCGCTTCTGTTCTCTTTAAAGCACTCGCTCACCCGGCCAGGCTTGCCATACTGCAGTACCTGGCTGAAACCAAAGCTTGCATGACAGGGGACATCTGCGATGAGCTTCCCTTAAGCCGGACAACGGTAAACCAGCATTTGAAGGAATTGAAAGATGCCGGGTTGATCCGGGGGCAGGTCGATGGGGTTAAAGTGAATTACTGCCTGGACCCGAAAAACATATGCGAACTTGGCAGGGTTTTCAAACAGTTTTTCGAAGTTATTAATGTTCAGGGCACACTTAATTGCAAATAGCGTACTTAACAACTGATTGATATGGAAGACCATGAAAAAAACGGGACAGGCTTTCAGAACCCCGAAAAAGGGAGCGATTGTGGCTGCTCTTGGGATAGTGGCTTTCAAGCTAACCCACAAACCGCCACTGGAAACTGCAAAGAAGGCATGTTGTGCGTTAGGTTCATCAGCCAGCTGTGATACAACAAAGAAAGCCGGTTGCGATACCACGAAAAATTCATCCTGTTGTCCGAAAAAATAGAGGAGCGAAATCATGAATACATGGATCAACCAGGCACTGAGCGTTGAACATGCTGGCTGATTACATCACCGGATCATTGACAACGACTGCCGGGACTGTACCCCGGATCTCGACTTCCTGGAGTATTCAGGACATTTTGAATACCATCAGGGTCAGATGGGCAATAGGTCGCATGAATTATAAAGTTGAGCCGGGATTGTATGCGGTAGGAAATCCTCATACAAACTCTGATGTGTTCGTCACCTGCAATTTCAAACTTACTTTTGACCATGTAAGGAAAGCGCTTGCCGGAATGGATGCCTGGATGCTTGTATTGGATACAAAGGGGATCAATGTCTGGTGTGCGGCCGGCAAAGGGACATTTGGGACTAAGGAACTAATAAGTAGGATTGGCAAGGTCGAACTGGGCAAATGTATTTCTCATCGCCGGGTTATCGTTCCTCAGCTCGGAGCTACAGGTGTTTCTGCTCATGAAGTCAAAGAACAAACCGGGTTCCGCGTGGTTTACGGGCCAGTCAGAGCATCGGATATCGGTGAATTCATGAAACATGGGATGAAAGCCACACAGGAGATGCGTACAGTGCAATTTCCATTATGGGAACGCTTAAAACTCATCCCAGTTGAGCTTTCCTACGGGAAATATTATCTTTTTCTGATACCGGCATTGTTCATTCTTTTATCGGGGATGAACCGCAGGGGATACTCTCCTGACCTTGCTGTTACTGATGGCCTCAGGGCAACTTTAAACCTTTTCGTGGCATATATTGCAGGGCTTGTAATAACACCCATGTTTCTTCCCTGGATCCCTTTCCGCCGCTTTGCCCTCAAAGGATTATTGGTTGGCTGGGTTGCAGCCCTGTTGCTTTCCCGGTTTCATTTGACCGGTGTCAACCTGGTTGAAATAGTTTCCTGGTTCCTGATGATAGGGGGCCTCACTTCCTTCCTGGCGATGAATTTCACCGGAAGCACTACGTTTACATCTCTTTCGGGTGTGCAAAAGGAAATGAAGACTGCTTTGCCCCTGCAGATCGGCATGGCCGCACTGGGAGTTGTTTTATGGATCGTTTCAAAATTTTTTGCATTATGAATGGATTTGTTTATCTGAGCAATGTGGTCACCCTTGAGCTTGATAGTGCGAAATGCAAGGGCTGCATGATGTGTACGATTGTTTGCCCACACGAAGTATTCTCAATCGTCCATAAAAAATCAGTTATCGTGAACAGGGATCTTTGCATGGAATGCGGAGCATGTGCCAGGAACTGTCCTGAGGGAGCTGTTAAAGTCAAATCAGGAGTAGGCTGTGCTGCCGGGATCATCAATGGCCTACTCAGGGGTACTGAGCCAACCTGCGACTGCGGTGAAGGCGGGAGTTGTTGTTAATCTGAAAATGTCTGAAAATTAATTCTTTTAAGATGCAAAAACATTTGAAATTTCTCGACCGGTATTTAACCTTATGGATTTTTGTTGCCATGATTGTTGGTGTTTTTTCCGGATATCTTTTTCCGTCAATTGTAGGTTTCTGGAATCATTTTCAGACCGGTACGACCAATATCCCCATTGCAATAGGATTAATCCTGATGATGTACCCGCCCCTTGCCAAAGTGAGGTATGAAGAACTGGGTGATGTATTTAAAAACCTTAAAATTCTTTCTGTTTCTCTGGTTCAGAACTGGATTATTGGTCCCATATTTATGTTCCTGCTCGCAATCGTATTTCTTCGTGCTTATCCGGAATACATGGCCGGATTGATACTGATAGGATTGGCAAGATGCATAGCCATGGTGATCGTCTGGAATGATCTGGCAAAAGGAGATCGGGAATACTGTGCAGGATTGGTTGCTTTCAATTCCATTTTTCAGGTGTTGTTCTTTTCAATTTATGCTTATATTTTCCTCACAATCCTTCCTTCATGGCTGGGATTAAAGACCTTTACAGTCGATATCACCATCGGTCAGATTGCTAAAAGTGTTTTCATTTATCTTGGGATACCCTTCATTGCCGGTATCATTACAAGATTCAGTTTGATCAGGTTGAAAAGTAAAGATTGGTATGAGCAAAAATTTATCCCCAAAATCAGCCCGATTACCCTGGTTGCATTGCTTTTCACAATCATCGTAATGTTCTCCCTGAAAGGGGAATATATTGTAAAGATTCCGATGGATGTAGTCCGAATAGCAATTCCATTGGTGATTTATTTTGTGGTGATGTTCATCGTTTCCTTCTTTATCGGAAAACGTATAGGAGCAGGTTACGAGAAAACAGCCACCCTTTCGTTCACTGCAGCAAGTAACAATTTTGAATTGGCTATTGCAGTTGCGGTGGCAATCTTCGGAATTAACTCCGGGGTGGCCTTTGCTGCCGTGATCGGGCCTCTTGTTGAAGTACCTGTATTGATCAGTCTGGTCAATGTATCATTCTTCTTTCAACGGAAGTATTTTACAAAAGAAATCAGGTAGCTTATCTTGTAACAGACAATTTAACAATAAGTTAATATTAAAACCCTGTACGAAAGAATATTCAATCCTATTTTCGCGATTAAATTTCAAATAAGATATAAGCTGCATGGAAAAGGTAAAAGTTTTATTTGTTTGCATTCATAATTCAGCCCGCAGTCAAATGGCTGAAGCCTTATTAAATCATCTGGCGGGTGATAAATATGAGGCCACCAGCGCGGGATTGGAAAAAGGAACTCTAAATCAGCTGGCAGTGAGGGTAATGTCTGAAATCGGGATAGACATTTCGAAGAATCAGACAAAGGATGTCTTTGAATTTTTTAAGAGTGGGCGGCTCTTTAACTATGTGGTTACGGTTTGTGATGCTGCTAATTCTGAACGATGTCCAATCTTTCCGGGTGTTTCTAAAACTCTCCATTGGTCATTTGAAGATCCATCATCCCTGTCAGGGACTGAAGAAGAAAAGCTGGAAAAGACAAGAAAAATAAGGGATGAAATTCAAGTTGAGATCAGGAAATTCATCGAATCCTGCCATTAAGATACATGAAGGCGCAAGATAGATCCATTCTCACTGACCACCATACCTAAACCACATCTTATGGAACCCGATTCAGATACCACGAAAACCGGATTCTGGCGAAGAATAGCTGCCGGCTGGATCGATGCTTTCGTCATCTTCGTCCTCACAAACTTCATGATCGCATTCCTCGTTCTCCTGCATTTCAGGATCTCTTTCGGAACCCTGTTCGTGATCACCGGGGCGGTTTATTCTTCCGTTCTGCTCTCACTATACAGTCAAACGCCGGGCAAGATGATCATGAAAGTATTTATTGAGGGCGGATGTGGTGAACCCGTAAGCAAACGCAGCATCGTTTTGCGCGAAGTCTTCGGTAAATGGGGAGTCACGCTTGCACTTCCAATGATGCTTGCTGTTATCCTGGGCGGGAGAACCTACATACCAACCTTTACCGACATCATATATCTTACCCCTGCAGCCATTTTCAGTGTAATCTGGTATCTGTTCACGAAACAAATGTGGTATGACCGTATGGCCGGTTTGAAAGCAGAATATCATCCGCAGTCAAAAAAATCAAAAACAGCATTTTTTATCCTGCTGACTGTTGCTGTCGCAGGGGTCTCACTGGCTTTTGCTGAGTACAGGGTGATGCACCGGGTCCCTTGCAGGCTTGCAATTTATAGCAACTTCAGTTCGGTTAAACCCTATGTGAGGTTCCTTAAAAAGCAAAATACCTCCCCGGTTGATTATGTGATAGGGCTTTTCGACAATTACGATGTTGTCGTGCTTTGCGAGAGGGCGCATCCCGAAATGACCCAATACGATTTTATCTTCAATGTCATAAAGGATCCCCGTTTTATCGAAAAAGCCGGGATCGTGTTCACCGAGATCGGCCAGAAAGGCAACCAGGAATTCATCGATAAATTCATGAACACCGACAGCCTTTCTGAGAGGCAGGTGAATGAAAATATCCTGCATATCACAAGGAATGAAGCGTCGCATCCTGCCTGGACCAACTACAATATGTATCTTTACTTACAACGTCTCTACAAGCTGAACCGAACACTGCCGCCCGAAAAAAGGGTCAGGCATTATTTTACCGATGCGCCCGTGGACTGGTCTGCAATAAAAACGCAGAAGGACTACCAGGAGTACGAACATAAATTTATATGGAACCGCGACAGCCTGATGGCTCAGACCGTAATCGACATAATGAACAACCCGCCGGCAACCGAAGGCAAGCATAAGAAGTGCCTGGTTATCATGAATTACAGGCATGCCTTCGACCTTACCGACAGGCTTCCCTGGGTGAACAGCAGCAACACGTTTGAATACATTAAAGATGCTTTCGGTTCCAGGGCTGCCAATGTGCTGATCAATACGCGGGTGATCACAATTTACCCGGTCTCCGGGGGAGTTTGGGATGATGCCTTTGAAAGGGTGGGCAACAGGCCCCTGGGTTTCGACTTTCAGGGCTCTCCGTTCGGAGCGGATAATTTCGATATGTACCCATGGCAAATGGCTATGAACCTATTTCCCGTGGCCATCGCACCCTCCTATGCCGGGTATCTCAGGTATAGGGATGTGTTCACCGGTTTTGTTTTTATAAACCCTTCTGCGGAACAATACTGGGAACAGTCAACACCAGGGTATTATGACGGCTTTGAAAAAGAGTATATCAGAAGGTGCGCATGCGTTAAAGCTGAGTATGAAGAGGGTGCAAAGCAGGAGATGGCTGCCATTAAAGCCAATGGTGACGAGCCCCCGGTAAAGTATTCGGAATTCCGGGCGGAGACCATTGTTTCTCTTTTCCTTTATTGCTTTTTCGGGATCGGGCTGATCACCGGTTTGATCACCTATGCTTTCCGGAAAAGAAATGGATGAACCGACGGACTTGTCCCTTACAAGCCTTTTTCAGTAGCCCGGTTAATCAGAATAATAACTTTTGTAACTAATCAGTGATTAAAAAATAAGGGTTGTTAACAAGATTTAGTTGTAATGAACAGGTTTGTTTTTGAAAATAATTTGGCTTTTAGAAATCTTATACACACTAACATTTATTATTTTAAAAGTTGATAAACAAG
>CAISRB010000026.1 GCA_903887775.1 uncultured Bacteroidales bacterium
AAAAAGTAAATTTGTATTATGCCTAACAGCCTAAGGAAAAAGATCGTTTTTGGTACATCCCAGAGAGGGTGGTCAAGCTACCTGGCGAAAGGTGGTCAATTTAAATCGGCGTAGGGTGGTCAATTTGGTCGGCATATCCACAGGCTGACCTATCAATTCGGAAAACCCGAGGATGGCGTTCATCGGAGTCCTGATCTCATGGCTCATGTTGGCAAGGAAAGCCGATTTCAACCGATCCGATTCCATAGCCTTCTCCATGGCGGTCTTCAATTCCAGTTCCATTTGTTTAAGTTCGGTAATATCTACGATTGATATAAGCCCGGCGGCTTTGCCCAAATAATGCGTGGTAGTACCCGTAAGGTAAGCCCATTTATAATCACCATCTTTTCTTATGATCCTGAGTTCATAGGATGATTTGACATCTTCCCCTCTTTGTCTCTTCTTACCATACTCTATTACCTTATCCTTAAATTCATCAGCAACAATTTCCCAGAATCTCATCCTGAAAAGTTCTGCAGCCGTGTATCCGCTGATCTTTTCCCCCGCGGGATTCGAATATACCCATTGATCATCCTGATAGATCATAATCGCATAAGGGGATGATTCAGCCAGGTTCCTGAATTTTTCCTCGCTCTCTTTCAAAGCTTCTTCCGCCTTCTTTCGCTCCGTTATATCACGCAACGAACCTTCAATACCGGTAGGTTTCCCTGAGGAGTCAAAATGGATATGAATATTCAGCGAAGCCCACCTTATCAGACCATCCTTGGTTTTTAACTGGATATCATAATCCTGTGCTGATCCCTGAACATGCAATAAATTCATCAACTGATCCCTTTCGGCAGGGTTCAGGTAAAGCTCAACCACAGGCCTGCCGATGAGTTCTTCTCTGGTATATCCTGAATATCTTACTATCGAAGGACTTATTTCGATAATCCTTCCTTCAGTATCAACCTGGTAAAAAACATCCTGAATATTTTCGAATATTTTGCGGTACTTTAATTCACTTTCCTGAAGAGATTTTTCCGTTTCTTCTTTTTTACGGATTAAAACTTTTTTTTCGATTGCCGATTGAATGGCTTGCCCAAGCCGGTTAAGATTGCCTTTGATCAGGTAATCATCCGCCCCCGTTTTCATGCATTCTACTGCGATTTCCTCGTTCGTTGAACCGGTGACAAGAATAAAAGGTACTGAAGGGTACAGCTCATTTCTAAGTTTCAGCGCTGTCATCCCATTAAAATGAGGTAAAGCATAGTCGGAAAGAATAATATCAGGTTTGAAAGTTTCCAGGGCTTCCAGATAAGCTTCTTTTGTTTCAACAACCAGATCGGCGAATATAATCCCGCTTCTTTTCAATTCATGCCTGTTGATTACGACATCAGTCAACAGATCTTCAACAATCAGGATTTTTAAAGAAATATCCATGTTTTTTTGGGTTATAATTCCATTTGGGTGTCAGGATATGCTTTGTAATTCAAGAAGTTCATTCGGGAGGTTGATTCAATAACAGCCAATACATCCCAAGTTCCACCACAGATTTTACAAATTTTTCAAAATCTACGGGTTTAACGATATAACTATTAACCCCCAGTTTATAGCTTTCAATAACATCCTTGTCCTCTTTGGAAGACGTGAGAACTACAACCGGAATAAGTTTTGTTCTATTATCGCTCTTAATCCTGCGAAGGATCTCGAGACCGTCAATCTTGGGGAGTTTCAGATCGAGAATCACGAATTTAGGGTTGACATTAGCATTCCTTTCGTTGTACCTGCCTTTGCAGAAAAAATAATCGAGTGCTTCCGCACCATCAGTAATCAAATGAATATGATTTATAATGTTACTCTTTTTCAATGCCCTGATCGTTAATTCTGCATCAGTAGGATTATCTTCCACTAATAAAATATCTGTGATTAAGTTTTTCATTCCATCTTATTTAATTGTAATTGCTAAATTACGATAAAATATCTCCTTTTCAGTTATTTCAGATTATGTAATCTCTTTAAGCAGAATGGGTTTCTCTTTTAAATTCATTGATAAATCAATTCCTGTTAATTTTACAGCATAATGAATGTTGATCGAATGGAAACATTAACTCACTTACTGGCACAAGATATCCGTTTTCAGGAAGGGCATAAAGCATGCATCAGTTGCGGCACTTGCACTGCCATATGCCCGGCTGCCCAGGTGTCGGATTATGACCCCCGAATGCTTTTAGAGATGGTTCAAACCCGCGATGAAGAAGTTTTATTGGAATTGCTGAGCGGAGATACCATCTGGCGTTGTGGTGAATGTTTATCATGTAAAACACGCTGTCCGCGGGGAAATACTCCCGGTTATATTATTCAGGCATTACGCGCATTGTCCATTCAAACAGGGTTATTTGCCGATTCAAAACAAGGGAATCTGCAGCTGGAAATAAAACGATCAGTAGGTGAACATATACTGAAATATGGCTACTGCGTGCACATTGATG
Organism: uncultured Bacteroidales bacterium; assembly: GCA_903887775.1. Lineage (GTDB taxonomy): Bacteria > Bacteroidota > Bacteroidia > Bacteroidales > FEN-979 > CAIRDP01. The sequence goes on from CAISRB010000026.1 coordinate 2,472, forward strand.
AGATAGATACAGGTAAATATCCCGAACAGGGCCCGGTCTGGGAATGGTACAGGGAAAACAGGGAATCTGTACTTGCAAGGCTGGGGGCAAATTACAATCATGAAGGTGCTGGAACGTTGAGAAAAATTTCGGATCATTCACTGGAGGATTTACAAGCGATTTTTATTGAGACCGGAGCAATGGAAAGATTTCAGCAGATTGAATCCGGAACTGCTAAAAAAGCAAACGATGAAAAATAAGAACCAGCGCTGGTTGTCCTATCAGAAAGAAATTGCCGATGACCACTATTATTTCGCCCGCTCTTGCATTCGTCAGAATTTTTTCCCGGCTTCAGAAACGATCTTCCTCAAAATACTTAAGGAAGAACTTGGGAAAGATATCTTGGATGATCCCGAACAAACTACCTGTACGGGTATTGCATACCATTCGGGCATAATTCCCCTTGAAACAACCATGACTGTCGTGGCAAGGCAATTCGCCCTGATGACCAGGGCAGGATACGAAAATTTTGTATGTTCCTGCGTGACCTCCTTTGGCATTTATACCGAAGTACTTGAAACGTGGAGGCATTTTCCTGAAGAAGAAAAAAAAACCAGGGCAACTTTATTAAAATCAACCGGCCTTGATTTTAAAATTCCGGCGAATTTGGTTCATACCAGTGACATAATATACAAATTCAGGGATCAGATTGCTGCAAAGGCCAGGTTAAGACTGGTTAACTGTACGGATGGGAATCCTCTGAAAATTGTTGATCATGTTGGCTGTCATTATGCCAAAATATTTCCGGATAAAGGGATAGGAGGCGCTGAGTATCCATATGTTCTAGCAGGTCTGATCGATACCTGGGGTGGTGAGCAGGTAGATTATCCTGAACGCAGACATTGCTGTGGGTTCGGATTCAGACAATACCTGATCAAAGAAAACCGTGGATACTCTGTTACCAATTCAAAAATCAAGTTTGAATCCATGAAACCCTATCATC
>CAISRB010000027.1 GCA_903887775.1 uncultured Bacteroidales bacterium
CTCCGGCCAGTTCAAGACTATGTTTGCTGCCGAAAACTTTGCCATCCTGAGATCCATTATCGAAACAGCCATCAAAAACAAACAAGATGTGCTGCAAGCCCTCAATGTAATCGCTCATTATAAATAGGACTGATTAGTTACAAAACTCTAAAAAATGAATTGAAGGGTTACCTTGAATATTCTGATAGAACACGATATAAGATTATTCCATATGTTTGGTAATAATTTAAACCAATGATTATAAAACGATAAAATAATCCACCGTTGCTAACGAGCCGTCAGCCGACAATGCCCGGACCCAACCCAGGCCGTCCCACGTCTGCCCGGCCTGCTATCGTCGGAAAGAGAAGAAACGACAAGTAAAAGTCCGCATTGCAGATGCAAGCGAAACATCAGGGTTAATACTTAAAAACATCAACAATGAAATTGCAAACTAGAAATTATTTGTTCAACTACCTGACCTTAGTGCTGGTTTTTATATTTCTATTTTTTTTCCTTTGGTTTTATCTCAAGCCAGATAGACCGCTAAACATCTTTTCCTATATAGGTATGCTCCTATTGCTTCCTTCCATAATATTGTTCACGATTGCACGAATACAACTTCGGGGCTCGTTTCAGTTATCTGCAGAAGCGAATAAACTTGTGAAAACAGGAATTTATAAGAAAATACGTCACCCTATTTACCTTTTTGGAATCATATTCTTATTAGGGATAATATTCATAACACAGACGTTTCCCCTTATTATTATTTTGGTTCTCGTAATTTTCCTTCAAATAAAACGAATTAATCAGGAAGAAAAAGTGTTGACTGAAAAATTCGGTAATGAATATTCAGAGTATAAGAAACAAACCTGGTTTTGATCACATAATTTCTGAATTGAAGTACTAACCCTGACAAGCCTCTGACCATGACAAAGCTATTGCATTTGTGTTTTTCAAAGACGCTGCCTTTGATGCGTTTAAAGACCTCACTTTAGTGGCCATTGTTAAAATGGAGATGCCTTTGCTGCGTTCTGCGGCCGAACTTTAGCGATAATTATGAAAAAACTGCAACAATGAACAGAACGATAAAAAATATAATCATTACGTTATTTTGCTTTTTAGTGTATTATATCGCATTTGAGAACTTCGCGAGAATAATGCAACTCATCGATAAGTTTTTTAATTACAGACTATTAAGCTATTTTATAACTTATATCATCATTGGTGTTCCGATATTTACAGGAACTTGCGTTATTAATAACAACTATAAGGTTTTTAATAATTTAGGACTATCAAAAAACATTTTGCAAGGACTTATACTTGCTACGATATTCACAATTCCAATGTTTATCGGTGGATTTATTTTTTATAAATTCAATACTGAAATTATCATCTCAAACCTGATTGCAGGTACTATTTTAGCTGGACTTTTTGAGGAGCTTTATTTCAGGGGGTTCTTATTCGGTCAGATTTTCAGGAACACAAAACTTGGATTTCTTCCTTCAATAATTATTGGAGCAATCGTATTCGCAGCTGCACACTTATATCAAAGCCAGAACATTGCAACAATGACCGGAATTTTTATAACCACCTTTTTAGGCGCAATATTTTTTGCATGGCTTTTCGTTGAATGGGATTATAATTTATGGGTCCCTGTTTTTCTACATACCCTAATGAATTTATCCTGGGATTTATTCAATATTAGTGACAATGCATTAGGAAACACAACCTCTAACATATTCAGAGGATTGACAATTGCATCTGCAATTATTCTGACAATTTTATACAAAAGAAAACACGGACAAAAATTATCAATTAACCGAAACACTTTATTGAAGAAAATATAAAATGAGAATCTGGTCCATTCATCCTAAATATCTTGATTCAAAGGGTCTTGTTGCTCTTTGGCGTGAAGCTCTTTTAGCAAAGAATGTTTTAGAAGGTAAAACCGTTCGCTATCTTAATCATCCGCAACTTGACCGCTTTAAAAACTCCCAAACTCCGCTTGCCGCAATTAACCAATATTTAAGTATTGTTTATAATGAAGCTGTTGACCGGCAATTTAATTTTGACAGTACCAAATTCAGAAAACCAATTCTTTCATTATTCCTTAAAGTCAGTGAGGGACAAATCATTTTCGAATTCGAACATTTATTGTTCAAATTAAAAAAAAGGGATCTTAATTTATATAAAAAACTTAAAGAAACTAAGACTATAATGCCACACCCGGTTTTTAAGATCATTAAAGGAAAAATTGAGAATTGGGAAAGGGTTAAACGGGATTGAAATTTAACCTGCCACTCACAAGCCGGCAGAATATAATGCAGGGTATCTTTGTATTGAGAGTAGTTGGGGCCACGAAACATCAAAAGTAACCTTAATAAAAAACCTGCTATCGCCCTCACTGAGGCTGAAAGCGGGTAATGTGCAACATTTAATGATAACAGATATGCTCAGGTTAATAGGTAATCAGTTTAAAAAACCCACAGGGTTATTGGGGAAAATAATTTCAATATTAATGATAAAGGGGAACGGCCCGGATTATGATATAATGATACCTGAACTGGATATCAAAAAAAATGACAGAATACTGGAGATAGGGTATGGTCATGGACTTGGAGTGAACAGGATATCATCAAGTTATGATTGTTTCGTATCGGGAATTGATTTTTCGGAATTAATGTTCAAAGAAGCAACAAAAAGGAATGAAGAACATATCAAACAGAAGAAGGTCGAATTGAATTTTGGAAATTTTTTAGAGGTGGAAATAAAGCCAGCTCAATATGATAAAGTGTTCTGCGTGCATGTTATCTATTTCTGGAATAATTTGTCTGAACCATTTTCAAAAATAAGAACAGGACTGAAAGAAGGTGGTGTATTTTGCATTTTTATGGCAAATATCGACTTTATTAATAAAAAGAAATTTACGAAAGATGGTATTTTTAATAAATATTCAATAGATCAGGTTGTTACTGAATTGAAAAGAGCTGGATTCGAAGATATTACCTACAATACCAACAATAAAGGCTATATTATAAAATGCAGAAAATAATCGGGAGCTTGTCCCATTTCTAGTTGAAATTCGTCTTGTCTAAGGTTCGTCGTTTTACTTCTTTTATGAGTGTCGTTTGTAATTTTTCGAGTTTACCAAAGTTAGCGACTTTTCGCATTTTGCGTTCAATTTCCAATAAAGCTGCGGCAACCCAGCGATACCGCTCATTTGACAGAGTCCAGTTTTTTACTCTGCCGATGTACTTTTTCAGTTGCGAGTTTAAGTTTTCGATGCAGTTAGTGGTTGAAAAGGACCGGCCAAATTCAACGTTCAAGCCGAGTTTGTGCAGGGTTAGTATTTCTTCAAGTCCTTCATTCAGGGAGCGTGCGGCAGAGATATTCAACGTTTTTAGATCGGCCATTAACTGGTTTAATTCAGCCCGGGCATCGTTGTATGACTCCTGGTTAACGGCATGCCAATATTGTTTTTTAATCGTTTCATGATGTTTCTCCGGCAGATATTTCAGAATGTTTTCCTGTTTATGCCATTGGCAGCGCTGGATGAACGCCTTATTGCCAAAGCTTTCCTCGACCGCTTTTCGTATTCCTTTGCTGCCGTCGATCACAAAAAGCAGCCCGTTGGAATAATCCAGACCTCGTTCTTTCAACCTTTCCAACATATCCTTGATCGGTCCTGCGTTTTCAGTGGCGGCCTGGATAAAGCAGAGCGGGATTTTGTCACCGGTCATTGTCACACCAAGGCAAATGATGATCTGTTCTTTGGAAAGATATTTTCCGTCGATAAAGATGGCAACAAAGTCCTGGTGTGCAATCGACCGATTCTCAAATTCCTTCAGTTTTTCTTCGGTACGTTCAATAAAAGAACGGGAAACAGAGCTTTTCGACAGCCCAAAACTTTCACCCAACGAATCGATCACTCCGCCGTAATCCCGCATACTGAGGCCCAGCAGAACGCCCTTGAGCAATTGATCCGAGGGACCTGCCAGTTCTTTCATCTCTTCGTACCGCTGAAGCGGAGTGTTTGTTTCATCCAAATTGTCAAATAGCCGTGGAACCTCGATTTTCAGCTTCTGATCGCCGATCTTTACACTCCCAGGGTTATACCCCCAGCGGCTCCAACGGCCATCCTCAGGCTTCTGATGGCTATACCGGGGCCCGGCTTTTTCTGTTACTTCTTCTTCGAACAATTCGTTTATCATTATTTGACAGATACTTAGATAATTATGCAAGATCCCTACCCGCATATCAACGTTTTGTTCCTTTAACCAGGAAAGGTTTTTCCGGTTTAATTCTTTACTTTTATCCTTTGGTTCCATATATAAAGTTTAGCAACTCAATATTAAGGAACCTTAGCGAAGGACCAGCTCTGTCTGGTCTTTCCTTTTTACCTAAATTTCAACTAAGTTTGGGACAACATCATAATCGGTGTACGACATCCTTTTAACCACTACAAAATAAGCTTATGCAAAATTAAATGTGACACTTCATATTTTTTCTTATGGGCAAATTGGAAAACAGTAATAAATCTCTTGTTAAAGATTATTACGAAACAGTTGTTAATACAGGTAATGTTTCCCGTATCTCCGAATTTATTTCAGAGAACTATACTGAAGTATTTCAAAATGAAACCAGCAGGCTTGGTATTGAGGGTGCAATAAAACATATTCAGGGTGTCCGGGAAAATTATACAGACCTTAATTTAAGGATTGATTATCAAATCGCTGAAGGTGATCTGGTTGCTACATGTTATACCATGACTGGTACTCATAATGGTAACTGGATGGGTATAAAGCCTACCGGGAAAAGAATTTGTGTAACGGGCGTTAATATTGATAAAATAAAAAACGGAAAGATGATCGAACATGGCGGGGCAGCAAATTTATTTGATGCCTTATTAGACATCGGTGCAATCAAAATAATTGAACAATGAGATCAATTAATAACAGGCCCGGCAAACAGTGATGCGTTTAACGATCAATCGTATTAAAAAGACTTATCTATTGTGAAATACTCCCGTTATTGAATTCTGTTTTCACCGTGATATATCCGGGGTAAGATAAGAGGGTGCTGCCTACAAGTATACTGGGTTTAAGTTTTATTTTAAATCGTGTGGGCACATGCCCTACTCCTGCCAGGTTAAATCCAAAGTTCAGAATAGCGTCCATCGTTTTTCCTTTCAAGGCCTGTTTAAGGTCGGTATTCAACTGAACATTGATTATTGCTGATGAGGACGGGAGCACGGTGATGGGCTTCATATATGAGCCCTGAATCATCTGGATGTCATCAATAAAAATGATGTATTCGATGCTGTTTATCCCTGCAGGCGCAGGGTTTGGATTTTTCACTTCAATGTTGAGCTGAAGGGACAAAGGCAGTTCGGGCTGTGTAAGCGCTCCCATGAACATGGCAAAATCGGCAACGCCCAGGTCTTTCACCGAGGTATAAGTATCTACAGGTATTCCTGCAATATTGATGTTCTCGGCCGAAACAAGCCTGAACTCGCAATTTGCAAGATTGATGGCAGTTTTTGTCTGTCTTGTAACATCGCATGATATTATCATCAGCAGCAGGAGAAAAGACAGGGTCAGTTTTTGAATGGTCTTCATCTTCATGCAGCAAAAATAGGTATTTTAGCAATCCAAATCCTTCAGATTCCCCATGCGAACCCCGGTTCTCAGTCTTGCCCTGTTTATTCTGTGCCTGGCATACAACGAAGATGCCATCAGCCAGACACATAAGAAAGAAAATAAACGACCTAATTTCATTATCCTTCTTGCTGATGACCTTGGATACGGAGAAACCGGATGTTACGGGCAAAAGATCATCCGCACCCCGCATATTGATAAACTGGCTGATCAGGGAATACGGTTTACTGATTTTTACTCGGGAAGCACGGTATGCGCTCCATCGCGCTGCTGCCTGGCCACAGGCGTGAATACCGGGCATGCCCAGATACGCGACAACCTCGAGATAGGAAAATGGGAAGAATACCTGGGGCAGGCCCCGCTTGAGACGAATACTTTTACACTTGCCCGCATGCTTAAACAGGCTGGCTACAAGACGGCCTGCCTAGGAAAATGGGGACTGGGGGGCCCGGGTTCCACGGGAATTCCGAACGAACAGGGTTTTGATTTTTTCTTCGGATATCTTTGCCAGCGCCATGCCCATAACCATTATCCATCCTACCTCTGGTCCAACAATAAAAAGTTCATCACCGGGAATCCAGATTTCAGCGCTCAGCAGAAGCTCAGCGGAAATCCGGCAGATCCAGGGGCTTATAAAAAATACCAGGGGACTTCCTATGCCGAGGAACTTTTTACAGAAGAAGCGGTTCATTTTATCAAGTCGCATAAAGATTCTGCTTTCTTCCTGATGATGAGTTATACCCTGCCGCATTTGGCATTGCAGGTGCCCGATAGCTATCTGGGCAAATACAGCGACCTGATGAACGACAAACCTTATACCGGGCAAATGGGATACCTGCCGGTGTTTTACCCGCATGCGACCTATGCCGCAATGATAAGCGCCCTGGACGAAGCAACGGGCATTATACTTCAGGCTTTGGCTGAGAACCACCTGGATTCGAATACATTTGTGATCTTTACAAGCGATAATGGGGCCACGTTTAGCCAGGGAGGAGCCGATCCTGATTTTTTCAGAAGCAACAGCCCGTTCAGAGGCGGAAAAGGAAGCCTTTATGAAGGAGGCATCAGGGTTCCGTTTATTGCATCGTGGCCCGGGAAGATCAAAGCCAACCAGGTATGTTCGATTCCTTATGCCTTCTGGGATATTATGCCAACCCTGGCACAACTGGCGCATATTGACATACCTCATGAAATCGACGGTATCTCCTTTGCCCCTGTTCTTTTTGGTGCAAAAAACCTCCCTCAGCACGAATTCCTTTACTGGGAATATTCAAGTAAAGGAGGCAATCAGGCAATCAGGGCAGGAAACTGGAAAGCGCTGAGAAAGGATATGATCAAGGAACCTATGGGAAAGTTCGAGTTGTATGATCTTTCACGGGATCCGGGAGAAAAGATCAATGTGGTTAACCTGCATCCTGAAATCATCCTGAAAATGAAAGAGTATTCCCGTAAACGCACACCTTCAACGAGGCCTGAATGGAATTTCCTGCATAATTAAATCCCCCGGCCAGACCTTTACTCAGCGTTTAATATTCATCCCAGCTTTTAATCTCAATGTCTTCCAGCTTCAGAGTGCAGAATGCCATGATGAAGGCATTGGCCAGATTGGCATTAGTGATAAGAGGGATATTGTAATCAACCGAGGTTCGGCGGATCAGGTAGTCGTTGTTCAGTTCCGTACGCGACAGGTTCTTCGGTATATTGATCACGAGGTCGATTTTACGCTCCCTGAGATAACCGAGAATATTGGGTTCGAGGTTTTCATCGGGCCAGTGAAGCACGGTTGCAGGGATCCCGAAAGATATCAGGAATTCAGCGGTCCCGGGAGTGGCATAAAGATTATACCCAAGTTCAAACAGTTTGCGGCATCCTTCGAGCAGGGTGGTCTTGGCCTTTGCAGGCCCGGTCGAAAGCATGATATTTTTACCGGGGATCCTGTACCCCACCGAAAGCATCGATTTGAGTATGGCTTCCGAAAAAGTGTCGCCTATGCAACCAACTTCTCCTGTTGAAGCCATATCGACACCAAGCACGGGATCGGCTTTGCTTAATCTGGAGAAAGAAAACTGCGGCGCTTTCACCCCGATATAGTCAAGGTCGAAAAGGGATTTATCTGGCTTCTCGAAAGGCAGTCCCAGCATGACCTGTGTGCCGATTTCGATAAGGTTTGTTTTTAGGACCTTCGAAACGAAAGGAAAACTGCGTGAAGCCCGAAGATTGCATTCGATCACCTTGATGTCGTTGTTCTTTGCCAGGAACTGTATGTTGAAAGGCCCTGTGATATTAAGCGAACCTGCTATATCGCGGCTGATCCTCTTGATCCTTCTCACGGTTTCAATATACAATTTCTGGGGCGGGAAGACTATGGTTGCATCGCCCGAATGAACACCGGCGAATTCAACATGTTCTGAGATGGCATATACGATGATCTCGCCTTTTCTTGCAATGGCATCGATCTCGATCTCTTTTGCTTCCTGTATGAACTCGGAAACCACCACAGGATGTTCCTTCGAAACTTTTGCTGCAAGTTTCAGAAAGTATTCAAGCTCGTTGATGTTGGAAACCACATTCATCGCAGCCCCCGAAAGCACGTAAGAAGGCCTTACAAGAACGGGGAACCCTACCTTTTCTGCAAATTCCAGGATGTCTTCAAGGTTCGTAAGCTCCTGCCAGCGCGGCTGGTCGATATCCAGTGTATCTAGCAGGGTTGAGAATTTATGCCTGTCTTCGGCCCGGTCAATATCAACCGGGGAGGTTCCGAGTACAGGAACCCCCCGGGCATGCAACCTTAGCGCAAGGTTGTTCGGGATCTGTCCGCCCATCGAGATGATCACACCGGCCGGATTTTCAAGAGTGATGATGTCCATCACCCTTTCAAATGACAGCTCGTCAAAATACAGGCGGTCGCAAAGATCGTAATCGGTGCTTACGGTCTCGGGGTTGTAGTTGATCATTACTGAACGGTAACCTGCTTTTTGCACTGTCGTCAAAGCATTCACACTGCACCAGTCAAACTCAACGGAACTGCCGATACGGTAGGCTCCGGAACCCAGCACAATGACTGCCCTTTGCAGGGATGAGGCATCGGATTTGTAATCGATATCATGTTCAGTTCCGCCATAAGTCATGTAAAGATAATTGGTGACCGCCGGGTACTCCGCGGCAAGAGTATCGATCTGCTTGACCACTGGCAGGATGCCACGTTTGATCCTGTGTTCCCTCACTACAAGCATATCTTTGCCGACCTCGGTCTTATCATGCTTCAATATCAGTCTTGCGATCTGGAAATCGGAAAATCCGAGACGTTTCGCTTCTTTCAGAAGATCATCCTGCAGCTCTTCCAGGGAGGCTGTGTGTGACAGGGACTGGCTGAGCCGGAAAATATTCTGAAGCTTGTATAAGAACCACCGGTCAATGCGGGTGAGTTCGCATATTCTGTCGACCGTAAACCCGGCTTCAAGAGCCTGGGCGATCACGAAGATCCTCATGTCGGTGGGTTCGGTAAGTTCGGTTTCAATAGCTTCAACTTCCAGGTCCTTATTCCCTACAAAGCCGTGCATCCCCTGCCCTATCATCCGCAGTCCCTTCTGAATAGCCTCTTCAAAAGTTCGGCCGATCGCCATGATCTCGCCTACACTTTTCATGCTGGAACCGATCTGTTTCGAAACCCCGCTGAACTTACCCAGGTCCCAGCGGGGGATCTTTACTACGATATAGTCAAGGGCGGGTTCAAAACAAGCGCTTGTGACTTTGGTCACCGAATTTTTCAACTCATGGAGGCCGTAGCCAAGGCCCAGTTTGGCCGCCACAAAAGCCAGGGGATAGCCTGTTGCCTTTGAAGCCAGGGCTGATGACCTCGACAGACGGGCATTGACCTCTATCACACGGTATTCCTCGGAATCGGGATTAAGTGCATACTGTATATTGCATTCGCCTATGATGCCGAGATGCCTGATGACCTTGATCGAAAGGTCCCTGAGCTTATAATACTCGGCATTTGTGAGGGTTTGTGAAGGAGCGACGACGATACTTTCGCCTGTATGAATCCCCAGGGGATCAAAATTCTCCATATTGCAGACGGTGATACAGTTGTCGTAACAGTCGCGCACAACTTCGTATTCTATCTCTTTCCATCCCTTGAGCGATTCTTCAACGAGAATCTGGGGAGAATAGGAAAATGCTTTTGCGGATGCCACTTTCAATTCTTCTTCATCTCCGCTGAAACCACTCCCTTGTCCTCCAAGAGTAAAAGCAGCCCTGATAATTACAGGGTACCCGATTTTGGAAGCTGCATCCAGGGCTGACTCCGTTGAATCCACTGCAAAACTGGAGGGGGTCTTAACGCCTATCTCCTGCAGTTTCTCAATAAACCTTTCCCTGTCTTCAGTATCGATGATGGTCTGAACGGGGGTTCCAAGAACCCTTACATGATATTTTTCAAGCACACCGGTCTGAAACAGCTTGATCCCGCAATTCAGGGCAGTCTGCCCGCCAAATGAAAGCAGTATGCCATCGGGTTTCTCTTTCTCAATCACCCTTTCAACGAAATCGGGAGTGACAGGTAGAAAATAAACCTTATCGGCGATCTCTTCGGATGTCTGGATCGTGGCAATGTTCGGGTTGACCAGAACCGTCAATATCCCTTCCTCTTTCAGCGCCTTCAGTGCCTGGGACCCTGAATAGTCAAACTCTCCCGCTTCACCTATTTTCAGTGCGCCTGAGCCAAGAATGATCACTTTTTGTATTTTTTCTGTTACCGGGCTTGTTGTCATTTCTTATTGCCTTTCTCGATCAATCTGTAAAACTCATCAAACAGGAACTTTGTATCATTGGGACCGCCCGAAGCTTCGGGATGAAACTGGGTGGAGAAGAAGGGTTTTGTTTTATGCCGGATCCCTTCATTAGTGTTGTCGTTGAGATTAATAAAATAAGGTTCCCATTCTTCTCCCAGGGTTTCATTATCCACAGCAAAGCCATGGTTCTGGCTTGTTATGTAGGCCCGGTTCGTACCGACCTTTAACACTGGCTGGTTATATCCCCTGTGGCCATATTTGAGCTTATAAGTTCGGGCACCTCCTGCAATCGATAGCAGCTGGTTCCCGAGGCAAATCCCGAATACCGGCGTATCCCTCTCAAGCGCTTTTGCAAGGTGCATGATGGTTGGGGCGCACAGCTGGGGATCGCCCGGACCGTTCGAGAGTACCAGTCCCTGATAATCCTCATTCGTAAAATCATAATCCCATGGCACCCTCTTTACGGTAACACCAAGGTCGATAAGACAACGAAGTATGTTGTTCTTCACCCCGCAGTCAACCAATATAATTTTTTGATCATTCCCCTGATAAACCAGGGGTTTTGGGATGCTGACCATCGCCACGAGGTTTTCTTTATTGGGATCATGGAAGTCGACTTCACCTTTTGAGGAGGAAATGATCTTACCCAGCATGGTTCCTTTTTCGCGAAGGTGTTTTGTCAGCGCCCTGGTATCGATCCCGTATAATCCCGGGATGTTATTTTCGCTGAGCCAGTCGGAAAGACTTTTCATAGCATTCCAGTGGCTGTAATTCACTGAATAATCAGAGATGATCAGACCGGTGATATGCACGTGGTCCGATTCAAAAAATTTCGAAAGCCCTTTTTCAAAGCGATCGCGGGGCACTCCGTAGTTCCCGATCAGCGGGAAGGTAAGTACCAGGATTTGTCCCTTGTAGGAAGGATCGGTAAGACTTTCGGGATAACCGGTCATGGCTGTATTGAACACCACTTCCCCTGCAACTGAACAGTCGGCACCGAATTGTTTCCCCTCCAGCCTGGTACCATCATCGAGTACCAGATAACTTTTATTATTCATTCCATGACAGTTTGATAAATACTGTTTCAAAAGCTGCGATCTTCAGTTCTCCCGGAAGCGGCGAAATTTCTTCGCCAAGAACATTCACCCTGGAAGCCCTGATGTTTTTCTTCTTTATCGCCGGATCTGAATCGTCTGTTTTCAGCAGCGACAAAGGGTCGAAAGTGGCTGATTGGCCAGCGGTTTCACGCAGCTGGTACAGCACACCCTTATGATCATTGGCAGGTAAAGCATTCAAAAGTAAAACGTTTTGCGGAATATTCGCCATAAAGGCTTTCTTTGTCGCTTTGTTATTATCCTTGCCAGCCGGGGGCAAGACCCTGGCAAGCAAAGGCACACGGGAAGCCCAGGCGAAACGTGCAGCTTCGTCGTTCGCCACTGAAAAGCCTGAGGTGATCTGGTAACTCCACCTCAACTCCCCTTCCTGGCTCGCCAGGAAATTGGTAGTCCAGTAATTGTTCAGGACCCAGGAATAGATCACAGGGGCCGGTTTCTGAACAACAGCTGAGAACTTGCCGAGGTTGAGATCTCCAAGTTGTACTATCGGGATCTCGGGCGAAACAAAAATCACGCCGCAGCTGTCATCGTTAAGCGAAACATAATTCTGTATCCCCTGCCAATCTGTGGCTGATCCGTTAATCTGATCTTTTCCAGCCTCGACCACGGCCCCTGCGACTTCATAAGACAGCTTGTTTTTGTTGTTCATTCTGAAGGGAAAAGAAACATACACTCCTTCCGGGTCAGTGACCGCAATTTTTTTCATCGAATACCTGAACTCGATTTTTTTCTCAGTGCTGTAAAGCCTGATCTCGCATTGTATCCCGTCGCTGGTTGCGCAACCGGGAAGCTGGCCTGTAAGTGTTAAACTTGTCCACACCGGCCCTTTGGTTACACCTGAAACTTTGATATTTCCCCAGGTTTTTCTTTTATATTCTTCAAGGTGCCCCTTCGAGATCTGCTCCCGGTTTTTTCCGAGGGTCTCGTAAATAAATTCCCCGAAGCCATATTGCGCAGCTTTATCAACAAGTTCCCGATGAATGTCTTTATCGTACAGGCTGATTATCCTGCCCGAATCCTTATCAATTTTTAAAACATACCACTGGTTCTCGAGGCTCCCTGTAAATTTCGACAGGACCGGGTGCATGAATGGTTCATTCAAAACCAGGATGCGGTATGTATTGTATCCCATAGGTGGTAGGTTGCGGGCAAAAACAGTCCAATAATTGCCTTCGGGCCGTTCACCCGAGACTTGTATTTTCACTTCGTTATTTTCGTCATCAATCATTCTGAACTGCCTGTCGGCCGGGAGTAACTGCTGATCGATATACATGTTCACATTCCCGCTCCGGTTCCAGCTAAGTGTATTGATTACCGAAACAGAAGCTGCTTTTTGAAAAGACGGCAGATAATCCTGTACGCAACCCATGACTTCCTCACGCAGTATCCTGTTTTTCTTCACGGCCTCCCAAACGTATGAAAGTTTTTCGCCAAGCTGGACTACACTGTTTTCGCATAAAGGGTCAGAAATGCTTTCGGCTGCGCCAAAGGTATGTTCATCATAGAAAGCCAGGTCTTCAAAAATCTGCTGATGGAGGTCCCAAATATGCCGGCCCGTTTCAGAGCCCATGATCCCGGCAATGGCCATCAGCCCGTTATTCGCAATAAAGTCAGCATGGGCCATTCTTGCATAGGCTGTAGTAAGCGCGGCCGATCCGAATCCGTCGATCCACCAGTCGGGCCAGGCTCCCCGCACAACCGGCAGTTCCGAAGCATGCTTTTCTTTAACCTGGTCAAGAAATTCAGAGACTGTAGCCAGCCGCAGTTCAGGCCAAACGTACGTTTCATTCCATTCTTTAACGATATTGCAGGCCGTTGTTGAAGGAGGCGAGTTATCGGTTTGATATCCGCTGAATTGTATGGCATATTCATTGAAAGGATATCCCTTGCCTGAAATTTCAGCCAGGTGCCTGAACAGGTTTTTCTCGAGTGACTCCGTATTATTGATGATACCCAGGGTATTGCCACACATATAATGTTCTGGGCGGTTTACGATAATTTTCCTGCCTGAGGGGCTTTCCCACCAGAAAGTAGTGGGCCGGCCAAAGGGCCTCAATGCCCTGTCGGTATTCTGTCCCATATTCAGGTAGTCAATACCTGCGCCGCTGAGGTAATCAACCAGGCACCAGGGAACCCCGTTAATATCATCCTGCATCGCAGCTTTCACCCTAAAGCCCAGGCTGCGGAAATAGTTAACAGGCTGAAGTGAGGCTGCAATGCTGGCTTCATCGGCCAGGTCGGAAGAATTCAGGTACAAGCCCGTGAGCTCTATCCTGCTTTCCGAGGCCCTGCGTTTCAAACGCCCGATCTGCGAAGCAGGCCTGGTTTTAAGATATTCGTTCAGCGCCCAGGAAGTTTCGCAAGTCCACCTGAATCTGGCCGCATCAGGAAAAGAATCGGTCTGGTCGCAATAATCCAGCGCATAATCGATATACCTGAGGTGCTCGGGAAGGATCTCGGTCTGTGGCCTGGTGTACCCTATATCGGTATGTGTATGCTGAACGAAGAAGATCTTCCACGGCCTGATATGATGCAAAGTAATCTCTTTCTGGACATCAGGCCTTCCTTCTATGCTGATCTTCAGGTTCTGTTTCTGTCCCACGGCTGTTTCCGGAAAGAGAAGCCTGATTTTATTATAGCCAGGAAGAAGAGTGAGCCGGCTGATCTTCCCGTCGTTCTGCTCAATAGTCGTCTTTACAGGATCTCCGGGATGGATAAACTCTGCAATGACAGAAAAATAATTTATGTTATCAGCTCCGCGGATGAGTGCGTCCTGCTGGTCCAGGGTGGTTTTTTCTGCCACGCCTGTTTCAAATGTCATATACCAGGTACGGCTGCCTGCCGATTCCCCGCTTACTTTCAGGCTCTGCCTTTCGCCTTTTCTGATAAGCGCTGACGGCACGGTAAGAAAGGCATAGCCCATGGGATCATTGTATTTATCGAGCATTACAGGACTGAAGGTCAGGGATATTCCGTCAGCCCCGTTCACTGTCCATCTTTGTTTATCTGAAACCGGTGGATTTGAAAATTCCAGGCAATATTTTCCGTTCAGGAACAGCTTATAGGAATGGCTGTCAGGATTTGCATCCATCCCGAACATCCATATAAATTGAGAAGAATCTGAAGAAAGTCCTGAAGGTACTTTCTCTGTCTCCCACTCGATGAATTGCAATGAATCTTCAGAACGCACCAACAGTGAAGTTCTCACATCCGGTTCAGGAGAATGATAAACGAAACCACCTCCCCGTACTGAGCAATCCCATCCCATGAAAAATGCTGAAGGCCAGCCTGTCTTCTCAACGGCAAACAAGCCTTTTGAGGCTAACAGCAGAAGTAGGGCCAGTCCCAGGCAAACTGATCGTTTACTCATGGAACAGAGTTTCTTTCCTTACGGGGGTTTTTGGCATTCCCCGGCTTTCTATATAAAGCTGCAGATCGGCGCTTCCGGTACGCTGAAGGTACTCAACCCTGATGGCGTGATATCCTGCATTCATTCCTACTTCCGCACTCTTTTCCTGAATTCCGTGAAGACCGTCGTTATTGATCCATAACCGTTCGTCAAGAAAGAGTTTGCTCCCATCATCTGATGCAAGGCTGAAACGGTACAAAGCCCGCCTGGGGACTTTTATAAAACCAAAATAATAGATTGCAAAATTTTCATTTCGTTTTTTCGGAGCCAAAGTGATGGTATCCACTACTCCGAAAACCCATTGCTGCATTTTTTTGAAATTTGGTATATTGTCCCATTCGCCTTCAAAATACCTGTACGAGAGCCCGGGTTTGAGATCGGAAACTGCTCTTGCGACTGTGGGTACTTTCAGTTTGAAAAACCTGCTGCTGGTCCCGCTTACAGGTTTTCCGTCCCTGAAACACCTTGCATTTACAGTACATTCGTTATACAGGTTAAAAGGACCTTTATACAGGACTGCGCCGGAATCAACCGGTCTGATGGAATCGCTGATCGAAAATTTTATCTTAACATTCGGACGTGAGGAAGCGAGAGTGACCTTCAGGGAATCAACCAGGCTGGAATAATCAGCAAGGATCTCAGGAGGATTGGTAAAATCAGGTTCCCCCTTAAGTTCGAGCACAACAACAGAATTGATACTGTCGGGAGCAACTTTTGGAAGTGCAATGGTGATTGCATCATTTTTTCTGCCAGTTTTAAGTTTTGGGTGGTCCGCAGAAGAAAGCAGGAAGGCCTTGTTCACTTTATTCATACAGCCTTCGACAATAAGTTGCCCGTCTTCAGGCCAGTTAAAGACATGGAGGTAAAGCCTGAAGCCGCCTTTTATTGATTTCATCGAACACCTGCCCCAGGGGGTCGAACTCAAAGGGCTGGCCGAGGTACCGTATACCGATTCGGAATTTAACTTCATCCATTTACCGATATCCCTTAGCCTGTCGATGCTCTCTGAAGGGAACGTGCCAAGAGCTGTCGGACCGACATTAAGCAGGTAATTGCCGCCTTTCGAGACAATATCTGCCAGCATACGAATCAGTTCTTTTGAGCTTTTAAAATTATGGTCGTGGCTGTTATATCCCCAGTGATCGTTCATGGTCATGCAGGTTTCCCAGTCAGTGCCTGGCAATCCTGTGGCAGGAATCTGCTGCTCCGGAGTTCCGAAATCGCCACCGAACATACCCTGTTTGGTCAGACCTTCCATATCAAGCCGGCCAGCGCCCACACGGTTATTGATAATAATGGAAGGCTGAAGGGTTCTTACATAATTGTATAAATCAAGACCCCGGGTCTGGTTCCAGGTCGATTCCCATTCCCCGTCGAACCATAGCACTCCGATATCACCATACTGAGTCAGAAGTTCTTTAAGTTCTGCCTTCATATAAGCCACATATTTATTATAATCGGCATCCTCAACGCCGCGGTCCTTCTCCCATTCCCTGCGGGGAAGGTAATCGGGATGATGCCAGTCCATTATCGAATAATAAAAACAAAACCTTAGTCCATACTTTTTACACGCAGCCGCAAGCTCCTTCATAGGTTCACGCTGAAACGGTGTTTTCATAATGTTAAAATCGGTCTGCCTGGTATCGAACATACAGAAACCATCATGGTGTTTCGAGGTTATCACAATATATTTCATGCCAGCATCTCTGGCTGCTTTCACCCATTCATCGGCATTAAAATTCACCGGGTTGAACTTTGGCATAAACGAATTATAAGTTTCGAGGGGTATCTCTGCTGAAGTACGGATCCATTCCCCATAACCGGTCTTATCATTCCAGGTCCCTGCCGGAACGGCATAAAGGCCCCAGTGAATGAACATTCCAAACCGGGCTTCGCGCCACCATTGCATGCGGGAATTATGCTCAGCCGTTGTTTCTTTCTGTGCAAAAAGCCAGGGAACAAGGCAAAAAGAAAATAATATCAGGATTAGTGATCGTTTCATTGGTATATCTTGTTTGAGAAGTATAATATTTATCCGGCGATAAAATTATAAAATCTGACCTTTAGAAACTAACTTCGTGAGATCAAAAAGCTGCTTTGTTCATTACTTCTTTTCAAGGCAAAGAAAACCCTGAACCGAAAAATCATTCTGCCTTCGGTTCTTTATAATTTAATGCGGATGCATTAATTGAGCAGGCTAAATCTTATTACATAGGCACCTCGACGATGACCACCTGGTCACCAGGCTGGACATTATTTACCGGATCTGTAAAAAATGCAGATTCAGCCAATAATTGACCAGGCACAGGGTTAGGTTGGACCGGGGGTTTTGGCGGAGCAATGCATTTGCCCATTTTCCAGATGGTGGTCCCGCCCGGCTTTGTGACCTTAAAACCCTTCTGGTACAAGATCTGAATAATATCGATAGGGCGACAGGCGGCAAAATCAATTTTAGTAAAAGACTGAGATGCTGCCAGATTCGAATTCTGATCGAGGATGTAAACAGTTAGATTTCCGATTACTGCCATATATCAATATTTAGGTTAAATTTTGCTATAAATTTATGAAATATCCAGCAAAAAGCAATATTATTTGAGAAAAACTCAATTTGTTATACCTTTGATCTCTAATTGAATTAATGACATATTTCATGTTGCGCCGTATTTATGCTATGCTAATGTTGGTGTTTGTTATTACGTTACAAACATCTTCATTGTATTCCCGGGAAAACCTGAATAAGTTCTCGGGATACTCCTGCCAGGTCAGGAACTGGCTGCCCGGCAGCAATACCCCTGCGAGTATTTACAGTATAGCCCAGACTCCCGACGGCTATCTCTGGCTTGCAAATGAGTTTGGTCTTTACAGGTTTGACGGTTTACATTTCACATTGTTCAATCAATCTTCGAAAGGCCCTTTTAAGTACCAGGATTGCAGCGCCCTGTATCTTACCCGCGACAGCACACTTATTGCAGGTTTCAGTAAAGGACTGCTCCTGGCATATAAGAACCAGCAGTGGTCTTTGCTGGATTCGGAGAAGGTATTCATGTATAAAGACATAACTGCAATTTCGGAAGACATTGATCACAATCTCTGGATCGGGCTTTCAGGCAGAGGCGTAATCCGGTACACAAGAAAGACCTCGGCAGTAATAAATATTTCTGAAGGAATTTGCGATAATAATATCAATGTGATATGTCCCGGTAAAGGTCATGATATATGGATAGGAACAGATAACGGGCTTTGTTTGATCGAAAATAATAAAATCATAAGATTTTCCGAGCTGGATGGGCTGAAGCATCAGAACGTTAACGCGTTGTGGATGGACCCGGAGAATACGTTATGGATCGGCACTGCTGATGGTCATTTATTATATCTTGAAAACGGGAAGATCTTTTCCTTTGAAGACAAACCCGGAATGATAAAAAGCTGCATCAGGCAGATCATCGGGTATGAGAAAAACATGCTTGCCATAGCTACGGAAGGGCAGGGTTTGTTATTCCTGAATACAAAATCGGGAAAGGCTGAACCACCTGTTACAGGCAAAAATAATTTATCTAACCTGGTGTTATCTGTATTCAAAGACCGGGAGGGAAACCTCTGGGCAGGGTCAAGGGCTTCGGGGCTTTCAAGGATAAGGATGGTTCCGGTGGAAACGCTCAACTCAGGGAACGGGCTTTCAGGGGATTGTATAACATCTATTATTCAATCGGTTGACGGAAGTATCTGGATCGGGAATTCCACAGGCGGCATCGACAGAATAAAAGACAACAAGGTTGAAAACTTTGGATCAATGATTGGTCTTGGGAAATTCCCGGTGTTCTCATTAGCCCTTGACAACATGAACAATATATGGGTAGGGAGCCTGAAAATGCTGGTAAAATTTGACGGTAAATCCCCGATATTGTTTTCTTCAAAACTTCAACTGAACTGCACTTACTATCACGCACTGTATTTTGCAAAAGACGGAAAACTTTGGATTGGGACGGATCAGGGAATAGTCATTCTGAAAGATGAAAAAGTTGTTTCGGTACTTACTGCAAAGGAAGGATTGCCAAGCGATAAAATTTTCTGTTTCCTTGAAGACCATAAGGGGTTCGTTTGGGCAGGGACTCAGGATGGAGGGCTGGCAAGGATAAAAGACGGGAAAATAAAGTCATACGGGATTAAACAGGGACTTACTGATAACATGGTACTCTGCCTTCACGAGGATTCCCTTGAAAACATCTGGATAGGCACTGGCCGGAATGGCCTTTTTCAGTTGAATCCTGAAACAGAAACCTTCACTCCGGTTATACCTGACAAGTTATCATCAGCCATTGGCTATATTTTTGAGGATAAGCTGGGTCATATCTGGTTTGCAGGTTCAAACGGGCTGATCGCTGTAAAATTAAATATCCTTCAGAAATCATTACTGGAAAAAAAATGGCCCGTGTACCTGCACAGCATCGCCTTTGATACAGCAATAGGATTCTCCGGTCTGAATTTAGGGCTTTACCCCGGGGCATGGAAACTGAAAAATGGTCAGTTCTGGTACCCTGGTTCAGGAGGAATTGCAATCATCAATCCAGGGACGTCTCTGGGCAGCAGTTATACGCCTGTTCCGGTTATTGACTCAGTCCTCGTTAATAATGTTCCTTCTTTGAACCATGATGTTGCCGAAGTTGGGGCAGGCATGATGCACCTTGAGATCCATTACACTGCTCCCTCTTTTATTTTACCCGAAGAGCTGACGTTCCGTTACCGTCTTACCGGGTTTGACCGGGGTTGGGATACTGCAGGAAAGCGCCGTACAGCCTATTACACTAACGTTCCCCCGGGCAATTATACTTTTGAGGTCCAGGTTTTCAATGACCTTGGTGAGTTATCTCCAACCACTGCAAGTATACAAATTCATGTGCTTCCGTTCTTTTACCAAACCTGGTGGTTTATACTCCTTTGTATTACCGCAGGCCTTGTATTAATCAGTTTTATAATCAAGTACCGTATCAGCTATATCCGTGAGAAAGAACTGGAAGGGCTTGTCAGTGAACGCACTGAAGAAATCAGGAAGCTGAATGAACAACTGGAACAGAGGGTAATTGACAGGACTGCCCAGCTGGAAGCCGCAAATAAAGAGCTCGAGGCATTTTCCTATTCCGTTTCTCACGACCTTAAAGGGCCCGTGCGCAGGATAGACGGTATTGCGAAGGCTTATATCGAGGATTATTTTTCAAAGCTCGATGAAACCGAAAAGGACTTTCTGAGTAAGATCACTGAATCGGCAAGATCAATGAATGTACTTATCGATGAGTTACTTAAGCTTTCACGCATAGCACTGCATGACATAGACAAAATGCAGGTCAATCTCAGCGATATGGCCATGGAAATTAACCAGGAAATAAAGAAACAAAACCATGGCCGTAAAGTCCGGCTGATGATTCAGGAAGGCCTGCTTGATTATTGCGATCCAAAACTCCTCCGCATCGCTTTCCGTAGTCTCTTTGACAACGCATGGAAATTTTCAGGAAAAGAAAAGGAATCGGTGATCGAATTCAGCCGGACAAAGAAGGACGGAAAAACTGTCTATCTTATCAGGGATAACGGGGTTGGCTTCGATATGGCCTATTATGACAAACTGTTCACTCCTTTTCAGAGACTTCACAGCGATGATCAATTCACCGGAACCGGCATCGGTCTGGCAACAGTCAAACGGATCATTCTGAAACATGGAGGGCTGATCTGGGCCGAAAGTTCAGCCGGAGAAGGCGCAACATTTTATTTCATCTTATCTTCAGGCTCATAAACAAATAAGCGCGTGTAAATGACAAAAATTAAGCTATTACTTATTGAGGATGACGAAACCGATGCATTGCTGATCATCAGGCAGCTGAAAAAAGACGGCTTTGATGTTGAACATGTGAGGGTTAAAACCCAGGCAGAAATGGAAGCGGAACTTGATAAAGGGGGCTGGGACATCGTGATCTCCGACTATTCTATGCCGGGATTCAGCGGGCAGGAAGCTTTGAGGGTCTTTAAACTGAGAAATCTCGACATTCCGTTTATTCTTGTTTCCGGGACCGTTGGAGAAGACCTCGCAGTGAGCATCATGAAAGGCGGGGCCAACGATTACATGATGAAAAGTGCAATGAACAGGCTTGGTCCGGCAGTAAAGAGGGAACTTGTAGAAATGCAGGGAAGAATTGAGAAGAAACTGGCCCAGAAAGAGCTCATTGTTGCCAAACTTGCTGCTGAAGAATCAAGCCGTGTAAAATCTTCGCTGCTTGCGAATATGAGTCATGAATTCCGCACTCCCATGAACGGGATACTGGGGTTTACAGAGATACTCAGTACGCTAATCGCTGACGATTCTCAAAAGGCAATGACACATCATATCCTGACTTGTGCTAAACGGCTTTTAGGAACATTAAATTCAATTATGACCTTTGCCCAGCTTGATTCAGGCTATAAACTTAACCTCATCAATGTCAATCTTTCTGCTCTTCTGGAAAGCACTGTTGCCAGTATCAGGGCCCTGGCAAAACAAAAACAACTAATTGTTAACTGCCAGATAGAACAAGGAGTATTTATCCATTCTGACGAACATCTTTTCCAGATTTCGTTTCTGAACATACTTGATAATGCTGTAAAATTTACGAATCAGGGAGAAATCGATATAAGTTTAAAGAAGGGGACAACACCATCCGAAGGTATTATAATTACTGTACATGACACGGGAATAGGGATCCCTGCTGAAAAACAGGAAATGATATTCGAGGAATTCAGGCAGGCCAGCGAAGGATATGACAGGCCTTATGAAGGCAGCGGGCTTGGCCTTTCCATTACAAGGAAAAGCTTGCATTTGCTCAACTGCAGCCTGGCTCTTGAAAGCGAAGTCGGGCATGGATCAACCTTTACACTGAAAATTCCTGCCAGTTCGATGTTACCTGACAGCAGAAAGGATAATGCCAATAAGCATACGGGTTTTATTCCCGGTCACGAGAATCAAAGCGAATCACCGCTCCTGCTGCTGGTTGAAGATAATGACGCAAATATTGACCTGATGAAGTTGTATCTGAAAAAAGACTTCAGGCTCGATATTGCAAAAGATGGATTGTCTGCTATTGAACTAACCGGAAGAAACAGTTACGATTGCATACTGATGGATATTAACCTGGGACCCGGAATGGACGGTGGTGAGGCCATCCAGCAGATCCGGCAGATACCTGGTTACCTCACAACACCTATCATTGCTGTCACCGGCTACACACTGCAACAGGAAAAGGAAGCGATACTTAACAAGGGGGCGGACCATTATCTTGCCAAACCTTTCAACAAAAACCAGCTTACCGATTTGCTTTGCGTTGTATTTGGGACTCCTTCTATCGTATCAGAGTGACCTGACCTTTATTCGAGATCCTGGTTTTCTTCGAAGTTTCATAAAAGATCACCCAGTTGTAAACTTCCGACGGACATGGTTTCCCTTTAAATGTACCATCCCATCCTTCTGTCACATCGGTAGTTTCATACACTATCTGACCCCAGCGGTCGAAAATCTGCATATTAAACAGAGTAATGTTCTCAGGAGGGACGCCGAGAATTTTGAACTTCTTGTTTTTCCCGATTGCGCTGCCGGGATTGAAGGCATTGGGTATGTTCGGATGGACAAATACGGTAACCGTATCATAAAATTCATCCCCAGCACAAATCCTGGCATAAACCACATAGGTGGTTGTTTCATTAGGTGTAACATTGATGGATTGGCCTTCCCCTATCTCAGTACCTGCCTGGTACCACTTATAAACTATTTTATCACCGGGGGTAAGAGGTTTCAGTTGATACCTGATCGTATCCACAAGGTATCTGTCAGGACCGTCAGGCAGATATTTCCAGGCTGTGTCTTTCGCAGACCAGGCCGTGGCATTATATCCCTGAACCGGGAATCCGATAGTTCCATCCCGGTTCTGAATACCAAGTGTTGCTTTATTACCCAGCCAGCTGCATTCCGGTTTTCGCATAATATGGTTTTCTATCATGTTACTTCCCTCGTTCAGGATGATCTGGAAAGTTGCCACCGAATCCATACAATTATACAACGGACATTCGCACCACATCACTATAAGACTCCGGTTTGGTTCCTTTCCGATCGTCTGGTAGAAGATATAAGGGCTTCCTGCAGAAATAGGGTTCAGGTCGACAAACGGTCCCAGAATACAATTTTTTGGGTTATAATCGGCATTGCTCGGCACACTAAAGGCCTTGCGGGTCCCAATAGCATTTGGGTTTGGGCTCAGGCTCACCCAGCCGTTGGCCCCGACATAGAATTGAGTATACTTGTACCCGAAAAAAGTGAACTCGAACCCGATAGGGAGAGGTCCCTGCACCCCGTCATCCGTGATATTAATTCCAATACCAAGCATCCCGTAAGTAGCTGTTAGCGTTACCGGAACTCCCGGATTGATTGTATCATCAACACCCGCACTAAGCTGGGAAAATGACCAGAGGGGAAATAACAGCAGAAGCACTATAAGTCTGAGTTTCTTCATTTCATCAAGCCTGCTGCAATAAATCAAAACCATGCGATTTTCAAATACGGCATGTTCTATGCAAAGATCAACAATTTGCCGGAAAATTAATACATTTGTAATTCATTCGATATCCATAACGCTTCCGGTATTATAAAAATTTTTGACCATGAAATACCCTTAAGGACAAAGTTCATACAAACCGTGAATGTTAATTATGGGTATTCCATGTGCCCGATTTGTTAAAAAATAAATTATTCACACATGAAAAAAGACACTACACTTTTTAACATCATTAAAAAGGAACTTCACCGCCAGAGCAGCGGTCTTGAACTTATTGCATCCGAAAATTTCGTGAGCGACCAGGTACTGAAGGCAATGGGGTCATGCCTGACCAACAAATATGCCGAAGGCTACCCCGGCAAACGATATTACGGGGGCTGCCAGAACGTTGATGAATCGGAACAACTTGCGATCGATCGAGCAAAAACCCTGTTCAATGCTGAATGGGCCAACGTGCAACCCCATTCAGGAGCCCAGGCCAATATGGCGGTTCTTATGACAGTGCTGAAACCTGGCGATACCTTTATGGGGCTTGATCTTGCACATGGAGGCCATCTTTCACACGGCTCTCCCGTAAATTCATCAGGTATTTTTTATAAAGCCGTTGGATATCAGGTCGAACAAAGTACCGGTGTGATTGATTACGACAAAATGGAAGCCCAGGCGCTTCAGGTCAGACCAAAGATGATTATTGCCGGTGCTTCAGCATATTCCCGTGACTGGAATTATAAAAGGATGCGCGGGATAGCTGATAAAATCGGCGCTATCCTTATGGCCGATATCGCCCACCCTGCCGGCCTCATTGCAAGAGGTCTGCTGAATGATCCTATGCCCTGGTGTCATGTTGTGACCACAACCACCCACAAGACTTTGAGGGGCCCGAGAGGGGGTATGATTCTTATGGGCAAGGATTTCCCGAACCCCTGGGGTCTTACCACACCCAAGGGCGAAGTAAAAATGTTCTCCCAGCTGCTTGATTCAGCTGTTTTTCCAGGGGTGCAGGGCGGTCCGCTCGAACATGTGATCGCATCGAAGGCAGTATCCTTCTTTGAAGCTCTTTCGGATGAGTATATGGACTATGTTATCCAGGTCAAGAAAAATGCCGCTGTTATGTCAAAAGCTTTCGTTGACAAAGGGTATCATGTTATTTCAGGCGGTACCGACAACCATCTGATGCTGATCGATCTCAGAAAGAAATTTCCCAACATCAGTGGCAAACAGGTTGAGAATACACTTGTTCAGGCCGACATCACTGTAAACAAGAACATGGTTCCCTTTGACAGCCGTTCGCCTTTCCAGACTTCCGGGCTGAGGGTAGGAACTCCGGCTGTAACCACAAGAGGCCTTAAAGAGAAGCATATGCCGCTCATTGTGGATATGATAGATGAGGTAATCAGCGAAATTGAAAACCAGGATGTTATATTGAGAGTCAGAAAAAGGGTCAATGAAATGATGGCCGATTATCCTTTATTTGCTTATTGATCATAAAGCAGCTTTATGAAAACCCTGTATCTAATGCGCCATGCCAAATCCTCCTGGGAGACTACAGGCATCGCCGATGACCATCGCCAATTGCTCCCAAAAGGAGTAAGCAAGACAAAACTTGTGGCGAATTATATGATCAGGGATGGAGGGAAAATAGACCTGATGCTCTCCAGCCAGGCTGTCAGGGCTTATGAAACAGCTAAGATCATGGCTGCCTGCCTCGATTATCCCGTTGAAAACATCCTGAAAGACAGAAGAATATACGACGGTCCCTATGACAGAATGCTCGACCTCATCTACTCAACCTCCAATGATGCTGATTCCCTGATGATCATTGGCCACAACCCCCTGATCACACAATTGGCCAACCTCTTCCTTCACCCTGGTATAGAAAATATGCCAACGTCGGCAGTAGTTTGCATTTCTTTTCAAAGTGCCAAATGGGAGGAAATTCCGGTTTCGAGGTCGGAAAAGAAGTTCTATATTTTCCCTAAATTGCTGAAATAAAACAAGACCTGTATCCTGAAAAATGACAGCAAAGACCAAGTTACCTATCCTCAACAGGGAAATCAGCTGGCTTCATTTTAACGGCCGGGTTCTTCAGGAGGCGGCTGACAGAAGTAACCCTCTGCTGGAACGCTTAAAATTCCTCGGCATTTTTTCCAATAACAGGGACGAATTTTTCCGCGTTCGCGTAGCCACGTTGAACCGCATGCTCAAGGTGAAAAGCCTGCCTTACGATACAGCTGTGAACCCTAAAAAGGTACTGAAAGAGATTTTCGAAATCGTGCAGGTGCAGGAAAAAGAATTCATGTCGGTGTATGAAGAAATTGTGGGCGAACTGAAATCACATGGTATTTCGATCATTGACGAGAGCCAGCTAAATGAGGAACAGGGCCTTTTCGTAAAAAAATATTTCCGGGAACAGGTGCGTGTAGGGCTCTTTCCGATCATGATCAGCAGCCTGAGGGAAATCTCCTCTCTGGTCGACAAATCCATTTACCTTGCAGTTAAGCTTGGGCGTTCCGACCGCAAAATCAAGGACGACTTTGCCCTCATTGAATTACCAACCCGAACTGTTTCACGTTTCCTCATTCTGCCATCAAATGATGAGAATCATTATGTTATTCTGCTGGATGACGTGGTCCGCTATTGCCTGTCGGATGTGTTCTCAATATTCGGCTATGACACCTTTTCGGCTTATACAGTAAAGATCACCAGGGATGCGGAGCTTGATTTTGATTCCGACGTTTCGAAAAGTTTTCTCGAAGTGATCAGCGAAAGCCTGAAACAAAGAAAACGCGGTATACCGGTAAGGTTTGTCTTTGACAAAGCAATTCCGGGGGACTTGCTTAAGCTGCTTCAGAAACGGCTGGATATCGGGAAGAACGATCCCACCAGGGGAGGTGGAAGGTATCACAACTTCAAGGACTTCATGGGTTTTCCCAATATGGGGCATAAGGAGTTGCAGTATTCTCCCCTGCCTCCGTTGAAGCATAAAGATCTCTTTGAGAACCGGTCTGTTCTTTCGATTGTAAGGGAAAGGGATATTATGCTGAGCTTCCCTTACCAGAGCTTTCAGTATATCATCGACCTTCTGAGGGAAGCCTCAATCGACCCGAAGGTCCGTTCCATCAAGATGACAATTTACCGTGCGGCAAAGAATTCCGGCGTGATCAATGCCCTGGTCAATGCCGCCAGGAATGGAAAATACGTGACAGTATTCATGGAACTCCAGGCGCGCTTTGACGAGGAGGCCAATATTTTCTGGACCGGAAGGCTGAGAGAGGAAGGGGTGAAAGTAATCCACGGTATTCCCGGTTTTAAAGTTCACAGTAAGCTTATCCTCATCCGCCGTAAAGAAAACAATAAGGATTTCTTTTATTCACTGGTTGGTACAGGAAATTTCAACGAAGATACTGCAAAGATTTATGCCGACATCAGCCTTCTTACAGCTAAACAGGATATCTGCCATGACGTTGTGAATGCCTTTCACATGATGGAAGCCAGCCTGAAACCTTATAAATTCGAAAAACTCATCCTTTCGCCTTTCTCGATGCGGAATTTTTTTATCAAACTGCTGAACAAGGAAATCAAGAATGCGAAGGCCGGGAAGGAAGCCTGGGTAATTGTCAAGCTGAACAGCCTGGTCGACGAAACTATTGTAAGGAAGCTCTACAGGGCCAGCGTTGCAGGAGTCAAAATTCAGCTGATAATCCGTGGAATTTGCGTATTACTGCCTGAAGTTGAAGGCATCAGTGAGAACATTAAAGGGATCAGCATTGTTGACCGCTTCCTGGAACACGCGAGGGTCCTGGTATTTGCCAATGGAGGAAAACCGTTGTACTATATCACTTCTGCCGACTGGATGGTGCGCAACTTCGACAATCGGGTTGAAGTCGCCTGCCCGGTTGATGATGCTGATCTCAGGAAAGAACTCCAGGACATGCTCGATATTGAACTTGCAGATAACGTTAAAGCAAGGATCATTGCCGGCCGGGAAGCCAACAGGTATAAGAACGGCGATGCACCCAAACTCCGTTCCCAGATTGAATTTTACAATTATCTGAAAGCTAAGCTGGGATAAGACCTGTATATTTGAACCTTAATTCATCCCGTCAAATTACTGTGGAAACGCTGAAAAAAATCCTGAAGGTCCTGACTAATAAATACCTTATTATTACAGTAGCCTTTATTGCCTGGATGGTATTCTTTGACAGCAACAATGTGTTTACCCGGGCTAAGCTGCGTGATAACCTTGATGAGCTTCGGCAGGAAAAACATTTTTACATAGATGAAATACAGAAAGATTCTGCGTTGACAAAAAAGCTGCTAACCGATTCCACAGAACTGGAACGCTTCGCGAGGGAAAAATACCTTATGAAAAAAAGCAACGAAGATCTTTACCTCGTTATTGATACCGCATCAGATAAGGACAAATAACAATTTATAAAGGAACAATAAACGATCACTGGGGGTCCACATCGATAAGGACCCTGACAGGGTGAAACTCCGGTTTTTGATAAAATGCCCCGATTATCTCAAGCAGCTTAGATTTTGCCAGTATTACCGAAGACTCTATTTCCACTTTAATAATAATATGTTTCAGATACTGGTTCATGATTCTTGACACGGGTGGGTATTCCGGTCCAAGAATACGGTTCCCAAAAATCCTGCTCAGTTTTTTGGCCAGGTCTGAAGCGGCCTGATCGACCAGTTGTGGATTCCTGTGTTTGATTCTCAGCAGGATAAGCCGGTAAAAGGGCGGGTATTTGAATTTCCTGCGTTCAGTCAGCTGGTGCTTGAACATCCCGGTATAATCATTTTTCATCACCGACTGAATGATGGGATGTGCTGGATTATAGGTCTGAATAATAACAGTACCCCGTTTCTTTTTACGACCGGAGCGTCCGCTTACCTGTGCCATCAGCTGAAAGCTTCTTTCTTCCGAACGGAAATCAGGAAAGTTAAGCATGTTATCGGCATTCAGAATGCAAACCGTGCTTACATGGTCAAAATCAAGTCCTTTGGTCACCATTTGCGTTCCCACCAGGATGTCGATCTTTTGCTCTTCAAATCCCGTGATGATGGTTTGGTAGGCATGCCTGCTGCGCGTTGTGTCAAGGTCCATGCGGGCAATCTTTGCTTCAGGGAGAAATATCCCAAGTTCCTCTTCGACCTTTTCTGTGCCGAATCCCTTCATTTTAACCCCTGTACTTTGGCAAACAGGGCAGACTGAGGGCACAGGGGACTCATAGCCACAGTAATGGCAGCGCAATTGGTTGCTTTTCTTATGATAGACCAGGGTAACATCGCAATTTTTACACATTGGCATCCAGTGGCATGCTTCACATTCAAGCCTGAGAGAGAACCCGCGGCGATTCTGAAATAAAATAGCCTGCTCCCTGTTCTGCAAAACTCCGGCCAACTGATCAAGAAGCGTTGCCGAAAAATGGGTTTTCATTCTCCCCCTCCGAAGTTCTTCACGGATGTTCACAATTTGTATCAGCGGTAGCTCCATTTCCCCGAAACGTTCGGGGAGTTCAACCAAAGTGTACTTTCCCTGTTTTGAATTATAATACGTCTCAATAGCCGGGGTTGCTGAGCCAAGAAGGGCTTTTACGCCATGCAGATGGGCCAGGAACAAGGCTGCATCCCTTCCGTTATACCGGGGGGCAGGATCGACCTGTTTAAATGAAGAATCATGTTCTTCATCAACAATCACGAGACCAAGATCAGCAAAGGGAAGAAAAACTGCCGAACGGGCGCCAAGTATGATGTCATATGAGGCACTGCCGCCTGGTCTTTTACTACTGACTGAAGCCCGTTTCCAAACCTCAGCCCTTTCAGCGTCGTTAAAGCGGGAATGATAAACCCCTACCTTGTCGCCGAAATACTTCCTGAGCCGGTTGATGATCTGCGTGGTGAGTGCAATTTCAGGCAGAAGAAATAATACCTGCCTGCCCTGTTCAAGGATGTCATTGATCAGTTTGATGTAAATCTCTGTTTTTCCTGAGGAAGTGACGCCGTGAAGCAGCACGACGTCTTTCTCAGTCCAGGAGTCGCGGATCTCCTTAATGGCCCTGTTTTGCTGATCAGAAAGCGAAATGGAACCGGGGCTGGATTCAGGGTTCAATTTTGTTTCCCTGACTGCAGTTTTTTCATAACCCTTAAAAACACCCTTCTTTATCAAAGAGTCCAGCACTGCCGCTGAACAAGCTGATTTTTTAAGCAGTTCAACTTTTTTTACTTCATGAAGTTCGTCAAACCCATGCCGTGAAATCTGTATATAATGCATGAGGATCTCAAGCTGCTTTTTTGCCCTCTTTTCGAGATGGTCAAAGAGTTCCTTCAAGGCAGCTTCATTGTTTGAGTATGCATCATCAAGTTTTATAAAGTATTCTTTTTTCGGACGATATTTCTCCCTGACCTCCTCCTCGAGAAGAACGATCCCTTTTTCTATTAATGTTTTAACGACCGGAATGATCTTCTGCTGTCCTATAATCCTGGAAATTCTGGAAATCTCAATACTTTTCTTACTGTTATACAGAGTCTCAACCAGGCTGAATTCCTTCTCGTTCAGGGTCACCGAGTCGATTCTGTAATCCGGGTTTATGGCGACCCTCGTTTCACTGGCAAGTTTGAATGCAGAAGGCAGGGCTGCGTTCATTACTTCCCCTGTGGTACACATATAATAGGATGCCATCCAGTCCCAGAACCGGAACTGCCATTCTTTGACAAGAGCTTCATTGTCAAGGACCGAAAGAATGTCTTTGAAAGCCAGCGAGCTGTCTGCATCAGAATGGATCTTCCTGACCAGGGCCGTATAAATTTTCCGGTTCCCGAACTGGACAACCACGCGGCATCCAATGCCGACTTTGTCAGCGAATTCAGGAGGAACGGCATAAGTGAATGAACCCGGCAAGGGCAGCGGGAGGATTACATCGACGTACATTATTTTCGCTCGTTACAATGCTAAAATCCTCGCCAGCTCCAGTCCGCCGAAATTAAACTGTTTCTTTTTATTTATGGCATCGTCGAAGGAAGTAAACGTACTCATCTTATTTTCAATACCTATCATAACACCGCTTTTACCTTCGATCAGGGCATGAACGGCTTCAAAGCCTGTCCAGCTTGCCAGGATGCGGTCCTGCATTGTGGGTGATCCTCCCCTTTGTACGTGGCCAAGTACCGTAACACGGGTATCGATCTCGGGAAGTCTTTCCTTGACCTGTTTTGCAATGTCGTAAGCCCCTCCCATATCGTCGCCTTCGGCTACGATGACGATACCCGAGGTTTTGTTCTTGCGCATATCGTGTTTCAACAGCCTCGCAATATTGTCAATATATGTTTTCGTTTCCGGTACAAGTATAAACTCAGCTCCTGTAGCAACACCACTCCAGAGGGCGAGATAACCTGCATCCCTTCCCATCACCTCAATAAAAAACAAGCGGTCATGTGAGGTTGCTGTATCCCTGATCTTATCAGCCGCCTGAACCACGGTATTGCAGGCTGTATCAAACCCTATCGTGAAATCGGTTCCGTAGAGGTCATTATCGATAGTGCCCGGTAAACCGACAACAGGGATATTAAATTCCTTTTCAAAGATCTGGGCGCCGGTGAAAGTCCCGTTACCTCCAATCGCAACCAGGCCGTTGATCTTATGCTTTTCAAGGTTCTGAAATGCCTGCAGCCTGCCTTCATATGTCATGAAACGCTTGCTGCGGGCTGATTTCAGGATTGTGCCTCCACGCTGGATGATATTCGAAACGGAAGACCGTTCCATGGGTTCGATCTGTCCGTCGATCATACCTTCATAACCCCTGTAAATGCCGAAAACATCCATCCCTTCATTGATTGCAGTACGGACTACCGCACGAATTGCCGCATTCATCCCCGGTGAATCGCCACCGGAAGTGAATACTCCTATTCTTGTAACTCTTGGCATAAAAAATGATTTTAAATTCAGAGTGTAAAAGTAATTGATTTTTTGCCCTCGTACAGGTCGAAGCCCAGGAACCGGCATTCGAGTGGTCCATTGAAGATCTTGAACTTCTTCGAAGGTTTAAGTCCAACGAACTTGATGGCCTCAAGGTCTGAAGAAATCACCCAGGCTTTGTATCCGGTGTATTTACGTTTGAGAACATTCCCAATCATCTTGTAAAATGCAACCGAATCTTCAAGCTGGATTCGTTCATCATACGGAGGGTTCATAATTATGATGCCTGTGGCGGATGGCGGGATCGAATCCTCAAACGCGGTCTGCTTCACGTATATCATACGGTCCAGTCCGGCGAAGCCGATATTCTCAACCGCCTTTTTCAACATGATCACCGATTTGTCGAAACCTGTGATCCTGAGATCCTCCGGATGCTTGATATTGCCCTGAGCTAAAGATTTCACTTGCTCCCAGAGGGACGAATCGAAATCCTTCCACTTCATAAAGCCGTATTCGTTCCGGAAATATCCTGAAGGTATCCCCGAAGCCAGCATTGCGGCTTCGATAAGAATTGTTCCTGAGCCGCACATGGGATCAAGCAGGGCTTGCTTTCTGTCCCATCCTGTGAGCTGGACCAGGCCGGCTGCAAGGACCTCGTTGAGCGGAGCGATCCCGGTTTGCTTACGGTAACCCCGCTTATGCAATGAGGTTCCGGATGAATCAAGTGATACAGTGCATGTATTTTTAAACAGGTGAACGTTGATCCTCAGGGTGGGATCGTCAAGATCGACCGAGGGCCGTTTCCCTGTTTTTTCCCTGAACCTGTCAACTATGGCATCCTTCGTTTTCTGAGCTACGAACTGGGAATTCGTGAAGACCGTATAAGATATCACGGCATCGACCGCAAGTGTGGAATCTTCATCAAGATGGTCTTCCCAGGGAAATTCCTTTATCTCCTTATAAAAATCCTCCTGGGAATTGATCTCAAAAACATGAACCGGCAGCAGGATGCGGAGGGCTGAACGGCAGAGATAGTTGGCACGATATATGCAGGCTTTGTCACCTTCGAAACTCACTGAACGGTTCATTACCTCAGAGTTCAGCGCTCCTATGCCATCGAGTTCCTCTTTCAGGATCTGCTCAAGACCGCTTATGGTCTTTGCGATCATCAGGTTTGTCGATGTATTCTCAGGCATCGATTATTATTTAGGGAAATAGTAGGTGTAGCCTATGACCAGTCCGAATGAATTGGCGTAAACGACCGGGTTACTGGTGAAATCAACAGGTACCACCAGGTCATTATTCTGCTCTATCGATTTGGCCGGACTTGCACTATATGTAAATCCGATCGTTACCGAATTCCTTTTCTGGTGGTAGGAAACGCCTGCCGAAAAATGATACAGGTCCCATCCTGCAGAATTATGCAGGAAGTTGTCACCTTCCTCAGGCTGGACATAAGAAGAAAAGTCGGTCCTGAATCCCAGTATCAGTGTGAACTTGGTGCTCAGGTCCTGGCTGAACCCTATCCCAAAATTAAATACGGGGTTAGCCGCGTTCTGAACATGAAGAAAACTTGGAAGCATTTTATGGGTACTACCAGTATCGGCAGAAGATGGGTAAATAAACGGGTCGGAGTCAGGTTCAAACAAATGATAGATCTTGATTTTTGTATAATATTCACAGCTAAAGGCAATCCTTGTTTTAGCTGTGGCATATTCCACCCCAAAACCTATCGAAAGCGGCCGCTTGTATTTGGCCGATATGGAGCTTTGCCTTCCCATAACAACCACTCCTCCCCCGCTTCCCGCTGT
The DNA here is from genome assembly GCA_903887775.1 of uncultured Bacteroidales bacterium. GTDB lineage: Bacteria > Bacteroidota > Bacteroidia > Bacteroidales > FEN-979 > CAIRDP01. Next base: position 33,256 of record CAISRB010000027.1, read on the forward strand.
ATCAAGTTCGATTTCAGAGATTTCCCTCTGGATATCTCCTTTTCCATAAACCTGGATGGAAGGGGTTGTCAGGGTGAGCCCGAACTTCCATCGGCCGGTCTGATAGGCTGCACCTAATTTTAACAGGCCGGAGAATGTTTTGTACTTTAAATTCCTGTCATTATTTGCACTGCCAAACAAATCAGTCAAACTGTCTTTATAAACCAGGCGTACATAATTCGTCATCTGGTAACTTTGTGCACGGTAGCTTATGAAAAGGGTTCCCCCGACACTCCATTTATCGTTTATCCTGTATCCTACTCCCAATCCCAGCCATTGCTCATTAAGCTGGTTAGTATAATCCAACGCACCAATAAATTTCATATTGGGAAAAACCAGGGATGGATCAAAATCAGTGTTTGTATACCTTGTATTCATAAGCACATTGGCATAATTCCTTGTCAGCAGGGCATAGGAAAATTTCCAATGGTCGCTCTTTATAATGTTTACAAGCCCTGAGATGATCTGGGGATAAATGCTTAACTGGGCAGAATTCAGGTTGACCCCGTTCCCCAGTCCGTCATCAATAAATATTTTATCGATCTTATAAACGTTCGCATCGACCGAGAGCGAGGGCTGGTTGATAAATCCCAGGGCCCCCGGGTTATAATAGATGGCCGTATTGTCCCTGACCCCGGCGACAACAGCCCCGCCCATGATGGTGCTGATCGCACCGAACTGCTGGGTCCAGTAATGGTCGTCCTGCGGAAAGGCCTGAACTGATATAAAAAACAAGACGATGGAAATAGTAATGTTTCGTATCATAGCTTTGAATTTTTCAAAGGAGAAAGTTACAGATTTTTCTTATCCGAAATTCATTGTTAGTATATTTACCTTTGAAAAAATGTCAACCTGATGAAATACTGCCTGATCATTCTGCTTTCTTTACTTTTCTTTTTTGGCAGTGATGTCTTTTCGCAGGAAGTCTTTATCGTCAGCGGAAAAGTAACCGATAAAGCCAACGGGCGCCCCCTTGCCTTCGTGAATATTGTCCAGGAAGACGGGTTTGGCGGCACCACCGATATTGACGGGAAATTCCGTTTCCGCTGGACCAAAAAACCGAGATACCTGGCAATGTCATATGTGGGATACGAATCCCTGAACTACCCTCTCACCGGAAGCATGCAGAACCTGCAGATCGGGATGGTTGCAAAACAAATCGACCTGAAGGAAGTGGAAGTCCTGCCAGGAATTAATCCGGCTCACCGTATCATCAGGAACGCCATTGATAACAGGGATGCCAACGATCCGGAGAAACTTCTTTCATTTTCATACACATCGTATGATAAGACGTTTTTTACAATTGACACGGATACTACGGCAGGGAAAGCGGTTGTAGACACTTCGATGATGAAACGGTTCATGATGCGGGCTGATACCACAGCCCTCAGGGATTCCATAATAAAAAAAATGGCCGACACATCCGAGGCTAAGACCCAGGCTTTTTTTAAATCCCAATACCTTTTCCTGATGGAGAATGTCACCAAACGAAAATTTCTCCACCCCGATAAAAATTATAATAAGGTTATCGCTGCGCGGATGTCGGGCTTCAAAGACCCGATTTTTGTGTTTCTTACGACCCAGATCCAGTCATTTTCATTCTATAAACCTTTTATTACCATCTTCCAAAGTTCCTATATCAATCCAATAGGGGCAGGCTCCCTGAGCAGGTACTTTTTCAAAATTGAAGATACCACCTATTCAGGCAAGGACACGACTTTCATCATTTCATTCAGGCCACGGAAAGGAACCAACTTTGACGGTATGAAAGGAATTATTTCCATCTCCAGCAACAAATGGGCGATTCAGAATGTGATTGCTGAACCTGCAAAGCAAAGCGGGATGGAGATCAGGATCCAGCAGATGTACGAGCTCATCGACGGGGAACACTGGTTCCCGATGCAGCTGAACACCGATGTTACGTTTTATAACCTTCAGGCGGGCAGGCATTTCCTTATTGCAAAAGGCAGGTCCTATATCAGGGATGTTGTTCTTAACCCTGAGCTGGTAAGGCGTGAATTTACATACCTGGATGTGGAAGTTGACCAGTCAGCAGGAGCGCGTTCCGAAGAATTCTGGAATCAGTACAGGATGGATTCACTGAGTTCGAAAGACAGAAAGACGTATAAAGTACTTGACAGCATCGGGAAAGCTTCTAACCTCGATAAATATGCCAAATCCCTTCAAACCATACTTACAGGGAAATGGCCCTGGGGCCCTGTTGACATCGATATCAACCGGATCATCAACTACAATACCTATGAAGGCCTGGTTGTTGGTGCAGGCATACATACCAACGACAAAATTGCCAGGTGGTTCAGGGTTGGCGGATTTTACCAGTATGCCTTTGCTGTTTCAACCAGCAAATACGGAGGGGATGCGACTTTTTACATCAACAAACGCCAGGATATTACTCTCAGCGGGGATTATTACTATAACCTTGTTCCATCCGGGCTTGTCTCCTTTCCCCTCGATTACCAGTCTGTCCTGGGTGGGAACTTCGGCCCCCTGTATACCCTGAAACTGGACAGGACACAGCATTTCGGCATGTCATTTGGCTTCAGGGGTTTCAAATGGTTCCTTTTCAATATAGGCCTTTCGAACGATTTTAAAAAATCAACCACCTGGGATTTTGCGATACCCGAAGGGAATGCCGTCGTTCTTCAGGACCAGTTCACTTTTACCGAAGTTAAAGCCGGGTTCAAATGGGCCTATAAGGAGCAGTATATCCAGACTATAGACAACAGGATAAACCTGGGTACAAACTATCCGCTCGTCTGGCTTGAATATACACGTGGCATCAAAGGGTTTATCAACGGGCAGTACGATTATAACAAGATCGATCTGAAAGTCAAAAAAACATTCAACATCAAATTCCTCGGCAAACTAACGTTCCAGCTCAACGGAGGATATGTTGATCAGCCTGTTCCTGCCTGCAACCTGTATTATGGAGATGCCACCTACAGGATGTTTGCCCTGTTTGCACCGAATACTTTCGGAACTATGAGAATGAATGAATTCCTTTCAAATACATATGCCAGCCTGTTCATCTATCATGATTTCGGCCACCTCCTGCTGAAAGGCAGAAAATGGTTCCATCCCGAGTTTGCTGTTGTGCAGAATATCGGATTCGGATGGCTTGATCACAAACAGAATTACGCATACCAGAGCCAGGCTCCGAAAGAAATGAATCTTGGTTATTATGAGAGCGGGTTGCTCATCAATAATATCGTCAACCTGAAGCTGTATACGATTGGTGCCGGTGCATTTTACCGATGGGGACCTTATGGTTTTGATAATGTGGGTGATAACTTTGCTTATAAGATATCTGTCATTTTCCCATTTTAATACCTAAATGACGAATTTAGATTGAGTATAAATTTTGTTGCCAGGGTAATTCGGAAACATTTATTTATATTTTTGCTCAGATGTCGTTTTAACCGATAATTCCATAATATGGACGAAAATACGGTCAGCAACGGGAATGAACAGGATCCCTCAAAGTCATCAAGACGAAATTTTCTGAAGAATATAGGCCTGCTTGGCGCCGGAGTTACGGCAGGGGCTGCCGCATTATATTCAGGAGACATTTTTGAAAAGAAGAAAGCCGCAACCGGGGAATCCAGGGTGCTGCTGACACAAGACAACAAGCTGGTTGAGGTGGACTCCCTCGAGATGAAAGCCCTTGCAACAAATCCAACAAAAATGATGCTTGAGAAGGGAAGGGAAGGCATTCCCGGTAAACGCTGGGCGATGGTCATAGATCTTTCGAAATGCCGCAATGCCAGGCGATGTATTGCTGCATGCCAGGAGGCCCACCAGCTCAAACCGGAGCAGTATCATCTCAACACCTTGCAGATGCAGGACAACGCTGAGACTGCGCCTTACCATATGCCTAAAAACTGCCAGCATTGCGATAATCCTCCATGCGTTGCTGTTTGCCCTGTTGATGCCACGTATAAAAGAGGTGACGGTATTGTACTCATAGATAATGAGCGCTGTATCGGTTGCCGGTTCTGCATGGCAGCCTGCCCTTATTCAGCAAGGATTTTTCAGTGGACTACTCCCAAAGATGCCGGCAAACACAATGGTGAAGCTTATAATGTTGAACTCAATGTACCCCAGAAACTTGGTACTATATCGAAATGCCTTTTCAGCGCTGACCGCTGCCGTGATGAAAAGCTCCCATACTGCGTTTCTGCCTGTCCTAACGGAGTGTATTATTTCGGTGATGAGAATGAGGATGCGGTGACCAACGGCACTACGAAAGAGACCTTGCGTTTAAGCAAGCTTCTGAGAGATAACGGAGCCTATCAGCTTATGCCTGAATTGGGGACTAAACCCAGGGTATACTATCTTCCTCCCAAAAACAGGCTGTTTCCATTCGAACCATCTACTGATTAATAGAAATAATATGGAAAAGATCATCAGCGACCTGTCACACCACATCAGGTTAAACAAGGGGTTCTTTCTGTGGATGGGATTCCTGGGCCTTGCCCTTATTGCCTGTCTTTATGCATATATTCAGCAGCTCAGTTACGGGCTTGGTGTCACAGGGATGAGGGATGTTGTTTCCTGGGGACTGTACATCTCCAACTTTGTATTTTTTGTTGCATCAAGCCTTATCGGAATGCTGATCAGCGCCGTTCTGGGACTCATCGGAATGAAGTGGGTCCATCCCATCACCAGGATTGCCGAAACCATTGCCGTTGCCTTTGCTGCAGTTGCCGGCCTTGTGATCGTAATGGATATGGGCCGTCCCGAAAGGCTCGCTTATGTTTTCATGTATGCCAGGTTTCAATCTCCTATTCTCTGGGATGTAACCGTGATAACCACTTACTTCGTCATCAGCTTTCTGTTACTATTATTACCCATGATCCCTGATCTGGCCGTATTGTACAAACGCTTCGGCAACCTGCCCGGCTGGCTTAAACCGGTTTACAAAGCCTTGTCGCTGAACTGGTGCAACCTCCCGGAACAGAACCGGATCATTCGTCGTTCTATTTATATTCTGCTGATACTCATCATTCCGGCTGCCCTCTCAATTCATACGGTGACTTCCTGGCTCTTTGCATTTACCACCAGGTCGGGATGGGACAGCACCATTTTCGGTCCCTACTTCGTGTCAGGTGCATTTGTAGCTGGAACTGCAGCCGTCATCATTGCGATGTTCTTCTTCAGGAAGAATTATAAACTTCAGGATTACCTTACCGACCTGCATTTTAACAATATGGGAAAGGTTCTGGTGTTGGTTGCATTTGTGTACCTGTATTTCAACATTAACGAGTACCTTGTGCCTGGCTACAAATTAAAAAGAGCCGATGCAGTTCACCTGAGAGAACTAATGAGCGGTCAGTTTGCTTTAATATTCTGGCTTGTTCAGGTCTGCGGATTGCTTATTCCTATCATAATGATGCTGTTCCGCAGGATGCGCAAGCCCCTGCCCCTGACTATAATCTCAGCAGCGGTTCTTCTCGGGGCATGGTTCAAACGCTACCTTATTGTAATTCCCACAATGTCGCATCCCTTCCTGCCGGTTCAGCATGTTCCTGAAAATTTCAAGGTATATACTCCGACACTCACAGAGATAGCAATCACCTTGCTGAGCTTCATCCTTGTTCTGATCATCATCACCCTGATCTCAAAATTCTTCCCTGTCATCCCCATTGTTGAAACCGCGAATGACAAAGGTTTGGATCCACTGAAAAGCATTGAATCATGAAAAGACTGTTTTATATGCTCCTGCTGATGGTTTCAGCAGCGGGGTACCTTCCGGCACAGAACCCCGGATGGATCGTCCCGGATGATCTGAAAAGCAAGATCTGCCCTGTGAAATTTTCACCCGAAATGGTCAAACAGGGTGAAGGCATATACCTGAAGAACTGCCAGTCCTGCCATGGCCTTCCGACAAAACAGAATTTCGCGGCCATCAAACCCTCTCCCGGTGATCTTTCAGAACCCAGGGTAGGAACACAGAAAGATGGTGAGTTGTTTTACAGGATAAGTACAGGCAAGGCCCCCATGCCTGAATTCAGGAACATCCTGAATGAAGACGAGAGGTGGTCGGTCATCTCTTTCCTCCGTTCATTCCATAAAGGTTATGTTCAGCCTGATCCCGGAAAATCAAGCAGTACTGCAGGAAAACGCATCAAACTTTTAATGACATACGATACAGCAAAGAAAAGAATCCTCGTGAAAGCAGTTGAATTGAACAAAGAGGGTGTACAGCCGGCAAAAGGAGTCGGGATCGTTCTTTTCGTTCAGCGGTATTTCGGGAACATGCAGATTGCTGATCCAAAAACAACCTCAGAGAGCGGCTATGCCGGATTCGACTGGCCCCGGGATCTTCCGGGCGACAAAACCGGCAATGTGATTGTCGGAGCAAGGGAAAGCGATCCCACAGGCAGCATGCAGGAAGCCATGGTAATTGACACTCTGAATATCGGCGTTCCCACCGATAAGCCTTCCCTTACCGACACCAGGGCTATGTGGTCGACCAGGGACAAAGCCCCGGTCTGGGTAATCCTCATTTATACTCTTGCAGTTATTACTGTATGGTATTTTATCATTTATATCATACTTTCGGTACTGGACATCAGGAAAATAAAACAAGCATAACATTCTGCAGTGTGAAAAACCTATTTAAAAGGGAAAGGCATAGTATATGAAAATCAATTCTTTATTACAGGGCATCCTGATGACTGCTTTTATGCTGGTAACCATGCCCCTGCGACCCCAATCAGTTATAAGCACGGAGATCGGTGTTGACGAACATCTCGACAGCATCATTCCTCTGAACCTGACCTTTATGAGCGAGCAGAACAAGCCTGTGAGGCTGGGTGACATTTTCAACAAACCGACTATCCTCACCCTGGTTTATTTTGATTGCCCGGGTTTATGCAGCCCGCTGCTCGACGGCGTATCGGAAGTGGTCGAAAATATGGGCATGGAACTGGGTAAAGATTACCAGATCGTTACCATCAGTTTTAACTATAAAGACACACCCGAAAAAGCCATCCAGAAGAAAAATACATTCCTGAAAAGGCATAGTAAAAGTCATTCAAAGGACTGGTATTACCTCACCGGGGACAGCGCAAATATTTATGCAATTGTCAATGCCGTTGGTTACAGGTATAAAAAGCAGGGTAACGATTTCATTCATCCGGCGGTGATTACAATTTTGAGCCCGAAAGGAAAAATTACCAGGTACCTCTACGGTGTCAGTTTTCTTCCGTTTGATGTCAAACTTGCAATCATCGAGGCCGGGAAGGAGCAGTCAAGGCCCACCATAAACCGTATTCTGCAGTTTTGTTTCAGTTACGACCCTGAAGGCAGAAGGTATACGCTCGCAGTAACAAAGATCAGTGCAACAATCATCATTTTTCTGGCGGTTGTATTATTTGTAGCACTGGTTGTACGTTCGAACATGAAAAAAACGAATTAGAATCAGAACCTATGGCAGAAGCTATTACCCACTCTTATCTTGAGAATACAGGCAGGTACAAGGGGATACTTGCCTGGCTCACATCAACGGACCATAAGCGCATCGGATTGATGTATATGTACGCCATGATGGTGTTTTTCATCGTCGGCGTTCTGCTGGGGGAACTCATGAGGCTTGAACTGTTCAGACCAGGTCAGCAGTTTATTACCGCCCAGACCTATAACGGGGTTTTCACAATTCACGGGATCATCATGATTTTTACCGTGGTGATTCCGGGACTTGCCGCGGTCTTCGGCAATTTTTCAATGCCTTTGCTGATTGGCGCCCACGATGTGGCATTCCCGAGGCTTAACCTGTTCTCCTGGTACTTGTATATACTGGGCGCTGCAATAGCCCTTTCTTCACAGTTCATGGGCAATGGCCCTCCCGATACAGGCTGGACGTTTTACGCACCTTACAGCATTCAAACCCATACCAATGTGGTAGCCGCAGTATTCGGAGCCTTTGTTCTCGGGTTCTCTTCAATACTTACCGGCCTGAATTTCATCGTGACCATTCACCGCTTCAGGGCTCCCGGGATGACTTTCTTCAGGATGCCCCTTTTCCCATGGTCGCTTTATGCGACAGCCTGGATCCAGGTGCTTGCCACACCCATTGTCGGAATTACCCTGCTGATGGTGATCGCGGAACGCTGGCTGAGGATCGGATTCTTTGATCCTTCACTGGGGGGAGACCCAATCCTTTATCAGCATTTGTTCTGGATCTATTCCCATCCTGCGGTATATATTATGATACTGCCTGCGATGGGGGTGATAACCGAGATCATACCCACCTTCGCCCAAAGAAGGGTCTTCGGTTATAAGGCCATTGCCCTTTCGAGCCTGGCCATTGCCCTGGTTGGCTATTTTGTATGGGCACATCATATGTACACCTCAGGAATGAGTATTACAGCCCGCTGGGTGTTTTCTCTGTTGACTTTTCTTGTTGCAGTCCCCAGCGCGATAAAAGTGTTTAACTGGGTCACCACCATGTATAAGGGATCTATCGCGGTCAAACCTCCATTCCTGTTTGCACTGGGATTTATCATCCTCTTCATGATAGGTGGTTTGACAGGGCTTAGCCTGGGGTCTCTGGCAACGGATATCCACGTTCACGACACAGCATATGTTGTGGCGCATTTCCACTATATTGTTTTCGGTGGCGTTGGATTCGCATTTTTTGCTGCATTGCATTACTGGTATCCTAAAATGTATGGCAGGATGTACAACTTTAAAAGGGCGAACATAGCATTTATATTCATGTTTGTGGGGTTTAACCTGCTTTATTTCCCACAGTTCGTACTCGGGTTGATGGGAATGCCCCGCAGGTATTTCGATTACCTTCCGCAGTTTACGCTGGGAGAGCAGATCTCCTCAATCGGAGGGTTTATTCTCTTAGTCGGGATCATCATTATGCTTGTTAACCTGTTCAGCCGTAAAGGCGGCAAAGCCCCGGATAATCCATGGGGAGGAACGACTCTTGAATGGAGTATTCCTTCACCCCCACCCCATGAGAATTTTGACAAACTGCCAGTGATAACAGGGGAACCGTATGATTATGAGTAGGTAGCGAAAGGCGAAAAGCGAAAGGCGAAAGGCGAAAAGCGAAAAGCGAAAGGCGAAAGGCGAAAAGCGAAAGGCGAAAGGCGAAAAGCGAAAGGCGAAAAGCGAAAAGCGAAAAGCGAAAGGCGAAAAGCGAAAAGCGAAAGGCGAGGTTGTGAAATTTAGTTTATAACTGAAATAAATTACAGATATGGAAATGCACAGAGACGATATAGGCGCAAGGCTGGGAATGTGGATATTCATTTTCACCGAGATCCTCCTGTTCGGAGGCTTGTTCCTGGTTTATGCCGTCATGCGCAACCGCTATTCCGTTGAATTTCATCAGGCCGCTCATCAGCTGAATGCCTTCATCGGAACATTAAATACCGTGGTGCTGCTGCTCAGCTCTGCAACTGTTGCCATGTCTGTTACGGCAGTCCAGAGAGGTGAAAAACGCAAAGGAGTGATGTTCATTCTGATCACATTGGTTTGTGCCGGGATTTTTTTATTCAATAAATATCTTGAATGGGGACATAAGATCTCTATCGGCCTGTATCCCGGTTCTGAGATGATGATCGGGCTGAAATACGGTTACATTCTATTTTTCAGCCTGTATTTCTTTATGACCGGTCTTCATATGCTTCACTTACTGGTCGGAAGTATCATCCTCACGATCGTTATGGTGAAAATACAGATCGGCACAATTAACGCCGGAAAATATACTTTGCTGGAGAACGGGGGCCTTTACTGGCATCTGGTCGACCTAATCTGGATTTTCCTGTTCCCGTTGCTGTACCTTATTACTTAAGTAGCGAAAGGCGAAAGGTGAAATAAAAACAAAAACACAGACCAATGACTCATACAGAAACACAAGATTACAGGGTATACGGATGGGTACTTCTCGCGTTGCTCATCCTTACAACAATTACGATAACTGTCACCTGGATCGATCTTTCGGCCCTGACTGTCCTGGTTGCTCTTATCATCGCTTCGGTAAAATCATTTATCGTACTTCGCCATTTTATGCATCTTAAATTTGAATCGAAACTGTTCACGGTTTTTGTAGTCATGGTGCTCGGTATATATACCCTGGTTATTGCCCTGACATTCTTTGATTATCTGATGAGGTAAGTCATTCAATTAATTTCTAAAACACAGATATGTTTACGGAAGCTTCAAATTTTGCTGCAGGTGTTGATCAGGCGTTTAAAATAATATTCGGGATCAGTATTTTTATCTTGATAGGTATTACCACTGTGATGATCACTTTTGTGGTTAAATACCGCCGTTCAAAACATCCGAAAGCTGAGCAGATCAAGGATAATACGATCCTGGAGATCACCTGGACCCTGATTCCACTGGCTATAGCCCTGCTGATGTTTTATTACGGTTATACTGCCTTCCGCCCCCAGAGGGACTTCCCGAAAGATGCCATGAATGTCACGGTTGTCAGTAAAATGTGGGCCTGGTCTTTCGTATATCCGGGGGATAAAGAATCAGACGTGCTCGTACTTCCCCTTAACAAAGCAGTAATACTGAATCTTACATCGCTCGATGTCATCCACAGTTTCTATATACCTGCATTCAGGCAGAAAGAAGACTGTGTGCCCGGAAAAGTCAACCAGATGTGGTTCATTCCCACGATGGCCGGGGAGTTCTGGGTCCTTTGCGCTGAGTATTGCGGAATGAACCATTCCTATATGGAAGCAAAAGTTAAAGTTGTTCCCGAATCGGAATACAAGGCATGGATCAATGCACTGCCTAAAAAAGCTGCAGAGCCTGAAGGTCTCACGATCATAAAAAAGAATGCCTGTACCGGTTGCCATTCGATAGACGGAACGAAACTGGTCAGCACATCATTCAAAGGTATTTACGGTAAGAAAAGCATCGTTCTTACAGAAGGAAAAGAACATACTGTTACTGTTGATGCTGCTTACATTAATTCGAGCATCTTTGAACCTGATAAGGATATTGTAAAAGGGCTTCCAAAGGGCGTGATGAAATCATACAAAGGTATTGTCAGAGATGATGAGGTTTCGAAGATCATTGAGTATTTAAAGTCCATTAAATAGTTTTCAACGATCCTGACCTTTGATCCTGCGTCCTTATCTCCGGCTGATCCGACCCTGGGTGACTTTAGCTGTTACCTTGTCGGCTCTTGCATCTGCGGTTATCTGTGCAGGAGGCATATCGTTTTCTTTATTTTGGCCTGTCGCTGGTATTTTCATGCTTGCCGCAGGCGCTTCAGCCCTGAACCAGTACCAGGAGTGGGAGTATGATGAAAAGATGGAACGAACGAGGTTGAGACCTATCCCGTCCCGGCAGCTTACCATATCCGACGGCCTCAGGACTGCAAATCTTTTTCTTATCTCCGGATTTATTATTCTCATTCTTGAAGGCAATCTTTTGCTTTTCGTTCTGGGAATGTTTAATGTGCTTTGGTACAACGGGGTTTATACACTGCTGAAAAGAAAAACCGCTTTCGCGGTGATCCCCGGGGCCTTAACAGGTGCAATACCGATCTTCATGGGGTGGATTGCTGCCGGCGGGAAACCCGGAGATCCCATTGTTGTATTTCTTTCAGTCTTCATATTCATCTGGCAAATGCCTCATTTCTGGCTGATCATGATAAAATACAACAACGAATATAAAAAAGCAGGTTTCCCGGTTCTTTCCGATACCTTCTCCCCTGTTATGATGAAACTGACCATTCTGGCATGGCTTCTGACAGCTTCTGCCATAACCGTCTGTTTTTCCTGGTTCAGTATCGTGAACCTGGTATCCCTGAGATACCTGCTTGCAGCCGTTAATTTTGTTGTTGTCCTTTTCATTGGCTATCAGCTTTTCATCTCTCGAAGGATCAGCTTCAGGATAATCTTCCTGATCGGTAACCTGTATATTTTTATAGTATTTGCCTTCCTTATTATTGATAAACTATAATTCCTTTCAATTTTTGTATCACTTTCCGGAGGATAACGGATTAAGTATAAAAAGCGCTTATGACACAGACAAAGATCTGGGTGCACGCTGTATGGGGTATAAAAGGGCGAAATACCCTGTTTTCAAACGGATCCGGGCAGGAGCTGCTCGAACATCTGCAATCAGCAGCTGTTAAGAAAAACATAGAACTGGGGATTATCAACTGCTGGGTCGATCACATACACTGTCTTGTTCGCCTGAGAAGCGAGCAGAGCCTGGAGGCAGTCGTGAATGAATTACGTTCAGAGGCATGTAAATGGATGAAATCAAAATCGCTTACAGTGAAACGGTTCTGCTGGGACAAGGAGTTTTACGCGGCATCCGTAAGCGAAGGGAACCTTCAGGGAGCAAAGAACTACATCATGAGCCAAGAACGCCAGCATGCTCACCGGACATATAAAGACGAAGTTGCCGCATATTTTTCTCTTGACTTTCCGGTTAAAAACCAGTAGGTTTGTAGAAAAAACCGTCAATGTCGGACTTATACAATCGCTACAAGCTGTTTTTCATCCTGCTTATTATTGGGATCATCGGGTTCCTGGTATGGTATTTCTCCCAGATCGTAATTTTCATCATTATAGCCATGGTGATATCCATTGTTGGAACACCTCTGGTCGATCTCTTCGATAAGATAAAACTAGGCAGGATCAGGTTCCCTCATGGTCTGAGTGTGGCTATCACCCTGATCCTGATGATAATCATTATGTTCGGGCTGTTTTCATTTTTTATCCCGCTGGTTCTCCGCGAAGCCAGTATGATATCTCAGATTGACACCCATAAACTGACGGATCATTTTCATTCCGAGATTGAATGGTTACAGTCGGTCATCATACAGTATGGAATTATTCCGAAAGGCTCTACCATTGAGTCTTCCTTAAAGGACATGGCCCTCAAGCTGGTCGATTTCAACGTATTCTCAACCCTGCTTTCATCCATTATTTCCTTTACAGGTTCTTTCTTTTTTAACCTGTTTTCCATCCTGTTCCTGTCGTTTTTCTTCCTCTACGATTACACGATGATGCCGAAACTTCTGCTGCTTATCATCCCCGAAAAATACGAAGAGCAGACAAAAAATGTCATGATCCGAAGCAAGAAACTCTTATCCAGGTATTTCATCGGGCTCATCATCCAGGTCATGGCTAACATCATCACCTACTCTGTTGCTTTGCTCATAATAGGAGTACAGGGAGCCCTGGTGATCGCCTTTTTTGCCGGCATCATTATCATCATTCCTTACATTGGTGGAATTATTGCCGTTATCACCGGAGTATTGCTTGGAATGACAGGAGTTATCAGTTCGGGCAATTACGACGAGGTAGGACCTATGGCGCTGAAGATCGTGATTGCCATGCTCATAGTCCAGGCAATCGACAATAACGTGTTCCAGCCTTTCATCCAGGGAAAGAGTGTAAAGGCCCATCCTGTCGAAATTTTCCTGGTTGTGATCGCAGCCGCAAGCCTTGGGGGCATTCCCGCAATGATTGTTGCAGTTCCTGCCTATGGATTTCTTAAAATTGTTGCAACGGAATTCCTAAGTGGTTTCCGACTGATTAACGAGATGAATAAATAATTCGTTCTAAAAATTCATATTATGGCTGGTAAGTCAAACATCCTGATCGCCGCAATGGCCGGGCTTGCTGTGGGTATAGGAATTGGCATGCTTATCGCCCCCGAGAAAGGATCCAAAATAAGAAAAACGATCAAAGACAAAATCCTTGATATTGCCGATAAGCTGGAAGAGGGTTTCCCCACCAGTTTTGAGGAACTCAAGTCGGTACTTGTTTCAGATAAGGCAACTAAAGACGTTGAGGATTCAGGGCAGGAGTCAGGTTCAACCACCTGATCAGATCCGAAAATTACTAATGAGATTATTAAAATATTTATTATGGAATCAAACCGGATATCAGATAATGTATCTTCCCTCACCGAGAATGTGAAGGATTATATCAACCTGAGGATCGACTACATCAAACTTATTCTCACCGAAAAGATTGCCAAACTGGCTTCGTATTTCCTGATCTCGGTGATCTTTTTCATCCTGGCCAATTTCCTTCTTCTATTTATTTCGTTTGCCTTTGTGTTCTGGTACGGAGAAGAGGTCGGCCCTACCTCAACGGGAGCCCTCATTGTCGTGGCTTTTTACTTCATCGTGGGCTGTGTCATTTACTGGATGCGGCATATACTGTTCATCAATCCGATGATAAAACGTCTTGCTAAAATCATAATGGAGGATGAAGATGAGAACTAACGAACCCTATAAAGTGAGGCTCAGCCATATCGACTCACTCAAAAACCTCCAGCGCGAAAAGGAAAAACTGCAGATGGAGATCTCCCGCAGGGAAGAAGGCATCAAGTATAATTATCATAACCTGGTAAGGTTGCTTTCGTTCCGCAACCTGATGGGAACACTCATCGATGATGTAAGCACCACGACTACTCTGGTCGGCAAGCTTATTACCCTGGGCAGGGACTTCGTTGCAAAGCATAAAAAGAAAAAGAAGGAGAAACACCAGCATCATGTTCAGGAGCCAGAAGGCATCGAAGAAGAGGCTGAATAAAATTTTTGCTGGCCTTGAAATGCATCACCTTCCCCCGGACCATTAATTTTTTAAAATTACTCTGCGGATATCTTTTGTCGCGTATTCTCGGGCATCCAGTTGTTTACGGAATGCCTGCCGCTGTTTCAATAGAACCCACTAACCGTTGTAACCTGCACTGCCCCGAATGCCCAAGTGGAACGAATGAGCTGAGCAGAGCTGCGGGATTTATGGACCTTCCGAAGTTCAGGTCAATCCTCGATGAGTTGTCGCCGGAACTTGCCTGGCTTACTTTGTATTTCCAGGGTGAGCCTTATTTGCATCCCGGCTTTTTTGACCTTGTTTCGTATGCCCGTTCGAAAGGGATCTTTGTGAGTTCATCTACCAACGGGCACTTCCTCGACCAAAAGAATGCTGAAGCAACGGTCGGGTCAGGACTTAACCGCCTCATCATCTCGGTCGACGGCACCGATCAGAAAACCTATGAATCATACCGGGTAGGCGGAACTCTGAAAACCGTGACCGAAGGGATCCGGAATCTTGCTCAGGCAAGGAAGTCGGCAAGCAGCAAAACCCCAGAAATCATCATCCAATTTCTTGTATTGAGATCAAACCAGGGCCAGGTGAGAGATATCCGCAGAAAAGGCCTTGAATGGGGAGGCGATAAGGTGGAGGTCAAGTCGGCCCAGTTTAATGATTTCATTAATGGCAATCCGCTGATGCCGGATGAGGGGAAATATTCAAGGTACACAGGCCGGGGCATATACAGGATCAAAAACACCCTGCCGGGACATTGCTTCCGCATGTGGAGCAGTTGTGTGATCAGCTGGGACGGTAAAGTTGTTCCCTGCTGTTTCGATAAGGATGCGGAGCATATGCTGGGTAAAATCAATGAAAGAAGTTTCAGGGAGATATGGGAGGGCCGGGGATACGATGAGTTCCGTCAAATGATTTTAAAACAAAGAAAAACTATAGATATTTGCAGAAACTGTACTGAAGGAATGGGCATTGGCAGATGGCTGTAGGTTTGAATTAATCAATGCCATTAAGTCCGGGGCAGATCCCGTCCCCGGTTTTCGCGCCTGGCCTTGGGGAATTAAGGGAGAAATTTAACGAATTCTAGCAATGATGAAACTACTTGAAGCCTGCGTGAATTCAGCCGTTTCGGCGGTCAACGCTCAAACCGGCGGTGCTCAGCGCGTGGAACTCTGCGAAAATATGACGGAAGGCGGATGTACCCCCAGCGCCGGTACTATACGGTTTGCCAGGCAGAAGTTGAATATCCCGATCATGGTGATGATACGACCCAGGGGAGCCGATTTTTTGTATTCGGATGATGAATTTGAGATCATGAAACTTGATATTCGGATGGCAAAAGACCTGGGGGCCGACGGGGTTGTTTTCGGGATACTTACCCCTGATGGTTCAATCGACGTACCCCGTGTGCGACAGCTGCTTGAACTTTCACGACCCATGCAGGTCACCTGCCACCGGGCTTTCGATATGTCCGCCGACCCTTACAAAGCGCTCGATGACCTGATCTCTCTGGGTATCGACAGGGTCCTCACCTCCGGACAAAGCGACTGCGCCCTAACGGGGGCCCCGCTGATCCGTAAACTTATCGCCCAAGCTGCAGGCCGCATCATCATTATGCCCGGGCATGGCATAAAGGAGCACAACCTCGAAGAAGCGATAAGGCTCACGGGGGCTTCAGAGTTTCATATGTATCTTACAAAGCAGGTTCCCGGAACGATGAAATTTATGCGGGAGGATGTGAAGATGGGAAAGCCTGACCTTTCAGAATATGGGCATGAAGCCGTGGATGTAAAAAGGATAAAGCAAGCCAGGGAAATAATGAATAAAGGAATGCAGGATTAAAGGGATGATCATCAGGAAAAACACATGACAGACATACTAAATATTGCAGGACAGTTCAACATTGAAGGTAAACCCGGCAGCTTTGAACGGACAGGTAACGGGCATATCAACGACTCATACAGGATTTCAATATTTCCTTCAGGATCACCTGAATACTTCCTTCAAAGGATCAACCATCATATTTTTACTGATATTCCAAAGCTGATGGAGAACATCCTGAAAGTGACAAACCATATCTCCGAAAAGATTTGTTCAGGAATTGCCGGCGTTCCTTTCAGTGATCTCAGGCTTATCCCTGCCAGAAATAAAAACTTTTTCCATACAGATGAAGATGGGAATTACTGGAGAATGTTCAATTACGTAGGTGACAGCAGGAGCTTTGACCTCGTGCCGGGGCCTGAACTGGCCTATGAAGGGGGAAAAGCTTTTGGTTTGTTCCTCAGGCTCACATCCGACATGGATGTAGCGGGCCTGACCGAGACCATTAAGGATTTTCATAATATCGAAACAAGGCTGGCAGCATTTCACCGTATATGTATCGAGGATCCCTGCGGCAGGGTAAATGAAGTACGGGACGAAATCCGTTTCATCGAAGAGCGTGAAGGGGAAATGCATTCTATTCTGAAACTTGGACATTCAGGACAGATTCCGCTGCGGGTAACCCATAATGACACAAAATTCAATAATATTCTTTTTAACAGCCAGGATAAGGCTATCTGTATTGTCGACCTGGATACGGTGATGCCCGGATACGTTCTTTTTGATTTCGGGGATGCTATCCGCACCGGGGCCAATACCGGGGCTGAAGATGAAGAGGATTTAAGGAACGTTGATATTAACCTGGATCTTTTTAGCGCTTACGGCAGGGGATTCCTTGAAAATGCCGGGGCCTTTCTTACGGAGGCTGAAAAAGCACATCTGGCCTTTTCCGCCCGCTTCATGACGTTTATCATCGGCCTGAGGTTCCTCACTGATTACCTGGCCGGTGACAAATATTTCAAGACACGACACCCTGCCCATAACCTGCACAGGGCAAAGGCTCAATTCAAACTGGTCCGGAGCATGGAAGAAAATGCCATTGCGATGGAGAGGATAATTTCTGATCTTTGCAAACTAACAAATTGAATCAAATACTTATGAAAAAAAGATCTCTCTTACTTGTTATCCTTTTTGGCGTATTGTATTGCAGTCAGGCACAGGCCCAGGGCCTGCCGGCAATCAATATCATCCCGAAACCTGTATCGGTAAAACTAAAGCCGGGAACTTTCAAACTAAACGGGAACACAGTGCTGTATGTTTCCAATGAGGCTAAAGAAACTGCAACTGCCGGGTTCTTTGCCAGTCTCATCGGGAATGCCGGATTAAAGAGGCTCCGGCTGCAAGATATTCCTAAAGATATGAAATCGGTTTCGAACGGGATCATTTTCAGGTTTACTTTAAAAGGTAATATCCCCCCTGAAGGGTATGTCCTGAACATCACTCCTGAAAGGATCATCCTGGAAGCAAGCGAGGGAGCAGGCCTCTTTTACGGGATGCAAAGTCTGATCCAGCTTCTGCCCCCGGAGATCTATTCGGTGAATAAAGATCGGGTAAATTCTCAGTATTCAATTCCCTGCATGGAGATCAGGGACCATCCGAGATTTCATTACAGGGGAATGCACCTCGACGTCTCCCGCCACTTCTTCCCGAAGGAATTCATCAAACAATATATTGACCTTATCGCCATGTATAAAATGAATGTGTTTCACTGGCATCTCACCGATGACAATGGCTGGCGAATTGAGATTAAAAAATACCCGAAGCTTACTGGCATAGGGGCATGGAGGGTTGATCACGAAAATGATCCATGGAACAAACGCGAACCTCAAAAACCAGGAGAACCAGCCACTTACGGTGGATTTTACACCCAGGAAGACATCCGCGAGATAGTAAAATATGCCGGGCAGCGTTATGTTACTATCATTCCGGAGATAGAAATGCCGGCGCATTGTGTTGAAGTACTCGCTGCCTATCCCAACTTATCCTGCAAAGGCAATCAGGTCACGGTACCTCCCGGGTCTTACTGGCCCAATACGGATATATATTGCGCCGGTAATGATTCGGTGTTTATTTTTCTGCAGGATGTACTAAGCGAGGTTATCGACCTGTTCCCTTCGGAATACATTCATATCGGGGGTGATGAAGCTGATAAAACAAGCTGGACAGCCTGTCCCAGATGTCAGGCCAGGATTAAGGCCGAAGGGCTTAAAGACGAAAATGAATTACAAAGTTATTTTGTGAAACGTATCGAAAAATTCATCCTATCGAAGAACCGAAGGATGATAGGCTGGGATGAGATCCTCGACGGGGGCATTGCACCCGAAGCAACAGTGATGTCATGGAGGGGAGTTGAAGGCGGAATTGCCGCAGCCAGGCAAGGCCACGACGCTATCATGACCCCTGAAGATTATTGCTATTTCGATCATTACCAGGCACTTTCTTCAACAGAACCCAAAGCTATCGGCGGGTTCCTTCCCCTGAAAAAGGTATACTCCTACGAGCCCGTACCGGAAGAACTTAAGGCCGACGAGAGGAAGCACATCCTGGGAGCTCAGGGAAACTTATGGACTGAATTTATCCCGACTGTAAAACAGGCCGAATACATGGCTCTTCCACGCATGATAGCCCTCTCGGAAGTCGACTGGTCTCCAAAGGGAAAGAGGGATTTCCTGGAATTCAGAACAAGGCTTACCCCCCACCTCAGGAAGCTTGATTTCATGAAAGTCAACTATTCACCTGGTTCGTTCAAGGTTGATATCAATACCAGGTTCGATCAGAAAACAGGCAAAGCAGAAGTCATTCTGTCATCCGAACAACCGGGAATTCCGATTTATTATACTCTTAATGGAAATGATCCCGATTCGAAATCCACACAGTATACGGATCCTTTTGATATAAAAGGGAATATGGTAATTAAAGCCGGCTTGTTTGTCGACGGCAACCTGAAGGAAAAGATCAGTGAGCGTAATTTTCTTTTTCACCTGGCAGTCGGCAAAAAGATCAAATACATGAGCACCTGGTCGGAGCGTTACCCTGCCGGAGGTGAAACAGCTCTTATCGACGGACTCAGAGGGAGCAAAGACCACCATGACGGATTGTGGCAGGGTTATCTTGCTAACGATATCGATGTTATTATTGATTTCGGAAAAGAGATCCCGGTTACTTCAGTGATGGCTACTTTGCTTCAGAATCAAAAGGCATGGATCTTCCTGCCGAAATATGTGGAATTTTCTTTGTCATCCAACGGTAAGAAATGGCATTCGGTGAACCAGGTACTGAACCCTGTATCACCTAAAGAAGAACAGGTTTTCATTCAGCCGTTTACCCAGCCATTTCCTTCCACCCCGGCTAGATATCTGAGGGTTACAGCAAAGAATTATGGAGTATGCCCGGCCTGGCATGAAGGGGCCGGTCAGGCCAGTTGGATCTTTGCGGATGAAATCGTGGTTTATTAACGGGAACCTACAACAAATGGTTTAACTACCCGGCCTTCAGACGTAT
The DNA here is from genome assembly GCA_903887775.1 of uncultured Bacteroidales bacterium. GTDB lineage: Bacteria > Bacteroidota > Bacteroidia > Bacteroidales > FEN-979 > CAIRDP01. The sequence goes on from CAISRB010000027.1 coordinate 53,253, forward strand.
AGACAACGAGGTAATATAAACCTGGAGTCAGATCACTGACAGCTAACTTATAATCATTACCTGAAGCCGGCGGGTGGTTCAGTTTGATCATTTCCCTGCCACTGACAGCAGTGATTTTCAGCGAGGTAATCGAAATATTGCCTGCAACACTTATTTCCAGAATGTCATAAACCGGGTTCGGATAAAGCCTGACTGAAGTATTAACCCCCGAGTTTTCAGCGATTCCGACCGGGTCGGTGCGTGTGTCGACAGCGATGGCATCGGAGGAAATCCCGGTAGGAAAAGATGTTATGGAATCACCTGACAGGGAAGTCACCAAACAGTATCCGGGAGTAACATAATTCCCCACATTGGTATACAATTTGCCATCGAGGGTATCGATTGCCGACGATAAGATATATGTATACTCCGATGAACCCGGATCCGGCACAAGAATTGTATCAGCGACAGACCTGGTATTGAGGTTGAACGAACCTATACCGTAATTCAATCCCAGGTAAAGCAGGCCTTTATTTATACCCGTACCTGCTGCCACCCTGAATGGTAATATAACATTAAAAAAACCACGTGTGGCCGGATTATACACTGTCACACTTCCCACCTCAGGAACGCCATACGGGGTTTTGTTCACCGAGTAAACAGCCCGATTATATACGTACAGGTCCCATATTCCCACGGCTCCGGAGCCAAAATTTACTTCCGATTGCAGGGTCCAGGTTGCAGGATCAATGATACCCAGCTTGCCTTCAGACCCCATCCATCCGCCATTTACTGCGATATAAACCGTATCGTTCAGGCCCGAGATACCTCCACAGTCACCTGTAAGCCCGTCAACACGTGCAATAAGGCTGAGATTTGACGTGTCAAGGACTTCCATAAAGAACCGGCTGACAGGGTACTGCTTCGAAACAAGCAATCTGCCATTGTACAAGGCCAGCCGGTTGAGTCCGGAATCGGCAACAGCTGCCATACGCTGAAATGTATTCAGATTAAATTTCACCACTGAATCCTGTGCGGCAAAAAAACCGACATCGCCGCTGATCAGGATAGACTGGGCCGACTGGGTGAATATGCTGCTGAAATAACTGACAAGCCTGGTTTGTGGGTCGTACCTTTGCAGGGTGACAAAATCTGTATACGGAGGAGTATATTCAAATTTTCCCGAATTGGCTGTTATCACTTGTTTAACATAGGCTGCAGGCTGTGCTGAGCCCTGAACCGAAAACAACAAGATAAAACCGGCTGCCGGGAAGAACAGTAAATGTTTCAATTTCATGAATGAATAATTTGCGGAGAGTGACTTCTTAGCTGACCGCAAAAGTAATTAATCAAACTGGATTTACAGGCAGATCCTGTCAGGGATTTTTCCCGCATCCCCGGTCTTCCTGTCCCTTCCCAAACCTTTGCTGCCTGTGCTTTCCTGTATCCTGACCCATTTTCGGGCACCCATACACTTCAGAATAGATTGCAGACAGCTTCAGGCATTGATCAGGGGTACAAATCTCTTTCAATTGCTGAAACTGCAATACAGCAGCCCTTTGCAATTTTTTCTGCAACTCCCCAATGTGCTCGGTATACTGGTTAAGTTTTAAGGTATCGGGTTCATTCAAGGCAAGTTCATCCAGAAGGGCAGTACGGGTGTTCTTAATATCAGCAACTACAGATTGGGTTCGCTCCCTGAACTGCTTATTTACTGCTGAAACCTTGTCGGCCTGGCCGGGATTCAAAGCAAGCTGTTCATTGAGGAACCTGCAGGTTCCGCTGCAGCTTGCCGAATCTGAAACCATAGTTTTATTTGCCCTGTAATAAAAGAAAAAGCTTGTAAAAGCCGAGATATTGACCACGATCATCAGGATCATGATCCAGAAAACAACACGGTATTTGTTAAAATAATTCATAGCCGGGGTATTATTTGTATAATTCCACTGTTTTATCCTCGTCGTTCAACTCTGAAATGAAAAGTTCAGATTTCACAACACTCAGATCTTTTTTATAATCGGTGTTTCCACTAATCTGCCTGCCCTGCTTGCCTGCCAGGAAGCCACTGAACACCGCCAGCAAAATGAGGGCCACGGCAAGAACCGGCTGAAGCACCCTGGGTATGAGGAAGAATATTCCCTGTCTGGCCGGGGAATACTGAGATTCCATATTCTGAAGTATCCTGGCAGCCAGAAAAGGATCAGGTTCAATTTTTGTGTCCTTCTCAATCATTCCGATGATCGATGTAAAGGAATCAACGGCAGCAGTGCAGCCCGGGCATCCTGCAATATGTTTTATTACAAGTGCCTGTTCAGCCTCAGAAAGCCGGTTTTCCGTGATCGAGAAAAGGTTGTCATTGACAAATTTGCAGTCCATATTCAGTTCTTTTTAAATTCAGGAAAGTGGATCGATAACTTATTCTGAAGATTGATCTTTGCACGGTGGATAAGGGATTCAACGGATGAAAGGCTCAGGTTCATGACTTCACAGATCTCCCTGTAAGGCAGTTCATCGTATTTACTCAGGATAAAAGCAATTCTTTGATTTTCCGGGAGTGAATTTATGGCGTGGTTGAGAAGTCTTCTCCTCTCATCATCCTCTGTATTTGTGATATGACCTGAAGGTTCCTCCACAGCATGTTTCCCATTGCCGGGATCTTGAAATAAATTTCCGAGTCTTTGAAAAATCTCCCTGCGTTTGTTTTTTTTAATAAGGTTTAATGAACGGTTAACCGTAATCCGGTATATCCATGTCGATAACGTGGCCGAATGCCGGAAAGACTCTGCCGACCCAATGATTTCGATGAAAATTTCCTGTGAAAGGTCTTCTGCATCTTCCATATTACCTGTAAAATAATACGCCGTTTTAACTACCTGTTTCTGGTAGGTATCAAGCAGGTGCTGAAAAGCCTGGCGGTCACGCCTTAGTATTCCCTGGACCAGTTCGTAATCTGTCATTCTTTGCCGATAATAATAAAGCAAAGGTCAGGCTAAATCGCTTATGAATTTAGCCTGACCCGTTAATTGCCTGTATTACTTTGCGGGTGTTGTGGTTTTTTCAGGAGCAGCCTGGCCTGAGTTTCCTTTATTGGGGCAGTTTCCCGGGTTAGGGTTGCCTTTACTGCAACCTGCACCGGCGGCTCCGCAGCCTGCTTTATCGTGACTGCCGCTGCAGCTCTTTTTGCAGTCCGGCATTTGCTTCCCCTGGCAGGTTCCCTGGCAATGCTGCCTTCCTTTGCCGCAACAAGTGCCGTTTCCCTTGCACTGGACATTGTTCTTATGGTTGTCGCAGATGCCGTCGGCGTTCTTATCGACAAATTTACCGCATGAGGCTGTTGACTGGGTGGTTTGAGTTTGTTTTGAAACAGCAGCCGTTGAGCTATTCTGAGAATAGCCGTAAACTGCAAACACGAGTAAAAGGCCTAAAGGCAGGATTTTTCTGAACGTAGTTTTCATCGTTTTTTGTTATTGGTTGAACATTAAGTTTAGTATTAGACAACCGGAAACGTAAAAACTTGCGTATGGGATTAAAAAACCAGAAATTATCCTATAAACAAGCCTTCAATTCTAACCTTATAGCCGCCTTCTTTAAGCCTGGTGACAGCATTCACGAGCCCGCTATGTCTCCACTGAAGCATACAACGGCGTGGCAGGAACCAGTAACGCATCCCAAGCTTGATCTCAACGTTGGTTTCCTTTATAAGTCCTTCGTAGCCCTGGGCAACATAATAACCAATATCGATGAAACCCTGCAGACGGGGTTTCAGGGGTCCGGTGACACACCAGTTGATAACACCGTTACGAGCATCCACACCGGTTACAATCCCACAATGGGTAACGGGACATCCGCAGGACATTCCCATGGGGCGTCCAATCATTATATCATCTTTCTTTACTCCCAGGTCTTTCACCAACGCCGGGTTGTACGGAAGAATTGTTTCCCTCGGACCCGGTTCATTGTCAAATGAATCAAGGATAAAATCGAACTCACGTTTAAGGTTATCCTTCCATCCGAGTTTCTCACCAAGGCCGGTATGATGGCAACTCAGGCATGCCACCGGATCCGAAGCCTGTGATTTTCTGTTGTCTATATGAATGCAAAGTTTAATGTCACCCGGGTTGTTGGCCAGGTGGTCACCAAAAAGTGTACATGTGCGGAATCCGCAAGCACCGCAATCAAGGCCCGGGAGGGCGGAGATCACATCTAACTGAAGGTTGTTTTCTTTAAACATATAAATGGGTTTTATGGTTTCTGTTAATAAAATGCTTTGAGTCTCCCCAGGTATCATATCCTATTTTATCTCCCGCCAGCTTAATTCTTATTTCAAGGCAGTCTTTGCATTCTTCACGGTCTTCGTCTATGCATGGTTTGTCTTCATAAAGGAGATAGTCTTTGCGATGAACCCTTGGAGTAAGGCCTGGCATTATAATATTGGCCCCGAATTTCAGCGCCCTTTCACGCCCAAAACCATCAATTGCCTGCAGGGCCGTTGCCGAAGCTATATTGATATCTTTCATCAGGATCCTCAGGATAGCGATCATTTTCAGGGTCATGATCAGCCTTTCCTGTTGAGGCCAGAGCTGATCGCGATACCCGTACAATGGTGTCTGCGAATGCTCGATGTATGGGCCCAGGCCAACCATGTCGGCATCAATCTGTTTTAAAAAAAGAAGATCTTTCACAAGGTGTTCCCTGTTTTGAAAAGGAAGTCCGACCATTACCCCGGTTCCGACCTGGTAGCCGATTTCCTTAAGCGACCTCAGGCAATTCAGGCGGGTATCGAAATCGTGATGCCGGTCAGATGGGTGCAACATCTTATAAAATTCACGGTCTGAAGATTCAATCCTGAGAAGGTAACGGTGAGCACCCGCGGCAAAAAACATTTTGTACGTCTCATCATTCTGCTCTCCGCAGGAAAGGGTTATTCCCAGCTTCCCTTCAGTTTTGTCCTTTATAGTTCTCACGACATCACAAACAAAGCCGGTAAACATACCGTCGGCCCTTTCGCCCGATTGCAGAACAACCGAACCATAATGGTTACTGTGGGCAAAAATTGCCGCATCCACGATCTCCTGCTTGGTCATGAGAAATCTACGGGGTAAGTCATTGCTTTTCCTGATGCCACAATAAAAACAATCTTTCGTGCATATGTTCGAGAATTCAATCAGGCCCCTGAAGAATACCGTATTGCTTACATGATCCTTTTTTAAGGCATACGCGATTTCCCCCAGGAATTTAATTTCATCGGGGTCTTCAAGTGATAGCAGGAAATAAATATCTCCGGCCGATAATTCACTTTTCAGTGCTATGGTTTTTATCTTTTCTTTTTCGACCAACATTGCCTGCTTTAAAATATAGGCTTGAGCTGTTTTACCTTTTCTGTAATGATATGCAGGAAAATATCTATTTCTTTCCGGGCAGTGAACCTTCCAAGGCTCAACCTGATCCCTCCCCTGGCCTGGAAAGGATCCAGCCCTATGGCCTGGAGCACATGAGAGGGATTGCCCCCGTCGTTTGAAGAACAGGCAGATCCTGTCGAGACGCAAATTCCGGCATCATCGAGCAACAGTTGCAGCCTTATCCCTTCACCTTCCATTCCTTCAATGCAGAAATTGATATTATGCGGCAACCTGTTCGTCAGCGAGCCATTGAAATAAACACCATCAAGGCGCTGTTTCAATTCGATCATGATCCACTCCTGAAAAGCTGAAATCCTTTCCGTTTCAGGTTCCAGGTCAGTGCAGGCGATCTCAGCTGCTTTGACAAACCCTGTTATTCCGGGTATGTTTTCGGTGGATGAGCGTATCCCTTTTTCCTGTCCGCCTCCGTGAAGTAATGGCTCAACAGCGACCCCATTCCTGATATACAAAGCTCCGACTCCCCTGGGCCCATGAAGTTTGTGGGCATTTACTGTAAGCAGATCAACATTCATGGCCTGAACATTCACCGGAATCTTACCAAATGTCTGGCAGGCATCGGAATGGAAAAATACGTTTCGTTCCCTGCAAAGATTTCCAACTTCTTCAACAGGTTCAATAGTACCTATCTCATTGTTTGCATGCATTATGGAGACCAGGATGGTCTTATCGGTAATTGCTTTCTCAAGTGCTGAAATATCAATTATACCCTCGCAATCGACCGGCAGATAGGTGATGGAAAAACCCTGGCGTTCAAGCCAGCGTGCTGCCTTTAAAATACAATCATGTTCAATGGCCGAAACAATAATATGCCGGCCTCTGTGGGCATTCGCAAATGCCACTCCTTTTAAAGCCAGGTTGTTGGATTCTGTTCCGCTGCCGGTGAAAATGATTTCCGGCGGCATTGCAGCTAGCAACCCGGCCAGCTTCTCCCTCGACTGTTCAAGAACCTCATGAGCTGCAGTACCAACAGAGTGCAGGCTGGATGCATTCCCATAATATTCCCTGTATGTTGCCTGCATAACTTCAGCAACCACCGGATCAATGCAGGTGGTTGAGGCATTGTCGAGATAGATGATATGTTTGGGATCCTGAATCAAAGGTCTTATTCTCCTATGTAAAACAGATCATGCTCCATCGTACGCAAAACCCCGAAATGATTCTTTGCCCCTATTTCCTTTTTACCGACGCAGATCGTACAGGTCCCGACCGGAGGGTTCCCTCTTAAAAACATGGGCTGTTCGATTTCACTTGACCGTTCAATATGTTTAACAATGGGATCGATGCCGATTCCGTATAACGCATTGCTTTCGACCACAGTGATGTCCTTTGCCGCTTCAATCACCCTGTAACGGAACACTTCGCGTTCGGCCTGGGAGATCAGATCGATCTTCGTGATCACTGCAATATCTGCAAGAGTAAGCATGGGTCCAATTTTATATGGGAGGTTCATGCCGCTGGTTGCTTCCAGAACAACAACACCCAGCGAATTCTCGATATATGGCGAGCAGCGTAAACACAATCCTGCCGTTTCCACAAACAGGAAATCACTACCCACTTTTTCAGCCCATTCAACAGCCTCATCCATGACAACAACATTGCAGTGGTCGGGGCACAATTCTCCGGAATATAATTTCCTGGCCGGTATGTCAAACTCTTCCCGTATAATTTTGTCCTCATCGGCATACAATACGTCAATTTTAAGATAGGCGGGTTTATATCCCTTTTTCAACATCCTTCTTATAACCTGCCTTATCACCGTAGTCTTCCCGCAGGTGGGGGGGCCGGCAAATATTATCAATTTCATATATTAATTTGTTAGTTTCAATAATTCCATTTGCTTTGACATCATATGTTCCGAAATCTCCTCGCCGTTCCTGATAAGCGTACGAAAATTCAGCATGATATTGTCTATTTTTCCGAGTTCACCTGCGACTTTCCTTTCTTCAGGGTTGGTGCAGACAAGTTTTTCCATCGATCCGTTCCTCATGATGATCCTGAAGTCCGACAAGAGGGCTATATGAGGATCATGGGTCACAAAGACAAAAATCTTGTTATACTGTTTAAGCAGTTCCAGCGCTTTGGTCCTGTGGATGCCGGCATTTTCAATTTCATCAAGAAGAATAATCGGAGAATTGCCAATGATCACTGCATCGGCAATAAGCAAGGACCGTGTTTGTCCTCCCGAAAGCTCAGTCATTCCTGTAGAAACAATGATTGCTTCACCGGTAAGCTGGTTGGCAAATTCGAGGGTTTCACCGATCAGCTTCTCAGGATTGTCTCCGCCCCTCACCTTAGCGTGTATCTTCAGGAATTCTCCCACCGGGAGGTCCGACAGAAAGTTCGTATGCTGGGAAATGAGAGCAATAGGATGTTTCCTCGGATCGAAAGTAAAATCCTCCGGGATTGGCTGCCCGTTGATCAGCACGAGCCTGTTCGATGGTGTATTCCTGTTTGCAAACAGTTCAATATCATTGATCAGAGTAGTTTTGCCGCAACCGGTCGGGCCTACGATACTGATGATGTCGCCCATTTTCAGTTCAAAACATGTAACTTTTTCGGGTTCACCGGTTTTTCCGTTGCCCCCCATAACACCAATGGTTTGAATATCCATGTATAAAATTTTTTATTGAAATTTAAATAAAAGTTTCAGCGGCAAAGGTACATGTGTGCTGAGTGGCAATATGATGTAAGGCATTGAAAGAAAGTCTTCTTTTACCTGATGTGTTACATTATTAAAAGTGTATTATTTCACCTTTTGATATATGAAAATCAACTACTTTTGTTGAAAATACCTTATGAGCCAGATTGATCACCAGCGATATTTTGACTGTACTGATTGTCTTTTCAAGACAATCAGCTGCCAATACATTCAAAAGGATGAATTTGAAAAGCTCCGCGTTAAGTCAGTTCAGTTACGGTACAAGAAAGGGGAAGTCATTCTGAAGCAGGGAGCCAAATCAACCCACTTTCTCTTTTTAAGGAAAGGTATTATTAAGTTCAACTATGAAGATGAGAACGGAAAGAACCTTATTCTTTCGATTAATAAGGCCCCTGCTCTCATAGGGGGCGCAAATCTGGTGAATGCCGAGTTCAACCTGTTTTCGGTTTGTGCGATCGAAGACTGTGAAGGTTGTACCATTGATGTAAGTATGTTAACCAGGATTGCCTTAGCGAATACTTTGTATCTTTTTAAGATGCTTCAGTTTATTACTGATGTTTTCCGCAGTTCCATTTTCAACTTTATCAGCCTTGCCCATAAGCAGGTAAATGGCCGGATTGCAGATATTCTGATCTTCCTGTCTCAAAACATATACATGAATAATGAATTCGTGCTTTCGCTTTCGAGGCAGGAGTTTGCCGAATTCGCAGGTTGTTCGAAGGAAAATGTCATTCACACATTACGGAAATTCCACAATGAAGGGCTCATCACTGTGGAAGGAAAGAAAATACTTCTGAATGATCCCGAACGCCTGCAGAAGATCAGTAAGCACGGGTAGGCTTCAAGGAATTATACAGTCATAATGTCTTTTTCCTTTATCTCAAGGATCTTATCCACTTTGGCAATAAAATCGTCAGTTGCTTTCTGAATATCTATTTCAGCTTTCTCAACCTCATCTTCAGGAACACCGTCTTTTTTTAACTTTTTTGCCGTTTCATTGGCATTTCGACGTATGTTCCGGATGCTGATCTTCGCATTTTCAGCCTCAGCCTTTGCCTTTCTGACCAGGTCGCGGCGTCGTTCTTCGGTAAGCGGAGGAACCATGATCCTGAGTATTTCTCCTTCATTTTTCGGGTTGAACCCAAGGTTGGCAGCCTGGATTGCTTTTTCGATCAGGCTCAGGACGCTTTTATCCCAGGGCTGAACTATGATCTGCCTTGCATCCGGAGAACTGATGTTCGCAGTCTGGTCAACCGGGGTCATAACACCATAATAGTCAACTTTGACTCCATCGAGCATTTGCGGACTGGCCTTGCCGGCCCGGAGTTTCTGAATCTCTTTTTCCAGATGGTGCAATGCATTCTGCATGCCTTCCTTAGCCTCTTCGAGCGTGAACTCTAATTCTTCGTTCATCGTAAGGATCTTTTGAATTCATTTCGAAAATATCACTTTTGCACGATAGTGCCAATTTTTTTTCCCCGGACCAGTTTCAGCAGGTTGCCTTTCCTGTTCATATTAAAAACAATGATCGGCAGATCGTTTTCCTTGCACAGTGTAAAAGCCGTCAGGTCCATGATCTTCAGATTCTTTTTAATCGCATCGTCAAAACTCAGGGTATCGAACTTCCTGGCCTTCTTATCTTTTTCAGGATCGGCACTGTATACACCATCCACCCTGGTTCCTTTCAGAATAGCATCGGATTTGATCTCTATGGCCCTCAGAGCCGAGGCAGTATCGGTGGTAAAATAAGGGTTGCCAGTACCGCCGCTGATCAATACGACATAGCCTTCTTCCAGGTAGCAGATGGCTTTTTCCCGGCTCATCTTTTCACATATCGGATCAATAGCTATACCCCCAAGATGTTTCACTTTAACACCCACTTTCCCGAGTGCGTCCTCAATTGCCATGCTGTTGATCACAGTTGCAAGCATCCCCATATAGTCTCCCTGCACACGGTCAACTCCCAGGCCGGTTCCCTGTAAGCCCCTGAAAATATTGCCTCCCCCGATAACGATCGCGATCTGCAATCCATCTGAAGAAGCAGATTTGATCTCGGCCGCATAATCTGCCAAACGATCAGGATCAATCCCGTAACCTTGTTTGCCTTGAAGGGCTTCACCCGAGAGCTTTAATAAGATACGTTTTAATTTCATATGACTTTCATTTTGTAAATCAATAAAAGTGAAAAGCGAAATTTGTGCCTGCAATCATTCTGCTTTTCGCTTTTCGCTTTTCGCTAATTAATTTTGTCCCGTACCGTGACAATTCTTAAATTTTTTCCCGCTTCCGCAGGGACAAGGATCATTTCGGCCAACCTTTTTTTCAACCTTAACAGGTTGGGGGTGTGACTTATCCTGTGTATTCGAATTAGCCTGTGACAGCAGGTCGGAGCGTTCTTCTTTATAACGGCCGCGGTCGGTCTTTTTTGGCAGCTGAGCTTCTTTCACATTTGAAACCTGTATGGGAACATCGGCTTTGATCAGAAAAGAAAGAATTTCCTTGTTTGTGATCTGAACCATTGTTTTAAAGAGCTCAAAGGATTCGAATTTATAGATCAGCAAAGGATCTTTTTGTTCGTATGCAGCGTTTTGAACCGACTGCTTCAGGTCGTCCATTTCCCGAAGGTGTTCCTTCCATGCATTGTCGATCAATGAAAGGACAATACCTTTTTCGATTGAAAGTACTACTTCCTTTCCCTTGTCATCAAAAGCTTTGCGCAGGTTTGTGACGACCTGCATGGTTTTCAGCCCGTCGGTAACGGGTATTGCTATATTCTCATACCTGGGTTCATTTTCAAGAACATCCTTTATTACGGGGAATGTCTTCATGGCAATATTCTCCCCTTTGTGTTTATACCGTTTATAGATATGGTTAAACAGTGATTCTGAGACTTCGGAGGCATTTGCTTTCTCAAAAACCTGCTGGTCCATAGGAGGTTCAGCAGCAAATTCCTTGATCAGATCAAATTTAAATCCCTCAAAATCATTGTCATCATGATGATCAAGTACGATAGTTTCACAGACATCGAACATCATATTGGCGATATCGACTGCAAGCCGCTCGCCAAATAATGCATGATGCCTTTTCTTGTAAATCGCTTCACGCTGGATGTTCATCACATCATCATACTCCAGGAGCCGTTTACGGATACCGAAATTGTTTTCCTCGACTTTTTTCTGGGCCCTTTCGATGGATTTCGTGATCATAGAATGTTGTATCACTTCTCCCTCCTTGATGCCGAGACTGTCCATAATCCTTGCAATACGGTCTGAGCCGAACATACGCATCAGGTCATCCTCGAGGCATACAAAAAACTGGGAACTCCCGGGATCTCCCTGGCGACCTGAACGGCCCCTCAGCTGCCTGTCGACTCGCCTTGACTCATGCCGTTCTGTACCTATAATAGCAAGGCCGCCTGCAGCTTTCACCCCCGGGCCCAGCTTAATATCGGTTCCACGGCCGGCCATGTTGGTGGCAATAGTCACGGTTCCGGACTTCCCTGCTTCGGCAACGATCTCGGCTTCCTTGGCATGCAGCTTCGCATTCAGAACATTATGAGGAACGTTTACCCTTTTGAGCATTCGGCTAAGCAATTCGGAGGTCTCAACAGAGGTGGTACCAACCAGAACCGGTCTTCCTTTCTGGGTAAGGTCCTGGATCTCCAGAATAACCGCATTGAATTTCTCGCGTTTCGTTTTATATACAAGGTCTTCCCTGTCATCACGAATGACCTTACGGTTGGTGGGGATCACCACAACGTCAAGTTTGTAGATATCCCATAATTCGCCTGCTTCAGTTTCGGCAGTACCCGTCATACCCGCAAGCTTCTTATACATCCTGAAATAATTCTGTAGGGTAATTGTGGCATATGTCTGGGTCGCGGCTTCCACTTTAACACTTTCCTTGGCTTCTATTGCCTGGTGGAGCCCTTCGGAATAACGCCGGCCTTCCAGAATACGGCCGGTTTGTTCGTCAACTATCTTGACTTTGTTGTCCATCACCACATATTCCACATCCTTTTCAAACAATGCATATGCTTTTATCAGCTGGTTCACAGTGTGCACCCTCTCCGATTTGATCGAATAGTCAAGCATCAGCGCATCTTTTTTCTCCAGTTTTTCTAAGTCCGTCAATCCGGAGCGTTCAAGGTCGGCGATTACGGCTCCGATATCCGGAAGAATATAAAAAGAAGAATCCTGGTAAGATTCCGTGAGCAGGTCTATTCCTTTGTCGGTAAGTTCAATCGTGTTTTGCTTTTCATCAATGATGAAATAGAGTTCATCATCAATAACATGCATATTTTTTGCTTGTTCCTGAAGATAGAAGTTCTCTGTTTTTTGCATCAGAGCTCTCATTCCCTGCTCGCTGAAAAATTTTATCAACGCTTTATTCTTTGGAAGTCCGTGATGGGAGCGCAGGAGTTGTTCCCCTGCTTTCTTCATGCTCTCGGCATCGTTGGGGTCGGAGGTAAGCTGCTTTGCATCCGAAAGGAGCTTGGTCACAAGGTTCCTCTGGGCGTTATACAGCTTTACGACCTGCGGTTTAAGCTCTTCAAAAAGCTGGTTTTCTCCTTTCGGGGTAGGACCTGAAATAATAAGGGGTGTACGGGCGTCGTCAATAAGCACCGAGTCAACCTCATCCACGATAGCATAGTTATGCGGTCGCTGTACCATTTCTTCGGGATTGCCGGTCATATTATCACGGAGGTAGTCGAAACCGAATTCATTATTGGTTCCATAAGTGATATCGGCATTATAGGCGTTCCTCCTTTCGTTGGAGTTAGGCTCATGCTTGTCCACACAATCGACTCTCAAGCCATGAAACTCAAACAGAGTTCCCATCCATTCCGAGTCACGTTTGGCCAGGTAATCGTTCACGGTCACAATATGAACCCCCCGGCCAGGCAAGGCATTCAGGTATACCGGGAGAGTCGCAACCAGAGTTTTTCCCTCGCCGGTAGCCATCTCGGAAATTTTTCCGTCATGGAGGACGACGCCGCCGATCAGCTGGCAGTCATAATGCACCATATCCCAGCGTATCACATTTCCGCCAGCGACCCATGAAGAACTGTACCTTGCAATGTCGCCTGCAATCACAATGCTGTTGCGGCGTGTTGCAAGCTCACGGTCCATTTCGGTGGCTGTTACCTCCACCCATTCATTTTCGACGAACCTGCGGGCAGTTTCTTTGATCACAGCAAAAGCCTCCGGAAGTATGATCTTCAGTTCATCCTGGATAAGGTCATATTCGTCCTTTTCAAGTTTGTCCAGCTCCTTATACATATCCTCTTTTTCGTCAATCTGGACGTCGTCTGAATTGATTTTTACACGAAGTTCCGATATCACCTGCTGTATAGGTGTAATCCTGTCCTGTATGCGTTGTCTGAATTCAACGGTTTTATCTCTCAACTGATCATTGCTGATCTCACGGAAAGCTTCCCCGAATTCAAGTGCAGCATCAACCTGGGGTGTAATCTCCTTTATATCACGATCGGATTTGTTTCCCAGAAATTTTTTAAAAAGATCAAGCATAATTTCATGGTTGCCGGTATTTCAGCGGCAACTTTATTTCGATGATTGTAATAACTTTTCAATTGAATTTTCCAGGCCATTGCTTGGAAAATCTGCAGAATATTTATATAAATTACCTTGTTTATCGATTATGACAAACAAGGGCAGGGAGCGCACATCGTATGCCTTCAGCACATCGATCTGGTCACCGATATGAAGAAAAGTCCAATCCCAGTCTTTTTTCATTTTAACATAATAACACATTCTCGTTCTGGAATATTCTGAGGAAATGCTGATAAAAGCGACCTTTCCTTTGTACTTACCGGCAATTGGTTTGATCAGGTCCATTTCATTGGTACATCCTACGCAATAGGATGTCCAGAAATTGAGAACCACAACCTTGCCCCTCAGTGAATCCAGTTTTAGATAACCGCTGTTATCTTTGTTTCTAAGCTGAAACAGGGGCGCGGGAGTGCCTGGCTGAAGGTTTGAAAGGATTTTCTTAATATTCGATGCAATCAAACGGTTTTGCTTTTCCTTACTGTTTTGCTCAATCGAATTCAGCACGGCCAGAATTCTTTTCTGATCATCGGTGGCGGTGTTGTACATCTCCATCAGGCCTTTCAGAAGGACCAGCTCCCTGAGTTTCTCAGGTTTTATTATCGAATCAGCCTCAAGCGCTTTCATCAGGGCAGAATAAGGTTCCTGGCCTGAAAACAGGGCATGATAATCATTCTTTTTAAGTATCCTTGATGTTGCCGTCAGGTACTTTGAAAAATAGGTATTGAAAAAATCCATGTACTCTACATTCTCATAAAGTACAGGTTTCGTAGTGAAATATGTATTCCCTATCATAGCCGGGCTCATCAACTGGGTAAGCTGGATCAGGTTAGCAAGTTTATATTCTATATAATTCTTTACATACTGATCGGTTGGCTCCCCTATCTCTGATCTGATCCTTGTTTTCAGTGTGTCGATCAACAATTTATTATGATCACGGTATAGTGCATTGAAGTTTTCAACCAGGAAAGCATTATAAGTGCCATCAAATGCACCGATGACGAAGTTGATGTCTTTAAGAGGAAGATTTATAAGTTCAATATGAAGGTTTGTCGAATTAATAAAAGGATTGAGTTCTTTTATCTCGCTATAGTTGTATGGGGCAATCCTGACTTCATAGGTTTTCCCGGGCTCAATAAAGAAACCGCCCGTATGGAAATCGATTGAAAGTTCACCCGGGATAGTTTTATCAACATTTACAGGCAGACTGAATTTGCCTGAGGAGTCTACTGTAGCTTTAGCCAGGGTTTTCCCGGCATTGGTGATAAGATCAGATGGCGTTGACAGCGTGATGAATCTTCCCTCAGCGCCCGGTGCAGTTCCATGGATGATCACATTCTGGGAAGATGCCGTCCACATTATCGTCAGTAAACATCCGATACAAAATATTTGTTTCATCTGTGAATATTATTTTTTACAAATTGGTCAGATGGAATACGCAAATTGTCATTGACGGTTTGCATTGACAGGATTAAGATGGGCATTTCAGAGTTGTTTATTGTCAAAATCCATGCCAATTACTATATCCTTCGGAATGAACCTGCTCACATCGCCTCCATGCCTGAGAATATCTCTGACGATCGAAGAGCTAAGCGATGCATATTCAGGTTCGCAAAGCAGGAAAACCGTTTCAATATCCGGAACCATCAGTTTATTCATCTGGCCAATTTCCCGTTCAAATTCGAAATCAGCGCTTGTTCTGAGACCTCTTAAAATAAATTGTGCCTTTTTTACCCGGCAGAATTCAACAGTCAGCCCGCTGTAATTTGTGATTTCTATGTTCTTTTCCCTGTCAAACAATTCATGCAGCCAGCCAAGCCTTCGTTCCATCGTGAAATACGATTGTTTCCGTGCATTCTCACCGAGGGCAATGATCAGTTTGTCAAACAGTCTGACAGAACGCAATATAACGGATTCATGTCCTTTAGTGACCGGGTCGAAAGATCCCGGAAAAACCGCAATTCGGTCCATGATCAAATGATTTGAATGCAAAGATAAGAAAACGTCGGAAAGGCTTATTCAAAGGTAAAACTCAACTGGAAAATTTTGGAACTCAGCTTAGCGATTGGGTCGGTGTAAATATTGTGTTCATATTTGAGGATGTTCGCGATTCCATACATCATTTTCACTTCAATTCCCATTTTGAACCATTCATTATAAAAATCGAATCCGACCCCGGCCTCAATATAGAGATCGTTCTGATTGAATTTGACTATTTTCTGGTCACTGCTCCTTTCTCTTTTTTTAGCCTGGGAAGCCAGGTCAAGCGTATATTGTGCACCTGCCAGGAGATAAGGTCGGAAATTATTATACCTCAGAGCTTTATATTTAATTTCGAGGGGGAAATTTATATAGGTCGAGGGTACTTTCTTTGTAACCATAAGCGTTGTATCATGGCCTGTTCCCCTGTAAACCAGTATCGAATATACAAGGTCCCTGTCGCCAAAGCTCAGGGAGGGTATAAACCTAAGGTTGAACAGTCTGCCAATCCTCATATCGCTTACAATGCTGATCACGAAACCTGGTGTAGGGCGGGATTCTATGCTCAGAACCTTTGCTCCTGTCTGTCCATATGCTAAAACATCGGGAAGATAGGTTGAATCCCAGCTGACTTGTTGCATATTAGCGATTGGGCGTATTGTAAGGTAACTCATATTACCCCCAAGGACAAATCCGAAATGAAAACGTTCATCATCGTACCTGGGCATATTAAGGACAATACTTTTCTGGCTTTTTCCAGGTGTGCTGAATAAAAGCAAAAAAACGAGGCAGGCAAAGGAGAGAAATCGTTTATCTTTCAAAAGATGTAAGCCTTAAGCTTAAAAATAACGGAAATTTTGCTGGTTTATTTTGCTGATGACAGCCGTTCTTTTGCGATCCTGGCAGGTTTAGTCAGGCTTTGTGCCGATGTAGATTGAAGCTATTCCTCCCGACAGACTTATCCTCCTGCAATCTTTAAACCCTGCTTGCTGCATAATGTTCAAAAATGCCTCACCCGAGGGGAACGCTGCAACTGTTTCGGGCAGGTAGCGGTATGCAGAAGGATGGGATGATATCAGCCTTCCCATCAGAGGTATAATAAAACGGGAATAGACCCCATAGACTTGTTTTATCGGGAATGAAGCGGGGTGGGAGAATTCCAGGATCATAACTTTGCCGTTCTTTGTTAAGACCCTTTTCATTTCTGATATCCCTTTATCCAGATTCTCAAAGTTCCTGACTCCGAATGCAATCATGGCAGCATCAAAGGTTTTATCAGAAAACTGAAGGTTCTCGGCATCCCCGGATATCAGATCAATTGAAGAGGAAAGACCTGCTTTTGCAATTTTTTCTTTTCCCACAGCCAGCATTTTTTCGGAGATATCCACTCCGGTGATCCTGATTTGGCTTTGACCGAGAAGTTCAATGGCGAGGTCGGCAGTGCCGGTTGCGAGGTCAAGCACGTGTTCCGGTTTGCCTTGTATCATTTCCCTGACGAGTCGCTTCCTCCATAACCTGTCAATACCCAGGGAAAGGAAATGATTCAGGAAATCATATCTTCCTGAAATCTCGTTAAACATCTTTTTTACTGTTTCTTTCTGCGGCATCGAAAAAAAACGGGATTATCCATCAACAAGATAATCCCGGGGTTTTATGTAAACCTTTATGTTTTATGCTCCCAGCTGAAGTCTTTTAAAACCGCTGATCTTAAGGTTTTTATCATTTTCTGCGATATATTGGGCGCAGGTCTTTTTACTGTCCTTAATGTATTCCTGGTTCAGCAGTGTGCTGTCTTTATAAAATTTGTTTAGCTTCCCGGTAGCGATCTTTTCAAGCATTTCCTCAGGTTTGCCTTCCTGGCGGGCCTGTTCTTTCCCGATTTCAATCTCATGGTCGATCACGCTCTTGGGTACATCATCCCGGTCAACTGCAACAGGATTCATAGCTGCAACCTGCTTGGCCAGTTCATAAGCCACTTCCTCGGCGTTTTTTCCTTCTTTGGGGCTGATCCCAAGAATTGTTGCAAGGCGGTTGCCATGGTGATTATACGCGACGGTAAGAGGGGCTTCGACCACTTCAAAGTGTGCGATCTGCATTTTTTCTCCGGTTTTTCCAAGCAGGTCATTCAGCTTCGATTCAACTGTGGATGTACCGATTAGCAGGGGCATAAGTTCTGCAACTGTATGAACTTTATTCATAACACCTGCCTCGAGGACATCCTTTGCAAACTGCCTGAATTCTTCAGTTTTTCCCACGAAATCAGTTTCGCAGTTAACCATTACGACAGCCGCATACTTCTTATCATCTGTTGTTTTAGCAACGACAAATCCCTCATTGGCATCACGGTCGGCACGTTTGCCTGCGATCTTCTGTCCTTTTTTCCTGAGGTTGTCTATAGCTTTTTCAAAATCGCCTTCAGATTCCTGGAGCGCTTTTTTGCAATCCATCATTCCGGCTCCGGTCATCTGGCGAAGTTTATTTACATCTGTTGCTGATATATTCATAAATTCAATTCGATTACTGTTTAAATACTATTTTTTTGTTCTTCCGGCAGGTTTGTTGATCCTTTTCCTCAAAGTCTTTTTCTCTTCGGGTACGACATCCGTACTTGTTTTCATTTTTGCAAGTTTTGCATCAGGATGTTCTTTGATCGCCAATTTGATTCCGGCCACTTCTTCTTCAATCTCATCCTCTCTCATCCTGGCTTCGAAATCCTCCTCAGGTTCTCCCCTCTCTTCATCAGCAGCTTTTTTGTCGCGGTCGAGTTTACGTTCAACAAGTCCTTCCTCAATTGCATTAATGACTGACTCAAGGATAATATTGATCGATTTCGAAGCATCGTCGTTCGCCGGGATCGGAAAATCAACTTTACGGGGGTCTGAATTGGTATCAACAATGGCAAAAGTCGGAATATTCAGTTTTTTTGCTTCAGCCAGAGCAATATGTTCTTTCAGGATATCGACAATAAAGATGGCAGCGGGCAGGCGGTTGAGGTCGGCAATTGAACCGAGGTTTTTCTCTAGTTTTGCACGCTCGCGGGTAATCGTAAGGCGTTCCTTTTTTGAAAGGTTATTGTACGAAGGACTGGTCATCAGTTTATCGATGGAAACCATTTTTCGTACTGCTTTACGGATCGTGGCGAAGTTTGTCAGCATGCCGCCGGGCCAGCGCTCAGTAACATATGGCATATTTACTCTTTTCACCTGCTCGGCTACGATTTCCTTAGCCTGTTTTTTAGTGGCAACAAAGAGGATTCGTTTACCTGACTTGGCAATTTGTTTAAGGGCTGCGGCAGCCTCATCGATCTTTGCAATAGTTTTATACAGGTCAATGATATGAATGCCATTCCTTTCCATAAAAATGTAAGGAGCCATAGCAGGGTTCCATTTCCTTCTGAGGTGACCGAAATGAACGCCGGCTTCCAATAATGTATCAAAACTTGTTCTTGACATGTTAAATGATTGAGAGTTCTTAAAATATTAACGTTTACTGAACTGGAATCTTTTGCGGGCTTTTTTCTGTCCGAATTTCTTACGTTCAACCATTCTCGGGTCGCGCGTCATAAAACCTTTGGCTTTAAGCAAAGGTTTGTATTCTTCGTTGATCTTTACCAAAGCCCTTGAAAGGGCATGGGCAAGAGCTTCTGCCTGGCCTCTGACTCCACCTCCATCAAGGTTGACCTGAATGTCGTACTGCCCCATGGTTTTTGTGACTTCAAAGGGTTCAACAACCTTGAACTGCAATATAGGGGTCGGGAAATATTCCTTATAATCCCTGTCGTTGACTGTAATTTTTCCCTGGCCTTCTTTGACATAGATTCTGGCAACAGCAGTCTTCCTCCGGCCGATTGTGTTGATGATTTCCATTTTACTTGATTGAGGTTAATTGAATCTGTTTGGGTTGCTGGGCCTGATGCTGATGCTCGGTTCCTGCGTATACATATAAATTGCGGAAAAGAGCGGCACCCAGTCGGTTCTTCGGAAGCATGCCTTTTACGGCCTTTTCAACTACTTCTGTAGGCTTCTTTACAAATAATTCACGGGGAGTCCTGATCCTTTGTCCGCCGGGATAACCTGTATGACGAACATAGTTCTTATCATCCAGTTTCTTTCCGGTTAACAACACTTTCTCAGCGTTGATGATGATCACGTTGTCGCCACAATCAACATGAGGGGTGTAATTGGTTTTCATTTTGCCCCTGAGAAGTTTTGCGACTTTAGCAGCCAAACGGCCAAGTATCTGGCCCTCAGCATCAACCAGCACCCATTCCTTTGTAACGGTTTCCTTATTGGCGCTGATCGTCTTGTAACTTAAAGTATCCATATTTTAAATTGATTTCATTTCAAAAAGGGGTGCAAAGATATTGATATTCTTTTGACCTCACAAACAATCTGATTATAAATTTAAAAGAAAATAGTATTATCATTTATTTTATAGCATATTTTTGTATTTTTATGCCTTATTTTATGACAGATATTTATTTCAAAAGAACAATCACTGCCTTCCTGAATCAATGGGCAACGGATACTTCAAATCCGGGACTTCTCTTATACGGTGCCAGGCAAACCGGGAAAACCTCCCTCGTGGAAAAATTTTCCCAATCGTTCCGGCAGTTTATCCGCCTTGATCTCAAAGACCCTGCAGACCTGGGGATTTTTCGAAGATTGTCTTCCGACCCGGATTTCTCAGACACACTTTTTTTTCTTAAAGGCAAAGATGACTCACGCAAAAGCACCTTGCTGTTTTTTGAAAACAACGGCAATGACCCCCGGGTATTGAATCTGGCTGAAGGCATCATCAGCAGGAAGCCCTGGCTGAAAGTTATTATATCTTGTCCTGTACAGCTGCATAACTTACCCGGGGGATTCAGCACCTTGTATCTTAATCCTTTATCTTTCAGTGAGTTTCTGAATGCATACGGAAAAGAGGAGGCCATTGAAGCATTCAATGAGGTGCCTTTTCCCGTAAGCGGTTTCCATAAACTGCTTGGGTTGTTTCACCGATACTGCCTGATCGGGGGAATGCCTGCAATTGTGAAGAAATTCATCCAGTCGGGAAGCATGTCATCATTGAAACCGGTATACGAGGGGATTCTGAAAGAATTTCTCATTGACCTGGAAGACAGCTCATTAAGACAAAATAAAAAAGATCTGCTGGCAATAACCTTGCAGAATGCATTTTTGTATGCCGGTACCAGAATTAAATTCAATGCCTTTGGAAATGTTCGATACGGAAGCAGGGAAATGGCAGCCATCTTCCGCTACCTTGAGCAGTCCATGTTGCTTAGTTTGAATTATCCATCGGTCACTACGATGTTTCCGCCTGAACCTGACAAAAAAAAATCACCCCGGCTGCAGATGCTTGATACCGGAATGATGACATTTTTTTCAGGCATTCAAAAACAGATGATCCTGGCGATGGATCTGAATGCATTGTTCGAAGGCCAGGTTCTGAGGCATGTTGTGGGGCAGGAATTGTTGAGCAATTCGTTCAAAGAACCCGGCCAGCTAAATTACTGGGTAAGAGATAAGGCACAATCATCAGCCGAAGTAGATTATGTAATTTCCTATGAAGGCCTGATCATCCCTGTCGTTATCAAATCGGGCGAGCCAGGCAGGCTTCGCTCCCTGCACCAGTTTATAGACGAAGCCGGGCATTCGTATGCAATCCGCCTTTATGCCGGAAATGTAAATATCCGCAAAGCAAAAACACTGAAAGGAAAACCATACTACCTGCTGTCACTGCCTTATTTCCTTGCATGCCGTATTCCGGATCACCTGAAAGGGTTTATCAGATACGTTAACAGTTGAAATTCCCGGGAAAATTTGCTTTGCACTTACCTTTTTTATTATATTTATCCAAAATTCAATCAATGAACGCTATTCAAAACGTTTCAATACTTCTTGAACTGGCCGTGACCATTCTTGGCCTGCTTATCTGGCTCCAGAAGAAGAAAACCTATGGCGCATTCATTTTTCTCACTTTTCTCCTCTATATGGTTTATGATGCTTCCAGGTTATGGTCGCTGGCAATCCCTGAACTTGTATTGCGCATTCTCTATGCCACTGCCTCCCTTTCCATTCTTATTGCCGTCTGGAAACTTTTCAAGTCGGAGTAAGCCTGTTCACGGTTTTTTGTATTTTTGCACACTGGTTGCGTTTTAGCGTTCTGCGTTCTGCGTTCTGCGTTCTGCGTTCTGCGTTCTGCGTTCTGCGTTCTGCGTTCTGCGTTCTGCGTTATTGCGTTAAAGCGTAAACATTCGTCATTTGTAATTTGAAATTCGTAATTCGAAATAATGTCTATATCGGTTAATAATATCACTAAAGTTTACGGTACCCAAAAAGCGCTGGATTCAGTTTCAATCAATATTCATCCGGGCGAAATTGTAGGCCTTCTCGGCCCGAATGGGGCAGGAAAAAGCACTCTCATGAAGATCCTCAGCTGTTTCATCCCTCCCACTTCAGGCGAAGCTTCAGTTTGTGGTTATGATATACTTGAACAATCGATAGAGGTCCGAAATAAAGTAGGTTACCTGCCGGAAAATAATCCGCTTTACCTTGACCTTTATGTAAGGGAATTTCTGGCTTTTGTTGCAGGCACTCATCATCTGAAAGGTTCTGTCAGGGAAAAAGTGGATGAGATGATAGTGCTAACCGGGCTTCAGCCAGAACAACACAAAAAGATAGGATCCCTGTCAAAGGGATACCGGCAGAGAGTCGGACTGGCCCAGGCATTGATCCATGACCCGGAAGTACTGATCCTTGATGAACCGACCTCGGGGCTGGATCCTAATCAGATTGCCGAGATAAGGCATCTCATAAGGGAGATAGGAAAAGCCAAAACTATAATGCTGTCGACACATATTATGCAGGAGGTGGAAGCTATATGTGACCGGGCGATCATTATACATAAAGGAAAGATCGTTGCAGATGACACAACGAAAAACCTGCATAAGATAACTGTTTCAAGAGCACTGATTAGGGTAGAGTTTTCATCCGAAGTGGAAAAACATATTATACAGTCCATTCCGGGTGTAATTGAAATGCTGGTACCCGGGAGGGAGGCCGCTGTCAAGAACAGTAAAAGCATTGCTTCTGCTATATGGCTGCTTGAATCCGAAACAGGCCTGGATATCCGTGCCGGTGTGTTCAAATTCGCGGTAGATAAAGGATTGACGGTACTTTCAATGCAGAAGGAAGAACAAAAACTTGAAGAAGTTTTCCAGGAACTCACTAAAAATTAACATCAGGTAAAAAAAATTTATAATTTTGCCTTCGGGAGTGGAAAGATTTGATTGATTGCAACCACTGGAAAAAATGCTAAAACAACATTTCCTCCTGTCAATCACAACTCCATCCCTTTCTTTTAAATCGTAAATCATAAATCGTAAATCGTAAATTTTTTAATATGGGATACTTATTTACATCGGAGTCCGTTTCAGAAGGACATCCCGATAAAGTTGCCGATCAGATATCGGATGCATTGCTTGATGAATTCATGCGTTGGGACCCTGAATCGAAGGTGGCCTGTGAAACTTTTGTAACAACGGGCCTTGTAGTCTGCGGAGGAGAAGTAAAAACGAACGGTTGGGTGGATGTTCAGGAAACCGCAAGAAAAATAATCCGTAACATAGGATATACGAAGGCCGAATACCGCTTTGATTGCGACTCCTGCGGTGTCGTTTCGACAATTCATGAACAGTCAGCCGACATCAACCAGGGGGTTGTGCGCGAGAAAAAGGAAGACCAGGGAGCAGGTGACCAGGGGATGATGTTTGGATATGCCTGTCGTGAAATGGACAATTTCATGCCCTTATCGAGCGAACTGGCTCATATACTGTTACAGGAGCTTGCTCTGATACGCCACGAAGGGAAACAAATGAAATATCTGCGTCCCGACAGTAAATCTCAGGTTACGATAGAATATGACGATGCCGGACAGCCATTACGTATCGATGCGATAGTTGTGAGTACCCAGCACGATGATTTTGTGAAAGCCAGGGACAAGTCAGCAAAATCCGAAAAAGCTTCCGAGAAAGCCATGCAGGATAAGATCCGTGAAGACATCCTGAATATTCTGATTCCACGTGTTAAAAAAAACCTGCCTTCAAGAATAAAGAAGCTATTTGGAAACGATATCAAATTTTTCGTGAACCCGACCGGCAAATTTGTGATCGGAGGTCCTCATGGTGATACCGGACTAACGGGCCGGAAAATTATCGTTGACACTTATGGCGGTCACGGTGCACATGGCGGAGGGGCTTTTTCAGGCAAAGATCCTTCTAAAGTTGACCGTTCGGCAGCATATGCTGCAAGGCATATTGCAAAGAACATGGTGGCTGCCGGTGTTGCAAACCAGGTTCTGATCCAGGTTGCATATGCCATCGGGGTTGCCCAGCCTGTGGGGCTTTATGTCAACACCTATGGAACTGCCCAGGTGAAGGACAAGAAAGGCAAGATACTTCATGACGGAGCAATCGCTGAAAAGATCAGCAAACTGTTCGACATGAGGCCTTATGCCATAGTTGAACGCTTTGGCCTAAAAAACCCGGTATTTGTCCCCACGGCATCTTACGGCCATTTCGGACGTGACCATTATATTAAAGAGGTTGAGGTTTATTATCCTGTTAAGGGAGCCAAACCGAAACGTGTCAGCGGCAATGGAAAAGAAGTCTATCTGAAAAAAGTCGAATTCTTCGCATGGGAGAAACTCGATTATGTGGATAAAATTAAAAAGGAGTTTGGTCTTAAGTAGTTCCTGGCCAAAAAATAAAAATGCTGCCACTCTCACAGGCAGCATTTTTTTTATCCTCTTTCCTTACCTTCGTATATTCATAATTGTAAATCCGGTTTTTTATGCCCATCGAAATAGAACGTAAATTCCTTGTTGACCATGCCCGGTGGGAAGAGCTTCCCAAACCGTCAGGGGTCATGTACCGTCAGGGATACCTGAATGATACACCGGGAAAGACCATAAGGGTAAGGCTGGCCGGCGATAAGGCTTACATTACCATCAAAGGCCTTACCGTGAAAGCAAGCAGGAGCGAATTCGAATACGAGATCCCCATTGCAGACGCAAAGGAAATGCTGTCGTTGTTTACCCCGGTCCAGGTGGAAAAGGTGAGATACAGGATACTTTTTAACCAGAAAATATGGGAAGTTGACGTTTTCGGAGGTGAGAATGAAGGGCTGATCCTTGCAGAGATCGAGCTGATCAATGCTGATGAAAGCTTTGAGTTACCTTCATGGGCAGGCAGAGAAGTTACAGATGATGCAAGGTATTATAATTCAGCATTGGCCTCAAAACCTTATAAATACTGGGCCCGGGAATAAAATAAGCGGTTGGGCCTTTCAGTGCCTGATAACCAGCTTCTTCGTGGAAACGATCTTATCGCCTACATAAAGTGAATAAAGGTAGATCCCTTCGGCAAGTCCGCCGACATTCACCTGGATCTTTCCATTGCCTTCAGAAACGGGTTCCTCACGTACTGATGTGCCCAGAACATTCTGTAAAACCAGTCTGGCAGGCTGCTGGCCTGAGAGAGTATAATCCACGGTGAATTTATCATTCGCCGGACTGGGGTATGCTGTGCCGAGCTCGACCTTAAAATTCGACAGGTCATTGATCCCAAGATGCCATACTTCAGACTGTACAAAAACGCTGACAGTGTCTTTGGGGTTTTTGGTGGTGTAGAATTTATAGCAGACAACAGCTGAGCCGGAAAAATTGAATGGATTTATATGTGCGCTGAAATTCGCATCTGTCTTACCAGCATCCAACGTTAACTTGTTCGGAGAAACTGTAACCGTATCACCAAAACAAAAGCCGGCAAAACAAAAATAGGCCGACTGTGTTCCGGGTAATGTTTTCAGAGTTTTTATGACTTTGACATCTGCCGATTCCGATGAAATGTTCTTAATTTGCAATTCTGTATTAACATCCCAGGTAGTGTCATATAAGGTCCACTTGAGGCAAACAGTCCCGCCATTGGGAATAACTTGTCCTGAAGGAGTTAACAGCTGCAAGGATTGGGCAAAAAGATCAAAGGAAGCGATTGTTAGGATAATCAATAAAATGTAAAGTTTTTTCATGTCTTTATAAGTGTAGGTTTGCTGCTGCAAAGATAATGAATTAAACCTAACAGAGCTCCGCAAGAATCACATATCTTTTTATTCATAATTCTTTTTTTTTGTACCTTGCGCCCAGTATTAACCAAAAAAACTGTATCATGAGGAGAATTACTTTCCTTTTGCTGCTATTTTGTTTTGCAGCAATGACCTCCATCGGAGGTGGTTACCAGGTAGGTTTGCACAGTACGAAGAATACCGGTATGGGTTTGATCGGTACTTCGCTTACGTATGATGCAAGCAGTATATTTTATAATCCTGGTGGCGTGTCTTTTATTAAAGATAAATGGAGCTTATCAGGTGGCATCAATCTGATCATGGCAAGGGTAACCTTCCAGGGAAAAGACGTGAATTACCAGGCTCACCTTGTACATGAGTTGAACACTCCGTTCTATCTCTATGCTTCATACAAAGCGACAAACAATCTGAGTCTCGGGATCGCAGTTAACACTCCATACGGCAATAGCCTTTCGTGGGGCGACAACTGGCAGGGGCGTTTTCTGATCCAGAACCTGAGTTTCCAGGCCATTACTGTCCAGCCAACAGTTTCCTACAAGTTTAAAAATATAGTTGGCCTTGGTTTTGGTCTTGTATGGGCTTACGGAAATGTCAAGTTAAACAAAGCACTCCCAATAGACTATACAGGGGGTGAAGGCCAGCTGAACATCCAGGGCAGTACTATCGGATTCGGGTTCAATGCCGGTTTGATGATCCACCCGGTAAAAGGCCTCAATATCGGTATCGATTACCGTTCGAAGATTAATATGGACGTACAGAATGCAAATGCAACATTCACTGTACCTGCAGCTGTTCGCAGCCAGTTCCCCGACAGCAAGGTCGAGGTTGCTTTACCTCTGCCTGCAAATCTTGATTTCGGGGTTTCTTACGAGATCAATGAAAAATTTCTTATCGGAATCAATCTTTGCTATGTTTTCTGGAAACAATATGATTCGCTGGTTTTCAACTTTAAAACCAAAACCCCTTCTCTCGGCAGGACAGCCATGCCGGCTTTGTATCAGAACAGGCTTATTCCGAGAATTGGGTTGCAGTATAAAGTCAACCAGATTGTTACTGTAAGAATCGGCGGTTACTATGATCCTTCCCCCGTTCAAACCGATTACCTTAATCCTCAGACACCCAGTTCAAATGAGATCGGTCTGACTGCAGGGTTATCAGTATATCCATTCAAGGGATTCAGTATTGACGCTGCATTTCTTTACCTGATGGGAACGAAACGTGATGGGACGTACAGCCCGGAAAATTTTGCCGGTACATACAGTTCGGTCTTTTATATCCCGGCCATCGGTTTATCATATAGTTTCTAAATTTAAAAACTGAGCGAAATGAAAAAACTATTATTCATTATATTGTCACTTGCCCTTTTCACCTCATGTGAACGTAAAATAAACGAATATGCTGCTGATAAAGGGTCAGCCAACTTCACTACCTATATATCTGTCGGAAATTCGCTTGTTGCCGGATATGCCGATGGAGCATTATACCATGACGGACAATTATACTCCTGTCCCAATCTTATCTCAGGGCAG
Source organism: uncultured Bacteroidales bacterium (assembly GCA_903887775.1). Taxonomy (GTDB): domain Bacteria; phylum Bacteroidota; class Bacteroidia; order Bacteroidales; family FEN-979; genus CAIRDP01. The sequence continues at coordinate 80,535 of CAISRB010000027.1, forward strand.
CTTCAGCTTGCCGGGGGCGGCGCATTTGTCCAGCCGATGGTCAACAGTAATATCGGCGTTGCAGTTTACCCTGGAGTCCGGCCTAAATTTGTACTTGGTTACAAGGCTGACTGTCAGGGCATTGTAGGTCTTTCACCGGTCCTTGCACAGGGTGATATGGATCCATTTGCTCCTGTAGGCTATGCAGTAAATAACCTGGGTATCCCGGGCGCCAAGTCTTTCCATCTTATTGTTCCGGGCTACGCCACAATGAACCCCTATTATACCAGGTTTGCCAGCAGCATGACCGGGGCCGTCGTGGGAGAATTTGCAAACCTTCACCCTACATTCTTTACCATGCAGCTTGGCGATAATGACGTTCTGGCATATGCACTGGCAGGAGGCTCTTATGATTCCATTACTCCAATCCCAATATTTTATTATGCCATGAAAACCGTTCTCGGCACTTTACTGGCAACCGGAGCTTCGGGCGTGATGGCTAACATCCCTGATGTTACAAGCATTCCTTTCTTTACTACCATTCCTTATAACGGGCTGGTGATACCCAGGCAGAGTCTTGCCGATTCGGTTAACATGGCAATGGAACATTTTTACCACCTGCCCTTTCATTACATCGCCGGGCCGAATCCTTTTTTAATCAGGGACATGTCAGCATCTCCCCCGTTTTATGTGAGGCAGATGCAGCCTGGTGAGTTGGTGCTCATGACCGTGCCTCAGGATTCACTGAAGTGCAAGGGTATGGGGATTATCGATGTAAATACCCATTTGCCTTATCCTATTCCTGGCGAGTATGTGCTTACAACTGCAGAAGTGACCCAGATTAAAGGTGCAACCTCGATCTTCAATGCTATCATTGATACGATGGCAGCTAACCGTCACATTGGACTGGTTAATATGAATTCCAGGCTGAAGGAGCTGAATTCCCAATCAGGCATTGTATGGGACGGTGTTCACATGAATACAACATTCGTGACCGGTGGAGCTTTCTCCCTTGACGGCATTCATCTTACTCCAAGGGGAAATGCACTTTCTGCGAATTTCTTTATTGACGCAATCAATCAAAGATTTGGGAGTAAAATACCTTATGTAGATATAACTAAATATAAAGGGGTGGTTTTCCCGTAACGGAGATCCTAACTTTGAAAAAAACATCCCGGCCAATAACCGGGATGTTTTTTTTATTCGAGTTCGCTGAGGTACCTGAGCATTTTCTGTATGGCTCTTCCGCGATGGCTCAGGCCATTTTTCAGGTAAGCGGGCATTTCAGCAAAAGTCCGGGAATGATTATCCGGCCGGAATACAGGATCATATCCGAAACCATCAGCGCCTGAAGGGCTTTGTGTGATCTCACCATTAACCCGGCCTTCGAACATATACTCATTTCCCCTGAAGATCAAGCAGATGGCACAGCGGAAACAGGCCCGGCGATCTTCAATTCCATTCATTTCCTCCAGAACTTTTTTTATATTATCGGCAAAATCGCATCCTTCCCCGGCATAGCGGGCCGAATAAACACCCGGTCTGCCGTGAAGAGCTGCAATTTCAAGCCCTGTGTCATCAGCAAAACAATCCATTCCTGTTTTGCTGAAGATGAACATAGCTTTTTGACGGGCATTTCCTTCGATGGTTTCCTGGTCTTCAGGAATTTCGGCATCAAGTTCGATATCACTGAGACTCCTTATAATGACTGAATTCCCGGTTATCTCGCGAACCTCCCGGAGCTTATGCTTATTATTGGTGGCAAATACCAGTGTGCTCATCAGTAAATATTCAAAATCATATTATTTCATCAAGTAAATTGGTAATCAGATCGGTATAGCTCCAGCCATAGGCTTTCGCCATCTTCGGAACTATGCTTGCCGATGTTATTCCCGGGACCGTATTTACCTCAAGGAAAAAGAACTTCTTCCCGGAAAAAATAAAATCAAACCGCACAATCCCTTTACAATTAAGGTTCCTGAAAAGATTCATTGAAATTTTCCGGCAGGTTTCCGCTACTTTTCCTGGCACCTTAGCCGGAACAACCTCCTCAGACAGCCCAGGCTGGTATTTTGCCTCATAATCGAAAAATTCCTTTTTGGAAATTATCTCAGTGACCGGAAAGGCAATTATTTTACCCTTTGACCTGATAACACCGCAGGTTAGTTCCCTGCCTTTAATAAACTCCTCAACAAGGATCTCGTCATCCTCGTGAAATGCTTTGTCCAGAGCGGCTTTCAGATCTTTTTTATGCTTCACCTTCGACATTCCCACACTGGAGCCTCCATTGTTCGGTTTTACAAAAACAGGCATCTTGAGATTTTTCTTAATTAAAGATACGGCTCGTTTATCGTCCCTGTTAAGATGAACATGGCCTGCAATATCTGCTCCATAACATGAAACCACATCCTTACAGAAGGTCTTATTGAATGATAAGGCCGAAGTAGTAACTCCACAGGAAGTATAGGGAATGTCAAGCATATCGAAGTAGCCCTGAAGTTTACCATCTTCTCCGGGCGTACCATGAATTGCATTAAACACCGCGTCAAACCTGATCTTCCGTTTTCCAATGGTGAGTGAGAAATCATTTTTATCAACAGGGAAGGTTTTTGTTTCAAGTTTATAGTTCCATTTCTTTCCCCTTATTTCAATAAGAAACGGACGAAATCTGGCCATATCCATGTTCAGCTCGACCTGCTTCCCACTCTTCATCGAAATTTCATACTCACCCGAATTACCTCCGGCAACTATAGCAATATTATACATACAACTCTTTTAAAAGACAAAAATAGCACAAAATCATACCGTTTTGTGACAAAGGCATTTTTTCGTAAGTTTGTAAAGCCTTTGCAGGCACAATAAAATGATCTGATTCAGGTTAATAAGGTAAACGCAGGAATGGAATTTGTCCGTTTTGTATTTTCTAAAAAATTTCTGAAACATTTTCTCATTTCCCTGGGGATCACAGCGGTTCTTCTCTGGATCACCTTCTATTCTCTTTCCTGGTACACCAAACACAGCGACTATATTGTCGTTCCCGATTTCCGTGGCCAGCTCATTGCAAATGTCATGCTGGGAGATAAATTCACTGATTTCAAGTTTGCCATCAACGACAGTATTTTCGATCCGGACAAGCCGAAAGGAGCTATTCTTTCCCAGGATCCCTTTCCCGGTTCAAGGGTAAAACATAATCGTATGGTGTATCTTACGATTGTATCCATTATTCCCGAAAAGACATCGATGCCCGACCTTAAGGATCTCACACTTCGTCAGGCCCAGTCGATGCTGGAATCTTCCGGTCTTAAGCCGGGAAAACTGATTTTTATTAAATCGTTTGATGAGGATGCCGTGCAGAATCAACTTTTCCGCAATAATGTGATCCCGCCAGGAACAATAATCGACAAAGGTTCCGTTATCGACCTGCAGGTGGGAATGGGGGCCAAAGCCAGCGAGTTGAAGAAAGATACGATGGAGGTGGATAGCCTCTTAAGATAGATAGCGAGGTAGCGAAAGGCGAAAAGCGAAAAGCGAAAAGCGAGGTAGCGAGGTAGCTTAGTGCGAATAATAGCGAAAATTTGAATAAATGAAGAAATTACTTGTAGTACTTTTTCTTTTATCTTCTTTCTGCGGATGGCCACAGGAAATACTTACCGGCATGCAAACCAATCCAATAGTACGGCAGAAATACCTGGAAAGGCAGATGCAGGGCCGGATTCATTCAGGCAGTGACACGATTCCAACAGGCCTGCCTTTTTTCGATGATTTCTCTTACGACAGTGTTTATCCCACAAGCCTTCTCTGGATTGATCATTATGCTTTTGTCAATACCGATATCCCGATATATCCCCCCAACATTGGAGCCGTCACCCTTGACGCTATTGATGAAAACGGGATGATGTATGACACTGCGCAACCCGGGCCGTCACCGTTTATTGCCGATCACCTGACCTCACGTTATATCCGGCTTGATTCTGTGTTCACACCTGTGCCGCGAAAACTAAGAGCATCGGATTCTGTTTACCTGAGTTTCTTTTACCAGCCACAGGGCAGGTCAAGGAATTTTCCACTAAAGCAGGATTCCCTGATACTGCAGTTCCTCGTTTTTCCCGCCCACGACAGTATCACGCCAACCGGCTCTGTGCGTGTTCCTGATAAATGGAATAGAGTCTGGTCGAGCATAGGTATGTCGCTTGACACATTCCGTTTCTATAACAATGACCAGTACTTTGTTCAGGTGATGATTCCTATCACCGACACCATGCTTTTTTTCAAAAAGACCTTCCGTTTCCAGTTTTATAATTGGGTTAATTTCGGTGCCCCGCCGGAGATTTCCTGGCAGAGCAACTGTGACCAGTGGAATATTGACAATATATACCTGAACACGGGGCGCAGCATGTCCGACACCGTGCATCCTGAAATCCGCTTCGTTGACCGGGCTCCAAGCATGCTCAGGAATTATGAATCCATGCCTTACCCGCAATATAACGCCGCTCCTGATCAGGAGATCGCCGATTCAGTTTCGGTAATCCTCAGCAACCGGGACCTTGCTGTTCACAACTGCCGCTATTCTTATAAAGTTACTAATGGGTCAGGCTCATTCACAAAGAATTACACCAGCCCGAATTTTAATATGCAGCCGGTCTATACAGCCGGGCCGGTCACCCTGCATCCTACAATATCCTGGTTCTATCCGGTCACAGTGGCCGACAGCGCCGTTTTTCAGATGCAGCACATAATAAAAGACAATGCATCCGGTTCTGTTTTTGGAGATACTATCATCCGGAACCAGAATCTGTTTAACTATTTTGCATACGACGATGGCACACCGGAAGCATCCTATGGCCTGACCCCTGCCTGGTCTATGCTCGCTTACCGTTTCAACCTCGATAAACCAGATACACTCAGGGCTGTTGAAATGTATTTCAACCAGGTCATGAATCATTCGACCCCCGAATATTTTTATCTTTGTATATGGAATGATGACGTAGGGGTTCCCGGCGATACAATTTTCGGAATGCTTACATTACCAAAGTATGCAGATCAGCTGAATAAATTTGTCACCTACCATATTCCTCCGCTTTTTGTAAGCGGTACTATTTATATAGGCTGGATCCAAACCACGGCCGACAACCTGAACCTTGGATTTGACGCGTATAATGATCATTCCGACCAGATATTTTACAATACTTCGGGAAAATGGTACCCCAGTGCATATTCAGGTTCGCTGATGATCAGGCCTGTTGTAGGCAAAGCTATCCCCCTGGGTACGGAAGAAAAGGCCGCTTCAGTTTCTGAGCTCCGGGTTTATCCCAATCCCTGTCACGACGGCATTCTTTATCTCAGGACGAGAGGCGGCAGCACTTCATCCGCCGAAGGCTGCAGCATAACGGTTACAAACCTTCTGGGGCAGACCCTGCTTTCGTCAAAATATTCAGGTCGTCTCGACCTGACCAGCCTCGGACAAGGGATCTACATCCTTTACCTCACCGATTCTAACGGCAACAAAACTGCTGTGAGAAAGATCATCATTGCTCCATGATCCCGGAAAGCTCCCCTGTTATGAATGAACCAAACGACATTCAGGAAGATCCTAACGAATTATACGAACATTTCAGGTTTGTTGTGGACAAGGGCCAGGGACAGATAAGGATTGACAAGTACCTTTTTGCAAAAATGGAGAATATTTCCCGCAACCGGGTTCAGAATTCAGCAAATGCCGGTAATATTCTTGTCAACGGATCATCCGTTAAGCCTAATTATAAGGTAAAGCCGCTGGATGTAATTACAATTGTACTGGCTCATCCTCCGAGGGATGTCGAGATCTATCCTGAAAATATCCCAATTAATCTGGTGTATGAAGACAACGACATCATTGTTGTGAATAAGGAAGCCGGAATGGTTGTTCATCCGGGCCATGGGAACTTTACCGGAACACTTCAGAATGCGCTGCTTTTCCATCTGATGAAAGCAGATCCTTCGGGCGGGACCAGGCCTTTCCTGGTTCACCGTATAGACAAAGACACTTCAGGTATTCTGCTTGTTGCCAAAAATGAACTTGCACAAAGCAAACTTGCAAGGCAGTTTTTTTATCATACAGTCAACCGCACATACGTAGCCCTGGTTTGGGGGAATCTGAAAGACGAGGAAGGAACCATCAGTGGCAACATAGGCAGGGATGTCAGAAACCGTTTGATTATGAAGGTTTATGAGGATGAGGATAAAGGCCGTGAAGCCATTTCTCATTACCGTGTTCTGGAACGTTTCGGTTATGTAAGCCTGGTTGAGTGCCGGCTTGAAACGGGCAGGACCCACCAGATACGTGTACATTTCAGGCACATCGGCCACCCGCTCTTCAACGATGAAAGTTACGGAGGCAGCGAGATCCTGAAAGGCACCACCTTTACGAAATACAAACAGTTTGTTCAGAATTGTTTTAAACTCATACCCCGACAGGCTCTGCACGCAAAATCATTGGGATTCATCCACCCAGCAAACGGCAAAACCATGTATTTCGATTCAGAGTACCCGTCAGACCTGGCCTCGGTAATCGAAAAATGGAGAGAATACAGCCGGCATAAAAGTCCTGATGAATAAACTTTACAAGCATGAATAAAACAGTTCGCTTACTGGTTTCCTGTTATTTTTGGTTTGAGTTCATGTTAATTTCGGCTATCCTCGTTCCTTTCGCTTTTGTGATTTTCCTGATCACTTTTCTCTTTGATAAAAAACTGGTTATACTCCACAAGTATACCTGCATTTGGTCTTTTATCGTCCTCAAACTTAATTTTATGTGGAGGATAAAAGTGATCGGAAGAAAGAACATCAGCAGTAAAGAAACCTATGTTATGGTTTCCAATCATCAGTCAGGAGCGGATATTATTGTGCTTTTCCTGCTCTGGAAAAACTACAAATGGGTTGCCAAAAAATCACTCTACTACTTTCCTTTCATCGGTTGGAACATGTGGCTCAACCGTTACATTCCGGTCGAAAGGGGCAAGCCAAGCAGTATGCGCAAAATGATGAGCGATGCTGCAACCATGCTCAGATCAGGAATTTCACTGATGATATTCCCTGAAGGTACCAGGTCTAAGGACGGCAGGCTGCAGGCATTTAAAACCGGGGCATTTCATCTGGCGCTTGAAACAGGCAAAAGCATTGTGCCTATTGTCATTAAAGGCACTTCTATGGCAATCAGGAAAGGTGGATTTCTTATTAACAGGAACCACGACATACAGGCTAAAGTACTTCCACCTATCCCTTATGAATCAATAAAAGGTATGGATGTGAAAGAAGTCACCCTGATGGTGCACAACATAATGATGAAAGAATCAGACGACCGGCCTGTAATATGAATCTCGTTCAACCGGCAATCTGCCCGCTTCTTCAATGAGCTTTTTCATTCCCGAAACCGTCATTACAGGGTTTTGCTCTTCTGCGCCTGCAAGGGAATATATCCTCGTTGAATCGTTGATGGTCCCGTCCATATCATCAACGCCAAAGGAAAGTGAAACCTGTGCCATTTTCCGGCCCAACGCAGGCCAGTACGCCTTAATATGAGGGAAGTTGTCGAGGTAAATGCGCGATACGGCAACCATTTTCATATCCTCAACCACTGAAACTTCGGGTATATCCTTCATTTCATTATTTGACCTGTGGAATTTGAGAGGGATAAAAGCATTAAACCCATTGGTCAGCTTCTGAAGCTGTCTCAGCCTTTCAAGATGGTCAATCCGGTGTGCATAAGTTTCGACATGCCCGTAAAGCATAGTGGCATTCGAAGGAAGTCCCAGTTTGTGAGCGGTACGGTGAATCTCCAGCCAGTCGGCGGAACTGGTCTTCATCCCGCAGATCTGCTTACGGATTGTTTCATCGAAAATCTCCGCGCCTCCCCCGGGGACTGAATCGAGTCCGCAGTCCTTAAGATATTGCAGCCCTGTTGTAAAACTGAGGCCGGCTTTCCTGATCATATAATCCAGTTCCACAGCGGAATAAGCTTTCACATGCAAGCCGGGACGTAGTGATTTGATCTTTCTAAGAAGTTCACCGTAGTAAACTATATCTCTCTGCGGATGAACAGCCCCTGTAATATGGATCTCCCTGACAGTTTCATCCTGCTGGCCGACTTTTGCGAGTATTTCATCCACCGAAAGCTCCCATTTTGAAGCGCTGAAATGGTGTGAGAAGGAACAGAATCTGCAATGGTTCACGCAAATGTTGGTAGGTTCCACATGGAAATTTCTGATAAACCATGCGTTGTTGCCGTTGTTCCTTGTCCTTACAACATCGGCAAGAACACCAAGGAGCCCGGGTTCAGCTTTCTCAAATAACAGAAGGCCTTCGGCAGGGCTCAGGGACCCACCGGAGACAACCTTATCTGCAATCGCCCCAAGTTCGGGTATCAGTGATTTTTGAAGGGTGTTAATTGTATCGTTTGTTCCGGGCAATTGGATCACATTTTGAGGAGTTTCATGCTTTTATAATAATTCCTGCCGGAGATGACAAGAAAGTACAAACCGGGTGAAAGGGATTGCAAGCCGACGACATACCTGCCTTTAGCCGTTTCGGTGATATTTAATGCCGTGCATGGATTCCCGAGTACATCAAGCAGGGAGATATTCACTCCGCCTTCAGGCAAACTTTCATTCTCAAAATTTATAGTTGTTTTGTCATGTGCAGGATTGGGATAAAGGCTGATCGCTTCCATTGAATAGTCTTGTATTCCGAGCGCCCAACCTCCCATTGTTGTCACCCCGGTATTATGAGGATCAAGCCAGTATTTCAGAACACTGGCCGAATCAGTACCGTTTTTATCCCAATGCCATGAAAATTTACCGTAATAATCCGACAGGTTAATCGAACCGGTGTCGCATGCGGAATCACCACCGGTAAGTGTTCCCACGATCTGGCCCTGGGGATTAAAGATAGGGGAACCTGAAGATCCGCCTTCGGTCACTCCATGTCCGTGAACCGTAAAGGTCCAAAACACCTCCCAAAAGCATGGGCTTGGGTTTCCCGGGTAATTTGAGGACAACAATGGTAATATATAGGTTGAAATCTTTTTTACATCACCGGCAGGATGATGTATTCCTGTTCCGTTGGGACTTGAAACCTCTTCACGGCTCCAACCGTTAAAATAAACATGAAGTGAATCGGGAATGCTCTCAGTGAGACGGACAAGGTAAAAATCAGAACCAGTATACTCGGTACCCCCATGAGCTTTCATGACTGCACCAAGTAATGACTTCCCTGCCAGGGGTATGGTGTTGGGACATCCGGGCATCTCATAATTGAAATAGATCAGCCACTGGCTCAGATCAACGGGGCGTGAGTACCTGCCGCAATGATTTGCGGTAAGGAGGTAGGGAGTCCCGTCATTATCGGTGTTATTTATCATCGAGCCCGAACAGATCCTTGAACCTCCCAGGCTATCCTTGATGATGATTTTCACGACTCCCCTTTTTTGCTTTTGCCAGTTATTCGCCTCAGAACAATTTACATTGACTTCACAATTTCCTGCCGAAGCGACAGGGTTGTTTTCTTCATATGAAGTGAAACCCCTGAAAGCATAGGCCACTTCCGAAATATGCATTTCGGGAATTGCCAGGTCAGTCGGGGCGTCATATTCAAGAACCAGGGTTTCACCTGCGATCAACGGGCATGCAAAAGTGCCGAATGAATTTGTGTTTGCTGATGTGTATGCCCCAAACATCATCGTCCGTGAAGGATTGTACACAAAAAGTTTACCACCTTCCGGTATGCTGAAACGGTCAAAATACAGCATGAGAGCTTTGGCTCCGGCCGAACGTATAGCCAGTCTCCAAACCCTTTGCCCGTCCTGAAGGAGTTCAGTATTCCCCGAATTAGTCATCGACATGTTTACAGGGAGATTGATCGTGAAGCGGTATGGAAGTGATGACTCTTTTTCATTCTCAGCAACAACAGCTGCCGAAGGGGGTGGGATATCAGAAGTAACGACATTCACCGAACTCATAGCTCTCCCAAAACTTAAGGGAACTCCTCCTGTCTGATGCTGAGCTGAAACCGGTTCTATACAAAGTAAAATAATGATAATGATTGCGAACACAATCCTCAGACCGAAAAAAAATATCTTCATGAAGCTGGTTTTCGTCGTGGTTTATTTAACCCGGGCAAAGGTAAAGATTATCCGGATAAAAGCATGGGCCTTCCGATCATATCCTGAATTGTATTATTTTTGGAAGCCAGGATCATTTCCTGAAGAACCGGGGCTAAACGGTCGTGCATTCGAAAAAGAAAAACGTAAACCATTCATCATGTCTCAAACATTATTGATCAAGAAGGAACCACCCGCAGCACTGCGCTGGATTGTGCTTGTTTTTATCAGCCTGGCCATGTTCGGGAACTATTATATATACGACAGCATAAGTCCACTTGCAGTTGCACTTAAAACCCAGCTTAAGTTCACCGACAGCGATCTTGGTTTGCTTCAGGGTATCTATAGTTTTCCGAATATCATCATGGTCCTTATCGGCGGCCTGATCATCGACCGCATAGGCACGAAGAAAGCAGCTCTCATCTTTTCCCTTCTCGTTTTTCTCGGAGCCTTTATTACGGTCCTGCGCGGGGATATTTACCTGATGGCCGCCGGCAGGCTTATCTTCGGACTTGGCGCCGAAAGCATGATCGTAGCTATTACGACGGTTGTTGCCCAATGGTTTAAAGGGAAGCAGCTTTCCTTTGCATTCGGCCTCAACCTCACAGTCGCCCGGCTTGGGTCATTCCTCGCCCTGAATTCCCAGACCTGGGGCAGGAACCTTTATTCGCATTGGCAAAATCCTCTCTGGGTCTCTGTAGGCGCCGGAGTAATAAGTGTACTCACACTCGGGATCTTTTATTTCATCGATAGTTATTCTCATAAGAATTACAACCTGGCCCATGCCGGCGAGCAGGATAAAGTGATCCTTTCAGATGTCTTTTCATTTTTAAAAAACCGTATAATAACCTGCGCCGTCCTCCTGGCTACAGTATTCATAATGATCAATTACATCCTGCATGCCGAAATTGAACTGATGCTCCAGATCGTCATGTACGTCCTGATCGTTGTTTTTTCCTTCCTGAATTTCAGGGCCTTCAGCAAATCATACTGGTTCATTGTGATGCTCTGTATCACATTTTATTCGGCTATGTTCCCTTTCCAGACCTTTGCGATTAAATTTTTCCAGGAAGCACATGGGGTAACCCCCGAATACGCGGGATTCCTCTCCAGCATACTTACACTCTCGGCCATGATCTTCACCCCTCTTTTCGGGCTGCTTTCCGATTTCATCGGGAAACGATCCGTGCTGATGATGTTCGGCTCACTGCTAATCATCCCCGTATACCTGATGATGGGCTATACCAGTATCAACCTTCTGATCCCTATGAGCATCATGGGGATTGCATTCTCACTGGTACCGGCAGTAATGTGGCCTTCGGTCTCACTCGTCACACCGGCCTCGAAACTGGGCACTGCCTATGGGCTCATGACGATGATACAGAATATAGGCTTGTTCGGCTTCAATATCGTTATCGGCTGGGCAAATGATGTTTCGAAAGCCAGCGCTGAACACCCCCAGGGTTATCATATGGGCATGTGGATCTTCAGTGTTCTTGGATTTTTCGGTCTTCTGTTTGCATTCCTTTTGAGAAGAAACGAGTCAGGGCCGAACAAATTCGGGCTCGAGTACGGAACGAACTTCAATAAAAGACCAAATTAAACGTTATTCCTGAATCATAAGGAACCTCAGAACTTACGCCATTCATGAGAATACTTATCGTCGTCGCAACAGTCGCCGAAGTACGACCCCTTTTACAGAGACTTACATTCACAGGCTCTGATGGAGAATTCCTCCAGCATTATGAGTTTCAGAAACATTTGATTGACTTGCTGGTGACCGGGGTTGGGATGACTCATACCGCATTCCACCTCGGTAAGCAATTCAGCAGACAGACTTATGACCTTGCGATGAATGTCGGGATTGCCGGGGCATACTCAAGCAGTGCAAAGATAGGAACTGTTTACCAGGTAAATGCCGAGATCTTTGGCTTACTCGGAGTCGAAGATGAAGAAAACTATCTTTCACTCTTTGACCTGGGGCTTCAGGATCCTGATTCCTTTCCATATGAAGGCGGATGGCTGATCAACCGGAAACCACCGGTTACGGTAACACTAAAGAAACTTCCGGTTGCCAGAGGAGTTACGGTAAGCCTTATCTATACCCACAGGGACACAATTGAAACGTTGAAGCAGATGTATCATGCCGATCTGGAAAGTATGGAAGGGGCGGCTTTTTTCTATGCCTGCCTGGCAGAAGGCATTCCGTTTATCGAAATCCGTTCAGTATCAAACTATGTGGCAGAGCGTGATAAATCCCAGTGGAACATTCCTGCAGCCATTCAAAACCTGGATAAGGCTCTGGATCACCTGCTCAGAGAACTTGCCCAGGTAAAAATCAGCTTGTGATGATACAGCTTTCATTTTCCCCCTGCCCCAACGATACCTTTATCTTCGATGCCCTGGTCCATGGGAAGATCGACCTGGAGGGATTAAAGTTCGAATTCCGGATGCTGGATGTTGAAACGCTGAACCACCTGGCCTTAAAAGGCCAGGCTGAGATGACCAAAGTCAGCTATCATACGTATTTGTACCTGCAGCGATCCTATGTTTTGCTGCAAAGCGGCAGCGCCCTGGGAAACGGCAACGGCCCCCTGCTGATTGCAAAAAAAGATATTCCCCCGGAAGAGATGCCTTTTCTCACAGTTGCAATACCTGGTGAATATACCACCGCCCACCTTCTTTTCCGACTGGCTTATCCTGAGGCGGCTCTTAAGCGTTTTATGGTTTTCAGCGGGATAGAGGAAGCAATACTGAGCGATAAGGTTGATGCCGGTGTAATCATTCACGAGAACAGGTTTACATACCAGGACAAAGGACTTATTAAAATACTTGACCTCGGCGAATTCTGGGAAAACCTCACGAAAGCCCCGATCCCGCTGGGAGGCATAGTGGTAAAAAAAAGCCTGGGCTATGAGATTATCAATAAACTTAACCGGATCATGCACCGGAGCGTAGAGTATGCCATGCTTAACGGCCCTGATGTGATGCCTTTTGTGAGGGCGAACGCTCAGGAAATGCAGGAAGAAGTCATGATGAAACATATAGGCCTCTATGTTAACGAATTTACCCTTCATTTGGGGGAGCAGGGCACAGCTGCTGTGTCAAAACTTATGGAATTAGCCAGGCAAAAGAATCTGATCTTATAATTTACGATGCTTTATGGAGAACCTTTCACCAGATAAAATTTCAACTGCTTTCAGAAAAGCGCTACAGGCAGGACTGATCCGGGAGGTCGACAGCGCCGTTATCTTCTACGACATTTCCTTCCTGCAAAAGCGGATCACCGACCTTAAATCATGCTTCCCCCAGGGAACACTTCACGGGCTTGCAATTAAGGCTTGTCCCCTTACAGGTATCATGAAGCTTACAAAAGACCTGGGATGCGGGGTTGAGGCAGCTTCAATGGGTGAAGTCAAATTAGCCCTTCATAACGGGTTCAAGCCGGAAATGATAATTTATGATTCTCCGGTAAAAACTCATGAAGAGCTGGAGTTTGCCCTGAATGAAGGTGTTCATCTGAACCTGGATAATTTTTCGGAGCTGGAAAGGGTAAAAGGGCTGTTGGCGAAGAGCGGGGAGCGGCCGGTGAAAAGTAACATTGGTATAAGAATAAACCCGCAGGTGGGTCTGGGGACCATTCTGGAATCAAGTGTTGCCGGGGAATATTCCAAATTCGGAATTCCTCTTAAATTTAAACAGGAAGAGCTGATAAATGCATTCATCGAGAATGATTTTCTTACCGGGATGCACCTGCATGTAGGATCCCAGGGTTGCTCGCTCGAAATGCTCGTTGAAGGTACTGGAAAGCTGTATGACCTGATGCTCGAGATCAACAGGCGTACAATGAAACAAAAAGGGTTCAGTCAGGTCAGTATCTTCGATATAGGCGGAGGCCTGCCTGTTTCTTATTTCCGGGATAAACAACCGGTCGGGATGCAGACGTATGTTACAGCGCTGAAGCAGAGAGCGCCCGGTCTTTTCTTTGATGCTTCATCAAAAGATCATGGAGGAATCAGGCTGATGACCGAATTTGGACGATGGGCCTATACTAATTCGGGCTGGACGGTGAGCCGCGTGGAATATGTAAAACAGGATCCGGGAATAAATACCGCGATGATCCATGTAGGCGCCGATCTTTTCCTTCGCGAATGTTTAAACCAGAAAGACTGGTCACATGAATACACCGTGCTTGACAGAAATGGCCAAATTAAAACGGGGTTCGCAGCTAACCCCTGGAACCTTGCAGGTCCGCTGTGTTTCTCAGGCGACATCATGGCAAAAGGTTTATCTTTACCTGAAGTACATGAAGGAGACTATGTCGTTATCCATGATACAGGGGGATATACTTTCTCAATGTGGTCAAGGTTTAACAGCAGGTTCATTCCGAGGATCCTCGGCTATTATTTCGATGGGGAGAAGTTCATACAACTTAAGGAAAGGGAAGAGATAGAGGATATTATAAGGTTTTGGACGTGATATGATGTACCATTTACGATTTAACGCTGAACGCCATAACGCTGAACGCCATAACGATTTACGATTTCGAAGAAGTAACAGTTAATACGATATGATTATAGTTACGGGAGCTGCGGGGTTTATCGGGAGTTGCCTCGTTGGCAAACTGAACAACAGGGGAATCACAGACATTATTATCGTCGATGATTTTTCCCATCCCGAAAAGAGTAACAATTATACTCATAAAGCATACCGTGAGAAGGTCGGGCGTAAGGATCTCTTCTCATGGATGCCTGCCCGCGCAAAAGAGATTGAATTCATTTATCATATCGGGGCCCGTACCGATACTGCCGAATTCAACATGCAGGTATTTGACGAACTGAATACAGGCTACAGTAAAAAGATCTGGACGTTCTGCGCTGAACACGGAATTCCATTGGTTTATGCATCTTCGGCTGCCACATACGGCGACGGTTCGCTTGGATATAACGACAGCCATGAACTCGTGGCCCGGCTTCATCCCCTGAACCCATATGGGATCTCTAAAAACGAATTTGATAAGTGGGTATTGCAGCAGGCTTCTTCTCCCCCGGCCTGGTTCGGCTTTAAATTTTTCAATGTTTTCGGCCCTAATGAATATCATAAAGGGCGGATGGCATCCGTGGTCTTTCATGCCTTTAACCAGATTACAACAAATGGCAAAGTGAAGCTGTTCCGTTCCCACCGTCCGGATTACGAGGACGGGAAACAGCTTCGTGATTTCATTTATGTTAAGGATGTGGTTGATGTGCTGTACTTCTTTTATGAATACCGTGGCAAGCCGGGCATATATAACCTGGGTACCGGGAAGGCCCGTTCTTTTCTCGACCTGGCAAATGCAGTTTTTTACGCCCGGGGACTGGAACCGGCAATTGAATTTATTGACACACCTGCAGACATACGGGATAAATACCAGTATTTTACCGAAGCAAAAATGGATAAATTAATGCAGGCCGGTTATTCGAAGCCTTTCTTCAGCCTTGAAGACGGCATCACTGAATACGTTCAGGCATACATGCAGTCATCAAGATATTACTAAGATGAAATATCCGGGCCTCAGGTTATTCACAAAATTTATATTTTTTTATGTTATAATTTGCAGCTTTCCGGCAAGTATACAAGGACAGTATTTCTCTACCGGTCAGGATCCGGCATCAATCCGCTGGCGACAGATAAAGACTGATCATTTCAAAGTTATATACCCCTCGAAGTTCGAGACCCATGCCCAATATACAGCCTGTATCATGGATAAGGTGTGGCGGTATGAGACAAAAACCCTGACTGCAAAACCACCCCGTATTCCAATTATAATTCATACCGAATCAAGCCTTTCGAACGGGGTTACCGTATGGGCGCCAAAACGTATTGAGTTCTACCCAACACCCGATCCGGATTCATATGCCGAGGAATGGCTCGAGCAGCTTGCCATCCATGAGTACCGGCATTCCTTGCAGATCAACAAGATGAACCGGGGTTTTACGAGGGCCTTGTATTATGTTCTCGGAGAACAGGCAACAGGTGGCATTCTGGGAGCCTTTATCCCGACCTGGTTTCTTGAAGGTGATGCAACGGTGACTGAAACGGCCCTGACAAAGACCGGGCGGGGCCGAATGAGTGCGTTTGAAGGAGTCCTGAGAGCCCAACTGCTTGAACAAGGGATATATAACTTCAACAAAGCAACCCTTGGTTCTTATAAAACATTCATACCCGGTGATTATGAGCTGGGTTATTACCTTGTCGGGATGGGGAGAAAGGATTACGGGCCGGAAATCTGGAATTACAGCCTCGACCACGTCGCCAAATATCCTTTCATGATCGTGCCTTTCGCTGATGGCATCCGGCGTACAACGGGGCTTTCAAAAGTAAAATGGTACAGGAAGTCATTAACCGAACTTGACAGTATCTGGAAGGTGCAGGACATTAAAACTCCAAAGTCCTCAGCCAGGATGATCAGTAAGCGGAATTGTAAAGATTATGCAACCTTTACTCACCCCATGTATCTTAACGACAGCACGATCCTCGCCGAGCGTTCAAGTAATGAAGATGTGAACCGCTTTGTAACAATAGGCCGTCTCGGCAGGGAAAAAAAGCTTTTCAGGATCGGGGCTTACCTGGACGGGAGTAATTCGACCTCAGAAAATCTGATCGCCTGGGCTGAATATGAGCCCGACATCAGATGGGATAACAGGAATTATTCTGTGATCAAAATATATGACCTTAAAACAGGGAAAATGCGGCACCTTACAAAGAGGTCCCGGTATTTCTCACCGAACTTGTCCCATGACGGGAAAATGATCACTGCAGTGAGAGTAACAACGAATGGTGAATCTTTCCTGGAAGTTCTCAGTACTGCCGACGGGAGCGTCCTTTTTTCAAAAAAAGCAGAGGGCAGCTCCACGTTTCAGTCTCCCGACTTTTCCGATGATGATAAGGAACTGATCTATCTTTTAATGAACGAAAAAGGAAAGACCATTGCCAGTTGCAATATGGTAACTAATAAAACAAGCTACCATATCCCATTCACCTTTACCGGTATTGACGGGCCGTCCCAACTTCTGGCTAATTACATTATTTTTTCCTCAGACTTCTCCGGCATTGAGAACCTGTATGCCGTGCATACTATAACAAATAAAATATTCCAGATCACCTCTGCCCGTTTTGGAGCTTATGACCCCGACTTTAACAGTGATAAATCAAAGCTGATTTATTCTGATTATTGCAGTGACGGCCTGATGGTCTCGGAAACGTCTATCGATACTTCAACCTGGATTCCGTTAAACAAAGTACAGGATCATTCCTTTAAACTCTATGATATACTCGCGAAACAGGAAAGCGCCAACATTCAGGACACCCTGGTGAAAGAAGGGTTATTCAGGATGCTTCTTGACTCACCGGGGGCGAAAGATTCAGCCGGGCTCTCTCATCCGCCTTATCCCTCAAAAAAGTATTCAAAGGCAGCTCATCTTTTCAATATCCATTCCTGGGCCCCGGTTTCATTAAGTGCCACGAACCTGACTCTTCACCCGGGTGTGATGGCTTTATCTCAGAATGTACTCAGTTCCACATTCGCAGGTGCAGGTTATGACTGGGATTACAATGAGCGGACCGGGCAGTTTTATCTGAATTTCAGTTACCAGGGCCTCTTTCCTGTGTTTGACCTGAATGCCTCTTACGGGAAGAGAGCGGGTTATTATATTACCAGCGAGACTTCAGCAGCAACCAGGTTTACATGGAATGAGCTTAAATTTAACCTTAATGTGTCGGTACCTTTAAACTTTACCCGGGCTTCCTGGTCGAGGGGCCTTACGCCGGCTATCGGCGCTGCCCTGATCGATGTGATCCATGACAAGTCGACCCCCGATCTGTTTACAAATGGCTGGATTAACACGTTGACCTATAGTTTTACCTGCTATCAGTACCTTAATTCGAATTACCAGGATATGTACCCCCGCTGGGGACAGAACCTCATCGTAAGTCTTACCAATTGCCCGTTTGAGAGTAATAACCCGGGTTCCATCTGGGCAGTTCAGGCAAATCTTTATTTTCCGGGCCTGCTGAAGCATCATGGTATCTGGCTTTATGGCGGCTATCAGCAGAGAAATGAAAACACGGTTTACGGTTACAGCTATTCTGAGGTCATACCTTATCCCAGGGGATATTCGAACGCTTACGACAACCACCTGATCAGCTTCTCGGCAAACTATAAATTCCCGTTGTTTTGCCCCGACTGGAGTGTGGGAAGCGCGTTTTATTTCAAACGGTTCAAGCTGAACCTTTTCTATGACCAGGCAATGGGAGACGATGCAAAAAAGATCGACTGGAACCTTCCGTATCTTTACCAGACAATAGGTTCAGAGCTGACAGCCGAACTGCACATCATGAGGTTTGTTTATCCTTTCGAATTAGGTGTAAGGCCCATGTATTTCCCGGCGAACAATACCTGGGGCTGCCAATTTATTTACTCGGTAAGCTTTTAATTACTGCGGATGAGAAAGTCCTTTCGCCAGGGCTTTGCCCCGCTCAGAAATCCACTTCCAGCAGCGTGGGACAATGATCGGAATGCTTCGCCTGAGGCAGGATCGCAGCCCTTAAGAGTTTTTTCTCCAGCGGTGGCGTCACAACCTGGTAGTCAATACGCCATCCCAGGTTCCTGGACCGGGCGCCGGCACGGAAGCTCCACCATGTATAATTATGAGGTTCCTGGTTGAAAACACGGAATGTATCAATAAACCCACTGTCGAAGAACCTTGTAAGCCATTCCCTTTCCTCAGGAAGAAAGCCGCTGCTGTTTGCATTTCGTATCGGGTCATGAATATCAATTGGCTTATGGCAGATGTTGAAGTCCCCGCAGATGATGAGGTTGGGCCGGGTCTTCCTCAATTCATTGGCATACCTGAGGAAATCCTCAAGCCATATCATTTTAAAACCCTGGCGTACCTCTCCCGTCGTGCCTGAAGGATGGTAAACGCTTATTATCGTCACATCCCCGTAATGTGCCATGATAGTCCTTCCCTCGTCATCATACTTCTGGATATTCATACCAAAATCAACATGATCGGGCTTTGTTTTTGAAAGGATTCCAACCCCGCTGTATCCTTTCTTTACAGCAGAAAACCAGTAATGGTGGTATCCTGACGCTTCAAAGAGTTCTACCGGTATCTGGTCAGGCTGTGCTTTTGTTTCCTGGAAGCAAACAATGTCGGGATCGGCAGCCCTGAGCCAGTCGGCCAGGCCTTTTCCCACGGCGGACCTGATCCCGTTGAGATTATATGATATGATCCTTTTCATACATGAATGTTTGCTTCAAAAGTAAGAATATACTGTTACATTTGCAGTATCATGTCACGACATACTCTTTTCGACAGGATATATCTATACCAGTATAAGACCTTAAAACCAAGGCAGTTCGTACTGGTCCTGAGTTTTGTTGTCGGTATCCTCAGCGGGCTTGCCGGTGTTGTGTTGAAGAACACCCTGTATTTCACCAACTTTTTCCTGACGAACGGGTTTACATTCAAAGCTGTAAACTTTCTTTACCTGCTCTATCCTTTGTGCGGGCTGATACTAACTTATTTCTTCGTGAAATATATCGTAAAAGACAATATCAGTCATGGTATCAGCAAAGTCCTTTACGGGATCTCGAAAAACCAAAGCCTGATCAAACCCCACAACACCTGGAGTTCGCTGGTTGCATGCACACTTACCCTGGGTTTCGGCGGATCGGTCGGCCCGGAAGCCCCGGGAGTTCTGACCGGTTCGGCAATCGGATCCAACCTGGCAAGATTATTCAGGCAGGATTATAAAAATACAACCTTGTTGCTGGGTTGCGGGGCGGCAGGAGCCCTGGCAAGCCTTTTTACCGCTCCAATTGCAGGTGTGGTGTTTGTGATTGAAGTACTGCTGATGGACATGACAATGACAAACATTATTCCACTTCTGATTTCGGCTGTAACCGGTTCCCTTGTTTCAACTCTTCTGATGGGTAAAGATGTAGCGTTTTCATTTGTACTCCTGTCCCCTTTTCATTTTCATGAAACCGGGTTTTATATCCTCCTGGGAATTTTTACAGGGCTTGTTTCGGTTTATTTTATGCGGGGAAGTGCCTGGATCGAGCGTATGCTGGGTAAAATCCCTGCAGCCGCCCGTCTTCCCCTTGCCGGAGCAGTGCTGGCTTCATTGATCTTTATTTATCCTTCCCTCTTCGGTGAAGGATATACCATTCTGAAATCGGTACTCCATGGAAATGCTGAGACTATCGGCAATCCTGATTTTTTCGGATGGATGAAAACCAGCCCTTATTTATTCCTTCTGATCATCTTTGGCCTGATCATCTCAAAGGTCGTCGCCATGTCGGTGACCCAGGGCAGCGGTGGAATCGGCGGGACTTTCGCTCCTGCCCTGTTCGTCGGCGCGATCAGCGGGCTTTTTCTTTCCAGAGGTATTAACCTTGGCCTCAATTCTCATCTCCCCGAGAGCAATTTTGCCCTCGTGGGAATGGCCGGCATCATGACCGGGGTCATGCACGCACCTCTTACAGCGATCTTCCTTATCGCAGAAATCACCGGGGGATATGAGCTGCTCACACCCCTCATCATCAGTTCAACGATTTCATATCTTACTGTTTATTATTTCGAGCCCCATTCCATTTATGCAAGGCAGCTTGCAACGCGTAAAGAGCTTATCACTCATCACAAAGACAACGCCATCCTGACGATGATGGACCCTGCCAACCTTATCGAAACGAATTTCCTGACGGTCAGTCCCGACTCGAGCCTGGGCGATCTTGTCAAGGTGGTTTCTGCCTCCAGCCGGAACAGTTTCCCCGTTGTGGATGATACAGGCACGTTTTATGGGATCGTGACCCTTGACCATATACGGAGCATTATGTTCGAGAGGGAAATGTACGATAAAAAATTAGTGCGGGATCTGATGTACACCCCCGAATTTTATATCACGCCCGACGACGACATGGAAAAGATCGTGAATATGTTCCATAAAAACGACCGGTTTAATATCCCGGTTCTGAAAGACGGGAAATATATCGGATTCATGAGCCGTGCGACAGTCTTTTCGGAATACCGGAAACTGCTGAAAAAATTCTCGGAAGAATGATAAAAAATTTACGATTTACGTTTGGCTTCGTCAAATGCTACCTCGCTGTTTGATTTTCGCCACCTCGCCACCTCGCTACCTACTTGTGGAACTTCCTGATAAAGTCCTCCACCTCAGGTACACCACCCTGGTAAATCAGGTAGCCGTTATACGGTTCGCGGGGCGTAATATCACTGTTGATCGGGGTAAGCATGATCTTTTTTACTTCTTCGAGGTCGGAAGTTTGTCCGAGCGCCCAGCCAAGTTTGATATAAGCTACTTCAGGCAGCATGTTTTCGAGAGGTATCACACCTTTTGCCATCAGGTCGCGGCCGGTATCGTAAACAAACATCCCAACGTATCCCCAGAGGGTTTGAACAGTCATATATACTGCGACTCCCTTTTCACGTGCCCTTTCGATCGCAGGATAGAGAGGTTTGTTCACATGGCCCAGGCCGGTGCCGATGATGATGATCCCCTTATAGCCGCTATCGATCAGTGAATCGATCATGTCGGGCTGCATATTCGTATAATAGTAGATCATGGCCACCTTTTCCTCAAACACAGGAGTGATCTTCACATTACGATCGCTGCGGCGGTGATTGTAATCCGTCTTGATCGGAACAACACCTTTGCGGCTGACTGTGGCAATCGGTGTATCCCCTATCGTCCTGAAAGTGGAACGATAAGATGAATGCATCTTGCGAACCCTTGTTCCACGGTGTAAAAATCCGTACTCGTCAGAAGTAGGCCCAAACATACACACCATGACCTCTGCAATATCTCCGTGACCTGCAGCAGTTGCAGCATGCATCAGGTTCAGGGCAGCATCCGAACTGGGGCGGTCGGAAGAACGCTGGGAGCCGACAAGTACAATGGGAATCGGAGAGTTCTGAACCATGAAAGTCAGGGCGGCTGAAGTATAATGCATCGTGTCGGTACCATGGCCGATGATGATCCCCTGTGTACCTTTCTCAATCTCTTCCCCTATTGCAACAGCCAGTTTTTTGTACTGTAAAGGGCCCATGTTTTCGCTGAAAACAGCAAAGATCTTTTCGGTGGTCAGGTTGCAGATATCGGCAAGTTCCGGCACTGCGCCATATAATTCACCCGGCGAAAACGCCGGGATCACAGCCCCGGTGCGATAATCCAGCCTGGATGCGATGGTTCCTCCGGTTCCAAGTAATTTAACGCTGGGCAACCCCTTCGAATACGGAAACTCTTTTTCGGGGATTTTGTATACAGCCTTTTTATAGCCAAGTTCAACAATATCTGTTATAGTACCAACATCGATACCTATATTATAACCCGTAAAGAACTTCATGACAAGGTGCTTATCGTCGGTGTTCTCGGCTCTTGGAAGAATAGTGCCCTCAAATATGCCGCGGGTTGTATCAACCTTAACTTTGGCCCAAACCCGGGCATTGAATTTCTGCATCACTTCGAGTGCATGTCCTTTATAGCCCTGGAAAATATCTTCAGTCATAAAATAAATAGCGAAATAGTGAAATAGTGAAGTAGCGAAATTAAAGAATTATATGTTCAATATAAGTAGCGAAATAGCGAGGTAACGAAATTAAAATTTGATATGTTCGTTGAGCTCCCGTAATGAAATGTTGCCGAGGGCGAGTTTATGCAGGCTTCCCATGATCCAGCGATGGCCGGCTGCATCTTCGCCTGAGGTCCTGGTTTCCCTGTATTTTTTTACCAGGAAGGGAAGTTTACCCAGGATCTCTTCCTTAGCAACCTCTTTATAACCCAGGGTGACCAGGATAGAGTCAAAATCCATCTTCGGATGATCGAACAGCACTCTCAGCATTTTTGGGGCAATGGCTAAGTCGAGCCCCCGCTGCCTGATGAATTTCAGCAGAGCAAATACCATGTCGTTGCGGAATAACCGGAAAGCATCATATTTTCCCTGAAGATGTTTCAATCTATGACCTAAAAGAGTGGCAACGAACTTAGGTGCGATTTCCAGTTCCCCGGAGCATTTCTCAATCAAGGGCAGCAGGTTATATTTCAGTAAAAAAGTAAACGTGTCTGGTGGGACTCCCCATGCCTTCAGCTGGCTGTAACGGTCACAGATATCAGGGGCAAGGTCTTTCCTGAGGTTTTCAATCACTTCATCTTCAAGGGGAATAGGAGCGGAATCTGTATCGGGATACATTCGGTCGGCGCCCGGAAGCACACGTTCAAAAATCGTAGTCCCGTTCTCAAACGACTTACGGGTTTCGTTGGGAACACCGTTCATGGCCATTTTACAACGCTCTTCTATGGTCTCAAGTGCGGTTTTTATATCGGCCTCAGGTCCCCAGAAAATGATCTGCGCGTCTTCTTCCCTGCTGCCCAGTATGGTCCTGACTTTTGCCCATACCTTGTCACGGGCCATGTCTTCCAGCATCTCCGAATGGATCATATTCGGTTTTTCGATGCATGCAATCACTTTCAAACGGTCGGTGATCTCATCGGCGAACATTTTGCCCGGCTGCGTAAAGTGGGAAAGAATTCCACGGAACAGCGGCAGATTGACGATATATATTTTTGTTGATTTATTCGCTTTGTGGACTTCTGGCAGATCGATTTTTATTTCTTTCAGGCTGACTTCCTTTGAAGCAATCTTCCAGGCGGCCGTATCTTTGACCGGCTTCAGAAGCCGTTCTTTTATCAGAAGAAGCGCCCATTGCCTGAATGCTTCATTGTGTGTAAGCTCGGGCATCCAGGAAGTATGGGCCACGCCTTTGATCTCAACCCTGGTCCCTCCACGGCAGCTTACATTCACATCGGCCCTGGTTGAACCAATCCCCTGTCGGACCTTGCCGGTACTTCTGTTCAGGAAGCGTATGTAATCGGCCCCTTCCTTCACCTCGTCAGGGTTTGCAAAATCGGGATAGGTAACCGTTTCAATCAGCGGCATGCCAAGCCGGTCGGTGCGGTAAATCCTTACGTGACCTATATCGGAAACTTCACGGCAGGAATCCTCTTCAAGGCTCAGTTGGATCAGCCTTACTTTTTTGTTCTTCAGCTGGATCTCACCTTCAACACCTATGATTGCAGTGCGCTGAAATCCTGTAGGAATGCTTCCGTCGAGATATTGTTTGCGGGTGATATGCACCTCACCTACGATTTTAAGTTTTGAGAGCACGGATATCGCGATGGCAATATTCAGGGCTTCCCGGTTCAGCGGGAAAGGAGGGGTGTCATCCACATCATACGTACAGGCTGAAGTGTTAGATATCCTGTAGACGATCTCCTTACGCGTTTTAAACTCCATCAGGGCTGTTCCGTCATATTCTCCCAGTTCGCTGAGTGTAGGCCTCATATGGCGGATAAGCTCCGCATCGAACTCTTCGGGTTTCTGAAACACTCCGGCCGGGCAGCGGCAGAATAGCTTAAGCTTCGTATTCAGCTGCTGGTGAACTTCCAGCCCCGACATGAATCCTATACGGTCATAATCGGCCTGGGTGGCTTGCTTGCGCCCGACGTACCCGACCAACTTCCGGGTCTCTTCATAGTTGCGCTTAGGGTCAAATAGTTGTTTCATAGATAAGGTCAGGATTGTTTTGAAAGAAGAGGTAAAATTAGGCATTTCTGCGGGACCGGATGAGCTGCTGTTAATTATTGTGCAAAACTTCAGTTTAATCTCCTCCGGTTAATTTCCTGTTCCTCTGGGAGTGAACCAGGGCCCGGGGCTCATACCATTTGATCCACATTCCGCGAAACTGACGGAATGAAATTTGCCTGGTATTGAAGAACCTCGCTGCTTACAGTGGTGAATGCGATCTCGGGGATCAACATAAAAAACAGGTTTTTGAAAAAAAAATGAAAAATAAGTCAATAAAAATTTGGTTTATGTTATAAACTAGTTTATATTTGCAACGTGAATAAATATTGAGACCCTGAACACCCCGCTTTCCGGTTTCATGATAAACAGTAAAATAAATGCGGGAACGTAAAAAAACAATCTTTATGGAAAACTCATTAAACGAAAAAGAAAGCCTTGACCTGATCTCTCAAATGATCAACACGGCGAAGAACAATCTGCAGAAGGGAACAGCAAAGATAATCCTCCTCTGGGGGTACCTTGTAGCCGGAATCAGTCTTGCGACCTGGGTACTGCTGGAGACCCTTCCCTTTGAAACGCGCTACCATGCATTTTATCTGTGGTTCCTGATGGTCGCCGGTTACCCGTTCCATTTCATGCTGGTGAAAAAAATCGAACGTGAAAAACTGGTTCGGACCTATATTGAGGGCCTGATGAACAGGGTATGGATTGGTTTTACCATTTCCATCCTTATGGTCGTGTTCGGAATGCTCATCGACTCCTTGATCGTCAATACATTTGCAGAAGCAGTAAAGCCAGGCCATGAATTCATCCGCTGGTTCCATTGGCTGCTGTTAGTGCCTTTCATGCTTTGCCTGTACGGTTTTGCCTTGTTTGTTTCAGGAAAGGCATATGAATTCAAACCTCTGACCTATGGCGGGATCTTCTGCTTTGCAGCATGCTTTGTCCTGCTTTTCAGCCTGCACAAGACGGGTGTATACGGCATCCAGCAGTTCACACTGTTCATTTCTGCCGTTGTCGGTTTCGTGATCCCGGGTCACCTGCTTAACAGGAAGGAGAAGAACGATGTTCAAGGATCTTGATCCCCTGCTTCATTCACAGCTGCGGCTTGCTGTGATGTCGCTCCTGATCAGCACTGAAGAAGCCGATTTTGTCTTTATCCGGGAGAAGACCGCTTCCACTGCCGGCAACCTGAGTGTACAGATCGAGAAACTGCATGAAGCCGGTTATATCAGCGTGAAAAAATCATTCAAAGGGAAAATGCCAAGGACAACCTGCCGCATCAGCCCGGCAGGAATTTCAGCTTTTGAGAAATATGTGGAGGCCCTCAGTGAGTATCTTCAGCCGAAATGAAATATCTTTGCAGAAATTCCGGTGAATGCACATGCCGATAAAATTTTCCTGGTACTTTATGCTCTGTCTCATTTTATGGGGTCAGTCAGCTTTGCACGCCCAGGACACGACGAAGATCCTGCTTGAAAAAGGCGACCGCTGGGATTTCAATAAAGCTATCAGGCCCGATGCCCAGCGCATCATAGGGAATGTGATACTGCGCCACGACAGCGCCCTGATGTATTGCGACAGCGCTTATCTGAATGAAGCTGCCAATACAGTGTATGCTTACCATAATGTGCATATTCACCTCAGCGATACGCTGAACCTGTTCGGAGATTCACTTACTTATAACGGCAATACAAAGGAAGCAAGGATCTGGAGCAATGTGAAACTTATCGACAACCAGACTACCCTTACAACCGACACCCTGATCTATGACCGTAAAACACAGATCGCAACATACAATTACTGGGGCAAGATCGTGAATGAAAAAAACATTCTCATCAGCAAACACGGTTACTACTACACCGACAAAAAGGAATTCTTTTTCAGGAAAAAGGTTTTGTTGCTGAATCCGGATTATACGATGAAATCCGACACCCTGATGTACAATACTGTGACTTCGGTGGCTTATTTTTACGGGCCTTCGCATATTGTAAGCAAAGACCGCAAGGATTCGATTTACACCGAGAACGGATGGTACAATACTAAACTGGATATCGCCAGTTTTAAAGAAAGGGCGAAGATTTATCACGAGGCACAGTATCTCACCGGCGACAGCATTTACTATGAAAGGAAGCCGGGGAATGGCCAGGTTTTCCGGCATGCAGTTATTTTCGATTCGATTCAGAATATGATGCTTACCGGGAATTACGGGGAAATGCATCGCCACCTTGGTTTTGCCTTTATGACCGACAGCGCAGTTGCAATCATGATAGAAAAAAAGACTTCACTGCATATTCATGCCGATTCGGTGAAAGCTTATTTCGACACAAACGAGAACATCCGCAGTATATATGCTTATTATAAAGTGAAATTTTTCAGACCCGATCTTCAGGGAATGTGCGATTCCCTGGCATGGCATAGTAAGGATTCGGCCATGGTAATGTACCATGAACCGGTGATCTGGTCGGTCAAGAACCAGCTTACTGCCGATTCTATAAGGCTGGTTATGAAAAATGGAACGATAGATACGATGGCACTGTACAATTCTGCTTTCCTTATTTCCCTGGATGATACCGGAAAATACAACCAGATCAAGGGCCGCGACATGGCCGGGTATTTTAAAAAGAATGAGCTGTACAAGATCAAAGTCATCGGAAACGCTGAGTCCGTTTACTGGGGCAGGGAGGAGGATAAAACACTCATCGGCATCCAGAAGGCTGTTTCGAGTGACATGCTGATCTTTATCACCAACAACCAGCTAAAAAGCATTACTTATCTTGGAAGTACCACCGGAACTATTTATCCCGAGAAAGACATCAGTCCGTACGACCTCAGATTAAAGAATTTCAAGTGGCTTGAAGACCGGCGGCCAAAGAAGATGAGCGATATATTTGTCTGGTGAAAATCAAAGGCGAAAAGCGAGATTTTTCTATTCAGCTTTATTCGAATCAGTTACTTCTTTAATTTGCGTGCTCATTTAGGCTTCGTCGAACAATATTTCGCTTTTCGCCTTTCGCTTTTCGCTTTTCGCTTTTAAAATACCGAGATCTTCAGATATTTCTTCGGATTGGCTTTGAGATCCTCGATAAGCAGATTGAGGTTGCGGGCTGCATTTTCCAGGTCGGTATACAATTTCTGATCATTTACCAGTAATCCCAGCGAACCTTCCCCTTTATTTATTTTTTCAAGTGCGGTATTAAGACTTTTCATGACCAGGTTGACCTGCATTATGGTTGCAGGGATACGTGCCTTGGCCAGGGAATCACTTACATTCGAAAGATTATTGATAATATGGCTGATCTTTTCGTTGTTTTGTTTAAGGTTTTTACTGATAGACTCTACATTCACGATAATGCCTGCTATATTCTTCCGCTGGGATGAGACCAGGGTATCCAGGTCATATGTTGCATGTGAGATATTGGAGAGAGCCTCTTTTACATGATCGATTGCCTGAACAAGGCTTTCGCGGGTATTTTTATTAAGCACCTGCTGAACGATTATGACAACCGAATCGATTGAACTGATCAGGTTCTCGGCTTTCCGTTTGAGCGGGAGCAGTTGTTTGTTGACTTCAGAACCAAGGGAAGCCTCAACATCATTCAGAAGCGTATCTCCGTTATTAGCAGCTGTTTTTGAATTCCCAAGTATTATGGCCACTTCCTTAGAACCAAGCAGACTTGAACTCCTTATCCGGGCAATCGAATTTTTTGGGAAAGGATATTCGTTTTTTATATATAATTCACAGATTATCTTTCCATTATGATGAGGGTCGAATTTCAGAACATTAACCTGGCCGACAGATAAACCGTTTAAGGTTACAGGATTTGAAACCACAAGTCCATCCACATTATCATACACGGCATAAAAAAGCCTGCTGGATGTAAACAGTTCTAGACCTTTCAAATACATAAGCCCCCATATCATTACCAGCGTAGCTATAATGAAGACTATACCAATCCTGATTTCCCGTTTATATTTGATCGTCATACTTTTTTTTACAAATTTAAACTTAAATCTGATGTTTTTATTTTATACCGGGTGTTGACAACGCTTCTTCTTTTGTTATCCTCGAATCATTTTTAAAATAAACCACGAAAGCATCTTTAAACCCTTTAGCCTTCACCTCTGCAAGCAGCCGTTCAGCGGCAGCCAGACTTGTTTCATCACCAACGGTATATTTGTACATCCCGTTATGCTTGTACATTCTCACCCCGGAAAGGCCACTGAAGACATGGGAAGAAGTTTCAACTTCAGTTGACATCGATGCGACCTGGACCCGGATGGAGATCTGGCCGGTTGAAGCCGGTTTTATCATAGCGGCCTGGGAATCCGTATGGGTATCGTCTTTTTTCACTTGCCGGGAATATTGTTTTGCCGGGGAAGAATCAGAGGCAGGCTTTTTGAGCTGTGTGGTTTCTGGTTTTGGCATGTAAGATTTTGGAAATTGCTGGTTGATTGCCATTTCCGGATGTTCAACATTTTGTTTAAATGTTTTAAATGCCCGGAAGACCGAGGAGGCGATATATTCCTGGCCCTTGTCGGTGACCATGAAGGTTTCTTCTGAAGGATTGCTCAGATACCCGGTTTCCACGAGAACACTTGGCATGGTAGTCTTGTAAAGTACAAGGAAACCGGCCTGCCTTACACCACGGTCATTCATACCTGCCCCCTGCTCAAACTCTTTCTGAACATCGGCTGCAAACTCCATGCTTTGCTCAAGGTAAGCATCCTGGAACATGGAGAATGTAATATAGGATTCATCCGAGTTAGGGTTAAACCCGTCGTAATGGTTGGCATAATCAGCTTCCATCAGAATGGATGCATTTTCAGTCTTTGCAATTTCAAGATTTGCCTGGGTCCTGTGCAGCCCCATTACATATGTCTCAGCCCCTTTCAGTGAATGATTATTGTTGGCATTGCAATGGATGGAGATAAACAAGTCTGCTTTCATGTCATTTGCAAACTGGGCCCTCCGGTTCAGTTCAACAAATACATCCCGGTCACGGGTAAAAATAACTTTGACATCCTTGCAATTTTTCTGTATCATATTGCCCAGTTTCAGGGCAATGGCAAGAGCCACATTTTTTTCTTTGGCACGCTTGCCGATTGTTCCCGGGTCCTGTCCGCCATGACCTGCATCGATTACCACTCTTTTTATGGCAACTTTCTTCTGGGCCCAGCCGTCACCGCTTGATGTCAATATAAAAAGACAGGTAAGAAAAAACCAAACAGGAAAATAGGTTGTTGTTTTTTGCATGTGGGGACAGAACTCAGCGCAGATTAAGTAAATACCTGAAAGCCTTTGTTTTATTGTTAAAGATTCATAAAAAAATCAATAAATCTAAGTATTTTGATTAGTTTTGAACCTCGAAAAACAAGGGTTTTCAGTCTTTAATCCAGTCTGTTTTCAAAACAAAGATATATTATAAACCTCAGAATACGGAAGAGAAGTTGTTAACCAAATTATTAACAAGGACTACCTTCTTGCTCCTTTTTGTATTTATGGGGTTTACGCTTCATGCATTCCAGCCATCCATTCAGGATACTTTAAAGAGTAAGCTTCCCGACAGCTTAAAGGTAATGAGCAAAGCTGATTCCGCTAAGAGCGACAGCATTCAGAAGAAAAAGCAGTCCGGCGTAAAATTAAAATCGAAAGTAGATTTCAAAGCAACTGATTCTCTGAGATTTGAGGTCGACAAACAAAAAGTATACATGTTTAAAGATGCTGATGTAAAGTATGAAGATATCAGCATGAAATCGGCCTACCTGGAGATTGATTTTCCAAAAAGTGAGGTTTATGCCACCGGGGTTCCTGATTCAACGGGGAAGGATCAGGGTATTCCTGATTTTGCGCAGGGAGCACTGTCCTTCAAGTCGAAAGAGATGCGGTATAATTACGACACCAAACGGGGTTTCATAAAAACTGTATTTACGAAGCAGGACGAGGGGTACCTTCATGGGACGGTGGTCAAGAAAATGGAAAATGACGTGACTTATGTCAAGAACGGGGCATATACGACCTGCGACCGTCCTGATGACCCTCATTTTGCATTCCGCTTCGGGAGAGCAAAAGTGATTCCCGGTAAAAGGGTTATCACAGGTCCGGCCTTTATGGAAATAGCAGGGGTTTCCACGCCGATCATTGTTCCTTTCGGATACTTCCCAAGCCGTTCGGGAAGACATTCCGGCATACTGATGCCTACGTACGGCGAAACAGACAACCGGGGTTTCTATTTTCAGAACATGGGTTATTACTGGGCAATAAACCAGTATATGGACCTTACCGTGCAAGGTGACATTTACACTCATGGAAGCTGGGCAGTCAGGCCTTCATTACGTTATACGAAACGATATAAATACACCGGGGGGATCAGGTTTGGCTATGCTTTAAACAGGATAGGTTCTCAGGATGCACCCGACTTTCAAATTAAAAAAGATTTCGAATTTCACTGGAGCCATGCACAGGACTCCAAGGCAAGACCCAGGTCAACTTTCTCTGCGAACGTGAATATAGTCAGCAACACATACAACCAGTATAATCTTAGTTCCTCCACCCAGAATTACCTGTCAAATACATTCACTTCAAGTGTAAACTATTCGACTAATTTTGGCGGCAAGGTGTACCTGAACCTGAACTTCAATCATAACCAGAACACTCTGTCAAAATCGATAAACCTTACCCTTCCCCAGGTGGCATTGTCGGTAAACCAGTTTTATCCATTCCGTCGAAAAAACCCCGTAGGGAACCTGAAATGGTACGAAAACATCAGTATGAAATATAATCTGGATCTGGAAAACAGGTATTATACCTATGACTCCCTGCTTTTCAGGGGGAACTGGATCGACAGCCTGCAAAACGGAATAAGGCATTCCATCCCGATAAGCGCTTCAATACGTGTGCTGAAATTTTTCACATGGACCAATTCGGTTAACTTTACCGACAGGATGTATTTTAAAACCATCCGGAAATATTATCAGAAAGACACGATAATCAATGCAGGGGACACCTTACTCCCGGGATACAAGACGCGACAGGTCAGCGGTTTTGCAAATGCCATTGATGCCAGCTTTTCATCATCAATCAACACGAGGATTTATGGCATGTACCAGTTCAAAAAGGGGCCGCTTGTTGCTATACGCCATATGGTCACACCTTCACTTTCATTTTCATACTCACCCGATTTCGCCGGCGCAACACTGGGTTACTACCGGTATATTGAAAATGACACCAACACGATAAATCCCCAGAAATACTCTATTTTCCAACAGGGCATTTATGGTTCGCCTCCTCAATACAGGGCTGGTGTTGTGAGTTTTGGATTGAGCAACAACCTTGAAATGAAGGTGCGCAACAGAAAGGATACGGTAACCGGAACCAAAAAGATCCCCCTGATCGATGATCTCAGTTTGCGTATTTCCTATGACCTTACAAAGGATTCGCTGAATTGGTCACCCTTGCAGCTGTCGGCCCGAAGCACGCTGATGAAGGGGCTGAGTATTCAGTACGCTGCGCAGTGGGACATGTATGCACATGATTCCCTTGGACGGAGAATGAATATTACAACTCTGAAAGCATTTAACAAGCTGCTGAAATTTGACAATTCAAGCGTTGACATAGGATTTAACTACAGCCTTTCTTCTGATAAGTTAAAAAAGAAGAAGCCTGCTCCAACCGTTGCCGCCAACTCAACCCAAGCTCCGGCCCCGGCTACAACCCAGGAAAAAATTGATGCTGTGCCCGATTATGACTACTATGTCGATTTTGATATACCGTGGAGTTTTAACATCAATTACAACTTCCACTACACCAATTCATACAGCTCTGCATATATGCATAATGTTGATCAGGTCGTTCAGACCCTGGGTGTTAGCGGTCAGCTCAATATTACACCAAAATGGAAGATATCCCTCACAACAGGATGGGACTTCACACACGGGCAAATTTCTTACACTTCAATTGACGTATACCGCGATCTGCATTGCTGGGAGATGCGATTTGGCTGGATACCGAAGGGCGGACAGCAGAGCTGGAGCTTCTCGATCAATATAAAAGCCTCTATGCTACAGGATCTTAAGCTGAATAAAAAGAAAGATTTCCGCGATTTTACTAATTAAAAGTAAAGCATGAATTAACAACGATTTCTGACATGAAATACTCATAAGGACTACGCTCATACCAATCGTGAATGTTAATTATGGGTATTCCATTTGAATAATTTGCAAAAAATAATATTGACACATGAAAAAAATCATTTCTACTCCTCATGCACCTAAAGCCATTGGGGCATACAGCCAGGCTGTTGAAGCAAACGGCATGTTATTTATTTCAGGTCAGATCGGCATAGACCCTGCTACCGGGAAACTTGTTGAGGGAGGGATCGAAGAACAAACCAGGCAGGTGATGAAGAACATCGGGGCTATACTTGATGCGGCAGGATTGACATACAACAATATAGTTAAAACAAGCTGCCTTTTAAGCGACATTGCTAACTTCGGAGCGGTAAATTCCGTTTACGGAACCTATTTCCCCGATCAACCTCCTGCACGCGCTGCGTATGCAGTTGCCGGATTACCCCTGGGTTCACTTGTTGAGATAGAAACAATAGCCTGCAGGTAAGCCCGGTTCACTCTCCTATCAAAATATAAGCCGCCCAGTTCACTGGTAATGAAGTTGACGGTTCATTAATCATTTTCACCTTGACCTGTTGCAGGGCTTTACTGAACGACATGCCTGCAAGATAGTACCTGTAGAATTCCACCATGAATTTTTCTGCAAAGCGGTCACTAACATTCCACAGAGTGCAGAGCACGTTCCTTGCCCCTGCCTTCATGAAACAATCGGCACAGGAGAACCAGTTCATACCAATACGGCTTCTGATATTTGCAGAAGAACATGAATTAAGCACGATAAGATCGGCCGGTATCTTCAATTCACAGATTTCATGAATGGATAGCAGTCCGTCATCTTTGTCGCTATCATCCTGGTCCGATCCGAACTCATGGAAAAGAAGTCCGTTCATTTCAGGAAATTCTTCACTGTTTATTGTATGCGTGGCGATATGGACAATATGGCTGAATCGTGCAATTGATTTAAAATTGTTTTCGTTTGAATTCTCATTCAATAGAAGGACGGGCGCTTTCCCATTATCCCTGAACATTTTTCCAATTGTGCTGATCTCGGTATCCGCGTCCTGTAGCTCATGAATGCATTCATGATATGAAAAGCCCGGGGAAAACCCAACAAATGCAAGGCTATTCTCAACAGGCGCCTTTACTTCTCGGATCTTTTTCCGGATCCTGGAACTTAGCCATTGGGTGACCGAATTATTATAGACGATCTCCTTGCCCTCAACGAGATGCCTTGCTTTAAGTATTGGAGGGCCAGGGGTTAGAACAGGCAATACAAGTACCTCAAATGGGAAACCCGACAGTGTATTATGAGCAATAATTACAGCCTTAGACTTTTGTTGAAATTTCATGGCAACCTTTCCAAGTAATACCCTGCTCAGAACTTCTGCCTGCTTCCTGCAGTCTCCGAAATCGGCAAGCCTGATCCTTTTCAGGAACAATTTGATTTCCTGCCAGAATTCCTGTCCTGTCCTTACTGAGTAAAATCCAACCGACTCCCTGGTGACAGCTGTTACATACAGCATGGTATCGGCAGGAAAATATTCCAGGAGTATTTCCTGCTTTGAAAGTAGTCCCTGGACCATCATCAGAAGGGATGAGTTATAAACCGGTATTTCTCCAGACGATATGATCGGAAGCTGAATTACTGTGTCGGGGATATCCCGATCCCGGGATAATAAGCTGCTTACAGGCTCTGAGCCTGAACCGGAACGCAGCGCCAGGCAAGGTTCATGCTTTCCCTGAACCGGCTTTATATCGGATGGAACTCCCTTAATATCCTGAACCCGGGCCGGGGCAGAGGTCAAAGAACCTGGAATAACCAACGTTAAAAGCACAACACATACCAATACTTTAAGTTCCATATCACTTAGTAAATTGAGATACTACCCATTGTCACAAGTTCCTCC
This sequence comes from uncultured Bacteroidales bacterium, assembly GCA_903887775.1. Classification (GTDB taxonomy): domain Bacteria; phylum Bacteroidota; class Bacteroidia; order Bacteroidales; family FEN-979; genus CAIRDP01. The sequence goes on from CAISRB010000027.1 coordinate 115,333, forward strand.
CCGGCTGAAATTTTATAATAGTAAAGCCCCCTGGCCAGGCATTTTGTGCTGAGAATAAAACTTTCATCTGTCATTTGCATGTTGTTCAATACAAGATGGCCATGGTTGTCGGTGATCTCAAGGCTTACCGGTACAAAACAGCTCATCCATCTCCAGCTAAACAGGATCAGGCTGTCGGACTTGCATTTAACCCTTGGCACAGGTGAAATAACAAAAACAGAGATATCCCTTGTGACAGTCCCGACAAGAAATTCATATTCGGGCCTTGGAGTATATATATCATTGTCAATATTGTTTTGAACAAATTCCCTTCTCTTTGCAGGAGTAAGAGTAGTGTTCACCGTCCTGATACTCGTAAGAAAGTCCGGAAAACCCTGAACCCTGGGTATAATAAAACGTTGGGAAGTGTGCAAAGCATGCCTGATATTTTGATTCGTATTATGTATTAAAAGGCCTGCTATTCCGGCTAATGTAACAAGTATCATAACCGAAGCAGCAATTTTCAGGTATATTGGGAGGATTACTTTGCTTTCATCATGCTTCATAGTTTTCCTGATGGCTTCCGACAACTGAATCCGGTCATAGTCGGCCACAAGTTCACTGATATCCCTGTCAAGCCTTAATTCATTTCTTAGTAAGGGATTGTGGGAAGCCTGATCTAAAAGCCTGATCTCCTCTTCATGGGTCAACTCATTATCGGTGAACTTTCCAATCCAATGGCTTTGTGTAAGAAAGTCATTCATAGTTCATAAATTGTTTACACTCCGGGTCGCTTAGTATTTTCTTACGGAGCAGGTTTTTACAGTAATATTTTCTTGCTTTAACATACTCGGTATCCTTATAGTTCATGATCCGTGCAATTTCCGGCAACGGCGTTTTCCGGATATAGTAAGTCAGGAGTTCTTTGCAGAAATCAGGCATCTCAACAAAGTGTTTCTTGTATAACCTGAATTTCTCCGCATTTTCTTCCTCTGTTTCATCAAGGGAATAGCATCCTTCCGAATCATTGACATATGAATCAGCCCCATACAGTAACCTGTATTTCCTTTCACACCTTCTTCTCCAAAGATTTCTGCAGACAGAGAAAAGATATGTCTTTAAACTGCTGTTCAGAGCAAATTCCTTATTTTTAAGGCGGTTATAAATAACAATTAAGCCATCATGAAATACATCCTCGGCATCTTCCAGGTTTCCATTTTGTGCGCCGACAATTGATCTTACCATTGGAAAGTATTCCCTGTAAATATATTTTATGCAGGATTCCTTTCCTTCAGCCAGGCCTTTTACGAGCCATTCATTTGTATACAACAGAATCATAACAGATGAGCTACCCCTTTATCCGGGAAAAGTAAAAAAGTGATACGATTGTTGAAAAAAAATAGCAGGTCTAGGCCAGGTCGCCTGTTGTAATGGTAATGACAGGATAAGATTTCAATCCGTTGCATCGAAAAAAAAAAAATTGAAGAACCATGCCAGAGATTAGAAGTTTGCCCAATTTACTTTATTGCAGTACGTTTGCAGGATCAAACCCTGTATATCCTTTTCTAACCTGCTTCCAAAAATGATTTCCTGATGAAAAAGCTACCTGAATTCAGTACATGTTTATGGTTTATTATTCTTTTCATTGCTATTGCGGGGTGTTCAGGCACCCAGTTCAGTTCAGGAAACGGGAAAAAACTCATTACGCCTGATTTTTTAAGTAAACAGATCAACTTCCTTGCATCGGATTCGATGAAGGGCAGGAACACGCCCAGTCCTCAGCTGGACTCTGCAGCCGTGCATATTGCCAGGAGTTTCAGGGATTGGGGGATACAGCCCTGGAACGGAAGTTATTTTCAGCAGGTTCCGGTTTGTATGGATCAGCTTGGTGACACCAATGAATTAACTGTGATTCGTAGGGGTGCCGGTTTTCAGCTGACCATTAAATCGGATTATGTACCTTATGATTTCTCGTCTCCCGCCTCTGTCAAGGCTCCGGTTGTTTTTGCAGGATACGGCATAACGGCACCTGAGTATAACTATGATGATTTCAAAGGGATTGACGCCAAAGGCAAGATCGTTGTCATTTTCAGGAACGAGCCCCAAAAAGATGATTCCACTTCAGTTTTCATGGGAAAAGAAGACACCAGATACGTTTCTCTGAAAGAGAAAATGAAGAATGCAATCTTCCATGGCGCAGTCGGCATGCTGGTCGTGAACGGCCCCTTGCAATACAGCTCTGTCAAAGCCAGAGGATTCCCCTGGCCCTCGTTATCAAAAGTAATCCCAAAAGATGCTGTCCCCATGCATTTATGCATCGACAAAGAAGATCAGATTCCTGCAATGCATATAGGCGAGGAAGTTGTAAAACTGCTTTTCGGAAGTGTGGATTCACTAAAAAATCTTGAAGAAAAGATTGAGAAGGACCTATCATGCACTTCTTTTGAATTACCTGAAATCATTGTCTGTATGCATGCCAACATCCTTACCACTGTTTATACGCCCAACAATGTTGTCGGATATATTCAGGGAAGCGATCCGGTTTTGAGTAAGCAGGTTGTGATCATTGGGGCACATTACGATCATGTGGGATATAAAAAGGAACATAAGGCTGATGAAGATTATATTTTCAATGGAGCCGATGACAACGCATCCGGCACTTCAGGTGTGATGTCGGTCGCCTATGCTTTCAGCAGGCTCAACAAGAAACCCAAACGCAGCATGATGTTCCTTCTGTTTGCAGGTGAAGAAAAAGGCCTGTTTGGATCCAAATATTATACGACTCATCCACTGCATCCCCTGGCTTCGACCGTGGCCATGCTGAACCTGGATATGATCAGCAGAAATTATCCTGATTCACTTTATCTTGAAGGGGCCAAACAAAGTCCCGACATCACGAATATTATCAGAAAAGAGAATAAAAAAACAAAATTCACGCTTGTTGTCCAGGATAGTGATTTTTTAGGAGGCAGCGACCATTACTACTTTTATAAACATAATATCCCCTTCATTTTTTTCTTTACAGGCCTCCATAATGATTACCATAAGGTTAGCGACAATCCCGACAAATCTGACTGCAACAAGGCGGCCAGAGTTTCAAGACTCGTCTTTTATACTGCAGGGAAAATAGCAAATGAAACAATACGTTACAGCATCAACCCTCTCGAAAGCGATGCTCCACTCAGTGAATAAACAAATTATTGATATATGAAAATCAGACTGATTATTTTGGTCATCGCAAGTGCTTTTTGGATGATTAATATCGAAAGCCAGGCCCAGGAGAAATTCAATCTGGGCTATAAATTTGAAAAAGGGAAAACATACAGGTTTACCCAGGATAATATAATTGAAAGTATACAGGAAATCAGTGGTCAGGAGATGAAGTTCAATACCAACATGCATTTCGTGCTGAAGTATGAAGTTGAAGATGTTTCCAGCGAAGGCATGATGACTCTTGTATATAATTATGACGAGTATAAGTTGCAGAACAAGGGAATGGGCCGGGATACGACGATGGACATGAAAAACATGCTGACTAAAAAAACCAGGGCTGAGATCACCAAATACGGAAAAATCATCAGGGAGACTTCCACCGATACTGCAAAAACTTCAAAAAGGCTAATGTCGTTGAATCTTACTGGAAACACAAACCTGGCCATGTTACCAGAGCAGGCAGTTGGGATTGGTGACAAATGGCCGATGATCTCAAGCGATACCAATACCTCAGAAGAGAGCCAGATGATCTATAAAAGAAACATGGAATGCTCTCTTGTTGGAAAAGACAATAACGGGAACCATGACTGCCTGAAGATAAATTATAAAGGCACCCTCGAAATAACCGGGAAAATGAAACAAATGGGAATGGACATGGTCATGGAAGGAAGCGGGGAAGTTTCAGGGACATTATGGTTTGACCCCACATCTGGTATAACAGTTGAGAATCAGAGCAATACCTCTCTTGAAATGACCGTGACTCTGACCGGGCAGGCACAAATGACGATCCCTATGTCGCAAAAGATGTCGAGCACACAGAAGCTGAAGGAATAAACGAGGAAAGCTGATGCCGTCATAAGTCGGTTTTCTGATTCCGAACCGGGCGGCAGGGAAATCAGAAGAGGTCCTTCAGCAGCGAATCTTCCACTAAATTAGGCAGGGTAACCTCAAGTGCGGGGTTGTGTTCCATAGCCCGTTTGATTGCAAAGACGGCTTCATCATTGCGTGCCCAGGCCCGCCGGGAAATCCCGTTATTCACATCCCAGTATAACATGGAACGCAGGCGGCGGTCAGTATCGGCAGAACCATCCAGGACCATGCCGAAACCACCGTTGATGACCTCTCCCCATCCCACTCCTCCACCGTTGTGAAGCGAGACCCAGGTGGCGCCCCTGAAACTATCGCCTATCGCATTTTGTACTGCCATATCCGCAGTAAAAGCAGATCCGTCATAAATATTTGAAGTTTCCCGAAAGGGAGAATCAGTGCCGGAAACATCGTGATGGTCCCTGCCGATGACTACAGGTGCTGAAATTTTTCCCTCCCGGACAGCATCGTTGAAAGCAGCGGCAATTTTAGTACGGCCCTCGCAGTCGGCATATAGTATCCTGGCCTGGGAGCCCACAACCATCTTGTTTTTTCCAGCCTCCCGTATCCAATGAATGTTATCCCTCATCTGCAGTTGTATCTCCCCGGGCGATCCGGATGCAATCTCTTCCATGATATCTCCGGCAATAAGGTCGGTAATTCGAAGGTCTTCCGGATCACAGGAAGTACAGACCCAGCGGAAAGGTCCGAATCCGTAATCAAAAAACAGGGGGCCCATGATGTCCTGCACGTACGACGGATAAATGAATGTGCCATCCGCTTTCATCACATCGGCTCCTGCACGGCCTGCTTCAAGAAGAAATGCATTGCCATAATCCCAGAAGTACATGCCCTTTGCCGACATGCTGTTGATTGCAGCAACCTGGCGGCGGAGCGACTTCTGAACCTCTTCCCTGAACCGGGCCGGATCCCTGATCATGAGAACGTTCGATTCCTCCATAGTAAGGCCGGCCGGGTAATACCCGCCTGCCCAGGGATTATGCAATGAAGTCTGGTCGGAACCCAGTTCTATATCGATATTTTTTTCGACGAGCTTTTCCCATAAATCAACGATATTTCCTTGGTAAGCAAGGGAAACAGCTTTTTTATCTGACCTGGCTGTAAGCATTCTTTCGATCAGGCGGTCCAGGTCGGTATACACTTCATCGACCCAGCCCTGGGAATATCGTTTCTTTACGGCCCAGGGGTTGATCTCCGCCACCACCCCTATCGCACCTGCAATAACCGAGGCTTTTGCCTGGGCTCCCGACATACCTCCCAATCCGGAAGTCACGAAGATCTTTCCACTGATATCTCCCGAGGCCTGGCGCCTGGCAGCATTCAGAACGGTTATCGTAGTACCGTGAACAATGCCTTGCGGTCCTATGTACATATAAGAACCTGCCGTCATCTGGCTGTACTGAGTCACCCCGAGAGCATTAAACCGTTCCCAGTCATCGGGTTTGCTGTAGTTTGGGATCATCATGCCATTGGTGACCACTACCCTGGGAGCATCCTTATGGGATGGGAAAAGGCCCATGGGGTGCCCTGAATACATAACCAGGGTTTGTTCGTCGGTCATGCCGGCAAGGTATTTCATCGTGACCAGGTACTGGGCCCAGTTCTGGAAAACAGCTCCATTTCCGCCGTAGGTGATGAGTTCATGAGGATGTTGTGCAACAGCCGGATCAAGGTTGTTCTGGATCATCAGCATCACTGCTGCAGCTTGCTTGGATTTGCAGGGATACTCATTGATGTGCCGTGCATGCATAGGATAATCCGGACGGAAACGATACATATATATCCGGCCGAAATGCCTAAGTTCTTCTGCAAATTCTTTTGCCAGAACACTGTGAAAACCGGAGTGGAAATAACGAAGGGCATTGCGGACAGCCAGTTCTTTTTCAGAAGCAGTCAGGATATCTTTTCTTACCGGGGCATGACTCACACTGCTGTCATATGACCGGGGCTCCGGTAATACTCCCGGTAAACCCTGAAGGATTTGCTGTCTGAAGTCCATGTTTTGCGTTATTGCGTTTTAGCGTTCTGCGTTATTGCGTTTTAGCGTTCTGCGTTATTGCGTTTAACGTTTTGCGTTATTGCGTTTTAGCGTTCTGCGTTATTGCGTTTTAGCGGTCAATTCGAAATTCAATATTCGATATTCGACATTCCTTTCTTCCTAGATCTTATCCTGCGAATCCTTCAGTATCTGGTAAAGGAATTCACGGGCCCTGAAAAGCTGGGCCTTTACAGTGCCAATCGGAAGATCCAGAGAGGACGCTATTTCTTCGTAGGACCATTCCTTAAAATATCTCATTTCAATGAGCTGGCGGTAATGCGGTTTAAGCTTTTCAACCACCTCATGCATCAGTTTTACCTTCTGCTTTGCAATGACATGTTCCTCCGGGTCAGGACTATCGGCAGTAATTTTTGAGTGGTAATCCGAAGTACCTTCTTCATCTCCCCATTCTAAATCGGTAAACTGCAACCTCCTGCTCTTCCTGAGGAAATCAATGCAATTATTGGCGGCTATCTTAAACAGCCAGGTGCTGAAAGCATAGTCGGGAGTATATTGAGCCAGGTTCCGGAATGCCTTTCCAAACGCCTCAATAGTAAGGTCTTCTGCATCAGCTGCATTACCTGTCATTTTCAGCATCATGAAATACAGGGAATCACGGTAATTATTGAGCAATTCCGCATAAGCCTTCTGATCCCCTTTTTCCAGAGCCAGTATTACAAGGCGGTAATCCCTCTGCCCCTTATCGGTAAGATGGTTGGTTATTTCCATTTATTCGGTTTGCGGAAAAGATTTGTGATGCCGATACCTGTATTCAGCAACAAAAGTACAATTTCCAATAATGGAATAAACAAAATAAGATCCTTTTCATTCAACCGCCTGAAGCATCCTCTCAGGATCAGATACTGTAGTGTCAATCTCAGTACAAACAAGCCCAGTACCGGAAAGACCGAAAAATTCAATGAAAGCATCAGTACAAAAACAAGATAGAAAAGCAGAAGGCTTAAAGAGTATAATCCAAGCAGGAATTTGTGCCCGAACCGGTAATATGCCGAAGTCGTAAGGTGTCGTCTTTTCTGGGTTACCCATTGGCCAAATGTTTTTTTCGGCTCCGAAATGGTATAACTGCCGGCATCTACGACAATGGCTGTATTGGACCTTTTTGCGACCCGGTTGATAAAAAGATCATCATCCCCGGATCGTATGCTATAATCCGGGATGAACCCCTTATTACCGTAAAAAACCGATTTCAGGTATGACAGGTTCCTTCCGACCCCCATATAAGGCATGCCGGCCAGGGCATAGGATAAATACTGGGTTGCGATATGAGCTGTATCGAAGCGGATTATTTTGTTGAGTATACCTTTAACCCGGGTATATGGACTGTAACCAAGCACGACCTGGATCTTGCTGCTGTAGGCTGATTGCATAGCCCTAATCCAGTTACGGGATGAGGGTGTGCAGTCGGCATCTGTAAGCAGTACCTGATCATATTTTGCCGATTTGATCCCAATGGCAAGTGGAAATTTTTTTCCTGTGAAGAAATTCAGGTCCCTTTGAATTTCGATGCTTTTCAATACGGGAAATTCCCTTTGCAGGTCTGAAAGCAGGTATGAGGTTTCATCCGTCGAGGCATGGTTTACAACCAGCACTTCAAACTCAGGATAGTCCTGATCGAGTATAAAAGGCAGGTTTGCCTTCAGATTATAATACTCATTATGTGCACAAATGACTACCGAAACACCTTCTTTTGGCGGGGCCGGACTTGCCTGTTTATATCGCGCAAGACGCAGAAAAATCAAGAGGTAATATGCAAGCTGGATCAGGAAAAAGAAGCAGAAAACGATCAGTAACCCAAATGGGATGATGTTCAGATTTATAAGCCTGTCAAGCATTTAACAAGATTTAACTGTAGGTAAAGGCAAAGATATTCAGAATCCGCTATAAAAACCTACCTTTGTCGATAAATAGGCAGCTTCGTTAATTTTTTAAATCCCAGAATTCTGTTTTTAACTGATGAATTTCAGAATTGAACACCGCGATCACGGAAGCTCAGCCAGGGCCGGGTCACTGATCACTGATCATGGTTTGGTTCACACTCCCTTTTTCATGCCGGTTGGTACTGCAGGGGCTGTAAAGGCATTGCACATCAGGGACCTTCGGGATGAGATCAGGTCTGAGATCATGCTCAGCAATACATATCACCTGTACCTGAGGCCAGGAGCCAGGATTATCTCTGATGCAGGCGGGCTGCATAAATTCAATGGCTGGGACCGGCCCATCCTCACCGACAGCGGAGGGTTCCAGATCTATTCACTTACTGATATCAGGAAGATCACCGATGAGGGTGTTGTTTTCCAATCACATATCGACGGATCAAGGCATCATTTCACTCCGGAATCGGCAATAGACATCCAGCGTTCGCTCGGAGCCGATATCATCATGGCATTCGACGAATGCACTCCCTGGCCGTGCGAATATGAGTATGCAAGGAAATCCCTGAAGCGAACCCATAAATGGCTGGACCGTTGTATCCAGCACTTTCATATAACAGAATGTCCTCACGGGTATACCCAGGCCTTGTTCCCTATCGTCCAGGGAAGCACGTTTGAAGATCTGAGGGTGCAGTCAGCCGAATATATTGCATCAACCGACGCAGCCGGCTATGCCATAGGAGGCCTTTCGGTAGGTGAGCCTGCAAAGGTCATGTATACCATAACAGGCCTGGTATGTAATATACTGCCTCAGGAAAAGCCCAGGTATCTGATGGGCGTGGGAACACCTGCAAACATCCTCGAAAGCATAGCGCTCGGCATCGATATGTTCGACTGCGTGATCCCTACACGGAATGGCAGGAACGGTATGCTTTTTACGAGAAACGGCATCATCAATATCAAGAATGAAAAATGGAAGGACGACTTCTCCCCTGTTGAAGCCGGGGGTGATGTGTTTTCCGATACTCAGTATACAAAAGCGTTTCTGAGACATCTTTTTATTTCGGGTGAAATGCTTGCAGCCATGATTGCAACGATGCATAATCTCGGGTTTTATATCTGGCTGATGAAGGAAGCGCGGAAACGCATACTTGAAGGGGATTTTACTGACTGGAAGAAAGAGATGGTAATCAAACTGATGAGCAGACTTTAAAAAATAGCGAGGTAGCGTTTGGCGAAGCCAAAATGAGCACTCAAAAGAAATAAGAAATAGGTGCAAATAACTAGCGAAATTGGGTATTGCGCATTCGTAAATCGAACATTTTTAGAAAAATGATAAAAAATAAGAGCCAACGCCTGCTATTATACATTCTCCTCGGCTGGATGCTTATCAATTTCATACAGGCGGCATTGACGGGCTTGTTTGACGACGAAGGTTTATTCTGGTTGTATGGTGAAAGGCCTGCCTGGGGATATTATGAACATCCACCTATGGTTGGTATTCTTATCAGGGCGGGCTATATGTTGTTTCACAACGAATTCGGGGTAAGGTTTTTCTTTGTGATCATTAACGCCCTCTCGTTTTACCTGCTGGCCAGGCTCGCCGGGGTTAAAGACCCAATACTATTCGCAGCCCTGGGGTTCACAACGATGATTGCCCAGGTCGGAGGGTTTATAGCTGCCCCGGATGTTGCATTGCTTTTCTTCATCATCCTGTTTTTCCTGGTTTATAAAAAGCTGCTCGAAAAGGACGATATCCCTATGGCAGTGCTTTGGGGGATGATCATGGCAGCCATGATCTACAGCAAATACAATGGCATACTTGTGATCCTGTTCACTATCTTCTCGAATTTCCGGCTTCTTAAAAGCCGCTCATTTTACATTGCCGCTCTCAGCGGCATCGCATGCATGATACCGCATATCCTATGGTCATTTACGAATGATCATCCGACAGCATATTATCATCTTTTTGAAAGAAGCTTCGAACAATTCAACATCCTGAAATATTTCAGCGAGTTTTTTATCGGTCAGATCGGCATTTATGGTCCAATTATGGCATTTATATTTTTCTGGGCCATGATTGTGTTCAAACCAACAGATACCTTCGACAAAAGCCTCAAGTTCACCGCTATCGGTATCATGCTGTTTTTCATGGCCTATACTTTCCGTGGAAGAGTTGAGCCAAACTGGACTGTTCCGGCTTTCGCACCTATGCTGATCATGGCTTACAGGACATCCGCAGAAAAACTAAGACTGAGGAAATGGATCATGGCTATGGCTGTAACAAGTCTTGTTTTAATGGCCGGGTTCAGAATATACCTTGTTCATGATTATTTAAAACTCTCCCGCCATACCCTGAATCTTTCTGAGTTATACGGATGGAAGGAATGGGCAAAGGAACTTGAGAAAAGATCGGGTGGCAGGCCGGTACTTTTCCTGAACTCTTATCAGAGGACCGCCAAATATATTTTTTATACCGGGAAACCTGCATATACCATGGAGGATTATTCGGGGCACAGGACACAGTTTTATTACTGGAGTGAAATTGAAAAGCAATTGCAGGGAAAGGATATCATGGTGGTTGATTTTGCATCCTGGCGCTGGCTTCCTGATAAAAAAGACTTTGTGACCAGCAATAACATCATCACCTATTACGGCTATTGGGACAATTTCAGGTCTCATTACAAACTCGGCCTTAAGTTTAAAATTAAGGAGCTCCGTTTTCCTGCCAATGCAAATATCACGCTGCCTATAACTATCACCAATCCTTACAGAGACACAATCAGGTTCAATGAAAATAAATGGATGCCCTCATGGCTGGTTTACCATATTCACTATAAAGATCAATTTATTGCCCAGATGATACCTTCGACCGATATAACAAATATGGTCATTACCGGGGCAAGCAAGGATACCAGTATTCGTTTCCTTACGCCTTCACAGCCGGGGAATTATTATTTTTGGGTTTCTGTTTCTACCGGCTGGGTGCCTCCGGCAAGAAACATGAATTATCAAATGATGGAAATTTACTGATGAGAACCCTTGACCTGTATATAATCCGTAAGTTCCTGGGGACCTTCTTTTTTACGCTGGTCCTCCTGATTTTCATCGTAGTGATATTTGATATTTCGGAGAGGATAGATGACTTCCTTCGGACCAGACCTCCTTTGATCGCAATAGTTTTTGATTATTACTTCAATTTCATCCCTTATTTTATCAATCTTTTCAGTTACCTTCTGACATTCATCGCCGTCATTTTCTTCACATCGAATATGGCTTCGAATTCGGAGATCGTTGCCATCTTAGCCAGCGGGATAAGCTTCCGGCGCTTTTTGTTCCCCTATATCTTATCGGCCTTGATTCTTGCATTCCTATCATTTCTCCTGGCCAATTTCATAATCCCGTATACTAACCAGGGAATGTTCGCCTTTGAAAAGAAATACATCAAGGACCCAAAAGAATTCAACGACATGAATATTCACCGGCAGATCAGCCCGGGAACCTTTATATACCTCGAGAACTTTAATCTCAGGACGAACAGCGGCTGGAAATTCACTATTGAGAAGTTTGAAAACAGGGCCATGGTATATAAGATGAAAGCCGAACGCATTGACTGGGACAGTATTCGCCAGCGATGGATCATTACAAATTATTATGAAAGAAGCTTTAAGGGTCTCAGTGAAAGTATCCGGAAAGGAGCGAAACTTGATACATTGCTACCATTATCCCCTGCCGATTTAACCGAGGATATAGAGGAAGTCAAGATCATGAATTACTTCGTGCTCAGGGATCATATAAAGAAAAAGGAGCTCAGGGGCGATCCGGATGTCATGAAATATAAGGTCAAGGGTTATACCCGGATCTCGGATCCCTTTGCAACCCTTATTCTCACACTGATCGGGGTCGCGGTTTCTTCACGTAAGGTAAGAGGCGGGATTGGTTATCACCTGGGGTTTGGCCTTTCCCTTACCTTTCTCTATATCCTGTTTATGCAGGTATCCACGGTATTTGCCACTTTCGGCAACCTTCATCCCCTCGTGGCCGTATGGATTCCGAATGTCATTTTCGGGATCATTGCATTTGTGCTTCTGCGGCTGGCGCCAAAATAAGTAGCGAAAAGCGAAATAGCGAAATAGAGTTTGGTAAAGCCGAAATAAGTCTTCGCTCGCATCTTTGCAACGCTGCTATGGTGTCGCTTTCGCTCGCATCTTCACACCGCCGCTACGGTGTCACTTCGTTCCACCTGATGCGGCTTGTGTGAATTGCTCCCTTCGCTTCACCTGATGCAGCTTATACAAAATGCTTCGCTATGTAATCTCTCATTTCAACTGTGAGGATATCCATACAAAACAACCGGGGAACAGGCCTTCTGTAACAGGGACTTCATTAAATAAACCGTAAACCGCCGAGCCGCTGCCGCTCATTGAAGAATATACGGCTCCTTTGCTGTACATCATTTCCTTTATCTGGCCGATAATCGGGAATTTCCGGCAAACAGGATCTTCGAAATCATTGATCATATTTGCTTTCCATTGGCTGAGCGGAAGTTTGATGATCTCTTTCAGGGAAGCTGCGGGCCTCCCCGGCTGAATTATTGAATAAGCCTCTGCGGTACTCACATGAACCTGAGGGATAACAATCAACAGATACAATCCGCTTAACCCGACATCAACCTTCTCAAGAATCTCTCCCCTGCCCTTTGCAAAGGACGGAATGTTTTCAATGAAAAACGTGCAGTCGCTTCCGAGGCGGGAAGCAAAGGCCTTCAGATGGTCGTTGCTCATGCCGAGATTAAACATTTCATTCAGGGCTTTCAGGGTATATGCACCGTCGGTGGAACCTCCCCCCAGGCCTGAACCAACAGGTATTATCTTCTGAAGATGGATGTCGACAGGCGGGATATTGAAATGTTCCCTCATCAGCTCATAAGCCTGAACGCAAAGGTTTGTAGCCTGATCGCCGGGGATTTTTAATCCCGATGCTGAAAAACAGAACCTGCCATCCGCAGATGGATTAATTTCAACTATATCGCATAAGCCGGCCGGGTAGAATACCGTTTCGAGGTCATGATAACCATCTATACGTTTCCTGACAATGTTCAAACCAAGGTTTACCTTGCAATTCGGTTTTACTATCATAGTTTTTTCTTACTGTTCGTCAGGGAACTTCAAAGGCCTGGCAAAAGCTGGTTTTTTTATAAAATTGCTGTCGGTCAAAGTCAGGATGAAAGCTTTTAGGTCCGATTTCTGGGATGGAGTCAACTGAACCCCGTGTGTAACGACATGGTGCATAAGTGGACTTATGCTTGCCGACCAAACTAGCCCGGAACTGTAAAAATTGATCACCTCCTCCAGCGTTTTAAACCGCCCGTCATGCATATAAGGCGCCGTAAAAGCCACATTCCTCAGGGTGGGCGCCACATAAGCGCCCTCATCCATCAAATTCCCGGTAACGCTGTAACGGTCACCCGGATCTGTGAACACACTGTCTTTTCCATTATTATAAAAAAGATTTGTAGTGAACAGGGGATTTCCTTCGCCCCCATGGCAATGAAAACAATCTCCCCCGGTTTCTGTCATAAAAAGCACATATCCCCTGCGTTCCTTTTCATCCAGTTTTGATCCTCCTGAGAGGAAGCTGTCGAACTTTGAATCGGCTGAAATGAGAGTTCTGACAAACTGGGCAATGGCCCTGCCGATGTTCTTCACTGTCACGGTTTTGCTGCCGAAAGCTTTTTCGAAGAGTTCGGGGTATCCCGGGATGCTCTGAATCAGCGCTTTCGAACGACTGGTATCTCCGGCCATCTCATGGGGATCAGCGATCACCATCCAGGCCATATCTTCAAGCTGACGTTTCGCCTGCAAAGGGTTTCCTGCAGCAAGCGAACCGTTCCAGAGGTAACCGTTATTCACCCATACCAGGTTGATCATCGGGAGCATGAAGTGAGGCGTGAGAATTCCTGTAAGCCCGTGAGGATGTCCGCCCGGGAAGCGGGGATTATCTATTCCGCAGACAAATGAATGAGACTGCATATGGCAGGTAGAACAGCTCATCAGGGAATCGGGATCTGTGCGGCCACACAGCCTTCCGTCATAAAATAAGTAACGTCCCAGTTCAACGCCCTCAACGGTCATAGGGTTGTCGGAAGGTATGTTCAGCTGAGTGGGAAAATATTTTGGTATGCTGATGATGTAAGGAACAGGCTTTGCCGTCGTGTCCTGTGAATCCTTTGTACAGCCACCCAGGCCTGCAAGCAGCAACAGAACCGGCAGGAAAGCACTGAAAATCAGCGTTCGCCTGGCATACTGAAATCCGAATACCCAACTGATCGAATAGCGAACACCGGATTTTAAATTATTATATGTTAAATCAACCATTCAATCCTTCAATCACTTCCCGCTCGTAAACCTTACAGAAATTGCCTTCCTCCCGTTGAGGCATGCATTGTGCAAGGCTGCCTGGTTCTGCATCATCATATTCGGGTATTTCTGGAAATCGAAATCATTGTCTCCCGTAAACCATTGGTTCACATTCATCGTGATCACCATCGATTTCGTAAGCCCTTTCTCAATTGAAAAACCGGAAGCAGGCAGGTTCACATAGAAAAAGTTCTGCACATACGATATAATAGAATCAGGGTTTATGACATTCCCTTTATAAACCTGGCCTATGCCGAGATGAAAATTAAACGGGTAGGTACGGTCAAAACCCTGTTTTTTCCACAGCAGATTCATCTTCATATAATGGTATCCCCCTCCCAAAATATCAGGCCAGTACATATCCCTTTCGGGTGGATTGAGAAAACGGTTCGAGATATTCTCTTCTTCATCAATGCCGAAGGTCAGGGAAACCGAATCAAATTTACCGTAAGGTACCGAAGCATTTACGAGCAGGTAAGAACTTGACGGGATCCTTGCATCCACATAGTGAATTCCATCATCATTGAATACGGTATAATCCACACCATCGTCACGGTGGAGGGTGATATCTGAAATGAAATACTGAAGGTCGGTCACCTTGTAAAGATCATTTGACGAGTTCTTATAAATCATTGTATCTAAAACAAGCGGCAGGCTGTCGACCTTATTCTCAAAACGTATAACTATCGTTGTAGGCGTAGAAGGACCTTCCTCGGTCACTCCTGATTTCTGACAGGATAAATTAACGAACAGACTGATTATCAAAAGTATTGCAAATACAGAAATACTTTGAGTTTTTCTTATCCTTTTAAAGTCTGCGGATGTCATCATTCCAACCTCCAGTCGATTTCCTGTTTACCCATTTGCCTGAGCAATTCATTGATTCGGGAAAAATGCCTGCAGCCGAAAAAACCCCTGGCAGCCGATAATGGTGAAGGATGAGGCGCCGTAAGGATAAAATGTTTCGATTTATCGATCAGGGCTGATTTCGCTTCGGCAAACTTCCCCCATAAGACAAATATAAGACCCTCCCGTTGGGCAGAGAGTTGCTTTATCACTTCATCGGTAAAGGTCTCCCAGCCTTTATTCTGATGAGACCCAGCCTGGTTTTCGCGTACGGTCAGGGTCGCATTGAGCAGCAACACCCCCTGCCTGGCCCAGGCTGTCAGGTTACCATGCCCGGGTGGCTTAATCCTAAGGTCACTCTCAATTTCTTTGAAAATATTGATCAGAGATGGGGGTTTTCTGACTCCTTCCGGAACCGAAAAACATAATCCATGTGCTTCGCCGTAGCCGTGATAAGGATCCTGTCCAAGTATCACAACTTTAACATCACTGAAAGATGTTTGATTGAAAGCGTTAAATATCAATGAACCCGGAGGGAAAACCCGGTTCATCTTCTTCTCCTCCAGCAGAAATGCCTTAAGTTCAGCCATATATGGTTTCCCGAATTCTTTTTCGAGTACGGTTTTCCAACTACTTTCAATAGCAGGGTTCAACTGTTCCATTACAGTATTCCGGTTATAAACTTAAGCTCGTTAATAACTTTAAACAATATTGTACCTAAATCGGAGTTTAATACTTATTCATTGCCTAATTTTGCATAAATTCACAATCCGGTTTAATTAACATGAAAAAAATAGCTATCGTATTATTTTCAGTGATATTATTTGGTATCGTTTCTTCATGCACATCAAACAAGAGTTGTGCCGCATACGGTGAAAAGCAAAGATACCAAATCGAACGTCGCTGATCAGCTTTTTTGATGAATTTTATGGCTGCTCTTTTCTTTTAAGGGCAGCCTTTTTATTTTTCATATTTTTGTTCTGATTTTCTGCCGGAGATGAAAAAGATAGCCTACCTGATCTTTCTGCTGACCGCTATTCCCTGTTTGAACCAGGCCCAGGAATCGTTTCACAATTACAGCGATTCTGTTCCTGATAACGTATTGTTTGAACGGCAGTGGAGCCTTGGTGCACTGCTTCATTCGAACGGCTGGGGTCTGAAATTCAGGAAAGGTTACAACCTTACCGCTCTCAAGCAGTTCATGTGGGAACTCGAGTGGTCAACTTACAAATCAGCGAAGGAAATCAGGGTGGTCAACCCCTATTATTCCGATTCCAGACCGTATTTTTTCGGCAAACTCAATTATGTTTCTTTCCTGAGAGGAGGCGTGGGCGTGAATTACATCTTTAACCGTAAACCATATTGGGGAGGTGTTCAGGTAAGCGGACTATTTTACGGCGGATTAAGTATCGGAATAACGAAACCTGCCTATGTTTTTGTAGCCTATCAAACCACTGGAACGAACTACGAATTGCGTGAGGAGCGTTATACTGCCGATATCAACCCCGATTACATATATGGACGCGGTTCATTTCTGGCGGGCATACTTGAGCTTAATTTCTTCCCCGGGCTTTATACAAAAACCGGCCTGGATTTCGAATTCGGAAGCCAGAATAAAATGATCTCATCCCTTGAAGTCGGTGCAACCCTTGACTTCAGTCCTATAGGCATCGCAATTATGGCCCTCAATCCGAAGCAGAATTTTTTCCTCACGGTCTATTTGAGCGTGATGTTCGGGAAGAGGTACAACCGGTAACCGTAATCCGATCTTGTATTCAGTGGCATCGGCTTTCTCGGCCTTGAATTTCTTCAGGTAGGTGAACAGCTTCTGATCAACGAAGTCCAGTTCACTGCTGCAGCCGGCGTCTTTGTGCAGGATGTCATCGATGTTCTTAAAAGTTTGTTCAAACATTAAAGGGAAGTAATGGCGTTAAATATTTTCCGGCTAATATACCTGTTCTTATAAAAGTAAAAATAAATTAACAAAAACATATCACGTTTTCATCTTCCCCGATTAGTTTTTCTTATATTTGTCATATGATGACCACTATAGAGAAATGAAATACCTCCTTGAAATTAATGCAATTAATGAACTTCATTCCGGAATCTGATGATAAAAAGTAGGGTCAGCGCCACATTTCAGGACGCAGGCGCCCTGTACGATTATATGGGCCGAGCACCCCTTGAATATGACGCCCGTGATAATGTCTCTCTCGTTAATTTGGGTTATTGGATCGGGCTTAGCTCATTTGCCAAAGGGCATTTGTCCCGTTCGAATCATGCTCTTTTTTATTTGGTCTGTAAAAACGCCTGGTTGTCGGAGATAGATGAATTCGTGGCAGATATTGGCTGCGGATTCGGAGATGTTGCAGTTCTCTGCGCAAAAAATTTCAATTGTCCCAACGTTATCGGCATAAATATTTCGCAGTATCAGATTGACCGATCAATAGAAAAAGTTGCACTTCACAACCTGCAACACCGGGTCACAATAAAAAACATGTCGGCAACAGATCTTCAACTTGCTGATAACTCTGTTGATAAAATGATTTGCACTGAAGCCGCTTTTCATTTTGATTCAAGAGCTGATTTCTTCAGGGAAGCATACCGGACACTGAAACGAGGCGGTATTTTATCACTGGCCGATATGGTGTATAATCAGCCCCGAAATGCATTGGAAAAAATCATCTTACCACGGTTGCAGGATGGCTTGTTTATCCCTTCTGCTAACATATATGGTATGGCTGAATACATTGGGAAGATCATGGAAGCCGGTTTTGAAATTATTGAGGCTAAAAACATTACTTCGCATGTAAGGCCTTATTTTCGCAGGTGGGCTATTTCACATCCTGTCAATCTTGTCATAAATCGTAAAATAAGCTGGATAATTTCAACCATTGGTTTCCTTGTTTATCCCTGGGAATACATGTACCTAGTGGCAAAAAAGCCATAGCCTTTCATACAGAAATTATGGCGGATGAAATTAAGGACAAGGGGTTTATGTAAAAAATGGACAATGCTCATTATCCATTGATAAGAGGTCTGAAATAATTTCCAACGAACTTGTTTGATGCTAACAAACAAGTTTGTCCATTTGTATCAAACAATGCTGTTCTGATTAGAAAAGAGGACCTGCGGGTTATTTGATCAGGCCTGTGTGGAAGTGGATTGAGTTTTGCTGATGTCAGCCTTAAAGTGATTTTTTAAGCAACTTTTCATTTATCCATATTTCACCATGATTGAACATTTTCAAACCTCCATCCGCAGTCAGAACACATAACCTTCCAATATCATCAACCCCCTGGATGCGGCCGGTAAATGAGGATCCGCCTGTAGTGAATTCAAGGTCACGCCCGCTGCCGTAAAGCTTTGAATTATAATCAGCATCGATTGACTGGAATTCATGGTTCCTAAGCCGGGAATATTCGTTTTCGAGGTTCCTGCAAACCTTGTCAAGCATTTCCCTGATGTCATAATCATTTCCCGTAAGTTGCTTCAGTGATACCGGGTTGGGAAGGCTGGCCGGAAATTCCAGCTGGTTAATATTGATGCCGATACCAATTATGGAATTTTTTACGGATGAACCGATCAAAGTGTGTTCTATTAAAATCCCTGCGATTTTATGGTCAGCGGCATAAATGTCATTAGGCCATTTGATCGAAGCCGGCAGGTCGCCGGGCAAGGCATTCCTGACGGTATTCAATACTGCAAGGGCAACCGCTTTATTCAGGCTGAACAGTTTTTCGGGCGGGATAAACAATGGCTCAAGGATAAGGCTGAAGGTCAGGTTCATCCCGGCTTGTGAATGCCAGCTATTTTCCCCCTGTCCCCTGCCTGAAGCCTGATCAGCTGCCCGGACTACGGTTCCTTCCCCGGCCCGGATTATTGTACCTTCCCCGGCAAGCGATTCCTTTAACAGTCGCTGGGCATATGCATTGGTGGAATCGACACGGTCAAGATATATGAAATCAAACTTCATTACACCTGGATTTCGTCTGCAAACATAAAGATTATTGATCTAAAGATATCACTTCCGGCTGATTGACGGATTAAGGGTAAAGTCAATATGGATAATTATGTAAACCACATCCCTATCAGCAAATGGGCCGAAGACGACAGGCCAAGGGAAAAACTTGAAATGAAAGGGCGGCATGCACTGAGCGATACTGAACTGCTGGCTATTCTAATCAGCACAGGTACAAGGCATGGATCGGCCGTTGATCTTTCGAAGAACATCCTGCAGAAAGCCGGGAATAATCTCATCGAATTATCAAAGATGTGCCTGAGTGACCTGCTGAAAGAGAAAGGTATAGGCAAGGCGAAAGCCCTGACCATTATGGCTGCGCTCGAACTGGGGCGACGCAGGAACGAAGCCGGGGCCGTGAGCCTCGACAAGATCACCCAAAGCAGGCAGGCATATGAGATCTTCAGCAGCCTGATGGGAGACCACCTTTACGAACAGTTCTGGATGCTGTTGCTGAACCGGGGCAACAAACTTTTGCGAAAGATCCAGATCAGCGAAGGAGGCATCTCGGGCACTGTGGTCGATCCGAAGAAGATATTCAACATCGTTCTGGAGTTTCACGCTTCTTCAATCATTATTGGGCACAACCATCCCTCGGGGAACCTCGAGCCCAGTGAGGCTGATAAAAAGCTTACCCGTAAGATCAGGGATGCAGGCTTACTTCTTGATATCGATGTGCTGGACCATATCATAGTGGGTGAGGACAACTATTACAGTTTTGCGGACCAGGGGGGGATGTAGGTGAAAAAGCGAAAAGCGAAAAAGAAAAATTCTTCCACTTTTCCTACCACTAATACCCAATGTTTAGTTTATGTTTCGCTTTTCGCTTTTCGCCTTTCGCTTTTTACTTTTCACTGATCCCCTCAAACCTATACCCCTTGCTAAGGGCATGCTCAATGAACCTCGGCAGCGCAAACAGCATTTTCTCCCTAGCCTTTATGGAGTCATGGAAGACGATAATAGCGCCGGGTTCGAGATTATCCGTCGCGTTACGCAGGCATTGTTCAGGGCTTACGGCATGGTGGTAATCCATTGTGAGGACCGTCCAGAGTATGAAGCGGAAATCATTTTTGAGAATGAAGTATTCCCCGGGTGTGAATCTGCCATGGGGTGGTCTGAACAGCTTGCTGTCGAAAAAATCCCGGCATTTCATTACATTGTTATAATAGCTTCCAGGCGACGTTTTCCATCCACTAAGGTGGTTGAATGAATGGTTCCCGACGGCATGCCCATCCGCAGTAATCCGATTAAAAATATCCTTATGCTTTCGTACATTATCGCCTACACAAAAGAATGTGGCTTTGACATTGTGTTTTTTCAGTAATTCCAGCACCTCAGGGGTGGCTTCGGGCACAGGCCCGTCGTCGAATGTGAGAAAGGCTTTCTTTTCCAGCCCGGGCACACGGCAGAGAAGGTATTTAGGGCTTAGCGCCCTGTAGAACCAGGGTGGTCTTACGGCGTACATAATCTATTCGGGCCTGTAGACTTTAGTAACGTACAGGTCATAGTATTTCGTGAGGTTCTGATCGGCCAGTTTGGCAAGGTTTTCCTGGTTTGCACCTTTCGTGCAGACTCCGATTTTCTGAAGAGTGAACAAGGCTTCCTGCATAGGGACTTCCATCTCTCTCAAATCCTTGTCGGGAAATGAGAAATAATAGGCCAGTTTCAAGCTGGAAGAGTTGATCAGTTTTTCCGCGATCTGGTTGGCCTTCTGAACTTCGCCCAGCTTGTAAAACCCGTCAGCGAAAGAAACCGTGAAGTAATCGTAGGGGACTGTGTTATCAGGTATTTCAGAAAGACAACGTTCGATCACTTTGCGTGCAGAATCTTTTTTGTTTTCAGAAATGAGGGCTGCTGCAAGCCGGGCAAAAACAGACCGGATATTCATGACCATGCGCATATTATTTTCATCGAGATAAACTTTGGGATTGTTCATCCCCCCGAACCTGAACTTATTCATGAGGTTATCGTACATCACGGGGGTATTCACATCACCCGTTTCCTGATCTGCCTTTATGGCCCTCACCGGTAAGAGGCGAAAGGCCAGTCCTTCCTGGTGCAGGTATTTTTCCAGGCCGATATAGGTTTCCTGTCCCGTGGTAGCTACAAAGTAAACCGGGCGTTTCCAGTTATTCGTTGCGAGCAGGTCGAGTATCATCAGGCTGGCCTTTTCAATTCCTTCCCGCCTGATCTCCCATTTCAGGTTTTCTATCCTGCCCGCATACTTTGCAGGGACAGCCCCGCTTCTGAGCAGCTCAGCCGAATCGGAAGGAAGAGTGAATTTCCGTGAAGGAAAAAAATCAATGTTCCCCGGACCACCGTCAGGGCTCATTTTAAGACGGCTTTCATCCGTATTAATGATCTGTATTAACTGGCGGATGTCAATATACTGATCTTTAAACGATGGGTCTTCAAGCAAGTATGTTACATCATGGTTCCCCTGGTGGTATTGCGCCCATGCCATCGAAAAAGGTACCGGGTCGGAATCGTAAGCCTTACGCTTCATCTGATCGATATACCAGTCCATATTCAGCAGGCTCAGGTTGACAACCCTGACATCGGTCCGTATGCCCTCAACTTCCTGGGCATACCATACAGGGAAAGTATCATTGTCGCCATTGGTGAAAAGGATTGCATTCGGAGCGCAGGAGTTCAGGTAATCCTCAGCCATTGCGAGCGCGGTAAAACGGCCCGAACGGTCATGATCGTCCCATCCCTGCTGAGCCATCACCCCTACCGTGATCAGGCCCAAAACAAACGAAAGGATCAGGGCCATGTTGGCTTTCATCCATTTGCCCAGCATCTCTGCCAGAAAAACTACGCCAAAACCTATCCATATTGCGAAGGCATAGAATGATCCTGCATAGGCATAATCCCTTTCCCTGGGCTGGGGTGAATACTGGTTGAGATAAACCAGTATGGCAATTCCGGTCATCAGGAAGAGCAACCCGACAATGATGAACGCCTTGTAATCTTTTTTTAACGTAAAATACATGCCCAGAAGCCCGAACAACAGCGGAAGGAAATAAAAACTGTTATCGGCTTTGTTTTTACGACTTTCAGGGATATCCTGGTTGCCCAGCCTCCAGCGGTCGATGAATGTAATGCCGCTTTTCCAGTTCCCTTCTATTTTGCTGCCCATTCCCTGGATGTCGTTCTGCTTCCCGGCGAAATTCCACATAAAATAGCGAACGTACATATGAATGAACTGGTAGTTCCACATGAAGGCAAGATTATCGCTGAATTTAGGTTTCATGAGGGTTTCAGTACGATCTCCAACCTGCACCTGTACTGGGACTCCCTGTACATTGCCCCATTTGATGTATTCTTTTGCATGCCGGGCTTCCCGGTTTGACCACATCCTTGGGAAAATGGTGGTAAAACCAGGGTCATACACAGGTTCAACCTTTTCTTTTTTATCAGAGATCTCGTAACGGCCGGTTTTCTTATTCTTCGTATAAACCGGGTTTCCGTTGGCATGGCCGGTCACCGGCGCATTATAATACGGACCACTCAGGATTGGCCAGTCGCCATATTGCTCCCGGTTAAGGTAAGCAAGCAGGTACATCGCATTCTCTGGGTTGTTCTCATCAATCGGAGTATCGGCATTACTGCGGATAACGAGCATAAAAAATGACGAATAGCCTATCAGTATAAAAGAAAATGCCAGCAGAACGGCATTTAATGCCGGTTTCATTTTTCCGGAAGTATAACGCAGGCCGACGACAATAGCGGTGATCAGAACTACAAAGAAAATAATGGTGCCGATGTTGAACGGCAGCCTGATTGTGTTTACAGAAACGAATTCAAACCATGCGGCAAGTTTGAGAACCCCGGGTATGATCACCGACATTACAATTCCAAGGATGAGTATTGAAACCCCAAGGGCAAGCAAAGTTCCTTTCCAGTTTGGTTCCTTGTATTTTTTAAAGTACCATATCATGGTCATCGCCGGGATCGTGAGCAGGTTCAGCAAGTGAACGCCTATTGACAGGCCTACCAGGTAGGCTATCAGGATAAGCCAGCGGTAATTGTGGGTTTCGCCGGCATGCTCCTCCCATTTCAGCATAGCCCAGAATACTATGGCAGTAAAGAACGACGACATGGCATAGACCTCGCCTTCCACAGCCGAAAACCAGAATGAATCGGTGAATGTATAAGCCAGGGAACCAATTAATCCGGCAGCAAAAATCAGGTGCATTTTAGCTTTGTTCATTTCTTCATTACGCAGCAGGATCTTCTTTGCAAGCATCGTGATACTCCAGAAAAGGAAAAGGATCGTCAATCCGCTCGATAAGGCGCTCATTGTGTTGACCATCCTTGCGACCTTGCTGACATCACCTAAAGCAAACAGGGAAAAGAACCTGCCTATCATCTGGAAAAGAGGAGCGCCGGGAGCATGGCCCACCTCGAGCTTATAGCTTGTCGATATGTATTCACCGCAATCCCAATAGCTCATAGTTGGCTCTGAAGTAAGGATGTACACGGCGGAGGCAATTACGAAAACCATCCAGCCAAGGATGTTGTTAAGTCGCTTGTATTGTTGCATAATGAGAATCTTCAATGGCTCAAAGGTATCAAAAATGCGGATTATTTTATACTTTTGCAGTGTAAACCAATCTAAACCCACGATGAACAAACTCGTATTAATCCGTCACGGCGAAAGCATTTGGAACAAGGAAAACCGTTTTACCGGATGGACCGATGTAGACCTGTCAGAACGCGGTATCAGGGAAGCGACCGAAGCCGGGCAAACTCTGAAGAAAGAAGGGTTCAATTTCAAGATCGCTTATACCTCTTATCTTACCCGTGCCCTGCGCACCCTCTGGCTGATCCAGGAACAGATGGATTTGTTATGGATCCCGGTTTACAAGACCTGGAGGCTTAACGAAAAGCATTACGGCATCCTGCAGGGGCTTAACAAAGCCGAGATGGTCGAAAAATACGGAGACCAGCAGGTGCTGATGTGGAGAAGAAGTTACGATGTGCCTCCTCCTCCCCTGCCCGAAGACGACCCCCGCCATCCGAAACATGATCCCCGTTACCGTGACCTCGATCCAAAAGACATTCCGGCCACTGAAGCGCTCAAAAATACTGTTGAGAGAATAGTCCCCTACTGGAAAGATGAAATGGAGCCTAATCTTATAGTTCACAAGGAAGTTTTGGTGGCGGCTCACGGCAACAGCCTTCGCGGGATCGTGAAATACCTTAAGAATATCTCCGATGAGGATATCATCGGGCTTAATCTGCCTACAGGTATACCTTATGTGTTCGAATTCGACGATAACATGAACCTGGAAAAAGATTACTTCCTCGGCGATCCGGAAGTCATTAAAAAGCTGATGGAAGAAGTCGCCAACCAGGGCAAGAAAAAGTAGAACTGCTTAATCATTCCGGCTTAAATACCACCCCATAATTTCTCTTCCCGTCAATCTCAATTCGGATGGGTTTATCAAAGCGGATGTGACGGATGTATTCGTCTTCGAAGAGCGCTGGCTGGCTGTTGAGGAAGTCGAGATTGTACCAGCCCTCGTTGATGTATGGATTGATAGTGAAGTAGCCCACCCGGAAGGAAGTGAGGTTCTGAAAAAAATGGGTTCCCTGGCTGGGATCGATGCGGTACTTATCCAGGCCCGATTCAACAATGATCCTGGAATTGGATATCTGTGGCCAGCGTACCGGGATACCAAGCCAGGGATCACTGGAACCCCAGCGGCCGGGGCCAACCAACACAAAGTATTTCTTTTCAGCCTGGAACCAGTCGTTACGTTTTTCAAGCCTGAGTGCTATTTCCTGGGACTTGGAAGCATCCCAGGCGGAAGGTTTTACATAAACGAAGTCATGAATATCCTTTATGATTCCATTTCCGAGAGCAGTATTGGAAATCAGCAGGGTGTTGTCGTGTGTGACTTTTTCCTCATCAATATGAATAGTCTCATCCCTTCCTGCAATAGGCCTGATCTGTAACAGGCTGAACACTTTCGGGTCGTTGGCCGGGGCATCCAGGTTTACCGCAAATTCGATCTCTACCGGCTTGTTCATCTCCCTTTGCCCTATTTCAAGTACCTCCTGCAATATTTCGGCAAGGGGAAAGGTATCATGAGCCAGCTGGCGTGAAAAAGTAATCAGTCGCTTGCCGTTATGCATCATGCCTTCCTTCAGCTGGTGGCTGTCATAGTCGTATGTTGAGGCAACCAGCTTGAGTGCAGGGTCGTTTTCGGCATCTTTTATTTTAAGCTTCAGAAGGTTAATGGTGTCGTCGGTATTGGGTGAGAAACTACCGGGATTGAGGTCCAGGGCGAAAAAGAATTTCTGGGTCTCGCTCAGTGCCAGTTCAGGCGTTGAAAGTTGTAATATTTTCTTCGGATACCTCGGTGAAAACCTAAGTCCGTTCCCACCATCGACAATGTATTTTCCCAGGCCGAATGCGATGTTCGCAATCCCGTCTTCTGGTTTCTCCGGGGCTATCGGATAAAAATTTATCGATCGGGCAACCCCTGATATAGCAGGATAAAAGCGTTCGTTATACTGGTTTCCTATGACTTCCTGCAGTACGACTCCCATTTTTTCCTCATCGATCATATTCAGGGTCGCGGTCATGTATGACTTGCTGTCCCTGAAATACACCGAGGCATAAACCATTTTAATGGCCTCCGTCAGTGTCTCGATCATCAGCCTTTCATTCGATTTAATGTTGGGGATCATATAGGTGGAATAGATCCCCGCAAAGGGCTGGTAATGGGAGTCTTCAAGCAAGCTTGAAGAACGGATCGCAATCGGTGTATTGATACACGACACAAAAGCATACAGGTCTTCATGAATACGGTAAGGCAGGCGGGCCTTGATAAAGCGGGCAAGAATCTCAGAATCTGCGCGGTCACTCAAGGCAATCTCATGCAGGTTATTCTCCTCCATGAACTCATCGAAAATATCAGTCCCGATCACAACGGTCCTCGGTATCGAGATAACCACATCCGGATATTTGTATGAAAGCCTGTTACGTTTGATAAGGGAATCGAGAAAAGCAAGCCCCCTGGCTTTCCCGCCGATCGAACCCTCCCCAATCCTTGCAAACTGCAGATATTCATCATAACGTTCCCTGTCGAAATCAGCGATAACCCCTTTTGCCTTATTGATCCTGAATGCCGTGATCCCGTCGAAAATGTAACGTTTGGCCTCGTCCATGTCGGCAAACTCGGAAAACGATACTTCCCGGAACATTTCAGCGATTGGAAACAAGGCCCGTGCATTGAGCCATTTTGAGAAATGGTTTCTCTGCATATGATATTTCAGGGAATCGTCGGGGATTTCGAAAATTTTATCCTGCATGTCTTTCAGGTCGACGACCCTTGTAATCTCGCGACCCGACCTGGGATCGATGAAAATAAAATCTCCAAATGAAAAATGTTCGTTGATATAATTCCTCAGTTCAAGGGCCAGGGTCTTTGAATTTTTATTAAGGAATCCGACGTTCAGTTGTTCAGCCAATGACTCATATTCCACGTCTGTTGACTGAAGAAGGATAGGCATGAACTCGTCTTCGGCCTTCACTTTTTCAACAAACCTGATCCCTGCCTGCTTATCGGTCTCTCCCTGCCGGGGAAAACTGATATCAGTGATAATCCCGAGAAGGTTGTTCTTGTATTTCTCCCAGAGGTTGACCGCCTCCTCGAATGTTGTAGCCAGCAGGATCTTTGTCCGCCCCCTCATCCGCAGCATTTTATTATGCTCATTCAGCCCTTCGGTCATGAAGGTCTTTGACTGCTTGAGCATGATCTTGTACATATTCGGGAGATAGCTCGAATAAAACCGTATTGAATCCTCAACAAGCAGTATCGCCTGAACCCCCTGCTTCACATCCTGGGGCATGTTCATCTTGTCTTCTATCAGCTTGATGATGGCGAGGAGGATATCGGCATTGCCCAGCCATGAGAATACGTAATCTATAGCACTCAGGTGCTTCTCTGTCAGTTTCAGGTTCACCTCCCTCGAAAAAGGTGTTAAAACCACGATGGGGATTTTCGGGTACCTGCTTTTGATCTGCAAGGCCAGATCAAAAGTATCGGTCTGCTCAATATTGAGCATTGAAATCACCAGCTCGATACTTTTATCTTCAAGGACCTCAAAGGCTTCCTTTTCTGAAGTGACTTTAATGAATTGGGGAGGATATCTCAGGTTGAGCGAGACATACTCCATGAAAATAGTTTCATCAATCCTCCCGTCCTCTTCCAGCATGAATGAGTCATACGTACTTGAGATCAGCAGGATTTGATAAATCCTCCGCTTCATCATCATGTTGAATGAAGTGTCGATGAAGTAATACTTCTTCGGGTTTAAAGCGTTTTGCTTTACCGGCATGAGTTCAGAGGAAATTTATACGAAGATAATAAAATCAGTTTTCTTTGAATACGACATCATCATATTCAATTTCGAATCTGAGCTTATGCCTCGATTCTTCCAGTGCGAGTGACTGCAGCAGGGCTTTTACAGCCGGATCTTCAGCCTGAGTGGCCAGTGCAGTGTACATCCGGAATGCTGCTTTTTCCTTCTTCATCGCCAGATTAAGCGCATCCTGATAATCCATGTCGGCTGATGGTTTTACATCGACAAGGTATTCGCTGATCTTCAGATCTCTCACCTTCTCATCACTGAGGCGGAGAGTCCCGTTTTCCCTGATTTTCGTAAGCTTGGCCTTATGGCTCATTTCTTCTGCAGCAAACTCATGGAATATCTTCCTGGTTTCAGAGCTTTTCGATTGTGCCGCCAGCAGAAGGTAAAAATCCACGGCTGACTGTTCTTCGCCAATGGCGAAATCGAGGATCTCGTTTATGTTGTTGAATTCTTTCATAATGTTGGTTCTTTGTTCTGAAATGTTGTTTTAAAAAGTAGTGAAAGGCGAGAAGCGAAAGGCGAAATTTCGCTTTTCACTTTTCGCTTTTCGCTTTTATTTTATTTTCAAATTCCTCCTCAAACTTTTTCGTGACTGCATCACAGCCATAATTATACTTCCGCTGATGATTGTCAGTCCCGGTGAAGCAGAGCGCAAGCTTTTTTTCTTGTTTCTTTTCCGGGAAAAGGGTGATAACTTCCATAAATATATCTGGCGGATTGCTGTTCACTTTATGTCCGAAAGAAGAAATTATATGCGCCAGCTGCTGAGTGTTGGTAAATTCCACTTTGGGTTTCATCCCGGCCTGGAACTGCTGGATTACTTTTTGCGAATTGGTAAATGATCCACCAGATTCGGCAGGCATGGATGCCGGAAGTATAAGGCTGGCTTCCGCTGCTGTTTCTGTCATAAAATAATCCTGTACCACCAGGAATTCAGGGGAGCTGATAACGGGATTTACATGACTCTTTTCAATGGCGCAACCAACGGGATCTTCACCAAAAATAAAGAGGTTCTTCACTTTACCGTCCTGAAGTTTTTGATGCAGGCATTTCAAATCGGCCGGAACAATCACAGAAGTCTTCCATTTGTCTTGTAAGCGGGCAGAATATTCTGCATCGTCAAGGGCTTGTCCGCCGATCCCGAAATGCGGGCTCAAACCCATGTCGAACAGGCCTTGTGAATTGTTCTTTTCCCTTAAAGAAATAAGTCCGCTGGCAGTTTTCCCCAGCTTTCCTGTGATCATAGCCAGGTTGAACAGCTCTTTTGAAACGGCGCCGGAAATCTCTTTTTCTGAAAAAAGGATCACGGCATTCATCTCCCTGTTATAAAGTTCAGCAAATGCGCCCAGCTCTTCGGCTTTGATACCCGCTGCATTTAAAAGCTCATTGAAACTAAGTGCAAGCAGCTGCTTCTTATACTCTTCAAAGCCTTCCACCCTGTCGCGGAGAAAGAGTGCATTTTCGAGTCCTTTCGTAAGGATATAATGGTTCACAGCCTTTACGAAAAAATAGTAGGACTTTATTTTCAGTTCCTGGTTTACCTTAGGCGAAAGGCTGTTATGCTCTTTCACTGTCACAAGCAATTGGGGGATCTTCTTCAGATGATGAGCATTCTGGGCCATAAATCCTGCAACCGCATGGTCCTTGTTGATCTCGGTTCCAATGAAACAAATCAGGCTTGCATCTTTGATTTCGCCAAAAGGAACATTGAACTCGCAGTTCTGTCTGTAACTCTCACCTCTGCCGAGGTAATGGAAACTGCCTACAT
This sequence comes from uncultured Bacteroidales bacterium, assembly GCA_903887775.1. Classification (GTDB taxonomy): domain Bacteria; phylum Bacteroidota; class Bacteroidia; order Bacteroidales; family FEN-979; genus CAIRDP01. The sequence continues at coordinate 144,788 of CAISRB010000027.1, forward strand.
TATTGGTTTTCACAGCCAGCCGCGCCAGTTTATGTACCAGGTACATTTCCTCATTGGTAAGCCTGGCGCCGCCGAAGAATGCATTTTCATCAGGGTTTACTCCGGAGACCTTTTCCCTGATCAGGCTAAAAGCCTTGTCAAAACTTATCTCCTCGAATTTCCCGTTTACCTTTAACATAGGTTTCGTAATACGTGAAGCCTCGTTCATGAAATCATACCCGAATTTTGCATAACGACAGATGTTCCCGTCGGTATTTACCAGGCCTTTCCTTCCGCTCACGCCGAAGGTAAATCCTTTTAAGGTTTGCAGGTTGATGGCACAGCCCACGGAACAATAGGAGCAAATGCTTTCCACCGCTTTCGTTTTCACAGGCCCGGGTTTGAAGGCCACATTTTCAGTGATGGCGCCCGTGGGACAGGTCGAGATACACATTCCGCAGGATTCGCATAGTGTATCCTGCAAAGCATCGCCCATCGACGGAGCAACGCAGGTAAGGAAACCACGGTTAATAAGGCCAAGGGCATTGGCTCCCACGACTTCCCTGCAGATCCTGACACAGCGTGCACAAAGTATACATTTGTTGTTGTCAATCTCTATGTAGGGATGCCTGAAATCAATTGTGTATTCTTTGAATTCACCTTCATAGGTCTGTTGCCGGGCATTGTACTCTGATGAATATTTCTGCAGATCACAGTTGAAGAAGGCAGTGCATCCGCACTCCAGGCATCGCTGGGCCTCATGGCGGGCCACAGCGGCATCTGTATAACCAAGTTCGACTTCGCTGAAATTCATGCGTTCGTTTTCAGGCAGGGTAGGCATCTCCTCACGGAGCTGCTTTTCATACTTATTCAGATAATCCGTAGCAACCTGCTTCCTGAAGTTGTCACGTTTGCTGGTGAAAGCTTTATTAACAGGTATAACAGGCAGGCCCATGAGATACTGGTGCACGCTTGTCGAAGCAATACGGGCCTGGGCAATGGCTTCTATTATGGTGGCCGGGCCGGTTACTCCGTCGCCCGCTGCAAAAACCGAAGGAATACCTGTTTGCAGGGTATTCTTATCGGCATCAAGGTCACCCCATTTGTTGACCTTAAGCTCACCGCTATGGGCATAAGTATTAATGTCGCTGATGAAGTTCACATCGGTCTTCTGGCCGATGGCAGCAAGCACGTAATCGACTTTCAGGTCGAAATCGGAACCTTCCAGCGGTACCGGCCTGCGGCGGCCTGAAGCATCAGGCTCACCCAATTCCATCTTTATACAGGTAATGGATTCGACTTCCCCATTTGTGTTTTTATTGATCTTCTTCGGCAGGGTCAGGAACATATATTCCACCCCTTCAAGCTTCGATTCATGGATCTCGATAGGATTCGCCGGCATTTCTTTCTCGGTGCGGCGGTAAATCACGTAAACCTTATCGGCATTGCAGCGCTTTGATGTACGGCAACAGTCCATAGCCGTGTTTCCGCCACCCACGACAGCTATCGTTTTGCCCTTGAAATTATATCTCTGGCCCGTCACTTCCATGTTCTTCAGGAAGTCAATGCCTGAGTAAACATTTCCTGCATCGTCCCCCTCGCAGCCAACCCCGGTTCCCTTTTGGGAACCTATCGTTAGCACAAGAGCATCATACTTTTCCCTGATCTCCTTATAGCTGAGGTTATCGCCAAATTTTTTATTGTAAAAAATGTTGACCCCGAGGTCGGTTATATTTTTCACTTCCCTGTCAAGGATGTCGTTCGGAAGCCGGTATTCGGGAATCCCGTACCTGAGCCAGCCTCCTGATTTGGGAGCAGCTTCATAAATATCGACCTGGTGGCCTTCGATCTGCATGAAGTGGCCTGCCGAGAGGCCTCCCGGCCCGGCGCCTATTACAGCTATTTTTTTTTCGGTGGATGGCTTTACTGCGGGTTTATATTGATCGGGTGATTCAAGGTCGCGGTCCGAGGCATAGCGCTTCAGGTAATCAATTCCAACGGCTGCACCTTCCTCCAGCAGGTTCCTGCGGCATTCATTCTCGCATGGCCTTACACATACACGGCCACAGATCGCAGGCAAAGGGTTCGTCTCTTTGATCAGCGCCACTGCCTCGCTGTACATGCCTTTGTCGATGAGTGAGATATATCCCTGCACATCCACGCCGGCCGGACAGGTCTGCTTGCAGGGACCAAGACAATCCGCATAATGATTGCTGAGCATCAGATCCAGGGCCATTTTCCTCGATTTACGGATGCCTTCATTGTCGGTGACGATCTTCATCCCCTCGGCAAGCTTCGTGGAGCAGGAGGGCTGGTGGCCACGCATACCTTCAACCTCCACGACGCAGAGGTAACATGAAGTAAACGGCTCAAGCCTGTCATCATGGCAAAGAGTGGGTATTTCTATTCCGTTCCGCCGGGCCAGGTCAAGAATGGTCTCGCCGGTATAGCCTTTTACGATAGTTCCGTTTAAAATAATGTTTAATGAATTGTCGGACATAATTGGGCGCTTTCAGTTTAATTTTAAAATTAGATACAAAATGCGAAAGGCGAAAGGCGAAAATTTTTCGCTATTTCGCTTTTCGCTTCTCGCTTTTTATCATGATAAAATGATGCTGTCAAACTTGCACTTCGAGAAGCAGACCCCGCATTTGGTGCAAAGATCCTGGTTTATGAAATGGGGCTTCTTACGCTCCCCGGTGATCGCTTTAGCCGGGCAGTTCTTCAGACAGACAAGGCATCCGGTGCACTTCTCCTGATCCACGGTATAAGTCAGTAAAGGCCTGCAAACCCTGGCAGGGCATTTCTTATGGCTGATATGCGCTTCATACTCGTCCCTGAAATACCTGATGGTTGTAAGAACCGGATTCGGCGCAGTCTGCCCGAGACCGCAAAGCGAATTATCCTTGATCTGGTACGCCAGCTCTTCAAGCTTTTGAATGTCGTCTTCCCTTCCCTGCCCGTTCGTAATCCGTTCAAGAATCTCCAGCATGCGCATCGTTCCCATGCGGCAGAAGGTGCATTTGCCACAGCTTTCCTTCCGGGTGAAATCGAGGAAGAACTTGGCCACGTCGACCATACAGGTGGTCTCATCCATAACTACCATGCCGCCTGATCCCATGATGGCTCCTGTGGCATTTACCGAATCATAATCCACGATAGTGTCGGATAAGTAATCGGGAATACAGCCACCTGAAGGACCTCCAAGCTGGACTGCTTTGAACCGCTTGTTGTTCTTGATTCCTCCTCCAAGCTTGAAAATCACGTCTTTTATCGTCATTCCCATCGGAACTTCGACGAGTCCCGAACGCCTGATCTTGCCGGCAAGAGCAAACACTTTCGTGCCCTTGCTTTTTTCGGTGCCGTACTTTGCATAGGCAGCGGCCCCGTTCAGGATGATCCATGGCACATTGGCAAATGTTTCGACATTATTGATGTTTGTCGGTTTTTTCCAAAGCCCGGAAGCAGCAGGGAACGGAGGGCGTTTCCGGGGCATGCCACGTTCGCCCTCAATGGATGCAATAAGAGCCGTTTCTTCACCGCAGACAAAAGCGCCGGCGCCTTCCTTGATATAAATATCGAAATCCCATCCCCTGATCCCGAAGATGTCTTTTCCGAGATATCCTTTTTCATGTGCCTGACCGATGGCGATATTGAGCCTCTTGATGGCGAGAGGATATTCAGCCCTGCAGTATATGACACCAGCAGTAGCTTCTATTGCATAAGCAGCAATGATCATCCCTTCGAGGATGGAGTGTGGGTCGCCCTCCAGGACAGACCGGTCCATAAAAGCTCCCGGGTCTCCCTCATCCGCATTACAAATTACATATTTCTGTTCCGACTTATTTGCATTGGCGAACTTCCACTTCATCCCGGTAGGGAAGCCACCACCACCACGGCCGCGCAGGCCGGAATCGAGAATGGTCTTTATGACTTCCTCGCGGCTTACCTTCCTGATAACGATCTTTTTCATGGCTGTGTAGCCATTCCTCTGCTCATATTCAGTGATGGATTCCGGGTCTATATACCCGCAGTTGCGCAGGACTATCTTAACCTGTGACCTGATGAAGTCATTCTCTGAGGCCTCAAAAAGATCGGTATACACGATGTAATCCCTGATGGGATCATGCTGGTTGATGTGCTTTTCAATTACTTCAACGGCGCGGTCCTCGTTCACATCACCGTAAATATAAGTGCCGGTGTCGTCGGTGATCTCAACCAGAGGTTCACGATAACACATCCCGATACAGGAGGTTTTCTGAAGCTCAAAGGGCAGGTTTTCCTGTTCTTTCAGCGCTTTTATCTTTTCAAAGGTCTTGTGTGCTCCCGCTGCGATGCCGCAACTGCCGAGACCGACTGTGACTGTAGTCATCATATTCCAGTTTGTTTGTTAAAACAAGCCAAAAGCCACCAGCCATGAGCCATGAGTGAAAAATTAATCAGTCACTACTTATGGCTCATGGCTTATGCCTCATGGCTTAGTTGTTTTCAGCTAACTTAATATTCTTAATGATCTTTACTGCTACATTTCCCGTGAGCTTCCCATAAGCCTGATCGCCTATCATCATCACCGGGGCAAGGGAACAGCAGCCCAGGCAGGCCACAGATTCCAGGGTGTAAAAACGGTCATCGGTGGTCTCTCCGTCTTTGATCTTAAGAGATTCTTCGAGCGATTCCGATATCTCCTTCGCATTCTGCACATGGCAGGCTGTTCCGTGGCAAACCTTGATAATATGCTTACCCACCGGCTTCAGCCGGAACTGTGAATAAAAGGTTGCAACACCGAACATATCGCTGAGGGGTATGCCGCATTCGGCACTGATCTTCTCAAAAACCTCCCTCGGAATATACCCGTATATATCCTGGGCGCCCTGCAAAAGGGGAATGAGATTTCCTTTTTTCGCTTTGTTTTTCCCGATCAGCGGATCGATCAGCCTGAGATCGACAGCTTCACCGGCATTCTCTGTTGTCGTTGAATTGAATCGTGTGATTCGCATAAGAGTATCTTTAAGTTTTATTATTTATCACGTTTCCAGGTAATCACCGAGATCCTCTGCTTCCCGTCCATCTTTATCGTAAGTGGCTGTTCGAAATGGACAATGTTGAAAAAGTTCGTTTTCCTGATGTTTTTCTGCTGCTTCAGTACCTCGTAGCGGATATAGCTTTCCGACATTTCAGGCTGAATGCAGAAATAACCTACGTTCATCGAAGTGACGTTATGAAAGAAGTGGGATCCTGAAGAAGCATCCAGTGGGAAGCCTTCGAGGCTGGACTCAACGATGACCTTGGCCTGGCTTATCTGAGGCCAGGCTACGGGTATGCCAATCCATCGGTCACGGGTACCCCATCTTCCCGGGCCTATTAGTACGTATTTCTTTCCTTCCCTGAAGAACTCATGGTTGATATGGTTTATCTCCTCGGCCATTTCTACCGTCTTTGACTTATCGAAAGTGTCGGGATCAACAAACACCACGTCATGAATATCCTCAATGATGCCGTTGCCCATTTCCTTTTCAGCAAAAAGCAGGATCTCGGCCGGGTTGATCTTATTCATATCCACATGGTAATCGGTGACGTTCCCGATCAGGGGCTTGATCTGAAGCAGGTAAAATGAAGCCCTGTTTTCTTCGTCCTTGTTCAGGTCAACGGCAAATTCAATCTCCACCGGGGTTCCAAGGGCTTCCTTGACGACGTCAATAACGACCTCCACGGTCTTCGCCAGTGGAACATAGTTATATTTCAGGATGTCGGCAAAATTAATGACCCGGGGGCCGGGCTGGTTCAGGCCGGGAGTGATGCGGTTGTTCTCAAGTGAATAAACCGACGCAAGATGTTTCAGTGTCCCATGATCTTCAGCCTGATCGATCTCCATCATTCTAAGGCCTGCATCCTCGCCTTCGAGGAGGTTCATATTTTCCTTTTTCAGGTCCACCGCATAAAAATGCAGCTGTGAACCTTTGTACTGGTCCTTTGGCGTATTGATCTCAAGTGTGGGATATTTGGGTGAAAAGCGGAATGCCTTCTCCCCTTCCACAACATAACGCCCCAATCCCAGGGCGATCACGGCAAAACCTTCTTCGGGTTTCATATGGGCAAAAGGATAGTAGTTATATGAATGTCCTACCCCGCTGATATGAGGATAAAACACATCACCGTACCTGTGGCCAACGACTTCCTGGACCACGACAGCCATCTTCTCAGATTCAATCCTGTAATTCACGGCTTCGATATAACTCTTCGCAACAGGGGAATAGACCGACGCATAAACCAGTTTGATGGCATCCATCAGCTGTTCGAGCCTCACATTAGGATCGGGATGGTTATTCGGGATCAGGTAGGTTTCGAATATCCCGGCAAAGGGTTGGTTCAGCGAATCTTCGAAGAGTCCCGAAGAACGTATGGCCAGCGGGTTTTTGATCTGCTTAATAACCGATTTAAGCTTCCTGATCAGGGTTTCGGTGAGCTTGCCCGAGACAAAACGGTGTTTCAGAAGGCCGTAGTCGTTTTCAAGCAAGGCCTGCTCCCTGAGTTTGTTCCTGTCGAGGAAATATTCAAATTCCTCGGTTCCGATGATGGATGTCTTTGGGGTTCGTATAACTATATTCGGAATGATCTGAGAAAAATCGTAATTGTAGATCAGGGTATTGACGAAAGCAAGGCCGCGGCCTTTGCCTCCAAGCGCTCCTTCCGTGAGAGCGACAATATTGCGTTCATCAGTTATTGCGGCTTCCTCGAAAGGGATCACTTTTCCGACATTCTGTTCATTGCGGAAATGCTGTATAACAGTGAGAAGATGCTCCCTGAGGTCCTCCGGTTTTTTAAAGTCGGTAACCTTCGCCGGGTTGAGGATCTTCGCGGCCTGCACCTCGCCCCTGGCCATCAGCCATAACGAAAAATGATCTTTACGGGCATGATACAACAGGGAATCCTCAGGGATGGTCTTCAGTAGGTCTTCAAACTCCTTCAGGGACTTAGCGACTGCGATCTGGCTGCCACCTGTGTCGCGGTATATAAAATTACCGAAGCCGAGATAGTGGGTGATAAAACTCCGGAAGTCGGTCAGAAGGGTTTCTGAATTTTTATTGATGAAGGATGTTTTCAGCTCGTAGGCTTGCTGGGCGTTGTTATTATCAGAGGACTGCAGTATTATAGGAAGCTCCTTCAACTCTTTCCTCGTTTGCTTTACGAGGCTGAAACCTGCATTTTCATTCATCCTGCCGTCTTTCTTGAACCGGATATCAGAAATAAGGCAGAGTATATATTCCTTGTATTTATTAAAAATGTAAATGGCTTCCTCGTATGTTGAAGCAAGCAGTATCTTAGGCCTGGCCTTAAGCCGGAGTATACGGTAAAGTTCATCCGTAGTCACATCTTCAATAATCATCTTCGTTTGCTCCAGCACAATATTATATAACATCGGGAGGTAAAGGGAATAGTATGTAGGAGAATCTTCGACGAGGAGGATCACCCTCACCATACCGATACTTGTATCATTTTCAACGTTCACCTTATCTTCCAGGTAATTGATCATCGCGAAAAAGATCTTCGAATCTCCGTTCCAGACAAATACCCTGTCAATCCAAGTTAACCTTTCGGTGGGGTTATCAAAAAGGGCAATGTCGGTATTGCTGTTGAGAAGGAGAAAAACCGGGATGTACTGGTAGAGATCCTTGATCTTTTTACTTAGTTCAAGGGGGAACTGCTTATCGACTCCCATCATGATGATCACAAGGTCATAATGTTTGGATCCCAGTTGTTCCATGACTTCTTCAGTGCTTGAAACACCGGTGATCCTGGGCATGGTCGAGAGGCTGAGCTGGTAAAATTCACCCAGCACATGTTCCGAGAACCGCCCTTCTTTTTCAATGCTGTAAGCATCATAGAGGTTTGCAACCAGCAGTATTTCCCTCACTTTGAACGGCATAAGGTCGTGGTACAGGTCTCGGTTATAATTCATCCTGTTGAGGAAGGTCTGCAATAACTTGCGGCTGGCTTTTGTCTCCTGTTCTGATTCCTGTTTCATGCTCCGGGCATCGTCAAATCCGCTTTTACGAAGGATCGCTTTACCCTTGACACTGTTAAGGTAACCCGTGATCAGGTTCGCGAGGTTTATGATCAGGTACCGTTCCTCTTCGAGAAAAGGCCCTTCAAAAGCAAGGGGAAATGCCTTCAGGTAATAGATTTCGATTGAACCCACCTGGTTGTCTATCGTCTCAAACAGCTGTCTCTGGCACCATTTTGTTTCGTTGAAATTCTGGCTTTTAATTTCCATTTTGCCATACTTCATACGGCATACTGTAAACTCCGGAAATTGCCAGGCTGAAGGTAATATCATGCAGATCTGATGAAGGGCTTCTTCAACAGGTTTGCCGGCCCTCAAAATATTCGTGGTCTGGTTGATTGCCGAAAGCTCCTTCAGCCTTTCTCTTGTAATATACCGTCCTTCGCGGCCTTTAATCCCGTTAAGAAAGCCCTCGATGAGGCTTGCTATATTCATGATGAGGTTCCTCTCTTCTTTCAGGAACGGGCCTTCATCGATTGAGGGGAATTCTTTTGTGTAAAATACTTCAATGCTGCCGGTAAGCCCGTCAATGCTTTCAAAGTCCTGTTTCTGGCACCAGATGGTTTCAGAAAACTCCCGGGTCGTGAAGTCCATTTCATCATACCGTATCCTGGCCACTGTATTTTCAGGATACTGCCAGGCATTCGGCAGGATGGTACAGATCTCGTAAAGAATATCCTGAATTGATTTGTTTTTCTTCAGGATCGCTGTGGTGGCATTGAGTGCAGCCAATTCCTTAAGCCGTTCCCGGTTGTCGTAAACCAATCTGTCAAGGTCGATATTCTCTGCCCTGATGTCTTTATTCTCTTCCCCGGAAGCAGCCATAAATTGTCTTATTTTACCGCTCAAAGTTAGAGAAATCTTCCTTCACTTCTTAACTGAAACCCGCAATTTTAGCACATTACGGAATATCCTTAGTATCGGTACGTGTTTCACTTAGCACAACTAAGTAAACCTGCTGTTTTATGTAAAAATTATCAATAATATTTTTAAGACGGCTGATTTCGGGTTGAAGTGGCTCTTACATTTGTGAATTATTGTGAAATTATTAACATTCATACATTAATTAAAAAATCGAAACCTATGTCAAAAGCTTATCAGAAACTCGTTGATGAATTCATGGCAAAATTGGTCGCCAGGAATCCGAATGAAAAAGAATTCCATCAGGCAGTAATGGAAGTAGTCGAATCGCTGATCCCGTTCGTCGAAGAAAATCCTAAATACAAAGCAGCAAAGATCCTTGAACGGATGTGCGAACCTGAACGCACGATTTTGTTCCGCGTTCCCTGGACAGATGATAAAGGCGAAATCCAGATCAACAAAGGATATCGTATCGAGATGAACAGCGCTATCGGCCCTTACAAAGGCGGTCTGCGTTTCCACCCGACTGTAAACCTTGGCATCCTGAAATTCCTGGCTTTCGAACAGGTTTTGAAAAATTCACTTACCACTCTTCCTATGGGCGGTGGAAAAGGCGGCAGCGATTTCGATCCTAAAGGAAAGAGCGACAATGAGGTGATGCGCTTCTGCCAGAGCTTCATGACCGAGCTGCAGCGCCATATCGGAGCTGATACAGACGTTCCCGCAGGCGACATTGGCGTAGGCGGACGTGAAATCGGTTTCATGTTCGGACAGTACAAACGTCTCCGCAATGAATTCGTTGGCGTTCTCACAGGCAAAGGCCTCGAGTGGGGTGGTTCACTGATCCGTCCTGAAGCTACAGGTTACGGCCAGGTATATTTTGCAGCAGAAATGCTGAAGACCCGCGGCCTGGATTTCAAAGGCAAGATCGTTTGCGTATCCGGTTCAGGAAACGTTGCACAGTATGCAACTGAAAAAGCTACCATGCTCGGCGGTAAAGTTGTTACCCTCAGCGACAGCGAAGGTTACATCTACGATCCCAAAGGCATAGATGCTGAGAAACTTGCTTTCGTAATGAATCTGAAGAACGTGAAACGCGGACGTATCAAGGAATATTGCAACAAATATCCCGAAGCAAAATTCGTAGCCGGCAAACGCCCCTGGGAAGTAAAATGCGACATCGCACTGCCCAGCGCAACCCAGAACGAAATCAACGGTGACGACGCAAAGGCACTTATCTCTAACGGTTGTTATTGCGTATCTGAAGGAGCTAACATGCCTTCAACACCGGAAGCTATCGAGATTTACATCGACAAGAAGATCCTATACGGACCCGGCAAAGCTGCCAATGCAGGTGGTGTTGCCACTTCAGGACTCGAAATGTCACAGAACTCAATGCGCCTCAGCTGGACTCGCGAAGAAGTTGACGAAAGGCTGCATAACATCATGATCAACATTCATAAGAATTGTGTAAAATATGGAACCGAAAGCGACGGATTCATCAACTATGTAAAAGGCGCCAATATCGGTGGCTTTGTAAAAGTTGCTGAAGCCATGCTGGCACAGGGACTCGTTTAAACTACCAGACGTTCATTTTGATTCAGATAAAGGCGCTTTCGGGCGCCTTTGTTTGTTTATCAAAGAATAGTGAAGGTGATTAGGGATTAGGGACGGGTGACGGTTCACTGTTCCTGGTTTACTGGTCACTGTTCATGTTTCACTGAAAAAAGCATGATATTAAAAAAAGCATACCATACTACCCCGCCCTGCATTTCAAACATGGATTCAACAAGGATATTCAGTGAAAACAGAAGCAGGAAAACAAAATAGAGAAAATACCTGTTGCGGAATGCCGCAATCATAGGAAGGAGCAGCATCAGAAGAAGTGTTGCGATACCGGGGATGCCCAGGGTCATAAAAGTCTGCAGGTACTGGTTGTGGGCATTAAGTTTCAACTCCAGTGCATGTTCGATGTTTCTTTCTTTGTAACTCCTGATGAGTTCATCTTTAACATCACCCGTTCCAACTCCAAGAAAGATATTGGATTTAATAATATCAACCGAAGCTTTCCATATATCTATACGGTCGGTTGTGCTTTTAGAGGTTTCCGGAGCTGCACTTCCGGTAAGGCTTTCCGTGCTATGCACCACCCTGGCGGAGGCGCTGGAGAAGACATGGAGCCCTGCACGCATGAACATCAGGAAAACAATGATCAGGCCAAGACCCAGGAATATTTTTTTTTGCCTGAATACAAGTTCGGCTGAGCTCAGTGCAGCGAATAAAACCATGCAGATCATGCCCATCTTCGAACTCAGGAGAAAAATAAAAACGAAAAACCAGGCTAAAAGAAGAAAGTAAATCGTCCTGGTGAAAACCGATAATGCTCTGAATCTTCTTAATAATTCAATAGCAATAAAACCCATCGCGAAATTCAGATACATCGATAAGTAGGCTGAATGGAAATACCAGCTCAGCTTCATATAATAAAAAGCCCCGTCAACTCCTTCCCTCCAGAGAGTGAATGCATGACCCAGCAGCAATAGCGAACCAACTGCACATCCGCCAATGTAAACCCTCATCAGCAGCCGGATATGCTTCGAATTCAGGAATGAGACATCCGCAGTCGAAAAAACAAGAGGAAAAACAAGCAGCGACAGTTTTACCTCAAGGTCAAACCATGCATAGGCAAAATCACTGGTATAAATAAGTCCGATGAGGTAAAGAACATATAAACAGGCGAACAGTAAGGTGGTCCTGCGGTTCTTATCGCTAAACAGAGTGGGGATGGTCTTTATATATTCACCCGAAACAATCCAGTTGAGAATGAGTATCACAATAATGGTCGGTACGAGTTTTCCCCATACAGGCAACATAAATGCAATGCCCAGACAGCAATACCAGAAAATCTGCTGATGTATCCTTTTACGCATTGATCAGGTTCCAGAATTCATTTACAATGATCCCGGGATTGAACTCCTTAAGCAGGTAGTTGTACCCGTTGATCCCATATTCCTTTTTTTCCTGTTCATGGGAATACAAATATAAGATCTTAGCTGTAAGATCAGCAGGATCTTCGGGGATAAAGGCGAGCCCAGCCTTCCCCGTATCAATGAGGAGTTCTTTGGCTTCTCCTTCAACTCCAAGAAGGATAGGCTTCTTCAGGGCCAGGTTCTCGAATATCTTCGACGGGATTGCTCCTTTGAAAAGATCAAGTCGCCTGAGCGGGATCACGGCTGCATCAGAAGCATAAATATAAGGGATGACCTCCTTTCTCGGCCGGCTATCGAGGAAAAAAACAGTATCCAGCCCTTCAGCCTCTTTCATTTTCAATAATTTTTCTTTCTCAGGACCGCTGCCCATGATGAGAAATTTAACGGAGGGTGAATTTCTGAGGTTCGCTGCAGCCTGTAACAAAATACCGAGTCCCTGCGCATGACCAATTATGCCGGCATATAACAGGAGAAAGTCATCAGGCGTAAACCCAAGCTTCTCTCTCAGGTATGGATCATTTTCAATGGCTTCAAGTTCCTTAACATCGGCCCCGTTTTTAAACCAGTAAACGTTTTTTTGAGGAAACCGGGATGAAATATTATGAACGATTCCTCTGGTTTGCCCTGTGATCAGAAAGGATTTACGGTAAAGGAAGCGTTCCAGTGAAGCCGCGGTATTCAGCAGGAACCGGTTAGTCACCAGTTGAAGTTTCTCAGCGCTTTCGGGCCAGAGGTCCGAAACGTTGAAGATAAGCCTGGCTCCCTTCGCGACTGTCAGCAAATATGCCGTAATCCCCAGAAATAAAGGCGGTGACTCACAAAGTACATAATCAAACTTGCCTGTCCTGAATATTCCAACAAGGAAAGATGTAAATACAAAACTGAAATAATTCATCAGCCTGGGCAGTATAGCTTTGCTTGAACCTGCATAGATCCAGGCCCTGTGGATTTTTATCTCCTGGTTTTCTTCCTGCATATAGAATTTACCCCTGTATCCCTGATGGATTTTCATTTCAGGATAATTGGGCATCGCAGTGAGGACTTCAACTGTCGCACCTTTTTTATCAAAATGTTTAGCCCATTGAAAGAGCCTGTTCTGCGGGGCCCCGGTTTCAGGAACGAAGTACTGGCTGAGGATCAGGATTCGCATTTCAGGGTCAGTTGTGGTATCAGGCTGAGGATCAGGATTCGCATTTCAGGGTCAGTTGTGGTATCAGGCTGAGCATAAAATCCTATTCCCTAATATGCTCCCTCGGGCTTTTCCTGCGGCATTTTAAAACCTTTTGCAAAATAGGGTTTTGGCCTCAGGATCTTATTGAATGCAAAATACTGGATTAAAACGAAGTCTTTGCCATCGTTCACAAGGGCATAAAGACGATCAGGATCATAAGGCAGGACACGGCCCTGGAAATCTTTCTGGCCAAACAGATTACCTTTATGATATGTCTTCACAACCTTCGTTTTATTCAGTGTGTCAGTGAGAGTAATGATGATGAAGGGGCTGGTGTTCAGAACCGAATCCTTTGTATGCTTGTCCATGTCATTCAGGAAAGTCTCAAAATTAACGTTCCGGAAACCAGAGAGGAAGTTCAGTACTTTCAGGGTATCCAGGTCTTTCAGGGGTTTGTTATCAATAAGCGAGATAAAATTCTTTAACCTTCCTTTGTCGAGCTGCACCTCAAAAGAATATTCAGGATTCCCGGGCACTTCAAGTTTAACTGACCTGATCTCTTCAATATTTGTCTTAAATACCGTGAGGTCCCTCCAGTAGCGCTCAATAGTGCTGAAACGCGGAGTTACAAATCCTCTCAGACCCGGAAGATAGATCACGAAAGGTTCTTCGGAATTTTCCATCAGGGCGTAACAGGCCTGGTTGTCGGGAGTGGCTCCTCCGATATAATATACCTTCGTAAGTTTCTCATGCCTGAACAATCTGATCCCCAGTAAATCTACCCGGTAAACCATCTGATAAATTTCCACTTTTACACCATTCACGGCAAGGTGTTTTACAATCGTGTTATGTGCAGCTAATGCGACCGGTGCCTTCACCTGGATATCCGACATGGTCTTCAGCATCAGATCGACATTGAATTTAAGTGCAACATAGCTGTCGTCAAGCATCCATATGCCGGTTTCTTTTCTTGAAAGTTTCACCGAGTTATTGTTCTTATCGCTCATGAAAATCTTTGTAACCGTCGATGTGTCCGTCAGGGCGAAATCGCTCATCGAACGCCTGAAGGTGGTCGTTGAATTACTAAAAATCAGTATCAGGGCGACAACCCCCAGCAGAATTACAAATAAAAGGATGTATTTATTCTTCTTCATTTCAAAGAAATCTATCTTCGTTACTTGGTTTTACGTGCAAACTTCATCCGGCGGATACGAAAACTGATCAGGGCGTAAATAAGGATCAGAAGCACCGGGAGCAATAGGTTCAGAAGCTTCCAGAACAGACCATCACTCTCAACTTTCTTCATGTCAAGTAGTCGCATTTTCAACTCACGGGAACGCACAGTGATAAGTCCTGATTCATCGCAAAGGAAATTCATTGCGTTGAGGATAAAATCACGGTTCCCGAAGGTTTCCTGGGTCCATTGATCATAACCCATCGGTAAGGGGTAACCCTGTTTTAAATTGAACTGGTTCTTCACAATATCACCGTCGGCAACGATGATCATTTTCGTGGGCTTGCTCTTTTTTTTGAATTCAAGTCCTTTGTTTTCGGCGAGTTCAGGGGGTATCCTGAAAAGGTAGGACGACATGAATTCACCTTCAAGCAGTATGGCCACAGGGAACGGCCCCCTCGTAAATAGCCGCTCATCGGGCTGCTGCTTCAGCATTTCAAGCTCAACCAGTACGGGCACGTTAACCGTGCAGGCATAAGGAGAGGAAGCAAGCAGAACCTGCTTCTTTATTCCGCGCGCTTCCACCGTGTCAATAGTACTGATAAACTCGGTCTTTATTGCGTTAAGACCGTTAACTATGGGATGACTGATGGTCGGGGTAAGTAAAGGAAAGTAAAACCACCTGAAAAATGTGAACTGGGGCTGGTTTCCTATCTGCCCGGTTTTCAGAGGAATCGGCAGGGCATTCAGGTCCATCACCAGGTTAGTGTTCAGCCGTGCACCATAGGTATAAAGCATGTCCTCGAGGTTGATGTCGTTTGAAACCCCCATCGTGGAATTGTACTTCTCAAGACTGTCCCATGGAGTGTAAACAGGATCAATAAGCCAGAGGGTTTTCCCACCGCGCATAATGAACTGGTCGATCAGGAATTTGTCCTTTTCATCAAAAGGTCTGGAAGGCTTCGCAATGATGAGTGCCTTGTACTTATTGGCCAGCCTTTCGTGCAATGAATCAATCTTAATCCTTATCGTCAGTGCATTGATTTTATGGTTGATGGTCACCCTCTCAACATTATAAAACTGGGAGAGCGATTGTTCGAGGTCAAAGGTTTCCATTTTCGACAACTCGCCCTGCCCTTCAAGAATTGCTATGCTCGGTTTTGTGCTCTTCGTCAGGATCTGGATGGCGCTGGCAAGGTTGTATTCGAGCGCCTGTATCGAATTGTTGAGAACTTTATTAGGATCTTCTCCCAGGTTGGAACCTGACAGCAGCTGAACCGGGGTTTCATGGCCACGGTAAGTTACAATACCGCCGGGGAAAATAACCAGTTGGGACGACTGTCCTTTTTTATTCACCCTTAAGGTTGTAGGCTGAAGGCCTTTCTCCGCGAGGCTGCGATATGCGAATGTTCTGTCTTTTTCGTCGGCAATGGCTGAGAGGTCTACGAACTGGTATTGCACAAAATCGCTGTATACCCTGAATTCGTCAAGCATCTCCTTTGTTTCATTTGACAGACGCTGGAATGCAGGAGGAAGATCACCGGCAAGGTAAATCTTGAAGAACATCACATCGTCAAGGTTTTTCAACACCTTCTTTGTTGCCGGGGCCAGCGAATAACGCTTCTCAGAAGTAAGGTCAGCACGGGTGAAAAGAAAGCCTGAGATAATATTGAGCAGGACAATAATGACTATTACAAGGAGCAGCTGAACGATATTGCTCCTTTTGATATTCCTTTTCTTTTCAATCACTTTCTCCATATGCTTACCATTTTCTGCTTTCAAGGGAGAGTTTCGTCAGGAAAACGAATAAAGCAGTGACACTGAGAAAATAGACCAGGTCGCGGGTATCTATCACCCCCCGGCTCATCGAAGAATAATGTGCATTCAGCCCGAGGTCCTTCACCATCAGACCGGTCTTCCCTGAAAGTATGAAGGTGTAAATGAAATCAAATCCAAGGTAAAGAAAAAAACAGATGATCAGCGATAAAACGAAGGCAACCACCTGGTTATCAGTAAGAGATGACGAGAATATCCCGATAGCCACAAAACTCATCCCCAGGAACATCAGGCCTATGTATGAGCCCCATATCCCTCCGGTATCAAGATTTCCCTGGGGCATTCCCAGTTTATAAACCGAAAAAAAGTAAACCAGGGTCGGTATTAAAGAGATGATCACGAGCACAAACCCGGCAAAAAATTTCGCAAGTATGATCTGAAGATCTGTAAGCGGTTGGGTCATAAGCAATTCCAGCGTGCCGCTTTTCTTTTCATCTGCAAAAGAGCGCATTGTGATCGCCGGGATGAGGAACAAAAAAACAAATGGGCCGAGTATAAATAATCCGTCAAGATTTGCGTAGCCAAAATCGAGAATATTGAATTGCATCGGAAAGACCCAGAGGAAGAGTCCTGTCATCAGTAGAAAAACCACAATGACAATATAGCCTATGAGCGAATTCAGAAAACCGTTGATTTCTTTCTTGAACAGGGTGAACATGATTCCCGTTTTGAGGGCTGCAAGTTACAATTTTTTCCCTTTTTTCTTATATTTGACAGATGAAAAGCCTGATCAGAAGAAAACCAGCCGTACCGGGAAAGCCAAAATCTCTTCGTGAGTCAGGCCCCTGCCTGAATTGCAGCACCTATCTTGACAGTCAGGATCTGTTTTGCTCTCATTGCGGGCAAAAGCGTCTTGAGAGAGAAGATATGTCGTTCAGGCACCTCATCGGTGAATCTTTCCTCGATTACTTCCATTTTGATTCCAAATTTTTCAGGACCGTGTTGCCTCTGATTTTCAAACCCGGTTGGCTTACTCTTGAGTTCATGAAGGGCAAACGAAAATCATTTGTCGAACCTTTCAGGCTCTTCCTTGTAATCAGTGTGATTTATTTTCTTCTTCTTCCATTCAACAGTGATCAAAGTTCCGAACAGGCCAGTCCTGTTAAGGCCAAATCAACTATTGATCTGTTAAAAGACAAAAATCCGAATGAGGTTCATCTCAGTCTTTATGGGGTACCCATCAACATAAGCGACAGGGATTCGATGCGGAACGAGATTGAAGCTATCGGAGTGAGGCAGTATGTTGAGAAGCATCACCCTGACGAACCCGGATGGGCGAAGCTGATCATGCGGCATGCCTTTAAGATCATGGTTTCGAAAGGTCAGTCATTCAGCACAGTACTTGAACATACGGCATCAAAACTTATTTTTCTGTTGATCCCTATCTTTGCCTTATTGCTTAAATTGTTCTATATCCGTCGCAATCGACTGTACTTTGAACACCTGGTATTTTCCCTGCATATTCATGCTTTCTTCTTTCTCTTCCTTATCCTGAGTATGATCGCGGAATTCTTTATACATGTCAGCCTTTTTATTATCATCATCGTTTTCCTGGTATATACCTGGTATGCCCTGAGGAGATATTATGCACAGTCAGGGAAAAAGACGCTGGCAAAGCTATTCCTGATAAGCTTATCATACCTGATCATCGGGCTGCCGGTATTTTTTGTATTGCTCATCGTTATTGCAGCTTTGACATTCTGATAATTATTCGGGAAAGGAATGTAAGGATGTTCTGAAAACTTCCGGGGATCAGTCAAGCTCAACATTGACGGCCTGGTCCACGTTGAGTCCCAGCAGGCTGGCTGCGTTTCCCTTATTCATGGCGATCTCGAGATGGCCGCTGCTGCTGAACAGGGCGAGCATTTCACCTTCGGGAACATCCTGGTATGACTTACTGATCTGGGTGATGCGGTATTTAGCCGAACGGAAAGTGATGGCAAATTTCCTTCCCTTTGTGGCTGATTTGAAAAGGGGTTCAGTGATATTCGTGAAAGCGTTCTCGTAATTGTCGACATAGATCACCTGCCCCTTGATCAGGTCTCCCTGGAGGACAGGCCTGAAAGCGATTTTCTGAAGCACTTCTTTCTTCACATGGCCAAGCTCCCCGGCCGGCTTGCCAGAAGCAATATGACAGGCGACTTTCGCAAATACATCACGGGTCGAGAAAGTAAAATAATCCGAATCCTGAATCACATCCAGGTCGATAATCAGTTCGGGCTTATTATCGAAGATCAGTGAGAAAATTCCATTATCAGCTCCTATGAACCAATGCTCTTCATATTTTACCAATGTATGCGGATGACGGATTGAAGCCTCAGTGTTTACTGCCAGTATGTGAATGCTGCCGGCCGGGAAGTTCTTATAAAAATTCCGGATGATAAAGGCAGCCTGGTTCAGGTCAAAAGCAGGAATTGCATGCGTGATATCCACAATAGTGGCTTCGGGCATCTGCCGCAGTATAGTACCTTTTACAGCCCCAATATAGTGGTCCTTAGTGCCCCAGTCGGTGGTCAGGGTAATGATTGCCATCGGATTATTCGTACTTTTGCGTATTCAAAGGTACGTATTTTTCATGAGCGAGAAAACCATCCATATCGAATCGGCGCATCCACTTGATATTTTCGGACCAAACGACCAGAATCTCGAGATCGTGCGCAACTCGTTTCCCAAACTTAAGATCTTAAGCCGGGATAATTTTATTAAGGCCTTGGGAGAGGAATCAGACCTGCTCGATTTTGAAGAGAAATTCTCTTCGCTCCTGCTTCATTTTGAGAAATTCGGGAGGCTTACCAGGGATGATATCAGCCAGTTACTGTCAGCCGACAACCTTTCTTCTGCTCTTGCTCCCGAAACCAGCCCGGAAGTTCTTGTCCACGGTAAAAACGGCATGCTTATTAGAGCCCGTACAGCCAACCAGCGCCGTATGGTTGAAAGCTGCGACCGTAACGACCTGGTCTTTGCCATAGGCCCTGCAGGTACAGGAAAGACATACACAGCCGTTGCACTTGCAGTGCGTGCATTGAAGAACAGGCAGGTAAATCGTATTATTTTAACCCGGCCTGCAGTGGAAGCCGGTGAAAACCTCGGGTTTCTGCCCGGGGACCTGAAGGAAAAACTCGATCCTTACCTCCAGCCGTTATATGATGCACTAAGGGATATGCTGCCCGCCCAAAAACTACTGCAATATATAGAAGACCGTACGATTGAAATTGCGCCGCTTGCCTTCATGCGCGGCCGCACCCTGAATAATGCCTTTGCCATCCTTGACGAAGCCCAGAATACCACTCCCAGCCAGCTTAAAATGTTCCTCACGAGAATGGGAGCTTCCGCTAAATTCATCGTGACCGGCGACATCACCCAGATCGACCTTCCGAAACACCAGGTGTCAGGACTTGTCCATGTTCAATCAGTGCTGAACGAGGTTTCCGGCATTGATTTCATATACCTTGACAACTCCGATATCATCCGTCATAAACTGGTCAGCAGGATCATCAATGCCTACGGGGAAAAGTCCTGATGGATTCATGCGAATCGCAAATCCGTCGAACTTGATATCAACCAGCTTTCACCAGGCAATTCCCTGCTGAAAATCCAGACCGGTGAAAGCATCAAGATTAAAAAGTTAATAATCCGGTAGAAGTACTGCGGACTATTTTTCACGAAATCTCTTACTTTTGTCAAATAAATTTAAGATTATGCAGAACGTACTTACAAAAACCAGTTTTAGTTTCCCGGGACAGAAATCCCTGTACAAAGGGAAGGTCCGCGATGTATATAATATAAATGACAAATTCCTGGTGATGGTTGCCAGCGACAGGATCTCTGCCTTCGATGTGGTGCTGCCGAAAGGAATTCCATACAAAGGACAGGTCCTTAACCAGATCGCATCTAAGTTCCTGGATGCCACAGCCGATATCTGCCCGAACTGGAAGATATCCAGCCCTGATCCGAATGTAACTATAGGGAGGTTTTGCAAGATATACCCGGTTGAAATGATCATCAGGGGATATCTTACCGGAAGCTCCTGGCGAACCTACCAGAAAGGAGCAAGGCAGATATGCGGGGTTCCTGTTCCCGATGGGATGAAGGAGCACCAGAGGTTCCCCCAGCCCATAATAACACCGACCACGAAAGCTGTTGCAGGGCATGATGAGGATATCACCGGGGAAGAACTCCTGGCAAAAGGACTGATCCCAAAAGAAGAATATGAACTCATCAAGAAATACACCAATGCGATTTTCAAACGCGGGACTGAGATTGCCGCAAAACACGGACTGATCCTTGTCGATACGAAATATGAGTTCGGTAAAGGCCCCGATGGAAAGATCTATCTCTGCGATGAGATCCACACACCCGATTCTTCAAGGTATTTCTACCTCGAAGGATACGAGGAAAGACAGGCCAAAGGCCAACAGCAGAGGCAACTTTCGAAGGAATTCGTTAGGGAATGGCTCATGGCCAACCATTTTATGGGCAATAAAGGTGAAACCGTTCCCGATATGCCCGACGCATTTGTGAACGAGATAACCGAACGCTACATCGAACTCTATGAACGTATCACTGGTGAAACCTTCGTTCGCTCCGATACATCCGCGATGGAGCAGCGAATTGAGAAAAATATACTGGCATTTTTAAATAGCGGGGTAGCGAAATAGCGAGGCAGCAAAAAGAGGTTGCGAGATAGTGAGGTAGCGAGATAGCGAGGCAGCAAAAAGAGGTTGCGAGATAGCGAGAAACGAGGTAGCGAAATTTGTTATTCGATTATTCAAAATTCAAAATTCAATATTCAATATTCGAAATTCACTAAATGATCCCATTCTCCCCTCCCCGTATGGACCAGCGCATCGTCGATGAAGTCGTCGATACCCTGTATTCCGGCTGGATCACTACGGGCCCCAAGACAAAGAGGTTCGAGAAGCTGCTTACTGCATATGGAGGGCATCAATCAACTCTTTGCCTGAATTCGGCAACTGCCGGGCTGGAGCTGGTGCTTCACTGGTATGGTGTAGGGCCGGGTGATGAGGTTATTGTCCCTGCGTATACCTACAATGCCACAGCCAATGTGGTAGTCCACTGCGGAGCTACGATAGTTTTTGCTGATGCAACCGATGACTTCAACATCAGCGTAAAGGCCATTGAAAAAGCGATTACACCCAAAACGAAGGTTATCATACCGGTCGATATTGGCGGATGGCCATGCGATTATGATGCGATCAATGCCCTGGTGAAGAGAGATGACATCCGCAGTCAATTTAAAGCCACGACCAAAGAGCAGGAACAACTGGGAAGAATTCTCGTGCTGTCCGATGCAGCTCATTCGATTGGAGGCAGATACAAGGGCAGGATGGTGGGTAATCTTACCGATATCACGGTGTATTCTTTCCATGCGGTGAAAAACCTGACGACTGCCGAGGGTGGTGCAATCTGTTTCAACCTGCCCGGACCTTTTGATAACCTCCAGGTCTACCAGAGGCTTAACACCAAATCGCTTCATGGCCAGACTAAAGACGCCCTGGCCAAGAACCAGATCGGCAACTGGAGATATGATATTATTGAAGCGGGTTACAAATGTAATATGACCGACATCCAGGCATCGATGGGCCTGGTCGAGATACAACGGTACGATGAGGACATGCTGGTGAGGCGAAAACACATTCTCGACCGGTATAAGTCGGCATTGTCCGGGTATAAATGGGCCCAGATCCCTCTTTACGAAAGCCCGGACCGCCAGTCCTCATATCATCTTTTTTTACTGCGGATAAGGGGGGTAGCGGAAAGCCGGCGAGACGAAGTGATACAAGAGATCTTCAAACAGGAGGTTGCGGTGAATGTACATTTCGTACCCCTGCCCATGATGACTTTCTACAAGGGCCTGGGTTATCGCATCAAGGACTACCCTGTGGCTTACGATAATTACTCTCGTGAGATCACATTACCAGTGTATTACGATCTTACCGATGATATGGTGGATGAAGTAGTGAGGGCAGTTGTAAAGGCTGTGGAGAAGGTATTGGGGCAGGAACACTGAACATCGAACTTGGATCAACGAACTTTGAATTGAGAATAATCGAATACTCATTCGGCGAAGCCGCAATGAGGCTACTAAAGAAATTAACAATTGTTCCAAATAATGTTGAATTTCGAATAAAAGGTCAACACCCGGTATGATCAGGTTTTTCGACATCGTTTTATCGGTCCTGGGATTAATCCTTTGCCTTCCTTTATTCATTGTTGTTGCCATAGGTATTTCTCTGGATTCAAGAGGCGGAGTTTTTTATTCCCAGCTCAGGGTCGGCAGGAACGATATGGATTTCCGTCTCCTGAAGTTCCGTTCGATGCATACCGACAGCGACAAAAAGATCGGGCTTACCATCGGCAGCCGCGACAGCCGCATCACGAAAGCAGGATATTATTTACGCAGGCTAAAGCTTGATGAACTTCCCCAGCTGATCAATGTGCTGAAAGGGGATATGAGCCTTGTAGGGCCACGGCCTGAGATCAGGAAATATGTCGATCTGTATACTGATGAACAAAAGAGGGTGCTGACAGTGAAGCCAGGGATCACCGATTATGCCTCGCTGGAATACATCAACGAAAACGAGATCCTCGGGAAATCATCCCATCCCGAAAAGGATTATATTGAAACGATCATGCCCGCCAAGATTTCCCTGAACATGAAGTTCATCAATGATCCCAGCCTGAACAATTATTTCAGGATACTGGGGAAAACTTTCGTTAAAATATTCTGAAAAAAACAAATCAGCCCCCCTTATTTTGCTAACAGTTGAGGCTCCCGGGTTTGAAGAAGTATGGATTCGGAACCGGGTATTGCCAGTCCGGTGTTTTCATTCCTGCCCTGAAGGATGTACCGCGGCATAGGGTCGTTCATCTCATCAACCGCCTGCCTGCACAGCTTTCCGATATCTCCTCCTTTTACCCTGTTCCAGATCAGGCTGAGTTTTGTACCCGGGAATTCGGTGAACATCGCATAATCGCCATCACTGTCGCCGGCAGTCAACAGGGGATCCTGGTTCCTGCCGGGCTGGGATTTGATTTTCCTGTTAATGGCTTCGACTTTACCATGTTTAAATGTTATAACCCATCCTGTTTTATACCTTGGAATTATCTTCCCGTCACTTCCGGTTTCCAAATCCATCGCGATCACATGGTCGGCCGGCAGATTATATCCGTAAGCCCCGGTTCCCGAAAATGCTTCCACCACCGGTTTATAGCTTGCCGAAACTATGAACACATCGATGCCATTCCGCTGCAAAGCCGAGAATAGGTCCTGAATTTCCGGGATCACACGCAGTCCGGTTCTGTGAGAACAACTTACATTGCCTGATCTTGTTTTCAAGCCATAAGGCGATTGAAGGGTCTCCATCCCGATGCGGTTTGCCAATTCGAAGGAAACGGCCTCCCCTGCCATCGCTTTTACTTCGGCAGGTGTAAACCCGGTAAACAGGTCAATGACCCAGACCAGGGCATATTCATCGCCGATCTCCGGCGTGGCGGCATATCCATCAAATAAGAACAGCAGCCTGGCAGTGAAATCTTTGTACTGTGGCGTCTGCCGCATTTCTTCAATGCTTTTTTTACCGCTGGTTCCTATGAAATTATCGTAAATAAAACTGTAATCCTCAACAAGATCCAGGTCGATATCGGCAAGCATGATGTTTTTATGATCAGCACTTAGTTTGGTCACCCCGTTAAAGTCATCCTTCAGCAATCCCCTGAATTGCTCTTTCGTCATTTTATACCTGAGGTTAAACATCTGGTAACGCATCAAAGCTTCTTCCACATCGAAATGAGCACAGGTCTGATCCCAATCGAAAACAGCGTAAGGTGCTTTGTTTTTATCATAATTCCTGCCCCTGCATCCGTAATCGGTTATCAAATGGTTTAATACTTTGAAGTTCTTTTCAGACCAGTTCAACCTGTCTAAGAAATCGGAAGATGACAATTCATGCTCCCTGCAATTGCAGGAAAGCAACAGTAATCCCATTATAAAGAATGGTAAAAACCATGTTTTCATGTGTGAATAATTTATTGTTTAACAAATCGGTCACATGGAATACCCATAATTAACATTCACGGTTGGTATGAACGTAGTCCTTATGGGTATTTCATGTTCAATGTCTTAATGATAAATTTCAGAATGATCTGTAATCGGTGTTCTCCGGCCAAAATTAAATAATATTCCGGTTTTTCTATTTCGAAATTATTCTCAATCTTTGTTCCATGAACATTGAGATCATCAACATAGGTGACGAACTCCTTATAGGGCAGGTCGTCAACACCAACGCCTCCTGGATGGGTCAGCAACTCAGCCTGGCCGGTTTTAAAGTACAGCAGTTTACCATCATCGGCGATGAACGGGAACAAATTCTTGATGCTATGTGGAAAGCCGGTGAGCGCAGTGAAGTCGTGCTTATCTCAGGCGGTATCGGCCCTACTAAAGACGATATAACGAAAACGACCTTATGCGACTTTTTCGGGACCAGGCTTGTGTTTAATGAGGAGGCCTATAAGGATGTGGAAGCTATCTTTGCCCGCCGGGGTTACGAGGTGACCGAATTGAACCGACAGCAGGCTTATTTGCCCGAAGAATGTACAAGTATTCCCAATAAGCTGGGTACGGCCAGGGGGATGTGGTTCGAAAAAGACATACCCGTTCAGGGCCGGACCGGGAAAACCATCTATGTTTCAATGCCTGGTGTTCCATTCGAGATGCAGGCAATGATGAAAGAGTATATCATTCCTGAACTGAAAACGAGATTTCATCCGAAGTCATTTTACCATAAAACCATTCTTACACAGGGAATAGGCGAATCCTTTCTGGCAGCTCTCATTGAAGATTGGGAAAACAATCTGCCTCCTTCCGTTAAGCTGGCTTACCTTCCCCAGCCCGGCATGGTGCGGTTACGGCTCACAGGAACCGGAGATCATGAGGCTTCGATCCGCGCCCTGGTTGAAGAAGAGGCCGGGAAGTTATCAGCAATTATTCCTGAACATATTTTCGGTGAAGATGATGAACTGATTGAAGCCATAGTCGGAAAATTGCTTAAAGAAAAGAAATGCACTTTGGGTACTGCCGAAAGTTGCACGGGAGGCTATATTGCTCACCTGCTGACCAGTATTCCCGGAAGTTCTGCCTATTACAAAGGCAGCATCATTGCTTATGACAATACCATAAAGGAGCAGATGCTCGGGATATCGAAAGGGACTATTGAAAAATTCGGGGTGGTGAGTTCCGAAGTCGTCACAGAAATGGCCATAGGTGCCCAAAGCCGCCTGGATGTTGATTACGTTATTGCCGTATCCGGGATCGCAGGACCCGACGGTGGAACTGAAGAAAAACCCGTCGGACTGGTCTGGATCGCTATTGCCACACCCGATGAGGTCTTTTCAAAGAAATTCTTGCTTGGTGACAGCCGGGAACGGAATATTCGCAGGGCTGCACTCCAGGCGTTGAACCTGCTCAGGAAAAACCTCCTGGCATGAGCCGTGAACTGTGGATAAGACATCCTTACCCAGGCTTAGTAATTCGATAATCCATTATTTTCCATTTAATCCTTGTATTTCTAAACGATTAATATTATATTTGCCTTGTATTTCTAAATTATCATCTTTTGGAAAGGTTATTTGAAAAGAATCTTGAGAAATGGAAGGATTCGCAAAACAGGAAACCACTCATTGTTAGAGGGGCAAGACAGATTGGGAAATCTTATACGATAACCCAATTTGGAAAAACGGCGTTTAGTGGGAGCATTCATACCGTTGACCTTGAGAAGCATCCGGAATGGCATCAAATTTTTCTGAGGAATCTTGATCCTGTAAGGATATTAAATGAACTTGAGATCATCCTCAATAAGAAAATCTCACCCGCAGATGATCTCTTGTTTTTCGACGAAATACAGGCATGTCCAAGGGCATTGATGTCATTGCGCTATTTTTACGAATCACTGCCCGAGCTGCATCTCATCTCCGCGGGTTCGCTGCTTGAGTTTGCCATGAAAGAGATCAGTTTCCCGGTCGGACGGGTGAATCTGATGAATATGGCGCCAATGAATTTCTATGAATTTTTACTAGCCACAGGCAAAGAAAGGATGGCTGAAATTATCTGTTCCAGACCTGAAAAATTGGCTGAAACCATTCATTCAGAACTGCTGGAGTCTTTGCGTCAATACATGTTCATTGGCGGAATGCCGGAATGTATTAAGCACTGGGCCGATTCTGGCAGCATGGCTGATGTATTTGCAATCCAGACCGATCTGACGGCCACCTACCGCCAGGATTTTTCAAAGTATGCCCCTTATGCCGACAAACTCGCATTAAACCATGCATTAACCTCCATTGCCAGGAACGTTGGCCATCAGATAAAATTCACCCGCTTATCTGATGAATTTACCGGTCCGACCAATAAAAAGGCATTTGACCTGCTACAGCTTGCAAAAGTAGTTCATAAAGTATGCGCTGCTTCTCCAGCTTCATTGCCATTGGGAGCTTCCGCTTCTGAAAGGAAATTCAAAGCATTAATGGTTGATATTGGATTGATGAATTCCCTAAACGGGCTTCGGTCAGGTCTGGAATACGGGAAACACGATTTGCTTTCCATATATAATGGAGCCTTGGCAGAGCAATTTGTCGGACAGGAATTTATATCAGCCGACAGAGAAACTCCCTGTTATTGGTCAAGGGAGGCTAAAAGCAGCTCGGCCGAAGTGGATTACCTGATCGTAAGGGAGAATAAAATCTGTCCGGTTGAAGTCAAGGGCGGAGCTTCGGGGAAACTCAGAAGCATGCACTTACTGTTGCAATCCTTTCCCAATATCGAACAGGGCTATGTGCTGTCGGCCGCCCCTTATGGCGCCCTGCCGGATCAAAAAATGACCTTCATTCCGTTATACTACGCCTTTGGCCTGATGACCAACAATTATGATCATTAATCCGCCTGCAATCCATCTATTCACGTATTGCTTATTTCTTGTGATTTCATCAAGGCTTCTCCGAACATCGTTTCGCTTTTCGCTATTTCGCCATTTCGCTACTACTTATTACTTTAGCTCATTCACTTTCAACTCAGACAGCTATCCCTTTGTCCCGCATCCCTCAGTCTAAAAAATTTCACCATCCTTTTGCAGTTTCAAAAAGTATTCCTACCTTTGCACTCCCATTTGAGAATCAATAATATCATACAGCCATGGCAAGAACTTGTGAAATAACGGGAAAAGGCGCAATCAGAGGCAATAAAGTATCGCACTCGAACCACAAAACAAAACGGGTGTTCAGCCCTAATCTCCAGACGAAGAAGTTTTTTGTTCCGGAAGAAAACAAAGAAATTACCCTGAGGGTTTCTGCTGAAGGAATCAGGCATATTAATAAAAATGGAGTTTACGCTTCCATCAAGAAAGCAAGAGAAAAAGGTTATACCACCAAATAAGAATTTTCACAGATCAATAAAAGGCTGTCACATTTTCCATGCGGCAGCCTTTTTCTTTTTATTCAATGGCTTTAGCCGGAAATAAATCAAATAAAACCTCGTTATCTTTAACACCTGAACCTCTTATCTGCGCATGATCTTACGAACATTTCTTCTGGCACTTGCCATCGCTTTTACTGGCAGCGGGATGAATCTTTTTGCGCAAACGAAACGGGAAGATGAGAAACTGGTTCAGTTCTCGGGGATCACAATCACTGCCGACAGCCTCAATCCTGTGCCTTATACAAAAGTCAAGGTTAAGAGTACCAGCTATGGCACCGCCAGTGACAGTTATGGTTTCTTTTCTTTCGTTGCTCACCAGAGAGACACCGTACTCTTCACGGCAATCGGTTTCAAACCGGCATCTTTCATCATCCCCGATACGATCACACAAAAAAAATATTCTCTTATCCAGCTGATGACAAACGACACCCTCACACTTTCGGCAGCTATCATTTTCCCCTGGCCGACCCTCGAGGATTTTAAAAAGGCATTCATTGAAACAAAGATCCCTGATGATGATTATGAAATTGCCAGGAAAAACCTGGATATATATAACCTGCGCCTGGCTGCCCTTGACTACCCCATGGATGCCCGCATGAACTACAACAACTACATTGAGAATACGACTTCGAAACTTTACTATTTCGGGCAGCAGCAACCGTTCAATATTTTCAATCCCTTCGCCTGGGCACAGTTCATCAAGGCCTGGAAAGACGGGAAATTCAAAAAGAAGGAAGAACGCCTTAAAGAACCGTAATGAAGTCTCCCGGGAATCTCCTTACCTGCATTCTTCTCCTTTTCTGTGCCTCTGTAGCTGCGCAGGAAGCTAAGGTACACGGCTTTGTATATGATGCCGACGGAACACCACTGGAATTTGCCAATGTAGCTGTCAAAGGAACCACAATTGGAACTTCGACTTTGAAAGACGGATCTTATGAACTTAAAGTACAAGTCGGAAAAGCTGCTGTTATTGTCTTCAGCAGTATGGGTTTTGGTTCCGATTCAGTGAAAATCACCCTCAAAAAAGGGGAAAACAGGCTTGTGAGCATACATATGAAGCCGGCAGCCACCCAGCTTTCGACCATTGAAGTCAAGGATCAGCAATTAAGGACCAATACGTTCAGCCGGATCGATCCGAAGGCCATAACCTATATTCCTACAATAAATGCCAGCGTGGAAGACCTTATAAAGACCATGCCTGGTGTTTCTTCGAGGAATGAACTCAGTTCACAGTATTCGGTCAGGGGGGGTAACTTTGATGAAAACCTTGTATTCGTTAATGATATCGAGATCTATCGTCCTTACCTGGTTCGGGCCGGGCAACAGGAAGGACAAAGTTTCCTTAACCCTGACCTGGTTTCGGGTATCAGTTTTTCTGCAGGAGGGTTTGATGCCAGGTACGGCGATAAAATGTCTTCCGTACTGGATATTAAATACAAAAAACCATCCCGGTTTGCTGCTTCATTCGAAGCCAGTTTACTCGGTGCAATGGGCCATGTCGAAGGCAGGATCACAAAAAAATTGGCTTACCTCCTTGGTGTGAGGTATAAAACCAATACCTACCTCCTGAAGTCCCTCGACACGAAGGGAAATTACAAACCAAGGTTTTTCGATGTACAGGGCATGCTTTATTATGATTTCAGCAGCAAGTGGGAATTATCCGTTTTCGGAAGCTTCACGGCAAACTCATTCAAACTGATTCCCCAGACTCAGACAACCACCTTCGGCAGCGATGCAGTATCGGCATACCAGGTGAAAATATTTTTTGATGGTGAAGAGGCTGACAGTTACCAGAATTGGCTTACCGCAGCAACACTCACTTTCAAACCTAATGACCACCTGCGTTTAAAGCTGATCGGTTCGGCATACCAGACGTATGAAGCCCAGACCTATGATATTTCAGGAGAATACTGGCTGGGGCAGGTTTCGCTGACAGGAAATAATATCGGTGAGCTGATACAGTTACTTGGGGTAGGCGCCTACCTGAACCATGCAAGGGATTATCTTAACGGGACAGTTTTTAATATAGAGCACCGTGGTTCGTATGAAAAAGGAAAGAGCCAGATGCTTTGGGGAATTAAATTCGAGCATGATGCATTTAATTACACGATGAATGAATGGCAGATGCTCGATTCTGCAGGTTACTCCCTCCCCCACCCCCAGGATTCTCTTGGCAAGAACCCTCCTCCGCATGGGGATCTTGTAATCAGCGATGTGTTGAAATCCAATGGCGGAATAAACACGAACAAAGGTGATGCATTCCTGCAGAACACATGGACTTTCAAGAATGATAAAAATGATATAGGGCTAACTGCCGGGGCCCGGTTCATTTACTCTGATTACAATGGACAATTCCTGTTCAATCCCAGGTTAAACTTCTCGTTTAAACCCCACTGGAAAAAAGACGTGGTTTTCAGGGCATCGGGCGGTGTATACTCACAACCACCGACCTTCAGGGAAATGACCGACCTTCAGGGTATGATAGTTCCCGGCCTCAAAGCCCAGACCTCCTACCAGGGAGTTGTGGGCAGCGACCTGTATTTCAGTCTCTGGCACAGGCCTTTCAAGTTAGTTACCGAGGTCTATTACAAATATATTCAGGATCTGATCCCTTATGAGGTTGATAACCTGAAGATAAGGTATTACGGGACCAATGATGCACATGGTTATGCAGCAGGGATTGATTTCCGTATCAACGGAGAATTTGTGAAAGGGGCTGAATCTTGGGCAAGCATTTCACTTATGAGGACAGAGGAATATTTCGAGGGCAACTGGACTCCCCGCCCTACCGACCAGCTTTTCAACCTGGCGATCTTTTTCCAGGACTATATCCCGGGTTTCCCTACATGGAAAGTTGCAATCACACTCGTTTATGGCAGCGGGCTGCCTTATGGGGCCCCCGACTCCCCGAGGTACCTCCAGACTTTCAGGATGCCACCCTATCGCCGCATCGACCTGGGTCTTTCAAAACAATTGATCGGGGAATACACGCATTTTTCAGGTAAAAATCCTCTGAGAGCGTTCAAATCCCTATGGATCGGGCTGGATGTGTTCAACCTGTTTGATTTTGCAAACACCGTTTCCTACCAATGGATCACTGATGTGCAGGGAAGGCAGTACAACGTTCCCAACTACCTCACCCCAAGGTTGTTTAACCTGAAGCTTGTGGCAGCATTCTGAGTATTGATTCCCATTAAAGTTTACTGTATATTTACTGAACGGTTTATGTTCCATTATGTTTACAGCTATCCCGTCCAGATCTGTTTGGGGCATTTGTCTTTGCGGCATCAGAATATTCCTGCTTCAGGCAATTGTCATGTTCTCTGCTAATATTGCTTGTTCACAAAACCTGGTTATCACAGGAACTGTTATTGACGACAGGTCCTTGACGCCTGTCGGTTTTGCCGTGGTCAGAATCAGCGGGACCGGCGAAGGAGCCGTTGCTGATGCCGACGGAAGGTTTGAGCTGAAGCCTAAAAGAATCCCTGTTTCAATTAATATTTCCTGCCTGGGATATGAACCTCTCTATTATGATTTGAGAAAGATCCCGTCTAAACCGATAAAACTCTTGCTCAGACAAAAAGAATATACATTAAAAGAATTCAATATAAAAGCAACTGATTTCCGGTTTGTTTACAAAGACCATAGGTACTCCGTGCTCGATTATGAGATCATGGATGGAAAACTCCTGCTGCTTGTCTTTCGCTGTTTATTGAAAAACTCCGAACTGTTACTCCTGGAAACCGACGGGGATACAGTTGCCCAGACTCCCCTGCCTGAGCAAAAACCGAAATGTCTTTACAAAGATTTTCTTGGCAATATCCATTATATCTCAACGAAAGAAAATGCTTTTCAATGTTCCTATGATGAAGAAAATCATAGGATTGAGTTCCCCTTCAGGTCAACCTATGATATCCTGCTGAAAACAGTGAAACCCTTTCTTTTCAGTTCCCAGGGCAGGCTTTATTTCGCAGAAAGTACAAGGGATGGGTTCGGATTGAATTTCGGCTATTATGACACCCTTAATATCAAACATTATATCAGGACTGCCCAGGACGAAAAAGCCAGGAAAAGGCTTTATAATGACATGAAATTCAACAGCAGCTGGTCTAATGCCATACAAAAGAATCAGCAGGCTCTTTCTCGAAGCCCCTTTCAAATAAAAAACAACAGCCTGTTACTGGATAATCCCGAAACAGGCTCAACACCTGCGTCCGATGAGCAGGGCTTGTCATCCCTCAGCCTGTTCAATTACTGCAGGATCAATGCACCTATGGTCAAACTGGGAGAGAGTGATATGGCTGTTTTCAGGTTCTCAGATGACATAATTGAAATTATGAACATGGAAGGCAAGGTTTATAGAACTATTCCCATAAATTTTCATAAGGAAGATGATGGTAACGTCCTGGCCGGCTTGTTAAGCGTGTTTGTCCCGATCTCAGACTGGAAATGGTGCGGAAAGATCTATACCGATGATTATTTCAGGGAAGTTTATACCACATTCAGGAAGAACGGGATGATAAGGATAAAGAAGATCGACCTCTTGTCAGGAAAGCTTACTAAGACCTTTGACGTGCCCTTCCCGTTTCCTGAAAAAATAGAGATTTTCAAAGGAAATGCATATTTCCTTGTCAAACAAACCGGAGAGGATTTCGAAAACTGGAAGCTGGTAAGGTTAAAACTTTAAGCTGTAAACGTGTGAACCCCATGGATGCTCCGAGGTTGTTTAACCTGAAGCTTGTGGCAGCATTTTAAGTAGGGCCTGCTGATTTAATGTGAAAGGCACACAGCTCATGGGATTCAGCTATATTTACATTGTACTATCTGCATAATAATATGGCAAAAGCTCAAAAAAACCGTGCATCTAAAAATCCCTACATCAGTCCGAACCAATTAAATTTGGTCGGATTTGAAAGCCCGTTCAGCCAGGAATTGGATCCCAATAATCGGTGGGTCATCCTGGCCAAGAAAATACCATGGGATATTTTGGTAAGCACCTACCAGACCCAATTGAGAAACGGTAACCTGGGCGCCGACGGGATAAATCCACGTGTGGCAATTGGTGCAATAATTCTAAAACATGTTTGCAATATCAGCGATCGTGAAACGGTTCTGCAGATACAAGAGAACATGTATATGCAGTATTTCATCGGCTATAACAGTTTCAGCAAAGAAGCTCCTTTTGATCCTTCTCTGTTCGTTGAATTTAGAAAAAGATTGGGCATTGAACAGATCAATATGATCAATGAAAAAATCCTGGGATTATCGCATGCCAGCACGGAAGCACTGGATACTGCCGAGGATAATTCAGAGGACGATGACAACAATACATCGTCTAGAGTTTCCTCAGCAATTGAAAGTGATGAACCATTGCAAGAAATTACTCATCACGGCAAATTGATAACCGATGCCACGGCTTGTCCCCAGGATATTGCTTATCCAACCGATCTGAACCTGTTAAACGATGCCCGTGAAAAATCCGAGGAGCTGATCGATAAACTGTTTAACGAAAGACTGCATCCATCAAAACCGAGGACCTACCGGAAAGTTGCCAGAAAAAACTATCTCAAGGTTGCCCAGTTGAAGATCAAATCAAAAAAACAGATACACAACGGGATTAAAAAGCAACTGGGATATCTCAAGCGAGACATAAAAAGCATTAACCGGCTCCTTGATTCATACGACAGCATTCCACTATGTGCTAAAGATCACAAGTACCTTTTCGTAATCACGACCCTTTATGATCAGCAACAGGCAATGTTCAAAGAGGGAAGCCATCAGGTCGATCATCGTATTGTGAGCATACATCAACCACATGTTAGACCTATTGTTCGTGGAAAGACGAATGCTTACGTTGAATTTGGAGCTAAAATCAACGTGTCTCTGATGAATGGGTTTGCTTTCCTGGATGATTTTTCCTGGGACGCATTTAACGAAGGAACGCGGTTGATATCGACCGTAAAAAAATACAAGCGGCGTTTTGGTTATTGGCCTGAAGAAGTGTTGGCCGATAAAATATATTGCAACCGGGCAAACAGGGCTCAGTTGAAATTACTTGGGATCAAACTTAGAGCCAAACCTCTTGGAAGGCCTAGGGCAGTGGATGTGGAACACGTAAGACCGGGCGAAAGAAATCCAATCGAGGGAGCGTTTGGTCAAGCCAAAACAGCTTACGGTTTAAACCGGGTAAAAGCAAGACTGGCTGGGACAAGCGAATCGTGGATCGCCACCATTATCCTCACACTCAACCTGATTAAATTAATCGGGTTGGGTGTCTATTGCCAACTTTTATCGATGGTAACTTTTTCAGCAGAACAGTGGTCGGAATTGTTCCGTGATTTTATGGATCGACCTTTTCTGCTGCCAAATTTTGAACAGAAATGCGCCTGACATAATCAGCAGGCCCTA
>CAISRB010000028.1 GCA_903887775.1 uncultured Bacteroidales bacterium
ATATTAACAAATAATCAACTCAAAATGTTAATATTCACAATATTACGAAAAAACACAACCCAAAGCTGTTAACAACCCCTATATTTTCAAAATGTCAAAGAACAGAAACTTATTAAATCTATGTTTTGAACAAACCTAATCCCTAATCCCTAATCCCTTCAAAAACGGATGATAATCACCTTTCAGGCCGACAGGGGTTTCATTCCTTATCTGGTATGCAATATGAATGCTGGGTCTGGCTTCCGTAAGGCCAAACCCCTTGCCCGAAAAAATATCCCTGTAAGTATCCGTATGAAGGTCGGTAAAGCCTTCGCTGAACTCCACCTCTTCCCCGTTAAGTGTCAGCAGCCGGTATGTGCGTTTGCCTGTCTTTTTAACCTTTTCAGGAACATCATTATAATCCAGGCTCAGGAACCAGCGGATCTTTGCTTTCTCGAGCTCAAGAAATCCCCCGGCTTTACTATCAGTCATCACATGCACCTTGTTGGATTTCACATCCCCGAAGATCCAGGCCAGCATATCGAAAAAATGAATGCCTATATTGGTTGCAATACCACCCGATTTGGAGATGTCTCCTTTCCAGGAGCGGTAATACCAGTTTCCCCTTGAAGTGATGTAGGTCAGATCAAGATCATATATCTTGTTTTTGGGGCCTTTCCTGATCTTCTCACGCAGTGCTATGATGACCGGATGCAGCCTGAGCTGAAGAACGGTAAACACTTTTTTACCGGTTTCCTTCTCGATTTCCTTAAGGGCATCAAGGTTCCATGGATTCAGCACTATGGGCTTCTCGCAGATAGCGTTTGCGTCATTGCGCAGAGCCAGGCGGATATGGGAGTCGTGCATGTAGTTCGGAGAACAGATGCTTACATAATCGACTTTGTTATCCTCCTGCCGTTTCCTTGAAAGAGCCATCCGTCTTAATTTATCCAGGTGGCGGTCAAAACGCTCAGGTTCAATAAAGAAATCGGCATTCGGAAAATAACTGTCGATGATCCCCACTCCATCATACGGATCCAATGCACAGATCAACCTGTTCCCGGTTTCTTTGATGGCTTTCATATGCCTTGGAGCAACATAACCTGATGCCCCTATCAACGCAAAATTCTGCGGCCTGCCTGTTTGGTTATTTTTCATTTTCCTAAATTAATCACTTTTCCTCCGACGTACTGATATTTTTCCTTGCTTTCCGGGCAGAATGCAAATCCGTGCTCATCAAACTCCAGTCTGTGGCCGTATTCGCTCATCCAGCCAACACGGCGACCCGGATTGCCAATAACCAGCGCATAGGGGGGGACATCTTTTGTAACCACAGCCCCGGCTCCAATAAAGGCGAATTCACCTATCGTATGTCCGCAGATGATCGTGGCATTTGCTCCTATTGAAGCACCCCGCTTTACCAGCGTCTGCTGATACTTATCCCTTCTGAGAATACGTGAGCGTGGGTTGACGACATTGGTAAATACCATCGACGGCCCGAGGAAAACGTCATCCTCACAGATCACGCCGGTATAAATTGAAACATTGTTCTGGACCTTCACATTCCGGCCCAGAATGACTTTGGGGGAAATTACCACGTTTTGCCCGAGGTTACAGCCTTCTCCTATTTCACAGTCCTTCATAATATGGGTGAAATGCCAGATCTTGCTTCCTTTCCCTATCTTACAGCCCTCGTCAATGTAAGCTGTTTCATGCGCAAAAAATTCCTTTTCCATATTAAGCATTAACAAATTCAAGTACTGTGCGGGTGATATGTTGCAGCTGCTCCTCATCCAGTTCGGTATGCATGGGCAAAGAAACGACCGAATCGGAGAGATGTTCCGTTACAGGGAAATCCCCGGGTTTATACCTCGGATCCAGGTATGCTTTCTGAAGGTGCAATGGAACCGGATAATAGATCATGGCAGGGATCTCCTTTGAATTCAGAAAGGCGATCAGGGCAGCACGGTCAATATCATTTGTCACGAGTGTATACTGATGAAATACATGGTTTGACCTCGAATACCTTGCCGGGATTTTCAATTTCGGATTGCCTTTAAACGCTTTATCATAATGATCTGCTGCAGCTCTTCGTTTTGCAGCATAACGGTCAAGATACTGCAGTTTGATTTTCAGGATGGCAGCCTGAATACTGTCGAGGCGGGAATTGACACCTACATAATCATGATAATAACGCATGGCCATGCCATGGTTCACCACAACCCTCAGTTGTTTTGCAAGCTCATCATCATTCGTAAAAATTGCCCCCCCGTCACCATAACAACCCAGGTTCTTTGAAGGGAAAAAAGAAGTGCATCCGATCTGGCCTATCGTGCCTGCCTTCTTACGGCTGCCGTCACTGAAAATATAATCGGCTCCGATAGCCTGGCAGTTATCTTCAATAACAAAGAGCTTGTGCTTTAAAGCAATTTTCATGATCTCTTCCATCGGTGCACATTGCCCGAAAAGATGCACAGGAACAATTGCTCTGGTCCTGGATGTGATAGCCCGCTCAACAGCTTCCGGATCTATATTGAAGGTATCAGGGTCAACATCGACAAGCACAGGAGTGAGATGAAGCAGGGCGATAACTTCCGCAGTGGCAATAAAAGTAAAAGAAGTCGTTATGACCTCATCACCCGGCTGCAACCCCAGGGCCATCATCGAAACCTGCAAAGCATCCGTGCCGTTTGCACAGGGGATCACATATTTAATCCCAAGGTATTTCTCGAGGTCCTTCTGAAAGGCTGTCACTGCGGGCCCGTTGATAAAAGCACATGAGTCGATGACCTCATGAATTGCTTTATCGATTTCATCTTTTATGTTAAGGTACTGACTGCGTAAGTCAACCATTTGTATTTTCTTCATCAGCAAAAAATTATTTAGATCTTACAAAAGTAAGAATGTATGGCGAATTTGAATTCAGTCTGCGATTATTATTAAATTTACTTCAGAAAATGATACATAATACTATAACGGTTTAATTATGAAAAAATTTGCTGTAGTTCTTGCAGGTTGCGGAGTTTTTGACGGTGCTGAGATCACCGAAACAGTTTTAACCCTTCTGGCCATTGAAAAAGCCGGGGCTTCATACCAATGCTTCGCTCCTGATATTGAACAATACCATGTGATCGATCACATTGAAGGGAAGCCGGCAGGTGAAACGCGAAATGTTCTCACGGAATCGGCAAGAATTACAAGGGGAAACACTAAGGCTCTGAGTGAATTTAAGGCCGGTGAATTTGATGCACTTATTTTTCCCGGTGGATTTGGCGCTGCCAAAAATCTTTGCAGCTGGGCTTTTGAAGGTGACAATGCAAAGGTGAACCATGAGGTTGAGAAAGCTGTAAAAGCTATGCATGAAGCAGGCAAACCAATCGGGGCAATGTGTATTGCCCCTGTTATTCTTGCAATTCTTTTCCGGGGCGCCAAACTAACCACCGGTCAGGACCCTGCCTCGGGCAGCTTCATCGAAAAAAAAGGCAATCAGAGCATTACCACCGATCACGGCCAGGTTGTCATTGACCCGGTTCACAAACTGTTCACAACGCCTTGCTATATGCTGGATGCAAGCATTACCCAGATCGCTGAGGGGACGCAGAATATAATAAATGCGATGCTGAATAGCGAGGTAGCGAAATAGCGAGGGAGCGAAATAGCGAGGTAGCGAATTGCGAGGTAGCGAAATTTAGAATGCGACACCGCAGCGGCATTGTAAAGATGCGAGCGTTAAATTATTCCGCTTTTCACTATTGCGCTTTTCGCTTTTCGCTTTTCGCTATTTCCTCACTTATTTCCGGGATCAGTTTCGGATTTTTCTCTATGGCATTTCCGACAACAATCATATCAGCGCCGGCCTTAAGCGCTTTCCCGGCCTTCCCCGGGTCGGAGATGCCTCCGCCAACGATCAGAGGAACGGATATTTCCTGCCTGACCCTTGTTATCATTTCATAAGGTACAGGGTTTTGCGCGCCTGAACCAGCATCCATAAAAATCAATTTCAGGCCGAGCATTTCACCTGCAATTGCTGTACAGACCGCGATATCAGGTTTATCTGAAGGAACAGGCCGCGTATTGCTGATGTATGATACTGAAGTCGGGCGGCCGCTTTCGATCAGCATATAACCGGTCGGGATGATCTCAAGTTTGCTGGATCTGAGTAAAGCTGCAGATTCCACATGTTTTCCAATAAGCATATCCGCGTTCCTCCCTGATATCAGTGAGAGTAATAATATACCATGTGCATTCGGGTATACCTGAAGGCTGCTTCCGGGAAACAGGATCACGGGAATATCTGAATAGTCGCGTAGTATATGTATCTGAGCTTCCCCTTTTCCGTGTATCAGGAGACTTCCACCGAAAAAGAAATAATCCACACCGGACTTTCCGGCAATTCCGGCAAGTTTCTTCAGGGAGGCCGTAGTGGATTTATCGGGATCCACAAGGACTGCAAATTTTTTTCTGCCCCGTGAGCTATCTTTCGTCAGTTTATTCAGGAGTTCCATTGCAGCATGCTTAGAATATTGCTTTTGCAATCTGGCGTATGTTTTCAGATATGCCGACTGTGAAATAATGTAACACAGGCACACCGTGGTCCAGTAATTCCTTTGATTGCTTTATACCCCATTCTATCCCTACATTGAATACCTCATCATTCGATTTGCATTTCTGAATCTCTTTTGAAAGCTCTTCCGGGATATCGATATAGAATAGCTGTGGCAAGACATTCAGTTCACGCATAGTGCAAATCGGTTTAAGGCCCGGGATTATCGGGACGGTGATACCTTCCTTGCGGCAGGCATCAACAAAACTGAAGTATTTCGTATTATCGAAGAACATCTGGGTAATAATGAACTCAGCGCCTGCATCTATCTTTTGTTTCAGATACCTCAGGTCTGTTGACATGTTCGGCGACTCGATATGTTTTTCGGGATAACCTGCGACACCCACACAGAAATTCGTTTTGAACGTATGCTGCATTTCGTCGTCAAGAAACTTTCCATGATTCATTTCAGCAATCTGGCTTACCAATTCATCGGCGTTTGAATGACCATTTCCTTCAGGTTGAAAACTCCTCATATTCTTGGGTGCATCCCCTCTCAAAGCAAGTATATTATCAATGCCAAGGTAATGGAAATCGATGAGGGCATACTCCGTTTCTTCTTTTGAAAACCCTCCGCAGATAAGATGGGGAACAACCTCCACGGAAGTATATTTATTTTTTATTGCGGCTGAAATTGCAACTGTTCCGGGCCGTTTACGAATAGTCTTTTTCTCAAGAAGGCCGCTGGGATGTTTTTTATACACGACTTCCTCCTGATGATACGTAACGTTGATAAATGAAGGTTTGAAATCCATCAGCGGATCGATGACCTTGTATATGCTTGAAATATTATTGCCCCTTAGAGGGGGAAGGAGCTCAAAAGAAAACAACGTTTTATTGGCCTGTTTGATAATATCAATAACTCGCATTCTTTAATAGTTTAGGTTGGTATTAAGCAGTTTTTCTGCTTTTTCTATCGTTAATCCTTTACGCCTTGCATAGTCGGCAACCTGGTCGCGGCTTAGTTTTCCCAGATTAAAATACTGTGAAAGAGGATGTGAAAAATAAAAGCCTGAAACAGATGCGGCCGGGTACATGGCAAAGTTTTCCGTTAGTTTGATATCGACTTTTGTTTCTGCTGAAAGCAGGTCGAAAAGCTCACGTTTCTCAGAATGTTCGGGGCAGGCGGGATATCCTGGGGCAGGTCTTATACCCTGGTATTCCTCCCGTATCATCGAAGGTACATCGAGGTTTTCATCTTTTACATAGGCCCAGAATTCCTTCCGGATGCGATGGTGCATGTTTTCAGCAAATGCCTCGGCAAGCCGGTCGGCGAGTATCTTCACCATGATGGCGTTGTAATCGTCGAGGTCCTGTTCGAACATCGAGGCCCATTCCTCTACTCCCAGGCCTGCAGTTACTGCAAACCCACCCATGTAATCAATGAGACCCGAATCCTTTGGAGCCACAAAATCGGCCAGGCACAGGTTTGGCGCTTTATCTTCTTTTTTTTGCTGATTGCGGAGAAACCTGAAGACCGTCAGTACTTTGGAGCGCTGCTCGTCGGCATATATTTCAATGTCGTCCCCGATGGAGTTGCAGGGATATAAACCAATGACCCCGCGGGCTATCAGCATTTTCTTTTTCAGTATGTCGGCAAGGAGACTTTGCCCGTCATCAAACAGTTTCCGGGCTTCGAGTCCCTTCACGGGATCCTGGAAGATAACAGGATACTTTCCGCCGATCTTCCATGCATGGAAAAAGAAAGTCCAGTCGATATAAGGGACCAGTTCATCCAGAGGGTAATCATAAAACACTTTGGTTCCCAGCATTTGGGGTTTCGGGATCGTGGCAGTTTTCCAGTCTATCTTCAGCTTGTTCCTGCGGGCCTCGCTCAGCGAAACATACTCATGCTCGGCCTTCTTATCAAACTTTGAGCGCATCCCGGCATATTTACCTTTTATCCCTTCGAGGAATCCGGAACGGTTTTCGTCGGAAAGAAGATTTGCCATCACCCCTACTGCCTTCGAAGCATCTTTGACGTGGATAACCCCGTAAGGATATTCGGTTTCAACTTTTACTGCCGTATGGATCTCGGAAGTGGTGGCACCACCAAGCAAAAGAGGAATAGTCAGTTTCTCCCTTTTCATTTCTCTCGCAACATGAATCATTTCCTCCAGCGAAGGTGTTATCAGCCCGCTGAGCCCGATGATATCGGCTTTATGTTCAATTGCGGCAGCAATGATCCTGTCGGAAGGTACCATCACCCCAAGGTCAATTACCTCGTAATTGTTGCAGGCAAGGATCACCCCGACAATATTCTTACCGATATCATGAACATCACCTTTAACAGTGGCCATTACTATTTTGCCGTTGGGTTTGGCTGCAGCCGAGCCGGCTTTTTTCTCCGCTTCCATCCTGGGAGTCAGGTAAGCGACCGCTTTCTTCATCACTCTGGCGCTCTTGACAACCTGGGGAAGGAACATTTTACCGGCGCCAAACAGGTCTCCAACTATGTTCATCCCGTCCATCAGGGGGCCTTCAATGACTTTCAGCGTCTGGTCGTACAGGGGCAATGCCTCTTCCAGATCCAGGTCAATAAATTCCGTGATGCCTTTTATCAAGGCATACTGAAGTCTTTCCGTAGCAGGGAGGGTCCTCCATTCCTGTATCTTTTTTTCCCTTTCGGGGCTTTCTTTTATATTGTCGGCATAAGCCAGCAGTCTCTCAGTACCGTCTTTTCTGCGATTTAAGATAACATCCTCGACGAGTTTCAGCAGGACCTTGTCGATTTCATCGTAAACAGGCAACTGACCTGCATTTACAATGCCCATATCGAGGCCAGCCTGGATCGCATGAAAAAGGAAAGCCGAATGCATGGCTTCCCTTAGGGTATCATTCCCCCTGAATGAAAAGGAGAGATTGCTCACACCTCCGCTGACCCTGGCATACGGGAGGTTTTCCTTGATCCAGCGGGTGGCATTGAGAAAATCAACGGCATAGTTGTTATGCTCTTCAATCCCGGTGGCCACTGTAAGGATGTTGGGGTCGAAAATAATATCTTCAGGCCTGAAACCTGCTTTGTTAAGGAGTAGGTCATAGGCTCTTTTTGCAATTCCGATGCGTCTTTCAAGAGAAGTTGCCTGGCCTTCTTCATCAAATCCCATAACAACTGCAGCCGCTCCGAATTTCCTGATATACCTGGCATGTTCCAAAAAAGCAGTTTCCCCTTCTTTAAGGCTGATGGAATTCACAATGCATTTTCCCTGCATGCATTTTAACCCGCTTTGAAGAACTGACCACCTCGATGAATCTATCATGACAGGGACTCTTGAAATGTCAGGATCGGACGCTATCATATTCAGAAAGCCCACCATTGATTTTTCTGCGTCAAGCATAGCTTCATCCATGCTGATGTCGATGACCTGGGCTCCGCTTTCAACCTGTTGACGGGCCACGCTCATAGCCTCTTCATAGTTCTCATCCCTGATCAGCCTGGCAAATTTCCTGGAGCCGCTTACATTGGTGCGTTCCCCGATATTGATGAAATTGCTGCCTTCAAAAACTACCAGGGGCTCGAGTCCGCTGAGGTGAAGCTCGTGTTTCCTCTGAGGGACCGCCCTGGGCCTGGCCCTGGCAGCCAAACCTGCAAAGCATGCAATATATTCAGGGGTGGTACCACAACATCCGCCGACAAGGTTAACAAACCCGTTATCGAGAAAGTCTTTTATATATGCAGCCATTTCCAGAGGCGGCTGATCATATTCCCCGAACTGGTTGGGAAGGC
Source organism: uncultured Bacteroidales bacterium (assembly GCA_903887775.1). Lineage (GTDB taxonomy): Bacteria > Bacteroidota > Bacteroidia > Bacteroidales > FEN-979 > CAIRDP01. The sequence goes on from CAISRB010000028.1 coordinate 8,310, forward strand.
CGGCATTTGGATACGCAATTACAGGAAACGGAGCTTTTTCAGCAAGTTCCTGAAGATAAGGGCGTAATTCCTTTGCTCCCAAAGCGCAGTTCAGGCCAATAGCAAACAGATCAAAATGGGATATTGAATACAGGAATGCTTCAAGGGTCTGACCGGAAAGTGTCCTGCCTGAAAGATCGGTAATAGTACCCGAAGCAATAACAGGGAAATTCCCGGCAAGCCCTCTCGCCTCAATCTCATCAAAAACGGCAATCAGTGCGGCTTTTGCGTTAAGTGTATCAAAAATAGTTTCGACGATGAGAAGGTGGACACCCCCGTCGAGCAATCCTCTGGCCTGTTCGCGATATGCCTCATAAAGCTGGTCAAACGACACAGCCCTGTAAGCCGGGTTTTGGACGTCGGGCGATAAGGATGCGGTTTTGTTGGTCGGGCCCATGGAACCTGCAACCCACCGGGGTTTGCCGGGGCCGGAGGCACTGTAATTTTCAACCGCTTCCCTTGCAAGCCTGGCTGCAGAGAAGTTGATCTCATAGGCAAGTTCCCCGGTATGATAATCGGCCTGTGAAATGCTTGTCCCGTTAAAGGTATCGGTTTCAATAATATCAGCTCCCGCCTCAAGATACTTTTCGTGGATTTCGCGAATTATCTGTGGCTGCGTAAGCACCAGTATGTCGTTATTACCTTTCAGGAGATATGGAAAATCCCTGAACCTCTCACCCCGGTAATCCGCTTCATTAAGTTTGTACCTCTGGACCATGGTACCCATGGCCCCGTCAAGGGTGAGAACTCTTTCTTTAATCGCGGCTTGTAACGTTGTCATTCCGGTTTCGATAAAGTATAAACAAACATATGATCCCCTATTCTTTCGAATCGAAGTTCATGGTTTGCAACACCTTCCGGTACATTTACCATTGCAGCGAAGGTGGCTTGCGAATTGCAAAAATAATCAAATGGACTGATGTGGATATCATTTTTTAAATCAATTGAGGGTTTACCATAATATTTATATAACGCCTCCTTTGAACACCAGTAGAGATAAAGCAGTTCTGTATGCGGATGACATTGCCCCTGAGCTCCGGCATTCAAACCAGTTTTTTTCAGTTGCTGTTCGGCTGCCTCGCTGATATGCTTCAGTTCATCCTCCTGTAGGAAGCGGTCCGCCACTCTTTCGATCCTGGGTCCCAGCTTTTCAATATCTATCCCTGCCCTGTCGTTTTCATTTACCAGCACTGCCGCATATTCAGTTGTATGAGAAAAAGAGATATGCCCTGAAAAGTTGTCGAGTGAAGGCTTTTGATGTTCATCATAGGATATCTTCACTGAGGGAAGCCCAAGCAGATGAGCAAGCAATGCCCTGCAGGCAAACCATTGCTTGCGGCGGGATTCGTTTTTCCAGGTTTCAGCAATCTCAAGATCCTCCGGGGCAATCCGGGATGCTGCCTTTAACTCGATTTCCGTTTCCAGGATATGCCACACGCCAATACGAGAAGAGGGTGGTTTTTTTTCGAAAATCAGCGGCATAATCGCAAAGATAAACATTTCGTGTTTGTCAATCGTAATTCGTAATTCAATCGTAAATCGTAAATCGTAATTCGTAAATCGTAAATATTTTATCCCTACCTTTGCAGCCCATTTATTAGATGATTTTATGCATAAATTCGTTTTGGAAAAGGACGCCAAATTCAAAGTCGCCGACTTATCTCTGGCCGACTGGGGCCGTAAGGAAATTGAGATTGCCGAGAAGGAAATGCCGGGGCTGATGGCGATCAGGAGAAAGCATTCTGCAGAAAAACCTTTGAAAGGAGTGAGGATCAGCGGTTCGCTGCACATGACCATTCAAACTGCGGTGCTCATTGAAACCCTGATTGAGCTTGGTGCAGATGTGCGCTGGGCATCATGCAACATTTTTTCCACCCAGGATCATGCCGCTGCAGCCATTGCAGCCAAAGGGATCCCTGTCTTTGCATGGAAAGGGGAATCACTTGAAGAATACTGGTGGTGCACATACAAAGCACTGACCTTCGAGGGTAATAAAGGCCCCAACCTCATTGTTGACGACGGTGGCGATGCAACCCTGATGATCCACAAGGGATATGAAGCCGAAAAGAATCCTGAGATATTGAAAACTGCAGCAGGGAGCCAGGAAGAAAAGGCTTTCATGAAACAGCTTCAGGATATTTATAATGAAAACAACAAGCATTGGCATGCAGTCGTGAAGGAATGGAAAGGTGTTTCTGAAGAAACAACCACCGGTGTTCACAGGCTTTATCAGATGATGGAAAAAGGCATCCTCCTTGTGCCGGCCATCAACGTAAACGATTCTGTCACGAAGTCAAAATTCGATAATCTTTACGGATGCCGTGAATCTCTGGCCGATGGCATAAAGCGTGCCACCGACGTGATGATAGCAGGTAAGGTTGTTGTGGTTCTCGGGTACGGGGATGTCGGTAAAGGCTGCGCCCGTTCGATGAAATCATATGGAGCCCGTGTTATCGTAACCGAGATTGACCCTATCTGTGCTTTGCAGGCGGCAATGGAAGGCTTCGAAGTGTCGACCGTTGAAGAAGCCTTGAAAGAAGGGAATATCTGGGTTACCACCACCGGCAACAAAGATGTGATTACAGCCGAACATTTGTCAAGGATGAAGGATGAAGCCATCGTCTGCAATATCGGCCATTTTGATAACGAGATCCAGGTTGAACAGCTCACATCCTGGCCCGGCATAAAGAAATTAAACATCAAGCCGCAGGTCGATAAATACATTTATCCTGATGGCAAATGCATTTACCTGCTTGCAGAAGGAAGGCTTGTGAACCTTGGCTGCGCAACCGGCCATCCTTCCTTTGTCATGTCCAATTCATTTACAAACCAGACACTGGCCCAGCTTGACCTCTGGAAAAACAATTACGAGATCGGCGTATACCGCTTACCGAAGAAACTTGACGAGGAGGTTGCCCGCCTGCATCTTGAACAGCTTGGTGTTAAACTGACCAGGCTATCGGATGAACAATCCGATTATATCGGGATTCCCAAAGACGGTCCTTACAAGCCGGAACACTATAGGTACTAAAAGCGAAAAGAGAGAAGCGAAATTATTTCGCTTTTCGCCTTTCGCCTTTCGCCTTTCGCTTTTCGCTTTTCGCCTTTCGCCTTTCGCCTTTCGCTTCTTATTTAGTTCGTAATGTACAAATACGTCCCGTCGTAATTCGTACGATACTGCTTCAACGACCATTGGGTTGGTCCTCCGTATGGCGAGCCGTCAAGAATAATATATTTCGATTTGCATTTCGGGCAGGTCATTGTAATGCCTGACACATCAACCCGGACCTGGGCGCTGTCGGCCGTCGGATCATAAGCGCAGGCTCTCTCAAAAGCCAAAAATTCGTTCTCCGATTTACGGTAAATAATGATACCCCTGTAACCTCCGGTAACAGGAACGTATCCGCCAATATGATTCAGTTCGATGTATGTTGTGGAATTCGGTGTAATAACGAAGTTTACATATACATACGGGATCTCCGGCTGCTGACTGTCATTTTTTTTGCTGCAGGAAAACAAACCGGCCAATAAAAGAATTAAAAAAATCATTCCCCGTTGACAGGATCTTCTGTTAAGCATAAATCTGGATTATCTTTACTTCTAAACGCAAAATTACATCAAATCTTGCAGCCTCAATTATATTTCATCCGGGTGCGGAATAAAAAATGTTAGGTTTTCCGTTCCTGGTTTTAATGAATTTTATATTTTCGTGGACGATTATATCCGGATAAAAAAATATTTCTTTTTGCATTATGCATAGCATCAGGTTTATATGCTTGATTTGTACGTTGTTGCTGTTAACGATAAATATACCCGTGATAAAGGGCCAGGAACATAAAGTCAACCAGGGAAAAATAAATAAAGACAGGGAAAGAAAACAGAAAAAGGCAGAAAAGGATTATCAAAATGCAGTAAAGCATCATGAAAAAATACAATCGAAAAACACTAAAGCAATGATGCACCAGAGCAGGAAAGAATCCGGCTCCCTAACTCCGGTCAAACGATGATAGGATTTTAACGGGGGAATTCTTTGCTGCAGCGATCATATTCACTTAGTTATCTGTTTTATTTGAACACAGTTTAGAATTGTTATATATTTGTGGGTCTTTCGAAATATTTTGAATTTCATTTAAATAATTATTACTTTTACCACCTTTTTAAGCGCATTATAATCTAACATAAAATTGTATGGTATGTTAAGAAATTTACTGTTAACTCTTGCGTTCGTACTGACAACAAGTTTGTTAGTATTCTCACAAACCGGATCAGGGACCCTCAAGGGGAAAGTTGTTGACAAGCAAACAAAGGAACCAATTCCGTTTGCCAACATTGTGATTGAACTTGGAGGTGTCCAGGTGGGCGGCGCCACTACTGATTTTGATGGCAACTATCTGATCAAGCCTATCCCCGGCGGTAAAGTAGACCTTAAAGCATCCTATGTCGGTTACAGGCCGATGCAGATGAAAGGCATCCAGATTATCGTGGATAAGATCACTTTCCAGGATCTGGACCTTGAACAAACGGCTACTAACCTCCAGGAAGTCCAGGTTGTCGACTATAAAGTACCTCTGATCTCGAAAGACCAGACAACATCAGGCGGTACTGTCACATCCGACGAAATTGCGAAGATGGCAAACCGTTCGGCAGAAGCAGTCGCAACCACGGTGGGTGGTGTTACCACCGACGCCAATGGGAATATTACAAGTATGCGTGGCCAGCGTGCATCCGGAACGGTTTACTATATCGACGGTATGCGCGTAACCGGCAGTAACGCACTTCCCCAGGCTGCCATCGAGCAGGTAGAAGTTATCCTTGGCGGTACTCCGGCAGCTTATGGAGACGCAACCGGTGGTATTATCAGTGTAACAACGAAAGGCCCTTCAAAGGACTTCAACGGAGGTATTGACCTTCAGTCATCGCAATATCTTGATGCTTTTGGATTTAACAGACTGGGTTTGAATTTTACGGGTCCAGTGTTTTCAAAGAAAGATACGGTTAAAGGCACAAAAACCCCTATCATGGGCTTTTTTATTGCCGGTGATTTCATATACAATAAAGACGGGGCTCCGGCAGCCTACCCTCTTTACAAAGTTAACAGTAACACCCTGGATTATCTGAAAACAAACCCGCTGCGTCAGTATGGCCAGTCCCAGGGTGTTTTTTATAATAACGAGTTCCTCACTTACAACAATTTTGAAAAAACCAAATCAACCTTAAATTCGAAGGGATATAATGTTAACATTTCCGGCAAACTCGATTTCAGGATATCAAGGAGCATAAACTTCTCGTTCGGCGGGACGTTTGCATATTACAACAACCATAATTTCAATTATGGAAATTCTTTGCTGAACTGGGAAGGTAATTCAATGTCACAGGGTTATACCTGGCGTGTGAATGCCCGTTTCACCCAGCGTTTCCTACAGGCCCAGGACAGCAAATCCTTTATCAAAAACATGTACTATACCATTGGCGCAGACTTTACGAGGAACTATGCTGAAACCGAGGATCCCAACTTACAGAAGGATTTATTTAAATACGGATACGTAGGAAGTTTCCAGACCCATAAGATCCGGACCTATTCACCTGAACTCGCTTACGACAGTATCGCCCACAAATGGGCGCATCTTCAGAACAACACCCAGGATACCATTGTTGTTTATAAACCATCCGACATTAACCCGGAGGCTTCACAGTGGACTTCACAATATTACGGGTTCTACGATGATCCGGCCGGCCATTACGACAACATTGACAACATTATCTCCGGAAGAGGCCTTATCAATGGCATGCAGCCTACAGGCGCATACTCGATGTGGGGAGCTACAGGAGCTCGCACCGCAGGTTACGGTAAAAGCACGAACGACCAGATCGCCGTTAACGCTTCCTTTGCGGCCGACCTTGGCAACCATGAAATTCAGATCGGTCTGCAATACCAGCAGAGAACATATAGCTATATCGGGTACAACGGTGTGGGTCTCTGGTCCCTGATGAGAGGGTTGACCAATTTCCAGCTTGCACAGCTCGATAAATCAAACCCCCAGCTTGTTTACAGGGATGGCGTGTTCATGGATACGATAAATTATTTCAGAAGGTACGACCAGCCTTCACAGCGTAACTTTGACGTGAACCTGCGCAAGAAACTCGGCCTGCCTGTTGACGGCACCGACCTGATCGACATTGATTCGTACGATTATGCAAATAATACGATCAACTACTATGATAAGAACATGCAACTTCATACAACATCCTCCAGTTCATCGATTTTCTCCGTCGACATGTTCAGCGCGGATGAGTTGCTGAATAATGGAGGTAATCTTGTGAACTATTATGGGTTCGACTACACTGGCAATAAATTGTCGGGACAGCCGGCATTTGAAGATTTCTTTACAGCCACGGATGTAAACGGGAACTTCACCCGCCCCATCGGTGCCTTCCGTCCGATCTATATGGCCGGCTACATCCAGGATAAATTTGCGTTTAAAGACCTTATCTTTAATATCGGTATCCGCGTTGACCGTTTCGATGCCAACCAGATGGTACTTAAAGACCCTTACCTGTTCTATCCTGCATATACGGTATCTTCACTGGCCAATACGCCATTGAAGGATATCGTGATACCCGGCAGCATTGGTGGAGACTATGTTGTCTATGTTGACGATATGTACAATCCCGGTAATATCACCGGTTTCCGCAATGGAAATAACTGGTATACAAAAGACGGTACGCCGGTGACTGACCCCCGTATTGTTGACCCCACAGGTGTTAAACCGTATCTGCTTGATCCGGGCAACCAGGTCATCACGGGTGAAGTGTTCAAACAGTATTCTCCCCAGACCAATGTAATGCCTCGTATTTCTTTCTCATTCCCGATTTCTGACGACGCTTTGTTCTATGCTCATTACGACATCCTCACCCAGCGTCCGCAACAGGGTCAGGTCCAGGTCAACCCGATACGCTATCTTTTTATTTCAACAACCGGATCAAACGGAACAATAAGCAACCCCAATCTGAGACCTGACAAGACCATTGATTATGAACTCGGTTTCCAGCAGAAGATAAACAATGCATCTTCACTGAAGCTGTCGGCATTCTATCGTGAATTCAGGGACCAGATCCAGCAATACCGTTTGTCAGGAGCTTATCCTAAAACATATTATTCATATAATAACATTGACTTTGGGACTGTCAAGGGGATAACACTTACTTATGACCTGCGTCGTACAGGAAATGCCCGTATCCGTTTTAACTATACGTTGCAGTTTGCAACAGGTACGGGTTCGGATGCTGACGCTGCCGCAGGGATCATCCGTTCCGATCAGCCTAACCTCCGTACCCTGAACCCTCTGAGCTTTGACCGTCGTCATCAGTTCAATATCAGTCTTGACTATCGCTGGGGCTCCGGAAAAGATTATAACGGCCCGGTCATCAACCGCAAAAAGAAAGGCAAGCCTCCCGTGCAGTTCCTTTCAAACTTTGGCGGCAACCTCACGCTTACCGGTGGTTCGGGCACTCCTTACACAAAATCCAGCAAGATACTGCCTTTCGGAGCGATGGGCCCCATCCAGGGTTCTCTCAACGGGGCACGCCTGCCATGGCAATTCCTGCTGAACCTTCGCATCGACAAGGAATTTGATTTTGCCCTGAACAAGAAAAAACAGGGTAGCTTGGATGTGTACCTTGAAATCAACAACCTCCTGAATACCAAGAATGTTACCGTTGTTTACCCGGCAACCGGTTCGCCCAACGACGACGGCTACCTCACTGCCCCTGAATGGCAGACTGTGATCAATCAGCAGGTAGACCCGCAAGCCTACAGGGATATGTATACGATTCAGATGCAAAGCCCTTATAATTACAGTAGCCCGCGAACCATCAGGCTTGGTCTGATGTTCAATTTCTAAGACGAGGAATTAAAAGGTTAACGATTGATGTATGAAAACAAATAATTTAAGTATGAAAAATATATTTCGAGTTTCAGTGATTGCACTTGGCTTTTTACTGGTAACCAATGCACTTATCGCACGTGAGCAACCAATATTGCACCCCAAGAGCGGCCCCCCACTGAAAGAAGCAGCAGCCGGTTGCACCCCGGGTTCTGCATATAAATATCTCGATATAAATAATGTGAGGACCCTGATGTATTCTTATGGTAATGGGTGGTTTCTTGAGACGGCAGCATACGAGATACCGAAAGGTTCGAAGAAGATGTCGATGTTCTCAACATCCCTCTGGATTGGCGGTATTGATATGAACAATAACCTCAAACTGGCTGCTTATAAATACGGCCAGGGCCCGACCATCACAGCCGCTCATACGAATAATGACTTCTGGCCCGGTCCGCTGACTATCGACGGCACCGCATCCATCACAGATGCAGTCTGCGCCAAATACGACCAGCTGTACCCGATGACCCGCGCCGATGTCACTGCTTTCCTTGCCTGGTGGCAGGATCAGGCTTCATATCCCGATTACACGATTCCGAAGAATATACAGAACTGGCCCGGTAACGGAGACCCCTCGAAAGGACAATCCTTATACCTTGCGCCCTTTTTCGACCAGAATGGCGACGGCGTTTACACCCCCTCACAGGGTGACTATCCTTACTATGACCTTGCCAATGATCTTTGCCCGAATAAACTTAAGATCGGCGAGCGCCAGAAAAGAGCACATATAAGGAATGGCGAAGTTTCCGATACAGCCGGTATCCTCGTTGACCAGGTCATTAAAGGTGACCAGACACTCTGGAGTGTATATAATGATAAAGGAAACTATCATTCTGAAACCCAGGGTGCACCTATTGGCATGGAAATCCGTGCCCAGTATTTTGCCTTCGCCACCAACGATGAAATCAATAACATGACTTTCTACTCATATGAAATCATCAACCGTTCAACGTATACGCTTTCCGGAACTTATTTCTCACAGTGGGTTGACCCTGACCTTGGGTATGCGGGTGACGACTATGTTGGTTGTGATGTACTTCGCGGGCTTGGTTATTGTTATAACGGCAAACCCATTGACGGAACAGGCCAGGTTGAGGCTTATGGAGCCCATCCGCCAGCTGTAGGCGTCGACTTCTTCCAGGGCCCCTACCTGGATCCCGACGGCTATGACAATCCATCTTTCAACGGACCAGGGATCAAAGGCCCCTCATTTAAAAACATGTCAAGTATATGCGATATTGTTAGTTACAACAACCAGATTATCGATATGACCTGGGGCGCCCACGGAGAATACACAGCACCTGTGCTTGTTAAAGCAGAAGCTATCAACGGTATCAACTTTGGCGATGGTATTGTTGACAATGAACGTTTCGGTATGAGACGTTTTGTGTATCATAACAATTCGGGAGTACCGGCATACATGCTTGACCCTGCCTATGCTGCTCAATATTATAATTATCTTAAAGGGATATGGCTGGATAATACTAAAATGGTATACGGAGGCAATGGAAACCTGCTGAATGGCGGTGGATACGGCCCTGTTTGCGATTTCATGTTCCCCGGCGATTCCGACCCATGCCTCTGGGGAACGAACGGTCTCGAACCCAACAGACCAGGGGTCTGGACTGAAGCCACTGCAGGCAACAATCCTTCCGACCGCCGTTTTATGCAGTCTGCAGGAGAATTTACACTGCTGCCCGGCGCATGTAACTACATCACCGTAGGTATTCCATGGGCCCGTACCATTTCAGGAACAAACCTGGAATCAATTGATCTTCTCAAGCAGGCTGATGATAAATGCCAGACCTTGTTTGACAACTGTTTTGCTGTTTTGAACGGCCCTAATGCTCCTGATATTACAATCGAAGAACTTAACCAGGAACTTATTCTTTATCTGACCAACCGTAAATGGAACGATGCCGGGAATAACTATCAGGAAAGATACCAGGAATATGACCCGACAATTCAAACCCCGCCGACAGCAACGAAGCGTTACGACTCATTATATCACTTTGAAGGATACCAAATCTACCAGTTAAAGGATGCCACCGTGTCGGCTGCCGATATTGACGACGCCACGAAAGCAAGACTTGTTGCACAGTGCGATATCAAGAATGGTGTTACCAAACTTGTTGACTGGTCATATGATCCCAATCTCGGTGGGAACAAAGGTCAGGTCATGGTCGTTGGCGCTGACCTGGGAATAAGCCATTCCTTCGTGCTTGGAACCGATCTTTTCTCACAGGGCGATCCAACCTTTATCAATCACAAGCAGTACTATTATATGGCTATTGCTTATGCATACAACAACTATAAACAATACAACCCCAACGATCCTACGGGACTTGACGGCCAGAAAAAAACTTACCTCAGGGGCCGCAATAATATAAAGCAGTATACGGCCATTCCCCATATACCTGTTGGAACTGTTATCAACGCTGTATACGGAGAAGGTCCTGAGATCACCCGTCTCCAGGGTCAGGGTAACGGAGGTATGGTTCTCGATCTTTCTCAGAAAACGATCGACTCCATCATGATGAAACCTCCTGCCGACTCTGTTCAAAACATTTACGGTAGTCCTGACTACCCCATTGCTTACAGGGCGACTTATCAGGTTGGTTACGGCCCCCTGGGTGTTAAAGTAATTGACCCCTTAAATGTCGCTAACGGGAAATATATGGTTAAGCTTGATTCCATGGTATCCGGACCCAACGGCAATCCATTCTATAATAAAAATATCAAGTTCGGCCATTGGAGCGCTATTGACCTGACAAGCTATAAAACTTACCGATCCGATACAACTACGATTTATCCGTATGAATCCCTGTTTATAGATCTTGGTTTTGCTCTTACCATCAACCAGGTTCCATTCCCGGGAGACTCGGTAAATTCATCCGGTGTTGCAGCCAATAACGGTCTTCTCTGGGCTCCACCGGCAATTTACAAGGACAGCTCTAAAATATGGCTCAGTGGTGTACCCGATAGTGACGTTCCGGCTTCACCCCTGAACTGGATCAGGTCAGGAACATATTATACCACAAACTCCGCCCTTTCGAAGTATAATGATTATGACATGAATAAACGGCCCTGGGACCCGAATAAAAATTTTGGTAAAATTCAGAGCCTTACTGTCCCTTATACTATCAATGGTGTAACAACTACAGCCACTGGTGCTACCTGGGCTCCCTATGTATTAACCGCATGCGCAGAACAAAGCCCGAACAGAGTTGGCCCTGCTTACTCTCTCGACCAGAAGCGTAATTACTGTTCCTTAAACGATATCCCCAGTGTAGATATCGTATTCACACCGGATAAGTCCAAATGGAGCCGTTGCCCTGTTATTGAGCTTTGCCCCGATCCTGCACTTTCCCAGGGAAACGCACCAGCTTTTACCCTGAGAAGGGCTCCCTCTGTCAATGTTGACGGAGAAGCAGGGGTAAGCAGCACAGATCCCAAGAAAAATTCAAACTATATCAACCCAACAGGTATGAGTTGGTTCCCGGGATATGCAATAAACATTGAAACCGGCGAGCGTCTGAACATTATGTTCGGTGAAAACTCCTGGCTGGGAGCTGATAACGGCAGTGATATGATTTTCAACCCTTCTTCACGTATATACAACCCATCAGGCACTCCGGTCTTTGGCGGACAGCACTATGTATATGTAATGAGCCATGCGACTGTTTCAGTTGCCCCTCTTGTAGTTAACTTCCCTGCTTATGATGCAGGTGCATTCATTACTTCACAATTCTCTCAAACACTCGATATTTACAAGAAACTTGTTTTCGGGACTGCACTTTATACTTCGATGCCTCTTTCGGTGGATGGAATTCCCTGGCTGGATAATCAGGTTACTATTAAAATCCGTGTGAACAGGCCTTACCAGAGGTACTACTCTGCACCTTTACCATCTGATTCTAAGGATACCCTGAACAGGAATTACCCGGTCTATCAGTTCAATACAACATCCATTGCCACGCAGCAGAATAATACTGAAAAAGCCAGTAACGATCTTGACCTGATTAATATTGTACCTAATCCTTACTATGCTTACGACGACTATGAGCGTAACCAGCTGGATAACCGCGTTAAGATCGTCAACCTTCCTACAAAATGCACTGTTACGATCTTCGACCTTAGCGGCACCCTGATACGCCAGTTTAACGTCGATAAATCTGGTATTGCAGAACCGCGTTCCTCAAATCTCGGAATAAATACCGATTCGAAAACCTCCGTTGATTGGGATCTCAAAAATACTGCAGGCATTCCTATCGCCGGCGGAGTATACCTGATTCACGTCAAAGCGGACAACTTAGGCGAACGAACTTTACGTTGGTTTGGAATATTGCGACCTGTTGACTTGAATTCATTGTAACGGTTAAAACTTTTGAGATGATGATAACAACAAAAAAATTCAGGACTATGAAAAATAAATACAGACTTCTGATTGCAATATTCTTCGTTGGTTTGCTTGTTTTTCCAACCTATTATGCCTCCGCCGGAAATAAAGACCGTTCAGGGCAGGCCGGTGCAGCGGAATTGCTGATCAACCCCTGGGCCAAAAGCACAGGCTGGGGTTCCGTGGGAACCTCATGCACACAAGGCCTCGAAGCCATGTATACCAATGTTGCAGGAACCGCCTTTACGAAAGGAACCGAAATAATATTTTCCTATGCAAACTATTTATCAGGTTCCGGTATTAACGTAATGGCATTTGGGTTCAGCCAGTCACTTGGAAAAAGCGGGGGAGTGCTCAGCGCATCGTTCATGTCGATGAACCTCGGTGAAATCACTATCACTACCACAAACTCTCCCCAGGGTGGTGTTGGAACATTTAAACCCAGCTATCTGAACATTAACCTTTCATATGCAAAAGCTTTTTCAAACAGCATTTATGGCGGTTTAAATATTAAACTGGTCAATGAAGCCATTGCAGATGCAAGCGCTATGGCAATTGCTATTGATGCCGGCGTGATGTATACGACAGGTGAAAAACAACAGGTCAAGTTTGGTGTTGCCCTGAAGAACGTTGGCTCCAACCTGAAATTCCGCGGGGACGGACTTTCTTTCCGCGGCATCATTCCAAGCCATGGAAACGACAATGACCTTTTTACTGTCGAACAGCGCTCGGCTTCATATGAATTGCCGGCAACCCTGAGAATCGGTGCCTCCTATGACTTTAATATCAATGACCTGAACAGGATCACACTGGCAGGCAACTTTACATCCAATTCATTTACAAAAGACCAGTTTACTCTTGGCCTTGAATATGCCCTTAAATATTACTTTTCAATCCGTGCAGGATACACCTATCAGGGCGGGATGTTCAGTGCTAATCTGGCCGACCGCGGGTCTGTTTTTACCGGCCTTAATGCTGGTTTCTCGGTATCCGTTCCTTTCAATAAGGAAAAGGGTAGCGGTATTGGCATCGATTATTCTTATGCAAGCTCTAATCCATATTCCGGTACTCATACTGTAGGCTTAAAACTTAATTTTTAGTCTCTTAGAAAAACCCGTTAAAAATCTTTTTCTGGTAAAGGACCCTTTCAAAGGGTCTTTTTCCTTATTATGATCTCAATCTGAATCTTATGTCGACGGATATCAAATACTATACCCCTGAGGGTCTGCAGAAAATGAAAGATGAGTTGAACCAACTGGTGATGGTGGAAAGACCTTCCATTTCAAGACAGATAGCAGAAGCCAGGGATAAGGGTGACCTTTCGGAAAATGCAGAATATGCTGCTGCCAAAGAAGCACAGTCCATGCTGGAACTTAAGATCTCCAAACTTCAGGATACCCTAAGCAATGCCCGTTTGATTGATGAAAAGAAACTGGACAATACGAAGGTCCTTATTTTCTCCACTGTCAAACTGAAAAATGCCAAAAATGGTTCTGTCGTCAGTTATAAACTTGTCCCGGAGAATGAAACCAATATTAAAGCAGGCAAATTATCGGTGAGCTCCCCTATTGCGAAAGGATTGCTCGGAAAGACAATTGGTGAGAAAGTCGAGATCACGGTACCGGCCGGGGTTGTTGCTTTTGAAATCATTGAAATCTCAAGATAACTCTTTCATTATGGCAACAATTTTTACACGTATTGTTAATGGGGAGATCCCATGCTATAAAATTGCAGAAGATGAAAATTATCTTGCATTTCTCGACATCAACCCCTTGCAGGAGGGCCATACCCTGGTAATTCCGAAGAAAGAGATCAATTATATTTTTGATATTGAGGATGAACTCCATTCAGGATTATGGAATTTTGCCAGGAAAATTGGCAAAGCAATTGAAAAGGTTGTCCCCTGCCAGCGCATTGGTATTACCGTGATCGGGCTGGAAGTGCCCCATGCCCATATCCACCTGATCCCTCTTCGCACAATGTACGATATGGATTTCCGCAAACCCAAGCTGAAGTTCACGCCTGAGGAGTTTGCCGCCATTGCTAAAAAGATTGCTGAAGCAATTCAGAAATAGCGAAAAGCGAAAGGCGAAATAATTTCACTTTTCACCTTTCGCTTTTCGCTTCTTTCTAGTATGCCCTCACATCGCGCCCTTCAATATAATTTAAGAAAGCGCGGTTCACGACTTTGTTTCCGCCGGGTGTCGGATAATCTCCCGTGAAGTACCAGTCGCCGGTATGGCCGGGGCAGGCTTTATGCAAATCGTCAATCGTCTGGTAAACTATCTCAACCTTCGCAGAACATTCCGAAGGTGTGACAAGCTGAGCTACTTTTGCGGCAATCTGCTCAGGCTTGAAGGGAGCATAGATCTCCCTGACGTAATTGACTATCTTTTCCTTCGGAAGGCTTTGCTGGGATTTTGCCTTGTTGTAAACCGAATTGATGATCCCCTCCTTCCTGGTTTCCTTAAGAAGGGCAACTGCAGCTTTGAAGGCAATAAAATCAGCAATCTTCGCCATGTCGATGCCGTAGCAATCGGGGTACCTGATCTGGGGGGCCGATGAAGCGATGATGATCTTTTTCGGACCAAGCCTGCTCAGTATCCTGATAATGCTTTGTTTCAGGGTAGTCCCGCGGACAATCGAATCGTCGAGCACAACCAGGTTATCGATACCCGGCCTGATGCTTCCCCATGTGATGTCATAGACATGCGCTGCAAGGTCATCACGCTGGGAATCCTGGGTAATGAACGTCCGCAGTTTAATATCTTTAACAGCAACTTTCTCAGCCCTTGGCTGCAGATTCAGGATCTCCTCGATTTTGGCCCTGCTAAGATTTTTGCCTGCTTTAACAATCCGGTCAGCTTTGATTTTATTGCAATAGCGGCCTATCTCTTCGATCAGGCCGTAATAAGCATCGATTGCCGTGTTCGGGATGTATGAAAAGACCGTGTTCTCGAGGTCATAATCAATGGCTTTGAGAATACCGGGGGCAAGGAACTTCCCGAGCTTTTTCCTTTCCTGGTAAATATCTTTATCGGTACCCCTTGAAAAATATATCCTTTCGAATGAACATGATCTCTTTTCAAGAGGTTTCGTGAATTCCTTCTCTCCCACCCTTCCGTCTTTCCTGATGATAAGGGCATGCCCGGGTTTCAGTTCCTTTACCGAGTCGATTGAAACGTTCAGCACAGTCTGTATAACCGGCCGTTCGGAAGTCGCAACAACAATCTCATCATTCTGATAGTAAAATGCCGGCCGTATGCCTGAAGGATCGCGCATCACGAAAGCATCGCCATGCCCGAATAGTCCGGCAATTACATAACCGCCATCCCAGTATTTCGCCGATTTCCTGAGTATCTTCTGAATATTCAGCTGTTTCGCTATCTGGAAAGTGATCTCCCGTTTTTTATACCCCTGTTCCCTGAACTTCCAGTAAAGTTCCTCGTTTTCCTCATCCAGAAAATGCCCGATCTTTTCAAGAATCGTAATGGTATCTGAGGTTTCGATCGGGTACTGGCCGAGGTCGATCAGTTTATTGAACAGTTCATCCACATTGGTCAGGTTGAAATTACCTGCAACCACGAGGTTTTTCGTGAGCCAGTTATTTTCCCTCACAAAAGGATGAAGACTGCGGACTGAATTTTTACCGAATGTACCGTAACGGAGATGGCCGAGGTAAAGCTCGCCAAGGAAATCCATATTCTGTTTGAGCCAGGGTACATCAAGGAGGTTCTGCGGATTACGGTCTTCAATATCTTTAAGCTTTTCCCCAATTTTGCTGAAAATATCCTGTATGGGGGACTGGTCACGTGAACGTAAACGGTGAATAAACCGGTTTCCGGGTTCAAGGTCGAATTTAATGGCTGCTACGCCGGCTCCATCTTGTCCCCGGTTATGCTGCTTCTCCATCAGAAGATGGAGTTTATTCAAACCGTAGAACGCGGTTCCATATTTGGCAAGGTAATATTCAATTGGTTTGAGAAGCCTTACAAGGGCTATCCCGCATTCATGATGAATAAAATCGCTCATACCAGAACCGGATAAATAGGCTGCAAAAATACGAAATTAGAGTAGATTTGCAATACAGAATACTGCTTCACCGAAATCATGATAACCAGGTCGGGGGTAAACGCTTTTCTTGAGCTTGAAAAAGAATACTGCTGTGTGGATGTGCGTTCTCCGGGAGAATTCACTTACGGGCATATTCCCGGTGCTGTTAATATTCCATTGTTTTCGGATGACGAGAGAGCGGTTATCGGAACCCTGTACCAGAAGCAAGGCAGCGGCCCGGCCATATTAAAAGGACTGGATATTGCCCTTCCCAAAGTCTTCGGTTACATCTCTTCACTGGAGAAGGCTACCCCGGGGAAAAAGATTGGCATCCATTGCTGGAGAGGCGGACTCAGGAGTGAGATGATGGCAGAAGTCTTTAGTAAGGCAGGCTATCATGTATCATTGCTTGAGGGAGGTTATAAGGCATACCGCAGATTCATCAGGGATTCGTTTTCGGCAAAAGCAAGGATAATGGTCCTCGGGGGATATACCGGATGCGGCAAGACCGACATACTCAGATCCCTGGCCCGGCTGGGCGAACAGGTGATCGAGCTGGAAGCCCTGGCTTCGCACAAGGGATCTGTTTTCGGTGCGTTGGGACAAGGCGATCAGCCTGCCAATGAACAGTTTGAGAATAATCTTTACAGTATCTGGTCAGGAATGGATTTCGGGAAAAGGATCTGGATGGAGGACGAAAGCCGCAGCATTGGAAAAGTGGCTCTGCCTCCGCCTGTTTATGATCATATCTCGAAGGGCCGCATGGTAAAGGTCATTCTTGATAAAAAGCTGAGGTTACGCAGGCTGGTCGATGAGTATGCCGGCTTTGAAAAGGAATTACTCGCCGGGGCACTGTTCAGGATTCGGGAAGGCCTGGGCGGAACACGGTATAAGATAGCCCTGGAAGCCCTTGACCTCAATGATTTCAGAACGGTGGCCGATACTGTTCTGGAATATTATGACAAGGCCTACCAGAAATCTATTGAAAAACGAATAAGCAGAGATATCCTTGGCATTGAACTCGAAGGATCCGACCCTTCACTGCATGCCGGGGCTATCCTGGATATGCTAAAGAACAATAAAGATGAGTGAGGTGTATCTTGATTATAATGCCACGACTCCATTGGACCCGCAGGTCGCTGAATCAATGAAGCCCTTCCTTAGCGGGATCTTTGGCAACCCCTCAAGTTCACATGAATTCGGGATCATTGCCCGCCGGGCCGTTGAAGCTGCCCGCCTCAATGTTGCACTCATGCTGAATGTCAATGCCGACGAGATATTGTTCACAGGCGGGGGCACCGAATCAAATAACCTGGCGCTTAAAGGCTTTGCTTTTGCAAATGCAGCAAAGGGAAAGCATATCATTACCTCTGCTGTTGAACACCCTGCCGTCACAGAGGTTTGCAGTTTCCTTGAAACGATGGGATTTGAGGTCAGCTGGCTGCCCGTGGACGGATACGGGATGGTAAATCCCGAAGATTTCCTGAAAGCTATTCGGCCCGGTACCATTCTGGCCAGCATCATGCATGCGAACAACGAGGTGGGGACGATACAGCCTGTTGAAGAAATTGGCAGGATCTGCAGGGAGCACGGCATAGTGTTTCATTGTGATGCGGCCCAGTCGGTCGGGAAAATACCCGTTGATGTGCCGGGTATGCATGCTGACCTCCTTTCGGTCGCAGGGCATAAATTCTATGCACCCAAAGGTGTAGGAGCATTATACTGCCGAAGAGGGATAAAGCTGAACAAGATCCTTCACGGGGCTGATCATGAGCAGGGGTTGAGGGCGGGAACCGAAAACATCATGAGCATTGCAGGGCTTGGGAAAGCCGCAGAACTAGCCAAGAGCCATGAGCCACGAGCCATGACTGATGAGCTGTCAGTGATTGGAGACTGGCAAAACAAGCAGGGCGTGAAAGCTATGCAGGAAAGGCTTCATCAGGGCATCCTGGCGACCTTTCCCGATGCGAGGCTGAACGGGCATCCCGAAAAACGGCTTCCCAATACGCTCAGCCTTAGCTTCAGGGGAAAGGATGCATCGGTGCTGATGAACCAATGGAAAGGGATTGCAGTGTCGGGCGGTGCTGCATGCCACGCAGGGCTTGAAACTATCTCGGCGGTGCTATTGGCTATGAAGGTACCCCGTGAATATGCACTTGGAACAATCAGGTTTTCCGTGGGCCGTATGACCACCACCGAAGAGATCGATGCGGCTATAGTGGTCATCTCAGGAAAAGGAAGAGGGGAAATTCCCATTCATTATATAAAGAAAGCTGAATCCGGATCGATCAATGAAGCAAAACCCCCGGCCGGTTCCGAAACCGCTCCCTCATCCGCAGTAATTCAAAAAGAAAAATTACAACTTGAAACCATGGCTCCTGGCCAGGTACCGGAAGTTTCCGCGGCTGATATTAAACTCACTGAATATACCCATGCTTTGGGCTGTGCCTGCAAGATCAAACCCCAGGAACTCGAAAAGATCTTAAAAATCATGCCCGGGCCCACAGGTGGTAATATTCTCGTGGGAACCGAAACTGCCGACGATGCAGCGGTTTACCTGATCAGCAGGGATAAGGCTATAATACAGACTGTCGATTTCATCCCTCCGGTCGTGGACGATCCCTGGTCGTACGGCGCCATTGCAGCTGCCAATGCCCTCAGCGATGTATGGGCCATGGGCGGCAAGCCTCTGTTTGCCCTCAGCATCGTGGCCTTCCCCGAAAAAAGGATCCCTTTTGAAGTGCTGCAGCAGATCATAAAAGGGGCAAACGATAAAGTGGCGGAAGCAGGTATTTCAATCATCGGCGGGCACAGCATCGAAGACGAGGAACCTAAATTCGGCCTGGTGGTAAGCGGTATGGTGCATCCGAAAAAGATCTGGAAAAATTCGACGCCCCGGGCCGGTGATGTACTCATACTTACAAAACCCCTGGGCACGGGCATCATCAGTACAGCTGTGAAACGTGGTTATGCCGGCAGGGAGGCCGCTGACGAAGCCGTAAAAGTCATGATTGAGCTCAATAAAAGGCCTGCCGAAATCCTCATGAAATACGCTGTGCATGCCTGCACCGATGTGACAGGGTTCGGGCTGCTGGGGCACCTGAAGGAAATGCTTTCGGCGGGATGCTTTAGCGCGGAACTGGAATGGGAAAAGGTTCCCCTGATCGCATCTGCCTGGGATTATGCAGTGGCCGGGATGATACCGGGCGGGACAAATAACAACCTTGAGTTTGTGAGAAGCCTGCTTGATTTTGACCCTTCAGTGCCTGAGATGCTGAAAATCCTCCTGGCCGATGCGCAAACCTCGGGGGGGTTGCTAGTCGCCCTGCCCGCAGAACAAGCTGCTGAAGCCATAAATGAACTTGTCGCAGCGGGCATCTCCCGGGCTTCAGTCATCGGGAAGATAATTAAGGGAACATCAAGGATACACGTGAGCTAGAAGGGTGCTCATTTTTCAAAAGGCCAGGAGATCAGTATCTGAAGGAAGGTGCTCACTTCTCCAGCGCCTCCAGGGTTTTCCTGTCGTAGACCTTGGCAACCGGGTAGATCCCCTTGCGGTTGTCGATGTATGGAGATTTGTTATAAAACCAGTTCAATATGGCCTGGGAGGATTTGGCAAATACCGTGTCTGTAGCTTTTTTTGTCTCAAACTCCCTGTGCAGACCGGGGTTTTCGCCCAGCATCTTTGCCGCCATCTGCTCAAGCACATAGTTTTCGGCATATTCCTTCTGTTCGAAAACGGCATCAAAATATCCCCAGTACAGCATGGACCCGTCGCCCTTCGGTTCGAGGAAATGAGGGATGATGCGCCCGCATTGCTGGTTCACCGGCACTATCGCGGAGCCCTTCGGGATGAGGCGGTCCTCGGTGATCTCATCATATTCAATATTGTTCAGGGTATGATGCCCCTCGTATGGCAACTGCTGCCATTTCGGGTTTTTGAATTTATAGGTCTGTATGCTGATGACCGTATCCCTTTTTGTCCTGCCGATCAGAACTCCGTGAAACTCCAGCCCGGATATGATCTCCTTCCATTCAGCAGGAATGATATAGGCCAGGGGAAGATTCACGCTCACCAGCGGAACGGTCTTTTCAAAAAGAGGTATTTTGAACGTTGAGGGAGTCTTGCTGTATTGTATCCATTCTCCCCCGCTGACTTCGCTTTTCACTTTTGTGTATTCAAAGCCAAGAAAATCAGTCATAATGCTGTCTTTCATACTTGTCTTATACTGTAACGGGAATGGTGATTTAAGAAAGTCACCCGAAACAAGAAAACGGTCAGCTTCCTGCTCCAGTTTTTGCAAGTGTTTCCCCTCCTGCTGCAGGATCTCCATCGTGGTTTTTATACATTCATAAGTCCCTTCCACGCGCTTGTCGTAAGGTTTCAGCATATGCGTCTCGATAAGCAGGCCCGGCCTGTTCCTCAAAGCTGTATACCCCTGCGAAAGCATAGGTGGCGCAACATCGTTGATCAGGCCGCTTTTAGGATCATGCCATCTGCGGTAAGTCACATAAGTAGTCGAGGGAAATCCACTGTTTAAAAGGTGGTCTTTCATTTCAGGAATGAAATTATCCTTTGCCCAGCCCGTAAGCCCCGGGTCCATATCTCCATATATTTCAACAAGATAAGTAAGCACATACTGGTAATCGGCCCCGTCGGTGGTATGGCTGTCAATAAAAAATTCGGGCATCCAGTGATTGAAAAGTTTAAGCCAGGCCTGCATCTCGGGAGTCTCAGCCTTGAGGTAATCCCTGTTCAGGTTAAGATTGTTGGCATTGACCCTCCAGCCCATCTCCTTCGGCCCGTTCTGGTTGATACGGTTGTATGGTCCGAAACGTTCATGCCCGTCAACATTGAAGATCGGGATAAATAAAAGGGTAACATTCTCGAGTATGTTTTTGAATGAGGATGATGGAGATTGATGCCCGAAACCGGATGTTTTATGCAAGTCTCCACCCACATTGCCGATGACCATATCCCTGACCAGCATAAGACCTGCATCCTTGCCTTCACTTTCGCCCGGATGAATACAGGCCTGAACCAAAAGAATCACCCTGCCTTTTTTCCGGATCAATGCCGGATCAGTAAGCCCGTCCCTGTCGACAATAAGCAATGGAAGATCCCTGCCTTGTGCACTTTTTCCGAAACTCGTATAATGGACCATTGCCGAAGACTTTGCGAGAGTCCGGCAAAAGGCTATCGTTTGTGCATACCTGGGCGTTTCTGTGCCTCCTGAGCGTTCATACCAGGTTGATATCTCAGTTTGGGTAAAAGCCCTCAGGCCTGCAGAAAGCAGAATCAGGGACAATACAATTCGTTTCATCTCTCATTATTCTGAACCAAAAGTACAAAAATGACACAAACTGCACAGATTGCCTGATGTGCAATCAACACTGGCATCAAGAAACTTTTTGTAAGTGTTTTGTTTCTTAATACCGGAATTTTCTATCTTTGCAAAATCAAATATCCCATACTGATTTCACTATAATTCAATGGATAACACACTGAAAGACATACTTGAAAGGGTAAGAGAACTGTTTTACAAATACGGAGTCCGGTCTGTTTCCATTGATGATATTTGCAGGGATCTGGGGTTCTCGAAGAAAAAACTATATGAATATGTTGAGAGCAAACACGAGCTGGTAGAAAAGCTTCTTGAACTTGAGAGGCAGAATTTCGAGGTTATTTTCTCCCAGTATAATTTTGAAGGGATTAACGCAATTGACATTCTTCTTACAGTAAGCAATGAGCTTGGTGAGAATTTCAGGGATATCAGCCCTTCGATGACTTTTGACCTGAAAAAATACTATCCGGAGGTCTATCATAAGCATGTAGATGAAAGGATTGAATTTATTTTTGAAAAGATAAAGATCAACCTTTCAAAAGGCATCAACCAGGGCATGTACCGCACCGACCTTAGTGTGGAACTGATAGCCCGTCTTTACATCCGCAGGCTGATGGATCTTCATAACCCTGAATTTTTTCCGGCTGAGAAATTTTCATTCCGTACCCTGTACGATGTCATGATAGATAACTTCATCCGAGGCATTGCGACTGAAACCGGGCTTGCCTATTATGAAACAAAAAGAACAAAACTGAACTTCAATAAATTCGATTAAGCAATGTATTCCCCGATCAATAAACTATTTTACGGTGTACTGGTACTGTTGACTTGCCATACCCCTTTCCTTGCTGCACAAAACCAGACAAAGCAAAAACCCGTACTTCAGTTTTCTCTTCAGCAGGCACAG
The DNA here is from genome assembly GCA_903887775.1 of uncultured Bacteroidales bacterium. GTDB lineage: Bacteria > Bacteroidota > Bacteroidia > Bacteroidales > FEN-979 > CAIRDP01. Next base: position 30,996 of record CAISRB010000028.1, read on the forward strand.
GACTTTGCCTATGAAAACAACTACGATCTGAAGAATTCGGCCACCGATGTCAAGATCGCCGGCAAGATGGTCAAGCAGAATACGGCAATCGGCCTTCCGCAGATCAACGGTACTGCATCGTATATGGATTACCTGAGCGTACCGACGATGATAATGCCGAATTTCCTGAAACAGATGGATCCAACTATATTTAAAAATGGTCCTGATTATGTTCCCATGTCATTATATCTGGAGTACAATGTACAGGGGGCTCTTCAGCTGAACCAGCTGATTTACAGCGGCCAGTACCTTGTCGGATTGCAGACGGCAAAGGCTTATCTGGAAACCGCGAAGCAGAAGAATCTGAAGGATAAGGTCGACGTACGCGACCTGGTTGCAAATGCCTATTACCAGCTCCTGGTTACCGACGAGGCGATCAAGATCCTGGATTCCACCTATGTGGTCGTAAGCAGGCTCGTGGAGGAGGCAAGGAAGGCCCAGGCTCAGGGCCTTATTGAAGACATCGATGTGGACCAGGCCGACCTGAACAGGTCCAACCTGGAAGCCCAGCTTACCGATACCAAAAGCGCCAGGAACGTGGCTTATGCCAGTCTTAAATTCGTTATCGGCCTCAAAGATGAGCAGGAACTGGTACTTGCCGACAATCTTGATTTCTTCCTGGCCCAGGTCGACAGGGATGCTTTGGTAGGCCGGCCTTTCGATTACCAGAGGAACATCGATTTCACCCTGTTAAAGAAGAGCGATTATCTAACCCTGATGCAGTACAAGCTTTCGAAGACCGCTTACCAGCCGACGCTGGCCGGTTTCCTGGGTATCGCGGCCAATGCTTCAATGAATTCATGGGCGTTTTTTAGTGACCAGTATCCCTGGTACAGGACCACGAACTGGGGCTTATCTCTTCAGATTCCGATCTGGAGCAGCGGGAGCAGGAAATATGCCGTTGACCAGGCCCGTCTGAATGTTGAAAAAACGAAGGTCACGGATGAAAAGATGAGGGTTGGCTTAGAACTCCAGGTTGAAACCGCAAGAAAGGATTTCAGCAATGCCTACGCTATTTACCAGAACCAGAAAAAAGGATTTGAGATAGCGCTTAAGATCTACACAAAGACCATGACGAAATACCGCCAGGGTATTTCTTCGAGTACCGACCTGAACCAGAGGTATTCACAGTTCCTGAATGCGAACAACAGTTATATGCAGTCGATATTTGTTGTCTTAAGCCAGAAGACCAGGCTCACGAAGCTTCTGGAACAGTTCTAGGCCTTTAGCTTCTTCATCCTTTTAAGATCCTTTTTTCTTTTCCACCTTACAGAGGCCTGTGCATCGATCAGCAACAGGGCAGGCACGAATATCAGGGTAAGGAACGTAGCGAAGCTTAAACCGAAGATGATTGTCCATGAGAGAGGGCCCCAGAAAGTTACGTTGTCGCCCCCGACCCAGATATGAGGATTCAGCTCAGACAACAAGGTGACGAAATTGATGTTGAACCCTACTGCCAAAGGAACCAGCCCAAGCATGGTTGCAGTAGCCGTAAGCACTACAGGTGTTATCCTGGTCTTCCCGGCACCCACGATGGCTTCACGGTATGAATTCCCACGGGCTTTCAGCACGTCGGCAAATTCCACGATCAGGATCCCGTTCCTTACAACTATACCTCCCAATGCGATAATCCCGATACCGGTCATCGTAATGACGAAAGGCAAATGGAAAGCGACCATCCCTATGAACACCCCTATAATGCTGAAAATAACTTCACTGAGGATAATTAAGCTTTTGCTTATGCTTCCGAACTGGGTGATCAGGATAAAAAAGATCATGCCGAGGGCAATAATCATCGCGTTGATCAGAAAGGCCATCGTTTCAGCCTGGTCCTCCTTTTCACCTGTAAAGTTTACTTCAACGCCTTTCGGAAGCCGATAGGTCTTTAAAGCTGCCGCGATAGTGGCAAGTACCTCGTTGGCAGTATGGCCCGAAGTCACATCCGAGGAAAGAGTGATAACACGCTTGAGGTTTTTGCGTTTGATCCCTCCATATGTGTCCCTGTAATTAACCTGTACCACGGTGGAAATAGGGATCTGTCTTAAAATGCCTGAAGTCATGTCCCGGTATGTGATCCGGGCATTGACCAGGTTATTGATGTTCTTTCGCTGCGTTTCCGAATACCTGACCTGTATAGGGTATTCATCTTCATCTTCCTTATATTTGGATGCCTCATAACCATAAACGGCAGTCCTGAGTTCCATCCCGATCTGTCCCACACTGATCCCTTCACGGTTGGCCCTGATGCGGTCGACATCCATAACGATCTCAGGCTTGCTTTCATCAAAATCGGATCTGAGCCTGTCTATGCCGGGGATCTGTAAAGAATCGAGGTAGGCCAGAAATTCCTTCGAGGTAGTAATAAGATCCTCGATGTTCTCACTTGTGATCTCGATATTGACTGCTTTACCTGTAGGAGGTCCCATTTTATTCTTCTCAACCGAAAGGGTCACTCCCGGGATATTCTGCAGATTGGCCCTGATCTGGTCCATGTAATTCAGGGTTTTTACACCATGCCTGTCCTTACTTTCAACAAAGTTAACTGTGACCTTGCCCCTTTCAGGAGAAACAGAACGGTCAAAAATACTTTCACCAGCACCCAGTCCCACATTGGCAATAATGGATTCCACCACCGGGTTGTCCTTGCCAAGAACCTTTGTGACCCTGCCTTCAACAATCCTGGTTACCGAATCTGTTACCTTCTGGTCGGTCCCTACAGGCATTTTTACGTAAATAAAAATAGTGGCGGGGTTGTTGTTCGGGAAGAAAAGCACCTGGGGTTTATATGCCCCGATAAGCATTATGGAAAAGAAAAAGAGAACGATTACACCTGCAAAAAGATAATATGGATTACGTCCTTTAAGGAAGAAGCGCAGCTGTCTTTCATAAAAATTCAGGACAGCCGGCCACAACTCATTCTGGAACCTGATAATTGCATTTTTCAGCAACAGCCTGTAAATAGCATTCAGCAGCAATGCAAATACCAGGAGATTCCCCAATGTGTATACCCCGGTAATGTAAAACAGGCTTGCAAAGGCTGCCAGGATGATACTGCTTACCACAAAGGGTTTCTTTCTCAGCTTATATTCCTCTCCGTCATATTCATGCTTCATGAAAGTTACCGCAAATACGGGGTTGATGATATAAGCCACGAAAAGCGAGGCGAAGAGAGTAAGGATGAGTGTTACGGGTAAGTAGTGCATGAACTTACCGACCGTTCCGGGCCAGAAAACCAGGGGGAAAAAGGGCGCCAGTGTCGTGAGCGTACCTGAAAGGATTGGAAGGAAAACTTCACCTGCCGCATACTTTGCAGCCGATTTTATATCCGGAATATGACGGTGGACCCTGTGAGTGTTTTCAATAACCACGATAGCATCATCGACGATGATCCCAAGAGCAAAAATGAACGCGAACATAACGATCATGTTCATCGTAAATCCAAGCCCGGGCATGACAAGGTATGCCACGAACATCGAAAGGGGAACCGATAAGGCCACGAAAAAAGCATTGTTCAACCCCATGAAGAACATCAGCACCACGGTGACCAGGAGAAACCCGATAATGATGGTGTTGTTCAGCTCTTCGAGTGTGCTCCTGGTGAATCTGGACTGTTCACCTGTAAGCTCAACTTTCAGGTCAGGAGGATAGGAAGTTTGCTGCATTTCCTTTATTATATCCTTGATCTTATCTGATGCGTTCAACAGGTTGGCTCCGCTCTTTTTGATGACATTTAGGGTGATCACGTTCTTCCCTTCAAAGCGTGCGAAACTTTCCTGTTCCTTGTATGAGTCCCTGACCTCGGCAATATCCTTGATATATACAGTAGCTCCGCTGGATGACTTAAGGATGATATCATTGATCTCGTCGGGAGACTTGAACTGCCCGGTAACCCTGAGGGTGCGTTTTAAACCGTAATTCGTAATAGTCCCTGCTGAGATAGTAATATTTTCGGCCGAGATGGCATTTTGTATATCCCTGAAAGAAACAGATGCAGCCTGCATCTTATACATATCCACATCGATCTGGATCTCACGGTCGAGGGCGCCTACGATATCCACCCGGGTGATCTCGGGAAGGGTCTCAATCTTATCCTGGGCATCCTTCGCGTATTTTTTCAGCCTTTGCAGGTCATAATCGCCCGAGAGGTTGATGTTCATGATAGGTATTTCCGAAATGTCAATCTCGGCAATATCAGGGTCATTCGGCAGGTTGTTCGGGAGTTTTGATTTTGCCTTGTCAACAGCATCCCTTACCCTTTGTTTGGCATCCGAAACCTGGATATTTGTCTTGAACTCCACGACTATCGAAGAGAAATCCTGTATTGAATTGCTGGAAATCTTCTTGACGTTCTGGATCGATTTGCATTCCTTTTCAATGGGCCTGGTCACGAGGTTCTCCATATCTTCCGGAGAGGTTCCGGGGTAAACGGTATTCACAATAATTGTCGGAATGACGATCTCGGGAAACTGTTCCTTCGGAATATTTATATAAGAGAGTATCCCCAGCATAGTGATGATAATAGTAAGCACATAGATGCTTGACTTATTGTCAATGGCCCAGCTGGTTGCAAAAAATTCCTTGAGTTTTTCTGGCTTCTTCATATTACATCAGGGCTTTAGAAGGAAATCAATTGACCATCGTAAAGGTCTTTATAGCCGGTCGTGATCACTTTATCCCCTTCCTTAAGTCCATCAAGTACTTCAGTGAGTCCGTTATAGGTGATAAATGGTGTTACAATTCGTTTCCGTGCATAGGTTTTTCCGTCTTTACCCTCGGCAATAAAAACAAAATGTCCTTCATCCCTGGCTGTCTGTATGTAATTCTGAGGGATTGCAACGCTACTTTTGTTATCGTAATCCTTAATCCTTACAACAGCGATCATATTTGCCCTGAAAGTCAAACCCGATGCAGGGGGAAGCATCGCCTCGACAGTGAATGTACGGTTTGTGGGATTGATATACTTGCTTGAAAAACTAACTGTAGCGTTAAGTTCAGTATTCAGGTCGGGCAGGTAAACCTTAACGGGGTCACCGGTCTTGACCTTGTTTGAATATGCTTCGCTTATATCAGCAACAGCCTTCGCCCTTGAAAAATTAACGATCCTGAAACAGGGCTGAGGTGATGCAGGTGATGCCATCTGCCCAACTTTTATGGGAATATCCTCAACCGTTCCGTCGATAGGTGAAACTATCCTTGACATATCCAGCTGGTCTTTTAAGGTATTGATTTTCCCTTCCAGGGATTCCTTCGTATTCTTCGCAGTGAGATACTGGGCTTCGGAACCTATTTTCTGGTCCCAGAGGTTCTTCTGGCGGTTGAACATATCGGTGGCATAATCAAGGGAAGTCTGGAGTTCTTTTAAGGTTTGCTTCAGGACTTCATTGTCCATATCGGCAAGCGGCTGACCGGCGGTCACATGATCTCCCTGGGTCACATATATCTTCGTGACTACTCCTCCCTGGTTACGGGGAACAACACCAATATTTTCATTCCCGTCAATCCTGCCCTGAACTTCAATATAATGTTCAAACTTGCTTTTTACCACATCCATGGTTTTCACAAGTGTCGCTGTTTGTATTCCCTGGGGGTTGAGTTCATTTTCGAGTGTGACTATCTCGGCAGTAAGTTTGTCTCTCTGTTTTTTGAGGTCATCAAGCCTGGCCTGTTTGTTTCCTGAATTGCCTCCGCAGGACACCAGGAAAATGATCATGCCGCTGATCCAAAATATCTTCTTCATTTCGTATTGTTTAAATCTTTGTCTTGTATAAAATTTAAGGCTTCTCTAAAAACAGCAAAGATATCAAAAATCCCGCACTTAAAAACTTTTTATAGAGAAATCGTTTCCGGTAATTTACCTTACATATAACAAGAAACTGTCGGCAATAATTGATCCGATAGCAACACTTACGAAAAGGTTCTTTGAAGCTGTTACTGAATAGAGTACATTTGTATTAAATTCATTTTCAATGAAAAACATTCTGTGCCTGTGTGTTGCTGTCTTGTTAACCGCATCTGCCTGCAAGAAAAATGATGTCAATAACCAGTCGACAGGGATGAAATCCCTGAAAGTCAGCAGTTCTTTCACCTGGAGTACATCAGATAACATTCAGTTCACTATACATAATATTCCGGCCGGTGTGCTCAGGATCTCCTCCGGGGACGAGAGCAGGCTTTACCTGAAATCCTTTTTTGCTGTACGTACTGATGATTACACTGTTTCTGTTGTGCTGCCCACCTTCGAAAAAGATGTTATGATTAATTCCATCAGTATTCCGGTGAGCAGGCCTTTGACTGACTTCACTTTCCCCAATATAAAAAGCCAGTCTGTAAATTATTCGATGAGTTTTAACGGGACTACCGACTGGATAAAAATACCGAATTCTGCTGCTCTGGCTTTTCCCAACAAATGTTCTTTCGAAGCCTGGGTAAAACCAGCGCGGCAGCAATCAGTCAAGATTGTTCAGAAAGGGGACTGGGATGGCTGTGGCCTTGGCCAGGATTTGTACAAGGGGTTCCAGGCGCATATTTATCTTGGGAACAATGTCAGTGCAAAGGTTGACTGGGGAGCCGGGCAGCCAACTCTAAACACATGGTATCATCTTGCCGGGGTTTACGACGGATCTACACTTTCCCTTTACGTGAACGGTGTTCTTAAGACCTCTATGTCTATAAGTTCCGCGCTTGCAAATAATGCCAGGACCGTTTCCATTGGTTCCGATAACGGCGGCCAGAAATTTTTCCAGGGCCTTATCGATGAAGTGAGCATCTGGAATATTGCGCTTACACCTCAGCAGGTCAATGCAAGCATGAATGTATCCTGGACTGGTGCCGAAACAGGGATCAAGGCACTCTGGCATTTCAATGAAGGCAGCGGCACTACTGTTTACGACGCCACTTCCAGCCATTACGACGGCACAATTAATGGAGCTGTTTTCAATACTGATGTAAGCTATGCATTAAGCAGCGACAGTGATGGCGACGGTGTGCCTAACAGCTATGATGATTATCCGAATGATCCTGCCAGGGCATTCAATAATTTCTTCCCTTCAACCGGCAGCGGGAGTCTTGCATTTGAAGACTTATGGCCAAATCAGGGAGACTATGACTTCAACGACCTGGTGGTGAATTATGTGTTCAACACCATCACCAATGCCCAGAATAAAGTTGTGGAATGCAGGGGAACATTCACACTCAGGGCTGCCGGCGCCTCTTTCCCCAGTGGCTTTGGTTTCCAGCTGGGCAATAACAATATACCGTCATCTTCCATTACAGTGAGCGGATATTCTATTCTTGACAGCTATATTACTTTATCCGGTAATGGTTTGGAAGCAGGCCAGAATAAACCGACGATCATAGTTACCGATAATGACTTCAAGGCATTCAACAGCCCGGAAGGGATGATCAATACCATTCCCGGGCTTACTTATATCAACCCTGTTACGATTCAGATCACTATGCTGTTTAACACGAATTCATATTCTCTGAATGACCTGGATATCGGAAACTTTAACCCTTTCATTATTCTGAATAAGGACAGGGGAAAAGAAGTCCACCTGCCAAACAAGGCCCCGACAGCTCTTGCCAATCCGGCATATTTTGGTAATGGTGATGATTCCAGCGATCCCGCCCAGGGAAGGTATTATAAAACTTCAAACAACCTCCCGTGGGCTATTAACATTTATGAAAGCTTTGATTATCCAAAGGAATCTGCTGATATTCTCTCGGCTTATCTGAACCTGGCCCAATGGGCGACAAGCAACGGGGTTTCCTATCCTGACTGGTATAAAGACCTCCCGGGCTACAGGAACACTTCAAATATTTACCAGCACTGAAATAGTTTAGCGTTTTAAACTTTTTACCCAAAAAAAGTTTCCAGAATTTATTATTGTACTTTTGCCGTATGAACGACAAAGTACAAGGTATCCTGATCCATGTTAGCAGGCTTTATCATCGTTACGGCATTAAGAGCGTGACGATGGATGATGTTGCCCGCCATCTTTGCATTTCGAAGAAAACGCTTTACGAGCATTTTGAAGACAAAAAAGATCTTGTCAAACAGGTACTCGGCACCGAACACAATGCACATTGCCTGAAATTAGATGAGATCATGCAGCGACACCTGAATGCCATCGAAGAATTATTCGAGATTTACAAATCGCTCAAAAATATGATCCAGGATTACAATCCTTCGATGGATTATGACATCAGGAAATATTATCCTGACCTGTACCTGAAAGTCAGTGAAGTCAAACGTGAAACGATGTTCAGGAACACCCTCAATAATATGATTAAGGGTAAAAAAGAAGGGCTTTACAGGAAGGACCTCAATTCCGAGGTTATTTGCCGGATGCATCTGTTCAGGATAGAGAACATGATTGATAATGAACTGTTCTCGGCCGAAGAACTGAATTCCTTTACGATTTTTCATGAATTATTCGTATATCATCTGTACGGAATTATGAGCAATAAGGGGAGAGCATTTTTCGAGAAGAATTTCGATAAATTCAGGGAAACCTTAAATTACAGCGTATCTTAAAGATTATCATATAATTACATTATCAGGCAACCCTTTTTACAAAGGATTGTCTTTCAATTAGTCCTCTTAATGGTCATCGATGAACAGATAGTGAAGGACTGTATCGCGGGTAAACGCCAGGCACAAAGAATGTTATTTGACACATTTGCCCCTTTGATGCTTGGTGTTTGTACACGTTACAGCCATGACCGTGATGAAGCTGAAGATATTTTACAGGAAGCTTTCATAAAGGTCTTTCAAAACCTTCACACCTTTCGGGGAGAAGGTTCTCTGGCCGGCTGGATCAAACGGATTATTGTCAATCATGCCATCAATTATATCAATAAAAGGAACAGGATTGCACGTCATAAAAGAATAGATGAGATCAGGGAAACGGAGATCGTCGATGTTAATGAAATCATTGAAGTACCGGATGAATATAACCCGGCGCTATTATTAAAACTTATACAGGAACTGCCAGCGGGTTATCGGACGGTTTTCAACCTGCATATTTTTGAAGATTTTGGACATAAAGAAATAGCAGAGACCCTGGGGATATCCGAAAACACATCAAAAACCCAGCTTTTCAAAGCCAGGAGATGGCTTAAAAACAAGATTGAAGAAGCCAGGCAAAAACAGAATTCAAGGTAAATATGAGTCAGCCAACAAAACAAAATTCCGGATCAGGAAAAAATCTTGACGACTTGTTCAGGGACGCCATCGGGCAGCAGGAGTATACCCCCTCTCCCAGGATATGGAGAATCCTGAACCTGAAGTTATTGATCAGGGAGCTGTTGCATTTCAATTTTACCAACGTGCCAAAGCTTGCCTTTATTTCTGCCGGGAGTATCGTTATTGTTGCTTCGCTTTCATACTGGGCGTTAAAGCCCAATGGCAAAGAAACTGCCGAAACGCTCAGGAAGAATCCTGTTGCTGCAGTTTCGGAGTCTGTAAAACCAATTAACAACACTGCACGACCTCCCGAGAGGATCATTCAGGCAAGCCCGGAACAAATGAAACAGCCGGTTCCGGCAGAAGGGAAATCTTTTCAGCAGTCAAATTACCCTGTAAAACAAACCGTTTATACCGTAGCAACAATAGCAGCTGCTTCCGGAACTGAAAAAACCGTTTCTTATTCTGAGCCTGAGCCCGGTAACATAGATAACACTGCTGAGCTAACTGAAAACATTACTGCCTCTCAGGAAGTACGATTCATAGATCCGCTTGTGTTTTCAAATTTTGACCTCCTGCCCTCGGCAGATACCCTTAGGTTTATCCGATCAGGCGAAGTCTATGACTATGTGCGTGAAAAAATGCCGGTTCCTTCATTCTTCTCTGTAAGCCTGGGAGTCGCACCTGAAATGGCAATTTATCGTTCAAACGGAGTTTCCACGAAGGAGGTCAACTACTGGACCAATGCCGGGATCGCTTACCATTATTCAAGGTTTTCGGTCCGCACAGGACTTGGACTTGGTTACACATATGACGAAGGGAGTTACAGTATACAATACCGTAGCAACGACAGCATAAGCTTTTACAGGGAGGTCATCGGGTATTATTACGATCCCGACAATCCATCAAAAATCATATATATTACAAGGAACCGTGCCATCTACGACAGCATTACGCATATTGCTGATGATCGCACCCGGAACAGGTATACTTACCTTCAGATCCCACTGCTGTTTGGTTACAGCATTCTTGAAACCAGTAAGATCTCGATAGGTATTGAAGCTGGTCCTGCTTTATCATTCCTGATAAACGAGAAGAAAGCCCAGCCTGTCATTGACATCCCTTATGGCAGGTTAATAAAACTTCAGGATAATACTCCTTCAAGGTTGTCGACCAATTGGCAATTGTGGGTCAACCTCTCGATTGAATACCAGTTTTCAAAAAACTGGGGCCTTGTAATCAATCCTTATTACAAGTATTTCCTGACCCCGCCCGCACAATCATCAGAAACCGGGAATAGCACGACACAGGCCTTTGGTATGGATGTAGGCATACAGTATTTATTCGGAGGAAAACGCAACAAGAAATGAAGCTGAAAACAATATTCTTTTTCCTGCTTTTTCCTGCATTTTGTTTAACTGCCATGATTCGGCCGGCTCCGGGAAATACGATGCCCTCAGGCAGAATGAAAGCAATCAGCGTTACTGTAAGCGGCAGGATACTGAATGATTCCACGGGGAAACCTGTTCAACATCATTTAATCATCGTCAGAGTCCCATACTTCGGATATACTGCCACTGTGTACACCGATACCAGCGGGAATTATACTGATACCATTAATAACCTCCCCGGATTGGGCGACACTTTGTCGGTCAGCATTTACGACTGCCACAACATTCTTCATATTCAATCCCAGCCCATTCAATCTTACAGCATCATCATCAATCTTTTTATCTGCGAATCCTTCGACCCTCAATGTGTGGCTGATTTTGTCACTGAACTTGATTCTTCATCTGTTACTCCCAATAAGTACAGATTCCTGGACCTTTCAAAGGGAAGTCCGGATCACTGGACCTGGGATTTTGGAGACGAGACTACATCCACAGAAAGAAATCCGGTGCACATTTACAGCAAAGAAGGCCATTACAAAGTCTGCCTGTCGATTTCCAGGGGCGGCAATCTTAAGGCACCCTGTTCGGACTCCGCTTGCACTATTCTCCGCACAGCAGACTATCACAGTATCGGAGGACATGTTTTTGCAGGCGACCATCCCATAAATAACCCTGTGAGTACTGGCGATACAGGAATTGCATATTTATACAAGCTGCGTAATAATTACATTATTGCATATGATACATTGACTTTCACTTACCTGGGGTACTATTCCTTTCCGCAACTGCTTTCGGGCCATTATTTTGTTAAGGTTGCACTTACCCCCGGTTCTGTAAATGCACAAAAATACACCCCGGCATATTATATAAATGACTTATACTGGCAGCAGTCCCAACTTCTTCAAATCGAAGACAGCAGTATTTTCAACTTCGACGTTCATCTTGCAAAGTCGAATGACAGTATAAACGGCCCGGGAAAAATATCCGGAAAAGTCAGGCAACATATACCTGTATCAGAAATTATCAACCTGAATCTCAGTGAGGTGCTTTTACTTGATTCGTTAAAGAACCTGATCACATATACCCTGAGTGATGTTTCGGGGAATTTCAGTTTTAATGACCTTCCGTATGGGGATTATATGCTGTTTGTCGAATCAACAGGAAAGTTTTCCAAATTCACCGAAGTCAGGATCAGTGAATCATATCCCTCAGCTGACACTCTGCTGCTCGACATCTATGATCATACAGTTACCGGTATCCCGGAGATCATAAAAAATAATGATGTTGTTGCCGGACTTCCTTTTCCCAACCCTTCAGCGGGTGTGATCAGCATTCCCCTGACCGTAAGCAAACCTGTCGACCTTATCACATCTGTTTATTCGATTCAGTCGGTTCCTTTAATAGAATCAGGCGCACATTACAATCCCGGATCTTATTATCCCGCTACCAGCCTGGTCGGACTTTCACCGGGAATTTACATCCTGATCATCAGGACCCCGGAAGGAGAAAGGATTTGTACTGATAAAATCATCAGGTATTGAGCTGTCCGGATTTTTTTTTACCTTCGTAAGGTCCTATCAATATTTTTTTCAGCATCTTTTTATGACCATACCTGCCGAGGTATTTGAACAATGTTTGCATAACGAGCCACGAGGACAGGAAGCCCTTTACAATGCTTACGCATCGCGTATGTTTGGCATTTGTCTGCGTTATGCTGCAAGCCGCATGGATGCTGAGGATATTTTACAGGAGGGATTTATTAAAATCTTTATGAATCTTTCAAAACTTCATTCAATGGAAGCTCTTGATGGCTGGATTCACAGAATAATGGTCAACACAGCAATCAATTATTATACAAAACAGCTGAAGTTTCAGAATGAAGTCAGTATTAAATCTGAATCTGCGGATGCAACCATTCAGGAAGATGCTCTGTCAAAACTATCATACAATGAACTGCTGAAGATACTCCAGGGCCTTCCTCCCGGGTACAGAACTGTTTTTAACCTCTATGTCATCGACGGGTATAATCACAGGGAGATAGGCGAATTGTTGGGGATATCGGAGAATACCTCAAAATCGCAGCTCTGGAGAGCCAAAGATTCAATGAGGAAAATTTTGAAAAGGATATTATAAAAGCATGCAGGCAAAGGATAACATAGAAGAAGCTTACGGTAAAGCGTTTTCAGAATTTGAGCAGCCTCCTCCTGATCAAGCCTGGGAGAAGATCAGGGCAGCTTTGCATCCTGAAGAAAAGAAAAAAGGAAAAATGTCAGGCCTGAAACACCGGCTGACAGGTTTCAGCCGTTCCCGCAATCTGTATCCCTTACTCGCGGCAGCTGCAATGATACTGCTGCTTCTTGTAACCTGGTTCTCTTATTCGCATAAGCACAATATTCATGGTCATGCCTATGCCGGGGAGGCCCGGTTATGCATGGGTACTGCCTATCTTTTTAAAGTTTATGATAAAGTAAAGCCTTACGACACGGTAATGCTGATCCAATCCGCTCCTGTTGATAATAATGGCTATTACCAGTTTGTTGGTGTAGATCAGGGTAATTTCTTGATCCGGATCAATCCTTTGCCCGGCTCAGATATAACGAGGAGTTTCATCCCGTCATTTTATGATCAGGGTTCCTCATCTGCCGAAGCAAATGTTATCAAAATTGACCAGGAGGATCCATCTGTGGATATCCATCTGATCCCGAGATAATAAAAACTTCGTCTTTCCTGAGAGCATGCCTGAATTTGGTTTATTCTTCCTGGTCTGAGAAATACCATTCAGCATAGGAGGAAGAAGTCTCACGCAGCATAAGGTGGTGAAGAGTGATACCCGCGGGCAGAAGCCCGGAAATGCGGCCCGCAAAATCAATCAGGATATTTTCACTGGTTGGCTGGTAATCAACATAGACCACATTGGCAAATGGTTCTCCTTCCGGGATGAGACCCTGGTCTTTAAACGATTCAGGCAAAATGAGTGCATGGTCGAACAGGTCGGTAATACCTGATTTTATCAGGCATTTGAGATCCCCGAAATCCATGATCATTCCGCATTTGGGAGAAGCTGCATCAGTTATGGGAACAGCTGTGACGGTTACCGCAAGTTCATATGAATGTCCGTGAATATTCCTGCATGGGCCATCATAACCCTTCAGGGCGTGAGCAGCTTCAAAGCGAAATTCTTTCGTGATCCTGATTTTTGACATGTCAGTTCAAAATTAAATCTTTCATCAGATAATAGCCAGATGTTCCAGAACGATTTTCGTTCCTATACCAATCAGCACAAGTCCCCCGATAATCTCTGCCCATCGCGGAGAAATATGAATCGACCGCTCTCCGACAAATGCCCCAAACAGGGAATTCAGAAAAGTAACCAGGCCGATGGTTATTGCCGCAAGCAATATGTTCACTTTAATAAACCCGAAGCTTACCCCGGTCATCAGGGCATCTATGCTTGTTGCAAGCGAAAGGGTTATCAGTATTTTCCATTTCCTGATATCGACTGCCTTTTTTTCATCTTCTCCTTTAAACGATTCATATATCATTCTTAAACCGATAAGAGTAAGTATTCCGAAAGCGATCCAGTGATCGGTTTCGGCAAGATAAACCTTCACCGAATTTCCTGCCAGCCAGCCGATAAGGGGCATAACAGCCTGGAATAAAGCAAAGAAGAAAGAGAATTTAAGGATATCCTTTTTATCCAGCTTTTTCTGTGCACCAAAACTCAGGGAAACCGCAAAGCAATCCATTGAAAGGCCGATTGCAATAAATAAGAGTTCAAAGAAATTCATCAGGACGGCTTGCTGGATGTGCGATGTATGATTTACGATTTACGATTTAGGATGTGCAAATTTTCATTTACCTTCAATAAATCAGTGTGACGATTTTTTCAAGCCAATGCGCATCAACAGCGTCAAATGAGTCCAGGGACCTGCTGTCTGCATCCAGCACTCCCATAATCCTGCCTGTTTTGTTTTTCAGAGGGATGACTATTTCAGATTTTGAAGCTGAGTCGCAAGCGATATGGCCCGGGAATTTATGTACATCAGGAACAACGATGGTTTCTTTACGGTCTATCGCAGCCCAGCAGACACCGGTATGGGTTTTCAGTACCTGGCAGGCAAGTGGTCCCTGATAGGTTCTTACTATAAGTTCGCCGCCGGCCAGCATATAGAATCCCGTCCAGTAAAAATATTCCATTTTATTATGGAGGACTGCTACAACCGTTGCCATGCGGGCATCCGGGTTGGCAGTTTTATTCATCAATCCCTGAAGCTGGGCGAATAGCCGGCTATATCTTGCTTTCTTCCTGGCCGGTTCCATATTCTCAGATCTTTTCAAACTCAGCTGTAAAATGCCGCATGATCGGTGCTTCACGAACTATCCTGAACCCGTGTTTGATCGTGCTTCTCCTGTCCCAGATATTTTTCAGGGCAACAGCAACAAGGTCCATATGGTTATTGGTATATACCCTTCGGGGGATGGCAAGTCTCATCAGTTCAAGCTCAGGGTAACGGTTCTCGCGGGTCACCGGGTCCCGGTCGGCCATCAGTGCGCCTATCTCTACACCTCTTACGCCGGCTTCAATGTATAGATTTACGGCCAGGGTTTGGGCAATATATTCTTCCTTTCTCACATGAGGAAGGAAGCGTTTCGCATCTACGAAAATAGCGTGTCCTCCTATGGGTTGCTGAATGGGAACCCCATATTCAAGTAGTTTGTTTCCAAGATATTCCACCTGCCTTACCCTGGTTTCGAGGTAATCAAACTCGGTTCCTTCATAAAGCCCCTGAGCGATTGCGTTCAGGTCACGGCCGGCCAGCCCTCCATATGTCAGGAAACCTTCATACATGATCTCGAACACACTCGATTTGGAGTACAACTCCTTTTCCCTCATCGCTATAAAACCACCGATATTTACGATGGCATCCTTCTTCGCGCTCATCGTAATGGCATCGGCATATGAAAACATTTCCCTGACGATCTCACGTATTGTTTTATCCTTGTACCCTTCTTCCCTGACCTTGATGAAATAGGCGTTTTCGGCGAAACGGGCTGAATCCATTATGATCTTCTTGCCGTATTGATCAGCAAGAAGCTTTACGGCCTTAATATTTTCTATCGAAACAGGCTGCCCGCCAGATGAATTGCAGGTAATTGTAATTATAATGAAGGGTATTTTATCCTTGTTCCCGGCAAGCACTTTTTCGAGCTTGCTGAGATCTATATTTCCCTTGAACGGATGAATACATGTGGTATCAAAGGCTTCATCAATGGTGCAATCGACAGCCCTGGCCTTACGGAATTCAATATGGCCCTTCGTCGTATCGAAATGGGAATTGCCCGGGATCAGGTCCCCTTCTTTTACCAAAACAGAGAACAGTACATTTTCTGCAGCCCTGCCCTGGTGTGTCGGGATCACATATTCAAACCCGGTGATTTCCCGGACCGACTGTTTGAATTTATAAAAGGAAGAGGCCCCGGCATAACTCTCATCGCCCAGCATCATACTGCTCCATTGGCGGTCGCTCATAGCCCCGGTTCCCGAATCCGTGAGCAGGTCAACAAACACATATTCACTTTTCAGGTTGAACAGGTTGTAACTGGCTTCCTTGATCCATTGTTCACGTTCAGCCCTGGTGCTGCGACGAACAGGCTCAACCATCTTGATCCGGTATGATTCTGCAAAGGGTAGTTCCATAAGAGTAATGCTATTTCAGATAAGCAAAGGTAGAGATTTTTTTGAAACGATTTTTTTCGTAAAGTTTGTCCAAATGGCAAAAATGCCGTAGGTTTGCTATATGGGAAAACCCTGAAAAAACATAACATTATAACATAAAATTTAGGAGGAAATTAAGATGACTACCCCGACTGGAGCCGCGACCGGCGTACTCAGAAAACTATCTGATCTTCAGATTCTTGCAAAAAATTCAGGAAAAAAACGCCTGGCCGTTGCCGTTGCACAGGACGAACACTGTCTCGAAGCTATTTGTGCCGTTGACAGGATGGGCCTCGTTGAGGCTACTCTCATCGGTAATGAAAAGAAAATAAAGGAGATTGCCGCAAAATTCAATCTTGATGTCAGCAGGATGAAGATCATCAACGAAGAAGTTGATGCTCTTGCCGTCAGGAAAGCAGTAAGCATGGTCAGGGAGAAGCAAGCCGACATCCTGATGAAAGGGAATGTGCCTACAGCTGTTTTTCTGAGAGGTGTTCTGGACAAAGAAGTTGGATTGCGCAAGGGAGATGTACTTTCACATTTCGCCCTTTTCGAAGTCCCTACTTATCCTAAACTATTGGGGCTGAGTGATGCCGCGATGATCCCCGCACCAGATTTCAAAACGAAGATCGCCCTCATAAACAATGCCGTTGAGTTCATGAACAAACTTGGCTACATCAAACCGAAAGTTGCAGTTCTGGCTGCTGTCGAGATGGTGAATGAAGCCATGCCTGCCACGATGGAAGCAGCGCTCCTTTCGAAAATGAACCAGAGGGGGCAGATCAGGAATTGTATTCTTGACGGCCCGCTCGCGTATGACAACGCGGTTAGCCTTGAAAGTGCAAAACATAAGGGAATCGTCAGCGATGTAGCCGGAGATGCCGACCTGTTGATCGTTCCCGATATCGAAGCCGGGAACATACTTTATAAAGCATTCGGTTTTTCGGCCAATGCAAAGCTTGCCGCCGTTGTTCTTGGTGCAGCTGCGCCTATTGTTCTTACATCCCGTTCCGATACTGAAGAATCCAAACAGGCTTCCATAATCATGGCAGCAGCAATCTGATTACAACAAGGCAAATTAAAGAATGAGCCAGGCTATGCCATTCCATAATCCTTAACACGAAGTCTATGGGCAGTAAACTGTTCAATATTAAACCGATACAGGAACTTCTGGATGAAGCTGCCGACAATAAGCAGGGTTTTAAGAAAGCGCTTACCGCTACAAATCTTACGACTCTTGGCATCGGGGGCATCATCGGAGCCGGTATTTTTGTTCTGACCGGCCAGGCGGCAGCCCAATACGCGGGCCCTGCCATTGTGATCTCGTTCATTATCTCAGGCATTGCCTGTGCTTTTGCCGGCCTCTGCTATGCAGAGTTTGCTTCGATGATCCCAATATCGGGCAGTGCATATACTTATGCCTATACAACCCTCGGGGAGTTCCTTGCATGGATTATCGGCTGGGACCTGATCCTTGAATATCTTTTCGCTGCCTCGACAGTTTCAGTGGGTTGGTCGGGGTACATGGTAAGCTTCCTCAAGGATTTGGGAGTAACCCTTCCGGTACAGTTCACCGCCGCTTCCGGGACGACTCTGATCGATCCCCCCGGGCCAATCAGCTGGATTCCAAAAACAGCCGACATTATTGAACACCTGACCAAACAGGGAGTTGATGTGGCCTCTCTTCCCACAACCCATGCCATCATGAATGTCCCTGCCATGTTCATCATTGGCATCCTTACCCTGCTTCTCATTATCGGGATCAAGGAATCGGCCAGTTTTAACAACGTGATGGTCATCACGAAAGTCGGTGTGATCATACTGTTTGTCGTCATTGGTTTTTTCTTCGTGAAAACAGTGAACTGGAAACCTTTCATTCCTCCAAATACAGGTGAGTGGGGGCACTTCGGCTGGTCGGGAATATTCCGGGCGGCGGGTGTGATCTTCTTTGCCTATATAGGGTTCGACGCGGTCTCCACGGCAGCCCAGGAGGCGAAAAATCCGCAGAAACACATGCCTATTGGGATCCTTGGATCCCTCGGAATATCGACTATCCTGTATATTCTAGTTGCTATTGTCCTCACCGGTATAGTCGCTTATCCCCGGCTTCTGGTTCCTGATCCTGTTGCAGTCGGAGTTGATTCGATGGGAGATAAGATGTTCTGGCTAAGGCCTATCATTAAGATTGCCGCCCTTGCCGGGCTTAGCTCTGTTATCCTCGTGATGCTTCTTGGCCAGCCTAGAATTTTTTATACGATGGCGAAGGACGGACTTCTTCCCCCGGTTTTCTCGAGAGTGCATAAAAAATTCAAAACCCCGTATATCAGCTCATTAATGACCGGTTTTGTAGCTATTGTCCTGGCAGGCATCTTGCCTATCGGCATATTGGGTGAACTGGTATCCATCGGCACACTTCTTGCCTTCACCATTGTTTGTATAAGTATTATCTTCCTCAGAAAAACACGCCCCGACATCCCAAGGCCTTTCCGTACGCCTTTTGTGCCCTATATTCCCATACTTGGCGCTTTATTTTGTATCGGGCAGATGGCAGCTCTCCCGGTCGATACCTGGTTGAGGCTTATCATCTGGATGTATATCGGATTCCTTATCTATTTCATTTACAGCATCAGGAAGAGCGTAATCGGCCTCCGCACCGGGAGGGATCTTTACCGAACCAAAAACGGTGCATTATTGGCAGGTGTGTATGCCGGTTACGCCAGGCTGTTTACTGTAAACCCTATGCTGGTAAGATTCTTCGCCCTGCTGTTCCTGCTGATCCTGCCTTATACCCTGCTGTGGGTTTTATATCCTCAAATGATAATCCTCAGGATTTCTGTAGCTGCCTCATTAACTGTCATCCCATATCTGATGGCCTGGTCGGTTTTAAAAACAAAAAATGCCTGAACCTGAAATTAAAAAGTAAGTATCATGGAAATGGATAATGTCAGGGTAATTGCTATCAACCCTGGATCGACATCGACTAAAATCGCGGTTTTTCAGAACGATAAAGCAGTCTTTCTGAAAACCATAAAACATACCTCTGAGGAACTTGCCCCTTTCCAGAAGATCACCGACCAGTTCCAGTTCCGCAAGAACATAATTCTTCAGCAGCTTTCCGAAGCCGGCATAAACCTTGAACAGGTCAGGGTGGTGGTTGGAAGGGGAGGTGTTCTGAAACCTATACCTTCGGGCGTTTTCGAAGTCAATGAAGCGCTGATCCATGACCTGATCTATTCTGAGACTGAGCATGCAAGCAATCTTGGCGGCCTCATCGCGAATGATCTTATAAAAAATATTCCCGGAGCAAAGGCATATATCGCCGACCCGGTCGTGGTTGACGAACTTGAACCCCTGGCAAGAATTGCCGGCCATCCGCTGTTTAGCAGAATATCTATATTTCATGCCCTGAACCAGAAAGCTATTGCAAGGGAATATGCAAGAACCGTACAGAAGCGTTACGAAGACATGAATCTTATCGTGGCCCATCTTGGCGGAGGCGCCACCGTGGGAGCTCATAAAAAAGGGAAGGTCATTGATGTGAACCAGGGTGTTGACGGCGAAGGCCCTTTCAGTCCTGAACGCAGCGGCACACTTCCTGTGAACCAGCTGATAAAAATATGTTTTAGCGGGAAATACGACATCAGGCAGATCAAGAAAATGGTGACGGGCGAAGGCGGGCTTGTTGCCTACCTGGGAACCAATAATGCCGCCGAAGTTGAAGAACGCGTAAAAGCAGGAGATGAATACGCAAAACTGATTTACCAGGCCATGGCTTATCAGGTTGCAAAAATGATAGGCGAAATGTATACCGTGCTGAAATGCGAATGCGATGCCATCCTGATCACCGGGGGCGTAGCTTATGATAAAATGTTCGTGAGCTGGATACAGGAAAGGGTATATAAACTGGCTCCGGTACAGATTTATCCGGGCGAGGATGAGATGAGAGCCCTTGCCCAGAATGGCATCATGGTCCTTAAAGGCGATATCAAACCAACAGTTTACATCTGATAACAACAGTATGAAGCGCTTATTTTTTATAGTTGCAAGCCTGGTCTTACCGGGCTTTCTTCTTGCCCAGTCGAAACTTATGAGCATTGACGAAGCAACTACCGGCACGGGGCTTACAGCAAAAAACCTTTCGCAATTGCAGTGGAACGGGGATGACCAAACATGGCTATTCGTTGCCAAAAACTGTCTTGTGAAGGGATATACAGGGAATACCCGGAGGGATACTCTGCTTAAGCTTGCAGTATTGAACACCCGGCTTAAGGAAATGAAGGAAGATACCCTGTTAAACTTTCCGTCTGTCACAGCATATAAGACAAATAATTTCAGTTTCATTTCGAAGAACAGGATCTTTAGTTTCAGCCTGGCGGACGGCATTCTGCAAAAACTCAATTCCTGGCCCGCAAATGCAGAGAATGCCGACATGGCCAATCCCCTGTTCAATACTACATATACTGTGAAGAACGACCTGTTTGTGAGTACAGCCGGGAAAGAGGTCAAAGTGGAAACCTCCACTGATCCCGATATTTCTTACGGATCAAACAGGGTTCACAGGAATGAATTCGGGATCAGCAAGGGAACATTCTGGTCTCCCTCAGGCGACAAGCTTGCTTACTATTATATGAACGAAAAAGGAGTGGCCTCATATCCTATTGTTGATATTATTGATCCGATTGCCGTTCTTGACGGCACAAAGTATCCTATGGCAGGGCAAAAAAGCCATAGTGTGAATGTTCATGTATACTCTGTGGCTACTGGTACCCATATCGAGCTGCAAACAGGAGCCGATACTTCAAAATACCTGACCAATGTAAGCTGGAGCCCCGACGGTAAACTAATCTATATTGCCGTGCTGAACCGGGAGCAGGACAGTATGTGGATGAAAACCTTTGATTCCGGTACCGGGAAATTTGTAAAAACCCTTTTTATTGAAACCGATCCTAAATACGTGGAACCTCTGCACGGCCCCGAATTTATTAACAACGATTGTGCCCGTTTTTTATGGCTGAGCCGCCGCGACGGGTATAGTCATTTCTACCTGTATGAAGCTTCAGGGAAACTCCTGAAACAGATTACCAGCGGCCCATGGGAGGTTAGCTCATTCAAAGGCGCAGATGCAAAAGGAGAAAAACTGTTCTTTATGTGCAATAAAGGGAATCCGATTGGGACTTTCCTTTACTCCCTGGACCTTAAATCATTTATAATCAAGGGTATCACCTCATCCACAGGAAGTCATAATGTAAAAATAAGTAAGGACGGGCTTTTCATCCTTGATACATATTCCAATCCGTCTTTAGCCAGGAAAACAGAACTGCTGGATGCAAACGGGACCGTGAAACAGGAATTGCTTTCCGATACCAATCCCCTTAAAAGCTACAGGATAGGAAAGGTGTCGGTCTTCACTATTAAAAACAAAGGGAATACCGAATTGTACTGCAGGCTCATCAGGCCTGTTGATTTTGACTCGACAAAGCGTTACCCTGTAATTATTTATGTTTACGGAGGACCTCATTCACAATTGATTACCGACAGCTGGCTGGGAGGGGCGGGCTTATTCCTGAACTACCTTGCGGAACAAGGATACGTGGTATTCACCCTGGATAACAGGGGAACTTCCGAACGTGGAAAAGATTTTGAACAGGCTATTTTTCGTCATGTAGGAGATCTTGAGCTTGAAGACCAGATGTGCGGTGTAAAATACCTGAAGTCCCTGCCCTGGGTCGATAGTACCAGACTGGGTATCAACGGATGGTCTTACGGGGGATTCATGACCATCTCGATGATGCTGAGGAACCCCGGGATGTTTAAGGTGGCTGTATGCGGAGGACCGGTAATCGACTGGAAGTATTATGAAGTGATGTACGGAGAAAGGTATATGGATACTCCCCAGTCAAACCCCGGGGGATATAAAAATGCCTCACTTCTTAATTACGTCAGGAACCTGAGCGGCAAATTGCTGATAATCCAGGGCTATCAGGACGGGACTGTCGTACCCCAGAACGGACTGTCATTTATTAAAAAGTGCATTGATGAAGGCAAGCAGGTCGATTATTTTATTTACCCGGGCCATGAGCATAATGTAAGAGGCAAGGACAGGATTCACCTGAATACTAAGATATACCAGTATTTTAAAGACTACTTGTAGCGAGCAGTGATCTTCAGTTATCCTGAAATCGGGCTTCCATCGTAAGTCACTCTATCTCTGCATCTTACGATTTCGTCGGTTTTTTCACCCCTTTCATCGGAATTTTACGGAGATTCGTCGATTTTTTGTTTTATCGAGTCTAAATAAATTATAATTTTGCATTTTAAATAATTAATCTTCAATCACTTATTAATGTTTTGTTAATATAAGCACCCGACCTGATAAGAATGTAACATTGATTCAAACACATCGTCTTATGTTCGAATTAAGTTCAAGAGCAAAACAAAACAGTAAAAAAACAGAAACCGATGAAAACAACATTTTATATTATCCTGGCCTTTTTCGGATTACAGTCAAATCTTCTTTTTGCAAATTCCACTTCCGCTCAGACAATATATTCAGAACCGATGGAAGCTGCTTTCAGCGACAATGACCTTGTTCCTTCAAGCTCTCCGGCTTTATATTCTCTTGCACCTGTCACTCCCAGGGAGGCAGACTTTAGTGATTCAGACTCAGACGATCTGAATTCCCTGATGATGGATCTTGCACCAAAGACTCCCGATGAAGCTGATTTCCTGGATTCAAACACGCCTACGGGAATGGGAGACATGAACCTGGCTCCGGTTTTACCGTCAGAAGCAACGTTCGAAGATATTGTTTAGCTCATCATATCTATCCCCAGGAACCGCAGAGGCTGTCTCAAAAGTACGAGACGGCCTTTTTTGTTTTTTGAGTCGTTGAATCTAACTTTGTTTATTCATTCTCCTTATTGACAAAGATCGGATGAATTCGAAATAACATTAACTTTGCCTGCAAATACATTATTTCGAACCCTTTAAATCATTCATAATATTTAATTTTAACAACAATCCACATGAACACCTTTCATCAGATTTCAGGAACGCTCCGGTATGCAATGATCTCCATTGTCATGCTGTTGTTTTGCAATGCACTTATTGCACAGGAAAAAGGAACTATTACAGATTCCCGTGACGGTCGTATTTATCAATGGGTAAAAATCGGGAAAAAGTCATGGCTGGCCGAAAATCTTAAATATAATGCAAAACCTGGCAGTTGGGTTTACAATAAAGACACCACAAATATTTCACTTTATGGCAGGTTATACACATGGAACGCTGCGATGACTGCTTGTCCGAAAGGCTGGGCAGTACCCACTGATGACGATTGGGCACGCCTGATTGAAAAGCTTGGAGGCTTTGATGCTGCCGGTGGAAAGCTGGAGGACATGGATACACTCTATTGGAAAGCGAATAAAAATATTCCTCAATCAGCCAGGACGATTTCCACCTTACTGGGAGGGGTCAGGCATAGCGACAGCACATACACAGCCATTGCATTATGGGGTGGACTTTGGTCGGCAACCGTTGTCAACGACATGGCAAGCAATTACCTTTTTGTCCATGGCAGTAAAACAATCGGAAAAAGTTCCAATGTTAAAGGCTCTGCCTTCGGAGTTAGATGCGTGAAGAAATAAACACATTGTACCGGACAGAAATCCGAAAGACGAATCACTTCAACATCAATTAATTCACCTGGAGACCATCGAATGAGATGAAGGAAGAAACAGATGAAATAAGTAAATTCTTATTGACCTCTGATAGTTATTCTACTCAAGCAGATACCCGCCGAAGTCTGACTGACCGGCTTGCTTTGAATACCCGGTTCTATTTCATGAGCCGTTTCGTCACTCTTTGTTTATTGACCCGCAGGGCAGCCATACAGGGTCTTTATGACACTGCCTATTGGGTGTCTTCCTCACATGATGTTTTCAGGCTTATCGAAAGTTGCGGAGGGCGGTTTCAGATCAGCGGATTGGAAAATATCCGCAGCAGCAAGGGTCCGGTGGTGTTCATCAGCAACCATATGAGTACCCTGGAACCCATGATTTTTCCCGGGATCATACAGCCGTTAAAAGATGTCACCTTTATTGTTAAAGATGCCTTGATCAACCATTGGATTTTCGGTGCAGTGATGCGTTCACGTAATCCTATTGTTTTAAGCCGTAGCAATCCCAGGGAGGATTTCAGGATAGTGATGGAACAGGGATTAGAGAGAATATCAAGGGGGATCTCAGTAATTATTTTCCCCCAGCATACCCGCAGAACGGAATTCATTCCTGAAGAGTTCAATTCACTTGGTATAAAACTTGCAGCCCGGGCCGGTATTCCGGTGATTCCCGTAGCAATTAAAACCGATTTCTGGGGCAACGGCAGATACACTGGATATCTTGGTCCGATCCAGCGTCAAAAACCTATTTATATTGCCTTTGGTGAGCCATTCCAGGTTTCCGATCCGGGAAAAGAAGAACATCAGAAAGTGATTCATTATATACAGTCGCACCTGGAACAATGGAAGGATAACAAACTCCCCTTATAGGATGCCAAATAAGAATATGTTCAGGATACCCTCAGTTTTTTATCACGGTAAGTCTTATAACCTCATCACTTTTGGAGTTTTCGCAGCCCTGGCTTCGATGGCAGGATATTATATTGCTTTTTTCTATCTTTATTGCAATGGTGTACAGATCGGGAATTATGCATGGATCATAATTCTTTTTTTTGTTTTGCCCAATCTTATTTTCGCCAAAATATTTTCAATTTTTTCAATGGGCCTGAAGAAGTTCTATAAGAATTTACGCCATCACTTAAACGAAACTTCTTTTTATCATCAGGGCGGAGTTTTTGGTTTTATTCTTAGCACGGTGTGCCTGTTTTACATTCTGAGAATACCTTTTTTCCTGCTTAGTGATGCTATTTGTTTTGGTGGATTGGCGACTATGTTCATCGGCCGTTTGGGGTGTTACAATTATGGCTGTTGTGTAGGCAAGCCAACACAACAAAAATATGGTACTGTATATTCGGATCCGGAAGCCAAAATTTGCAGGGAAGTTCCGGAGTTCTATGGAATCCCATTGATCCCCGTGCAACTTATCGCTTCAGGAATTGATTTGTTGTTGTTTTGTTTGTGTTTCATTGTAATCTTTAATTATCCTTACTCAGGTATCATTACGATCATATTTATTGTAGGTTTGAACCTTAAAAGAATCATTATTCAGCCTTGGAGATGGAAAGATCCCTCGAATAAAATTTCTTACCAATGGGCAGCTGTTACACTGATCCTGACATTCGTTTTCATAGTCTTTTTTTTATACATTTCAGGTGAAATGCTCTTTGTGAAAGAAAAATTAAAGATCTCTCAGAACTCTGTAAATAATCTGACATATATCCTCACTGATCCTAAGCTCATCCTGCCCATATTAACAGGTGGAATTATCAACTTCATCGCATATGGGATCCATGGAAAAAAACTTGGAACCTATTTCAATATCGACCCATGATCAGGCTCTCAGCTGAAAAATTATCTTTTCATTTCATCTGGATTTTCGGATTGCTTGAGATGATAACGGTTCCGATTGTAGCCTGGCTCCCCGGAATAACTTTCCTCAGGGTGAAATCTCCGCTTGAAGGCGCTGTCGTGGGGTTTTTGGGGATTGTATTATTATTCCTGATCCTGAACCGTTTCCTTCACGTTTTACATTTGAAACTGGAAGAACAACCTGTTTCAGGAATATCTGTACTCACTTCAGCCTTGTGGAATGCCCTACTGCTAGCTTTACTTTTCGGAATTCAGCATATAATAAGTTTCATCAACGTCGGGCCGGTGGTTGTCCACCAGGCAATGAGCGGATTTTTCTCAACCTTTGGAGCAGTTCTTCTCACTATCTCTATTTATGAAGCCGTTGATAAAATGTTCCCGTTTTTTCGCATCACATTAACGACCGCTAAATCCGTCTATGCGGTCAGGCATTTTTCATTAATGCCACTGGCTGTAATGGCGGGCATTTATGAAGCCATCGCACTTCCTGTCATCCTGCTGTGGCAAAGCGCAGATTCATTCCCTGTCCTGGTCGCCGCAATTACCGGATTCACCGGTGGAGTTCTGGGAAGCAGTATCGTGTTGTTTTGTTACAACAGATTCAGAATTCCAAGATTTGTTTTTCTTCTGGAAAAGGTTGCCGGAACTGGTTAATCCGGAAGCAAATTAATTTTTCCGTTCGGGTGGTCACTTTTGTTGCAAACAGCTGTCACCCCGCCCCATCCCGTTAATCCTTCACGCAGCGAATGGCAAACCCGGCATCTTTAAACCATCTCCACGGGGAAATACTGTCAGGCATTATAGTCAATGAGCGGTACCATGCCGTATCCATGTCCAAGAATTCGGTTGAACTCCACCAGTAGCCTAAATCACCCAGACCCATGTAATAGCAATACCCCATGCGGCAACCACCCGGGAGTGCAGTAAAACCACTGCTGTTATCGGATGTATTGCTGTTTCCCCAATGGTTTTTCCCTTGTTCTTTCAACTTAGCGACGGACAAATTCACACCTCCCAGGTAAGTGACCAACGTGTCCCATTCACTGCTCGCCGGCACATGCCAGCCCTGAGGGGCCAGGATGTTGCTGTCAGAAACGGCGTACCAGTTGTACAAGCGGCCATACGTTGCAATGTGGACGGAATTTTGCGTGTTGTAATAGTTACAGTAAGCTCCTGTCTTAAGCGAGCACCATTCAAGACTGTCCGTGACGACGGGGATTGTTTTTCCATTACGGTAAATGCTCGTGCGCAGGTTCTCCGCCATCCAGGTCTGGCTGCCGATCCTTATGGTCTTATAGATATTGCCTTCCTGGTCGGTCATCGTACCGTATGTTAACTGGGAATTAAAGATTGCGGTAGTATTGCCGTTGTAAGGGTTTCCGTTGACCTCGGTAGCTTCTTTTTTTTTACAGCTGTCCGAGAAAAACATCACCAATCCGATCAGCAATAGAGTGGAAAATCCAGGTTTCTTTTTCATAATTCTCAGTGAATATGTCATGATGCTTTCTAAAAGTTACGCTGTTGCCCTGTAAGCTCCCCTATTTTTCGGGTCATTCAAAATTAGAGTTTTATTTTCACTTAAGTAGTGCATAAAACCGTACAAACATTAAAAATAATTATTGAGGGAGTTTTAAGGCAGGTATTTGTTCCTTTTATTGTACCGGATAAAAAAAGACACTCACAAAAACTCTGTAAGTGTCTGATTTACTGTGAGCCTCTCAGGGGACTTGAACCCCCGACCTGCTAATTACGAATCAGCTGCTCTACCAACTGAGCTAAAGAGGCATTGGCAAAGGGCGATCCAATGAACCGCCCTTTTTATGGTCGGGATGAGAAGACTCGAACTTCCGACCCCCACGTCCCGAACGTGGTGCGCTAGCCAACTGCGCTACATCCCGAAATGAATTTTAGGGCTGCAAAGTTAGCAAAATGTTTTAAACCCGTGAAGCGAAACGATTATATTGAATTTTCTGTCCCGTATCAGATCATCTCCCTGGTTTCCATCATCCCCAGAACACCCTGAACGATCTGCTGTTTTGATAAGGTGGAACAATTGAATACAACATCGAAAATATAGGCGTCAGGTTTTTTGCCGAGAATAAGTTCAAATAAAGCGCTGCGTTTCTTATCTGTTGCGTCTATCATACGCTTCGCCTCTTCGGCATTCACATTCCTTGAACCGGATACGAAACCGACCCGCCAGTCGACAGGCGCCTGTAACCTCACATGCAGGGAACCGGGTTTGCCCTGCAGTATTGCCGCACTGCCCCTCCCCACCAGCACAACATGACCAGCCTGGGCAATGGTATTCACAACCTTAATCAGTGTATGCTTGACCTTGAGGTTGCTTACGTAACTTGGTGAAAAAGACACAACAAAATCCTCAAGCAGTCCTTTCTCACCAGCGTTAAACAGGTATTTTACATCGGCCGGGTTAAGCTGCAGTTCTTTTGCTGCTGATTCAAGGACCTCCTTATTGATAAACTTCCACTTGATCCGGGAATTCTCCCCTTGTCTTTTATTGAGGGCATCGGTCAGCATCTGAGCGATAAGTTTTGAAGGACAGCCGAATTCCCTGCTGATGGTAACAATGGGCTTTGACAGGGAAACCATTGGTGATTCCTCAGTAAGTCCCTTACCCATATATTTAAGTAACAGATTTTCCATAGCCCGGTGATTTGAAGCTAAGTTACGAAATTTCGCTGCAAAAAGCAAATGCAGAACCCGGAACACGGCAGCAGTCCTCGAAGCATCGAACTGCTGCGGGTTAATGCCATTTAAAGATCTTCAGTCCGGCAGTAAAGAATATAACGCCAATCGTCAGCATGATGACGGAAGGCACGATTATTTCAGCAAATCCGGCGCCTTCTATAAAGATGCTGCGGACCCCATCCGCCATCATCGTAAGTGGAAATTTCTGAATTGCCGGGATGCTCCAGGCCGGGAAATTATGGTACGAAAAGAAAATGCCTGAAAGCACCATCATCGGCATACTTACGAGGTTGATCAGGCCGTTACCGATTTCTGTTTTCGAAGTATTGCACGAAAGGAACACCGCGATACCGGCAAATGCTGCATTCCCCGAAATGAAAAACAAAAGCAGGGCAGGAATACTACCCTGGATCGTGATATGGAAAACAAGCCAGGCAAAAAGGACCAGCAGTCCTGACTCAACGAAATTCATACTTATCCTCACCGTGATCAGGGCGACAAGAAAATTCGAACGTTTCATCGGGGTCGCGACCATCCTGCGAAGCAGTTTTTTCGAACGTTTTTCAATAATATCGTAGCTGACTCCCCACATGCACGACATCATAACCCCCATACAAACCAGGCCGGGAATCAGGAAATCGATATACCTCGTACCTGTGACCGTAAGCGGTTGTATCTCAGTCTCAGACGGCCTGATGATCAGGTCCGGATCATTCATCAGTTTTGAAAATTTGAGATAGATAAGCTGGGCATCGGGATTCATGGGGTCAAAATTGTACCGGAGATGTCCCTGGTTTTCATCTATCACCAGGTTCAGGTTACCGCGTTTCAGCATCGTCATAGCCGTGTTCCAGTTCAGTTCCCTGAAAATATAGGTTGTACCTCCGAGTTTTTCGTCAGGGACATTCAGCTCACGAGAAATGGTTCCGTCTTTCCCGATAATGAGTACAGCCTTGTTCTTAAGCAGGAAAGTCCGTATCACCGAAACACTGTCTTGCTGTGAGTGCAGCAAGTGGTTATGCCCGATCACGGCAATAGTCACCGTGACATCCTTTTTCTTTGTAAAAGCCGCGCCCAACCCAATAGACATCAGTATCGGGAAGCCTATTCCCCAGAAAAGCACGGCCGGCTCGCGAAGTAGTTCACGGGCATTCGCGAGAATAAGCTGCCACAGCTGGCTGTTTCTTAATTTATTCATTTAAATGCCTCCCCGTCAGTTCTATGAACAATTCATCGAGGTTCCTCGGCGGTCCATGGTATTCCTGTTTCTTTTCAATATCGGCGGATGACTTTCCGAGAAGGTCTTTAAGGGTACCTTCTTTAAGAATTTTTCCATGGTCGATGATCACGATATAATCGCAAAGTTGTTCCGCTTCTTCCATGTAGTGTGTTGTCAGGATCAGCGAGGTTGAAGATGCCTCTTTCAGCTTGTTCAGTATCATCCACACTTCCCTCCTGGCCTGGGGATCAAGCCCGGTGGTCGGCTCATCGAGCAGCAGTATCTTCGGCTCGTTCAGGAGAGCCACACCCAGGGCCAGTTTCTGACGTTGTCCCCCGGAAAGATTAACCACATAAGATTGTCTTTTTTCTTCGAGCCCAACCAGGTTCATTACCTCCTCGCAACGCTGCGGCCCCAGCGAGAAAAAACTCGCAAACAATCGCAAGGTCTCAAAGACACTGAGTTTGTCGATGAACCGCGTTTCCTGGAGCGAAAGCCCGATGATCCTACGGAACTCCTTTTCGTGTCCTTTCCATTGTTTGCCCGTGATAAGGATCTCCCCGCTATCGGGTTTCTGTATCCCTTCTATCATTTCAACCATCGTGGTTTTTCCCGCACCGTTCGGTCCAAGTAAAGCAACAAACTGTCCTGAAAGAATTTCCAGGTTGATCCCCCTCACGGCATGAACCGTTTTAAAGGATTTATGGACGTTTCTGACCTGTATGACCGCTTCCTGCATCATTTCCTGTTTTTCTGCCTGCCCTTTGGCCTGCCGGCCTCTTTTGCCGGCAAGGGTTCTTCTTTCGTAAGCCCGGATTTCCATTTTGCCTCGAGGATCCTGTATGGATACCTCATGATAAGTTGTCGCGAATTCGGGCAGTCGGTGCGATGGATCTTAACCCCCTGGTAAACGCTGACAAATGCAAATATCTTGTTTCCCTGAACGGGATTGCAGCATTGCGCAAACTGGTAGTGAAAAGATTCATGCCGGTTGTCGATGATAAGATATTCCTTGCTGCCCGACGTCAGCTTTGACATCGTTTCGGGGAACTGCTCTTCTTCGACGGCAGCTTGCACCGGGGTAGCCGGTTTGGCCTCTGTCAGCGCTTTCTTGATCTTCAGGGGATCGAGTTTCCCTTCCCCGAATTTCTGGTAGAGGTCCAGGTAATTTTCGCATTCAAACGCATCGACCAGCCTCTGGATCACAATGTCGGTGAATTCCAACTCCAGCTGCAGGACTTTATTCTTTATGATCTCCTTGCCCAGATCCGCATCTTTGTACTGCTCCATTTTCAGGGCATGTTTGACACGGGCAATGTTACGCGGACTGCGTACGAACTCGAGCCAGCCTGAATTTGGTTTCTGGTTTTTAGAATTAAGGATCTTAACCGTGTCGCCGTTCCTGAGCATATGCTTCAGCTGAACGATCTTCCCGTTCACTATGGCCCCTGTACAGGTATGCCCTATCGTGGTATGGATCTCAAACGCAAAATCAAGGACAGTATAGCCGTTCTTCAGTCTTTTTAAATCGCCTTTCGGAGTAAAAACAAATATCTCGTCGGAATACAGCGCTCTTTTCTCTTTGTTTGTTGTGATCCCCTGGTTATTGACAGGAGTTTCCAGCATTTCCCTGATCGCGGTATACAGGTCGGTTCCCTCTTCAGTCCTTGTTCCCGACTTATATTTCCAGTGAGCAGCCAGGCCTTTTTCGGCAATCTCATCCATGCGCCTGGTGCGGATCTGCACCTCCACCCAGCGACCATCAGGTCCTATGACGGTTGAATGAAGCGACTCATATCCCGTGGATTTGGGAAATGAAATCCAGTCCCGAAGACGGCGGGGATTCGGAGTGTAGATATCAGTAACCAGCGAATAGATCTTCCAGCAGTCCGCCTTTTCGCTTTCAACCACCTCGTTCAGGATGATGCGAATGGCGAAGAGATCATAAATTTTTTCGAATTCCACTTTCTGGGCCTGCATCTTGCGGTTAATCGAAGGGATCGATTTAATGCGGCTCCTGATCTCGACCTTAAAGCCGTTTTCCTGTAATACTTCTTCTATAGGGCGGATGAAATCGCGGGTAAACCTGTCACGGTCATCTCGTGTTTCGGCCAGCTTCTGCTCAATATGCTGGTAAATATCCGGTTTTGTATACCGCATGACACGGTCCTCAAATTCAGTTTTTAACCTGTAAAGTCCTATACGATGCGTGATCGGCAAATACAACATCGATGCCTCCTTGAAAATTTCGGCCTGCTGTTCTTCAGGGGCTTCGCTGATGTGGCGCAACTGGTATAGTTTCCTGGCAGTGCGGATGAGAATCACCCTGATATCGTCGGAACTCGTAAGCAGCAGCTTTATGAAATTTTCAACATTGGAATGGGCTTTGCGGGTATCAAAAAGATCAATTTTCCGCAGGGCGGAAAGAAGCATGGCAATACCTGATGTATATTCCCTCCCAACCTGCTCAGGGTCAAGCTTTCCTTTGTCTATCAATGGCCAAAGCATGACAGTGACCATGGTCTCTGCATCCTGGTTCATTTCGCAAAGCAGAATATAGGAGATCTCGAAAGAAGCGCTTAAAAGTTCCGGGAATTCCGCTTTGACATGTTCCTGCCGGATATATGACAAGGCCTTCTCCAGGAGGGGTTTCCCCCCGGCAAGGCGTGGGTCGTTCAGAAGACTTTCCCAAAATACCCCGTTGGCCATAATTATATCCTGTTCACTCATCCAGGGTCCAAAATTAGATGATTTTGATGCATGATAATTTCATTTTATTAAAATTGTTTCTAAATTAGTTGCCTGATAATCCCTTTTTATGTTTCGAATTGAAAGCAAGATAGATACATCTTCCTCTGATTTTATACGAAATAAGGAAGAATACCTGAATGTCCTTAAGACTTATAAACTGGTCCTTGCGAAAGTGAAGGCAGGCGGTCCTGAAGCGGCAGTCAAAAGGCATAAGGAGAGAGGGAAACTGCTTGCAAGGGAGAGGATAGACCTTCTTGTCGACAGGAACACTCCTTTTCTTGAATTATCTGCTCTGGCAGCTTACGATATGTATAACAACGAATTTCCTTCGGCCGGCCTGGTCACGGGAATAGGTGTGATACACGGGAAGGAAACGATGATAGTGGCAAACGATGCCACCGTTAAGGGTGGCACATACATGAAAGAAGGTATCAAAAAACACGTCCGCGCTCAGGAGATCGCGATGGAGAACAGGCTGCCCTGTGTTTACCTGGTTGACTCGGGAGGTGTGTTTCTTCACGAGCAGGCTTCAGTGTTTCCCGACAAATATGACTTCGGAAGGTTTTTTTTCAACCAGGCCAGGCTTTCCGCTAAAGGCATTCCGCAGATTGCAGTGGTCATGGGATCATGTACGGCAGGAGGAGCTTATGTACCGGCAATGAGTGATGAAACCATCATTGTAAGAAAACAGGGAACAATTTTTATCGGGGGCCCCCCTCTGGTAAAGGCAGCTACCGGGGAGGAGGTGAGCGCCGAGGAACTGGGAGGAGCCGAGGTACATACCAGCATTTCGGGCGTGGCCGACCATCTGGCAATGAACGATGTTCATGCCTTACAGATCTGCAGAAACATTTTTGAATCAATCGGCAGGAAGGAATACCAGGAGCTGCAGATGCAGGAAGTTCAGGAACCTTTGTATCCTGCGGATGAGCTTTACGGTATTTTGCCGCTCGACCTGAAAAAGCCTGTGGATTCACGGGAAATCATTGCAAGGATAGTCGACGGCAGCCTGTTCCACGAATTCAAGGAAAGATACGCCCCCACGATAGTCACTGGTTTCGCACATATTATGGGGTATCCTGTCGGGATACTTGCCAACAACGGGGTGCTTTTCGGTGAAACTGCTTTAAAAGGCGCCCATTTTGTGGAGCTCTGCACCTCAAGAAATATCCCGCTTTTGTTCATGCAGAACATCACCGGCTTCATTGTTGGAAAACAGTATGAGCGGGCAGGTATCGCGCGTGACGGTGCTAAATTCGTCCATGCTGTTGCCAATGCCAGCGTACCCAAGTTCACGGTGATTTTCGGCGGATCCTTCGGCGCAGGCAATTATGCTATGGCAGGCAGGGCTTATGAACCCAGGTTTCTTTGGATGTATCCCAACTCGAAGATTTCGGTCATGGGAGGCGAACAGGCAGCCAGCGTGCTGATCACAGTTAAGGAAGACCAGCTCAGGGCACAGGGAACAACCTTGTCAGCGGAAGAAAGGAAGAAGATGCTTGAGACCATTCTTGAAAAATATGAGAATGAAGGCTCGGCCTACTACAGTACAGCAAGGTTGTGGGACGATGGCATCATTGACCCGGCAGATACCCGCAAAATACTGGCAATGGCCATTGCCATCAGCCAAAACAGGAATTATGAAAAAACCGAATATGGTGTATTCAGAATGTAATCCAATGTATGAACACATACCAGACTATTGAAACCAGCAAAGACGAAAGGGTTCTGACAATACGCCTGAACCGTCCCGATAAGCATAATGCTTTCAACGAGCTTATGCTGCAGGAGCTTACCGATATTTTCGGAAAAGTGCAGCAATTCGATGATGTAATCTGTGTTTTGCTGCGGGGCAATGGCAGGAGTTTCTGCGCCGGGGTTGACCTGAACTGGATGAAGGACGTGGCTGCGAACACCTATGAAAAGAACTACCGGGAAAGTCTTTACCTGGCAGAATGTTTTTACACAATTTATTCGTGCACAAAACCCACTGTTGCCGTCGTACACGGTTCGGTTCTCGGCGGGGCTAACGGCCTGGTGGCATCATGCGATATGGCATATTGTACCGATGATGCCGTGTTTTCGCTTTCAGAAGTGAAGATAGGCATTGTGCCTGCCTGCATTTCACCCTATGTGATCAAGAGGATAGGTGAATCCGGGGCAAAGGAGCTGATGCTTACAGGGCGACGGATTTCGGGAAAGGAAGCCGAGGCTTACCGGCTCGTAAACCGTTCATTTCCTTCAAACGAACTCGATGCAGCCGTCGAAGCTGTCATAAGCCAGCTGAGAAGCAGCGGGCCCGAAGCAATGAGCCATTGTAAAACGCTTATCGATAATGTTTCCAATAACCTCAGCATGAAAGAAGCCATTGAATTCACGGCAAGGATGATAGCTGAGATCAGGGCCTCGGAAGAGGGACAGGAGGGGATGGCTGCCTTCCTCGAAAAACGCAAACCGAAGTGGGTAAATAAAGCAGCGAGATAGCGAAATAGCGAAATTTCGCTTTTCACCTTTCGCCTTTTGCTTTTAATTTTTAATTGATGAAACAAATCAAAAAGATACTGATAGCGAACCGTGGCGAGATCGCTTTACGGATCATGCGCACAGCCAAAAAGATGGGAATAAAGACTGTTGCCGTGTATTCGGAGATCGATCATGATTCCCCGCATGTGGACCATGCCGATGAAGCTTTCTGCATAGGCTGTTCGGAACTCAGCGAGACCTATCTCAATATTTCTAAAATCGTTGAAACAGCCCTCAGGGCAAAAGCTGACGCCATACACCCCGGGTATGGTTTTCTGGCCGAGAACCCTTTGTTTGTTCAGGCCTGCGATGATGCAGGCATCATTTTCATAGGTCCTGATGCAAGGGCCATGAAGCTCATGGGAAATAAAATCGAAGCCAGAAATTTCGCCAAAAAGATCAATATCCCAATCACCGAAGGGGTTACAGGCTCTGCTAAAGAGCTGGTTAAAGCCGCGCCAAAAATAGGGTTCCCTGTACTTCTGAAAGCAGCAGCCGGAGGCGGCGGAAAAGGAATGAGAATTGTCGATGATCCTTCAGAACTTGAGGAAGCTATTGAAAGCACTGCAAGGCAAGCCAAGGCCTATTTCGGGGATGAAACGGTTTATATCGAAAAATTCATTGAAGATCCCAGGCATATCGAGGTTCAGATACTGGGGGATGAGCATGATAATGTGATCCATCTTTTCGAAAGGGAATGCTCCATTCAGAGACGTTACCAGAAAATTATCGAAGAATCCCCCTCCCCCACCCTGAGCCCTGAGGTCAGGATGAAAATGGGCGAAGCAGCAGTGAGGATAGGAAAGGAGGCGGGTTACAACAGCGCCGGGACTATCGAATTCCTGGTTGACAAAGACCTGAATTTCTATTTCCTTGAGATGAACACCCGGATACAGGTCGAACATGCTGTGACCGAAATGGTGACCGGCATCGACATTGTGGAAGAGCAGATCGTTATTGCTTCAGGGCATCCTCTCAGGATCAGGCAGGAAGATGTGAGGCAGAAAGGTCATGCGATCGAATGCAGGATATATGCGGAGGATCCTTTGAATAACTTCCAGCCGTCGCCGGGGAAAATGAGCTTGTATAAAGAGCCCGCGATCCCGGGAATAAGGCTTGATACAGGAGTAATCGGGGGTACGGAGATCAAGAGTTCTTTTGACCCGATGATTGGCAAGCTGGTGGTTTGGGGAGACGACAGGGAAGAAGCTACCAGGATCATGGTCAGCGCATTGCAGGATTACATAATACACGGCATAAAAACGAATATTTCTTTTGTTACGAGCCTGCTTCAAAGCAAGGCTTTTGTTTCGAATTCCATTTCGACCAGGTTCTGCGATGAGCATTTGCAGGGGCTGATCACTGTGATGGAAAAAGAAAAGCAGGCGTTCCCGCTGTACGTCCCCATTGCCGGGTACCTGCTGTCAAGCCTAACCAATTCACTTGTAAATTCAGGTGAAAAACAAAGTATATGGCAACGGATCGGATACTGGCGCGACCTGATGAAGATCAGGCTGACAGCAGGCAGTGAGATCACTGTAAGGGTAAACCGCAAAGGGAAAGATTTGTTTGACCTTATATTCCCCGACGGTTCCTACAGCTGCAGCATAGAAAGCTGGAAAAATAACCGACTTGCATTTACTTTCAACGGGCATGATTATGTTGTTTATGTTTCGGAGGGCACAAACAATCATGGTTTTGTAAGTGCAGGAGGATTCCTGTATTTGATCGAAAGAGCCGATCTGCTCACCGAAACCGTTTCAGCGGCTTCGCTGGATTCATCAGGCGAAGGGGGCGGCCATATCACTTCTCCTATGCCCGGCAAGGTAACCAGGATCAATGTTCAGGAGGGGGAAGAAGTAAAAAAAGGCAAGGTCCTGCTGATCATTGAAGCGATGAAAATGGAAAATATGATCGCAGCCCCTGTCGATGGAACTGTAAATAAACTCAACGTAAAACTGAACCAGATGGTAGAAACCAGTACAGCCCTGGTGGACCTGGAGAAGAGAGACTGAGAAATGTACGCTGAACGAATTTTAACGATGAACGCAATAACGCAACAACGCAACAACGCAATAACGAACAAATGAATTATCCGAAAAAAGTAACCATTGGAGATATAACGGTAAGGGACGGTTTTCAGCATGAAGAAACCTTTATTCCCACCGAGGCGAAGCTATGGGTTGCGGAGCAGCTGATACTTGCCGGCTTCAGGCATATTGAATTAACCAACCTTGGGAACCCTCAGGGAATGCCGCAGTTCAGGGATGCCGAATTATTGCTTAAAGGCATCCGGAGCAGTAAAAAAGTTGCACACCTGCTCGATAAGGTATCGGTGACTGCTATTACCATACGTGAGAAAGCCATTGAGAGGGCCATACAGGCCAGGAAAGAAGGATGGGGGCCGAACCGCATTTTGCTGATGGTGTCGACGAGCGAATCACATCACAAAAAGAATTCCGGCTTATCATTGGCCGAGTACTGGGCTATGGCCGAAAAGTGGATCCCGCTTGCGAAGGAAGCGGGCCTGAAGGTGAACGGGACCGTAAGCACAATCTGGGGTTGCCCGATTGAAGGGCCAACGGAGATGAGCAAAGCAATAGAATTTGCCAGGCGCTGGTTCGAGATAGGCGCAAACGATGTGGAGCATGCCGATCACGACGGCAGCGCTTCTCCCGACAGGGTATACAAATATTATTCAATGCTGCTGGATGCCATACCCCGGCCCGAAAAGCAGATCGCTCATTTTCATACTACCAGGGGCTGGGGGCTGGCTAATGTACTTGCGGCACTCCAGGCCGGCATGGTCAACTTTGAATCCACGATGGGAGGCATAGGCGGGCAACCTGCAAATTTCGTCAGCGGGGTGCCGGTAAGCGGCACAGGAAGCTATTATTATAAAGATCCGAACATTACCGGGCTTGTCCCGACCGAGGATATGGTTGTGATGATGGATGAGATGGGGATCGATACAGGGCTTGATGTGGACAAGGTTCTTGAGATCGGCTGCATGGTCGAAAGGATAGCAGGCCGCCGCCTGCGTTCCGAGGCCATCAGGAATGGCAGGATACCTAAGTCAATGACCGGAAAATGAAGATCATTGAATCACCGAGGGAAGGGATGCAGGGGCTCAAACGGTTTATTCCCACAAGGCAGAAGGCGGAGTATATCAATGCCTTGCTGCAAGCCGGATTCGATACCGTCGAGGTGGGAAGCAGCGTTTCGGCAAAAGCAATCCCCCAGATGAGGGATAGTATCGAGGTTTTGAAAATGCTTGATCTGACTTCAAACAAATCAAAGCTGATGATGCTGGTGGTGAATAAAAAAGGTGCTGAGCTCGTTTCCGAAAGGGATGAGGTAAACTGCCTCTCCTATCCTTTCTCTTTCTCCCCTGAATTCCTGAAGCGCAATCTTAATACAACCTGTGATGAAGCCATTTTAATGGCGGATTACCTGCTGAATCTTTGCACCCGCCGGAAGAAAACCCTTGTCATGTATATATCGATGGCTTTTGGCAGTCCATATGATGAGGATTGGTCTTATGAACATCTGCTTCGAGCCGTTGACAAATTGCAAAAAA
The DNA here is from genome assembly GCA_903887775.1 of uncultured Bacteroidales bacterium. Taxonomy (GTDB): domain Bacteria; phylum Bacteroidota; class Bacteroidia; order Bacteroidales; family FEN-979; genus CAIRDP01. The sequence continues at coordinate 69,661 of CAISRB010000028.1, forward strand.
TGGGTGTAAGAATAATGTCTTTATCAAATGTTTCCGTACCTTTATCCAAAGAGACGATCAACGAAGTATTTTCGATGCTTCCTGATGATTTTCCTTGTGTTGAATTCGGCTTGCATCTCCACACATCAGGCGAGGGTTGGTTTGATAAGGTCGATGCTGCATACCAGCAAGGCTGCAGGAGGTTCGACGGTGTGATAGGAGGTCTTGGCGGATGCCCAATGGCAGATAAAAATCTGCTTCAAAATCTGAAGACTGAGAATCTTCTTGAATTTACACGGAATCGCAATCTGCAAACAAGCATTGACCCATCCGCGGTGGACTATGCATCAGCACTGTCGAAAAAGTATTTATTTTAACATCATAAGTATTAACAACCGATAAAATCATAATTATGCTGTTGACCGAAGAACATCATAACATCCGCAAAACTGTGAGGGATTTTGCAGAACGGGAGATCAAACCCCTGGCCCGTGAACTGGATGAGAAAGCCGAATTTTCAATCTCTTTGACGAAGCGGATGGGCGAACTGGGATTTTTCGGTATACGAACATCCCATGAATACGGCGGGCTGGATATGGATACTCTTTCATACGTCATTGCAGTTGAAGAACTTGCCAGGGTTGACGGATCCCAGGCAGCCACTCTTGCAGCCCATATTTCGCTGGGTATCGGCCCCATTATGAATTATGGTACGGAAGAGCAAAAGAAGAAGTACCTGCCTATGCTTTCGGCAGGTGAAGGATTATGGGCATTCGGTCTTACCGAGCCTGACGCGGGCAGTGATTCAAGGGCAACGAAGACCACTGCGAGGCTGGAAGGCGATCAATGGGTTATTGCGGGTTCGAAGATCTTCATCACCAATGGGGCATCAGCTATGAACAAGGGAGCAACTGTTCAGGTGGTCAGCGGGGATCAGGACGGCCAGAAAGAATTTTCGACTATTTTGGTGGATGCCGACACACCTGGTTTCAGGCGGGTTTCTATGCACGGGAAGATGATGTGGAGGGCTTCTGATACAGCCCAGTTGTTTTTTGACAACTGCAGGGTTCCTGCTTCCAATCTCCTGGGCAAGAGAGGGGAAGGCTCTAAGATCATGCTGAACACCCTCGACAGCGGCCGCCTGGCTATTGCAGCAATGGGTCTTGGCTGCGCCCAGGGAGCCTTCGAAATGGCACTGAAATATGCCAAACAACGCAAACAATTCGGGAAGCCTATTGGCCATTTTCAGGTGATCGCATTCAAGCTGGCTGATATGGCAACCAAGATAGAACTGGCACGTAATTTGCTATATAAAGGTGCATGGCTTAAGTCAAACAGCCAGCCTTTCGCAAAAGAAGCAGCCATGGCAAAATTGTATTGTTCGGAAATTGCAAAGGAAGTAGCTGACGAAGCGGTTCAGATCTTCGGAGGATACGGGCTGATGAAGGACTACGACATTGAAAGGTTTTACCGTGATCAGAGGCTCCTTCAGATAGGCGAAGGGACATCAGAGATCCAAAGACTTGTAATATCAAGGTATATAGGAGTATACGACTAAAAATAAAAAATTATGAAACGAATCAGCATTTTCATCATGAGCCTGTGCTTAAGTCTTATGGTGATGGCCCAGGCAAAGCAGGATACCCCATCAAACTGGCCTAAACAGATCAATACAACAAACGGAAAGATCCTGGTGTACCAGCCTCAGCCCGATTCTCTCATCGGGATCAAGCTATATGGAAGAGCTGCGGTTTCCTACACAAAGAACGGGCAGCAACCGATTTTCGGCGCCGTCTGGTTTATGACCACGATAGCGGTGGACCGCACGAGCAGGGAGGTCAGCATGAGCAGTGCAAAAATACTGCATGCCCGTTTCCCAAACCAGGATTCGTCGAAGGATGATAAGATCCAGAAATTCAAAAATACCCTGGAGACTGAGATCCCGAAGTGGAACCTTGATATGACGATGGACGAGCTGAATACCAGCCTTACGGATGCGAAGGCTGTTATGAAACAGGAAGCCGGCCTGAACAATGCCCCTCCCGAGATTATTTTCGTGAAGACCCCTTCCGTACTCGTGCTGTTTGACGGAGAACCTAAGTTCAAACCTGTTCCGGATTCAAAGATAGAGCAGGCGATCAATACCCCCTACTTTGTGGTACTTGAAACATCAAAAAAAGAATATTATCTCTATGGAAGCACATGGTGGTATAAAACAAACGATGTGGTGAAAGGCCAATGGGTCAGCATAAAGGAACCTCCGAAGGATATCAAAAAACTCCAGGCTGATCTGGAGGCCAAAGCAAATGCAACTAAGGATAACAGCCAGCAGGCTGCATCAACCGACAATAAATCGAAAAGCAAAACACCGCCCCCCTCACCCCCGCAGATCATCGTGAGGACAGCGCCTGCAGAGCTCGTACAGAGCAGCGGCGAACCTGATTTTGCACCCATACAGGGCACACAACTGTTGTATATGACCAACAGCGAGAACAATATTTTCATGTACATCGACAAACAGATGTATTATATACTGATCTCAGGCCGGTGGTACACTTCTTCGGCGATGGCCGGGCCCTGGGCTTTCATTGCTGCTGACAAGCTTCCTGCAGATTTTGCAAGTATTCCCGAAGGTTCCGAGAAGGACCAGGTACTGGCTTCCGTAGCCGGGACAGAGGCTTCGAAGGAAGCTGTGCTGGACGCCCAGATACCTCAAACGGCAGCAGTCGACCGCAAGACAGCCACCTGCCAGGTGACTTACGACGGAGACCCTAAATTTGTGCAGATCAAGGGGACCCTTTTATACAGGGCATCAAACACCAGCAGTACCGTGATCATGGCCGACAAGAGTTATTATGTATGCGATAATGCGGTTTGGTTTGTCGGCAATTCCCCTGTGGGCCCATGGGCTGTTGCCACGGAGATACCTGCAGATATCCAGAATATTCCTCCGGAAGATCCCGTTTATAATGTTAAATACGTTTACATCTATGAGTCTACACCGGATGTGGTGTACGTGGGTTACCTGCCGGGCTATACAGGATGCTATGTTTACGGGCCCACGGTCGTATACGGGACCGGGTTTTATTATAACCCCTGGTATGGTCCGTATTATTATCCAAGGCCTGTTACTTATGGGTTCGCAATGAGTTATAATCCCTGGACAGGATGGGGTTTCGGCTGGGGAATGTCGGTAGGCTTCATGAGTGTTGGCTTTTACGGACCGCATCCGGGTGGATGGTGGGGCCCCCCAATGTTCCATCCCCCGTTCTGCCCTCCCTACAACCATTTTTATGGACCGCGCCCGCCCGTATACAGGAATACTACTGTCAATGTAAATGTGAATAACAATTATTACAACAGGAATAATGTCTATAACAATCATCAAAACGGAGTAAGGCCTGCCCCCTCGACAAATCAGAGACCCGGGACCACTACCGGCAGCAGGGGGAATCCATCAACCCAGCCGGGGACCAGGCCGGGACAGGGTGGTCAGCCTGCTGACAGGGGCAAACCATCCACAATGCCCGGGGGCCAGGGTACAGGGGTGAACCGTGCCGGCACTGCTCCCAATACAAAAAACAACGTATACACCGATAAGAACGGGGATGTGTACAGGAAGGACCAGAACAACAACTGGCAAAAGAACGACGGGAAGAACTGGAATAATGTAGACCAGGGTTCAGGCAGGACAGGCGGTCAACCATCAACCCAGCCGGGAAGGCAGGATCCTTCAGCAAAACCTGCAGGACAGCCATCGACCCAGCCTGGAAGGCAGGATCCCTCTGCAAGACCAGGGGGCCAGCCAGGCACTCAGCCTTCGGCAAGGCCTGCACCAAGCCAGCAACCTGCGGCAAGGCCTGCACCAAGCCAGCAGCCTGCAGCCCGTCCGGGCGGCGGCAACAGCGGTGGAAATTCCGGGTTTGACCGGTCCTCAATGGACAGGCAGAGCCAGAGCCGAGACCGCGGCCAGCAACTGAACCAGAATGCCGGAAGTTTCCAGCGCAATTCAGGAGGTGGTGGAGGCGGCCGTCCTGCCGGAGGCGGTGGCAGAAGGTAAATGTGGAAAAAACGAGGCCCGGGCGTTAACCCGGGCCTCGTTTTTTTCCATTCACCAGGAACCCGGCCTAAGGTTTCAGCTCATCCAGAACAGGATGATCCAAAAACTGTATAACCTCCTGCTCCGGCTTCAACTCTTCTATAATAATAATATCATTGACCCCCTTCTTCAGCCACTGGGCCGGGACATATAAAGTTTGCTGAGGCCCTATATTCCAATACTTTCCAATACTGCGGCCATTGATCCAAACATGCCCCTTTCCCCACTTACTCAGGTCCACATAAGTGTCGCCCAGTTCATTTACAGTGAATACCCCCCTTCGATAAACCGGTCCGCCCTTAGCTGTGGTAGCGGAAAACTTCACCCCATCAACATTCTTCATCGGGAAACCGTACATCTTCCATCCCCTGATATCCTTACCGTTAAGGGTCACCTTTTCGGTGATCCCCTGCTTATTGTCATTCAGGTAATAGCCATAATTGATCCTACCGTTATTTTCCACAAGAATATCAAGCAGCGCCCCTCCCTCAGGAATACTCACTTCAAGCGAATCCTGGTCAAGGCGCCGGTCCAGAACAGCGATCTGCCTGCCATCAATATAAACCAGGGCATAATCACGTAAGCGGGAAATCTTCAGAAGTCCCTTGACGGGACCCTTTATACTGGTACGATAAAGCATATAACCATAACCCTGTCCGAAATCCTCAAAGCTTAATGGTGCTGAAACAGCAATGGGTGAAGTGAGGTTGTCAAACAAAGGAGATGATTGTGAAAGCCTGATCTCCGGGATGGCTATGGCTTTTTTCTTACCTGGAACGTCAGGCAGGATCACATCCTTAGGAAGATGCTTCATGATGACATCCCTCATGGCATAGAATTTCGGAGTTGCATTGCCCGCCTCATCGATGGGCGCATCATAATCGTAGCTTGAAGTCTGGGGAGAGTATGGATCCCTTCGTCCCATATTGGCCCCGTTCCAGAACCAGCGCGTTGTCCCTCCGTGGGCCATATAGATGTTGATCGAAAGCCCGGCTGCCAGCACCGAATCATAGGTCTGTATGAATTCCTGGTAAGGCACGACATGATGCTTCAAACCCCATGAATCAAACCAGGCAGGGTACCATTCGGCAATAAAATAAGGGCCGTGGTTATCATTGTATTTATTGATCAGTTCCTTTACTTCCTTCACATTATCAAGCCCGTTCACTGCAGGCAATATCCCGGGCAGATACCCCGCAGGCATCTGGGAAGGCCCGTCGCAGGTATAGAGATCCACATCAAAGCCAGCCTCCCTGTATATGTCTCGGTATTTGGAAAGGTATACCTTGTCTTTATCATATGAACCATATTCATTTTCTATCTGCACCATGATGACCGGTCCTCCATGTGTGACCTGCAAGGGAACCAGCTGTTTGCCCAGGGCCGCAAAATATTTTGTGCTCATATCCATAAAGCGGGGATCCTGGCTGCGGACTTTCAGTCCCTTTTCCCGGAGCAGCCACCAGGGATAGCCCCCGAACTCCCATTCTGCGCAGGCATACGGACTGGGCCTGATGATCACCCAAAGGCCTTCCTGCTGTGCCAGCCTGCAGAATTCGGCCACATCGGCATTGTCCTTAAAATTGTATTTTCCCTTTTCAGTTTCATGGTAATTCCAGAAAATATATGTCGCAACAGTGTTCAGCCCCATGGCTTTGGCCATATGCAAGCGGTCCCGCCAACACTCCCGCGGGATACGTGCAAAATGCATTTCCCCGCTGATGATCTGGAAAGGTTTTCCGTCGAGAAGGAATTCATCATGCCCGATTTTGAAAATATGGGATTGAGCATTCAGGCCGAATGTCAGCAAGGAAAAACAGGCTGCCAGGTAAAAGATTTGTGACTTCATATTTATTCTTATAATTCTCATGATTTCGTTATTCAATATTCGACATTCGGCTTGTTCCTTCCAACCAGCACCAAAACCCTCCTTTTCAGGTAGTATTTAAGAGTGAACAACCTGAAAAGTATGAGCCCTGCAGCGCAATATGCGGAACAGCAGAGAAAGGCCGTTGAGATACTGTATGTCTGGGAAATCATCCCTGCGGATATCATTCCCAGGCCCATTCCGAGATCCATCGCTATAAATAAAGTCGAATTTGCAGCGCCGCGGCGGTTTGAGGGAACTATATTATTGACCATGGCCTGGAAAGTCGGCCACACCACCCCATTCCCGAAACCAAGTATCAGTGCAGCCGAATAGAAACCCCAGGCGTTCCGTAGCAAAGCAAGTAATGGATAACCGACGATCAGCAGTGAAAGGCATATCAGGATTACAAGGCGGGGACCATTCCGGTCGACCGCTTTTCCCGCCGAAAACCTGGAGGTGATAATCCCCAGGGCGAAGACGAGGAAAAATCCGGAGGGATTCTGAACCCCGATCTCCTTGCCAAAGAGTGCTATAAAGGAGATCAGTCCCCCGTAAGAAAGCCCTATGATCAGCAAATTAACCGATGGAATTACAGTTGAAACTTCGAAGAGGTTCTTCCATTTGAACTGGCGGTTCCGGGGAAGTGGCTGATAGACCGGGTACTTAATCAGCCCGGCCATAATCATACTGATAATACTGAAGACAAATCCTGTAATGAACATGGCGTTATAGCCTGAATGCTGGAGGATAAAAATCCCGATAGGAGGACCCAGCGCCATACCGACAGTGGTGGAGACCCCGAAAAGTCCAAAGCCCTCACCCCTTTTTTCAGCAGGTATGATATCCCCGGCAAGCGTTGTATTTGAAGTTGTCGTAAGCCCCCAGGTCAGTCCGTGCGCAAACCTTAAAATTAACATGATCGTCACGGTGGTAGCTAATATATAAGCATTAAAGATGAGTCCGTAAACAAGCAATGAGGCAATAAAGATGGTCTTACGGCCAAAGTAATCAAGTCCGAATCCGGTAAACGGCCTTATCAGTATGGCTGCAACCGCATAGGCTGACAGCACCAGACCGACGATGCTGTGCGGGGCATGCAGCACTTTTGAGACATAGACAGGAAGGGTGGAGATGAGCGAATAATAGGCAGAACACATTAAAAAGTTGGAAATGGTCAGCAGTGTAAAGTTTGTGTTCCAGAGTTTGCTTTTCATTACAGGGGGTTAAATGGCAATCGGCCGGGCGGAACCGGAACCAACCCGGCATCTATGCAAAAATAATAAAAGGATGAGACAATGTTCAATGTACAATGTACAATGTACAAATGAGAATTATTCAGGCCTGATCTGATTTCGTCAGCACATAATTCCTTATTTTTGATTGTTCAATTTAGCCCCCCGAAATCATGAAAAAATCGTTGCTTTTCCTCAGTCTTTTTGTTTGTTTCACAGCATTCGCCACACATAGCGGGAGTTCCCGTGAACAATTACTTATGGACCGCGGGTGGAAATTTCATCTTGGCAGCTCCTCGTCCGCAGAAAAAGATTTTGGTTACGGGGCTTCTGCCCTATTTGCGAAGGCCGGTGAAGCCTATGGACCTGTTGCTCCCGGGTTCAACGATTCAACATGGCGCTCGCTGGACCTCCCCCACGACTGGATGGTGGAGCAGGAATTTGTGAAAAGCGATAACGAAAATGTACTGAGCCATGGTTTCAAGCCGGCAGGCCGTATCTATCCTGAAACCACGATAGGATGGTACCGCAGGGCTTTCACTCTCCCCGAAGCAGACAGGGGCAAGAGGATACGTCTCCGTTTCGACGGGGTGTTCCGCGATTGCAAAATATGGCTCAACGGCCATTATATGGGATGCAATATGAGCGGGTATTCAGAATTTGGTTTCGATGTGACCGATTACATCTGGTTCGGGAAGAAGAACGTGCTTGTGGTCAGGGCTGATGCCTCTCAGTATGAAGGCTGGTTCTATGAAGGCGCAGGTATATACAGGCATGTATGGATGGAGAAATACGCCCCCCTGCATATCACCGAATACGGGGTGTTTGCCCAGGCCGTGGTCCGCGACGGTAAGGCATTCATTGAAGCCCGGACCGAAGTAATTAACGAAGGAGATAAGAATTCAGAATTCGTGCTGGAATCAACAATACTTGACCCCGATGGGAAACAGCAAGCCTTCGCAACATCCGGAGGGCTGTCGGCCAACACGCTTCAGACGGTTGTTTCGTCTTCAGGGCTGACTGTGATCAACCCGAAGCTATGGTCCCTCGAAACGCCGAACCTCTATACCCTGGTTTCTCTGGTCAGGGCAGGGGGCAGGATAGTCGACAGTGTAAGTACCACCTTCGGTATACGTACTCTTTTATACGATAAGAACAAAGGCTTTTTTCTTAACGGGAAGAGGGTTGAGATCATGGGTGTATGCTGTCATCAGGACCATGCCGGTGTTGGTTCCGCATTACCCGACCGCCTGCAGTATTACCGCATCGAAAAGCTGAAAGAAATGGGCTGCAACGCATATCGCACCAGCCACAACCCGCCCACACGCGAACTGCTCGACGCCTGCGACAGGCTTGGGATGCTGGTATTTGACGAAACCAGGTTAATGGGCAGTTCGCCGGAATATATGGGACAATTTGAAAAACTTATTTTAAGGGACCGCAATCATCCATGCGTTTTCATCTGGTCGATAGGCAACGAAGAATGGGTGGTCCAGGGGAATGAAACGGGCCATAATATCGCGAAATCTCTTATCGCAAGGCTGAAACAACTGGATACAAGCAGGTTGTTTTCCTATGCAGGAAATAACGGGAACGAATACAAGGGGGTGAATGAACTTGTGCCAATACGCGGATTCAATTATATGAACAACAATGCGGATATCGACAAATATCATAAGGAACACCCTGACCAGATCCTGATGGGCAGCGAGGAAGCAAGCACTTTATGCACCAGGGGTATCTATAAAAAAGACAGTGTGAAGGGTTACGTTCCCGATTACGATGTGACTCATCCCTATTGGGGGGCCCTCGCTGAAACATGGTGGAAATATTACTCTGCAAGAGAGTTCCTGCTCGGAGCTTTCGTATGGACAGGCTTCGATTATCGCGGTGAACCAACTCCATACGGATGGCCCTGTATTAATTCCCATTTCGGTATCATGGATGTATGCGGGTTTCCGAAGAACAATTATTATTATTACCAGAGCTGGTGGACTGCGAAGGACGTACTTCACATATACCCCCACTGGAACTGGAAAGGCAGGGAAGGTGACACCATCAGCGTTTGGTGCAACTCAAATTGTGAAAGCGTGGAACTTTTCCTGAACGGGAAAAGCCTGGGCTTGAAAAAAATGCCGCTTAACTCACATCTTGAATGGAAAGTGATATACAAGCCGGGAACGCTCGAAGCACGAGGTGTTAAAAACGGGAAACAACTTATTTCAAAAATCGAAACGACAGGCCAGCCTGCAACCATAATTCTGAGCCCTGACCGCAGTACCATCAAAGCCGACGGTGAAGATGTAAGTGTGGTCAATGTGAGTGTACTTGATGAAAAAGGCCGTGAAGTTGCAGATGCAGGGAATCTCATCAAATTTGAACTGACAGGCAGCGGCAGGATAATTGGTGTTGGCAACGGCGACCCGAGCTCTCATGAAGCCGACAAATGCAGCCCGGGCAATTACCAAAGGCGGTTGTTCAACGGAAAATGCCAGGTGATTGTGCAGGGGGGCAGAAATGCCGGGAGCCTTCAGCTGAATGCAACATCTGAGAATCTGAAGGCGGCATCTTCTGTGATACAGCTTGAGCAATGCAAACTAAGGGATGAATTGTAGGTTAGAAATTGCGAACGTAAAAAATCATTAACCAAAAACCCATTCATATGAGCAGGCTCAATGAATTCAGGGAATTTGCGATGAAGGGCAATATAATCAGAATTTCCCCAGCCTGAAACTCAGTTTTGCATTGAACTGGTTCAGTTCGTATTGGGATACGCCCTGGATGCTGAAGTTGGGGCTGTAACGGTAGCTTATGGTTATTCCCATCCTGAACATCCTTACCAGGTTGAATTCGGCCCTGATCCCCGGCTCTATGATAAAGCAGTAAGTATCGGCTATCGTATGATTATTACGGTCTCCCTCCCAGTTTGAGTTGCTTGAGTGGTTGTATTTCCCGGGATTTCTGAAGAAGAAATACCCCATATCGATCATCAGGGGGAAAGAAACGTGAACCACTGAATTCGGCAGGAGCGTATATTCAAGCAGCAGTCCGCCGTAGATACCATTAAGACAAGCCCCTTTCTTCGGCTGTCCTACAGTATCAGTATAGATACTGTCGTAACGAAGGCCATTGGGATTACCCAGTACGCTGCCGCTCAGACCAATGGTCCAATGGTGATTGAGGATCACCCCGACGCTGATACCCGGCAGGAATACGCTGTTTGATCCGAGCATGGTATACGCGGCATTGATTTCGAAAAAATATCCCAGGGGTACTTTTGTTTTATTTTTACCCGGTCCGAAAACTGTTTTGAATTCTGTTTGATCACTTTTGCTTTTAGGCTGTGACTGATCAGACTGTGCATAAGCCGAAACAAGAAGGCTCAGGCAAAAAATGAAAATGAATATCTTTTTCATGGGAGGGTGTTTAAAAACCAGTGACTTCCAATTAAGCACACAATATACGAAATATTTCCGAAGCAACCCTGGCAGAAAAATCATATCTATATAATCAGACAACAATGCTAACATGACAAAAATTTTACTCTGCATTTCAATCACCATCGCATTCCAGATGAGCAGCATTGCACAGGTACCCGTTGCATGGTATAGCAGGGGGATAGGCGGGGGAGGTGCATTATTTTCGCCCTCAATCAACCCTTTGAACCATAACGAGATTTATATGGGCTGCGATATGAGCGGGCTCTATCATTCCACCGACCTGGGATACAGCTGGAAAGAGGTTAATTTCCTGCAGATCCAGGGAGGGCATGATGCCTGCGTACAGTTCACAAACAATCCCCAGATATTATACTGTGTTGATTATACTTCCATCCAGGGTTCCGATTATATAAGGCCCATGAAAAGCACCGACGGGGGCAATACATGGAGCGTGATCAGCGGGAATCCTTATCCTTTGGCGCCCAACGGGAGTATCTTAAGGCTGCTGGCCGATTATAATGATCCCAGGCTCGTGATGATAGCCGATTACGGAACTATTTATTTCTCTGCGGATGGCGGAGCTTCGTTTCACCAGGTTCATACCTGCCTTGACAACGGTTCGGGGAACCATATTGCAGGTATTTTCTTCGACAGCCCGAACATTTATATAGGCACCAACGACGGCTTGCTGGTATCTACGAATAACGGAGTAAGCTTCAGCACCCTGAGCATTATCGGCATTCCCTCCACTGAATATATGCTATCCTTTGCAGGCGCCAAACAAGGTGGGACGCTTCGGTTCCTTTGTCTAACCGCGGCCAATGTCTGGGCAGGGTACCAGTACGGAAGTAATTACTGGAATGCCATGAAAGGGGTTTACGAGATGGTCAATGCAAACGGCAGCTGGGCTTTAACACTCAATGGTATTACACCTGGAAGTGATTTCCCTGTTTTTGTAGGGATGTCGGCTGATGACATTTTCACGGCTTACCTGAGCGGGGGAAGTTCTGCCGGAGTACCCATAGTGATGAAATCAGGGATGGGCGGTTACTGGACGCATACGTTCCTTACAACCAACAACCAGGATATTTATACCGGCTGGGCAGGATATGGAGGAGACCACGGATGGAGTTTCCCGGAAGCCCCCTTCGGGTTCACTGTTGCGCTGAACGACGCGAATACCGTGATGCTCAGCGATTATTCCTGCGCCCATATCACGACCGATGGAGGGGCATCCTGGCACCAGCAATACCTCAGCCATGAGGATGAAAACCCCATGAACAACCCTACTCCGACCGGGAAAAGCTATCACGGTATTGGGCTGGAGAACACCTCCTGCTGGCAGCTCCTTTGGACCGACAGCCTGCACCTTTTGGCGGGATATTCAGATATCAATGGCATAATGAGCGATGATAAGGGAGAAAGCTGGAAATTTATCCCAAATCTCACGCAGAATACTGTTTACAGGATAGTAAAGCACCCCAACGGGAATATCTATGCCTGCACATCGAATATACATGATATGTTCCAGAGCACAAGGATATATGATGCACAGATCGACGCCGGAACCGGCGCGGTGTATGTTTCTACAGATAACGGGAACAGCTTTACGCTGCTTCACAATTTCGGGCATCCCGTGGTATGGATAGCCCTTGACCCTTCGGATCCCGGGAAGATGTATGCCAGCGTACTTCATCACAACAGCCAGGCTACCGGCGGGATATGGATGACTACGAACCTGGGCTCGGGAGCCGCTTCAGCCTGGAGCAAGATGCCTGCTCCTCCTAGGAGCAACGGCCACCCCTTTGCAATCAATGTACTGAGCAACGGGGACCTCGTTTGCAGTTTTTCGGCCAGGAAGCCCAGCGGCAGCAAACCGTTCACCGACAGTTCAGGAGTGTATTATTATAACAAGGCTGCTTCGGCCTGGTACGACCGTTCGGATGCCAATATGCGCTTCTGGACACAGGATGTTGTGGTCGATCCGAACGATACAGGCGGGAATATATGGTATGCCTGTGTTTTCGAGGGATGGGGAACGTCGGGGATACAAGGCACGGGAGGTTTGTTCAGGACCACGAACCAGGGCCAGAGCTGGACCAGGATCAACGATAATTTCAGGGTCAATTCCTGTACCCTGAAACCCGGGAGCCCCAACGAAATGTATTTCACAACCGAGACCGACGGCTTATGGCACAGCAGCGATGCTTCAGCAATCAGTCCGCAGTTTACCCAGGTAAGCAATTATCCATTCAGGCACCCGATGCGGGTATTCTTCAATCCGTTTAAGCTGCAGGAAACATGGGTAACTTCTTTCGGGAGCGGCATCATGCTCGGAGGAGATTCTTCAGCTGGCAATGAAACCCTGCAAGCTACAGATGCCGGGATCTGTCTTTATCCGAATCCATGCAGCGAATCGGTAAATCTTAAGATCACAAACACTCCGCCATCCGCAGTTATTAAATACAAAATAAGTGATATTACAGGAAGGCTTATTCTGAGCGGCGAGCTTGCAGGTTGCAAGGAAATCACTGTCAGCACTGTCTCTCTTTCGAAGGGTATTTACATCATGAGTGTTTTCTGCAATGGCAGTAAGCTCGGAAATTCGAAGCTTTTGAAGCTCTGATCATTCTTCATTTTTAGTTAACTTCGCCGCCGCAATAAATATGTTTCCCGGGCGTTTTTCAAAGACATTCTGAGGAATTTTCCCGGACTCAGCTGAAGATGCCGAAGCTATACCCTGCTTTAACGAAAATATTTTTAGGAATAAATTCCAGTAAAGAGAATTGGGCCATTAGTCATTGGAGAAAAACCGTCAACCATGCAGGGTTTTTCCTGATTTTTGCGGCCTTTTCCCTTTTTTGCCCACCTGCTTACCCCCAGGCTGTTAGTAATTATGTAAGGGATGCCCAGACCAACATCCATAACGGGCAATTTGTTGAAGCCCTGAAGAATCTCAACCTGGCCATCGAGACCGATCCATCTGTTCCGGAGCTTTATTATATGCGCGGATATACAAAGTTCAGCCTTGACGATTATATAGGGGCAGAAATGGATTTCACGAAATCGATCGCTTTGTTTCCTTACCTGCCCGATGTTTATGTAAACCGCGCCCAGGTCAGGAGCCAGCTGCAGAATTACAACGGTGCACTTGAAGATCTTTCAGCCGCTTCGAAAATTGACAGCACCAATGCCGAAATCTTTTTCACCCTTGCGAGGATCAAGCTTTATCTTAAAAAATATTATGCCTGCCTGAGCGACTGCAACCGCGCCATCAAGTTGAAATATGAAAGCGAAACAGTATATATCATCAGAGGTGCAGCCGAACTGGGAATCGACCGTTTTGATGCAGCCGTAAGCGACCTGAAAAAGGCGATTGAAATAAACCCGGCAAATATATACGCGTACATTCAGCTTGGGACGGCCTGGAGCGATAAATTAAAATACGATTCAGCCCTGGTTTATTTCGACAAAGCTGTCAGCCTTGACAGTAATAACATTTTTGCACTGTTTGACCGTTCCATCACCCTGATCAAAAAAAAGGATAACACGGCAGGGCTCGCCGACCTGGGCAAGATCATCCGCCTTTCCCCATATAACTCATATGCATACTTTAACAGGGCAATATTGTACAATGACATGGGCGACAGGAAATCGGCCATAGGAGATTTCGACAAAGTGATCAAGCTCAATCCGAAGAACATTGTAAGTTATTATTACCGGGGGCTGATGAAGATGCAGGAAAATGATCCGAAGGGAGCCCTTGAGGATATGGACAAGACCGTGGAGTTGTTGCCCGATTATGCTGATGCCTGGTATGCAAGGTACGAGATCAAGCTGAAGCTGAAAGATTTAGCAGGTGCACAGAAAGATTACAAGATGGCAATGGATATAGCTAAAAAAAATAATCTTTCAACCGACAGCCTTACCACGAAAAAGAAAGACTTTTTACAAAGCCTGGTCAAGCTTAGCGGGGATTTCGAGGAGATGAACACCAGCAACAGCAAATTCCAGAATCAGGCCGTGGAGATCCAACTGATGCCAATGTTTAAACTTTTCCAGGGTAAGGCAGGGTATGATGTGATTGAGCTTTATGACACTTATCACAAGGATCATTATTTCACAGGCATACTCTCGCTTACCTATCGTCCTTACCTGATCAGTGATTCCCTTTGCAATAAACAACTGGAGTTTCAAACCCGGAGAATCAGCACCGGCGCTGAGCTTTCCGATGCTTATTTGCAGAGGGCTGTAGCGTATTCGGGGCTCAGAAGATATAATGATGCTTTCTCCGATTATTCAGCAGCTGAAGAACTTGATACCCTTTATGCCCTCCCCTATTTCTGCAGGGCAATAACCAGGTATGACCTGATACAACTGATCAACACTCTTGATAATTATGACCAGCAGATCACTATTGGGAAATCCAATGCAAAAACAAGGGAACAGTATACCACAACAGAGCTTGAGCACACATACGATGCTGTTGTCTGCGATTTTGAATCGGCCATCAAAATCGATCCCGGTTTTTTCTTCGCCTATTACAACCGTGGTATTGTTTACTGCAAGATGGGCAATTACCACCGTGCACTCGAAGATTTCAGCAAAGCCATCAGCCTCCGTAAGAACTTTGCAGAAGCATTGTTTAACCGGGGCCTGGTACAGATAATGCTTGAAGATTCCCAGGCCGGTTGCGAGGACCTCAGCCGGGCCGGCGAGCTCGGTATTTCTGAAGCCTATAAGGTGATGAAGAGATACTGTTACAAATGATCCTCTGATCAAAACACTTTTTTATTATATTTGACTTTTTACAACTGATTTTTATGAAGAATAAAGGCTTAAAATATCATCATCTTGGTGTGCCGTCTACTGAACCCATTGAAGGGGAAGAGTATTTAAAGGATTACAAGGTTTATCATTTCGGATATGGAGGGAATCCTTATGGGATTGAATGGATGAGGTATGAACCTGGCTGCAGTCTGCCGGAGATTGTAAAAACTATGCCTCATATAGCTTTTGAGGTGGAAGACGTTTATGAAGCTATCAGGGGAAAGAAAGTTATTATAGAACCCAACAGTCCGTCAGAGGGTTGCCTTGTTGCATTTATTGAAGAATGCGGAATGCCGATAGAGTTCATTCAGATAGAGAAGGAGTAGCACGCCGTATGCTGCAATAAAACTAAGGCATTGCTTCTGATAAATTTGCTTTATTGAAGTAAAATACTCTCTGGATATCCCTTCTAAAAGTACGATTTCAAAACTGAATTTGAATAAGTAAACTTTACTTATAAAATTTATGGAGCAGAAAGATTATTTAATGAGGGAAATCGAGAAAATCGGATTGCTGCTGCGGGCTATCATAGGTAGTCTTATCAATAAAAAAGAAGACTTTTCAATAACTGCAGAAAACCATTTCGAAAAGGCGAAGGAAATGCTGTTGAATGAAACCGGTTTTTATTTAAATAAGTTTTTAACACTTAATGAAGCTGCTTCCAATATATACCTGCTTCAATTTAAGGGCATTAATCCTGCAAACATTGAGTTACTGGCTGAAGCAATGACTCAATTTGGGCTTAATGAGCAATCAGGCAATAAAAGAATGTTTTTTGAAAAAGCATTACAGCTTTATGAATTATGCGAAAGGACTGACAGGACTTTTTCTTTCGATCGGGAAAGGAAAATAAGTGAAATAAAAAACGCCCTTTAACATGCTGTAAAATTTGCTTTTAAAAGTTGATCGTTTATACATTTGCAAGCCTGGCATTATGCCTGTTAAAAGCTTTAACGATGAACACCATTATAAATACTTTCATTGGTTTATGGATTCGAAAATGCTTTTAATTTAATATCCGGTAAATATGAAAAACGCAAAGAATGAATTATCCCAGACTGAAATGGATTTAAAAAAGAAAAATCAAACTAAGCTGAGAAATATTTTATATCCATTAATGATTATTTTTGGTGCCCTCGCTGGATTTACTTCTGGTCACTTACACACTGTTTACGGAATACTGCTCTTTTCAATTTCACTTATTGCAATCGGGATTATCCTCTATTTTTATTATTTTAAAAAATAAATCCATTATTAACTTGATGGTTTATGGCCTTTGTAATGATGTGGCTGGTTATCGGCAATTTAAGTGTATTGCCTTACGGTCTTTTAGTGTATGCAATTCCTCTAAGTATTCTTGAATCATTTATTGCAACATTGATTATAAATACTTTCAAAATAAAAGAGATAACGAAAGCAAACTAAATAACTAAAATATGAGAGCACAACTTATTATTTTACTGACCCTCGGCGGACTGCTTTTTGCCTCATGTAAACGGGAAATAAAAGTGGCTTGCGTGGGAGACAGTATTACCGAAGGAGCAGGACTGAATGATCAAAGCAGGGCTGCTTATCCCGTAATCCTGAATACTATGTTAGGGCATGACTACCTGGTGTTTAATTGCGGACGAAGCGGGGCCACGATGCAAAAAAACGGAGATCTCCCTTATTGGAAATGCAAGGAATTTTATAATGTCTTTGCTTTTCGTCCAGATATTATAATCATCACTTTAGGGACAAATGATTCGAAAAATTATAACTGGAAAGCAATGGTTTTCGAAAAGGATTTCCAGGCCATGATCGATACCTTCAATACCATCAGGCCAAAACCGAGAATTTATATTTGTTTACCTCCTCCGGTATTTAAAATGGCATGGAGCATTGACGATTCGACTGTTGTAAATGGAATAATTCCTCTGATTGTCAGATTAGGAAAAATCAATGATCTTCCGTTAATTGATTTGAATCATAAAATGAGAGGGCAGCCGGCGATGTTCCCCGACGGGGTTCACCCTGATGAGAACGGGGCAAAGGTTATTGCCGGTATTATTGCCGGTGAATTGAAAAAGTAGACCATCTGCAATTTGAAAAAAGTGCTTCTTCCTTGTTGTCTCTTGCTTGCCGCTTTTTTAACCAATGCCCAGATCTGGGCCCAGGTTATTGAGCCTGAGAAAAATAATATTAAAGAGCCCAGGCCTGTAAGGATAGGGATTTTTACCGACTGCCAGTATTGTAATTGTCAGCCGGACGGGAAACGGCAGTATAAACTTTCCCTGGCGAAACTTGACAGCTGCATCGAAATGTTCAACTCACTGCCGCTTGATGAAGTGTTTGATCTTGGCGATATGATTGATCATGATAACGGAAGTTATGACAGTATACTCCCACGTTTGAAAAGGTTTGTGGCTCCGCTGAACCTCGTACTCGGGAATCATGATTACATGATTAAAAAGAAATACAAAGAAGGTTTGATTTCTCATTTAGGGATGATTGACGGCTATTACACCGTACATAAGGGATCATGGAGTTTTATCATCCTGAATGGTGATGATATGAGTTTTTTTGCACCTCAGAGCAATGAACAGAAAGCTGAAAGGAATGATGAGATCGGTGATTTATATATGAATCTTCGTTTTAATGGAATGCCCTGGAACGGAGGAATTGGGAAAAAGCAGATGAAATGGCTCGAAGAACAGCTGGAGACAGCCAGGCAGGAAGGTCAAAAGGTGATCATATTATGTCATTTCCCTCTGTTTGGAAAAGAAGATCATCTGCTGTTTAACGGGCGGGAGGTTTTTACATTAATTTCGGGATATTTATGTGTCAAGGCTTATTTCAACGGGCATTATCATGCCGGGGGATATGAAGAGCGGGAAGGCGTTCATCTCGTGAATTTCAAGGGCATGGTTGATACGGAAAGGAATACCTTTGCTGCAGTAACACTGACATCCGACAGCATTATCATTAAAGGCTATGGCCGTGAGACAGACAGAAAATTAAAAATCAGGTAGCTCATGATCGATGAACATATAAATAATCCAAAAAGCCAGAAATACTATGTCAGGCGTTACTTTGACATGATCAGGAATGAACTGAAAGGCAAAAAGGTAATTGATATTCCCGCGGGCAACGGAGTCACCACCGAAATATTAATGGAGGCCGGAGCCGATGTTGAGCCTTTTGACCTTTTCCCGGAATATTTCCTGCTGAAAAATGTTGTGTGTAAACGAGCCGATATTACGGAACGGATTCCGGTGCCTGATGAGTATGCCGATTGGGTCACCTGCCAGGAAGGGATTGAACATTTCAGTGATCAGCTGCGAGCCTTAAAGGAGATCAACAGGGTGCTGAAAAAAAATGGAAGATTGCTGCTTACAACACCAAGTTATTCCAATCTCTCAGCTAAAATCAGTTACCTTCTTTTTGAGAGTGAAACCCATAAACAAATGCCTCCCAATGAACTTGATGATATCTGGATGGCAGATAACAGTGTCACCCGTGAAATGTACCACGGGCATATCTTCATGATCGGTTTGCAGAAGCTCAGGATACTGGCAGTACTCAGCGGTTTCAGGATTGCTGAAGTAAGATATATGAGGCTAAGCAAGGGGTCTCTGCTTTTATTTCCTTTCTTTTATCCACTGATCTGGGTTAGTTCGTGGCTGAGGTATTACAGGAATCTGAAGAAGCATCCGGAGATTCAGAAGCAGTCGAAAAAAAAAGTTTACCGTGAGCAGCTCAGGCTCAACCTGAACCCAAAGAACCTTCTGAATAAGCACACTTTCATAATCTTCGAAAAAGAAAACAATTGGAAGGACGTGTTTTTCCGGATCGAAAGCATCGTAAAACCTTTCGGTCAGATTATGTGACCACCTCTTAATCCTCCTTATTTAATACCTTTGCAGTCCTTTATAATCGTGCATGAAAAGGGTAATACAGAACATTCTGATCGTTTCGGTTTTCTTCTTTGGCTTTTGCCCGGCCGTAAAAAGCCAGGGCGGATTTCAACGCTGGCTTCAGGAAAAACCGAAAGGATTATACAACAACACCAGTTTTGCGATTGTAAGTGAAAGAGGTAATTTATTCAGCGGTATGCAGACTTCATTCGGGTATAAATTCAATCCTCACCTGGGCCTTGGAGGAGGGATCGGTATCGAGCGGTTTTCGAATCTTCCGACTTACAGCTATTATGAAGCCAATTTCACCTTGTTGCCGGTGTTTGCTGAGCTGAGGTATACTGTGCTGAAAACCAGGTTTTCACCGGTGATCGCTGTTCAGGGTGGATACAAGATACTTGTTAATACTCCTTCTTCGCAAATGGATGAATGGATGACCTGGATTTACCCACCCTATGCCTGGAATTATTATTACAATTACGACATTTATCACAGGGGCGGCCCTTTCGTGACTATTGAAATCGGGGTGAATGCGAAGGTTTACAAGAGATTCGGAATATATGCTTCAGTTGATTACTCCCTATGGTCAGTCTCGGGCGACAATCATTATTGGGTTTACCAGGCTACATCGTTCGACCCGGGTCAGACGACAGCAATCGTAAATGAATATATAACAAACGTTTTTGCTTACCAGCATATCTTCCTGTTCAGGCTCGGGTTCACCTTTTAAAACCCATCCGCCTGGGGTCAGATTAAGGATAGTTTCAGAAAACGCTTCTTGCAAAATTTCGTAAGGCTTTCAGCGTAATCTCCGGAGCTTCTATATAACCCATATGCCCGCAGTCGCGAAGAATAAGGCTTTCACTTATGGCAGGCAGAGAGATCATATCCCAGAGCTTCGCTACAGGTGCCTTCGCGTCTTTCAACCCAAGTATAAACAAAACAGGGAGCTTTGTGGTCTTCAGCAGCTCGGTCTGATCTTTACGAACGAGCATTCCCTTCTGAGCTGCGATAATGCCTTCGCGCGGAATTTCCCGGGCGCACCATTTCAGGAATTCTATTTCCTTCGAGAACTTTTTTTGCACATCTTCAGGAAAAAGTCCCGGGATGAACAGGGAAACAAATCCGAAGTGATCTTTTTTCACCACTTCGATCGTTCGTCTGCGGTTCTTTTTATCTTCCGGGGTATCGGCGAAGCAGTGAGAATGAAAAAGTCCGAAGCCTTTCAGCATCCGCGGATACTTTGAAGCAAAGGCAAGGCTTACATATCCTCCCATCGAATGACCTATCATCAGGCATGTCTTCACCTGATTATGTTTCAGGACTGCGGATACCGATTCTGCGAGAAGTTCCATGGTATGGGTTTCTGCCAGGCAGTCGCTTCTTCCATGGCCCGGAAGGTCAATACAGATCACCCTGTAATTCTTTGAAAGCCGCGCAGAGAATTGCTTCCATATCCTAAGGTCTTCAGTGAATCCATGCAGAAGAACGATAGTGTCGCCCTTACCCTTTTCAGTATAATGGATTTCTTTTCTTTTAAATGTTATAAATGCCATCGCGTGATGTTTAATTTATGATATCCGATGTGGATATTTTGGTTATGATTGCAGAGGAGCATTGCCATCCGCAGACATAAAGGTAATGCTTTTTTGGAAGGAAGAGTTGTTAGCGTTATTAAAACTGACAAGGGGTTGTTCACAAAAAAATTGTTCGTGGAATAAGGTCATGCAGTTTTGATCCTATTTTTACAGGCTTGCTAATCAGTTGTCATGAAATTTAAGCAGGGGATAGCCTGGGTCATCTTTTTCTTCATTTTCAGTGTGGCTGGATTTCCCCAGTATAAACCCGTAATTTCGAATTACCATTCTGAAGTTGCAAATACAGGGCAGTTTGGGTTTACCTTCGGCCCTGCCATTTACCACGGGGACCTGAACGTTGGGAACTTTAACCTGAAACGCTCAACCGGTCTTGCAGCCAGCTTGTTCGGGCAATATTATTTTTCGGAAGCCTTTGGTTTCAGGATCTCGCTGTTCAGCGGGATATTGAATGGGGGGATTAAGACCTACGTGAAAAGCGGGAAAGAGGTGGAGGATTCCTTCACAGGGATCATACTCGAGGGGGATCTCCACATGATCATCAATTTCTCCAACCTGTTTTTCAGGCATAGTCCAAAGCGGAGATTCTTCGTATATGGGACTGTAGGGCTGGGATATGCAGGATGGTACTCCAAACTCACGAATATGGTTTACAATTATGATTCCCTGCCATATGTCAATCCCCTGTCCAATTTCAACGCGTCTTTCGTGATTCCGGCCGGACTGGGAGTTTACTACAGGATTGGGAACAGGTTGAATGCAGGGCTGGAATATACTTACAAAACATATCTGTCTGATAAGCTTGACAACGAGGTGCCGGCCGGCTATCCTTACGATGTGGTTCATTACATTGCATTGAACATTTCAGTCAACCTCGGGACAGGGCAGGCGAAACAAAAACCCCGCGTCAGCAATGAGCTGCAGCCTATGGAGTATTCTGTATCATACCCGGTAAGTCCCAGGGTCTATTCACCTCCTCCTCCTGAAGTTAAACCTGTGCAAGAAGATATTCCCAGGATAGAGTATTATGAAGAAAAACCAATCCCGAAGATCATCCCGAAGGCAAGGGGAAGGTTCTGCTATTCAGTGCAGATCTGTGCCTTTGACCAGCACAGATATTCGACCGGATGGATTAGAAAACATTATCATATTTCCGAAGAGGTCAGGCTGGAAAAGGAGGGCAAAATGGAAAGGTTTATGGTTGGCCGGTGTAACAATGAGGAATGTGCAAGAGCGTTATTAGAGAAAATGAAAACGCATGGGATACCCGATGCTTTTATTGTAACCTATCAGAGTGGCAGGCGGTATAATTTTTTTAAATAATTTGCTTTTTCGATAAGGGTTACCTATATTTGACCCAACATAGTTAAACTGTATAAATCTAAAAAAATAATCATATGAAAACACGCCCGTATTTTTTACTTTTTCTTTTATTTGTTGCTCCACTGACTTTTCTGTCTTCCTGCAATAAAATAAAGGAACTTACTGCTGTACCTGTAACGATGAACCTGCCACGGCAGCATTTCACATATTCCCCGACCCTGTTAAAATCGAATGAGGTTATCCTGTATGCTGCGAAGATTACCATAAACCTCGACAGTTTGCTGAGTGCCAACGGCTTATCATCATCAACAATCCCCACCGCCACTTTTACCAATATTGCCGTAACGATGGAAAGACCGGCTGATTCAACTTTCCATTGGCTTTCATCAATGCGGGCCACGGTTGCCGACAACCAGGCCTTTAATCCGGAGTACACGGTTGGAAGTGTGATCAACACGAATCCGCTTGCAAAGACTGTTATTGTCACTTTGAACGATGTGAATATCCGGCCTTACCTTTCACAGACAGGCTTTTATTTAAGGATTTACGCTGTGTTGAACGGACCGCTGCCTGCCTTAACGGTTGGCATGTTCCTCGACGGAACCATATTATTAACCATTCAACCTGTATAGGGAATCCCCGGATTTATAAAAAGGCTGCAGGGAAAAACCCTGCAGCCTTTTTGCTTTGTTGATTTTGGGTTTCCATTTTGTATCTTTGTTTACTAATTTACGACAGAATGACTTCACTGGAAAGGGTCCTGAAAACTATGAGTCACCAGGAGCCGGACCGTGTTCCCCTGTTTCTCCTGCATACCATGCATGGTGCAAAAGAGCTTGGGCTCAGCATCGAGGAATATTTCTCAAAATCCCAATATGTAATTGAAGGCCAGCTCAGGCTGGGCCAGAAGTACCAGAACGACTGCATTTATACGTTCTTCTATGGGGCGATAGAGTCCGAGGCTTTCGGGGGTGAGGTTGTTTGGGCAGAGGATGGTCCGCCCGTTTCGGGTGAGCCCTTTATACGCAATTTTGAACAGATAAATCAGCTCAACGTTCCGGATATAACATCAAGCAAAGCGCTCAGGAAGGTATTCCAGGCAACAGAAGTGTTAGGCAAGGAAGTTGGGCATCATATCCCGATCATCGGTGCGGTGATGTCGCCTTTCTCATTACCGGTAATGCAGTTGGGTCATGATAAATACCTCGAATTAATTCAATCGAGGCCTGATCTTTTTAATCGCCTGATCAAAGTGAACCAGGAATTCTGTGTGAATTATGCGAATAAACAACTGGAAGCCGGAGCCACTGCAATCAGCTTTTTCGATCCCTTATCTTCGTCGGGTATGGTTCCTCCGGAAACATACTTTAAAACCGGGTTCCAGGTCGCGAAGCAAACTATTTCGATGATCAAAGGGCCTGTTATCACCCGTTTTGCTACCGGGCAGATACTGGACTTTATCAATGATATTGCAGAAACAGGTACCATAATTGCAGGGGCCGGGGCCCTGGAAGATATTGGTATTATCAAATCTGAATGCAAAGGTAAATTCACGCTGTTGGGTAATATGAACGGAAACGAAATGCCGGGCTGGGACCATAAAAAAACATTACAAACCGTTAAAGAAATTATTAGGAAAGCTTCTCCGGGCGGAGGTTTTATATTATCAGACGATCATGGAGAGATCCCTTTCCATGTAAGTGATGAAACTCTGATGACCATCTCTGAGGCCGTTCAAACTTACGGGTATTACCCGATAACGTTATCAGAAAGCTAAATCCCTTTGTATTGAAATGCCGGATTCCCGGGAAATTCCGATCTTTGGCAAACTCAAACCTTATTCTATGAAAAAGATTTTCTTCCTGATGGCTTTTCCGGCCATGCTGTCAATTGTCATTTCATGCAAATCAGGTAAAACCAAAGACCAGGGGGTTGACCCTTTGGTATCCCATATTGATTCGACCGTGAAAGCAGGCGATGATTTTTTCCTGTTTGCGAACGGCAAATGGTTTAAGGCAAACCCGATCCCTAGAAGTGAGCAGGCCAACGGCCTCTGGCAGCTTATTCAGGATACAATCAATGCACAGGTACGGAACATATGTGAATCCTCGGCGGCAATAAAAGATCCTTCAAAAGGAAGCAACAAGCAGAAGATTGGCGACTTCTTCTATACCGGAATGGACAGTGTGAAACTGAACAGCAGGGGTCTTTCCGACCTGAAAGAAGATCTTGCCCGAATTGATGCGATCAGGGATGTGAAAGGAATTGTAAAAGAGGCAGTGTATATTCATTCTGTTGCCGGCTCTCCGCTTTTCCGCTTTTATGTTGTGCAGGACGACAGGATCAGTAGCAAGTACGCGATCTTTATCGGACAGGGTGGATTAAGCCTGCCCGATCGCAGCTTCTATTTTGACAAAGATCCCAGGGCTGTGATGATACGCGGGAAATTCACAGAACATCTCACTAACATGTACAGGGTCATGGGATACTCTGAAGCCGGCGCCAAACTTGCAGGAGAACATACGATGAAGCTGGAAACCGCCCTGGCCAAGGCATCCCGTAAGCGCGAAGACACTCGTGACCCCCTGAAGAATTACAACAAAATCACCCTGCCAAAATTGAAAGCCACTATGCCGAATTTTGACTGGGACTTGTTTACTCAAAGTGCGGGTCTGAAAAATGTAGATACTGTTATTGTAGGCCAGCCAGAATTCCTGGCTGCTGAAAACGGATACCTGAAATCCATTCCATTGGATGACTGGAAAAACTATCTTAAATTTCAAGTTATCCGCAGCCTTTCACGTTACCTGGATGACAGGACCTTCCTCGAATCGTTCAGCTTTTATTCGACGGTACTGCGGGGCGTGAAAGAACCAAAACCCAGGTGGAAAAGGGTTGTTGAGCAAACCGATCAATCTCTCGGAGAACTCATCGGACAGGT
Organism: uncultured Bacteroidales bacterium; assembly: GCA_903887775.1. Lineage (GTDB taxonomy): Bacteria > Bacteroidota > Bacteroidia > Bacteroidales > FEN-979 > CAIRDP01. Next base: position 94,866 of record CAISRB010000028.1, read on the forward strand.
CTATGTGAATGAATATCTGCCGAAAGGCACAAAAGAAAAACTCCAGGAGATAGGTAAAGCTATCATCACCGTTTATGCAGAAAGAATAAAGAACCTTGACTGGATGAGTCCTGTAACGAAAGAAAAAGCACTCAAAAAACTCGGAACGGTTATCATCAAGGTCGGGTACCCCGACAAATGGAAGGATATGAGTTCCCTGCAGGTTGACCGCAGCTCCTATGTAAAGAACGCTATGAATGCCAACAAATGGGAGTTTGCCTACAATATCTCGAAATTCGGAAAGCCGGTTGACCGCAGCGAGTGGGGTATGGAACCCCAAACCTACAATGCATATTACAATCCTTCGAACAACGAGATCGTGATCCCCGGCTGCAATATCATCGTTCCCGGTTATGAACGGATTCTGGCAGATGATGCCCTGCTTTATTCAATCATCGGGGGCTCAACATTCGGCCATGAGATAACGCATGGTTTTGATGACCAGGGTTGCAAGTATAATGAATTTGGGAACCTGCATAACTGGTGGACAAAGGATGACAGCGCCAAATTCTTTACAAGGACCAAACTGATCGTAAAGCAGTTCAACCAGTATATTGCTGTTGACAGCCTGCACATCAACGGCGAGCTGACCCAGGGCGAGAACATTGCCGACCTGGCGGGTGTGATCATGGGTTATGAAGCTTTTAAAAAGACTGCCCAGTTTAAAAACAATGAATTGATTGCCGGCCTGAGCCCCGACCAGAGGTATTTCCTGGGATATGGCCTGGCCTGGATGATCAATACCCGGCCGGAGGCTATTGCAAACCAGGTGAGAAGTGATGAACATTCACCGGCTAAATTCAGGGTTATCGGCCCGCTTTCGGATATTCCCGAGTTTTACTCAACATTCAATGTAAAACAGGGTGATGCCATGTGGAGGCCCGACAGCCTGAGGGTGAAAATCTGGTAAGGCAGGCATCCTGTACATAATTTAGATTTATTTCGTTATTTTTGGCGCGGGTAAATTTTATCCATTCAGCCGGATCATAAATTAATTCTTACTCGATGCCAGCATCAGGAACACAGAGAGGAGGATCATCCGCAAAACTTACTTCTTATTTTTTTGACCTGCTTAATCCCGCCAGGATTTTTCGTGCAGTGCAATTCCACCGTAAACAGAAAAAATATTGTAAAGTCAGTCATGACCAGGAATTAAGGCTTTATTCCGAGATGCTTTCAAATGACATGCTCCATTATGGCTATTTCGCGAATGCCGGTATTGAGCCGGAGAACTTGTCTTTTCATGACATGGAAACTGCACAACTTGACTATGCCGAAAAACTCATTTCTCATTTACAGGATAAAACGCTGGCAGTTCTGGATATTGGATGCGGGATTGGTGGTATTGCCAATCTGATCTGTCAGAAAGGATTTACTGTGGATGTTCTCTCTCCGAATGTCAATCAGATAACGTATATAAAAAACAAGTATCCGGGTTTAACCGGTTACAATGTCAGGTTTGAAGCTTTTCATTCCGACAAAAAATACGGGAGCCTGCTGAATGCCGAATCATTTCAATACATCGATATGAAAAAGGCGTTCGAGAAGGCCGGCGAGATCATTACTCCTGAAGGCAGGTGGATCATAGCAGATTATTTCCCGATAAAAGACAGTGGTGATAAAAAGCCTCAGAAAAAGTTTGAGGATTTAGAGAAGCTGGCAGCCGGGTATGGCTGGAAGATCATTTACCAGGAGGATATTACATACCATGTCCTGCCAACTCTGAAATTTGTAAATATGTATGTCACACGCATCGTAAACCCACTTATATCCTATCTGGAGAACAAACTTTTAATTAAACTTGCCTGGCTGCATCATCTTACTCACGAAATCAGGGAAAAACTTTCATTAAAGCTGAATAAAGAATTTTCAAAACTTGACGTTGAGGCGTTTGTTGCTGAGAAAAAGTACATGATTGTTGTTCTTGAGAAACAGTTGGTCAAAGAGAATAAATAGCTTCCTTTTAATTTTCATTTCACATCTTTTTTCTCTATCATTGTAACTAAAGAAAGAAATACGATGGAACGGACAATCAGATTCAGGCGGTTTTATTGCCTTGCGTTACTTCTGCTTTTTTATAGTACAAGCAAAGCTCAATATGTAAACCAATGGAGGGGCCCTGAACGGAGGGGCGTCTACCATGAAGCTCATTTACAGAATTTCTGGCCGCCCGAAGGACCCGTCCTGGCCTGGGCCAACGAGGAAATCGGGAACGGATACGGATCGCCTTCGTTTTATGAAAACAAGATCCTGATCTGCGGAGAGATCGACTCCACGGCTTATCTGTTCGCACTGGACGAGGCTGGAAAAATACTTTGGAAAACTGCTTTTGGCAGGGAATGGACGAAGAGCTACCAGGGTTCCCGGATGACCCCGACCATTCATGAAGGAATGATCTATGTAAGTTCGGGTATGGGGAACCTGGCATGTGTCGAACTGAAAACAGGCAAACTGAGCTGGATGGTCAACCAGAACGATCTTCATGGAGTATTCCCCAGGTATGGATATTCCGAATCACCTCTTATCGAAGGGGATATGGTTTTTTTCATGCCGGGTGGAAAGGACACGAATGTAGTTGCCTTAAACCGCTTAACCGGGAAGATCATCTGGATATGCAAAGGCCGGGGTGAAAGGCCTGGTTATAATTCACCATTGCTTGTAAGATACGGGGATCGATCGATACTGGTCGTTTTTTCGGCTTATTCCCTGTTGGGGATAGATGCAAAAACCGGGAAACTTCTATGGGTTCATGAACAGGTAAACACACCCCTTGCAGACAGGAAACCTGGTAACGGCGATACCCACAGCAATACGGTATGGTATGAGGACGGAGTAATATATTATATAGCAGGAGATGGCAACGGCGCTGTAAAACTCGCCCTAGAGGACAAAGGCAGCAGTGTTCGCCAGGTATGGAGAAATCCTACGGTCGATAATTACATGGGCGGTTTCATTATCTCGGGGGAAAAGATCTATACCTGCTCCGACAGCCGCAAGTCCCTGCTTTGCCTGGATTCCAAAACCGGTAATATCATCGATTCACTGAAGTGCGGAACAGGTGTTGTAATTTCCGATGGAAAGATGCTGTATTATTACAATCAGAAAGGGGATATTCAACTGATCAATCCCGATAAGGGAAAGATGAATATCATAAGCTATTTCAGGATACCAAAAGGCAGCAAGGAACATTTTTCCCATCCTGTAATTGAGCGGGGGAAACTGTATGTAAGGCATGGCAAGGCGCTGATGGATTTCAATATTGCAAAAGCAGAGTAAGGTTGCTGATCACTTCTTCCTGCTTGCCCAGAAAACAATACCTGAAACGCCTGCCACAAATCCCGGAATACAAATAAGGCCAATGAAGCCCATGACCATCCCTTCGCTGATATATTCGGTTTTGTGCACAGCTGAGAGTAAATAAATTACTAAAAAAGTGAGTGCGATCAGTCCCAGACATACACCGGCCAGTATTCCATAATTCGCCGGTTTTCTCCAGGGGTTTATAATAGCATAAAAGAGAAAAACCATCCCGAGAAGAAGCATTGAAATTCCCGGAAGATTGTCAGTAGTGCCGACCACCTGGGAAGCTATGATCAGCAATACAGATGCAAGAAAAAAGGATATCGTGAACCAGCGGTGTGATGGATCCAGAAGAGAACTGAAATGATTTTTCATGCTTTGCAATTAAGGAATTTTTATCTCATTATAAACGGAACTACCGATGCAATCAGGCCTGTACATACCACGACCATGAGGAAGAGGTTATACCTCACGTTATAATTGCTCAACAGGGTCTCGTCGTAATATTTGGAAACATTCTGGTCGCGGTACATCGCAATGAGCCCGTTCGTAAGTTTTACCCTGGTCTGCCTGCCTTTTAACAAACCAATTATAACAACAAGGTTCACTACAACGATAAGGACGACAAATATGAACATCACCATGAGTGAGGAACTTTCGGTGCGTGATTTTTCAACCATTCCTGAATTCACCCCCAGAGTGATCAGGTTCAGGACTATTGAAGTCAGAATGAAGATCGTATCGGTCTTTGTATTCTGCTCAAGTTCTTTTGTTATGTGATTATGGACCTGTTCTAACATAGTTTTTGGTTTTAAAGTTTGTTACAAAATTAATACTATTTCTTACCAAACATTTTACAGTAACCATCCAGCATATCCATTTCTATTCCCAACTCTTCAATCGGGACAGGAGCCTGAGCGGCGATATCTGCAGACATTTTATCGATATTCTCCTTCGGCTGGAAAAGCGCTGCCACCTGTTTGGTCAGGTCAACGATTTCAAATGAAGGGTCACTGTAATTGAGTTCCCATTTGCTGATTATAATACTGACACCAGCTGTTTTTGCCAGTTCGGGAAGTTTGTCTTTAACTACTGCCATAACAGATGCAACTGATCCCGTGCTGAAAACCATCTGGTGGAGCAAATGCTGATATGATATCGCGTCAACGCTCAGTTCCTTAATCCTGGCCGTGTCATGTACTTTTGTTGCAGAATCGGTCTGCTGGCTTAATTTTATCATATGCTGTTTTAAAAAGTCCGTCCTTGACCAGGCAAAAATTATTATCCTTGAATCGTATACACCGATCTTAATGCCTGCTGATTTCTTTTGTGAAAATGCCTCAAATGAAATCATTGCGCTTAATAATAAGGTAAGTGCGAAAAAAACTGATACGATGGTTTTGTTTCTTGTTCTCATTGTTTACTCCTCCTTTTTTGATTGTTAATTTTGATTTCTGTGATTCTTTTTCTTATTTTTGGTTTGACAATGCCCGCGGGTATTTTTACATCGCGAAATTAAACCTGGTTTGATGCTTGCCATAGTAACACTCTTGTAAAATCGTTGTAAAATATTTTACAAGAGTGTTACATACAATAACTTATAAAACAGAAGAACTTTGTCCCGGAACGATAAAGCATATTTTGAAGAGCTGAAAAAAAAGATTGTGGCCATGATGCAGCAATCATATCCGGGCATTAATCCGTCAATCTCTGAATGGAGAGGACAGGAAATAACTGATTTCCAGGAAGAGCTGCTTAGAAAAGCGAATGCGCATATCAGTGAGAAATGGTTTTACAACCATATGAAATCTGTAAGCAGGACCTTACCAAGAATTGATGTTTTAAATCTTTTATGCAAGTATGCAGGGTATGCTAACTGGGATGATTTTGTATTTAAGAACCAGGACCTTATATCGGCCGCCCAAAGTGAAAACACCTCTGCAGATGCCGTAACCAAACCTGATGCCATCAGGGCAAACCACTATTTCCTCCTTATTCCCTTTGCCGCAATAATAATATTCCTGATCTTTTTCGGCATATTCAAACTCTTCAACACCCGTGAATATAAGTTCTGTTTCTATGATTTTGACACTAAGGAGCCTATCACCAACTCAAAAATCGAGGTGAAGGTTTTACTTGAAGGCGAAACTCCGGCAAGCAGTTTCTGCAGTAATGACGGCTGTTTCTTTTTGAAAACGGATAAAAGCCTGGTGAGGCTGGTTGTTTCCACACCGTATTACCAGACTGATACCATCACCCGCATTGTAAGGAAGCTCAACCCGAACGAAATAGTGAGCCTTCATGCCAACGATTATGCCCTTATGATCCATTATTTCTCACAAATGAAGGTGGATGACTGGGGCAAACGAAGAATCCGCCTCGACAGCATGATTGATGATGGTGCAATGATCTACCAGTTATATAATGAAAAGAATGCGGCAAGCGGGATGGAACTCCTGAACAAACAGGAATTTATAGATAAACTGACAATGCCTTCGGGCAGCCTGAAAAATATTGAAGTACTGGATACAAAGTTCCATGCCGGAAAGATCATGGTTCTTAGGTTCAGGGTTAAGTTACCGGTATGAAAAGGATCGTTAAAATATTGCCGCTTATTCTCATTTACCTGATCGTATGCGCTAAAAGTTGTGATAACAACGAGCAATCCACCCTTGAATTTGAGAGATACAAGGCAACTAATGTTAAAGACAGCATCACCTCCGTGTTTGAAAGTAACACCCTGAATCAGAATGAGCTCAAGGCATTTGAAACAATGGCCCGCTTAAAATTGAACGACCTTGCCGACTATCTGAAGATTATGAATGACAGCTCGGCTGAAAAAACATTTAAGGAGAAGGCCCGTGAGATGGCCACTGCATTGTTCATCCCGGGAAAGAAAGTTCCTGAATACCCTCCGGGAACTGTGTTCGATTCAATACGGGTTTGCCTGGAACTGCAAGCAGTCAGTGATTCTTTATACTCCGGGCAGTTAGGTTTTTCGGTCAAACTTTCTCCCTTCTATCAGGTCAAGAGGAATATCACTGATGCCGGGACCAGAATCGTCGATATCTTTGCACTAAAACAAAAAAAAGTTTTCGGCAGGGATACTTTAAAAATATGGAATGTCCTTCTCGGGGACATCAGGTAGTCAAATCCCGTTTGTTTTTATAGCTTTATGAAATGCCAGGATCTGATCACTGCAATTATTTTTTCATTTGCTTTTTCCCAGGTTCCGACCCAGGTTCCGACCCAGGTAGTCCGCGGGAAGGTCATTGACCTTGAAACACGTACCGGGCTGGAGGGAGCACATGTTGTAGTGCTGCATTCCGATCCCCTGCTGGGAGGAGTTACGAAAGCCGATGGCAGTTTCAGGATCGAGAATGTGCCGGTAGGAAGGCACAGCATTCAGGCCAGTTTCCTGGGGTATAAAACTGCAATCATCCCTGAGATCCTTATTTCATCGGGCAAGGAAACAGTCCTCTTCATCGAGATTGAGGAGATCACTTTCATGGCAAAGGAAGTTGAAGTCAAAGCCGATATCAATAAAGACAAGGCTATAAATCCAATGGCCATGGTGAGCGCCCGTTCATTTAACGTGGAGGAAAGCAGGCGGTATGCCGGTTCGGTGGATGACCCGATGCGGGCCGTTTCGAATTTTGCAGGTGTGGCATCCAATGCAGGGGTCAATTCAAACCAGATCATGATACGGGGTAATTCACCAAAAGGCCTGCTCTGGAGGGTGGAAGGTGCTGATATCCCTAACCCGAATCATTTTGCATTTGTGGGAACATCCGGAGGGGGATTCACCATTTTCAGCAGCCAGGTTCTCAGCAATTCAGATTTTTACACCTCGGCATTCCCGGCACAGTTTGGGAATGCTTTGTCGGGCGTATTTGACATGAGGTTCAGGAACGGCAACAATGCCAGGCATGAGTATGCTTTCCAGTTAGGTGTCCAGGGCCTGGATGTATCGGCCGAAGGCCCCTTCTCAAAAAAGCAGACCGGCTCCTATTTGTTTAATTACCGTTATTCGATATTGTACTTCCTTGGCTATATCGATCCCGGCATGAAAAACGTGATCCCTTCGTTCCAGGACCTTTCGTTCAAGATCAATCTGCCGACACCAAAGGCAGGAACCTTTTCTATTGTTGGTATTGGCGGGGCTTCACGGATAAGCTCCGTACCAAAACAGGATTCTTCGGAATGGATTACACTCGATGATCGTTCCAAATCTTACCTCGACAACCTGATGGGAGCCATTTCGGTTAACCACCTGATCTATTTAAACAGGGAATCTTTTCTCCGCTCTTATATCTCTGCAACCTATAACAAAATCGTTTCAGAGGAGAGCCTGATGACTTCCGGGTACCAGCTGAGGCCCGAAACCAATTTGAACCATCAGAATTTAAGGATTAACGCCTCCCTGTTTTTTAACAGGAAATTCGGGACGCGTTATACATTCAGAACCGGGATCATTTACTCTTCGCTTTTTTACAAACTGGATGTACAATCGAGAAATCCTTTTACAGGGATTTACGGTTATGTGAACCAGGGAACCGGACAAACCGGCATGTTACAAGCCTATGCTGAAGCAAGAAACGACTTCACAAACAATTTTTCCCTTACCGGCGGACTGAATTTTGAGTACTTCTTCCTGAACAACCATTATTCATTGGAACCCCGCCTGGCTCTTCGCTGGCAGTTCGCGCCAAAACATGCATTAAGTTTAGGATATGGCACACATTCCCAACTGGAGGATATCGGGGTGTATCTCACCGGGGTCCCGGTAAACCAAAGCATTACCACCCAGCCCAACAGGTCGCTGAATTACAGCAGGGCACAGCATTTTGTGCTGGGATACGACTATCTCATAAGCCAGGATATGAGGCTTAAAATCGAAACCTATTATCAGTATCTGTATAGTATTCCTGTGATCTCGGGCAGTTATTATTCCCAGCTTAACAGTACAGGTTATTATATCAGTGATTCACTCATCAATAAAGGCAGCGGCCGGAATATCGGCATCGACATAACTTTTGAGAAGTTCCTTACAAAACAATATTATTATATGGTCACGATTTCCCTGTTTGATTCGAAATATACCGGGGGAGACGGCATATTAAGGAATACAAGATTCAATACAAACTACGTGGTTAATCTGCTGGGAGGCAAGGAGTGGACTATCCGAAGCAAGAATATTTTCGGTCTGAACCTTAAAGGCAGTTTTACCGGAGGAGAATACTACGTTCCCATAGATCTCGCTCAATCCATCTCACAGCAGAGGGAGATCCTTGATGAAGGGGCTGCTTATACTGTGAGGCTGCCCTCTGTATTCTATCTTGACCTGACTCTGACCTACCGTACAAACCATAAAAAATTCTCCGGCATATGGGCCTTGCAGATAAGGAACCTCCTGAACCAGAAACCCATTGTAGGATATGTTTATAATGATTTCAACGAATCTGTGGAGACTCAGAAATCACTGGGGATTGTCCCGCTTTTGAGTTATAAGATTGAATTTTAACCCGCCTCTTCTATAGTATTGCGTCGTAGATTTTCTATTTGCGAAACCATCATTTTTTTACTATTTTTGCAGAAACCACATTACCATGAAGTCAATTTCTCTTTCCGTTTTAGCACTGTTTATTGCGGTTATCTCTCTATCCCAGACTACGATAACTTTTAAAAACAATGCGCTTTTAACCGGTGACATAAACTCATCACAGGAAATACAATATGTTTTACCCGGCGATTCAGGACCAAACCAGATATGGGACTTCTCAAAAATCCAGTTTACAGGAACCACAAGTCAAAGTTCTGTGACTCCTGTCCCTTCAAAAACCCTGAACAGCTTTAACGCTTCAAACGTCGTCCTCAAAGAATCTGATAAAGACTATTATTTTACAATTACCGATGCGCTTTTTGAAGAAAACGGCTATATCTCAAAAGACATCACACTTAACTATTCTGATCCGGTGCTTAAAATGAAATATCCTTTTTCCTATGGGGATCAGTTCACCGACAGGTGGGCTGGAAGTGCTTTATTCCAGAACGTAACGAAGATCGATCTCAGCGGTGATTTTTCTGTTTCCGCTGATGCATATGGCACATTAATTCTTCCCAACCAGGTCCTGAAAAATACATTAAGGGTAAGAACGGAAAAAAACAGTGTTGAAATAAATCCCTGCAGTACTGTTGAAAGCCAGACAATCCGTTATTTCTGGTACGCTCAACAATACCGTTACCCGGTTCTCATCATCACGACCATTCAGGTTAAAACTTCAGGAAAGGATTCAGGGATTACCCGTTCAGCTTCTGTAAACCTTGAGCAACCATTAAACGGGGAGGTTATCTCGGGCGTTACAGATACACAGGTGTCTCCTGACAATTCGGATGTTTCAGTGATTATATACCCGAATCCTTTTACAGAAAAACTAACCTACAATTATTTCCTCAGGAAAGAACTGCCGGTGACCCTTGATCTGTATGATATGACCGGCAGGCTCAGCCGCCGGCTTATTCAAACACAAGTTCAGCCTGAAGGCCTGCACTCAGGGGTTTTACATTCTGATGAAGTCGGGATGTCGCCCGGTATTTATTATCTCCGCTTTACATTTGACCACAAGGTTTCGATCAGCAAGGTTGTAAAAATGTAGTTTGCAAAGCCCTGCCGGTACGGAGAAACCTTACCTTGGTTTTTCCGGAATCTGCGACATGGCGTATTCTGCCTGAGCCGTGATCGTAAAGCTCGGATTGACTCCGAGGTTCCCTTGTATAGCAGAACCATCGATGATATACATACCCGGATATCCGAAGACCTGAAAGTTACTGTCAATGACCCCTTCGCTGACATTATCCCCCATCGGGTTACCGCCCAGGATATGCGCGGTTGAAGGGATATTGAAGAGTATTTCCATTGTTGAATTCTGAGGGATGGCATTTACCTTTTCTGCATAGCGGTTCATGACTTCCTGGCCCAGGGGGATAAATGCATTCACTTTTTTGTTGCCGTCATTTTTAATTGTCAGACGATGGTGGAAGAACCCTTTTTTCAGGGTCATCCGCATGGCATTGTCGGCAGTCTGCATGACGAGGAAAATGACAGTATTGGAAGCCCAGTTGAAGTTAAACAGCATGCGCAGGAACTTCAAGGGATGGCTCAGTATATTCCCCAAAAACTTCAACGTACGTAAATAATACGGGTTGGCATTCCCTGTGGCCATTGTTAACAGTCCTTTCATGACGCCCGAGCCGTTGGGATATTTCACAATCTCGATCCAGGTGTCGTCGGATGGTTTAAAGATGGAACTTATGGCCAGGCCATTATTCAACTTGACATCAGCCCCGGAAGCGGTACACAGTGTTTCGGAATTGGTCCTCAGGCCATTTCCCAGCTTGTCACTGAGGCCGGTCATGGTTTTATAAATATGTTTCTGATGAAGGAGCAGTTTCATTGTGCCCATCACACCTCCTGCCACGATCAGTCCCCTTGAACGAAACACCTGCTCCCCCCTGACATTTAAGCGGTGTGTATGAACCGTATAAATCCCTTCCTCCCAGGAGATCTTCCAGGCCTGGGTTTCTGGGAGGATCACGGCACCATGTTTTTCGGCGAACCAGAGATAGTTTTTGTCGAGAGTGTTCTTTGCATTTTCGCGGCAACCCACCATGCAACCTGCACATTCCTTGCAGGGGTTTCTGGGCGGGCCTTCTCCATGAAAATACGGATCGCAGGCCTTTTCCTCTTCATTATAATAAACGCCCACGTATACATGGTCGAACGAATCCTCCCTGCCCATATCCTTCGCAACCTCTCTGAGCGTTTCATCCTCCACATAGAATTTCTGCAGCTTGACCCTCCCGAGCATCCGATGGGCTTCTTCATAAAAGGGTTCAAGTACCGATTTCCAATCCCTGAAACGCTTCCATTGTTCATGCCTGAAGAATTGATCAGGGGGTTTCATCAGTGTATTGGCATACACCAGGCTGCCTCCTCCGACCCCGGTTCCACTGAGAATGAAAGCATGCTTGAACAAGTCAAGGCGCTGGAAGCCATACAAGCCAAAACGGGGTATCCAGAGGTATTTCCTGAGGTTCCAGTTGGTCTTTGGAAAATCTTCTGTTCTGTATCTTTTCCCTTTTTCAAGTACAAGTACCGAATATCCTTTCATGGCCAGCCGCATTGCCGCGACGCTTCCGCCAAAACCTGAACCTATCACTATATAATCCTGGGGCTCACTCATCCGCAGTCAATAAAAATTATTTCAAATTCATAAGTCCAAAGGTATTGAAAATACCTAAGAATGATTATCAGGAGTTTAGTATGGATTTCCTATCTTTGAAATGTTATTTTGGATAACCTGTTGATATTTTTAATGTTTAAAACCAGCTATATGAATCACAAATTATTATTTCTTATTGCCTGCCTGATTGCTCCTTTGCTGATGCAGGCTCAAAAGACTGTTGAAATCACTCCCTTCGGCGGTTATGTATTTGCTTCAAGGATGAGCGGTGCCGACGGGTATGTTCGCTTTGTCGACAATGCGCAGTACGGAGGCATGCTTTCAGTCGGGGTGAGCCGGGTTTTTGACCTGGATCTGATCTATAACCGCATCGATACCAAAGCCCAGGTGAACCTTACCAGTTATCCTTACCAGGAAAGTCCCCTGAGCATCAATTACATGAATATCGGATTCACAAAGAATTTCCGCGTAAACCCAACGGTTTCACCTTTTATCGGCTTCAGCATGGGGGCTTGCCTGATGGCGCCAAAAAACGGGAACTCTTATGACTACTGGTTTTTTGATGTAGGTTTGAGCGGAGGTGCGAAGGTTTATTTCGGTAAACATTTCGGATTGCGTTTACAGGCCCAAATGTATGTCCCTATGCAGGCTGCGGGCTATACTTTTTATTTCGGCACCGGTGGTTACAGTTCAGGCGTTTCGGTTTATTCCACAATGATTCAGTTCGGGTTTACCGGTGGCCTCATTTTCAGGCTTGGCCATGTACCCGATGCCAATTCTACTAGGGTAAGATATTAATAACAAGAATGAAAATTAATTTTAAAACAAACAATATATGAAAATTCTAAGACTGACATTCATTGCCCTGGGGATTTTTGCTATGGTTTCATGCACGAAATACCCTCCTACTTCGAGCCGGCTGCTTGAAGATCTTGCCGTTTTGACCCAATATGACGTCAATACGAATTTCGGCCTTTATAAAACATACAGCATTGTCGATACCGTTTATTACATCACCGACAAAGGCACTCAAAAGATTATTTCGGCCAATACCAAAATTATCATCAACCAGATCATCGCAGACATGAATGCCAGGGGGTTTAAACAGGTCGCCAAATCGGCAAAACCGGATCTCGGTATCAATGTATCTGCTATAAAAACAACTACAACAGTATATTATCCCGGATGGTACTGGGGTTACCCGGGTTATTATCCTCCTGACTGGTGGGGTTATAACGGATATTATTATCCGTATTATCCTACATATTATACATCTTACTCGGCAGGGACACTTGTCATCGAAATGGTGAATTTCAAAAACATCACTCCTGCTGGAGATCTTCCTGTAGTATGGGATGCAATTATACGCGGGCTGGTCACCGACACACATACCACGACGGATGTCACGAACTCCATTGACCAGTGTTTCACCCAGACCCCTTCGATAAAGACAAGCTTATAATAATTATGAAAATTGAACATGCTATGAAAAAAACATTTATAATACTCATGATAGGATTGCTTTTTACAGGGACTGTCAGTGCACAGGATCAGGGTACAAAACCGACTTTCGGGTACAAACCATCTTCCTATTATTCCTTTGGCTGGAACACCCTTTGGACCATTGGCGATTTCAACAAATGGGTGGGTAACGGAAGTCCGGCAGGGTTTAACCTCGGCGGCCGTTATTTTATCCCCGGTACAAATTTTGCAGCCGGTTTCAACATCCAGTGGCAGCGTGTATGGCAGGATTATCCTCAACAGACTTTTTATGGCGACAACGGGGTAGCGCTAACCGCGATGAATTACCGTTTCACATGGATGGTGCCGTTCCAGGCCGCCATCGATTATTATTTCATCCCTTCGAAGATGATTTCGCCTTATATCAGCCTGGGCATCGGTGGTGATTATATGGAGCATCACCTACTGATCCAGGATCTGGATATTTACAAAACCCGCTGGGATTTTTCGCTGACTCCCGAAATCGGCGTTCTCATCAAGTTTGGCGCCTTCAGTAATTTTGGGGCAAATATTGCGTTCAATTACAAATGGACAACAAACCAGATCGATTTTTCCGGCAATTCACTTAAGAACCTGCAGATGTTACAGCTCAGGGTAGGGCTTTGCTATATTTTGAGGTAAACGTTACAAGCTTTAAAAAATCGCCTCTGGATTAATTAATCTTCGGGCGATTTTTTTATTACCTTTATCCCCGATTATGGCCTATGAAGAAAATCATTTCCATACTGATTATTATAGGATTTATAGGTTTTGGCCCGGTAGAACCTTCTTTTGCCGGGATGATGCTTTCATCAAACAGTATTCAAAAACCTAAACCTCCCCCTCGGCCAAAGGGGTCAAAGAAACCAAAACCTCCTCCCCGGCCCGGTAAACCCAAAGAGCCGAAAAAGCCAAGCCCAAAGAAACCGAAACCTCCTCCCAGGCCTCCCAGGCCATAATCCAGTCCCTGCATATGCGATTATATTTTCTTGTTTTATTACTCCCGGTATTCTTTTGCTGCCCTGCATTCCCGCAATCTCCTGACTGGGACCAGAGAGTAGCTTTTGCTGATAATGTGCATAAAATCAAGTACTGGGCCTTCATCGAAGGGGATTCCACGTATAACTGCTATGCCGATGCGGTGAAGGGTATACAGGATATGCTCAATAAAAAAGGATATGATAATCAGAGGGTCTTTTATTTCCCGAATGGATCTTTATCCCTGGAATCCTGGAAAGCAAAACAGATAAAAGACCTGAATTCCGATGAAGCCTTTCTTGAAATCAGGGTTGGCATACGTGTCGACACCAGTGGCCTTGGTGAAAGGGGCAGCCCCACTACATTAATGGTACAGGATGCAAGCGGAAGAGTTTATGCACAGCATTCACTCCGGCCGGAGGAAGTTCGGGGAGTGGATTACACTTCAATCTCCCAGGCCAATTTGTATTTAAAAATGGAAAACACGCATTTAACCACCGCCATCCCGTTCTATTCTAAAAAAGCTACTGTTACCAGCCCCGACATTGGCAGCGCTGCCCGGAACTCTTTGAGAGGTATACCCGCTTCACGTCATCCTGTTGCCAGAAAAAAGCCGGCTTATCTTAATAAAGACGGTTTTACGATGTTTGAATTTGCTGCTTACGGCGGATATTGTTCCGGCGGGACCATTGACGTTACCGGCGGCAAGGCAACTTTTGACCCGGGACCTGATTATGGATTGGAGTTCATGGTCAATGTCTACAAAGGGCTTGACGTTTCAATCGGGTATAAGCGTGAGGACACTTTTACGAAAGTGGACGCCCCAAGATACTCTAAGGAGGGTGATCTGGCTCTTAGCAACAATTACATCCTGATCAGCTGCTTATACAGGTTTTTTCATAAAAATAACCTTCAGCCTTATGTGGGTTTTGATTTCGGCAGTGTAAATCTTGTTATGAAGGACAAGTTATACAGGGATGTCTGGTATTTCGCTGTCGGCGGGAGAGCCGGGCTCAATTGGTATGTTACGAGGGTTCTTGGCTTCCGGTTCCAGACACAATTATTATACCAGGTACACCCAACGGATGCACCCTTTATTTACAGTGACGAAATCAGTGAGATGTCTCATACACTCAATGCTGAATCAACCCTTCCCCAGTTTGATGTTACCCTGGGGATATTAATCAGGCTCGGGAAATAAAGATATTTGTTCAAAAGAAAGATGGCAACCGGTAAAGCATTAAAAGAAGCTCTGGAACAGGAACGAAAAGCCAGGCTGGAAGCTGAAAAACGCTTAGAGGAAACCATTGCCAGCCGGGCTTCCGAACTTTCGGGTACCGCGAACCGCCTGTCAAACCTTATTTCCAATATGCAGGAAGGTTTACTGGTAGAGGATGAGAACCGGCTGATCATCCTTGTAAACGAAAAATTCTGTTCGATGTTCGGCATCCCGGTAAGCCCCGAATTGCTTGTCGGATCCGATTGTTCAGGTTCAGCTGAACAGGCGAAACATTTCTTTGTAGATCCGGATGGTTTCGTAAGCGGGATCAACACCCTTTTGGCTCATCGGAAAAAAGTAATGGGAGAGATTCTTGAACTGAAAGACGGGAGCACTTTTTCAAGGGATTATGTGCCGATTGTGATTGAAGGATCATATAGGGGACACTATTGGAAATACGCCGATATCACAAAGAGCAGGAGATATGAAGATGCGTTAAGAAGGAGCGAGGAGAAATACCGTCTGCTCATCGAGAACATGAACCTTGGATTGCTTGAAGTGGACATGGATGGCAAAGTCATTTATGCCAACCAGAGTTTTTGCGAGATGTCGGGCTTTGAACGTGAAGAGATGTATGGTAAAATAGCCGAAACCCTCTTTACCGCTCCCGAGAACCGGGGTTTTGTCTATCAGAAAAACGAATCCCGTAAACAGGGAATTTCAGATGCATACGAACTGGAGATCACAAATAAGAAAGGCCTGAAAAAATGGTGGTTGATCTCCGGTGCTCCGCTTTACAATAATGAAGGCATTCAGATCGGATCGACAGGGATACATCTTGACATAACCGGTCGCAAGCAGCTTGAGTTTACTCTTCGTGAGGCAAAGCAGATGGCGGAAGATACGGCGAAAACGAAGGAGATCTTTTTAGCCAACATGAGCCATGAAATCAGGACTCCCATGAACGCCATCCTGGGCCTTGGCAAACAGCTGTTGAAGACCCGGTTAAATGCATACCAGAGGTCGTTCCTGGAGTCGATTAACAGCGCTGCTGACCACCTCCTGGTTATCATTAATGATATTCTTGATTTCTCCAAAATTGAATCCGGCAAACTTGACCTGGAGTCTATAGGGTTCAGCCTGCCCGACCTTCTTACCCAAATCAGCAACATGCTTACTTTAAAAGCTGAAGAAAAGGGGCTGCAGTTCAACATGCAGGTGGATCCTGCTATCGCAACGGTACTGATTGGTGATCCATACCGTATCAACCAGGTACTGCTTAATCTTCTCAGCAATTCGATCAAATTTACCGATAAGGGCAGTATTTCGATGAGCTGCCGGGTTGAAGAAACCAGTACCGCAGAGCAGACAATTGAACTGTCAGTTGCCGATACTGGGGTCGGCATTGATAAAAAATACCTGAAAAAGATCTTCCAGAAATTTTCGCAGGAAAGTGTTAATGTGGCAAGAAAATATGGTGGGACCGGACTTGGCATGGCGATAACAAAACAGCTGGTCGATCTCATGGACGGGAAGATCAGCATTGAAAGCAATAAGGACCAGGGTACAACAGTAACTATACATATGACCTTCCCTGTAGGCAGGCAGGAGGAAAAACCTGAAAAGAAGCAGCATCTCATCCGCCAGTATAAACTTAAAGGGAAGAAAATCCTGCTGGTTGAAGACAACAAACTGAACCGTCTTGTAGCTTCGACAATCCTTAAACATTTCGGTATGCTGGTAACCGAAGCTGTGAACGGCGAAATTGCTGTTCAGATTCTCAGAAAGGAATCTTTTGATGTTGTGCTGATGGATATGCAGATGCCCATAATGGACGGTATAGCAGCAACCATCATGATCCGGAAAGAGATTAGTCCCACCATACCTATTATTGCTCTCACCGCTCATGCTCTGAAGTCGGAAGAGTCGAGATGCCTTGATGCCGGAATGAATGATTTTATTTCGAAACCCTTTGAGGAAGACAAGCTGATGAGCACGATTTTAAAGTTTCTAATCTGAGCCAGGAAGATCGTAATAACGTTATTTCTGCTCTTTTACAAAGATTATGGTTACAACTACCAATTTAACATTGTACGGTAGTCGGGTCAGAACTACTTTTGCCAAAAATAAAAACGCAATGAAAACTTTTTCTCTTTTAAAAACCAGAATTGAGTGGATTAAGATAATGGTGAGTTCCATAGTGGTATTGCTTGTACTGGCAGGATGCCACAAACAGGAGACCAATACCAATACCGGTACATCTATTGATCAGTTAAAGATTGCATCAACTTTCAGCTGGGCGACCACAACCAATGTGAGTATTTCCATATCTGCGAAAGACAATCTGGATAACCCTATTCAAGGAGTAAGATTTACTTTATATACTGCTAATCCTGACTCGGGAGGCATTTATCTTGTGAGCGGAATTACCGGCACCGACGGAATCTGGAATTCGATAGCATCTTTACCGACAGCGATGAACAAGGTGACGGTTTTCAATAATTTCCTGGGGCTGATACGTCAGATGGAATTGCCTGTCACAGCCACAGGGGTTAGCGCCCAGTTCGGCGGAAAGTCACCGGCACCCATTGCCAGCAAATCTCTGGCTGCAGGAGCTGAACTTAAAAGCACGAACTCTGTGAAATGGGTATATATGAGTAATTATGATTCACAGGGAGTACCGAAAAATCTCATGCCTGTAAACGATCCTGTTGACCAGACGCTAATGCATGATATCAATACTGCTCTTCCTGAATATAAAAATGAGGTCGCGGCTCATCCTGAATGGTTTAGCGGCAATCCACCAAACAATATTGATATCCTGAGCACGAGCGATGTTTATATCACCTATATTACAGAAGGAGCCGGATGGATGAACAGCATGGGGTATTTTACATTTAGTACCAATAATCCGCCTGTTTCAGCAGCTGCGATCGATACCATACACGTCATATTCCCAAACGTCAGTAATACCGGCAGCGGTGGAGGACTTAATCCCGGCAACAAGATTTATTTAGGCAAATTCCCTGCCGGCAAATCTATAGGCTTTGCCTGCGTTCCTCATGGATGGAATGGCAACTCAACCTATGTTGGCTCGGGAAGCGATGTATGGTACTCCATACCGGCTTTTAATACCACCGACCCCCTGATGCTGAAACATCTGCTCTTTTTCAAAGATCCTTCGCGCCAACAGATCCTTTTCACTATGGAGGATCAGGGTAAATACCAGGGAGCTGACCTGGATTGCAATGATAATGTCTTCTACATATCTGTCAGCCCATCTATCCAATCTGTCAATACAGTAAATATGCCTTTGCTTGCAACCACAGTTATTGATGCAGACCATGACGGTGTTCCTGATGTTTCAGATGATTATCCTAACGATCCCACGAAGGCATTCAATAATTTCACCCCTTCGAAAACAGGTTATAGTTCCCTTGCTTTTGAAGACCTCTGGCCGGGGAAAGGAGATTATGACTTTAACGACGTTGTGGTATCCTATCGTTTTAACCAGATCACCAATGCCCAGAACCAGGTTGTTGAGGTGGATGCCACAATCATCCCTGAAGCTTCGGGTGCCACCTTGAGTAACGGTTTTGCATTCCAGCTTCCTTATACTCCCGATAAAGTGCAGAGTGTTACGGGTGCCAGCTTAAAACATAATTACATCACCCTTTCTTCCAACAATACCGAAGCCGGTCAGTCAAAAGCAGTAGTCATTGTTTTTGACAATGCATTTGATCTGTTACCAATGCCCGGACTGGGAGTGGGTACCAACACTGAACCCAGCGCTCCCTATGTTACTCCCACCCCCCTGAATCTTATAATTACCTTATCCACTCCGATAGCACTAAGCCAGGCAGGGATCCCTCCGTATAATCCATTCATTATCGTGAACGGAAACCGTAACCGTGAGGTCCATCTTGCTGACCAGCCGCCGACTGACAAAGTAGACGGAAGCGATTTCGGGTCAGTCGACGACAATAGCATTCCATCCCAGAACCGTTATTACAAGACAGCCAACAATCTACCCTGGGCTATAAATATTGCCGGTAAATTCAGCTATCCTATCGAAAGGGCAGCTATCAATACCGCGTATTTAAAGTTTAGCGATTGGGCTCAGAGTTCAGGAGCTTCATATCCTGACTGGTACCAGGATGTGTCAGGATACCGTCAGGCTTCAGCAATTTACTCTCATTGATTGTAACCAACTCAGATTAGCATTTCGGGGATATCCCCTTCAATGATAAGGTTGCCTTCAGTGGCATTAAGAATGTCTTCGACACTGACGCCGGGGGCACGTTCCAGGAGCTTGAAACCCTGAGGCGTGACATCCAGCACCGCCAGGTCGGAGACAATCTTTTTTACGACACCAACGCCTGTAAGCGGAAGCGTGCATTTTTTCAGAAGCTTCGATTCTCCCTGAGGGTTGGTATGCATCATGGCAACGATGATGTTGCGGGCTGAAGCAACAAGATCCATGGCACCTCCCATTCCCTTCACCAGTTTTCCGGGTATTTTCCAGCTGGCAATATCGCCGGTTTCCGAAACTTCAAAAGCTCCCAGGACAGTAAGGTCAATATGCCCTCCCCGTATCATTGCAAAGCTCATCGATGAATCGAAAAATGCCGCACCGGGTAAAGCCGTAATAGTCTGTTTCCCGGCATTGATCAGATCGGGATCTATTTCGTTTTTTGCGGGGAAAGGGCCAATCCCCAGAAGGCCGTTTTCGGATTGCAGGATGATCTGCATGCCCGGGGGGACATAATTCGCAACAAGGGTCGGGATTCCAATTCCGAGGTTCACGTAATACCCGTCGCGGAGTTCCTGTGCTATGCGTTTTGCTATTCCGTTCTTATCAAGTGCCATATGTTGATTTACGATTTTCGAAGGCAGATTTACAATTTCAGTTACGATGTTACGGTTTATTGCTGAACTCCATAACGAATTATGGGTCAGTCCCTTGTTGTTGCGAACTCGATCCGTTTTTCATAATTCTGACCCTGGAATATCCTTTGGACAAATACTCCCGGGGTATGAATATGGTTAGGCTCAAGGGCACCAACTGGTACAAGTTCCTCCACTTCTGCAATGGTGATCTTTCCTGCCATTGCCATCGCATGGTTGAAGTTGTTGGCCACATACCTGTATATGAGGTTGCCATTCGTATCGCCTTTCCATGCCTTGACAATTGAGAAATCGGCTTTGAGCCACTGCTCTTCCAGGTACATTTTATCTCCAAATTGCCTAACCGGTTTGCCTTCAGCGACCTCGGTCCCGTAACCTGCCGGCACGTAAAATGCAGGAATTCCCGCCCCGCCTGCACGTATACGTTCAGCCAGGGTTCCCTGGGGGATGAGTTCGACTTCGAGTTCCCTGCTGAGCAGCTGGCGTTCAAATTCTTTGTTCTCTCCAACATAAGAAGAAATCATTTTTTCAATCTGGTGCCTGCGCAGGAGCATGCCAAGACCGAAGCCATCAATACCCGCGTTGTTAGAGATACAGGTAAGGCCTGTGATATCCGTAGCGGCAAGAGCTGCGATACAGTTTTCGGGGATCCCGCAAAGGCCGAAACCACCCAGCATAAGAGTCATCTGGCTTTCAATTCCACGTATCGCTTCTATTGCATTTTGTACTACCTTGTTCATAAGTTAAAGAATCTTTCACAAATCTATAATAATTCTAAATAAAACTAAGAAAAGGAGGAAAAATATCCTGATTCCATATTTGAGGATATACTCATTATTTGAACACATTAAGCCGGAAAAACCTGAAAAACTTGAACAGGAGGCTGTTGATATCCCAAGAGTTAAAAAATGTTAAAACCCCTTGACAAATGGCTCCGGCTGGATTACATTTGTACCAGAACTAATCTGAAAAAAGAAAGAGAAACAGATTACAAAATGTAAGTTTTGTGCACATCGGGGGAGACCTTGATGCGGTTCAGAGAGCCCACGGCTCAATAAAAAGATCCGTTAAACGGATAAAAGCAAGAATGCTTGAACGCCCCCCTGCGGGGCGTTCGTATTTTCATTACATCCTTACCTGTATGATCTGTTGGGTAGCACGGCTTTTCTCGGCGGCAAATCCCATCACATGACTTTCTATTGACTGGTCGATGGTTGAAGTCAGGTATTTAGGGTCCTGGTTTGAAACTGAAAGTATGAAATCCCGCATCAGGCTCCAGTCCCCTCCTCCATGCCCGCTGTTTTTGAGCTGGTCGAGGTCTTCGGCTCTTGGGACGAGTTTCACCGATTTGCCGGTGCGGAAATCGGTCAGGTTCAGTTCTTCCATATCTCCCACCATATCTCCCATCGCTCCCATTACCCTGGTTCTTCTGCCACCGTAAGAAGTAAACGCTTCCATCGAGAAGTTTGCAGTAATATTGCCGTCGAACCTCATCGAAGTGATGTAATGGTCGGGCTGGTCATTATCCATATCGTAGACACATCGGCCGTAATTCGTGGTGCGGAGATATTCGATGACGGCAGCCTGCTGCTTGTCTTTATCATCGGGAAGGTCAAAAACATAAGTCCAGTCCCTGGATCCCCCGTAAACCTTAAGGGCAGAGTAAGGGCATCCTGCCTCCGCTGCACAGCCGTCCATGCAACGACTGGTGCTTCCTGCCGGAGCGTTCTCTTTTCTGAACCATTTGAGGTCACCCATGGCTACAATGTCTTTACAGGGTTTGCCTATCATCCAGCGAAGGATATCCAGGTCATGGCAGGACTTGGCAAGGATTATAGGCGTGGTTTCCTTTGAATTATGCCAGTTGCCCCGAACATAGGAATGTGACATATGGATATGGTAAATGGGTTCCATATGCTGAAAACTGATCAGTTCACCTATCGCGCCATCGGCAATAAGTTGTTTCATCTTGATGAAATAGGGTGTATAACGCAGAACGTGGCATATCGCGACTATCCTTCCCGTGTTCTTCACTTTGGCAAGTATGTCGCGGCATTCCTGTTCAGTCTGGGCCATTGGCTT
Organism: uncultured Bacteroidales bacterium; assembly: GCA_903887775.1. GTDB lineage: Bacteria > Bacteroidota > Bacteroidia > Bacteroidales > FEN-979 > CAIRDP01. The sequence continues at coordinate 117,135 of CAISRB010000028.1, forward strand.
TTCAAGCAACACATCATAACCCATCTCCAGAGCCGTCATACAAGGTACATAATGCAGGTTATCCGGCATCGTGATGATGACGGCATCGGCGAATTTTGGTCTTTTGAAAACATCCTCCCAGGTCTTAAACCTGTTTTCTTCAGGGATATGATGGATTTTGGTATACCTTTCATTCCTGATAGGGATGGGTTCAGCAACGCCTATTATCCTGATCTGCCCGGGAAAATTAGCAGCGTAACCACCATAAACATTGCCCCTGTTCCCTGCGCCGCAGGTGATGGCCGTGATGGGTCTCCCCAGCGGATTGTCGATAGGCTTGAAAACCTCGTCAAGTCCGAGGGAATATTCAACTTTATTATCAGAGACCTGGGAAAATCCCTGTACGCCGATGGCAGCGCCTCCGATCGTCAACCCGAGGGTCTTCAAAGCTTCACGGCGGGTAAGATTCTTTGACATAGCAGCAGTTTTTTGTACTGTAAAGATAAAAGTATTTTTTCAGGGTTCGGTGGGTCCTGTATTTTTTGTACTTTAACATTTTAAAACCATATTTATGTGCCGGCGGATGACATTATTACTGCTGTTTCTGCCTTTAGGCCTGTTCTCCCAGAACTGGAGGAATATCTGTTCGGCAGGAAAGACATTTTATGTTGATACAGCATTTTCGATGGCCGCTTTCCGCCTGGACTCGGTGCAGGTACAAAGCAATGGCGATACCATATATTATTCATACCTCACCCTAAGGGGGGCAAATGCAGTTTGTCTCGACAGTCTGTATGGCTCTGTTCTCGGCAATAAGGTGATAGGCAAAGCCGGCGGCCTTTTCTGTTTTTTCAACGCATCCGGCGATTCGCTCTGGATCAATACAACAGCTGAATTGAATGATTCCTGGGAGTTCTTACATCCGCAGTCAGGAAATATAATTACAGCCAGGGTGATTGATATAAAGCCCGACACCATCATGGGGGTTATTGATTCGGTCAGGTTCATTTCGCTCAGGGATAATCATCAAACGGTCGACGCAGTGATCAAACTTTCAAAGCATTACGGATTAACACAAATCCCCGATCTGTACTATGTTCCGGCAATCACAGGATATTTCACCCTGGCAGGCAAATCCGCAGCCGGGATAGGATTTCAGCAGTGTATGCGTGCTCAGGGAATCTACGATTTTTCAGTCGGCGATGAATTCCATTATTATCACACAAAAGATATAGCATATCCACGTCATTTTGATACCACTGAAATCCGTAAAGTGCTTGCCGTATCCTGGTCTGCCGACTCAGGCAGTGTAATATACAAATTCAGACGCTGCATGCATGTTCAGCATGTATGGGAATACCCTGTCGACACGATTTACGCAGATACTGTTGACTGGAAGTACAACTTTTCTGCTACATGGAACAATACTTATCTGGTCAGCTTACCAGGGGAGAAAGACGGGGTTTGGGCTCATGACTTTATCTATCATCAGTATAACCAGCGCAGCACTTCTTATTCCAGATATGGCCAATACTGGTATTATACTTCCGACAGCTGCTGGAAATCGGGAGGCGGAGGAGGGGTTTTGGTTGCTGGGAATAGTTATTTTGCACCAGGACTTGGCATGACCGGGCTGACATCGGAGGGTCATTCCACCGGGGAATGGCTGGAGCTGAAATACTACAGTAAAGGAAGTGAAAGCTGGGGCAGCCCGGTGGATGTAGAATGTGCAGGTACGGGGATTGAAGAGAACCTGCCAGGCTTGAATGTTCAGGTAAGCCCAAACCCTGCCGCTGACGGGTTTTCTGTTTCAATTCCCGGGATAAACGAGGGCGAAAGATTTACTTATTCCGTCAGGGATCTGCTTGGCCGCAGATTCCTCAGCGGCAGTTTTTCAGGCAGAAGCTGTTTTATAAACGGGTCAGGGATGCCTTCCGGACTTTATATCCTTATGCTTAACGACAGCAGGGGAAGATCGTTCCCGGCAGTGAAGGTCTTACTTAAATAGTTTGTATGAGTTTGCTTTTCAGTAAAATCAATATCAGGGGAATTGAAATAAAGAACCGTATCATCGTTTCTCCCATGTGCCAGTATTCTGCCACTGACGGGTTTGCCAACGAATGGCACCTGGTGCACCTGGGCAGCAGGGCAGTGGGAGGCGCAGGAATTATCATAGCCGAAGCAACAGCTGTTTGTCCCGAAGGCAGGATCTCGATCAATGATCTTGGCCTGTGGAAGGACGATCATATTCCCTGCCTGAAGACCATCACAGCTTTTATCCGGAGCCAGGGATCTGTACCCGGTGTTCAGCTTGGGCATGCAGGGCGAAAGGCAAGCCATGCGGCCCCCTGGATGGGGGAACGCCTGCTTGGCCCGGAAGAAGGAGGCTGGCAAACCTATGCACCCAGCGCCCTTGCCTTTACAGCAGATAATGCCATGCCTTTGGCACTTACGGCTGAAGGCATCGTGAAGGTGAAAAACGACTTCATCACGGCAGCAAAAAGGGCAGTACAGGCCGGGTACCAGGTTTTGGAGTTACATGCTGCACATGGTTATCTCCTGCACCAGTTTCTTTCACCGGCAAGTAATCACAGGCCAGACGAGTATGGAGGATCTTTCGAAAACCGCATACGTTTGCTCCTCGAAATCGTAGCAGGGGTAAGGCAGAATATTCCGGAAAGCTGTCTGTTATTTGTGCGTATCTCTGCAACAGATTGGGTTGACGGAGGGTGGAGCCTCGAGGAATCCGTTGCCCTTGCAAAGATCCTGAAAGAGCTTGGAGTCGATCTTATAGATTGTTCGAGCGGAGGTAATGTCGCAGGGGTGAAAATCACCCTGGAACCCGGCTACCAGGTGAGGTTTGCCGAAACCATAAAGAAAGAAAGCGGTATACTCACCGGGGCGGTTGGACTTATCACCACGGCAGCCCTGGCAGAAGAAATTCTGGCAAACGGCAGGGCCGACATGATCCTTATGGGCCGGGAATTCCTGCGCGATCCCTATTTTGCAATGCATGCGGCATCAGAGTTGGGCGCTGAGCATGCATGGCCAAACCAGTACCTGAGGGCAAAAAAGAAGTAGCTTACGCTCGCAACTTCACACCGTCGCTAAGGGGTTGATTTATGTTGGTAAATTTTATAAATTGCGCTATAAAATCTCCATTATGCAAAGATTTACTGTTTACTCCTGCATTCTGATCACCTCCCTGATCCTGGTTTCAGCCTGCAAAAAGAGCGACAATATCACTTATATCCCTGCCGGTCCTGATATGGCAGCTCTGAAAAAACAATATAACCTGGCGGTGATGGATGCAAAGTATGCCGAACCCTGGGAGATATACAGGAGCCTGATCGCGATCAATTATTATGCCGACAGCAGTGCCGGCCAGGGAAATCTTGTATGGTCGATGGATTCAGTGGGAAAGCCGCGCCTGCTGGTGATTTCCTGGATGAAGCAATCCTCGACTACATTCTGGCCTGTTGGAAAAACCATTAAAACCAGTAATGTTTTAGCATATATGTCATGGATCACGAGCTGCCCCGAGATGCTTGATTTTTTGAAGAAGAATCCATTCACCGACAGTTCGGCCCTGCACCTTAGGATTGCACAGGTCCTGGGAATGCCTCCCGACACTAAGAATAATTTCTTTGTCGAATACTGGGTTTACCCCGAAAACCTGTTCCGTCCCACACCTGACCCTGAAATAACCGACCACGAAGCAGAACTTTATTTCCCTTCCTGGGTAAGCCAGTCTTACCGCGACTGGTTCAATAACGAGATCAAAAACAAATACGATACCACTACAACTTCAGCTTTTCCATGGACAAGGTTAGGTTATACCTATGACTGGGCTACCCCCCTGCATCCAATCGGGTTTAGCGAATTCGTTGTCGATACCTCATCCACGGTGACTATAAAAGCTGTGTATTCTTCCTGGCAGTATTACCAGCTGAGCCTGACGAAGAAGTAGCGAAAGGCGAAAGGCGAAAAGCGAAAGGCGAAAAGCGAAAGGCGAAAGGCGAAAGGCGAAAAGCGAAAGGCGAAAGGCGAAAAGCGAAAAGCGAAAGGCGAAAGGCGAAAGGCGAAAAGCGAAAGGCGAAAGGCGAAAAGCGAAATCGTAAATCGTCAATAGTCAATCGTAAATCCCTTATGATCTTCCCAGTGCTTCCTCTTCCTCGGCTCCCTCGACGTCATACCAGTGATAGAGTCCTTCCATCAGGCGTTTCTGTTTTTCTTCAGGGCTGAGACGTTCGTATGCTTCACGGGCTTCATGGGCTTTACGCCGTTTTTCTTCCTCGATAGCCCAGATATTGGTCGTGTATTTATCTTCAACGCAATTCTGAAGGAATTCACGTGCTACCGTCGGGAAAAGTTCGAGCAACAGTTCATCCTTTTCATTTTCCGCCAGGTGCAATCCGCCGTAATCCTCAAAAATTGTATTTTCCTGTTTTTTATAATTCCTTGTATCGTATGGTGTCTCTTCACGAACCCCGGTAAGCAGTTCCCTGAAGTCAGGGTCTACGGGAATGGGCGTCCTGCCATAAAGACCCTTGACCAGGTTGACAAACTGTATTGATTTAGTCGTAAAAAAAGCCTGTCCTTTGTTTTCATCGATTACGCAATTGACAGCCTGAACGCCAACGATCTGGGATGTTGGAGTAACCAATGGGGGGCAGCCCGATTTGATTCGCACCAGGGGAACCAGCTCGAGAACCCGGGGAAGAAGGTGGTCGAGTTTCAGCTGCTTCAGCTGGGCCAGCATATTGGTGTACATCCCTCCGGGGATCTCGGCTCTTTTAACTTCCTCATCGGGTTCGGGGAAACCGAATTGCTTTTCTATTTCCTGGCACACCTGAAGGAGTTCAGGCTCCTTGTCGTGTTTGGCCAGGTAAATGGCCTGCACAAACAGGCGGTTTTCCTCTTTTGACAGTTTGTAGTTTGTAATGTCGAATTCTCTCGGGAAGGAGGTTGTGTCAAATTCTTTCAACTCGGCCCTGATCTCTTTGAGTTCATTGTCGATCTTTTTAACAGCCTGCCTGTTGACACCGGTATCTATCCCGAGTTTATCGCAGAAAACCTGGATCAGTTCAAAAGCAGGAGCAGCCGGTCCGCCGGCGAAATGCCAGATACTGGTATCCACGACATCCACCCCGTTGACAATAGCCATAAGCACCGAAGCAAGCCCGTAACCAGGAGTACAATGGGTGTGAAAATCTATTGGGACGCGTAGTTCGGCTTTCATCCTCCGGATCAGTTCACCGGATTGTAATGGAGTTATCAGCCCAGCCATGTCTTTGATACTGATCATATTAGCACCAAGGGCCTCAAGCTGCCTGGCTTTCTCCATAAAATAATCTATCGTAAAAATGTCATGCGGTAATGCCTTAAGGTGGATGAGCGACCTTAATCTCTGTCTTGTGCTGAACTTGGGATCTACCGTGAAACTTATCGCGCAATCGGCCATGCCACCGCTTTCTTTCACATATTTTATGGTCGATTTCATATTATCGACATCATTCAGGGCATCGAAGATCCTCATGATCCCTATGCCCGATTTAACCGCATTCCGGTTAAACCCTTCAATTACTTCGTCGGGATATGGGTTATAGCCGAAAAGATTACGGCCTCTTGAAAGGGCAGTGAGTTTCGATACATCGCCAATGGATTCCCTGATTTTTTCAAGCCTCGTCCAGGGGTTTTCGTGAAGGTAACGCATAATGCTGTCGGGGACAGCTCCACCCCAGACTTCCATAGCATAAAAGCCGGCGTCTTTATAAAAGGGGAGCACACGGTCAACCTGCTCCTGGGTCATTCGGGTTGCAAAAAGGGACTGTTGTCCGTCACGGAGGGTAAGATCCCTTATCAGTAGTTTTCGGCGAGACATGTTCAGAGGTTGTTAAGATTATTGTTAATAAAATAACAAATGCAAAGTTACAGATTTAAATAATTGGTCTTTTTATCTTTAAACAAAAAGAAGGGAATATTTTTTTTGCTTTTTAAGTACTCACCTGTACAAAGAAACGAAATTTCCCTTAACTTGCAGGCTTTTAGTATTGTTAATTTATTCACACTGTTAATTATGAAACAAAATCAGATCGAAGAGCTGCTCAACAAGCGTGAGGAAGCCAGGAAAGGGGGAGGTGAAGACCGTATAAAATCCCAGCATAAGAAAGGCAAATTCACTGCCAGGGAAAGGATTGAAAAAGTCCTTGATGAAGGCAGTTTTGAGGAGTACGATATGTTTGTGACACATCGCTGTACTGATTTCGGACTTGAAAATGAGCATTACATGGGTGATGGTGTTGTAACCGGCCGTGGTACAATTGACGGCAGGGTAGTGTTCGTATTTGCCCAGGATTTCACGGTATTCGGGGGTTCTCTTTCAGAGACATTTGCCCGTAAGATTTGTAAGATCATGGACCAGGCCGTGAAAGTCGGGGCGCCGGTGATCGGCATCAACGACAGCGGCGGGGCGCGTATCCAGGAAGGGGTGAACAGCCTTGCAGGCTATGCGGAAATTTTCATGCGTAACATAGCTGCTTCGGGAGTCGTCCCCCAGATCTCGGCCATTTTCGGTCCGTGTGCAGGAGGGGCCGTCTACTCCCCTGCCCTTACAGATTTTGTGATTATGAGCGAGAAAACCAGCTATATGTTCGTCACCGGGCCAAAGGTGACTAAGACTGTGACGGGAGAAGATATTACCACCGAGGATCTTGGCGGTGCGACAGTCCATTCGACAAAGTCGGGTGTGGCTCATTTTCGCGTTGTGAATGAAGACGAAGGACTGCTGATGATACGGAAGCTGCTCTCCTACCTTCCCCAGAACAACCTTGAAGATGCTCCCCAGACCGAATGCCTTGACCCCATTGACCGCATTGAGGACGCCCTCAACGAGATCATCCCTGCAAACCCGAACCAGCCTTATGATGTAAAGGATGTGATTTACCTGGTGGTCGATGATCATGAGTTCATGGAGGTCCATCAGCATTATGCAAAAAATATAGTTGTAGGTTTTGCCAGGTTCAACGGTATTTCCTGCGGTATTGTCGCCAACCAGCCCAACTACCTGGCCGGCGTCCTGGATATCGAAGCTTCACGCAAAGCCGCAAGGTTTGTGAGATTCTGCGATGCTTTCAACATCCCTATTATTACACTGGTCGACGTACCCGGTTTCCTCCCCGGAAGCCTGCAGGAATACGGAGGTATTATTATCCACGGGGCCAAACTTCTGTTTGCCTACGGTGAAGCCACTGTCCCAAAGATCACCATCACACTGAGGAAATCATACGGGGGAGCCCATGATGTGATGGGCTGCAAACAGCTTCGTGCCGATATCAATTATGCCTGGCCAAGCGCCGAGATCGCCGTTATGGGCCCTAAAGGCGCCATTGAGATCCTGGAAGGCAAAAAAATCAGCGAGATCCAGGATCCCCGCGAGAAAGTCAAATACCTGAACGAAAAAGAGCTCGAATACAAGAACAAATTTGCAAATCCATACGATGCAGCCCGTTACGGTTTCATCGACGATGTGATCGAACCCAGGAACACAAGGTTCAGGATCATTCGTGCATTGCAGACACTGCAAACGAAGAAAGACTCTCTTCCCCCTAAAAAGCACAGCAATATTCCCCTGTAATCATCACATAGCATATGAGAACCCTGTCTATAGTATTCGATCCAAGCCTGATTGGCAGCCAGACCCTGATCCTCAGCATTCTTGGGTATTGCATTGTACTTCTCACCCTCTCGGCGATGGCTTATTTTATGGTACGCTTTCATTCCTTTCGCGATTATATGAGGACTAAGAAACTGAAGAAAGAAACCACCCAGGCCAAGGCAGCTCCTGTAAAAGTGGTTATGACAGGAGAGGAAAATGCAGCCATTGCAGCAGCCCTTTATCTTTTCTTTTCGGAGCTGCATGACCAGGAAAAATATGTAATGACCATCAAGAAAGTATCACGCACCTACTCACCCTGGAGTTCGAAGTTTTACAACATCTGGAACAACATGAAATACTGGTAATTATTAAGTAGCGAGGTAGCGAGAAGTGAGGTAGCGAAAAGAGAGGTAGCGAGAAGCGAGGTAGCGAATATCAGAGTAAATATAATTTGAAGTATGAAAAAATTCAGCTTTACCATTAACGGGAACAACTACGAGGTTGACATCCTTGGTTTTGAAGAAAACACGGCCCATGTGGAAGTAAACGGGACACTATACAATGTAGAGGTACAGCGTGAGCTTAAACTCACGAAAACACCAACACTTGTCCGTGCAGAGCCCCCGAAGCCATCACCAAAGGAAGCAAGGATCCCGAAAACACAGTCACAGACCAGCAATATGGCCATCAAGGCGCCTCTGCCGGGAACCATTATCACGGTGCTTGTCAAGCCGGGCGATAAAGTTGCCATGGGGCAGAAACTTCTTACGATGGAAGCCATGAAAATGGAGAACAACGTTTTATCAGAAAAAGACGGTACGATCAGGTTGGTCAATGTAAAGCCGGGCCAAACCGTTGCACAAAATGAAACTTTAGTGGAAATCGAATAAAGGCAACCAGCTATGAAACTCCTCTTGATAAACAACCTGTTTCAAGGCATCTGGGCCGATACCGGATTCTCAAACCTTTACTGGGACAATGGCATCATGATCTTTGTTGGGCTGGTGCTGATCGTTTTGTCCATCAAATTCAACCTGAAGCCGATACTGCTGATCCCCCTGGCCCTTGGCATAGTGATCGGCAATATACCGTTCATGCACAGCACTCCCTATCCCCTGGGGATATATGCCGAAGGCAGTATTCTTCACTATTTGTTTTTTGGTGTGCTGAAGGGTATTTATCCCGCGCTTATTTTCTTAGGCCTGGGTGCTATGGTCGACCTTTCACCAATGATCGCCAATCCCAAACTGATCATTCTGGGAGCTGCAGCACAGGTAGGTATCCTTGTGACTTTTCTCGGAGCCATCATCCTGGGATTCCCTGTCGCGCATTCAGCCTCCATTGCCATAATCGGAGCAGCTGACGGGAACACGGCCATCTTTCTTACTTCCCAGCTTGCAGCCGGCTTGGGGAACCTGCCGGAAGCTGCAAAAGTACAGGGGCTGATCGGTCCGGTTGCCATTGCAGCCTACCTGTATATGGCCCTGGTGCCGGTGATCCAGCCACCTATTATGAAATTACTGACGACAAAGAAGGAAAGGCTCATCAGGATGAAACCCCAGCGTACAGTCAGCAGGAATGAAAAAATCGCTTTCCCGCTGGTGTTCCTGCTTCTGACAACCTTCGTGGCACCGGCAGCCCTGCCCCTTCTCGGCATGTTCTTCTTCGGGAATATTTTAAAGGAATCAGGCCTCACAAAACAACTTGCGGGGACAGTCTCCACGGTGCTCATTGATATCGTGGTCATATTGATCGGCATTACGGTAGGAGCCTCCACCCAGGCCGATGTTTTCCTGAAATGGGAATCCATTCTTATTTTTGTGCTTGGCGCATTGTCTTTCATGGTCGCAACGGCAGGCGGTATTATGTTCGCCAAAGTCATGAACATCTTCCTTAAGAAAGAAAATCAGATCAATCCGCTGATTGGCGCAGCCGGTGTGGCTGCCGTACCAGATTCAGCCCGGATTGCTCATGAAATGGGACAAAAGGAAGATTCGACAAACCATCTCATCAGCCATGCCATGGCGCCCAATATTGCGGGGATCATAGGCAGCGCTGTGACTGCCGGACTTTTCCTGGCTTTTATCCTTTAGTATCAGACCGGGTGGATGATCCACAAAATCCCGATACAGATCGCCAGGAAACCACCTGTAAGAGTAAACCATTTCAGAAATATCTGTTTGTCTTTTACAACCGCCTTGAAAGCAACCACACCGAGTATGAAGGCGAACAAAATCATTGTTAAAATTGTTCCGGTGGCAAAGGCCGCAACATAAACCACCGAAGCCATGAGTGTTGGCAGGGCCAGGGATGGCAGGAGGGCGAACAAATGGCTGAAGCCCGCGAATCCGTGGATGATCCCGATAAAAAGAGCCGTAAAAGCATTTTGCCTTACCGTGCCCGTATGTATATGTTCGTGATCACCGGCACTTAACTCGGTATGATCAGGGTCTGCCGAATGCGTATGCTTATGAATATGGGCATATAAAAAGGGGCGGGTATGGAAATGCGAATGGGGATGGTTACCGTGCGAATGATGCAGGTAAGCCCTGAGAATCGCCCATATTCCTATCCCTATCAGCAAAATCCCGATCACCGTATCACTGTGTTTTGAAATAGCTTCCACGGGAAGGTATTGTTTAAAGAAGATGAACAATATGCCTATCATCAGCATCCCAATGGTATGTCCGAGTCCCCATGAGAAGCCAATCATCCATGACTTTTTTCTGCTGTTGATAGCCAGGGGCGTGACCGCTGCAAGGTGATCGGGGCCGGTAACCACATGGGCAATACTGGCTATAAACCCGGTTACAAATGTCAGCATGAAAGAATTTTAGGCAAAAAAAATATAAATATATATAATTTTACATTTCTGAATATGATTTATCTGAATGCCTCAAAAAACACTGCAGATAACAGTCAATGGCCTTATACAGGGGGTTGGATTCCGGCCTTTTATCTACCGTATTGCGCTCAGGCACGGGCTGAAAGGCTGGGTTTGCAACACCAATGAAAATGTACTTATCCGCATCAGCGGTGATCCGTTGAAAATAGAAGGCTTCCTGCAGTCCTTAAAGACTGAAGCCCCGGCTGCAGCTTCCGTTGAAGAAATACTTTACGAAGAGATCGCCCCGGAATCATTCACTGAATTTCAGATCCTGAAAAGCCATGATGTATCGGAAGACATCACCGAGATCAGTCCCGACATTGCTGTTTGCAGTGAATGCCTTGAGGATATTGAACGTGAAGGAAACCGTCTTAACTATTCCTTTGTTAATTGTACGAACTGCGGACCGCGATTCACGATAATCCGTGACCTGCCCTACGACCGGGCGAAAACCACGATGAGTGAATTTGCCATGTGCCCTGATTGCAGAAAAGAATATGAATCGGTAACAGACCGCCGTTTCCATGCCCAGCCCACAGCATGCTCAGTTTGCGGTCCCCACTATGAAATGTTTAAAGGATCACTGCGGATCAGTACCGAAGTAAACGCCATCGTTGAACAATTTGCAGAATGCATGGATACTGCCGGAATTGCAGCCGTCAAAGGACTGGGGGGCATGCATCTGGCCTGCGATGCGTTCAGCGAAAAAGCAATAAGCAGGCTCAGGGAGCTGAAAAACCGGGAAGGAAAACCTTTTGCCGTCATGTTCCGCGACCTTGAAACAGCCTTTCATTATGCAGAAGTCAATACCGCGGAAGAAACTTCCCTGCTCTCATGGAGGAGACCCATTGTTCTTGTTGAGAGAAGACCCGGAGCTGGTCCGCAGCTTGCAAAAAACCTGAATTCAGGCCTGAACCTGCTGGGCATTATGCTTCCTTACATGCCCTTTCATTACCAGCTTTTCAGCAAAATGAAAACCCCGGCCATTGTTCTTACCAGCGGTAACTTCAGCAGTGAACCCATACTGATCGATAATGATACGGCGCTTCAGCAGTTTTCTTCATCCACCGACCTGATCGTAATGCATAACCGGGATATCTTTAACCGCACCGATGATTCCGTAGTGAGGATCATCGGAGGGAAAGAACGGGTCTTGCGCCGCTCAAGGGGCTATGTGCCTTCACCGGTACGCACAGGTCTTGAAACTGAGGGCATCATCGCTTTCGGAGCCGAACTATCGAACTGCTTTTGCATGGGAAAAGGCCGCAAAGCCTTCCTTAGCCAGCATATAGGCGACCTGAAGGGCCTGGAAACAACCCTTTTTTATGAGCAGACCATCGAACGATTTATAAAACTGTTTCGTGTGAAACCCTCATTGCTGGCCGTTGACATGCATCCCGACTATATTTCGACCAGGACGGCAGAGAGTTTCGTCAACCCGGATGTCATCAGCATTCAGCATCATCATGCTCATATTGCATCCTGCATGGCCGAGCATAAACTTGATGAAAAAGTCATTGGCGTGGCATTCGACGGAACAGGCCTTGGTGATGACGGTAATATCTGGGGATCTGAATTCCTGGTATGCGACCTTGAGGATTACACCCGCATCAGCCATTTCGAATACCTTCCCCTTCCCGGGGGCGACAGCGCCAGCGAAGAACCCTGGAGAATGGCGGTTTCATGGCTTTACAAGGTGTACGGCAAAGAGTTCAGGAATATGGATCTCCCGGTTTTAAGGCAGTGCAGGACTGAAGACGTAAACATGCTCTCCGGCATGATCGACCGCAAGATCAACTCCCCCCTGACCTCAGGCGCAGGAAGGTTTTTCGATGCGGTTGCTTCCATCCTCGGGCTTTGCCAGGTCGCAGCTTTCCCCGCCCAGGGGCCTATGCTGCTTGAATCCCTGGTGAGGCAGGGATGTAATGAAACGTACAAATGGTCCGCAGGCATTGAAAATAAACCGGTAATAAACGCGGGGAAAAGCCCTGAAACCGGGTTACACCCTGAAGGGCCGAAGAATTTACCCGGAGTGATCATACTGGATGAGACCCTGAAAGGAATCGTTGAGGATATCGGGCATCAAGCTGAGAATTCAATCATTGCATCGAAGTTCCACAATACCATAACTTCCATTATCTTTGAAACCGTGAACGGGATCCGCCAGAGGGAAGGCCTCGATAAGGTCGTTCTCTCGGGGGGAGTTTTCCAGAACAAATACCTGCTTGAAAGGACGGAAACCTTGTTAAGCAAAAATGATTTTGAAGTATTCTCACATGCTGCAGTACCCACGAACGATGGAGGGATTGCTCTGGGACAACTGGCAGTTGCTGCCAAAAGAAGGGAATTGAAATGTGTTTAGCCATACCTGCAAAAGTGATCCGTGTTGACGGGGCATCGGCCCTGGTCATGATAGAGGACACAGAATATAATGCCAGCCTTCTCCTTCTCGACGATATAAAAGCCGGGGATTACGTGATGCTGCATGCCGGCTTTGCCATACAGAAAGTGGATGAGGAGGAAGCCATCGAAACGATGAGGCTGCTGATCGAGGTGGAAAAGCACAATCCGGAATAAGCTCATGAAGTATATCGACGAATACCGGAAAAAGGACCTGATCCTGGGGGTTTCAGAAGAGATTAAAAAGATCTCTAAAAAAGAGATCTCCCTGATGGAAGTCTGCGGTGGACACACGATGGCGATCCACAGGTTCGGCCTGCATTTCCTTCTCCCGCCAAACATACATCTGTTATCCGGCCCCGGATGCCCGGTCTGCGTTTCGGGCCAGCACTTCATCGACACCGCCATCGCTTACAGCAGGCTGCCCGGAAGTATCATCACGACCTATGGCGACCTGATCAGGGTCCCGGGATCCGCCTCTTCCCTCGAAAAAGAAAAAGCCGGGGGGCAGGATATCCGCATCGTTTATTCCGTGCTCGAATCCCTTGAGATTGCAGTAAAGAACCCGGGTAAGAATGTGATCTTCCTGGGCATAGGTTTTGAGACCACGGCTCCCCTTACTGCCGCAGCCATCGAGGAGGCCCTGAAAAGAAATATCAGAAATTTTTCGGTGCTCAGCTCCCATAAAGTGATGCCGCCTGTGATGAAGGCGCTTGTAAGGGATGGTGTAAAGATCAATGGCTTTATTGCGCCGGGCCATGTAACAGCCATCACAGGAACCGGTATTTACAAGGACTTGACGGAATCCTTCGGACTTGGGGTTGTGGTTTCGGGTTTTGAACCGGTCGACATGATGCAGTCCATACTGATGCTTGTGGCCCAGTTTGAAGCCGGCAAACCCAGGGTCGAAGTACAATACCAGAGGGTGGTAAGGGAGGAAGGGAACCCTGTAGCTCAGAAGCTTTTGAATAAAGTGTTTGAGCTGAAGGATGACCGCTGGAGGGGGCTCGGCCTGATCCCTTTAAGCGGTTTAAAGATACGTCCCGGGCTTTCCTCATTTGACGCAGAGAAGATGTTCCCGCTCGAGGTTCCTGTTGCCTCCGAACCAAAAGGATGTATCTGCGGCTTGATACTGAGGGGATTGAAAACTCCGCTGGAATGCAGGCTTTTTCAAAAGAAATGTACACCTTCTGACCCTGTCGGGGCCTGCATGGTCTCCGCGGAAGGGACTTGCGCAACCTATTATAAATACCGCTCATGAACCGGAACGAAGAAAAAATTCTGCTGAGCCATGGCAACGGGGGCCGGAAAATGCACGAGCTTATTACCGGATTGTTTGTTAAACATTTCGGGAATAAAATACTGAAGCAGCAAAGCGATTCGGCTATCCTTCCATCGGATTCGGAAGAGATCGCTTTTACAACCGATTCATTCGTTATCGATCCCCTGTTTTTCCCGGGGGGAAATATCGGCAAACTGGCTGTTTGCGGCACTGTGAACGATCTCTCGGTTTCAGGCGCAGAGCCACTGTTTATCAGTGTCTCCTTCATTATCGAGGAAGGCTTTCCGATGTCGGATCTTGAAACCATAGTAAAATCGATCGCTGAGGAGGCGAAGAAAGCAGGAGTCCTTATCGTTACCGGTGACACGAAGGTCGTGAACAAGGGCAAATGCGACAAACTCTTTATCAACACAGCCGGCATCGGAAGGATAGACAAGGCGAAGCGGCTTGCGGGTAAGATCCGGAGCATCAGGCCAGGCGACCTCATCCTGATCAACGGGCCTATAGGCGAACACGGCATGGCCGTGATGAATGCCAGGGAATCATTCAACTTCAAAACCCCTGTTAAATCGGATTGCGCCTGCCTCAACGATCTCATAATGCAGGTGCTTGATTATTCCACATCGGTGAAATTCATGAGGGATCCGACCCGGGGCGGAGTTGCAACTGTGCTGAATGAACTTACTGCAACAAAGAAATTTGGAATACGCCTTGATGAAGAAGCTTTGCCCATCGGCAAAGGCGTGAGGGCCATGTGCGAGATCCTCGGGTTTGACCCGCTGTACGTTGCCAACGAGGGTAAGGTCATCATAGTTGCAGCTGAGAAGGAAAGCCGCAAAATACTTGAGGTTATGAGAAAGAACAAACTGGGAAAACAAAGCGCTGTCATTGGCCGGGTCGTAAGCGATCATCCCGGCAAGGTAGTGCTGAAGGCCGAAACCGGAGGCAGTCGTATCATCGACACATTGACCGGCGATCCCTTACCACGTATTTGCTGAAATAATACAGGCATGCATGAATTATCACTGGCTATGGATGTGATTGAGCTGGCTCAGAGGGAGGCTGGTAAAAACGGGGTTTCAAGGGTTGAAGAGATCCTTATTGAAGTAGGCGACCTTAGCGGAGTAGAAGCTGACGCATTTCAATCGGCCCTTGAGCTGATTGTCAGAGATACCCTTCTTGAAAATGCCATTATAAAGATAGTCCATACTTCAGGCAAAGGCGTTTGCAATCTTTGTAAACTTGAATTTGAGATGAAAAACCGTATTGATACCTGCCCTCACTGTGGTTGTTTCCCATCGGAAATAAGAGGGGGACAGGAGTTCAGGGTCGTATCCCTGCTGGCAGAGTAAGAATGTAAGTTTAGATTAACAGGACAAAGAAATCAGAATACAAAAAACGTAAACGAAAAAATAAATTTTATAAATCAGATCCTATGTGCGAAACCTGCGGATGTGGAAAACCGGATGAATTGAAAATAGATGGTGAAATAGTATACAGCGAAGACGTAATGAGCACCAATGAAATAAATAATGTTGCGAATAAAAAGCGAGGTAGCGAAATTGATCACGAGAATCACCGACACGAACATGATGGCCATACTCATTCTCACCAGCACGAACACTCTCATGATGAACACTGGCATTCACATGAACATGAGGGCCAGGCGCATTCTCATCCTCATGAACATGAGCATGAACACGATCATCCTCAAAAAAAGGTGATTGACCTTAATGTAGATATCCTTTCTGAGAATAACCGGCTCGCAGAGAGGAACAGGGGGTATTTTGAAGGCAGGCAGGTACTTTGTTTAAACCTGGTGAGTTCGCCGGGTTCAGGAAAAACGAGTATTCTTGAAAAGACCATCCGGGAACTGATCCCATCGAGCAGGATTTTTGTCATCGAAGGGGACCAGCAAACCTCACGGGATGCCGAGCGGATTGAGAAATCGGGGGCTCCGGCCATACAGATCAACACCGGGTCGGGATGTCATCTTGATGCGAAGATGATCCAGCTGGCGCTGAAGAAAATGGGAGTAACAGCAGGTTCGGTTCTCTTTATCGAGAATGTTGGCAACCTGGTTTGTCCGGCTATGTTTGACCTTGGGGAGCAGAAGCGGGTGGTGGTGATCAGTGTGACCGAAGGTGATGACAAACCCCTGAAATATCCTTATATGTTCCAGACATCGCATCTCTGTATCATCAACAAAACAGACCTCCTGCCCTATGTGGATTTCAATGTTGAAACCGCGATGAATAATGCCCGTCATCTGAACCCCAAACTTGAGTTTATCCTGATGTCGGCCAGGACAGGTGAAGGTATGCAGGAGTGGCTGGACTGGGTTAAAGGAATGCAGGGATCAATGGTTTGAGCCCCGGGGCAAACCCCGGCCATAAGTTCTGCAGAAAGTTTCAGGGAATTTATCTGGATTTTTCAATTGCCCTGACCGGCAGTTAACAGATCTTTTACCCTCAGGATGGCTTCGGGGACTGCTGCTTCCACTTCGGGAGAGAGGTCCAGTCCCATATCCTGAAAATCCTTGACTGAAATGGCCACGAGGTGGAGTTCGGGTACGTTTCCAAGCAGCATAGCCGCGTCGATAAGGTCTTTGAACCCTATTTCATGGGCGCTTAGCTGTTTGGGGAAATCCTTCGCGAACTTCGGGTGCAACACCCTCACTGTGCCTGCCGGATATTGATCGAGAGCGGCATCAATAAAGATTACTTTTTTATAGGACTGTATATGACCAAGGAGATGGAGCCCCCCGGTGCCGCCGTCCATGACAGTGGCACCGGGCAGGTTTTCCGTTTCGAGTTTCCGGACGACATGGATACCCACGCCCTCATCGTTCATTAAAAGATTACCGATCCCGAGGATCAGGATACCTGGTTGTTGTTCAGACAAAGATGCAGTTTATAAAACATCAGCCCTTCGGACATTCTTCGCTTCTGTTATCGTGGCGTTCTATTACATCTTCTTCGATGAATTTCCAGCCGCCGATCATCGAGGAGGTTACCCCGCGGCGTTCAATGTAATCGTGATAGAATACAAGATAAACATGCACTATGGCAAACAGTATGAATGCCCACATCAAAAGATGGTGTATCTGCCTTACCTGCATATCTCCCCCTAAAAATGGGACCACCCATGCAAAAAGCTTAGGCAGAAATGCACTGCTCATGGCCGAATACATCCCGAAGCCGGTCAGGCATTGAAGCAGGAAGATCAGGAAAGTGATGAAATAGATGAAACTGGCCAGGGAGTTATGGCCGATCGAGTCTATCTTTTTATTTGTAAGCTGGAGTACATCCACCTTGATCACTTCAAGCATTTCTTTCCACTGGCAGCGTTTCAGAGGTATAAAATTATACCAGCGGGAGAATTCATTTCCGGTAAATCCCCAGTAAATGCGGAAGATAAAATTGAAGAAAAACACAAAAGCAGTGACGAAGTGAATAAAACGCACCGTCCCGAACCAGTAATTAAATGAAGCTTCGGTGCCTTTCATGAAAGCAGGAGGATCTCCGATGATATACCCGGTGACACATAGTGTTACGATGCACAGTGCATTGATCCAATGATAGATGCGGACAGGCAATTCCCATACATGCACTTCACGCAAAGGTACGGATCTGTTTCTCATGGCTCAATATGTTTTCACTTCATGAATAGTAGTTCCATTTTCATCATAGAGGTGTACCGCACAGGCAAGGCAGGGGTCGAAAGAATGGATTGTACGCAGGACTTCCATCGGGTTTTTCGGATCAGCGATGGGTGTTCCGATCAGTGATTCCTCGTATGCAGAGCGTTGTCCTTTGGGGTCACGGGGTGAAGCATTCCAGGTAGTGGGAACGACAAGCTGATAGTTGGCAATTTTCTTGTCTTCGATCACTATAAAATGTGAGAGGGCTCCACGCGGGGCTTCCACCATTCCTATACCTTTTGCCTTTTTCGGCCAGGTTTCAGGATCCCAACTGACGTTGTTCTGAGTGCGTGTATCACCGTTCTTGATATTAGCGAGGAGCTGATGATAGAATTCCAGCGCCCATCCGCAGGTCAGCTTGGTCTCGAGTCCCCTGGCAGCCGTACGGCCCAGGGTTGAGAACAACGCAGTTACAGGGACATCGAGGGCTTTGAGTGCCCCTTCGATCACTTCTTTATAATCGGCACGGCCGGAGGCATAGCCAACGAGGCAACGTGCCAGGGGTCCGACCTCCATTGGATGACCTTTCCAGCGCGGGGTCTTCACCCAGCTGTATTGCTTTGAAAAATCAAGGTGTTCATATGGTGGTTTAGGCCCTGTATAGTTGAATTTGGTTTCTCCGTCCCAGGGGTGGAGGCCGCCTTCTTTGCTGCCTGAATATTCGTACCATGAATTGTTGATATACTCCTGGATCTGTTCAGGATCTTCAGCTTTTACTTCATGGATCTTGCTCAGGTCGCGTCCGAGAATTGCGCCACGGGGCATTTTGAAACTGTCGGGATTGTTATATCCGTTGGTTGGGAAATCGCCGAAAGCGAGGTAGTTCGTCAATCCGCCTCCGATAGCTCCCCAGTCTTTATAGAAAGAGGCAACGGCCAGCAGGTCGGGGATGTATACCTGATCAACAAAAGTCTTCGCGTCTTCGAACAGTTTGCCAACGAAAGCAAGTCGTTCAGCATTTACGGCATTGGCTTCTTCAATATTGATAGAGCACGGAACACCGCCAACGAGGTAATTCGGATGAGGGTTCTTTCCTCCAAACACTGTATGGACTTTCACGAGTTCCTTCTGCCATTCAAGGGCCTCCAGGTAATGTGCCACCGCAATAAGGTTTACTTCGGGAGGCAGTTTATATGCTTTGTGCCCCCAGTACCCGTTGGCAAAAATACCCAGCTGGCCGCTTTCCACGAAAGTCTTGAACTTCTTCTGGATATCGGTAAAGTAACCTACTGAACTTTTCGGCCAGGGAGAGATGCTTTGTGCAATTTTCGAAGATTCCGCAGGATTGGCTTTGAGGGCCGAAACCACATCCACCCAGTCAAGTGCATGCAACTGATAAAAATGGACCACATGGTCCTGGATATACAAGGCATTAGCCATCAGGTTGCGGATAAGCTCGGCGTTAGGCGGAACTGAAATGCCGAGTGCATTTTCAACGGTCCTGACACTGGTGAGTGAATGGGTGGAAGTACACACCCCGCATACCCGGCCAACAAAAGCCCAGGCATCGCGAGGATCACGTCCTTTCAAAATGGTCTCTATGCCACGCACCATGGTGCCGGCACTGTATGCGTCGGTGACTTTACCATCCTTAACTTCTATCTCGACCCGCAAATGACCTTCAATACGGGTGATTGGATCTATAACGATTCTTTCTGCCATGGCTGTTAAACTTTGGTTGTTTCAACTTTGGAACCTTCTTCAGGTTCATTAACTATCTCTTTATGCTTGCGGACGTTTGTAACGATAGCATGGGCGGCCATACCGGCAACGGTGGCAGCACCCAAACCGATCCCGATCTTGTCGGCAGTGGTTTCAATACCAAAGCCGGCAACCTCCGGGAGGTGTTTGTAGAACGGACCATTGTCCCAGAATCCCTCTTCAGCACAGCCGATGCAGGGGTGGCCTGACTGAATGGGATAACTGATACCGTCGTTCCACTTGATAATGCCGCAGGAATTATAGGTAACGGGTCCTTTACAACCCATTTTATACAGACAATAGCCGCGTTTTGCACCTTCATCGTCGAAGGATTCGACAAACAGTCCGGCATCAAAGTTAGCCCGGCGATAGCATGTATCGTGAACCCGGCGGGAATAAAATGCTTTCGGACGCCCCATTCCATCAAGCTGGGGAATACGGTCGAAAGTAAGCAGGTGAACGACTACACCGGCCATGACGTCGGCAATGGGCGGACAACCCTGAACGTTGATTACAGGTTTTCCGCTGATGACTTTATGTACAGGTTTTGCTCCTGTGGGGTTCGGGCTGGCAGCCTGAACGCATCCGGCAGATGCACAGTTGCCCCAGGCCACGACCGCTTTGCAGTTCTTTACGGCTTCCTGGAGAATCTGTAATGCACTCCTTCCACCAATACAGCAATAGGCCTCATTCTCGGTTGGGATTGACCCTTCCACCATGACAATGTATTCGCCCGGATATTTGGCCATAACAGCCTTATAGGCATCTTCAGCCGGTGTTCCGGAAGCAGCCATAAGTGTTTCCTGGTAATCGAGTGAGATTTTGTTCAGAACAATATCTGCAACGATAGGATGGGATGCCCTTATGAACGACTCACTGCAACAGGTACATTCCTGGAAATGAAACCAGATGACCGGTAGTCGTGGTTTTGTCTCAAAGGCTTTTGCGATCTGACTTACACCGGAAGCTTCCAATCCAAGGAAAGCGGCCATTGTGGTGCAGAACTTAAGGAAATCCCGGCGGGAAACACCTTTCCCCCGAAGTTCCTCATAAAATGAGGGATGCTGATTCTCCATATCGACTGGTTTAAAGGATTTATTGAGCTAAAAATATGAAACATTTAGCATGTGTCAATACCTCTGCATTAATTTATACATAGTCTGTGTAAAAATAAATCGGCAAAACAAAGTAAGATCAATTCAGTGAATTACAAGTGTCAACAATTCCTGAATTCCTGAATTTCTGATTTTAATAAAAGACTGGCTGATATTTCAGAATAAATTCCGATATTTAAGCCAATAAAATTAGACCCATGAGAATTCTCAATTTCCGCCTGACCGGATTATTTTTACCGGCCCTGTCATTTTTTATATTTCCATCCTGCCATAATTCCGGGAACAGCGAGTCTGCCGCAGAAGACTCAAATCCTGACATTATCAAGAAAGAAGTCATACTCTCTCCCGGGACTCAGGATTTATTAAACCGTTTTCCTACTCCTCTTGAACTTACGTTGATCCTCAGGGAGTCAAAGGCTCCTTATGTATTCAGCCTGACTAATCCTCCGGCCAATATCAGCAGGTATTTCACTGAAAAAACAAAAGCTCTGAACCTGGGAATTTACAGTACCGACCTGGCTTATTCATCAGCCTATCAAAGAGCCGGCGAGACTGAACAATTTATCTACTGTACGGGCAAACTGGCCGGCGATCTTGGTATAGCCGGTGTTTATGATAAGACCCTGCTCTCTAAAGTGAATACCAACAAAGGCAACAGGGATAGCCTTGTAGCCTTGGTAAACAGGGTTTTCGGAACAACCGGTGATTTTCTCAGAAGGAACAACCGTAACCAGGTGGCTGTGCTGGTGGCTGCCGGGACATTTGTTGAAGGAGTGTACATCGCTTCATCATTATGCCAGCTGGCCCGGGATAACAGCCGGATCGCTGTAACATTATTCAAACAAAAGGAAAGCTTCGATAAACTGTTACAGATTCTCGGCGAATATGGGATGGATTCGAACATCAAACCCGTGGTTGGTGAACTGGAAAAACTAAAGCCGGTGTTCAACAGTTACGGGCTCAGCTCCGGCAAAGCTGTTCCACCAAAGAATGTCGCAGGGCTGGTTAAACTTGCAGAGGAAGTCAGGTCAGAAATGATAAAATGACCAACCGTTAGAAAGTCAACGTAATAATTTTCCGCTGATGAGCAGCAGGGCTGTCTCGGTAAGTTTTGTCCTGAATTCCGCCTCCACAAGCCTGGTATTGGCATCCAGCAGGTTTTTCTGAATCTCGCGTAGCTGAAGTGACGAAATGGATCCCACTTCGAAGCTTTCCTTTGCGATCTCCATATTTTTTCTGGCCAGCTGCACATTCTCTTTCTCAAATAGAACAAGTTCCATCTGGTTCAGATACTGGTTGTAGATCTTTAAAAGCTGTGCATCAAGCTTGTTCTCGAGCTGTTTCATTTCCAGTTCGGAAGTGGCATAAGAGATCCGGGCATTCCTGACATCCCTTTGCATGTTGAGGCCGTTGAAAATATTCATGTAAGCTGAAACTCCTATCACCGCGCCAAAATTCCTGTTATAATTGATGAAATTCGCCTCACTCTGATTGTTCAGGTAATTGACGCCGGTAGTTAATCCAACGCTTGGCCATTGCACGGCCCTGGCCGATTTCAGGTTCAGCGAGCTGACTTCCATGTTGCGGTTGTACAGCAGAAGGTTGCGGTTGGCTTCCCTCATTCCTGCTCTCAGTGAATCATAATTCAGCTGGTAATGGAGAAAGATGGTATCCTTTACATTGAATTTTGAAGTCACATCCCTTGCCATCAATTCATTCAGGGTGGCGAGTGAATTGATGAACACAGTTTTCTGGTTCGAGAGATTTGCGATATCTGAATTCAGCTCCACCCTGGCTTTCAGGAATTCGAGCTCTGAACCGCTTCCCGTTTCATACTTCAGCTTTGCAAGTTCAAGCCTGAACTGGGAAATTCCCACCTGTTCCTCGATGATCTGGGTTACTTTTGCGAGCCTGATGATATCGTAATAAGCGGCCATGATGCCTGCCAGGGTATTCTCAACAGAGATCTTGACATTAAGATCACCTATTTCTTCGAGTTTTTTCAGTTTGTCGTAAGAGATGAACATTTTCAATCCGTCGAACAGCGTCCAGTTCAGGTTGATACCTGCGGTGAACAAATCGGAATTGGCATTGGGATTGTCAAGACTGTTTCCCGTAGTCGTTGATTGTTTTGCACTGCTGAATTGATGTGCATAGCCTGCATTCACATCAATCTTCGGGAGCATGCCGGCATTTCCGGGTGTGGCGTTGTTATCTGCAATTTTCAGGGAATTTTTTGCAATGTTGATCCCGTAATTATTGGCCAGGCCGATCTCTATGGCTGATTCCAGGGTAAGCACATCCTGGGCGGCCGCCGTACCGGCTGCGAAAATCAGAAGAATCCCGATGATAAATGTCTTTCTCATCATATAACCTCACTTCTCGCTGCCTCGCTACCTCTTATATCCCGGGATAAGAAAGTATAGAATGCAGGAATGATAAAGAGTGTAAGGAAAGTCGAGAAGATCAGTCCGCCCACAACTGCAATCCCCAGCGACTGCCTGCTTTCCGAGGATGCTCCTATATTCAGCGCGATGGGAAGTATCCCCAGTACCATGGCCGACGAGGTCATGAGGATGGGCCTGAACCTTGAAGCGGCTGCAGCACGCACCGCTTCCAGCTTTGGCAGCCCGCCCAGTTTCCTCTGGTTTGCAAATTCAACGATGAGGATGCCGTTTTTCGTGACCAGCCCGATGAGCATGACGATCCCGATCTCACTGAAAATATTCAGGGTTTGTTTGAAATACCAGAGTGAGAAAAGGGCGCCTGCAATAGCCAGGGGGACGGTAAGCAGGATGATGAAAGGATCAATGAAACTTTCGAACTGGGCGGCAAGGATAAGGAATATCAGGATGATCCCGAGTATGAATACGAAAATGAGGCTTGATGAACTTTCCCTGTAATCCCGGCTTTGACCCGCGAGGTTGGTTTTAATATTTGGCGGAAGTATCTCTTTTGATATCCTGTCGAGCTCCCTGATCCCGTCACCAAGGGTAGCCCCCTGGGTGAGCCCTGCCGAAATGGTTGCCGAGATATACCGGTTATAGGAATAAATGGCGGCCGGGTTGATATTTTCCTCAACGGTGATGAGGTTGTCGAGGGGCACCAGGTCGCCAGTCATACTTCGTACATAAAGCGCTTTTAATGCATCCGGATCGTTACGGAACCGGGGCATAAGCTGCCCTATGACCTCGTATTGCTTTCCCTCGAAGATGAAATATTCATATCGTTGCCCGCTCAGGCTTAGCTGCAGGGTGCGGGCAATTTCCTCGGTAGAGACATTCAGCAGTGAGGCTTTATCTCGGTTCACTGTGATCCTCAGTTCGGGTTTGTTGATCTTGAAATCGGCATCCACGAACTGAAGTATGGGCAATTTCCTTGCTTCCTCGAGGAAATGAGGCAGCACATCTTTAAGCATCACGAGGCTGGGGGCCTGGAGTACATACTGAAGGGGCTGGCCTGAGAACCTGTCGCCTATCGTCGGCGGTTCGAAGGGGAAACAGCGTATCCCGGTGATCTGCTGAAGTTCCCTGGCTGCTTTCACGAAAATCTCATGTTGCGACCGCGTCCTTTTTTCCGCATCCTGGAGGTAAACGATCTCCATCCCCTTATTCGGGTTATCCCTTGCCCCCATGCTGGGCGAGATCATATAAAAATAGGTCGACACTTCCGGGACGGAATCCCTGAAATATTTATCCACCCTGGCCATATACTTATCCATGAACTCATACGTGGAACCTTCAGGCGCAAGAGTGGGTATACGTATGTTATTACGGTCCTCGAACGGCGCCAGTTCCGAATGAAGGGACTTGTAAAACACATAGATCAGCGAGGTAATAACGAGGAACAGGGGAAATGCCATCCACCTGCGTTTTAAGAAATTTTCAAGGGAGCTAACGTATGCCCTGTTAAGATATTCAAAGAACGGATCAGTACTGCGGATGAGCCAGTTCGGCTTTCGGTCTCCCCGGGGTTTTAATATGCGGGAACACATCATGGGCGATAGGGTCAGAGCAACGAAAGCTGATATCAGCACGGAACCTGCAACCACGAGTGCAAATTCCCTGAAGAGCCTGCCAACCAAACCCTGCAGGAACATCACCGGGATGAAAACAGCTGCCAGCACTATCGTCGTTGAGATCACCGCAAAGAAGATCTCGTTCATCCCTTCGTTGGCGGCTGTAACCGGGTGCATGCCTTTGCCGACTTTGGCATGGATATTTTCAAGCACAATGATGGCGTCGTCGCATACCAGGCCTATCGCCAAAACAACTGCCAGGAGCGTAAGCACATTGATCGAAAGCCCGAACAGGGCCATCAGGATAAACGCCCCGATAAGCGAGACCGGGATCGCTACGACAGGTACGATGGTCGACCTCCAGTCGCGGAGGAAAAAGAAGATGATCAGGATCACGAGCAGAAGGGAAAGAAGGATAGTCTGGCGGACCTCTTTCACGGCTTTTCTCTCAAATTTCGTAAAATCATAACCGATACTGATCGAGTATTCGGCCGGTATCTCATCTTTCAGCTTGGCCATCCTGCGGTAGAACTCATCAGCAATAGCCACGTTATTTGCGTTATTCTGGGGAACCACACCAATGATAAGCACCGGCAGCAGGTCCATCATCACTGTAGAACGGTCATTCTGGGGATATAACTCGGCGTTGCCGATGTCGGACAAGCGGATGATATTGCCCCCTTCCTGCCGTATGATCATATTGTTATACTGATCGGGGCTTTGCATCAGACCCAGGGTCCTGATGGTGAGCTCGGTCATATTCCCTTCGACACGTCCCGACGGAAGCTCGATATTTTCCCTTGCAATGGCTTTCTGAATATCCAGTGTGGTGATGCCGCAGGATGCCATCTTATATGGATCCAGCCAAAGCCGCATCGAATATTTCTTTTCGCCGAAGATCTTGATGTCACCCACCCCCGGTATTGTCTGGAGCCTTTCCTTGATCACGTTTTCCATCAGGGCATTCACTTCCATGATATTATGCTGGTAAGAGCGGATGACCATGAAGATGATCGCATTGGCGTTGGCGCTCAGCTTTTCAACGATCGGAGGGTCAACATCCTTAGGGAGCTGGCTGATGGTTTTCGAGACCCTGTCACGTACGTCATTGGCTGCAGCTTCCATATCGTTGCCCAGGTTGAATTCAACCGTGATAAGGCTGGTCTGGTCATTGGATATTGACGATAGCACCCTGATCCCTTCTATACCGTTTATTGCATCTTCAAGAGGTTCTGTGATCTGGGCCTGGATGATCTCCGCATTGGCTCCCGAATAATTTGTGGTCACCGTGACGATGGGAGGATCCATCGCCGGGTATTCCCTGATCCCCAGGTATGAATAACTGACCAGTCCGAAAATAACGATAAGCAGGGAGAATACGATTGCCAGGACCGGCCTTTTAATACTGACGGATGAGAGACTCATGTTAATTCAGTTTCACCGGTTTCAGGGGGGAATCAGGTTTTATTCTAAGCAGATTCGTCACTACAATGGTATCATCCAGGGCTAAGCCGTCAACGATCTGGACCGAAAGGGTGGTGCGGATCCCTGTTGTTACAGGCTGAAGGACCGCTTTGCCCGATTTCATCAGGTAAACGTCGTAGCCTTTAACCGTCGGGATCAGGGCAGCAGTTGGAATGAAGAGTTTTTTATCGAGTGCCTGCAGGTTGAGCTCAACCCTCACCGAAGCCCCCGGGACCAGGCTGCCATCCCTGTTTTCACATATTGCACGAAGGAAGATCGTCCTGGTTTTCTTTTCCACATCGGGTTCCACGGCTTCAATCACTGCCTTATATACTTTTGTTGAATAATCTGTTGTAAAGAATATCCCTGACCCCTGGTGAAGGTCACCGGCATACCGCTCGGGTACTGAAAAATCAATTTTAATTTTGCTCACATCCTGGAGGCTCGCCAGGACCATATTCGGGTTTACAAGTGCGCCTTCACTCACGTTCCTAACTCCTATCTTGCCTGCAAACGGAGCCCTGATCTCAGTTTTCGAAAGATCAACCTTTAAAATTTCTATCTCAGCCCTGATAGTGTTCAGGTGATTCAGGGTCTCATCATACTGTTCCTGGCTTATCCCTCCCTTCGCTAATTGCGCTTTTTGCCTGGCTTCATTCGTTGCAGCGAGTTGATCTTCGATGCTTAGCTTGTTTATCCTTGCAACGATATCCGCATCGTCCAGTTTGAAAAGTAATTGTCCTTTGCTCACGAACGAGCCTTCCCTGAGGAAAACGGTAATCACTTTTTTACTGATCTCGCTGACGATGGCCACACTTTCATTAGCCCGCAAAGATCCTATTGTTGAGAGTTGATAAATCATCGATGTATCGCGGGTGACAAAAACCTCAACAGGGACAACCTGTTTTGAAGCAGCAACGGCTTCGGTTTTTTTCTTTCCCTTATCCGAAAATATCCTGATCAGAAGCAGGATGATGATCAATCCGATAACGCCAAACAGTATAAGTTTTCGTTTCATTTACCTTGCTGATTGTCTTTCAAAGATAAATAATTGATCTATACAAAAACAAAAGAAAAAATGGGTGAGAGGGTGATTAATAATTCTCAATCCCCGGCGAACAGCTTTTTTTCCCTCGTTTCGGGGAAGGTCCATATCCAGGCTCCGGTTAGCAGGGCAAATAATGCTGCAAGAGAAATGCCACCTCCGAGCCCGTACCTCAAAGCAATGATCGAAATGATAACAGGAGTGAAAAACTGTATGCCTCTTGCAAGGTTGAATGCTGATCCCATTGCTGTGCTGCGCACTGAAGTGGGAAAAAGTTCGGAGAACAGGGAGCCGAATCCGCCGAACATCCCCGTTCCGAAGCCAACCATGAACATAAAGGCCAGGATGATAAAGGGGTAGATCACGATGTAATCCCAGAAGATTGTTACCATGACCAGTCCCAGGGCCATGATAACAGAATAAATGCTGTAGGCCGGGCGCCTTCCGAGCCGGTCGGCTATATATCCGAAAATAAGGTAGCCCAGAAATCCCCCTGTTTGAGTTACCAGTATCCAGAAAGCGGATTTGGTAAGGGTGAAATGCCTTTCCGAATGAAGGTAACCCGGCATCCATGAATAGGTGAGCCAGTATGCCGACATGTCGAAGATTGCCAGTACCAATCCCAGAATAAAATATTTCCTGTTTTCCACGGATAAGAGTTCCTGAAACTGCTGAACTGTTGCACTTCTTTTATACCTGCCTATTGTTTGTTCCAGTATAATTCGTTTCTTCCTCAGAAGCCATAAGTCTGATTCCGGGATATGCCTTCTGATGAACAACACCAGTATGGCCGGCAGAAGTGAAATGAAAAAACAAGCTCTCCATCCGATGAAAGGTGAGATCAGGCCACCGACGACAGAGGCAAGCGCAATACCAAGCGGCGCCCCGGTTTGCATCATGGCGCAATAACGTCCGCGGACTTTCGCCGGGAAGGTTTCACCTATATATGTCTGCCCGGTTCCCCACTCCCCCCCGACTCCCAGCCCGGTGAGAACCCTGCAAGCCATCAGCAGCCAGAAACTGCCAGCCAGGCCTGAAAAAAACGTACCTATCGAATACGTCAAAATGGTCCATTGCAGCACAGGTTTACGGCCGAAACGATCCGATAGTATTCCGAAGATGACCCCTCCGATCGCTGTTGCGGCAAGGGTTGCTCCAAGGACATATGACATCTGCAGATTCGAAAAATTATACTCTTTCGAGATCGGGATGAGCAGGAAAGTAAACAGGATAAGGTCATAGAAATCAAATACCCAGCCGGCCCAGCACATCCCCAGGATCTTGTAATGGACGGGAGTGATCTTTTCGCATTCATTCAGCAGTTTCGGCTGCTGAAGGTAAGGATCGGAGACAAAAAGATTTGTCATAGTAAACATGGTTTTGTTTCAAAATCATGTCAAATACAAACTTACATATTTATCTTTGCATTTTTACAGTGCTTATTATGAGTCCTTTAAACGGGTCAAACCGAACAGCCGGCAAACAGGATGGCCGAATCAAATTTGGAACTATAAAAAAAAAGAATTAATGTTGTAGCTTTACCTGTTCAGAATACTGAAGAAAAGGAACAGATATAGTACAATATGAGACTCACAGGACGACAGGTATTTTAAAAAAATCTTGCTTTATGGTACAGTAAAAATGACTGAAATGAATGAGAAATATTTAGAACAGAAACCTATTAAAAAGGCCCTTGATGAACTTGAAGACATCAATGAATCTGTTAATCTGGAAGCAATAAACAGCCTGCATCGCATTGCCAGAGACTCAGAAAATTTTCGTCAGAATATATTTGATCATCTGTGTTTGTATATCCGAAAAACAACATCGGGGGAAGATTATCAAGCCCAGGAAAGACCGATCTTCAAGATTCAAAGTATCTTAAACCTTTTAGTTAACGATGAATTTGAGAGAGTGATTTACATAGAATTACCTGCTGACCTGCATGGATGTCAGCTTCAAAGGGCGATTCTGGGGAGGGCAGAGCTGAGGGGGGCAAACCTGAGCCAGTCAAATCTGAGGGGGGCAAACCTCAGGGGGGCGAACCTCAGGGGGGCTGACCTGAACAAGGCAGACCTGAACAAGGCAGACCTGAGCAAGGCAGACCTGAGGGAGGCATATCTCAGAGGGGCTGACCTGAGTAAGGCCGACCTGAGTATGGCAAACCTGAATGCGGCTTATCTGAGAGGGGCAAACCTGAGTCTGGCAATTCTGAGTGAGACAGACCTGAACGGGGCAAACTTAAGTGAAGCAAATCTTTATGAAGCATACCTGAGTGAGGCAAACCTGAGTAAGACAAACCTGAGTAAGGCAAACCTGAGCAAGGCAGACCTGAGGGCGGTAACCCTGAGCAAGGCAAACCTGAGCGGTGCAAACCTGAGTGAGGCAAACCTGAGAGGGACAAACCTCAGTGAGGCAGACCTTAGCTTATCAGATCTGAGCAGGGCAAAAATGGGTTGGGCGCTACTTATCAGGACAAACCTCAGTGAAGCAACCATGAATGAGGTAAACCTGAGTAAAGCATCATTGAGTAAGGCAAACCTGAGCGGGGCATCAATGTGCAGGGGGAACCTGAGCGGGGCAAACCTGAGCGGGGCAAACCTGAGCGGGGTAAACCTGAGCGGGGCAAACCTGAGCGGGGCAAACCTGAGTGAGGCATTTCTCAGTGAATCAGATATGAGTAAAGCGGACCTGAGTGGGACAAAAATCGGGTGGGCTCTCCTCGTAAGGACCAACCTTAGTGAGGCAAACCTGAGTAAGGCTGATCTCGGAGGGGCAATTCTTAGCGGGACAAACCTGAGTTTAGCAAACCTGAGTGGCGCTAATTTGAGTGAATCAAACCTGAGCAAGTCAGACCTCAGCGGGGCCAACCTCAGCGGGGCCAACCTCAACGGGACTAACCTGAGCCCGTCAAATCTGAACGGGGTTATTATAGACCATGCTGATTGGATATCCAGGCTTAAAGGCTGGAAATGTACCGGAGTTGAGGATATTGAGAGGAAATACGAAGTTGTTAATGAAGGGAATGATGTGGGACCTGTTTACCGGATAAGAGAAAGATCGTATCTCGGAAGCCACTCCGATATTGGAATATAAATAAATTGTCAGTAAAAAAATCATTGATTTCTTTTATATGGACCTGGACCATTTCAGGTATTCCATCTCATCTTTTTCGACACTCTTTTCCGTCACTTCGATATCTTTCCAGCCAAGATATTTTGCCATAAGATAACGCCGGTGCCCCCGGATGATAGTCCTGTCAGGAGAAACAATTATAGGGTCCGGAGATCCATCCTTATTCATTGATTCCTGTAATCCTTCAATATCGCTGGAAGAATAAATCTGGTCGTGAATAGGATTGACTTTGATTTGTTCAATTTTTAGTTTCATATAGCGTCAGATTATCCGGCACTAAAATAAAACAAGAAGGTTTCATGGAGCTTAAAAAGAAGAAAATATTATGAACAAAATTTTACCAGGAACAGTAAACAAATGTTCATAACTTTTCAATGGACTGAGGCGTTGTTCGGGAATAATTGAAGAATCCCCACCGCAACCAACGGGGTTGGCGCTCGCGGGGATTCAGACAGGGTTTTGTTGCAAATCTTTTTGCTATTCACCCTTAATCCTGAGCAGAAGAATATTTTTCCCGTCTTCATAGACATGGTCAACGCTTTTGCACCGGCCTTTGATAAGTTTTAACCCTATATCATCTTCCAGGGTTTCATCTTTGAGCGGGTTAAAAAGTGGGCCGGCGCTTTCGCATCGTAATTCCACATCCCCTTCTTTTTCCGAATAGGAGAGGTTCAGGTTGATATCCGAAAAGTCCTTCTGAAGGACCAGCACTTCTTCAGCAATATGCAAAACGTATCCTGTGACCCTTTTGCTTAGCATATGTTTCTCACAAAATGTTTCCATTTCGCCCTGCATGGCATACAGGTCATAATCATTGCTTGATATATGGCAGTTCAGGCTGCGGATCCTGTTGATGAAGGCTTTTGTTTTTTCTTTCCTGGGATTGTCAAATATCTGTTGAGGGGTTCCTTCCTCGTATATCAGGCCTTCATCCATATAAAACACTCTGCTTGATGTATTCCTCGCAAATTCCATTTCATGGGTCACGATGACCATCGTCATGCCTTCCCTTGAAAGTCGCCTTATCACAGCCAGCACCTCGCTGACCATAGTCGGATCTAGGGCCGAAGTAGGCTCATCAAAAAGCAGGATCTCGGGTTCCATAGCCATACAACGGGCTATGGCCACCCTCTGTTTCTGTCCGCCCGAGAGTTCGTCGGGGAAGCTGTATGCTTTTTCGGCCAGGCCAACGACCTTGAGAAGTTCGAAAGCTTTTTCATTTGCTTCAGCCTTTTTCTTTCCGAGCAACTTGACCGGGCCTATTGTCAGGTTCTCCAGAACCGGCAGATGTGCATACAAATTAAAGGACTGAAAAACCATTCCCATCTTCTGCCTGAGTTTAGGAACGTTCGTGTTTTTATCAAGCAGCGGGACATCATCAATAAAAATGTTACCGCCGGTAGGGACCTCAAGCAGGTTAAGGCAGCGAAGCAGGGTGCTTTTTCCCGTTCCTGAAGGGCCGATCACCGAGATGACCTCTCCTTTACTGATATCTATACTGATGTCTTTCAGAACTACCAGTTCTCCGAAATGTTTTGAAAGGTTCCGTACTTTGATCATCGCTTTGCCTCCTCTGTTTTCCTGATACGTTTTCTTTTAGGATCTACTGAAATCTCGATCAACCCCAGGGCCCAGGTCAGTAGCCAGGCTACGCATAAATACAATACGGCTACCATGATCAGCGGAAAAAACGCATCGAAGGTCCGGCTTCGGATAATATCACTAGCCTTCGTAAGATCCTGAACAGCGATGTACCCGACAATGGAAGTCATCTTGATCAGGGAAATGAATTCTCCCTTATATACGGGAAGGATATGGCGCAAAGCCTGAGGCAGAATGATGTAAGAAAACGTCTGGATTTTCGAAAAACCTCCTGCAATGGCGGCCTCCTTCTGCCCCCTATCGATGCTTTCGATCGAAGTCCTGAACATCTCCGACACATAAGCGCCGAAATTCAGGCCAAACGCTATCACTGCAACAATAACAGGATTAATGTTTACCGATGCGAATACAACATAATAAATGATCATCAGCAGCACAAGGACCGGGGTGCCGCGCAAAAGCGAAATATACACCTTCGCTGATTGCGAAAACAGCTTTCTTTTTGACATCCTCAGATAGCAAACCAGCCCACCGATAAATGTTCCGAAAATTGCTGCCAGTATGGAAATCAGCATTGTAACCTTTAATCCGTCAATAATGCCCAAATACCTTTTTTCGAGGATAATATTGTTGTAGAAACTGTTTGAGATGGTTTTAAAAAAAGAAATTTCACCGCTGCCTGTTTCAAGGCTATCAACGGAACCAAGATTCTTTTTGTTTGTAATGATGGCCGCACTCATATCTCCATACGGATCAGAGAAATCTATTTGTTTTTTCCGTTCTTCGCTGATGGAAATCCCGTCGGTGACCATTTCAACCTTTCCCGCAGCCAGGGCGGCCACCAATGCAGGAAATTCCAAGCTTACAATCTGAAGCCGGTAATTGCAGCGTTCTGCAAATTTCTGTAT
This sequence comes from uncultured Bacteroidales bacterium, assembly GCA_903887775.1. Taxonomy (GTDB): domain Bacteria; phylum Bacteroidota; class Bacteroidia; order Bacteroidales; family FEN-979; genus CAIRDP01. Next base: position 150,031 of record CAISRB010000028.1, read on the forward strand.
CATCTCAATATCAAATCCTACGTACTTGCCGTTCATCATAGCTACATAAGGCAGGTCGTCGACAGATATACCCACTATCAGTTTTTTTCCGTTATCGGGATTTTTACAAGGAGGCATGACAGCTGTTTCAGGATCACCCGAGAACCAACGTTTATAAATGGTATCGTACGTACCATCTTTTCTTGCAGCTTTCAGAAAGTCGTTAAACTGGTTCCGAAGTGCATCATTATCTTTATGAAACCCCACCCCCAGAGGCGTGCTGAATATTTCACCGGACAGTATGCCCAGTTCAGGGTTATGTTTCAGGATCATTTTTGCTGTTGTTGCATCAATCATCGCGCCATCCACTTTCCCGCTCTTAACTGAGTTGATAAGATCAGCCGTGGATTCGTACCTCTGGATTTCGGCTTTCGGATATTTTTTTGAGATAAAGCCATCCATAACCGTGCCAATGAAGATCCCTATTTTTTTATCGGCCAGGTCATCCGGACCACTAAACCTGGGAGTAATTTTATTTTCAATATTTTTTTTCTTTGCAATGATGCTTACCCCCGATTCATAATAAGGATCAGAAAAATCAATCTGTTTTTTCCGTTCATCGGTGATCATCAAAGAACTCGTGATGATATCTATCTTTTTGGTCGAGACCGAGGCAAGCAGGCTTCCGAACGGAAGGTCAACCGGGATGAATTCCATACCTCCGTATGCTGCAAATCGCTGGGCCAGTTCAATGTCAAAACCAATCAGACGGCCATCTTTGATTACGGTTGATGGCATTCCCAGATCGCTTACGACACCTACTTTGAGCGGGCCATTAATGTTCGTGCTTTTAATCTCAGGCATTTCTTCCAGGCCATTATCCATCCAGCGTACGACCATATCCTTATACGTACCGTCCGATCTGATCTTCTTGAGGAAAGCGTTGAACTGTTTGCGCAATGCATCGTTATCTTTGTTAAAACCGGCAGCGATGTTAACCGTAAAAACGTTTTTGGCAAGTATTCCAAGGCCGGGGTTTTTACTGAAAATATCTTTAACCGAGGTCTGGTCAAAAAACGCCACATCCACTTTATCAGAATTCAAACCAAACAGCAAATCGGAGAGATTGGGATACTGGAAGATCGTTGCATTGGGAAACTCTTTCGTAGCATAGGCATCGTGAACACTTCCAAGCAAAACACCGATACGCCTGTTTTTAAGATCCCTGATGGATTTTAATCTGGACCCGGTCGTGGCAGGAACCTTGCTCCTGTTATCCTTTACTGCAGCGGCAAGACCGCTTGGATAGTAGCTTTGAGAGAAGAGGACTTTCTTTGCCCTTTCCTCCGTGATGGACAGGCCGGCGCCTATCATGTCGACCTTGCCTGATATCAGGGCCGGCAACATAGCGCCAAATTCCATGTTGATAATTTCAAGCTGTTTCCCTAATTTTTGTGCGATGTAAGATGCATATTCAATATCAAATCCTATAATGTTTTTATTGCTGTCGATAAATGTCATGGGTTCAGAAATGGCTGCAGTACCGAATCTCAGCACCCCATTCTTATTGCTGAATTTAATTTCAGGCATAGTGCCCGGGTTTCCTTTTTCGGGGAACCAGCGTTTCTGCATTTTTTCATAAGTTCCGTCTGCTTTGATGCTGGTGAGGACTTCATCCATTGCTGATTTAAGTTCAGTGTCCTGCAGCCTCACTGCAAATCCGTATTTATCATCAAACAGTAATTCATCAAGCACGACAAGGCCTTCATTTTTTGCGGTAATGTTTTTCAGTACCGGAAGATCATACACTACCGCATCGGCCTTCCCGTCCTTCACTGCGAGGGCACAGTCCAGGACGCTGTTATAATATTCGATTTTTGCATCCGGAAATTTTTTAAGCACAAACTGGTCGGCCGCGGTTCCTGTCGGAACTGCAAAAGTCTTCCCTCCTTTCAGCATTCCGAGGCTGGTGATCTGTGATTCTTTATGGCCGCATCCGGCTATTGAAAGAATTACAAAAAACATCAGTAATTTTGAATAGTTGCTCATGAAGTTCACTTTTTATCCAGGGTGCATTTTATGCCAAGTTTCTGGCAGACAGCGAGAATGACGTCCACAGCCATATCGGTGGTTTGTTTTGTTGCATCGTCGGCATGAGCTGAGGAAACTGTGATCTGCGAAAGATCGTTTGCAAGTGAATCAACCTGCATAGAAACTTTGTAAGGTCCGTTCATGAATTCCACAAAACGTTTAGTATTATCCCTCTGGCTTATCTTAAATTTAGGATTGGTTGTAAGTGTGTCTGTGACAGCCTTGTAGACCTTGAAGGTTTTTGCATCAACAATCACGGTTGCAACATCCGTAGGACCGGCATGCATCGATTTTATTTTCCGGGCGATCGTAATAAACTGTGCAGATACAGTAGCTGAAAAAAGAAAAGAACACAAGATGATCAACAACAGGGAATTAAGTTTAAGCGTTTTCATATATCAATAATTTGTTTTTAATTGTCAGCCGGGGTACACATATCGTCTATTCGGTTTAGGTTTACATTAAACGTTTAGTGTTGATGTCCCTTATTCAAACAAACTTACATAATTATTTCTTTGCCCGATTGCCAAAAGGTATCAAAGTTATCACAGATCAACCATATATTTGTACCAGAATAAATTGCAATTCATGAAAAACATCCGCCTCCTATTAATTATTTGTCTTTGTGGGCTGGCCATGCAGTTTTCATCACATGGCCAATCGGTCCCAATAAAGCAATCCGAACAGAAGAAACAACTGCCTGAAACTATTAAAGTAAGTGATATCCCTTTAAAATCCATTGAGCTGATGAACAAAACCAGGCATGCATTTCAGACCCTGCCCCCTCCTGGTACAATCAGGATGCTCAGGGCAAGAAATGAAATTATCAGCGCAAGGATAGATACCAACATTTTAAAACCGCTCGACCAGAATGACCCTGAAGTCAAAATCATGTCAATTGAAAACAGGAAAGTTTTGCTTGAGCAGGAGCATACGCAGAATGCAGAAGAGGAGAAACAGCTGAGCCAGATCATCAGGACCCTTGATGAAATCACCACCTGGCTTAACAAGGAAGCGGTTACCTGGAAAAATACCAGGGACCAGCTGCTTAAGGATTCGCCCGCCAGGCCTGTTCCTGCAAACCTGACATCTACGATCGTTTTCATTGATTCCTCCCTGAACTTTCTTCTCAGGAAGACCAATACCATTATAGGTATTATGGAAAAGAATATTTTACTGGGAATCAAGATCGACTTTGCTCTTCAAAGAACCATATCCCTGATCAACCGTAAAGAATTGAATTCATTAAAAGTTGACCATCCTCCCTTTTTCAGCCTTGATTTCAGGCGGAGTTACATTTCGGCTTTCGCGAATTCCCTTAAAACCTTCAAAGAACTGAGAATAAAGGAACTGGTTATTTACACAGGAACTCACAAGGGATCAGTCATTATTGTTTTCCTGCTTTTTTCAGTCCTGTTATGGTTTTTTTACCTGCTTAAAAAAAGGACGCATATAAATCTCGATGGCTACGGAAGGTTTTATAAAGAGAAGTTGATGATCCTTCTTTCACAACCCCTGATGGCAGCTTTGATACTGAGCCTTATTTCGGTTGAATTCATATTTCCGGCCCGCCCCGGGATTTTCCGTGAGCTTGTAGCCTATCTTTTTGCTTATCCTGCAATCAGCCTGCTTAAGCGGATTCTGAAGCGTAAACATCATATTTACCTGTATTCCTTCATTATCATCCTTGTTCTTTACTTATTTCTTATCCTGGCCTCTTCCGACGCATTCCTGTCACGTTTGATGTATTTATTAATCTCAGTTGCTGAAATCGCCCTCCTGTTCATGTTATTGATAAATTTCAGGAAAATCACAATCAAAACTTACGTAAAATACCTGGTCTATATCTTTGTTGTTTTTCATCTTGCGCTGGCATTAACAGGGCTTATCGCCAACCTGACCGGCAGGCTGATCCTGACTTCAATAACTATCAATGCCGTGTTCATCAATATTATCAGCGTCGTGATCCTCATTGTTGCGGCAATTATGGCAAACGGCCTTGTTGCATCGGTAATTGATTCACGCAGGGGCCGCAAAGTTAATTCCATCAGGCTTTATGGTGAGATGTTAAAGCAAAGGTTGATCCTGATCCTGAACACCCTGGCAATTTTTTATTGGTTAGCAATTTTTCTCAATGCATTTCATTTAAGGGCCATTGTTTATGACCTCATCGTTTCAGTCATCACATATAAATTCACGGTTGGGGATGCCAGTTTTTCCCTTGACGGTGTTTTGCTCTTTTTTACAGTCATTTTTGTTTCGTTTTTTTTAGCCAGGTTCCTGCAGGTGCTCCTCGAAAAGGATGTGCTCAACCGCTTATCCTTATCAAAGGGCATGCCCCACACGATATCGATGGGGTTGAAATATGTCCTGGTCATAACCGGTTTTTTCCTTGCATTTTATGCAACAGGTATCCCGATGGACAAAGTGACCATCATCCTTGGGGCTTTCAGCGTGGGTATAGGATTTGGCCTTCAGACCATTTTCAACAATATAGTCTCCGGACTGATCCTTCTTTTTGAGAGGCCTATCCAGCTTGGTGATACAGTGCAGGTTGGCCCGCTCATTGGCAACGTAAAATCAATTGATCTTCGCGCCAGCAACATTCGCACCTTCGACGGGGCGGAAGTTATTGTTCCCAACGGGCAGCTGATCTCGAAAGAGGTGATCAACTGGACACTTTCAGATAAGACACGCAGGATGGAGGTACCCTTAGGCGTAGCTTATGATTCGGATCCGCATTTCGTCCAGGGCCTTGTCATGGAGATACTGCGGAAACATCCAATGATATTGCAGCAACCCGAACCAGTGGTCTACTTTCTGGGTGTGGGGCAATTTGCTATGGATTTTGAACTGCTTTTCTGGATATCCGACTACAGCCAGGGTCGAAGCATCAAGAGCGAAGTACTGTTTGGCGTATTTAAAATCCTGAAAGACAACAATATAAAAATTCCTGTTCCAAGGCGGGATATTACTATTAATCCACCACTAAATAATACTATATGATTACAGAAATTATCATCTTGTTTTGCCTCTTCCTGGTTAACGGACTTTTCGTTATGACCGAGATTGCGCTGGTCTCCTCGAGGAGGAGCAAGCTGGAGTTGGATGCCAGGGCCGGGCATAAGGGTGCGAAGGCTGCATTGGATCAAATAAGCAAGCCGGCAGGGGTCCTTTCGACCGTCCAGATTGCAGTAACCCTTATTGGTATCCTCACCGGTGTTTTCAGCGGTGCAAAGATATCGGAAGGAATGGCTGCACTCCTGGCCTCCGCGGGGATGGCAGAATCTACCGCAAGCACCCTTGCACTTACCATTGTTGTGATCATTGTGACCCTCGTTGCAATGCTTATCGGTGAGCTTGTCCCTAAACGTATCGGCCTGATGAATCCTGAAAGCGTTTCGAAAGTGATGGTCCCTCCGGCAGTGGTCCTATCGAAGATCCTCATCCCGATCACCTGGCTGCTGACCAGGCTCAGCGACATGATCCTCAGGGTTTTCAGGATAAAGCCATCCGCCGAAAATAAAGTTACTGAAGAAGAGATCCGTGCCCTGGTTCTGGAAGCGACCATGGGAGGTGAAGTACAGAAAATGGAGCAGCATATCGTCGACAGGGTTTTCCATCTCGGGGACCAGAAGATTGCCTCCCTGATGACCCATTATTCAGAAGTGACCTGGCTGGACATCAATGAAAGCAGCGCTGACTTATGGAAAAAGATTCAGCCGGGACTACATTCAGTATACCCTGTATGCAGCCATAACCTGAATAATCTGCTTGGGGTTGTCTCTCTCAAGAAACTATTACTTGGGTTTAATCTCAATGAAACACTGGTGCTTAAGGATTACATTATCCCTGCGCAGTTGATCCTGGAATCTCTTACGACCTATGAAACTCTTGAGTTGTTCAAGGAGAAGAACGTACACTACGGATTAGTTGTCGATGAATACGGGTCCATTGTGGGCATGGTAGTCCTTAACGACATACTGGAAGCTATTGTGGGGGATATCCACAAGGGTGGCTCAGAGAAGCCCCAGATCCACCAGAGGGAGGACGGGAGCTGGCTGGTCGACGGACAGATGCCCTTCACCGAGTTTGCCTATAAATTCGGCCTTGAAGGCTTCGACAAGAAGGTGAAATTCAACACTGTGGCCGGCCTTGTCACAAACGCGATGAAACACATTCCGGCGCCCGGGGAGAAGTTTGTCTACATGGGGTATGAGATCGAAGTCGTGGACCTTGACGGGAACCGGATCGATAAGCTGATCATAAAAAAAATCAACTGACTTCTCAGGATGGAGAAAAGTTTATGAAATATATTGAAGGAATAAGCAGAAAGACGAATTAGCCCGGCAGCTGGCATATTATTAATGCCCTGCAGGGTTATCTTCAAAGGTTGACGGTGTATTTTTCTTCTTCCGTTATCCCTTTCCAATGGTCCGTCCTGAAGGGACTTGCGGGGTACCCGTCTTTGTTGTACAGATTACCTTCACCTGCGTCGTCGGCCCAGCCATATCTTACTGCCACAGGCTCATTCACTAAATCACTGAATACAATTACCTCATCTCCTTCAATGAATGCTTTCGCAAAATGGAATATGCTGTCAGCACCGGCTATCTCAAACCCTTTCAGGTAACCGTATTTGTCTTTTGCCATCAGGCCGCTGCCTGTATTGTAAAAGGATAAGATTATTCTGTTCCATCTCACCTCCATCGATTTGTAGAGCGGGCTGCAGCAAATGATATTTTCCCCGTAGACATTCTTTAATGCCGCAGCTGCAAGGCGTTTACCAACATCCTGCTTGTTACGCGGATGAATATCGGCTGAATCTCCGATATCGGTAGTCACAGCCATACCGGTATTTGGCAGCGATAAGGTCATAAGCTCTGCTTCCCTGAGCTCAGCCCAGGTACTTCCTTTTTTGCTGTTGCCATGATTCTCATTAAAGCTTGACAGCTGCACAAAATAAAAAGGAAAATCCCCGTTTGCCCAGTGATCACGCCAGTCTTTTATCAACATCGGAAATGCCTTGCGGTATTGAAAGGCCCGCGCAGCATTGGATTCACCCTGGTACCAGATGACTCCCTGCATCGCATAAGGAATGACCGGGTTTATCATCGCATTGTACAACAAACAAGGAAAATCATTCGGCTCAACACTCTGAATTTTCATTGACATTGAATCCACTTTGAATGACCACTCACCGGCAAGCGAAATCTGTTTCCGGTTTACGATGATTTTCATGTCGGCAGGATTTCCATAGATCCCGCCACCGCCACCGCCATCTATCGCCCTGATTGCCACTACATTTTTCCCGCTTTTTAAAACTTTTCCAGGTACCTCGTAGATCCTTTGTTTGTTCCATACAAAAGTAGAGCCGACCAGGACCCCATTAATATAGGTAAAGTCATTATCATCGATCATCGCAAGGTGTATTTTAGCAGGTTGACCTTCTTCCTCTCTTCCCAGGGTAAAATCTTTCCGGAACCAGACTGAGCCGTCGAGGTTTTTCAGCCCTTCTACCTGATTTTCCCACAGGCCCGGCAATTTCATATGTGGCCAGTTGCTGTCATTATAATCTGCGTTCATCCATTGATCAACATCATTTAAGTTATTGACGCTTCCCTGCAATGATTCGATCTTTTTCGTCAATAGGGATAAATCCTTCTCCGATGCCTTTTTCTTTGCTTCAAGCAATGAACCCTGGTTAAAGGAAGATATCGCCGCTATGATATCTTTAAAATCGTCGCTGTGTTCCAATGCATTTTTGCTGGTCCAGGTCTCAACCACCGTGCCGCCCCATGTTGCATTGATGAGTCCGATGGGTATTTTGATTTTATTAAAGATCTCCCTGGCAAAAAAATACCCGACGGCAGTAAAATCACCAACGGTTTCAGGACTGCAAACATCCCAATGGCCTTCCTTTAACTCATCTTTTGGAAAAGCGCTGATATCTTTGGGAACATTAAAATGCCGGATCTGCGGGTAGTTGGCTCCTGCTATTTCAGTTACTGCATCCGTGACAGATTTTACCATGAATTCCATGTTGGATTGCCCGCTGCAGATCCAGACCTCCCCAACCATTACATCACGGAAAGTAAGTATGTTCCCGGCCCTGATAATTAAGTTAAAGGGACCGCCTTCCTTTTCGGGATCTAAACGCAGTATCCATTTCCCGCTGCTGTCAGCTTTTACTGATTTTGACTGCCGGTTGAATTCCACAATGACATTTTCGTTGGGATCGGCCCAGCCCCATACAGGAATAGTTTTGTTGCGCTGCAACACCATATGGTCATTAAATATTGCGGACACCTTTACGTTTCCAAAGCTGAAAAAGGAAGCAAAAAGGCAGAGTGAAAAAAAAATAATTTTCTTCATGACATGTTAAAATTTTTTATGATCTTTTTGAAACATATGATCCGTTTTGTTAGGGTATCATAAATCCCAACTACTTATTTGCCCAGAAATTTGTTGGCCCTGCTCTGGGCATTCGCCCGGATATTGAAAAAGTAAAAAGGATAATCAAAAGAATGATAAACTCCCTTCCCAAAAGATTTTGTGTACTTATAAAGATCATTTGAGTCGGCGCTGGTGCAGATCAACACACCTTTTTTTATATCGACTCTGGCATCAGCATATTGTGGAACCGGAAGAAATTTTAATGTTATCGAATCGGGCATGATGGAGCCCAATCCCTCAGCAGTTGTTGCTTCTGACTCGGCTCTTGTCCAGGTGATCGGATTGATAACCAGGCCCACCAAATTTGATACGACCGGATTGTGAGGCGGGATGACACTGGGAGCCTGGGTATTATAGGAGATAATTACACCGATGTCATTGGGTCCATCTGCAAATTTTAAATGCGGATTACCGGCCAGATAAGCTGAAGTGACAGGGTAACCAATAACGTAGGCTGCAATCATTCGCTGATAAATACCGGGATTGTCTTTCAGGTATCCCGAAAGCAAATGGATCAGAACATTTGATCCCTGTGAATGACCGGCTAAGATGAACGGGCGACCATTATTGTAATGCTGAATATAGTATATAAAAGCGGCAACGGCATCAGATGTTGGGATGCCGCCTATGACTTTTTCCCGCTGATCTTCCGGCAAACTTAAAGTATAATTGGCATCTGCCTGACGGTAATAAGGCGCGAAAACATTTGCAAAAGTCTCAAACGCTGTTGCCTGGCGTTCAAATGCCGGGAGAGCGCCTGCCAGCATGGAAGGGTTGTCAATATTACATATATTTGGATCTGTTGAATCAACCTTTTCCCAGCAAGTCGGATAAAGATAAAAAACGTCAACTGCCATGACCGGTGCAGGTAAAGCCAACCAATGTGCAGCTTGTGAATAATCTGTAGCAATAGCAACTGGTTGGGGTGGAGTAATTTTCCTGCAACCTAAGCAAAAAGTTGATACTAGTACTGATGCGATTAATGGATAAATCCAGGTTTTGTTTTGAGTGGTCATCTAGTCTGTTTTAAAGGACAATATTAACATTTCTTATTGTTAGTTTATGTCATTTTGTTTCAAATGCCTGTAACCGGCTTTCCCAAGGTGTGTACCCGGTTTGGATAAAACGAATCATCTGACCACCTTCCGCCGGTTCTCGTTAACCACATTAATTTATTAACAATCAACAAATTGAGATTATCATGCTGTTTTGGCGAAGGCTGGACAGGGAGAGGGTTTTTTCCGGTAGGGAAGAGTGTATCATCGATGTTGCTGAGTTTAATTTGAAGGCGGTCTCAATGCTGATTATGGCGTATCTTTGGTTTCATTAAAACAAACCATGAAAAAGAAACTCTCTGGTCTGGGCATTTTATTTATGCTGATTTTAAAGCACCCACCTTTACCAGAATATAACCTGTTCCAAAAGACCAGTATAGTGGAAGTTCGAAGCTATTCCCTTAAGCAGATTGCTTTGCAGTTCTTCCTGAATTAAACTTTAAAGGGAGGAAACATTATAAAAATCAATAAAATAATAGTGATCAAGTAATTAAGCTGATATTCATTTTCAGATTCAAATAAAAATTGTTATGAAAAAAATGATTAGGTTTTCCACTTCACTAGTGTCTACTAAAAATTAAAGCTAAGTTGAAATCCGGACTCTTCACATATTTCAGCTCCTTCGTCGACCTGTTTTTCGAACAGTTTTCCGATAGGCGTTCTGTCAATGAGAGAGCCTCGCAAGATGCGGAGTACA
>CAISRB010000029.1 GCA_903887775.1 uncultured Bacteroidales bacterium
CAGCATCCATTGCTGGACCTGTTACCGTTCGACTTGCATGTATTAGGCCTGCCGCTAGCGTTAATCCTGAGCCAGGATCAAACTCTCCATTGTATAAGGAAAATTTAATGCCTCAGGTTAACCATTACCAAAGAAATTGATAGAAACTTAGAGTTGCTATATCTCTGGGATATTTGCTACTTTCTTACTTCAAACTTTCAAAGAACTTTTCTATTTCGTCCCCTTTCGGGTACTACGTTCAAAAACGGACTGCAAAAGTACAACCTTTTTCAATACATCCAAACTTTTTTTTAATAAAATGGGAAAAAGTTTTTCACTATCCTAAAACCCCTGTTATTCCTGGGCTTGCGTTGCTTCAATTACAGCTTTGATAAAAGAACGTCGAAATCGGAGTGCAAAATTACAGTATTTTTTGATACAAAAAAGAAAGTTTGTACTTTTTTTCAATTATTTCTGTATACATTATAGATATAGAAACAATTCCACCCTGGTTTTTCCGTTTCTGTTGTACCTTTGTACTGATATCACAACAAAAAGGTTACATTTTCCAACATCTGAGATATTGCCATTCATAGTTTTCATCGTATGAAACAAGTATCATTCATTTTTTCAATAACTCTTTTATTGTTTGTTGCAAGCTACAACACCCTGGCCCAGGATTCACTTAATATATTTCATCCCACCAAACCGGTTATTCCGAAAGATAACTTCTGGAGAAGGGTCTCTGTTGGGGGAAACGTTGGCTTCCAGTTCGGAACTGTAACCGGTATCATGATCTCACCTGAAGTCCGGGTGCGTACTTTTGACCAGCTCTATGTCGGCCTGGGTTTCACATACCAGTATTTCAAATACAGGGATTATTACTGGGATAATGTCAATAAACAATATCTTGATTTCGCTTCGAATGTATACGGAGGCCGGATTTACCTAAGATATTACCTGAGAAGCCTTTTCAGCAGCTGGCTGGGTAACATCTTTGCTCATGCCGAATACGAATACATGGCCTATATTCAGCCTTTCCACCCCGACCCGTACAATGGTTATATCTACGATCCATACAATAACAGGCTTGCCCCTGGCCAAACAACGATCTCATATAACAGCGTCCTGATTGGCGCCGGGTATTCACAACCCATCGGCGGCAGAGTATTCATGGATATACTCATTCTGTTTAACCTGAACGATACCTATTACTCACCTTATTCAAACCCTGTTTTCCGCCTGGGAGTAGGAGTGGGGTTGTAAGAATTTACGAATTACGTTCAGCTTTGCTGAATTGCGAAGCAATCACGAATACCCGAAGAAAATTAATAATTTTATGAGTAAATGAGCACACAATTGAAATAAACAATTGGTGCGAATAATTACAAATTACGATTTTTTAACGCCGAACGCTTAACGCAATAACGCAGAACGCACAACGCTCTAACGCAGAACGCAATAACGCACAACGCTTTAACGCCGAACTAAATCTCCTTAAGTATCTCCAGCGTAAGATCCCAGAATTTGTTTACTGAAGGAATGTTAAGCCTCTCATCGGGAGAATGTGCTCCTTTAATGGTCGGACCAAATGAGACCATGTCCATCCCCGGGTAAATCGCACCAATCAGCCCGCATTCAAGACCGGCATGAATTGCCAGCACCTCAGGCTGGGTACCGAAAAGCTTCTTGTAAGACTTTACTGTAAGCCTGAGGATTTCCGAATCCGGATCAGGCTTCCATCCCGGATAACCGGCCGAATGCTCGACTTCTGCCCCCGCAAGCCTGAACACGCTGCCTACCATGTCGGCTGCATCTTTTTTTGAGGACTCCACAGAGCTGCGCTGGCTGGTTGTCATAATTACCTTCCCGTCTTTTTCTTTTACCGAAGCCAGGTTCGTGGAAGTTTCCACAAAATCGGTTATTTCACGCGACATGGCGAGCACACCGTGAGGACAGGCATATAAAGCATTTAGTACGGAAGTCTGTAAATCTTTTATCCAGACTGCAGATGGTGCAGTTGTAATGGAAACGGAAAATTTCAGACCGGGTTCGGTAACATGAAGTTCTCCGGCCAGGTCGTTCTGAAAGACTTCAGCAGCAGTTTCAAAAGCGTTGGCTTTCGCCGGCGGCAACACTATCGCTGCAAAGCCTTCCCTGGCAATGGCGTTCCTGAGGTTGCCTGCATCTAAAGAAGCGATTCTGATACCGAAATCCTTATCTGCATTCCAGAGAAAACGATTCAACAGTTTGGTTGCGTTGCCCAGGCCCTTATTAATATCATCGCCCGAATGCCCACCCTTCAGACCTGAGATCCTCACTTCGTATGAAGGCCATCCTGCAGGCGCTTTTTCGAAAATGAGGGGAAGCCTGGCTACGGTATCTTTACCTCCTGCACAACCAATAAACAACTGCCCTTCGTCTTCCGAATCCAGATTGATCAGCACCCTGCCTTTCAGTAAATCCGGCTTTATTCCGAAAGCGCCTGTAAGCCCGGTCTCTTCATCAATGGTAAACAATGCTTCAATTGGGCCGTGGACAATATTATCAGCCTCGAGTATAGCAAGCTGAACGGCAATCCCGATCCCGTCATCAGCGCCTAAAGTCGTACCTGTTGCCTTGACCCAGTCACCTTCAATTCGGGGAATGATGGGATCTTTGTCAAAATCATGCCTGGTATCTGAGTTCTTCTCGCAAACCATGTCCATGTGTGACTGGAGGATAATTGTTTTGTGTTTTTCGTAGCCCGGAGAAGCGCTTTTACGGATCAGTATGTTTCCACATTCGTCCTTGAACCAGTCAAGTTTTTGCTTTTCAGCAAAAGCGATAAGCCAGGAAGCTATTTTCTCTTCTTTCTTTGAAGGGCGCGGTACTTTGCAGATCTCTGAAAAATAAAACCACAGCCTTTCGGGTGTCAGCTGGTTGAGTGAGTTTTTCATCATAAATATTTTATACCTGCAAATGTATTATTTTTTTACTTTTACTTTTGTAAAGGCTGAATCAGTAATATCATCTGATCCGGGTTAACCTCACATTACCACCAATGGAGAATGAAAAGAACGATGCCCTCCCCCAAAAGACCGGCATGAGGCTTCTCAGGAGCGGAGGCCTTGCCATACGTTACACCCGGTTCTTTATACTGGCATTTCTTTTTGTCTTCAGCATAGCTTTTTATTATACCTTTACGTATACCCGGGCTATCCTTGACGAAGATGCGTTTCAGCGGGCTTCCAATATCACCGACCTCACCATTTCAAGGATCAGCAACGTAATAAAACCTGTAGAGCAGGTCCCATACACACTTTCTTCTGCACTTGAAAGCGATAAACCTGATTATAATATGATCAGGGATCTGGCAAAGGAGTTTGTTCTGGACGACACTGTGGTTTTCGGCAGCGCCATCGCTTTTGAACCCTATATGTTCGATAAAAAGCACTACAGGCATTGCTCGTATGTATTTGAAACCCGCAATGCGATTATTGAAAGGGATCTTTCTTCTCCTGAATACGATTATCTGAACAAGGACTGGTACCGTATTCCCAAAATACTTGATAAAGCGGTCTGGTCTGAACCATATTATGACAAAGGCGGGGGGGATACCCTGATGTGTACTTACTCCGTCCCTTTTTACCATTGGATAAACCATAAACGTGTTTTTGCGGGTGTGATTACGATGGATATCTCACTGCAAACATTCCAGCATATCCTGAAATCGGCAAGAGTCTCCCAAACAGGATTCAGTTACCTGTTGTCGCGCAACGGCAAACTGATCACTCCCCTCGGTGAAAAATATGTGAATACGGATATACGCAAGCTGATCCTCCGGAAAGAAGGCCGGGCCGCCGATTCGGTTATCGACAAGATGCTGAGGGGAGAAAGGATGTTTGTTAAAATAACGGATCTGGAACATGTGAAGGTGCCAAGCCTGATTTATTCTGCCCCTGTTCCCCATACTAATTGGATATTTGCCATCACATTTCCCACGAGGGAGCTGTACGGGGGCTTGTATGATTTTTTCAGGAAGCTCACCGCCATTTTCCTGATCAGCCTTGTTGCGATGATCATAATTACGATCCTGATCACGAGGAAATTCATCAGGCCTATAAGCCGGCTCGTGGAGGCGACCCGCCGGATAGGGCAGGGAGATTTCGGGACAGCTTTGCCTGTTTACCGTTCAAAGGATGAAATATCCCAGCTTACCAATGCTTTTTCCCTGATGAAGGAAGAACTGGTACATTATATCAGCAACCTTCAGGAAGCCACTGCTGCCCGTGAAAAAATGGAAGGTGAGCTGAGCGTGGCCCATGATATTCAGATGGGACTTCTTCCGAAAACGTTTCCCGTCAGGGATGACTGGGACCTGGCGGCCCTTCTCGATCCTGCCCGGGCGGTAGGCGGCGACTTATATGATTTTTATTTTCTTGACAACGACCATCTTTTCATAGCCATTGGTGATGTTTCAGGGAAAGGAGTCCCGGCTTCACTGTTTATGGTAAGCACCCGGACTTTGTTCCGCTCGAGGGTTTCTTTGCGGGTACCATTGAACCAGAGTGTTTATGAAATCAATAAAGAGATATGCAGGGAAAACCCGAATCAGATGTTTGTGACCTTTATTGCGGGGATCGTTGACCTGAAGAACGGCAGCATGACATACTGCAATGCCGGTCACAACCCGCCTTTCCTGATCAAACCAACAGGAAAAACAGAAAAACTCAGGGAAGTACATGGTATCCCCCTCGGTGTTTTTGAACATGCCACTTACTCGTCGGGAACCGTCCTCTTTTCTCCGGGTGACGCCCTTTTATTATACACCGATGGAGTAACCGAAGCCATAAAAAGTGATAAAAGTTTTTACGGGGAAAAATTGATGCTGGAAATAGTCAGGCAAAATCATGAATTTACCCCCTCGGATCTGATTCGCAGGCTTGAAACTGACGTTCTTGATTTTATGAAAGGGGTTGATCAGGCCGATGACATAACCCTGCTGATATTGAAGTCAAAACAAAAGCCCGTACAGGATAATAAAGCCATATTCATGAAGCAGATCCGTTTACTTAATCAATTGGGAGAACTGAACCGTTTGGTAGCTACACTGGAGCAAATTGCCGATGAATGGGAAATCCCCCCGAAAGTTTGCATGGAGCTTAACCTGATTCTTGAAGAGCTTTTTACAAATGTCGTTTTCTATGCTTTTGACGACGGACGCGATCATGAGATCACTGTTACATTCAGCCGACCCCGGGCAGGCTCTGTCCAGGTTGTCCTTGAAGATGACGGAAAAGAATTCAATCTCCTTGAAAAAGATACCAGTGAGAACGTGAATCATCCCATTGAGGAGCGCCCCATTGGCGGCCTGGGCATTCACTTTGTAAAACAACTGGTAAATGATATCCGCTATGAGCGGCTGAATGGGAAAAATATTGTACTTTTAATCCGAAATTATTAACCAACAATTTTAATATGGAATTGATCGAGAAGAATACTGAGAAATGCCTGATCATTGGCATCAACGGAAGATTGGATACAATCAACTACAGCATACTGGAAAAGCGGCTTATGGAACTCCTTGATCAGAATACAAACAGGATTCTGATTAATTGTTCGCAGATGGATTATGTGAGCAGCTCCGGCCTTAGGATATTGCTGATGGCTCTGAAAAGAATAACCATGGCGAAGGGTAAATTCGCACTCTGCAGTCTTCAGGAGAACATTCGCGAGATATTTGAAATATCCGGATTTACAACCATTTTTGAAATTTACCCTAATGAGGAAGATGCACTCAGGGTATTCTGATGGCTTTTTTTATCCATTTTAAAGATCCTAACTCGGAGGAGATGATCCGTTATCTCTCTTCTATTCCTAAATGCCCGGGAACATGTTTCTTTATGGATATAAACCGCTCGACGGATATGAAATATCTTGGCGGGCTTACCGACTGGGGCAGGAAACTCAATAATACCTTTAATTTCCTTTCTCTTCTGAATGATTTTCCGGAATATATCGTCAAAGGTATCGGAGACGAGATCATGTTGTTCATCCCGGATGATGTTCTGAAAACAAAGCCAGCTATCAATTCTTACTACATGTTGCTTGAAGAGATATATGCAACCCTCTACAATATCCGGCATTATCCGGTTGAGGATACTTTCCTGGCCTGCAAAGTCGCAATTCATTATTGTACGGAAGTATACAACATCACATATTTCGAAGGGGCAAACGATTATTATGGTTCAGATATAGACCTGACGGCCCGCCTCATGACCAAATGTCTTGAAAACCGGATCGTGATCAGTGAGAAGTTCCTTAATAAAGTGCGTAATGATCTTAAATCCCATGGGCTTGCTGAAAATACGGGCTGCCTGAAAAATATTTCGGAACCCTTCCTCGAAAATTTCAAAGGGGTGCCCATGAGCACGAAATACAGGATCATAGATGTGGAATAAATTAAAAAGCGAAAAGCGAAAAATGAAATAGCGAAATTTCACTATTTCGCTACTCGCTTTTCGCTTTTTGATTATTATTGCTTAACAAATGAATATAGTGATATACCTAGTCCTTATCGCCACCGTTCTCGCGAGTGGTTCACTGGTGTTTCTTATCCGCAGCGATGATCAGAAACTTCTGAAGCTTTTACTCGCTTTTTCGGGCGCTTTCCTGATCGGGATAAGCTTTCTTATATTGGTCCCTGAAGTTTTTTCAAAAAATGCCCGGCTGGCCGGTTTGTTCGTCCTCCTGGGTTTTCTTATTCAGTTGGTACTCGAGCTGATCACCGGAGGTGCGGAACACGGCCATAAACATGTGCATGAGGAAGGGGAAAAGGCGGCACCCTGGCTGCTTCTTATTGGCTTATGCATTCATGCATTCCTCGAAGGAATGCCATTGGTAAGCCGCTTTGCAAAGGAGGTACAGCACTCCCTGGTCCTCGGAATTGTCATTCATAATATCCCGATCTCCTTAACCCTTATGGGCCTTTTTTTACATTATGGCTGTAAAAAAACGAAAGCCTTCATCTACCTGGGTATCTTCGCCCTGATGACGCCACTGGGTTCATTGGCCGGAATGGAGATTGAAAACAACATTGCGGCTTCCCTGGATCTTTTCTTTACATACAGCATGGCTGTTGTGATCGGGATATTTTTACATGTTTCAACTTCAATTCTCTTCGAAACAGAAGAACATCATAGATACAATATTCAGAAATTTCTGACGGTTTGCCTGGGGATCCTTGTTGCATTCGGTGTTTCGCTTCTTGCCCATTAACCTCATCCGCAGTCCTTTTTTAATAAATCGTAAATCGTAAACCGTAAATCGTAATTTTTTTTTATACCTTTGCGCCCTGTTTGATAAAATCGACAGGCCCAGGTGGTGAAATTGGTAGACACGCTACTTTGAGGGGGTAGTGTCCTTAGGATGTGCAAGTTCGAGTCTTGTCCTGGGCACCAGATAAGGCTGATTTTCAGCCGTTTTTTATTGTTCTTTAAATGATCAGATCATTGCCCGGATGGCGGAATTGGTAGACGCGCTAGTTTCAGGGACTAGTGTCCCCAGGATGTGCAGGTTCGAGTCCTGTTCCGGGCACAAAAAAGCAAAGTTAAAGCGCTGTGAGCATTGTTTTTACGGCGCTTTTTGCATTTCACGGGGACGGTAGCGGGGACTGTAAAATTTAGGTTCGCGGTTGTTTATAACCGACTGATTTGCTCTACCCTTCCAGCTTATCTTCGAATTCAGCCATCCACTCAGCCAATTTTTGTTGGAGCAATTTTTTATCAGGCAGATAGAGGCTATACTCCGACGCATAGATCTTCG
>CAISRB010000030.1 GCA_903887775.1 uncultured Bacteroidales bacterium
AAAAAGATCTTCGTTTAAGGGTGGTCAATTTGGACCGGCGTAGGGTGGTCAATTTGCTCCGGCGGACACCGGATAATCCTTCCGGCGAAGGGTGGTCAATTTACATCGGCGACGACTGGTCAATTAGACTGGTTTTTCCAAGCAGGGGTACTCTGCATCAGGATATCGACAGACTGACGAAGGATACGGTAAGCCTGAACAATGATCACGACGCTGATTACAAAGGTCAGGGCCGGATCAATCCAAAGGACGTTGAAGAAAAATATTACGATAGCTCCAACAATAACGGCTGAAGATGAAAGCGTATCGCCAAGTAAATGCAGGTAGACGGCCTTGACATTGAGCCTGTCGCCAGAGTCACGGTGCAGGAAAAGCATGGAGACCAGGTTGGCAATCAGTCCTGTGAACGCAATGATAATCATCAGCCCGGATCTCACCGGTTCAGGATGCAAAAACCGAATGACAGCCTCATAGATCAGGTAGATAGAAATGGCAGAAAGCGCCGATGCGTTTATAAAAGCGGTAAGTATTTCAAAGCGCTTGTATCCGAAAGTCCGTCGGGCGTCAGGTTTTCGTTCCCCCACTTTGTTGGCAATCCAGGCCAGTGTCAGAGCCAGGGTGTCGCTTAAGTTGTGAATAGCATCGGAAATCAGAGCCAGGCTGTTGGATAAAATACCCCCCGCGATCTCTATCAGGGTGATCATTGCATTCAATACAACCGAAAGCAACAATCTCCCTGAAGGATTATGATGATGAGTTGAAGGTTGCCCCATACGATTAAAGGTTAAATTATCCTGTTTTCAGCAAAGATAGTTCATAAAAACCCGCTTTAAAAAAGGATAAACTTTCAGGTCAACCAATTAATTTCACAGCAATACTTTCAAACACAGATACAACCTCTTTATTGCTTTGGTTGAAAACGCTTTTGCCGTGCTCTGCGGCTTCGCCTACTTCCATAACGAGAGGCACTTGCCCGAGTAATTTAGTCTTATATTCAGATGCGATTTTTTGGCCGCCCCCTTTGCCGAAAATGAAATACTTTTCATCGGAATGTTTCCCAGGAGTAAACCATGACATGTTTTCAATAACACCCAGGATTGGAACCTTAATATCCGGGTTGTCGAACATAGATGCGGCTTTGCGGACATCATTCAGGGCTATCCCCTGGGGAGTTGTCACGATAACTGCACCTGTGAGGTTGAGTTTTTGTACTGTAGTAAGTTGAATATCACCGGTGCCGGGAGGAAAATCTACGAACATATAATCAATATCTCCCCATTGGGTGTTTTCAAATAACTGTGTCATGGCATTTGCAGCCATCGGTCCACGCCAGATCAATGACTGGTTTGGCGCGACGAAAAATCCAATCGACATGATCTTCACACCAAATTTCTCTATCGGGAACATCATCTCTTTATCTCCGATAGCGGTTACATCAGGCCTTTCATTTTCCAATCCGAACATCTTTGGAATAGAAGGGCCATATATATCTGCATCAACCAGGGCAACCTTCAGCCCATTTCTGGCAAAAGCAATGGCAAGGTTGGCTGCAACAGTTGATTTGCCAACACCACCTTTACCGGATGCAATGACAATAATATTCTTAACCCCTTCCATGGGGATCTTTTCAAATAGCTCACTCATATTAGTTTGGTTTTATATTTTATTTATACTTACTTCTCATGGTCTATTATTAATCATATTTAAGCCTTGTTTCTTGATCGGTTAACGAAAGTTGAATAATCTCCTTTAAAATGGTCGTCTCCCAAGTCCCGATATTCATGTGTGATATATAGTACTTCTGTGGTATAGGATGAGTGCCAAAAATAACCTTCATCCCATATTTTTCGGTAATGAACCGTTTAAAGTAATCCATATAGGGACATGGGGGATAACCTACGAGAAAGCCGGTAGCAAAATGGATATGCGTGACCCCGTTTTTTTTCATCTCCTCCGGGGCATATTCGATGTTTCCACCGGGGCAACCTCCACAGCTCGTAAAAGCAGCCACTTCCACTTCCTTATTTTTATAAATAGAGAATGCCCCCTCCCTGTTTTGGACCGACCTGAAGCATTTCCCCCCGGCACAACTGCGATAACGGTCGCAGATTATTATCCCGATTTTAATTTTTTCCATAATCGATATCCTGATTAAATAATCCAAACGGAATTACCAGCCCAAAAGTAATCCTTCGGCCCATATTGTAAATCCCAACTTCCTTCAACCTGCTAAGATGATCATAATACCTGGTATCAAGCATATTCGTACCGCTTATATATAGAGTCCAAAGCTGGTTCTTTACCTTCAACCTGGTCCCCACATTAAAATTCAGTAAAACATAACCCGGCGTCACTGTCTCAAACTCATCGATCCTGTCCTGTGTGAAATGGGTTTCCAGTTCAACCTGGATATAGGGTTGTTTTAACGCACTGGTTTTCCGTGTCTTGAAGGTCCATTTCACCTGGTCATTAAGATGGAGTGCAGGGATGAATGGCAATGGGATTCCGGTTGAAAGGTTCCCGCCCCACACATAGTCCAGATTGTTATCGAAATGCAGGGCTTCAATGGGGTGAATATCCAGTTCAAATTCAAAACCCTTAAGCAGGGAATTACCTTGGACATACCTGTAAACAGGATACCATATTCCGTTCACTTCCTTTTTCTCCCCGTTAAGGTTCCTGTAATAGATAAAATTATCAATGATGTTGTAATACCCGTTAAAAGACATATTCAGGTATTTATTATCCCAGGATATTTCTCCGTCGATCTGCATGCTTGTTTCCGGATTTAGTTCAGGGTTACCGATCTCATACCTGAAGGTACCTTCATGAAGGCCATTGGCGCTTAGTTCAGAAATATTGGGTGCACGAAATCCGCGCCCGACATTGAACTTGAAATTGAAATTCTTGTTCAGTCTGAAAGTCATCCCGGTAGATCCCGTGAAGGCTGAAAAATTCCTGCTGAATGCACGGAACAGGGTATCTCCCGAGGGTGCAGGCTTGCCAAGAGTGTCGAGGTACAAAGGAGAAACCTTTACATTTCGGTAGTCATAGCGTGCCCCGATATTGAAGGTGAACTTCTCCCATGTTTTTTTCATATAAATAAAACCTCCCAGGTCCTGCAGGTCATAGTCAGGGATCAGGAACTCATAACCGTGATTACGATTGAACTGGGTCATGCCTGACAAACCGCCAACAAGTTCCAGTGATTTGCCTAACAGGCGTGTATAACGCAGATCATAGGTCCATGAATCAAGGTGCAGGAACAATCCGGGTTCATCGGGATTTTCTCCGAATTCCTTCCGCTCATTTTCCTGGTAACCGACGCTGAATTTGATCTGGTTATCCCTGATCAGGAGATTCGTGGTGGAAGATATTTTATTATGGTTGACGTTCTGAAAAGGAACCTCGATTGATCGGCTTTTAGCGCCTGATTCAGAAACGATATTCCCAAGGTAATCGATGAACTGATTGGTTGCCGAGTCGCGGGTTCCGTCTATCATCCCTATCTTTGTATTGAAGGAGCTGAAATGCAGATGGGTGTATCCCCATTTTTTAACAACCCCCGCCATCAGCGAAATATTCTTTTCATCAAAGCCTGAATTATACACCCATTCGGTCGGGGTGCGGTAGGAAGCAGCGGTTTTATAGGTGCCTCTGAGCCTCCAGATCCATCCATTCTGGTTCCCTTCCGCCATGAGCGAATTACTCAGGAGACCGTCATTTGTTGATGCCTGTGAAATCCATTCACCGTCAATGGAACCCAGCCTGGCCGGAGTTTGTTCCAGGATGTTTATCACTCCCCCCATGGCATCAGAACCGTA
This sequence comes from uncultured Bacteroidales bacterium, assembly GCA_903887775.1. Classification (GTDB taxonomy): domain Bacteria; phylum Bacteroidota; class Bacteroidia; order Bacteroidales; family FEN-979; genus CAIRDP01. The sequence continues at coordinate 3,825 of CAISRB010000030.1, forward strand.
AAACAGGGAGGCCGGACCTTTCAGGACCTCAATACGGTCGGCCGAAAACTGGTCAATTTCGATCCCGTGTTCGTCACCCCACTGGTTCCCTTCCTGCCTGATCCCTTCATTGATGGTTATAATACGGTTATACCCCAGGCCCCGGATCACGGGCTTAGAGATCTCCCCACCGGTAGTGATCTCCGAAACCCCCGGTACTTTTGAAATTGAATTAATGAGGTTTGTGGAAGGTACGGTCAGCAGTTGATTTTTATCGATAGGTGTGACGGAAATGCTACTGCGGTCATTGTCGGAAGAAAGAGCGTTTCCTGTCACCACAACTTCTTTAGCTTCAATCGCCGAAGGGCTCAGTTTGAAATCTTGTGAATGAACCTTTGCCAGGTCAAGGGTCAGCACTTCAGCCTTGTATCCCATAAAACTCACCTGTATTACCAGGGATGATTTAGGAAGGCTCCGGAATTTATATACACCGTCCTTATCAGTAGTGGTTCCTGCTTTGAGGTCGGGGAAAAAGACAGTCGCCCCGGGCAAGGTTTCACCGGTTTCCTTGTCGGTTACAAGCCCGGTTAGCGCATTTTGCCCGAACCCCATTGAGAGATAAAAGAGTTGGGCAAAAAGTGCAATGATAAACCCCCTTTTATTCATAATCTGAAGCCGTTTCGTTAATTGAATTGGTGGAAAAGATTACAAAAATAATGAACATTTGTTCATAATTGCAGAATATTTCATATCTTTGTAATCATAAAATGCATTATGTCCCCACGTCCAAAAAATAACCGTACAGTATTTGATCCTCCGAAATTCAAAGGGTATAAGCCATTCGGTTATTATGCCGGAGATAATGAACCGGTTTTTCTTCTTTTTGAGGAATATTCGGCATTGAAATTATGTGATTATGAATTAATGACTCAATCCCAGGCTGCTCAGGTTATGAATATTTCGAGGCCAACCTTTACACGTCTGTACGAAAGCGCCCGGCGAAAAATAGCATTGGCTCTCGCTGAAGCCCGTCCTATTGAAGTTGAAAAAGGAAGGGCGTATTTTAGTAATGACTGGTATAATTGCCGTGCCTGCAATATTTTTTTTACGGCCCCTGAGATGGATTTATCATCTATCAGGTGTCCTCTCTGCCAATCCAAAAATCTTGAAGAAATAACAACAAATTGAAATGAAAACAGCAATTGCCGCTCAAAACTCGAGTTCAGAAACATTAATTGATAAGCATTTCGGTAAATGTTCTCATTTTCATATTTATGATGATATAAGCCGCACAACCGAGGTAATGGATAATCCTGCTCAGGGGATTAAAGGATGTAAAGGCGATGTTATTGTAGATGAGCTAATTGCAAAAAATGTTAAACGTGTGATTGCAGGCGATTTTGGAACGAAGGTTCAACAACTGCTTAACCAAAACCAGATTCAGATGATCATTCATCCTGATATCCGGATTTCAGTTTCAGAGATAATAGAATTATTAAACCTTAAAAATTCTTAGTTATGCCAGGAATGAATCATACCGGTCCGGAGGGGAAAGGCCCGGGTACCGGCAGAGGATTAGGAAGCTGTAAAAAAAAGTCTTCTCAAACAGATGAAGATAATGAATATCAGTTGGGTAAAGGCATGGGATTAAAAAGAAATTCCGGTGGCGGCCAGGGTAAAGGCCGCAGGCTTCAGAGCGGTGAAAAAAAACTTAAACCATAATATTATGAAAATTGCGATTTCAGGTCAGGACACTACCCTAAACTCACCGGTAGCCTGTCATTTCGGAAGATGTTGTTACTTCCATATTTATGATGATGAGACAGGGAAAACTGAGCTTTTTGAGAACTGTGATAAGGAGAAGTCAGATTGTGCCGGAGAAGCAATTCTGCATTGCCTGATCAACAAGGGGGTGAATAGAATTGTATCTGCGAACTTTGGTGACAGAGTACAGAAAGAGATGGTAGCTAAGGATATTCAAATGACCCTTCTTACTGATTGCAGTAAGAATGTGGGAGATATTATCAGGATAATTAAACATAAACGAAACAAATAAAAATACTATTATGAAAATTGCTGTTCCCGTTCACAACGGATTTGTAAATGACCATTTCGGTCATTCAGATACATATTCAGTTTTCTCTTTATCACAGGAGAACAAGATTATACATACCGAAATCGTTAAAGCCAACGAGGGTTGCGGATGTCGTTCAGGTATTGCTGAAGTTCTGGCTACCCATGGTGTTACTATTATGCTTGCAGGAAACATCGGCGCTGGGGCAATTCAGCATCTTTATACCAATGGAATCGAAGTTGTAAGAGGCTGTTCCGGCCTGGCTGAGGATGTAGTTATTGAATATTTACAGGGAAACATTACCGATAATAACCAGACCTGTCATCAGCATGAAGGATGCGATGATAAACATCACAGCTAAACCCTCAGTTCGCTGTTTTATCTGCCGGCTGGCGGTTTTATCATTCATTTTTCTACCCTGCTTTGTCTTTGCCCAGGAAAGAAGGCATATAGATACTGTTATATTAAGTGAAGTTGAAGTTTATGCTAAAAAGGTTAGTATCTACCCCATAGAACCGATCTTAATTAAAGACTTTAATTTTCAGCCCGTACATGATCTGGGCGACTTTTTACGACAGCAGCCTAATGTTTCCGGAATCCGCAAAGGAGGTGTTGCTATTGACCCGGTTGTAAGGGGATTCAAATACAGCCAGGTTTCGGTCCTGCTTAATAATGGTGTTAAGATTGAAGGCGGATGTCCGAATCGCATGGACCCTGTCGTTTCCCATGTTGAGAATGAAGAGATCAGCAAGATAGAAGTTATCAAGGGCCCCTATGTTCTGAAATACGGCCCTGTTATGGGAGCGCTTATTAATATCCAGACCACCCAACCTGAATCATTCACACAGCCTTCAATCCATGGTAAAGTATTGTTTGGGTTTGAATCGAACTGGAATGGCCAGCGTGAGCATATAGAATTGAGCGGTGGCAATAAGGATGTTTATTTTCGAGCCAGCGCTGGATATAAAGGCTATGGCAGTTACACGGCAGGCAACGGCGAGCTTTTCAGTACCTCCTTCAGAAAATCATATGCAACGGTAGATGCAGGTTTCCGTATCAATGAAAACCACCGGTTTATGATCAATTATACCTATGATCAGGGAAATAATGTTCAGTTTCCGGCATTGCCGATGGACGAGCAGCTGGACCGGACCAATATAACTTCCCTGAATTATGAAGCCTTGAATCTGGGGAAGACATTCAACTCCCTTCAAGTTCAGGGGTATTTTTCGTCGGTTCATCATGTAATGGACAACTTCAACAGGCCTTCGGCACAAACCATGCAGGCCGTTACTACCGTGGATGCCTGGAATGCGGGGGGAAAGCTTGTTGGTTCATGGAAGGCCGGAGATAAAACGATACTTACAGGAATTGATTTTGAACATATCTACAAGGATGGCCAGAAGCAGATGACCATGAAAATGGTTATGGCAGGTGATACTTTTACATCAGTAAAATTTGCTAATGTGTTCAACCGGGCCTTATGGAACAATGCCGGACTTTTCAGCGAATTTCAATCCCGGTTCGGGACTATTGATTTCACCGCTGCGCTGAGGCTAGACTATAACCAGTCCAATTCGGCCGATACATTTAAACTGGTAAAAGACGGAGTTTCCTGGTTCGATAACCTGAATTCCAACTACCTTAATTTTAGCTTCAATGCAGGAATTAAAAAAAAACTGGTACAGGAATTTTATCTGACAGCATCTCTTGGACTTGGCACACGCAGCCCTTCGATTCTTGAACGCTACATAAAGCTGATGCCTGTGCAATTTGATTCCTATGATTATTTGGGAGACCCGCAATTGAAACCTGAACAGAATTACCAGTTTGACCTTGGGCTTGACTATTATTTACCAGGACTTGGCTCCCTCACTGCAAATGGCTTCTTGTCACTCGTGCATAACTATATTCTCGGGAAAATCATCCCCCCATCGGTCATCAAACCTTCCACTCAAGGGGTCCTGGGAGTAAAGCAGTTTTCGAATGTAGACCTGGTCTGGCTTACTGGTTTTGAATTCAGCTTTCAATCCCCTTCGCAAAAGAAATGGGGCATCATGGCTACTGCTGCTGCCACCTTCGGGACCAATCCTGCCGCAGTAAAGTATCTGATTGCCAACGGACAGGTAACGGGTGAGGAAACGGTAAACAACGATCCTTTGCCTGAGATCCCTCCGCTTGAAGGCTCTGTTCAATTCCTGTACAAATTTCTGAAGCAGAAACTGGTGCCAAGAGTCATTATACGGCTTGTCAATGCCCAAAACCGGGTATCGGAAGCATATGGAGAGCAGAAAACCCCCGGGTTTGTAACTGCTGCCTTTGCCCTCAGCTATGCCCCTTGTCAGTATTTCTCTGTTTCGGCCGGCGTTGAGAATATTCTCGACAACCCCTATTATGAGCACCTTAACCGCAGGATTGTCGGCAGCTCCGAAAAGCTTTATGAACCCGGCAGGGTTTTATATATAAATTTGATGATGCAATTCTGATCCGGTGAAAAATCTATTGGCCTTAGTGTTGATCATTATAACAGGGATTCTGTTATCCTGTAATAAGAAAACAGAAGAACCGGCGGCTGTTCCATCGGGAAAAGTGATCTTCTCAATTCAGCACATGGTCAATGGAACCCCTTTGCATGAAAATGATCTAAGTTATACTAATGAAGCAGGGAACCAATATCTCATCAGCGATGTAAAATATTTCATCTCCGACATTACATTTTATAAGCATGATGGCTCAACAACTTTAATTCATCAATGGAAAGACATTTTCTATATCGAAGAAGATATACCTGCTACAAAGACAATTCAGTTTTTTGATCCTTTGCCGGCCGGGGCTTATGATTCTATTAACTTCATTTTTGGGATTTCAGAATCAAAAAATAAGTCGTTTATGTTTGTAAATCCCCCCGAAGTAAACATGGCCTGGCCGGAAGTCCTGGGAGGTGGCTATCATTATATGATGATCGACGGGAAATGGAAGGATACTGCAGGCATCACCCAGCCATTTAACTTCCATCTTGGCATTGGCCAGTTGTACCATGGGAACACAAGCAATACCGATTCAATTTATGCATTTGTGCAAAACTATTTTACCGTAAGCCTGCCGGGATCTGCTTTTACTATTCAGGATGGAGAGACCAAAACCTTCAATCTGCAAATGAATATTGAAAGCTGGTTTAAATCACCCCATACATTTGATTTCAACCATTGGGGTGGCGCAATTATGCAAAATCAGAACGCGATGCAGATGGTTAAGGAAAATGGTTGGGATGTATTTTCCATCTCAGGTAAGAAACACTGTCGCCTTGTCAAGGTTATCAATGACTCAAAAAGGGAAGTACTGAGCAGGCAGTAGGAAGTTTGCTATCTAATCCTGCTGTGTCAGAAACAGCAGCAGGTTGAACCATTGTATCCCTTTCCTGTTGGAAGAGAAGTGCTTATCCATGGATAACACCATCTTCGGATAATTATCAGGAATCTTCTCCAACGCTCCGAATTCACGGTCAATTGTGGACTGATCATGCAGAAGATAGGCAACCTGGATGTAAATCCTTTCGTCATCTCTCGAGGCAATGAAATCAATTTCCAATTCCTTGAGTTTACCTACATGAACTGTATATCTTCGGCTTAGTAACTCAAGGAAAACGATATTCTCAAGCCGTCCTGATATATCCTGTAATTTGTAACCGGTAAGTACATGACTGAGCCCTATATCGCCTGCGTAATACTTTTCATGGATCTCGAGGAGTCTTTTCCCTTTGATATCAAAACGGCTGGTTTGATGAAAAAGATAGGCAGAAGTCAGTATATTGAGGTAATTATGAATCGTATCCACGGATCCTTTTATTTTTTGCGACTTCAGGAAATCGGCGATTTTTTTAGAGGAGGTTATATTTCCGCAATTATCCGCCATAAAACGGGCCACTTTCTCCAACAAGGCAACATCGCGTAATCCATTTCTCGCCACAACATCTTTCAGCAGTATGGTATTGTATAAAGAACCAATGTACTGTGCAATCACCTCATCATCGTATTCCATCTTGTGAATGCCGGGAAACCCTCCCCACTTCATGAATACCCCGAATTCCGATTCCCATTGTGCAGGATCACTGACCTGCCTGAATTTTAAAAATTCTGAGAACGTAAGAGTAAACATGGGAAACTCAACGTACCTGCCCGAAATATAAGTAGCCAACTCAGATGACAGCATTCTGGAATTTGATCCTGTAATAAATAAATCGGCAGTCTGATCGGCTAAAAACCCAGAAACCGCTTTTTCCCAACCATTGATTTCCTGCACTTCGTCAATAAATAAAAAGATCTTTCCGGAGATCTTTTCACATTGATTTTTTACATATTTATTCAGATCATTGTAATCCTGAATGAAATCGAATTCAAGGGAATCTTTGTTTATCAGGAAGATATTCCCGGGATCGACCCCGGTTTCAGTCAATGAGTGGCAAATCATTTTCAGAAAGGTGCTTTTACCACAACGACGGATTCCTGTGATGACTTTGATCACAGGTTTTCCTATAAATGGCTCTAATTTTTTGATATATCTTTCACGAAGTATCATAAAATTAAGATTATGATTGGAACTTCACAAAAATACTAAAAATATTACGATCATACTCGTAATATTAATCTCCTCAGTTCAATTCCCCGCCTGTAAATCGGAATCGAATCAGGGGCTCTGCCCCAGGGTTCGTCCCAGTTAATTTATTTCTCCGAATTCAAATTTATCATGGAGTCAGGGGATGATTTTTATATAAGGTTTCCTGAGATACAGAGTGAAAATAGCAGTCAGTAAAACCATTAAAAAGATTTTTTACACCCCGGCTTTTCAATAATCTAAAGTCACGATACGGCCTTTGGTGAAATTGAAGAACTTATCTTTTTCAGCGACAATGATCCCCGGGCGAAGGTCTTCCGCCTTATAACCGGCCACTTTCATGCAGGTAGGGCAGGCCATGACAATCACTTTCTTTGCAGCCAGTTGGTCAAGCAGTTCATATAAAGTGGGGAAGTCCTTGAATTTCATATCCTTTGAAGTTTTCATCACAAGTTCCACTCCTTTGATATCTAAATAGACAAGTACATCTTTATCCATCGACATCATCACAGCCATTTTCAATGCCATCAGTACTTTGTGAGGATTCTCGTATCCGGATGAGATATGCAGGAAAATCCCGTCTTTTAACATACAGCAGGAATCAACCTTCCCGACCTTAACCGTTATGTCGTCAACATTCGCGGTTTTATTACCCGCTTGCTGGCAGGCAGTAAAAGCCAATACCAACAATCCCAAAAAGAAAAACTTTTTCATAATGAAAGAATTTAGGTTAATAATGAAGATTTCTTTATATCTGACAGATTCTTATTTGATCACCCTTTGATACTGATTTGCGAAAGCATCTCATGATTTTTTATTTCAATTGCTTTACCTTTCATTTCAATCAAACCATCTTCATTAAATGCGTTTAATACGCGTGAAACGGTTTCCTGTGTAGTCCCTATCAGATCACCAAACTCACTTCTGCTGATGGGAAGGGAAAAAGAACTCTTATTAAAAATATCATTCGCAAAGAAAAGAATGGTATCAGCTACCAGGCCGTTTACATGCTTCTGGGAACGGGCAACACAACGCCTGTATTGATTAAGTTCATTTTGGCAAAGATGCATAATGATCTCATACGCAAACTTCCCGTTCCGGTCGATCAGCATTTTAAAAGTTCCGATATCAATGAAGCAGGCCCTGGTTTCAAGAAGGGCAGAAGCTGAATATTGGTTTATTTTATCACCCAGGGTTGTTGGTATTCCCAGATAAGCCGGGGCTTTGATAATATTCAGGATCTGGTGTTTCTGGTTCCATTCCATTGAAGTCTTCACCAGTCCTTCTTTCAGATAGATGATATTGGATGATAACGAATCCTGTTTTATTATGGTTTCACCTTTTTTAAAAACAGCCTCGGCACAGTTTTCCCCCAATAGCTTTAATTGTAGTTCATCGAGAAACCCTACAGCGGCTGATTTGATATCACAGGACAGGCATGTTTCCTTTACCATTTTATGATTTTTTGATCCGGATCATATTTTAATTTGATCAACATCACTTTTTAAAGTGATTTGTTGGTGAGCAAACATACTGTTTGTTAATTAGTTCACAGCTAAATTAGCAAAAAAATACAAACCCTAAAAAATATAGTGTATGGCAAAGAAAATGACAATCGCTCTTTACACCGGGAGCTTTGATAAACTTACCGCTACGGGTGTTATCATTAATGGTGCGGTAGCCGATGATATGGATGTTGAGATCTACGTGCTGATGATGGGTGCCAATGCCTTCAAAAAGGAAAACATTGGCAAGATGGAAAACATGGCTGAACTGGCCGACAAGAAAGATGAATTCATCGCATCGCTTGAGCGCCTTAAAATCCCGACCTGGATGGATTTTTTCAAACAGGCCAAAGAAGCCGGGAATGTCAAGATCCGTATTTGCGGACTGGCTGGCAAGATCTGGAACGGGACCGAACTGGAACATTTCAACGGTCTGCCCGAGGATATTTGCGGCATTGGCGAGTACATTGCTTCGACCCAGACAGCCGATGTGAATTTGTTTATTTAACCTAAAGACGAAATTATGACTACGGAAGAACTGAAAAACCTGCAAATTGATAAAGTGGTTGATGCCCGGGGAACTGCATGCCCCGGACCTTTAATGGCGACTAAGAAAGCGCTTGGTGAAATGAAAAGCGGTGAACTCGTCGAGGTCCTGTCATCTGATGGGGGAACGAAACGTGATGTCCCCATGTGGGCCGAGAGGAAAGGGTTTCAATATCTTGGTGATGTTCTTGAAGACGGTTATTTCAGGTTGTATATCAGAAAATAATCTTAACCTGCATTCACACAAATGAATACTCCGAAGATTCTCGTTTTTTCAACCGAGAAGATCTCCGATCCTGCTTTGGACTTTGCCGGGCTCATGAAACTGCATTACCCTGCTTCGGTACATGCTATTGTTCTGCCTTGTTCAAGCTCGGTAAGGCCCGAATGGATCATACATGCCTTTGAATCCGGATTTAAAGGGGTTTATATTGCAGCCGACGGCTCTGATTGTCCATATGGAGAAAGCTGTATTGCCAAAACCGCGAAAATAGTCGAAAGATCTCATGTTTTGATGAAGGAGAAAGGGATTCCTACCGACAGGCTCCGTATGGCTGCCGTTTGCTCGGTTTGCGCCGAGATATTTGTGAAACAGATAAATATTTTCGCCGAAGAATTGAACGCTTCGCTGAAGAAGGAGGATTAAATTATGGAGGATATTCTTCAGGATAGTTCTGTTAAAGTAGCCGATTCTCTTGTCGTTGGTGGAGGGATTGCAGGGCTTGAAGCGGCCCTCAACCTTGCGAACACAGGGCAACAGGTAGTTGTTGTTGAAAAGGATCTTTCAGTAGGAGGAAGAATGATCCATCTGAGTAAGGTGTTTCCCACCCTTGACTGCTCGGCTTGCATTACAACTCCAAAGGTTTCTGAGGCAGCACGCCATCCGCATATAAATATCATAACAAACTGCGAGCTTAAACAAATATCTTCCGATGAAAATTCATACTGGCATGTCAGGCTTCAGATAAATCCGAGGTACGTCAATGAATCATTATGCACCGGATGCCAGGATTGTGAGGAAGCATGCCCGGTAGTTGTGAGGGATGAATACCAGTATAACCTGGTAGGCCGTAAAGCCGCTTTTATCCCGTTTAGTATTGCAAGCCCCCGGGTTGCTGCAATCGACATAGACAATTGTATTCTTTGCGGAGCCTGTGAAAAAGCCTGCGGGCCCGGCGCGATTGATTTTTCCCAGGAACCCGTTCAAACAGAATGGGTGGTAAAAAGCATCATTATTGCGACCGGGTTTAAACTGTTTGATTCTGATAAAATCATACGGTACGGGTCAGGAAAGTTTAAAAATGTACTTACTGCCATGCAAATGGAACGTCAGCTGGTTCCAACCCGCCCGTTCAATACTGTTCTCAGGCCGGGGGATGGGAAAATCCCTGAAAAAATAGCCTATGTGCTTTGCACCGGTTCCAGGGATGAATCTGTGGGTAATCCTATCTGTTCACAGATATGTTGCATGTATTCCATCAAACAGGCCCAGTTGCTGCTTGGGGCCTTACCTATGGTCGATGTCACGGTTTATTATCTTCATATAAGGGCATTTGGAAAAGGATTTGATGAGTTTTACCAGCAGGCCAAAATGATGGATGTGAATTTTATTAAGGGGAAAGTAGGGCGGATAAGGGAGCTCGAAAACGGAGACCTGGTGGTTCGATACGAAGACATTGCATCGGGACAGGTAATGGAAGCAACCTATGATCTCGTGGTCTTGTCGGTTGGGATCTTACCCAATATGGATGTTGAAAAAATTGCAGGTCTTGAAACACTGGAGCTTGATCCTTTTAAATTCCTGAACCAGCGGCATGAGATGACGAACCCTTTTAAAACCAATCTTCCGGGAATATTTATGGCAGGAACAGCCAGTGGTCCTATGGACATCCCCGATTCCATCCTTTCAGCCGGAGCTGTTTCGGCCCTTGTAAATAAATACAATAAACAATTACTGGAAACTACGGTTAACAGTCTTGAAATCACCTCCTGGAATGACTAAAGAGCAAGGAAATACAGGGAAAAGGATAGGTGTTTATATCTGTCGTTGCGGGTCGAATATTTCCGATTACGTGGATGTTGACACTGTATGCTCTGAAGTTGCAAAGGAAAAGAATGTAAGGCTGGCCCGTGTCATGATGTTTGCCTGCGCCGATTCAGCACAAAAAGAGATTGTTGCAGATATCACGAATGAGCCACTTGATGCCATTGTAGTTGCTTCCTGTTCCCCAAAGCTTCATCTGCATACGTTCAGAGCTGTAGCCGAAAGGGGAGGCCTCAATCCGTTTAATTATGTGCAGGTAAATATCCGGGAACAAAGCTCATGGGCTCATTCCGATAATCCGCCCCAGGCAACCGAAAAAGCATTTAACCTTATAAAAGCAGGCATTGCCAGGGTAGATTTAGCTGAGCCATTGATGCCGGTCACAATTCCTGCCGAAAACAGTGTTTTAATCCTGGGCGCTGGTGTGGCAGGAATGAGATCGGCAATTGAACTGGCCGATCTCGGTTCACAGGTTTTTCTGGTTGAACGGGAGTTTTTTGTTGGTGGCCGTGTAGCTCAATGGGGCAAGATGGCAACTACCGATCAAACCGGCGAAGAGATTGTGACGGCATTGTATAATCAGATCAGGACCCGGAAAAATATTCAGGTGTACACCGGGGCACACATTATTTCATCGAAAGGAAGTATAGGTAATTTTAATTTACAAATTAAGGTGGTTCCCCGCTATGTTAAACCACCCTGCGACCCTCAAGGATTCAGGAAAGCCATTGAAGCCTGCCCGGTAATTGTGGATGATGAGTTTAACTTCGGTCTCACAAAACGCAAAGCCATCTTCCATAATTATAAAAGCGAATTCCCGGCTCTTCCGGTGATTGATATGGCAAATTGCACCCGATGCGGTGAGTGCCTGAAACATTGCACCGGAATCAATCTCGATCAGAAGGAGGAGATAATAGATATTCATGCAGGAACCATCTTCCTGGCAACAGGCTTTAATCCGTATGAACCCAGGCCGGGAGAATTCGGGTTCGGAGAATTATCCAACGTGATCACTCTTCAGCAACTTAAACGATTGCTTGAATTGAGCAAGGGTGAGTTTCGCTTCAGGGAAAAGAAAATAGAAAGCATTGCTTTCATTTATTGTGTGGGAAGCCGGCAGGTGGATGGGGATAATAAATATTGTTCAAGGTACTGCTGCACATCGGCTATACATGCAGCCCTTCAATTAAAGCAGGAGTTCAACGTGCCTGTCATCTATCATTTGAATAAAGGTATACGCACATATGGCAAACAGGAGGTATTGTATGCACAATCATCCGCTGCCGGGGATGTTTACCTGCAGTTTGTCGAAGATGAACCCCTGTTGGTGGAAATTTATGGTGAACAAGCGAAGATAACCATCAATGATCTGCTTACGGCTGGGCAGGAAATTACAGTAACAGCAGACCTGGTGGTATTGGTCACAGGTATGGTACCCCGGGATAATATTGATTTAAACCGGATTCTCAAAGTGCCGATAGGGAAAGATAAATTTTATAACGAAATCCATCCCAAATTACGGCCGGTTGAAACCGTAATTGACGGACTGGTGATCTCGGGCTGTTGCCAGGGTCCGAGGAATATTCATGAATCGGTGAGCTCATCCCTGGCAGCTGTTGCTAAGGTTTATACTTTCATTAATAAAGGGGAAATTCAGCTTGAACCTACCCTGGCTATTGTCAATCCTGATGCTTGTGAATGGTGCGGACTGTGTTTGGCAGCCTGTCCTTTTGATGCTATTCAAATGGTTGAAACAGGAAAAGGTAAGATTGCACAGATCATTGAAGGAAACTGCAAGGGTTGCGGCATGTGCACACCCGTATGCCCAACCGAAGCCATCGATCTTAAAGGTTTTACTAATATGGAGATCAGGAGTATGATTGAGGCAATGTCGGGCTGAAGCAAATTCGTTAAGTATGTCAGGAAAAACTATTGATATTATAAAGCAAAAGATAAAAGTGCCTGATGCGTTACGGCAACGTCATAAGGAGTATCTCGCTTTGAGAAAAAGGATTCGGGAAGCCCTGGCTGATGGAGAGGCCACGATCCCTGAAATTGCAGCAAAGTCAGGCGTACCTGCCGATCAGGTGGTTTTCATCTTGATGACCATGCGAAAATATAATGAAGTTGTTGCCGGGGAGATGAATGACGACAGGGAATACTATTATTATAAACTCAAGGCGGATGAGTGAGCTGGACCCGAAGTTTGTTAGAGAGATCACGAAGTTTGGCGCCATCAATTTTTCGGCATGCTACAATTGCGGGAATTGCACAGCGGTTTGCAATCTTAGCGAAAATCAGGCGAATTTCCCCCGTATGTTTATCCGTTATGGCATGACGGGCCAGCCCGAAAAAATTCTGAACAGCAAAGAGATCTGGCTTTGCTATGCCTGCGGTGATTGCTCCGAAAGCTGTCCGCGCCAGGCTTTCCCTGGAGATTATATGGCCGCCCTCAGGCGATATACGATTGCAAAAGCTGATAAAACAGGACTTACCCGCCTGCTGTTTACAAACAACCCATTCGCCATCCTCTTTACTGTTTTACTCGCCTGTTTGCTGGGAAGCCTTGTATTAACTGTTAAATCTGATGAGGCTGTCGCTCGATGGCTGTTTACCTATATCCCTTATGAAGTGGTTCATAATATAGGCCTGGCTGTTTTCATCCTTACCGGCTTGACTATGGTCGCAGGGATTGTCAGTTTCATACGTCATATTTGGAATCCTGGTAATATTGGATCTGACGGGAACAAGCCTGTAATATCCTGGCCAAAAGTTGTTAAAGCACTTAAAAAAACAGGAATTGAACTGGCAGCAATGAAACGCTACCAGAGCTGCGATAAGGAAGACGATTCCTATTGGAAACACAAACCCTGGTTATTGAAACCCTGGTTTGTCCACTGGTGCATCATGTGGGGATTTTTAGGTTTGCTGCTTGCCACTGTCCTCGATTTTATATTCAAAAATCCGGCTACCATGATGTGGCTGCCTTCACGATTGCTGGGAACACTAACCGGCATACTGTTGATGTATGGTGCATCTATAGCCATTACATACCGGCTTATGAAGCTTACAAAAACCTATTCTGACGGCAAACTTGCAGATTGGTTCTTCCTGGTATTTTTATGGATTGCAGGATTTACAGGATTCTGGCTGGAACTGGCTGTTATAGTGAATGCAGATACCCAGCTGAATCAAATTATCTTCCTGATCCATACAGTCATTTCTATGGAACTGGTACTGCTGTTTGCTTTTTCAAAATTTGCCCATGCAGTTTACAGGCCGCTTGCCTTGTATTTATATTTCTACCACACATAAATATGTGTGGAAAGTCCTAAGCTATTATACCTGGCTAAAAGCGGTCATTAAAAAAATAGGATATTCTTTAATGTTGTCTGCTGATATCTCTTTTTGCATTACAAAACAAGGTAGATTTGTAATGTTATTAAACCCTATTTGATGAAGGATCGCGGTTAGTTCTTCAGGATCAAATCCGAAGTGAACACTCGTATCCCCATCATGAAACGAGCCATCTTCAAGGTATAGATCGGCAATTGCAAGTATTCCCCCAGGCTTTAAAAGATTATAAAATTTCCTTAAAATGGCATTTGTATCTTTGATATGATGAAGAACCATTTGGCTGTATATTATATCGAATGGTTCATCATGATATTCTTCAATGTCAAGGTCACATAGGATGATATTGAATCTCGCACGATCCACCGGGTCAACCTTTGCTTCTGCCTTTTTCAGCATTTCCATTGAACTATCCATCAAAGTGATTTCCGCAAACCGGTCTTTGAGCAAAAAACTGAGTACTCCTGTACCCGCGCCGAATTCAAGGGCCCGCATTTTGTCTGATAAGGGAAAAAACCTTATCATTTGTTCGGCAATAGCCTTTGATCGTTCTATATGAACCGGGTTCATGTCCCAGTCTTTTGCTTTTAAATCAAATTCATTCATAGATGTTAGGTTAGAAACGTATTTTCCATAAATTTACATACAATTCTC
>CAISRB010000031.1 GCA_903887775.1 uncultured Bacteroidales bacterium
CTCATCGTTTTTTTCAAGCATACTACCTGAATATTCCGGTTTGCAGATTTCTACAACCTCAACGGGCAGAACTTCTTTACCTGATTTAGCAAGTGATTGCTGAAGATTGTGTACAGCAGGATTCTGCCATCCTTTGAGTTTGGCAACTTCTATAAGCTTTTCAACAGTAACTGGTACGGTAAAAGGGCTTACATGCTCGATGATCAATTGGTTTGTACTCATATCACTTAGGTTTATGTGATTAATTCAATTCTTTTGCGATGGCAATGGCCGCAATGGTTCCATCGGCGACAGCCGTCGTAATTTGCCTGTATTTTTTACTGATGACGTCGCCAACTGCAAAGATTCCGGGCATACTTGTGTGCATGTCTTCATCTGTCTTTATATAACCCCACTTATCAAGTTCCAGTTTATCCCTGAAAAGATCAATATTGGGCTTCATGCCTATAAAAACGAATACGCCATCGCTGTGCAGTCTGGATACAGTTTTGGTTTTTAAATCTTCAACTTCCGTAATCATTTTATCCCCCTCACGTACAAAAGACCTTGGCTCATGTGAGAAAAGAACCTTGATTTTAGGATTTGCGAGCAATTTCTCCTGGGCCTGCTTATTGGCAGTTAAAGCATCAAACTGGTGAACCATTGTAATTTTACTTGCAAACCGACTTATAAAATCTGCTTCTTCCACCGCTGAATTCCCGCCGCCTATCACAACTACTTCTTTGTCGCCATAATACTTGGCGTCGCAAGTGGCACAATAGGAAATTCCTTTTCCCTTCAGTTCTTTCTCTCCTGGTATGCCCATAAGGTTGGGAGATGTTCCGGTAGCAATGATGATCTTTTTAGCCTTAACGGTTTCAAATTCATCAATGATTACTTCTTTCTTCTCCAGGTCGACTTTTGTTACATCGACAGCCACCTTATAAATGGTTCCGCATAATTTGGTTTGCTCCGACATGTTGTGAGAGAGCATATAACCAGGCTGGGGATCAATGAATCCAGGGTAGTTTGAAACTTCGTGAGTCGTGGAAACCTGTCCGCCCGGCAGGGCGACATCAATCAAAACTGTATTCACTTTTGCCTGGCAGAGGTATAATCCTGCAGTAAGTCCGCCCGGACCAGCGCCAAGAATAAGAACATCGAATTCGGAAACAGCAGGTTTAATCTCTTTTTTGATCTCCGTGACCCTTTCTGCGGATAACATACTGTCAAGCTGATGAATGATATCGCTTCGCTTGATTCCGCCCGAATATGTTACCGGAGATTGTGCACCGTTATCAAAAAACAGAAGGGTGGGGGATGATCGTACACCCAAACTCTCGGCCAATGGTTTGTTTTGCTGACGGAACATTTTAAAGAACTTTATGTCTTTACCATAAAGCGCTGCCAGTCCTTCAAACTTTGGGGCTAAAGCCTCACATGGAGGACATTCGGTGGAATAAAAATCAAGTACAACTTTTCCACCTTTAAGAACTTCTGTTTCGAATTCGGATGATGTAATTTCTTTCATTACTTTTTAATTTTTTAATGCATCAATTGGATGATGATCGTGAACCCTGTCTTTTACTAATAATGTTGTTGTGTATGATTTTACATGCTTAGTGAAAAGAATATCATGTCCCAGGCAAAGACCCACCGTTATTGTAAAATCAACAGATTCACTGTTTAATTGTGTGGCCTGGGCCAATGGGTTGCATGAAACTTTCTCTATCTGACTCCCGGGATTTACCTCTGATTGTTTAAACCCTCCGGTGGTACAGGAAACCGGATAAACTTTGAAACCTGATTCCCGAAAAATCGTTGTGATCAGTGCAGTTTCAATCTCCATTCCGTAACAATAAGCAATACCGATCCGCTGAAAATTCATGCTTTTTGAGAATTCAATGACTTCCTGCAAACGTGATAAAGTTCCGGCTCTTCCATTGTCAACCAGCTGAGCAGCTGCCTGAATAATTTTCACATTTTCAGGCAAATGGTAAGTCACCATCAGATCATCAGTATCAAACTTTTGAGCGTGGCACGCTTCGGTGGTACGGCAACTTTTCGTATTACACTTAATACAATCCATTATTCAATTGTTATTTTCAAAGTAAGCCCCAAATCCAAGTTCCAGCAATTCCTTTACCGGGCGGCAATCGGTGGAGCATACATCGCCGGTTCTGTTTTTGGCAACTGATCCGCATCCTCCTCCGCATGCCAGTTGCATGCTGCAGGTGAAACATTCTGAGATAGCAGTGACATCACGGTTTTCCCAGGCAGCAATCATTTCATTCCTGCGTGAAACTTCAGGGTAGAAGGTCCCCAATGATTCATCAGCTTTCCCAACGGTAGCGGTACATGAGAAGATATGACCGGTATAATCGAAGGCCCATTCCGTTTTACAGGCCGGGCATGCATCGAACAATGGATCGGGAAGGCTGCCGTTTTCAAAAAGGAATTTTGAGATGGAATAGGCTGGTTTATAAAATTCAAGAATATACGGATGATGTTTTACCTGTTGATATATGGTTTCGTAAAGCGAGATACGGCTGAACAGTTTTTCGGAAGTTGCCTGGCAATGATGCAACTCATAATTACGGCCGAGTTGGGTTTTAAAAAGCTCATTTTTGGTCCAGCCTTTATCAAGTGCAAATTGTGCCATTTCTGGCAAACCATGAATATTATCCTTATCGATCACCATTCGCAGGTTTACCGGCAATTGGCTGTCGAGACAGGCATCTATCCCTTCTACGATCTTTTCAAAGGTCGCTCCACCTCCTTTAAGGAAGCGACGAGCATCATGAACATTGCCAATGCCGTCGAGTGTAACCTGGATTTCGCGGATTTTTGCTGTTTTCAGGATGTCGATATACCCGCTAAGTGAATATCCGTTTGTTACAAGGCAGACTTCAAGATTTGATTTATTGGCCTGTTCAAGCAGGTATGCGATCAGCTCTTTTTGTTTAGCAGAACTGAGCAATGGCTCACCGCCAAAAACTGTCAGGTATTTTTTGCGCCCTGCAAATTCATGGCTGATATACCTGAAGAATGCATCAATTATTTCAGTAGTCAGCTCCTGCTTGGCCGGGGCATACTCATCCTGGTAACAATAGGTGCAGGCGAAGTTACAACTGTAGTTAGGCACGAAAAACAACTGCACCTCATCCTCATCACGGGTATCGATAAAATCGAGATACTTGCTTCGATACAGCTTAGCCTCCTCTTTTTCATCCACAAGATACCCTTTTTGTATAAGGCTTTCACGAAAGTCATCCGCAGTTATGTTTCCATTAAGAAGATCATGAAGCATATGCCCTTCTTGTGGATTCAAAATGTCGGCGCTGCCGCTCAGCAGATTAACTATGAAAAAGTTTTCCGACCCGGTAATCCTGGAAAAAATATTGTGTTTTGAATAAACCATAAGATCAGTGCTCATCAATCATGGCAACCCACAATAGTCTTAGATGTTTTTGCACAGCACTGTGCAACTTTTTTAGTATTTGCTTTTTTAACCTGGGTTTTAATTTCAATCTTCTTTTTAATAAGATTTTTCATTGTTACGTGTTTTGATTTGTTAATGATTATTTTACTTTATATGAGGTCTGAAGGATGTGACCATCCTCAGATCTTATCAATTCCCGCATGCGCAGGCATCCTTTTTTCCTGCAATGGTAAAACTGGCAACTTCAGCGTTTCCTTTTTTATAGGGAGCCGATTCCTCAATAATTTCAACTGAAGCAAAGCCTGCTTTTTCCAACTGCTCCATATATTCTGACCTTGTTACAGAACCTGCCCAGCATTCTGCTACAGCCACAGGGTCATTTCTGTACTCTTCGGAAATGGGTTTAGTTGCATAAATATCGCTGATCACAAACCTTCCTCCTTTTTTCAGGATACGGTGGATCTCATTCCAAACGGCCTGTTTGTCACCGGCATGGTTGAGAGTGCAATTTGAGATAACCAGGTCAGCTGTTTTATCAGGGAGATCAAGTTTTTCAAGTTCGCTTTGGACAAATCTTACATTAGCCACACCAAATTTTTCTGCATTCCGGCGGGCTTTTTCAAGCATCCCATCCGATATGTCAATACCATAAACAAAACCCGTTTCTCCAACCGATTCGGCCATGCGTAATACATCTGTCCCACGGCCGCTTCCAAGGTCTACACATACCTCACCTTCTTTCGGTTCAGCATAATTTATCGCTCCGCCACAGGAAAGGCAGCAATCCGATTCGGCCAGTTCACTATACCTGTTGTTTATCTCTTTTACTTCCATTTTTATCTAAATTTCAAGGCTGAATTATACTTAGACGTAAGCCTCTTTTTAAAGAGAGTGCAAAATTACGCAATTTTGTTTATGAATCGCATAAGTATCACTAATAATTTTGATTTCCTCTGTTAATTCCCGATACTATACTTTGTAAACCGCGCCCGCAGACGGATGGGCAATCCATTATGTGGTGATCTTATATTTAAGGCTTCCATTCGGACAGGACTCCACGCAAAGCAGACATTTGGAGCAAGTATAACTATCACCGGGTTTACTGAGACCCGGTTTGTATAAACTGAATTGTTTAGGTTCCATGGTTACGATGTAACATTTTTTATCGCAAATACCGCAGTTTTTACAGGTTTCGTCATTCAGTTTGATTCTGAAAAGTGAGTATTTGTTCAGCCATCCTGAGATCCATGCTATCGGGCAGCCTACCTTATGATACATATACATCTGTTTGATCTTGCCTTCGGGGCTCATTCCCATAAGAAGTTCCATGATCAATCCCATAGGGCATACCCATCGGCAGAATACCTTGCCAAAGATCAGCCCGGTGACAATACCTGCAAGTAAAATCCACCATAAGGAAATATGCAAATATGAAATAGCCAGGTAAAGTGAGATACCAGCAACGGCAAGGATGATCATCCTTTTATTAATAAGGAATTTGCTAAAGTTTCGCATAGAAATCAATTAAAGCGCATAAATATCACCAATCAGTGGCAAAAATAATAAATTATAGTGATATTTATGCGCTTTAAATAAAAGATATGCAAATTGAGATCAATGTCACCCTAAACAATGATTTCAACGCATGGATGGGGTTTGGCTAGGCTCAGATCATATTGATAAAGCCTTGTTCAGGTCTTGAATAATATCCTCAACGTCTTCTATCCCTATAGCCAGCCGTATAAGGTCATCTGTAATACCTGCTTTTTCTTTATCTTCTGCCGAAACTTTGGAGTGTGTCATTGAAGCAGGGTGCTGGATTAAAGTTTCAACCCCGCCCAGCGAAACAGCCAGTAGTGCAAGCTTAACATTATCGAGTAATTTTTTTGCGGCATTATAACCTCCTTTGAGTCCGAAACTGATCATTGAACCGCTACCTTTCATCTGTTGATTTGCGAGTTCAAACTGGGGATGTGATTGCAGTCCGGGATATCTGATCCATGCCACTTGTGGATGAGATTCAAGGAATTTTGCGACTTCAAGTGCACTTTGTTGAGCCCTGTCGATCCGGATACCGAGGGTTTTTAATCCTCGCAGCACCATATAGGCCTGGTGTGGATCCATATTACAACCCAGGTTGATCATCATGTTCCTGAGTTTGTCATACATAACTTTTTCTTTGGGGATGATAATCCCGGCTACGATATCTGCATGGCCGTTGATGAATTTAGTCATCGAATGAAAGACAATATCAGCCCCCAGGTCCAATGGGTTTTGTAGGTAAGGACTGCAAAACGTATTATCAACAACGAGCAACAACTTATGTTTATGGGCAATCTCAGCACATGCAACGAGGTCGGTAATGTCCATCGTTGGATTTGCAGGAGTTTCTATGTATAATATTTTAGAATTGGGTTTAATAGCTTTTTCAATCTGGGCGGCATCTGTGGTGTTGATGTAGGTTGATTGAAATCCAAAGCGTGTGAACTGTTTTTCCATGACACCCCTGGCAGGGCCATAGATGGCATCGGTACTGATAATATGATCTCCCTGGCTCATCAAACCAAGGTATATTGTAGTTGCTGCTGCCATTCCTGAACTGACAGCAATTCCGCCGTAGCCGTTCTCAAGGATCGCCAGTTGCCTTTCCAGGGCATTGATCGTTGGATTCCCGATACGTGTATATATATAACCGTCACTTTCACCTGCGAAACAGCGTGCCCCTTCATCGGCGCTTTCAAAGGAAAAAGTAGATGTTTGATAGATGGGAACAGTTGCCGAATGAAATTGATCTTCGATGCCGCCTGAATGGATAAGTTTGGTGTTAAAACCGGATTCTTCGTGTTTCATAAAGTTTGTTTTATGCAATTATTTAAAAAGAAAAAGCAAAGATAATGAACATTTGTTCAATATTTGTATTATATTTGGGAAAAATTAATCACCTTAATACAGAAAACCATGGAAGAAAATGTAGCTATTTCAATGCCGCGAATAGGAGATAAGGCTCCCGCATTCAAGGCAGTTACCACACAAGGAGAGATTAATTTTCCCGATGATTACATGGGAGGTTGGGTGATTCTCTTCAGCCATCCTGCAGATTTCACTCCGGTTTGCACTTCAGAGTTCATGACGTTTGCATCCATGGAAGCAAAGTTTGCTGAAGCCGGGTGTAAATTAGTCGGACTTTCGGTTGACGGCCTTTACAGCCATATTGCATGGTTAAGAACCATCAAGGATAAAATCAATTACAAAGGGATGAAGGATGTCGAAGTGAAATTTCCGCTAATCGAGGATATCACGATGGAAGTTGCTAAAAAGTACGGGATGATCCAGCCTGGTGAAAGCAATACAAAAGCAGTGAGAGCCGTATTTGTAATTGATCCCAAAGGGATAATCCGAACTATTATTTATTATCCTCTTAGTTTGGGCCGTAATTTTGATGAATTGCTTCGGGTTGTAATTGCACTGAAGACAGCAGATGCTTTCAGTGTAGCGACTCCGGCCGACTGGCGCCCGGGTGATGATGTGATTGTTCCTACCGCCGGCTCCTGTGGAGTGGCCAAAGAAAGGATGGAAGGGAAGCAGGAAGGCGTTACATGTCATGATTGGTTTTTCTGCACTAAAAAGATCGATAAGGCAACAGTATTAAATACAGTGCTGAAAACTGGCAAGGCATAATACGTCATCTTGATGGGAGTGAGCATTAGAATTCCACAATTTGAGGCCTGTCAGGACCGTCTTGTATTTCATGAGTTTGTAAATGACCAGGGTAATCTCTTTGGCGGTCATGCCATGAAGTGGATGGATGAAGTGGCTTATATTGCAGCCACGAGGTATACTGGTCAGCGTGTGGTAACTGTTTCTGTTGAAAGAGTAAAATACTTACTCGCTATTCCTCTTGGATCTATTGTGAAGGTACAGGCTGAAATTCTTTCGGCTGGTTCGGTAAGGTTGGTTATTAATACTGAAATATGGTTGGATGCTAACAAGGAATCGGGCAGTGTTAAAGCAATTGAAGGTAAGTTCATCTTTGCTGCCGTTGATGATGCCGGCAACCCTGTAAGGCTTATCAATACAGGGCGTGCTTAGAGAGTTTTTAAAAATTGGGGTTTCACCGGTTTTCCTAATTCCTCACCATTCATACCTTTAAATTTATCTTCTTGTGAATAGCTCACTCCTAATTTAATTAAAAGCGGTTCCACATCTACCTGGTGCAGTTGCAAG
>CAISRB010000032.1 GCA_903887775.1 uncultured Bacteroidales bacterium
AAAAAGATCTTCGTTTAAGGGTGGTCAATTTGGACCGGCGTAGGGTGGTCAATTTGCTCCGGCGGACACCGGATAATCCTTCCGGCGAAGGGTGGTCAATTTACATCGGCGACGACTGGTCAATTAGACTGGTTTTTCCAACCGGCTTATCCAGCTGGAAATTCTCGATGATATCGTACACGTTCTTCGAAAACCCGTTGATGTATAGACGGTAATTTAAATAGGTATTCTTCGGATCCTGCTTCAGCCGCGAAAGATCATACTTCGACGTATTGTAAAATTCAGCCTTTATGCGACTGCGGATGACCGGCGACGGATCCTCCACCTTCGTCTTATACTCCTCGTACAGATTATAGATCTCATCCTTCCTTGGCTCAATCACACAATCCGGCCTCCTCAGAATCACAAACGGCAAAATCACATCCCCATACTCATGCGGCTTGAACAAGCCGCGAAGCACATCATCCGCCACACTCCAAATCAACGAAGACAGTTCCTGGAACTTCGACATTTCAGGTTTTTAGATGTTTGGCGTTATGGAGATGTAAATTTAAAAAGTTCAGATTTAATATGCAAGAAATTTATATGAAAAAAAACATATGATTAATGCCGGATTCCGATTTTCGGAAGCTGCAGCATATCACTTTTTGCGATTTAGGGGATTAAGGAGAATTAAGCAGGAACAAGAAAAATCTTGAGGTCACAATTTGTGACCTCAAGATGATAAGTAGATGAAAACCAAATCATTGAGTCGTTGTATGACGTCAGAATTACGATTGAAAGTTGAAAGTATCAGTGGATTGATCCACTATATCAGGGGCGAAAAAGTGATCATTGATATTGATCTGGCTGCAATGTATGAGATTGAAGTTAAATATCTTAAACGAAGTGTAAGAAGAAACAGTGATAGATTCCCCGTTGACTTTATGTTCACACTTACTCGAAAAGAGTATAATTCTCTAAGGTGCAGTTTTGGCACCTTAGAGAAGGGTAAACACGCAAAATTCCTCCAGTATGCCTTTACAGAGCAAGGTGTTGCAATGCCATCCGAAGTCATTAAAATTAATACCTTTGATTCAGATACGATCCTGCTTTATGTCTTGAAAAATCTCTGTCCAACATCAGATACTATGAAAAAATACATCCTGCTCGTCGCTGTTTTGTGTGCCTGGGGGCTGAACTCATTTGCCCAGTTCACTTTCATTCATCTTTCCGATATGCATGTTTCCAGTATTCCTTTCGCTGAAAGCGATACAAATGCACAGTATTTCCACTGCTATATTAAGGAATTTGCAAACCTGGCTCCCAAACCGGCCTTTGTTGCGGTGAGCGGTGATGTTTCAAACGTGGGCAACCTGTCGCCCGACGGCATGTATCCTGTAATTACCCAGTACCTGTTCCCGCCAACACAGACCAATCCCGGCATCGGCGATTATTATATCGATTCTGCCAAAACCATCCCCATTTATTTCGTCCCCGGAAATCATGAGTACTGGGTCGCCCTTGTAAACCCGCCTGTATCCAATGACACGCTCACGTATTACAAAAAATTCCTGATCCCGGATGAGGATTATGCCATCACCAATGATATTGCAGTCATCGTTTTTCTTCGCTCGGGATCCGATTCCACGATTACCGCCAGCAATAAGAAAGGAAGGGGGCTTTCAAATGAACAGATCGCTTATCTCAGGGATGTTTTACGGATACACAAGGATAAACGCAAAATCATCGTAATGCATCATCCTGCCGTCAATGCGGTGGGAACGAACTCCGACGGGACTCCGTTTACAGGTGTGATCAACAGTCCCGAGGACTGCTCCATCGCAAACAACAGGACCACTTTTCTGAACATCTGCGATTCAAATCATGTGGATGTGGTGCTTGACGGGCACGAACATCAGAATGTGGTCGCCAACAGGGCCGGAAAGGTGATCAGCGAAAACGGCCTCGACAGCACGCGTTATGTGCAGACTGCTGCGGGATTTAACCGTTCCTACCGCATTATTACCGTGGATGCATCCCATGTCACGGTGAGCCCTCCCTTGAGAAGCTGCCTGGGCACAGGGGTGAATGAGATCAACGATCCCACCGGCATTTCTGTTTTCCCGAATCCTGCCAAGGATAATATCACTATAATATGCAAAAGGTCTGCCCTTATTGAAATCCTGGATATCGAAGGGCAGGTTATAAGAAGTTTGACTACGGATGAAATTCACGAGGTGGTGAACGTTTCCGGTTTACAAGGCGGCATCTATATCATCAGGGCACAGACTGCCAGCGGAATTGTAATAAAGAAACTGGTAAAACAATAGACGGCCATGAAAATAAAGAATCTCATTGTCCTTGCGGCTCTGCTTGCGTTTGCCGTTACGTCCCGTTCCCAGGATGCCTCCACACTGTTGATGAAATCCCGCTCCAGGTGCCTTGAGCTGAACAAGGTGTATTATGAAATGACACAATGGTTCAAGCCGATGACAGACCGGGATACTCTGATTACGGCCAGTAAATGCTGGTTGAAACAAGTCAAAGGTGATCCTGTTTTCGGATGTTTCTTCCACTATCAATACAGCGTCAATGGCCAGGGTGACGCTGACGCCATCTATACAGGTGATGAACTGCTTTCGACCTTTCCGCAAGACAGCTCGGCCCAGCTTATTCCTGTAAAGCAATACCCCGATGAAATTCAGGGCAGAGCGCATAATCATATATTCAGGATGTACCAGCCGTTCCGGGACAAGTCCTGCTTCCCTTGTTTTAACAAGGACGGATCTCTGAAGAAGGAATACGGCATACAATTACTGGGAGATCAGGATGTGGGAAGTATACCCTGCTATCATATCTCGATGATCGAGGATCCGAAAACATTTGACAACAATTTCATTGTGACCCTTAAAAATGATTACGAGTACTGGATCAGCAAGGAAAGCCTGCTGCCCGTGAAATATAATTATTACTTCAGGGGTATCCTCAACCATGACACTTCTGATCAGTTCATCAGTTATGCGGTGAAAAAGATCCGGACCGGCGACAGGGATGTGGGAAAAAAGATTCTGCTCACCAGTCTCCCCTCTTATTTCAGGATAAAGACCTATGAACCTGAGAAAACTGTTCCCCTTCTTGCAAAAGGCAGCGTAGCCCCTGATTGGAAGCTTGTTTCACTCAAAGGCGATACGGTTTCGCTGAAGCAACTGAGGGGCAAGGTCGTTCTGCTGGATTTCTTTTATAAATCCTGCTATCCATGCCGTCTGGCAATCCCTCATCTGCAGGAAATCCATAAAAAATACGGTGCACAGGATGTGGTTGTCGTCGGCATCGATGCGGTGGACAAGAAGACTGATGAGCTGAAGGCAATGCTGGACAAAGAGGGTGTATCGTATACGGTGCTGCTGGCTGAAAAGGATCTTGCAAAGAAATACCAGATAACCGGCTATCCCACAGTTTACATCCTCGACAGAGGAGGAAAGGTGTTCTACGCAAGCTCAGGTTTCGGTGAATCACTTGCTAAAATCTTCGAACAGGAGATCAACTCGGCCCTGGGCAGTGAGTAGTGGCCTTCGCAAGATGCTGATAGTCAGCTGAACGGGACACAGCCATCCGCAGTCAAAAATATTTCTTAAGTTTACAGCGCATGAACTACATTTTTGAAATACTCTGGATATGCTGGTTATTATCAGAGATCCTGCTGAACAGGCTGGTGCGGTCAAAAAATCCTGATTCAAAGGAGGTGGATAAAAATTCGATGAACCTGATCTGGATTGCTATCGTTGTTTCAATGACGTTGGGAATAGTATGTGCCAATCACTGGTCTGCCCCAATTATGCCCTCCGGTATTGCCCTTTACCTGGGCTCAGGTTTTATACTTGCAGGGATGATCATCCGGTTTACTGCGGTTTGGTCGCTTGGAAAATTCTTCACGGTTAACCTGGGGATCCAGGCCAATCACCGACTGATCAGGACCGGTTTCTACAAATACATCCGTCATCCGTCTTATTCGGGCTCCTTATTGTCATTTGCCGGGTTTTGCTTAAGCCTGAATAACTGGCTGACTTTTTTGATCATCATGATTCCGGTAATTGCGACTTTTATTAACCGAATTAATATTGAAGAAAAACTGCTGCTTAGGCAATTCGGTTCAGAATATGAGGAGTATAAAAGAAAGACGAAGAGGCTGGTTCCTCTGATCTATTGATACCTTGCACTGATGGGGGCTGATAGAGAGTCGCCGCTCCCTTATCCGCAGTCAATAAAAATGGGTAAGTATTTTTAGGATCCGCTATCTCGCCGGCACATGGTTCTTCCCGTGGGTGTTACGGGGGCAAGTCCCGGAGGTGAGGCTGGAGATACTGGAGTTTCTGCTTCCGCAGTACATGCAGTCAAAGTTTGACATGATTTGTGGTTTTATTTAATTTCCTGATGGTTGATACAAAGATAGGAATACGGGATGGATAAGGAATTAATATACAAATGATGGATTAATGCCTCTATGATATCCGCAGTCAATTAACATTAAGTCGCACTGGAAAAAAGTTCAAGAATGAATATCACTTTTAAGGAGTTGGGGGATTAAGTAGAAAATGACTTAACTTTGCAGAAATGGAATCTTTATTGATGAAAACGATCAAATACGTCGTTTATAAAGAGGGCAAACATTACGTTTCCCAGTGTCTTAACGTTGACATTTCGAGCTTTGGATCTTCGGTTCAGGAGGCAGTCGACAATCTGAACGAGGCCCTTGAACTTTACTTCGAGGATGGGGACGCCCTCAAATCTTATCCGCCTATAAAAGAAACCCTCGTGGGCGAATCACGAATCCGTGTCTAGGCTTCCGTCATCGAAACAAATTATTGACATCCTGCTTGCTAATGACTTTTCCTTTGTTTCCCAGAAAGGGAGTCATAAAAAGTTAATGTCCTGTATTAATTGTGCAACAAGCTGTTGGACAATTCTAACATACAGATAATGAGCATATAGAATCAACTCTCTCACATCCACAGTCAAAAAATGAGACCCCCGGGAAATAAATTCAGAATTCTGTATCACTTCTGCAGCTTTCCCGGATAAAGTATCAAGACCGTGAAAAAATACTTCATATCTATTCGTGAAGTGGCATTAATTGAGGTAACTTTGCAGGAACAGAAAGGGCTTGAGTTATGACTACTATTGAGCTGAAAAAAAGTATAATACTGAGAATAGCCGAGATTGAGGATTCTGAATTTCTCAAAGCCATTAAAACCATCATTGATTCCAATCAATCCGATGCAGTTTTCAAGGTCTCCGAGCCAATGAAGAAAGACATTGAAACAGGCAGAAAGCAGATCACGGAAGGGAAGTACACTACCCAGGAGGATCTTGAGAAGGAAATCTATGCATGGTTAAAAGAAAAAAAGTAATCTGGTCTGATAAAGCCAGCCTGGACCTGCTGGAAATCCCTGATTTCTATAACCAGAGGAATGGGAATATCAGATTTTCCTCAAGGCTCTTTAAAAAGATTTTCAAAGACATTTCCCTGCTTTCAGCTCATGCTTTTCTTGGAAAACAAACAGATCATGAGAATATCAGAGTGCTGATTGTGTGGGAATACCTGATATTCTATGAGAACAATGCAGATACTATATTTATTACGAATGTTTGGGATTCAAGAAGAAAACAAGAGAAATTATACTGATATCCCTCATATAGGTTAATATAATTGCCTGACACCGCCCAAAATGTCATATCGGATCTCCCTCATCCGCAGTCAATAGAAATGGCAGATTAATGCCGCTTTCCTATCCGCAGTCAATAAATAATCATCATCGCTGTTTGTTAATTCACGTCGATGACGATAACGGTGACATCGTCATCCAGGCTTTCGGTTTTACCCCTTCCCGACCATGCTGACACTTGCCCGATGATGTCGTTTGATATTTTTTCCAGCGGAAGATGCCTGTTTTCTGTCAATCCTGACAATAATCTCTCTTTCCCGTATAATTCTCCCCGGGGGTTGGATACCTCGGTCAAACCATCAGTATAGAGCAAGATACGGTCTCCGTGCGATATCCCGATCGTTTCACTGGCATAGGTGATATCCTCGTAAATGCCGATTGGAATGCCTTTGGCAATGAACGGTTTGTCGTCTGCTTTTCCGTGGCGGATTAAAATGGGGGCCGGATGTCCTGCTGATGCGTGATGCATTGTCATGTCAGCAAAGTTGAACCAGAGATACGCAGTTGTAATAAATTCATTGTTCAGCTGTCCTGTCAATGCATGGTTCACCGATTCTAGCAATAAAGCAGGACGATCGGCAAGGGCAACAAGTGAGTTAAAGGCCACTTTGATCATCGAGGCCAGCAGCGCCGCAGGTATGCCATGCCCGGAAACGTCAGCAATCAGAATGCCTGCATGTTTATCATCGACCTGGTGAAAAGCATAAAAATCGCCACCGATCTGAGTCATGGGAATATAGGTTGGAAAAATTGTACAGGAAGATGAGACAGGCAATGTTTGTGGCAGAATTGCAAGCTGGATCTGCCGCGCAGTTTCAAGGTCATGTAAAATTGCATCGTATTCCCGCTCGGTATTATTGCTGCGCTTGATGGCGGCATAGATCATGCAGCATACAAAAATGAGGAAAGCGATTTGTTCAACACTGGCTCCTTTGAGGAAAAAACCATCGGGCGCCAGGTTATTATACAAAACGGCAAGAATAAATACAGACAAACCGATTTCGATGATCCGTCCCTCCGGTGTGCTTCTGCCCCGGGCGAGATACCGGTTGAAACCCAGAACCACGATGATCAGGATCACTAAAATGTCATTGATGGATCCCCCGATAAAATGCGGTGTGCCGGTAACGATCCCGATGGTCATGGCTGTGACTCCATAAGCAATCCAAATCAGCAAAAGCCAGAATACAGATCGTTTCCAGCCCCAGCCGATGAATGATTGCAGGAAAATGATGAAGACAACAGGCAGTAAATCGGTAACAGCGGCATCAATGTATTCCCAGAAATCCCGCGGAACATCAACCGACATCCGCAGCAGTTCATTATCGGCAAGCACCCGGGCGCCGTAGCCAACAATAAAAACGGCGAGGTAAAGGATATACAGTTCAGAGGATTTACGCTTAAGCAGAAAGACCAGGCCGGTCAAAATACCAATGACGATCAAAAGGAAACCAAGCAGGAACTCCGGCTGTTTTTGAAGCCAGAAATCCGGTCGCATCATTGGTTCCTGCCGGGAAAAGCATATTCCCGGTATGAACAGTATAGAAAATAACAGGAAGAAAATGCGCTTCATAACCCATCATCTTCATCAGATAACGTAAAATTACGAAAACAGAGCAGGATTCCGAATTTATCAATCAAATAAAATAAAATACCTGCTCAGGATTGGGTTTAATTTTTTTCGGCATCAATGTTAAACATGTTTGATAAAAGATTATTCAATATATTGCATGTTTGATTTTTGACGGGAATTTAATCAGAGTTCCTCTGGATATTTCTGAAAAATGATTACAACCTAAAACTCAGAATATGGAAAAACTGATCTCCTGCTGCGGGCTTAACTGCGCTTCCTGCGATGCCAGGATCGCCACGCTTGCAAATGATGATGAACTGAGGCGGCAAACTGCCGAAAAATGGAGGGTGATGTATAACTCCCCGGATATCACCCCCGAAATGATCAACTGTACGGGCTGCAGAATGGAGGGTGCGAAGATTGGCCACTGGGCCGAATGCGGAATGAGAAAATGTGCTTCGTCGAAGAACTTCAGCACCTGCGGCCCATGCGAAGCCCTGCTAAACTGCGATATTATCAAGCCGGTGCTTCAGTTTGCCCCGGATGCGGTCGAAAACCTGAAGTCGGTGAACTGATCCTACCGGTCGTTAGGTATCACTTTTTGTAGGTTGGGGGATTAAGAGATGATGGAAATTCCATTGTATAATGAAACCCATTTGAGGTCGCAATTTGCGACCTCAAACTTCCTATCATGAAAAATTCATTGATAAAGGCTGATTATCAATCATTAATCTATGATTTAAGAGGTTATAAAGTCATGCTTGATTATGATTTGGCCGTTCTTTATGGTGTTGAAACCAAGCGGCTGAAAGAACGTGTAAGACGTAATAACAGCCGGTTTCCCGAAGATTTTATGTTTGAACTAACATCCGAAGAGTTTAATTCTTTAAGGTCGCAATTTGCGTCCTTAAAGAGAGGTCAGCATATAAAGTACCTTCCTTTCGCATTTACCGAACAGGGAGTAGCAATGCTTTCCTCAATTCTGAATTCCGAAAAAGCAGTCCAGGTTAATATCGAGATCATGCGTGCATTCGCCAATTACAGAGCGTTATTGATTGCAAGCAAGGATTTTCGTCTTGAATTAAAGGCTTTAGATGAGAAAATCACCCAGATATTCAAGTTTCTTCTTCAGAAATTTGATGCATTGAGCCAGAGGCCTTCAAATCAACCTGTGAAAAGGATCGGTTACAGGAGAAAGGATGAAGAGGGAGGTCCAATAAATTCCAGGTTGAATAAGAGTCGGAGATGAAAGGCAAATAAAGAAGTATCACGTTTATAGGTTTGGCGGATTAAATGGAAATTGACTTAACTTTGCATAAATGGAACCCCTTTGGGGCAAATCACAAATCCATGTATAGTCTTTCTTTATCGAAAAAAATTATTAACACATGAAAACAAGATTCATTACAATCTGCCTGCTCGCAATTTTTTCGGCCTTTTTGTTCACAGGATGTTCGAAAGAGGGGCCTCAGGGACCTGCCGGGCTCAACGGACAAAATGCCACGGTCTATTATTCCGAATGGTTTTCCACCTCTGCCTGGTTGGGTAGTTCAGGCGACTGGTATTTCGAGGCAAATGCCCCTGACCTCACCCAGAGTATTGTCGAGGGCGGTGTGGTGCTGGCCTATGCCTGGCTCGATGGTGATCTTTACGGAAGTTCAACGATGCGCCCATTGCCCTGCTTTGCTGTTGGGGCTAACTGGGGCTTCCTGATTTACCAGTACGGAAGCATTGAATTCACCTGCGATATGATTGCAGCGCCTGCCACCTCCACTAATAAATTCAGGTTCATCGCGATCCCCGGCACCATCCCGGCTACAAAATCGGGAACCCCTGGAAAGAAAAGCTTACAGGAGCTGAGGAGCATGTCCTATAAGGAGGTGTGCAAGTTTTACAATATCCCTGAATAACAGCCTGAATAGTTTTTATTTCGGGACCGGATCACCTCAGTTGTTCACCCAGTGAAACACATCCCTGATCAGGCACCAGCGGTGATCATTTGTGCGGGTCTGAACGCCTTCCATCCACCTTTTCTTTAGAATGGCGGTCGTGCCTTCGGTATCCTTGATCTGCAGCCAGTAATCCATGTACCTGACCAGGGGGAGGGCATCGGGTGGCATGAAATAGGCGATCAGGAGGGGGCTCCCGAAGTTGGATGGGATGACGGCTGTAAACCCGGGATGTGCCATTGCATAGGCCCTGGACTGCTCAAAGGTCCAGATGGCAAAATCAATGTCGGTGCGGGTTGCAAGTTCATAGTAGTTCTCGAGCAAGACCTTCGGATTGTTTGGAAAAAGCAGGTTGCTGATCCTGATGAGTACCGGGCTGGTGAAGATTCCCACGCGGTACCTTTTATTCCCCAGCACTTTTTCCCTGGTGGTGAGCTCCCTGGCGATGCTGCCCCTGGCAAGGATTGCGAGCGGGCTTTGAAAATAAGGCCGGGTGGCGGGAAGTGCCTGCAGCCTTTCGTTCGTTACAAAGATGCCTCCTATCGCTATGTCGAACTCATGGTTTATCAGGTCATCTTCCATGCCGGCCCACTGGAACGGGATGAACTGCAGTTTCAGATTGAGGTCCCGGGCAAGGTGGTACATGTTTTCCACGTCATATCCCACGAGCTCGCCATAGATGTTGAAATAACAGAAGGGGATGACGCCCGGGTTGTACCCGACCTGGAGGACCCCTGTCTTCCTGATATTATCCATCCTGAAATGTACGGCTGAATCATGAAGCACGGGCGGCCTGGGCTGACCGGGTTTATATATCACCGCATTGACACCGGCAGTAAGTTCACGGGGAAGCCTGTACCGGAGATAAGGCAGGTTCCGCTCGAGAAACAGTCCCGGGCTGAATGCACGCAGGACGAGGGTGAACCCGACCAGTACGATGAGGCCCCCTGCAAGGGAGGTGAAAAATTTCTTAGGGTTGAACTTCAGCTTGCCGTAAAAAGAGAAGGTTGCAAGCAGGGCAGTAAAAACGAAGCCCATCACGCTGAGAGCCACCTGACCGTACCTCGTGAAAATGGTGGTGGCTGCATAGAGATCCTCGGTGCCCGGGGGTACCTTGAAAACAGTAGACAGGAAATTGATCGCATTGACGGCCGCACTCGGGGTGCCGATCGTGGAGATCAGCGTAAGCGGGGGCAGCAGAATCTTCTGGGTTATCGAAAAGTCCAGCTTGTAGAAAAAACTGCAGAAATAAATGAACAGGAGGACACCCAGGTTCCCGAGCTGCGCGAACGGGTATGCTAAAGAGATATTCGTACCGATCACATCCTTCATCCTTTCATCCCTGATATTTTTGTCCCTGAGGAATTTTTCAATCGCCTGGGTGATGATGGGAAGGGCCACCACGCTCAGGGTCGTTACGAGCGCCAGGATGAAAGCCCCTTCCAGTTCCTTCATCAATTCCCTGTATTTCAAAGGCACCAGTGATGTGATCAGCATGGGAAGTATCCAGAAGGTGAACAAGGCGGATCCGGCAAGGAAGACAATGATATACAGCAGCAGGCCTTCTATTTCGGTCATCATCATGGTCCCTGCGACGTTCGCAAACAATGCAAAAACACCGACGGGGGCGACCAGAACAACCCAGTTCCAGATGGTAAGGCTGGCGCTTTTAATGGTCTCCATGATATCCAGGAGGGTGTCCTTGTGCGAGACCTTCTGCATGGCCACACCGTAAAGCAGGGTGAAGGCGACGACGGCCGGAATGTAATTCTTCGAGATATCGCTGAAGATGTTCCCCGGTACAAAGATCGAAACGAAATCCACGTTGTTTCTGGCGGCATCATTAACAATCTCAATAGGCGCCAGCGGCTTCGGGAACACAAGGGAAAGCAGCATCATCGCAGCCAGGATGATGACCCAGGCAAGGGCGAATATGAACCATCCCCTTTTAAACATCAGCTTTGCCGTAACCGAATCCATCTTCCCTAAGCCATGAAGCAGGGATGCGACAAGATAGGGATACACGCACATGGCCAGGAGCTGAACATACGCCTTACCAAGGAACTCCAGGTAAGCCGCGTAATCACCAATGACCAAGCCGGTGAGGATCCCGAGGACGGCCCCGGCCAGGACCCTGGCAGCGAGCTTTCCGGTATTCTGACTTGCGGAAGAGGGGTTGATCTTCATGAGCGGATTAATCTCAATTCCTTCTTAAGCTCAGACCTATTGTTTATTGATCAGGCCGGAAGCATATGTTTCTGAAAGGTAAAATTAAACCGATTGGATTTAGTATCCAAATTTCCCGGATAATTTGTTTCGGACTTGTTTTAGCGGGAAAAAAAGGCTGCAACGGAATGTTATCCGCAGTCAGAAAATAATCCTTATCTTTATTGTCCTGAACTCAAATACCTGGCATATGAAAAAGATAATTCTATTAATTTCCCTGGCACTGATGTCCTGG
Organism: uncultured Bacteroidales bacterium; assembly: GCA_903887775.1. Lineage (GTDB taxonomy): Bacteria > Bacteroidota > Bacteroidia > Bacteroidales > FEN-979 > CAIRDP01. The sequence continues at coordinate 11,689 of CAISRB010000032.1, forward strand.
GGTGCGTCATACGCTCAAAACGACCTCAGCGCTGCTTTAAAGCAGGTCAGCGCATCCGGCAAATTTGATACTTTGATCTATTATGGAGTTGACTTCTCAAGAGTCAGGATCAACGATGCACCAAAAATCTCGAAGAATGCTGTCTACAGTCAGGCATACCCGCCTTCATGGATAGCTTATGTTGAAAAGGAGATGCCTCCTGATGTCTATGTCAGGAATATGCTTCAATTCAGAAATTTTATCTATAAGCAGCAGGATATATTTCATGCATCCGTTGCAGTGAGCCCTAAGTTTATAACCGGTTATGACAACAGCATACCTCCTGACACCCTCACGGCCATGATTGCAAAATACAGCCTGCAGGCTAAATCGGGACTGGGGCTGGTGCTTATCCCCGAACTATTCAGTAAACCCCAGGAAACGGCTTACACTTGGGTTGTGTTCTTCGATGTTAAATCGAGGAAAATCCTGTATAAAGCTAAAACCACCGGCAAATGCGCCCATATGGGGTATACCGCTCATTGGGCATCAGGGGTTGTGGACGGGTTTGAGAATTTCGCGAATCATTGATTTTTGACCTGAGACCTCTGGCATCAGAAAAGTATTGCTTTTTCCTGTAAATTTCATATCTTAGTGACGGTATTTAACCTCATTCGTATGAAATCGTTCATTTATTTCCTGGCATTGATCACCCTGCCCGGCTTTTTACAGGGTTGCAGCAAAAGGACAACCGAGTACTCCAATAACGGTGCAGGGAGCATCCAGGTGATCATCAACGACATTCCATTCAAAACAAACGAATTCCTGAGGATACCTTTCGCACTGAAGACCTGGGAGTGGAAGAAGAATGGGCTCTCCCTCAGGCAGATCAACGTTCTTGACGATGTTACGAGGGAAGTGCTGGCGACGTATAATACAGGGGAATTTCCAAGGATCTATTCCGATCCCCTCCCCGGCAATCCCATCCTGGCCTGGGACAAACTCTACAGCTATTACTTTTCGATCCAGCTTCCCGTGCCCTTAAACAAGACCCCTCCTGTGAGGATATCCCAGAGGCTGGTTTTCAGGGATACGGTCTCCAATAATGATGTGATCGTAAACGGGGGCGTATTCACTCCGAGGTACGGTGAAACCCCGCTTGCTATTGCCTCACCGGTGAAGGGCACAAAATGGATGTTCTTCAACCAGTCCACGAACGATTACCATTTTTATTCGATGGTCTTCGTCGGAGGGAAAATTGGCACCGGGGAACGTTTTGCATTTGACAATATGCAGGTGGACGATGCCTATGATAAATTTTACCATGGAGATCCCACACAGAACAGTGCATACTTCTGCTATCGCGACAGCCTGTTTGCAGTGGCCGACGGAGAAGTGATAGCCAGCAGGGACACGGTGACGGAAAACGACGGGAACACGCATAATCATCTGAATTTAAAGGCTCCCATCGATTATGCCGGGAATTACATGATCATAAACATCGGCAACGGGCATTACGCGATGTATGCACACTGTGTTAAAAACTCCCTTAAAGTGAAGGCCGGCGACCAGGTAAAAGAAGGAGATTTCCTGGCGCTTCTGGGCAACTCGGGGAATTCCGATGCCCCCCACCTGCATTTCCAGGTCGGCGACTCCCCCGATTTCTTCATGTGCAACGGCCTGCCTTTTGTGCTGAAGAAATTCACAAAGATAGGCGAGTGGCAGGATCCAAGGCCCATCACACCCGAGGTTTACCACAACACCATGAACGAACAGAAGATCGTGATTGATTTTAAATAATATACCGTTCCCATGAAAAAACATTTACTGTTTCTGGCAGCTCTGGTTTTAGTCCTCGCTGCAGCCGGGATCTGGGTTGCCCATAAATCAGCCCTCAAAACACATCGCCATTCGGTGGCAAAGGCTAAACCGGAAAAAGAAAAACTGCCTCCCTCGTACCTGCTCCCGCAGTTCACAGAACATCAGCTGAACATGCTCCGTGATCCAGCTTCAGGAAACATACCATCAGGAATAAGGTCAAGGGAACTGGAGTTTGCTAAAAGCCTTCCGAAAAAGGCCAATTCCCAGTCCTGGGACTGGCGCGGGCCGGACAATATAGGCGGCAGGATGCTTTGTGTCGCGGTGGATGTGGATAACGAAAACCACCTCCTGGCGGGCAGTGCCTCGGGGGGGATGTGGGAATCGAAAACGGGAGGGGATCTCTGGCATAAGGTCACGGCCCCGGATGCGGAACAGAGCGCGACCTGCATCGCCCAGGACAAGAGGCCCGGCCACCATTCGACCTGGTACTACGGCAGCGGGGAGCTCCTGAGTACGACCGACCGTAATGTGAGCACGAGCGTGCGTACAGTCGGGCTGGGGAACGGGATCTTCAAGTCGACCGACAACGGAACTACCTGGCAGGCCCTGGCATCAACCCAGAGTAATTCGCTGGGGGTGCTTAAGGATGTGTTCCAGGGCGTGTGGCGCATCGTCGTGGACCCGGTGACGATGAACAAGGATATTGTGTACGCGGCCTGCTATGGGGCTATTATGAGGTCGGTGGACGGTGGCGTGAACTGGAGCGTAGTGCTTGGCGACCTGGTGAACAAGTCGTTCTGCTCCGACATCGCCATCACTTCAAACGGCACACTGTACGCGATCCTCAGCGGCTATGGCTGGTCCATTGAACCCCCGGGAAAGAAAGGCATCTGGCGTTCAACAAACGGGATCAACTGGACTGAGATCACACCCGGGGTTTTTCCTCACGATAACCGCACAAGCAAGCTGGCTATCGCGCCTTCGGATGAATCGGTGATGTACGTGTTCACCGAGTCACAGTCGCCCGACCTTAATCCTTTCAACGGCTATACGAATTCGGTGAATACTTTCTGGAAGATGACATGGAACGCAGCCGGTGATTCGGCGGTTTGGGAAAACCGGACCAAAGGCATACCCGGTGCCGGGCAGGGAAGCATCAACTCCTGGCCTTTTTCTTTGGTTGTTTACGGTGGATATTGTGTGGGCCTTGGTGTGAAGCCGGATGACGCGAACAAGGTATTCCTCGGAGGGATGTGTCTTTACCGCTCCGATAACGGCTTTGCCGACAGCCTGCATACATCTTTCCTCGGGGGAAGTCCGTACGATATGGATTCCCTGCATGCCATCCACCCCGACCAGCATGGGATCGCTTTCCTGCCGTCGAATCCCAATACGATGTTCATGTCGAATGACGGGGGGATTTACAGAACTTTCGATTGCACGGCCGACAGCGCCCATATTTACTGGGACCGCCAGAATGCAAAACTGGTTACGACCCAGTTCTATTCGGTGGCCATCGACCACGGGGCTTCGGCTGAAAACTGGATACTTGGCGGGCTACAGGATAACAACTGGTATTATACCATCACCGGAGACCCGACGGAATTCTGGTTCAATATCGATATCTGTTACGACGGATTTGCAGCGGCCGTAGCCCCCTCATGGGAGTATTGCGTGATATCGGCATACAGCGGGAATATCTGGACTTCGCAGTTCGACGCATCGATGCATACGAAAAATATTTACTCCCAGCTGCCCGATACCCTGCTCAAATCTTACGATCCGGTAATGGGCTCAAACGCTCTCTTCCCCTTTTACCAGAATTTCGCACTCGACCAGAATAATTCCCAAACCTTTTACCTGCCTACCATCAACAGCATCTGGCGCAAGGATGACCTCAAAGCTTCGGCCTTCGATTCCTCGAAACGCAATGCAGGCTGGAACCACCTAAGCAATGTGGATATAGGCAACGCATCAGTGATCAGCGCCATAAGCGTATCACGTTTGCCGGCCAACCGCTTGTATTACGGGACCAGCCTGGGTAAACTGTACCGCCTTGACAATGCGAATACCGGGAACCCTGTGCCTGTTGAAATTACGGGCTACAACTTCCCACCCAATGCGTTTATCGCCTGTATCGATATTAATCCTTTGAATGCGGATGGTGTGATGGCGGTTTTCTCGAATTACGGGGTTCAGAGTTTATTTTATTCCGGGGATGGAGGAATTTCCTGGACCTCTGTTTCGGGAAACCTCGAGGAACACCAGGACGGATCCGGCGCGGGTCCTTCGGTGAGATGGTCTAAAGTACTGAATTACCAGGGGGAAAAGGTGTTTTTCGTCGGGACTTCCATCGGGCTGTTCTCTACGACGAAACTGAACGGAGATTCCACGATCTGGGTGCAGGAAAGTCCAGATGCAATCGGCAACGTGATCGTCGACATGATCGACGCCCGCTCCACCGACAGCTTTGTCGCTGTGGCCACCCACGGCAACGGGGTATACAGCGCGTATTACAAACCTTCAGAGGGAATATCGGATCACGGCAGTGCTCAGTCATTCAGCCTCGGTACACCCTATCCTGTTCCCTCGGATGGATTTGTGAACCTGCCGGTCACCTTCTCACGGAATGAGACCCTTGAGATCCGGCTCACGAGCAGTTCGGGCCAGGACCTGGGAATGGTCTGGAAAGGTTCCTGCAGGGCCGGTGAGCAGGTGATACGGATAAACCTCGGGGGACGCCCCGCGGGTGTCTGTTATTTAACCGCCTCGACCTCATCCGCCAGGCAAACAAAGAAAATTATTGTGATGTAATCGTAACGCTAAGGAATTACTCCATGATGACCAGGGTCCGGCTGTGTTCTTTTCGGCCCAGGTAAAGGAATTACTCCATGATGACCAGCGTCCGGCTGTATTCTTTCCGGCCCACGTACCAGTATAGCTTTCCGGCTTTGTATTTGATTGCAGGCAGTGTGATCTCCCTGATCCCCGGCTTTATTCCCCTCCAGCAGGCGAGTTTGTTGTTGGCTGCATAGATGAGATAAAAATATGTAAAACTGTCGGTTTCCTGCTTCCAGCTGAATAACACATCCTGTCCCCTGCTTACTACTTCATTGTCGGCAGGTAACAACAACTCGACCGGCTTTCTCGTGGTGACTGTAACCACAGGGGGTGTTTTTGCAGCCCGGGAATGTGTCGTATCCTTTGCCGTATCCTGTACTGCGGAAGGTTGTAATGAGCCGGGTTTTGTTTCAGAAGGTTTATTTATGGCGGATTTCATTTCAGCAGCTTTCGTCCCGGTTGACGTATTGTCAATGGATTTAGCAGTTACCGCGGATTGATCTTCGGACAAATAGGCAGGTATGACGAATCGTACAACTGCAACTCCGGCCGTCGCCAGGACCAGGATAACGATGGTCAGCCAGATAAAGAGCCTCCTCTTTTTCCTGAGGGCTTTCTTCCCGGGAAGGCATTCCTTAGGGTCTTTCTTAATATCCATCGAAATTGCATCATTTCCTTCCGCCTTAAATAATGAAGGAAAAGTTTTCCTGAGCCTTAATTTTCTTGCAAACTCATGGTCCTCGCCCAGCCTGGTCTCAAAATCCACAGCCTCAGCCTGGGACAGCTGTCCTTTAAGGTACCTTTCGATAAGGTCAATATCTTCCGGATTGGTATACATTCAGCAGTGGGATCAACTGTTATACGGGGAAACCAGGTTAAAGTTTCGCGTTTGAGAAATAATGATGCCTGATGGCCGGTCACGATCATTACGCAATCAGGTTCATTCAGGTCAATTCCAGTAATGCCCGAGCACGATGTAATATGCAAACTGTCCAGGTCCAGCGGCCAGGTCAATGCCCATCCTCATGCGGAAAATCCTGGAGAGAAGGTAACGGAAACCAGCTCCCCCGGCTACATGCCAGGTAGGATCTTCGAGGAACCTCGAACTGCTGAAAGTCTTGCCAACACCTGCGAATCCGAGCAAACTCCACCTCATCGTAAGGTCGAAGCGCTGCTCGGTCTCGAACTGCAATACCTGGTCTCCCTGGTAAACCATGGCTCCTATACCTCTCATTTTTATGTACGGAAGCAGGTAAAACGGAGTAGTGCCCCCGGCCCACTGCCAGTCGGCCCTCAACCCGCAAACCCACCATTTAGTGATTGGGATAAAGCCGTTGATGAAAACCTCGCTTTTCTCGTAGTCGAAGTCGCTGGCGGTCCAGTTCCTGCCTATGCCGAACGAGGCTTTCGTGCGGACGCCTTTGTCGGGAGTGAAAATGCTGTTGCGTGAATCCCACTCAAGATACAGTCCGAGCAGGCCGGAATTTTTCGTCATGCTTGGTTTCTGGTTGAACATCGAATCGGGGATGTTCGGGAAGTCCGTGGTGGTCTTTATATTGGAAAAGGTATAGTTGATCCCCACGAACAGCTTGTTTTTGAACAGGTTCTCACTGATATCAAGGATACCTAAAATAGTCGTCAGCTTGAAAAGCACTTCCTTCTCGCCGAGGTAGGTGAAGTTCCGGTAAAAATTAATATTAATGGGAGCATAGGCCGCCGCTATGTTGTACCTCATGCCTATCTTCGGAAAGCTTCCCTGCCTCATCGCCCCTACCCCCCAGGTGTTGTTGAGGGTCCACATGCCTGCAATCCCGGTGATGTCGGGGAAATGGAACTGCTCTTCTTTCTTTGCGGATTTCTTCGGACTGATGAATACGATAGCGAGGGCCAGGCCAAAGCTCCCTAACGACGGCTCGCTGATGATCACCGGCCAGGGCACGAAGCCATGCATATTGATCAGGTAATCACTCATATCGAGCTGATGGTCAAGGGTGTCTTTCATGCTGATCTTTTTCTTAGCGGGCCTGACTTTGGCTTTGGCCGTATCGCGGGTCTGGGTATGGGCCGTATCCCAGGTTTGCGTATGGGCTGTATCACGGGTTTGAGTCATGGCGGTATCTCCGGGCCCGGTTTTGGTCAGGGCCGGCAGCTGCATGCTTAACATGCTTCCTGGAAGGAAACAGAATATAAGCATTGAGAACAAAAAGGGGAAAGTGTGTTTCATAAACCGGGTGTTTTGAAAACCAATCAAATTTATCATTTATTTTTCTTAACTTGCAAAAAAAAGACTGATGAAACTAATTGCCACGGCCGCTGCCCTTACTATCCTTATCTCAGGTTTTATATTCCTTTCTTCCTGCAAAAAAAAGACTGAAGATACTCCGATAAGCGGACCGGTCCCTGTATTACTTACTTCCGGTTTCAGCAATATCCTGCTGAAAACTGCCAGATGTACAGGGAATATTACGAGTGACGCGGGTAGCTTTGTTATAAAACGGGGCTTCTGCTGGAGCCATTCAAACCAGAATCCAACGATACAGGACGACACTGTAGTTTCGGGAAACGGAGCCGGGATTTTCTCCGGAACATTAAACGGACTTCAGGGCCAGAGTGTATTTTATGTCCGTGCTTTTGCAACCAACAGCAACGGAACAGGCTATGGCTCAATATTGACGCTGACGACCCTCGATTCAACGATCACCGATATCGCCAATAACCATTACCGCATTGTCCAGATCGGAACCCAGGTCTGGATGGGCGAGAACCTGAGAACCAAAAAATACAGGAACGGAGATCCTTTGCCCGATATCACGGATGCTTCCGAATGGAGCCAGCGTACAACCGGCGCTTGCTGCGAATATGATAATTCTTCAGCCAACGGCTCGGTCTATGGGTTTTTATATAACTGGTATGCCGTAAACGACAGCCGCTACATCGCCCCGGCGGGCTGGCATGTTCCGTCCCATGACGAATTCACGCTTCTGATGACTTACCTGGGAGGCCAGGATGTTGCCGGCGGCAAACTTAAAGAAGCAGGTACAACCCATTGGGACAGCCCCAATACAGGAGCAACGAATGAGACAGGGTATAAAGCCCTCCCGGGCGGATATCGCGATGAGAATGGCGCATTCGGAGGATTGGGAGGAGGCACAACCTGCTGGCTTTCTACAGGATACGGCGTAAGTAATGCCTGGTTTATGCAGCTTAATGCATATAATACCGTATTTGTCAGCTCCGTTTTATACATAAAGGCCGGCGCTTCTTTACGTTGTGTCAGGGATTAGGGGTTGGGGAGTGGGGATTAGGGATTGGGGATTGGGGATTAGGGATTTGTAATTCGTAAATCGTAATTCGTAACTACCCTTTATCAAGAATCACACCTCCCTCGAACACAGGGATCACTTTCGTTGAATCGGGCGTAAAGCTATACGGGATCACATCATCCAGACCGAGCTTTTGTAAACGGTGACGGTGAGCAGCTTTTTCCAGGTAATCCGGCAAACCGGTCCGCGCTATATTCCAGAGATCGATCGATGCATGGGTGCTGTCACAGCAGTTTTCAAACCCCGGATGGCTGAGGAGCTTTTCGGCAAGAGCCCCGGCAAAGAGTGAGTCTTCCAGGCAAAATTTGTTTTTCCAGCCTGAACATAAAATTACCACATTTAATTTCTCACGAACGAGCCATTCGCTTAAAGCCGTGATATTTACGAATGCTCCCATTGCAATCTTGCTGGCGCTTTTAGCAATTTCCAGGGCCCTGGTCCCGTTGGTCGTGCAGTAAACGAGGGTCTTCCCTCCTATGGCTTCTGCCGTGAAATTGAACGCTGAATTCCCGAAGTCGGCCCAGTCGAGTTTCTTGCCGTCCTGCTCACTGGCTACGAGGTATCCCTTTGACTTAAGCTCTTTAGCCTGCTCAAGTGTAGCCACCGGTATGATCTCCTTCACACCGTTCTGAAAAGCTGCGCAGATGCTGGTAGTGGCCCTTAAAATATCGGCGAGCACCACAATGTAATTGTCCTTTGTGGTGATATCTCCGAAGAGCTTAGGCGTAAAACAAACCTCGACAGTCATGTACGATGTACGATTTTCATCCGATCATTAGACATAATATTTTGCTACCTCGCTACCTAATAATACACCACTTCACATTTGGGGTGGGCCAGTTTGAACTTCTCAACTTTCTTCGCTGAGATCTTCGTATTGAAAATCTTCAGGGACTCCAGCTGGCTCATTTTCTCGAGTTCATCAAGGCTGCTGACTTTCGTATTGTAAAGCTCCAGCACCTTTAAACCGGTGAGGTTGACCAGGTACTTGAGCCGTTTCACAGGAGTTCCGCTGAATTTCAGGCTTTCCAGCTGTTTCATGTTCTGTATGGGCATCAGTTCTTCGACCTGGCTGTTGCTGAAGTCGAGATCCTTAAGATTGGGAAGCCCTGCAACAGGAGTAAGGTCGGTGATGGGATTCTTGCCGCAGTGCAGGCTTTCAAGGGTGAGCATGTTCTTCAGTGGCTCGAGGCTGTTTACCGTGGTACCGCTAAAGCTTAAAGTCTCCAGCCTCGAAAGTTTTTGTAATGGAGTGAGGTCGCTGATCGAGAAATTTTCGCTGATAGCCAGCTCGTCGAGGTTGGCGATTTGCTGCAATTGCAGCCTGTCGGGTTGTCCCTTGAGTTCCTCCGCTGCAATGAATACATCCTGCCAGGCCTTGCTCAGGCCTTTCCACCAGGAGTTGTTTTCAAAGGTCTGGAAAATGAGCAGGCAGCCGGGGACCTTGTCGAAAAATTTATTCGCTTCCTTCAGAACAACCTGGCTGTTGTCGGCATAAACATATACCAGGGTCGACATGCCGTAAAGAGGCGAAAGGTCGGCAACCTGGGTGTTTTCAATACTGATGACTTTGAGGTTCGGGAGACCGCCCAGGGGCTGCAGGTTGTTAACCGTTGTGTTGTTCAGGTATAGTTTCTGCAGGTTGATGAGGCTTTTCAGCGGTGTGATGTCGTTTACCGAGGTGCTGGAGGCATACAACACTCTCAGAAGGCTCAGCATAGCTATAGGTTCGAGGTTTTTAAGGTTCATCCTCCCGGTGATATTCAGGCTGTCGACCAGGATGAGTTTGTGCAGCTGTTCTTTTGAAGGCGGATTGCTGAGCTCGGTAAAATGGCTGAGCAGGCTCTGCCAGTCAGGGTTCATGCTGCTCCACCATTTTGAAAGCTGGGCCGATTCAAAAACTAAAAAGGCCTTCGGATGCTTTATCATAAAACTGATCGCCTCGTTCTTCGGAAGATTGGTATAATCACAGTAGATCTTTTGCAATGCGGGTAAATTATCCAGCCCTTTGAGGCTTGAGATCCCTGTGCTGTCGGCCTGCAATATCCTGAGTTTGGTCATATTCTTCAGCGGATCCAGTGTCGTGACTTTCGTGGATGTGATGTTTAGCAGCTCAATATTTGTAAGACCTGCAATCGGCGACAGATCGCTCACGGGAGTTCCCGACAGCCTTAGGTCGTCGATCGAATCAAGGTTTGCCAGAGGTTCAAGCGAAGAGACTTTTGTATTGCTGAAATCCAGGTCCTCGAGATCAGGAAAATTAACCACCACATTCAAATCCCCCAATGCCAAACCCCTGACGGCTAATCCCGTTATATGGGTGCAGTAATGCAGGGGCTCAAGGCTTGAAACGGATGTATTGGAGACATTGAGAATCTGCAGGCCATTCAGGTTCCTCAGGGGCATGAGATCACTTACGGGGGTCCTGGCCAGGTTGACTTCCTGCAACTCGCTGAGTTTGCTCAGCGGGCTCAGGTCAGATATCGTCATATCGCCCGAAAGATCGATCTTTTTCATTCCCATGATCTGCACCAGGCTCTTGTAGAAAGCATTTGAATCAATTACTGTTTTCTGCCCGCCAATCATGGCCGCTGTATCATTGTACGAAGCCACTGAACCCAGCACTATGCCTCCTCCCAATGGTAAATCCTTCCCCAGCTTTTGCTGCCAGCCCTGGGATAAACCGTTCCACCAGTTGCGCAAATCGTCTTTCTCGTTGAGCTTCGTGGTATAAATGCTGACGATCTTAAGCTGCTGGTTCTTTTCGTCATAGTTGATCTCTATATACCTGACCTGGTTTGTGTTAACACTGACGTCGTTCAGGTTGACCCCTGTGATGTTGCGGTTACAGGTGACTTTAAAAAAGGTGTTCCCCAGTTCATTGGTCATCACACCGATGTCCTGCAAATTATAGGTGAATTTTGCCTGCTTGAAAAAGAAATCCACATCGGTGAGGTATGCCTGGACATCCTTATACAGGGGCACCTGGTGGGCATCGAGGTCGTCTTCGATCTGCACTTCGCTGTCCCAGAAAAACTTCAGATAACTTTCGTTGATGATCACCTGCTTATCCTGGACAGTATTCTTTTTATCGGCCAGGAAATTCAGGGTGCTTTCAAAGAATTTCACAAGCTGAGTGGCGTTTTCGCGCAGGGCGTCAATTTTATCGGCAGGTAATGCTCCCGGCTTCGGAGCGTTCTTGTCGACGACCTTGCTTCCGCCTTTGGCTGTACCTTTTTTGGCGTTGCTCCCTGAGCTCTTGCCTGTGCTCTTAGTCCCGCTTTTATTAGCGGGCTTGGCCTGGGTGCTGCTTGTCTTTTTGGTCTGAGCCTGGGCCCGGGTGCAAACAAATCCGCCGAAGGCCAGCAGTAAAGAGATGACCAGAATTGAATAAAACCGGGTTTTCATGTGTAAATAATTTATTTTTTAACAAATCGGTCACATGGAATACCCATAATTAACATTCACGGTTAGTATGAATGTAGTTCTTATGGGTATTTCATCGAATTAATTACTATGTGTGTAATGCTTTAGCAGGTCTTTTTTATCACCAGGCGACAGGCGCACGAGGTTCGAGATAAGCCAGCCGCTGTTGTAACTGTTGCGGTTGAAAAATGAGATCTCGAAATACCAGTTGGGAACCTGGAACACATGGAATTTAACGTTGTTGACCGATACAAAGTTAAGGTTTCCTTCCTTCAGTTCCGAAACAAACAAGGCCAGGTGATCGGGCAGGTAATCACGGTCGAGGTAATAGTCGATGTTCTTCGTATCCTCAAGCGCCTTGTGGATGTTCATAAAATCGACCTCATGGCTCATCGGATGCAGAAAGAACTTCAGGTTTGTGGTGTCGCCAAGATGTGAGAAATAGGTATTGAATTTATCACAGAAAACGTTCGAGATCACCCATTTGTAACCTCCGTTCTGAAGTTCAATCCTCAGGTAAAGGATCACGTTGACGGTTTGCTTTTTCCAGTTGAAAGTAGCCGAGACTTCGCTGAACCAGTCTTTATCATGGAAATCAAGAAAAACGGGAGCTTTTTTATTAAGGACTTCCTCTATGAACACGGTCTTCTGATCGGCATTGACGAGGGGGCTTTCCTTATCGAACAATATGTTAAGGTACCTTCGCCTGGCTTTGGGGTCCCGGTATCCCGGGTTTCCGGCATACAGCCTGGTCCCGCTCACGTCCTCCTCCCCGTTGAACCGGCGGAAGAACTGGTTCACCTGCTTCGTCTGGGCGTAGAATACAGTCTCATCCCCTTCAAAGGAGCCAATGGTGTTCTGAGGCTTCGCAAACAGCGGAACCAGCAAAATGAAAATAATCGACAGTGTTCGCAGTGTGTTACTTTTTGGAAGTTTCTTTTACCCTGATATCACCGAGCATCACATCCCAGAAGCCGATAAGACGGCCTCCGATCTGGGTTTCCTTGCGTTTCACATATACCGTGATGTCTTTCTTCGTAGTGTCTTCATACACCAGGCCTTTTTCCTTATCGTAGCCCTGGAATTTCTGGTACACTGTGATCACCCCGACGAAAGTGCCGTCGGGCTGCCTTTCGAGATCGCTCACGTACTCAATCTTGTACCAGTCGATCAGGACCTTTGAATAGTTCAGCTGCATCAGGCGGTCAAAATATTCACGGATCTTGTAATTATTGACCTGTTCGGGGTGGTTGATATTGGAAACTCCTATTTCACTGCCGTCCATGAACAGTTCGCATGCACGTTCGATCACTCTCTGGGCATCGCTCCAGGGAGTTGTTTTATCGCCTATCAGGCTGATGTACTTCGAGAGATCCCTCACTTTTTCGAGGGCAAGACTATCGATGGCATGCTTGCGGTCGGGAGTGATCTCTATCTGGTTGACTTTATTTTGGGCGAGCAGGCCTGTTCCAAACAGGGTCGCGAATATCGTTAAGGCTAATATCTTCTTCATCTTCTTTACTTTTTAATCAGGTCAAGTTCTTTGATTTTTCCGCTGGCATCCTGCTGAATGGCATCCACTGCATTCAGGCTTTTCTTCTGGTCTTTGCAGAAGTTAAGATAACGCTGAATGGTAGTAGGTTTGTCATAATCGACGGTGCTGCCCTGGCGGTAAATGATGATGAGGACCGGGGCATCGGGAGCTGTGAAATACTGCAGGGTGTTCTTGATGATTTTGTCGGCTTCGTCAGGATTACCTGCGGCGGCAGCATCGGCGACACCCTGGAAAGAGTTCTCAAGCTGGGTCTTTACAGGCAGGGAGGGGCTGTTTTTCATTGCGTCTATCTTATGCTGGACCTGAACAATAAGGTCGTTTATCTCGCTGTCGTTCAGGTTCTGCGCTTTGATCGCGTTAAGCTCATTCTGGAGCTCTGCAGCCGACTTCCCGTCCTTATTCAAAAGCATGTCAAGCAATTGCGCCTTTGCTGCATCAACTTTCTGCTGGTGCAACATCGCTTTCGAAGCGTAAGCTTTTTTAATGGCCTGCTGGGCCTGGATGATCATATCGTTAACTGTGGGATCATTGAGTTTTTTATTAATAATCTCACTCACCAGTTTTTCCTGGTCGGGAAGTGAAAGTGTTGTGGTTTGGTCGATGATTCCCTTCAACTGTTGTTTGGCAAGTTCGATTGCGGCTTTGCGCTCTTTCTTGCTCATTTTGCCGGTTGATTTGCAACTTTCAGTGCCAGCTGCAAGCATTACTACGGCGAGCAGCAATACCACCGGCCAGTGTGTTAACCTGATTTTACTAATTACTTGTTTCATATGTATAAACTTTTGGGTTCGTGATAATGGTTATGGTTTTCATAAAGCTTGCATCTTCATAACGTAAATTTGCCAGGAATAGTATAAATTATCCTTTATAAAACGGGAACTTCACGACATGTGCTTTCAACACTTTTTCCCTGACTTTCACATAAATCGTTGAGCCTTCCTTCGATAGTTCAGCCGGTACATATCCCATGCCAACAGGTATTTTAACCGAGGGCCCCATAGTGCCGGAAGTGACCTCCCCTGTTTTATTCCCGTTCGCATCGGTGATGTCGTAGCCGTGACGGGGGATTCCTTTATCGTCCATCACAAAGCCTACGAGGCGTTGCTTCACGCCTTCATTCTTCTGCTTTAACAGGTATGCCTTATCAATAAAATCTTTATGGTCGGCAAACTTCGTGATCCAGCCTAAACCTGCTTCAATGGGAGAAGTTGTATCGCAGATGTCGTTTCCGTAAAGGCAGTAGCCCATCTCTAAACGTAGGGTGTCGCGGGCCGCCAGGCCGATTGGTTTGATGCCATATGCTTTTCCTGCTTCAAATACGGCATTCCAGATCTTCGGAGCATCTTCGTTGGCCATGTAAATCTCGCATCCGCCTGAGCCGGTGTAGCCGGTCGTGGCGAATATCACATCCTTAACGCCGGCAAAAGTGAGTTTTTTAAAGGTATAATATTCCATGTCGGTGACCTTCGTATCGGTGAGCTTCTGCATAGCTTCCAAGGCTTTAGGTCCCTGGATTGCAAGCTGCGAGATCTCATCCGAAGCATTATAAAGATCAGCGCCGATTGTATTATTTTTGGTGCACCAGGTCCAGTCCTTATCAATATTAGCTGCGTTCACGACAAGGAGATACGTGACGTCATCCACCTTATATACCAGCAGGTCATCCACAATACCTCCCTTTCCGTTGGGGAAGCAGCTGTACTGCACCTTGCCGGGAACCAGCTTCGACGCATCGTTTGAAGTAACCCACTGAACAAAATCCAGCGCCTTTGGGCCTTTCACCCAGAACTCACCCATATGCGACACATCGAACACCCCTACTCCCTTGCGGACGGTTTCATGTTCTGCAATAACTCCTTCGTACTGCAGGGGCATATAATATCCTGCAAATTCCACCATCTTGGCGCCCATGGCCTCATGGAACTTTGTAAAAGCTGTGTTTTTCATGTGTTAATATTTATTTTTTGCAAAGTGGTCACATGGAATACCCATATAATCATTCATGGTTTTTATGAATATTGTTCGTATGGGTATTTCATTATAGCGATTGTTGAAATGTCGGAGAAAAAAGCAAAGATAAAAAAAACACCCGGCCTGCGACCGGATGTTCATATATTTTAAAGTCATTAATAATTGAACGGGATTATTTACTTTTGATGACGCTATGAACATTATTACACTTCGCAGGAATACCCCCAGGGGCGTCATCTGGCTCATCGACATGCTGATCGTACTGGGTTCCATTTTCCTGGCTTACCTCCTCCGGTTCAATTTCGACATCCCTCCCAGCGAAAGCAGGCCTTTCGCGATACTCATCCCCTGGATGCTTGCCGTGAGAGGCATCAGCTTTTTAATTTCACGCACCCATGCAGGCCTGATAAGGTATACGAGTACTGCCGATGGACAGAGGGTACTCATCACACTGCTGGCCGGCAGTATGGTGTTCGGGCTTACGAACCTCATTACCTGGTTTACGATACAATGGTTCATGATCCCCACGACCATCATCCTGCTCGAGTTCCTGATCACGACGATGGGAATGATCTTTTTCAGAATGAGTGTGAAGGTTGCGTGGCTTGAATTCCAGAACCCCGAACGTCAGAGGGTCGATGTGATCATCTATGGAGCCGGGGAGGAAGGCATCAATGCGAAGCATGTGATGGACCGTGACGCCGCGACGAAGTATAAAGTGATGGCTTTTATCGACAGCGATCCGGCGAAGGTGCATAAGAAACTTGAACGGATCGACATCCTGCCGCCTTCGAGGCTTGAATCGCTTTTGAAAGACCGCACCATTGCTCAGCTTATCCTCGCCATCCATCCTGTGGATCCTGCCTATAAGCAGGAACTGGTCGATCTCTGCCTGAAATATAATACGAAAGTCCTGGCAGTGCCTCCGGCAATTCAATGGGTCAACGGGCAGCTCAGCTTTGCCCAGATCAGGCAGGTGAATATCGAAGATTTGCTTGAGCGGGATGTGATCGAGCTTGACACAGACGACATCCGAGAGTACCTGAACGATAAAGTAGTGATGATCACCGGCGCTGCAGGTTCGATCGGCTCGGAGATCGTGCGCCAGGTTTCAAAGTTTGGCCCCGCCCGTATGATCCTGATCGATTATGCCGAAACCCCGCTTCACAGCCTCGGGCTCGAATGCGCTGCCTCGATCAGGGGTGTTGCCATTGACTTTATTTTAGGGAATGTCTGTAATGTACTGCGGATGAGATCGCTCTTTGAGCAATACAAACCCGGGATTGTTTTCCATGCCGCGGCCTACAAGCATGTCCCGGTTCAGGAGGCCCATCCCGGCGAAGCCGTCTTTACCAATGTACATGGAACGCGTGTGATGGCGGACCTTTCGATGGAATTCGGCGTTAATAAATTTATTATGATCTCGACTGATAAGGCCGTGAACCCGACGAGTGTGATGGGGGCCAGCAAACGGATAGCCGAGATTTACTGCCAGGCAATGAACAAGCTTAACAAAACGCATTTTATAACGACCCGTTTCGGCAATGTGCTGGGCTCCAATGGGTCGGTTATCCCCTTGTTCAGGAAGCAGATCGAAAAAGGCGGTCCTGTTACCGTGACACATCCCGAGGTGACCCGGTTTTTCATGACTATCCCCGAAGCCTGCAGGCTTGTGCTGGAAGCAGGCGCTTTGGGAAAAG
This sequence comes from uncultured Bacteroidales bacterium, assembly GCA_903887775.1. Classification (GTDB taxonomy): domain Bacteria; phylum Bacteroidota; class Bacteroidia; order Bacteroidales; family FEN-979; genus CAIRDP01. The sequence goes on from CAISRB010000032.1 coordinate 28,305, forward strand.
GTGGTGAGATCTTTATTTTCGACATGGGTAAGCCCGTCCGTATCCTTGACCTGGCGAAACGGATGATTCAGCTTTCGGGGCTCGAAGCAGGGAAAGATATTCAGATTGAATACACCGGCATGCGGCCCGGCGAAAAGCTTTATGAAGAATTGCTGAACCTCCAGGAAAATACGATGCCTACACATCACCCGCTGATCATGATCGCCAGGGTGCGCGAACAGGATCCTAAACAGGTAAGTGCCGATGTTGAATCCCTCATCGAACTCACAACCCGCCCAGATGACATCAAAGTTGTGCGAAAGATGAAGCAGATTGTACCTGAGTACAAGAGCCGGAATTCGGTGTATGAAGCGCTGGATAAATAATAAAATGCCCGTCATTCTCGGACCAACGGCCTGCGGTAAAACCGCGGTGGCGGCGGGTATTGCATATGAGATGGACGGGGAAGTAATCTCTGCTGATTCTCGCCAGGTATACCGGGGCATGGACCTGGGTTCAGGCAAAGATCTCAGCGATTACGCAGTAAAAGGACGGAACATCCCTTATCATCTGATCGATATTGCCGAACCGGGTTCAGAATACAATATTTTCGAGTACCAGAAGGATTTTGCAAGGGTTTATGCCGACATTACAGGCCGGGGTAAACTGCCCGTATTATGCGGGGGAAGCGGCATGTACCTTGAAGCCGTGCTTAAAGACTACTCTCTTCCCGAAGCTCCCTCCGACCCGGCATTTACTGCACAAATGGAAACCCTGGGCGATGAAACCCTTCTTGAAGAACTGGGGCGCCTCAAAAAACTTCACAGCACCACCGATACCGTTGACCGAAGAAGGATGCTCAGGGCGCTTGAGATTGAATTGAAACGTCGTGACCAGGATCAAAACGATGTCCAGGGATCCCGTGTTCCTCATATGATTTTCGGCATCAACCCGGGCCGTGAGACCGTTCGCCAGCGGATCACCGAACGGCTGGAGTCCAGGCTCGCCGGAGGCATGCTCGAAGAAGTACGCAGCCTTCTTGACCAGGGCATACCCCCCGGGCGCCTCAAAGCTTACGGGCTCGAATATAAATACCTCACCCGGCACATCCTGGGCGAACTGAGTTATGACGAGATGTTCCGCCTGCTCAACACCGCCATCCACCAGTTTGCGAAAAGGCAGATGACCTGGTTCCGCCGTATGGAACGACAGGGCATGAAGATCCACTGGATCGAAGTCAACCTGCCATCCTCAGAAAAAGTGAAGATAATCAGGGAAATTTTAGAAATGAAAAGGGATGTTGATTAAAGAATATGGGCAGGAAAAACCTTTTTATAGCATCCCGGCATTTCTGAGAATCTCTGCAAGCTTAGGTTGAAATCTGGAATATTCCATAAGGACTGACTTCAACTTCTCATCTTCGCGTTTCAAAGGAGCGAGAGAGAGTTTACGGTCCCAAAATGCAAATCCAAATACACTGACCATCATCGTTGTAAATATTCCGATAATTGCCCAAAGAAAGTTAAAAAGCTGATCAAAACGCTTGTCAATACTTTCAAAACGCTTATCAACACCTTCAAAACGGGCATTCATCTCCGCTTTAATGGCTTCAACCTTTTGTTCGGTCCTGATGATCCTGTCACGGTCATCGAGAGTAAAAGGAATCTCTTTTGTCTCCGCCTTGATAAACAACGGCAGAAACAGCAATAAAAAAACAAAAATTCTTTGAATGGCTTTCATCTGGTTCCGGATTAAGTTTTACTTATTAATCCGGTTTCAATACAAAAGTAATACATTTTTTACCGGTAAGTTCTTCATGACCCAAATTCGCTATCCTGAAATAAAAAACCGGCCCCATACGGAACCGGTTTTTTCACATTAAGGATTAATGTTTCTATTCGCTATTTTGTCTTATCGGGGAATGGCGGTATGCCCGGCAACTCCTTCGGCAAGGATTTCAGTTCTTCCTTCATCTGGTCGATGGCGCGGTTGAGCTGCTGGTCTTCACCTGCATATTCCTTAGCGGGATCGTTATCGACGACGATATCGGGATCAACACCATGGCCTTCGATGATCCATTCTTTGCCGTCGGTACTGTATGGGGCAAATTCGGGCCTCATCATCATACCTCCGTCAACAAAAGGCAGGGAACCGCGGATGCCTACAACGCCGCCCCAGGTTCTCAAACCGATAGCCTTCCCTATCTTCAGTTTCTTAAACTGGTAAGGGAAAAGGTCACCGTCGGATGCGGAATAGTTGTCGATAAGTATGCACTTCGGACCAACCTGCATTTCGAGGCGCCCGGGGACCGGCTCGGTGTTCCTCGACATGGTCATCATGGTCATTTCACGGTTCAGGCGCTCGATGATCATGGGTGAAACATTACCGCCCCCGTTGCCCCTGTCATCGATGATCAGGGCGCGCTTGTTCAGCTGCGGATAAAAATGTTTCACAAATTCGTTGAGGCCTTCAACACCCATATCGGGAATATGGATGTAACCGACTTCGCCATTGGTTGCATCGTTCACCTTTTTGATATTGGCTTCAACCCAGTTGTAATAATACAGCTTGGCTTCGTCATCAACGGGAACGACGATGATTTTGTGCGCGCCATCCGGCGAAGCCTTCGCATTAACGGTAAGCTCGACCTGGTTGTCGGCTGCGTTCACGAGCGCTTCGTAAATATCGTTCATATCCTTCGTAGGCTTGCCGTTGACGGCAATGATGAAATCGCCCTCTTTCACATCCACTCCCAGTTCAGTCAAAGGAGAACGTTCTTCGCGTGTCCAGTTCTCTCCCTTCAGGATCTTATCGATATGGTAATAACCCGAAGCATCGCGGCTGAGCCTTGCCCCGAGCAATCCCAACTTGACTTTTTTAGGTTCGGGGCGATCGCCTCCGCCGACATAGGAATGGCCTATGCTGATCTCGCCGACCATTTCACCCAGGATGTATGTGAGGTCGTAACGGTTGTTTACGTATGGCAGAAGGGGTTCGTACTTTTTCTTAATATTGTCCCAGTTCAGGCCCTGCATGTTGGGTGCATAGAGGAAATACTTCATCTGCCGCCATGCTTCATGATAGATCTGGTCCCATTCCGATTTCAGGTCAACCATCAGCTTCATATTCGAAAGATCGGCCCAGTCCTTAACCTCGACTTTGCCGCCTTTCGGAAGGTCGATCACAGCGTACTTACCCTGGGCCATGACCAGCATTTTCTTCAAATCGGCAGAGATATCATAGCCGTAAAAATCGCCAAGGACTGATTCTTTCTTGTCCTTCAGGTTGAAAGTTGCAAGACCGCCCTGACCGCGGCGCCCGCCCTTGATATAATATACATTGTCGCCTACTGATGAAACCCCGTAGTAATTCGAGGCATCTACCGGAAGCACGACGATGCGGTCAATGATGCCATCCAGATCGACTTTCACGTCGGGAACAGCGTCTTTTTTCACATCTTTCTTGGCATCCTTGTCTTCGTCTTTCTTCACATCCTTCCCGCTATCCTTAGTTTCATCCTTCTTTGCATTGCTGTCTTCGTCCTTCTTCACACTCACTTCATCATTCTCATAAGCGAACGGATTCGGTGTTGCCTTTGCCAGCGTAACGAAATAGATCTTTGTCATGTCGCCATAACTGTGGTTCCATTCGGTGGCTGAATAAGTAGGGTTGAAATCGCGGTTGGAAGTAAAGAACAGGTATTTGCCATCATTGCTGAAAGCTGAACTTCCTGAGCTGTACCAGCTGTCGGTCACCGGGGTCTTTGTTTTTGAAGCAAGCTCGTAGATATACACAATGCTGAAGCTGCGGCGGTCGGGGTAGGTATAAGTGATCCATTTGCTGTCGGGCGACCAGTTATAACTATTGAACTCCCAAGCTTTAGCCTGGTCTACAATGGTCACTTCCTTCGAATCAACATCCACGTATTGCAGTCTCAGCATCTTGTCGGACCACAGTAGTTTCTTGCTGTCGGGCGACCAGAGGGGAGAATATTTATAAGTATCTGCATTTTTAGTCAGCTGGATCACATCGCCGGTACCATCCTGTTTTGCGATAAAGATCTCGTCTTCACCGGTACGGTCAGAGATGAAAGCAATAGTTTTCCCATCGGGCGACCAGGCCACGTCGCGATTGTGGACGCCTTTGGTCTGTGTGATGTTGCGGGTAATCCCCGTCTTTGCAGGAACGGTCCAGACATCTCCCCGGGCATCAAAAGCAATGCGCTTGCCGTCGGAAGATATCGAAGATGAATTGATAAACTTGCTTGCATCTTTCAGCTGGTTCCTGCCAGTGATGAGGTCATTCGCAATGTTCACGGTCACTTTGCCGTATTTCTGTGTGGCCAGGTCGAACACATAAAGGAATCCGCCGTTCTCGAATACAATCGCATTATCGCCGAGCGACGGGAACTTGATGTCGAATTCCTTGAAATCGGTGAGTTTCTTCGTTTCCTTTGTTTTAAGGTCATATACAAAGAGGTTCATCGTACGGTCGCGGTCGGATGCGAAATAGATCTTATCGCCGGCCCACATGGGAAATATATCCTGGGCGGGATTGTTCGTGATGTTCTCGGTTTGTTTTGTTTTAAAATCGTAGATCCAGATATCATCGGCCATGCCTCCGCGGTAATATTTCCAGGTACGGAATTCCCTGAAAACGCGGTTGTAGGCAAGTTTTGATTTATCAGGGGAATAGCTGCAGAAACCTCCTGCAGGCAACGGGAGCTCCTCGCTGAGGCCGCCTTTTACGCTCGTTATAAAAAGCTGTCCCTTGAAGTCGTTGAACGACTGCTTGCGCGAACGGTATACTATACTTTCATCGTCTCTCCATGTCATCACGATATTGTTCGGGCCCATACGGTCCGATACATCGTCGCGGTTCAGGGTAGCGGAATAGGTGAGGCGAACAGGTACCCCGCCATCCGCAGGCATAAGATAAACTTCCGTATTGCCGTCATACTGGGCTGTGAAAGCAATCTGCTTTCCGTTCGGAGAGAACCTGGCGAACATTTCATAACCGTTCTCGTCGCTCGTTAGTTTGCGTGCCAATCCCCCGGCCTTTTCAACCGAGTACAGGTCGCCTGCATAGGTAAATACGATCTGGTTCCCGTGGATGGCGGGAAACCGCATAAGCCTTGCTTCGTTCTGGGCTGATATGAACCCGGTGAACAGCATGGCAATAACAATCATGCTAAGTTGTTTCATATGTTTTATTGGATTAGTGGATCTTTGAAAATTAACATAGCAAATTTATTGATTTAAAAGGATCTGCCCAGTGAAATCGGTGAAATCCGTGGAAAAGTCGCTGACTGTGCTTGTTTTTTGCAATTTCTGCGGATGTTGTGATGATTTATCCCCGGATTTTGGATTTTGCGCAGAATTTATCTCCTGCATTGTGAATATCAGTTTTGATCTGCATCGGGGCGGCCTTACTTTTAATCGTGGAACTTAAAAGCAATACCGATGAAAAAAATTGCCCTTATCCTGATCGCTGCCATATTTAATATGCATGCGCTTCAGTCACAGAACCAGCCAATTGTTCCGAAGAAAATGTACCAATTGTCACTGGAACCGAATAATGGGGAGAAAAAAAAGACCAGGATGCTGTTTGAATTGAAAGATTCGGCCATACTGATCTCCAATTCATTTCAGCGCGAGGACTATACGAAGGGGTTCTATAAACTGTCGAAGGTGGATGTAAAAAATATAGATGTACTCAGGCTGAAGAGAAAGGGAAGCGGGGCTGCCATCGCGATCGGGGGCGCTTCGGGCATGATCCTTGGAGCGATACTGAGCGTTTCATATAACAATAGCCTTAAAAAGAATATGAATCCACTGGAATACGCTTTCGGGGGAGGCATACAGGCCGTAATTCCATTTTTAGTTTCAACGGCAATCGGTTTTGGGGCAGGGATTGCGTTCGGCCTTTCCAGGGTTACATTTCATCTCAACGGAAGCCAGGAAAAATATGAGACGGTGAGGAACGAGATGAACGACTATGCAGTTCATCCGGTTGATATAATTAAAAATGCCAGGGTCGCGGGATCATTTTCAATACTTAAGGATTCTGTGATTGATTTAGACAACAATGTTTACCATACTCTTGCTCTGGCAGGACAGGTATGGATGGCCGACAACCGCGGCCTGTGTCCGAAAGGCTGGCACGTTCCTTCAATGCCCGAATGGGAATCTATGGTCGCCTGCCTGGGAGGAGCTGATTCTGCAGCGATCAAGCTCACTGATCTGGTCACTAAATATGCCGGGAATGACAAACAGTCATACATAGCCGGGCATGTTTTTGCAGTGCCCGGGGGCTTTCGCTTCAGCACAGGAGAATTTTCACCAAATAAAACCGCATCGTATCAGTGGTGGTCGTCGACACCTCAGGATCCTGGAACAGCAAAATCCATCCAGCTTGGCAATACTGAAAACGGGATCTTCTTTAGCGGCTCGGAAAAGAAATCGGGACTGTCGGTGAGATGTTTGCGCGATTAACTTATTGGGATGCAGCTTAACCCCTCCGTTCTATCCTTTGCCTGAGGGCTTTCACTTTTTCATGAAGCGAGTTAAAAAAATGGTGCCTTTCCTTCGCTGATGTCCCGCTAATCAACGTTGATTTCTGCATCAGGTTGCGAAGAAAATTTTCAATCTGATCACAAAACAAGGGGTTTTTTGTGATCATTTGATTGATGACATTATAGGTCAGGTAAGCAGTTTTCCTGCCATCGGTATTGACGAGGATGGTATTATCGTTTACAAGGATCTCGTTATGAAATAATTTATACGTATTCTCTATCCCTTCAGCCGGCCTTTGATGCATATACTGATAACCATGTTCAGCCTGGCTTTGCACATGATTAAGCCAGACTGCTATCACGTCGCAGAGTTTCAGGGCATCTTCGTTCAGGAAAAAGAAACCGGATTCGAGGCAATAATCGATTTGCCGGATGATACTTGAAATGGTATCTTCACTCCAGATCTCAATAACCGGGATTTTCGTATAGCAGGTAAGCAGCTTACGTCCTGTTTCAAAGAGTTCTCCGGGAACATCCAGAATGATATGATCATGGTCATACCCTCCTGATGGAATTAGCACTTTATGCCAGAAGAAGAATTTAAAAGCGGCTATTTCTGGAAATTCAAAATAGTAAAAAATGGGAACGTCCTTCGCCGCATAAATGATCTCCCTGTTCCGGCATTCGTAGATCTTTTTCATCTCAACCAGAAGGGAATGCAACCAGTTTTCAAAGGTGAACCCATCCTTCCTTATTGCCAGGGTAGTGAACGACACATTGTTGGATTGGAAATTCAGGGTTTCGTCCATCGAAATACTGTAGTATTCACATATTTTTTTCACCTCTTCCAGGGTCAGGTCTTTCTGACCCCTGATCCTTCGGTAAGCACTATCGTAACTTATACCCAGTAGTTCCGACAGATCATGTACAAATGAAATATTGGGTGCAAGCTTGCTTTTGATAAGATTAAAAAGCATCTCCTGGATTCCGGAATTCCCGTTCATGGGTTTTGATTGGATGTTGTAAAGATAGGTAGATAAAATAAAAAAGTCAATAGCGGGGTTATTAGTTATATCATCTGCCGGATTCAGACTGATGAAAAATCCATCTTACATCAGTTTGCATTTATCTTAAGCCGGGAAAAAAAACCATTCTGTGCAACTTAAACGTTCATCATCCTCATTTTTTGCAAATCCTGCAAATCATGACTGTCGAAATATGTAGATTTTGGATTTTATGCAACCCGGGACTCCCGGGTTGTGGAAATCAGTTTTGATTCCCTTCATCACAGCCGTAATTTTGATACAGAACCTTTACACAGGAATTATGAAAAACATAACCGGCAATCTGGCAACCTTTCTTGGGGCAACGATCCTTCTTGTTTTCGGGCTTATCTATTTGTTCAGGAACAGTTTTATGCCATACCATTCTGCTGCCGTATCGATGGAATGGGCCCAGCTTGGCCCTGCCAGCCAATATCTGATTCTTGCACTCATGAGAGCAACCTCAGGAGGCTTCATCTCATCGGCTTTCGCGATGATCTTCCTGCAATATCAATATTCACGTTACAGGATCACCTGGATCCCTTTACTGATACTTGTCACAGGGACCATCGCAATGATCTGTATCTCCTATGCCACGCTCATTATCAGTTTGCATACCCCCGGCAGGCCCCCTCTTGCCCTTGCAATCGTCGGAGAAGCCTTGCTTATTGTTGGATTTATCTTTAACCGGAGATGTCATTAAAAGCCATATTTATTATGAGAACAACTATACTCATTGCAGCGCTGATCCTTTGTTTGGCCAGTCCGGCAGCAACTCAGAAAGACTCGATCCCGAAAAAGAAACTTTATAAAGCCTGGCTGAAGCTGAATACGGACCCTGTGAAACAAAAAGGCGTACTTTTCGAAATACAGGACTCCTCGGTTGTACTCTCCGATGCAAAAAACCTGGCAGATTATATTGACGGCAAATTCACTGTTTCCCAATTTAAAGTCAGCTCCATCGAGAACATTAAGATCAGGAGGAAGCGCAATATCAACAGGGGGGCATTGATCGGCATGGCTGCAGGGTTTGTGGCGGGGGGTATTGCCGGGGCGTTCCTCGGCCAGGGAAATGCCGGGGCCATATTATGGGTAGGTTGCTGGGGGTTAGGTCTTGGTGCGGCCGTTGGAGCAGCTATAGGTTCAGTGAAAATTTCTATCCCCATTCACGGTGATCAGGTAAAGTTCAATGAGAGACGGAAGAAACTGATGACTTATGCTTTCAATAACCACTATACTATTGTCCCGCCTGCACACTTTATCAGGCTCCATAGCGATGTGGCGGATACCGACGGCAATGTCTATCATACCCTCGCTCTTGCCGGCCAGGTGTGGATGGCTTCGAACCTGAAAGTTACACACTACCGGAACGGTGATCCCATTACCAAAGTAAAGGCAGGCGGGGATTGGGGGAAAGCTGCTACCGGCGCTACCTGTTATTATGTGAATGATTCTTCAGCAAACAATAACCTGGGCAATCTGTATAACTGGAATGCCATAAACGACACCCGCGGTCTTTGTCCGAAGGGATGGCATGTCCCATCATTATCAGAATGGTCATCACTTTTAACCTGCCTGGGAGGCGAATCTGAAGCAGGAAAGAAAATCACAGAACCCATACCTGCCGTTACGGGAAGCTTGAGCGAAGATCCATTCGCCCTTCCGGGTGGCTTTCGTTACAATAGCGGAGAATTCTCCTCAAAGAAGGGGCTGTCATATCAATGGTGGTCAGCGACCTCTGTGGATACGGCAGAGGCAAAAGCATTTTATATGGGCAATGACGACGGGGGCATCATGTTTACAAATAGTGATAATCGATCAGGGCTGCCAGTAAGGTGTTTGAGAGACTGATGAATCTCGGATGAAACAAATTGAAGCAATATCAGCCGGGCAGGCCTCGTATACGCCGGATATCCAATCCCTGATCTCGTGATGATCAGGATTTTTTGTATTTTTGCGTCCTAAAACCCACTAACATATCTATACATGTCAATAGAAGTATATTTTGCAGGACCGAAGAAGGTTAATGCAAAACTCAATGGATTTACCGTCGAAACTGACCAGCCCGTGCGCGCCGGCGGAGAGGAAAGCGCTCCCACCCCATTTGCCCTGTTCCTGTCGTCCCTGGCAACCTGTGCAGGGATCTTTGTGAAGGGTTTCTGCGACCAACGCGGGCTCCCCACCCAGGATGTCAGGCTCAGCCTTGATTATGCAATTGACCCGGAAACTAAAAATGTCGGAAAATTCCTTATTAAGATTTTCATTCCTTCACATTTTCCTGAAAAATATGATGCAGCCCTGATCCAGTCGGCAAGCCTCTGTACCGTAAAACGCCACCTGAACCCGGCTATTGAAAACGAGATCATCGTCGTGAGGAACTAACACCACAATATTCACTTTGTTTATAATTCCTTCATTTTTATGAAAAAGAAACATTCCGGATTCAATTCCGCACTTGTGCATGGCGAGGGATTCAAAGATCCCCACGGCAGCGTGATCATGCCCATCTACCAGACTTCTACCTTTGCATTCGACAGCGCCGAGCATGGGGCCCGCCTTTTTTCGGGCGAGAGCGACGGCTATATTTACACCCGTATTGACAACCCGACAACGCTCGATCTTGAAAAGACCATTGCCATGCTCGAACACGGGCACGACGGCATAGCCACATCTTCAGGAATGGCAGCTGTTAACACGGTTTACATGAGTTACCTCGGTGCAGGAAAACACATCGTCAGCCATAACGCCGTTTACGGCCCGGCCCGCGGTATCATGGAAGGCACTTACGCAAAATTCGGGGTGGAATCCACTTATATTGATACCACCGACCTGGATCAGGTACGAAAAGCCATCCGCCCGAATACAAGCCTTATTTACCTTGAATCCCCGGCCAATCCCACGATGGGCATTTCAGATATACCCGCCATTTGCGGGATTGCACATCAGCACAATATCCCCGTCTGCGTCGACAATACATTCTGCAGCCCTTATCTTCAGAATCCTTTGGACCAGGGGGCGGATATCGTTCTCCATTCGCTGACAAAATTCCTCAACGGCCATGCCGATATCGTAGGCGGAATGATCATAGTAAAAGATCCCGCCGAGTACAAAAGGGTGCGCACAATGATGGTGAACCTCGGCTGCAATATGGACCCCCACCAGGCTTTCCTAACCCGGCGCGGACTAAAAACACTGGCAATCCGCCTTGACCGCGCACAGGAAAATGCAGTGAAAGTTGCCGGATATCTCGAGAAACACCCGAAGGTTGAATGGGTGCTTTATCCTGGATTGAAATCACATCCACAGTACGAGCTTGGAAAGAAAATGATGCGCGGCCCGGGAGCCATGATATCGTTCGGCCTGAAAGGCGGACTTGAAGCCGGCCGCAAGATGATGAACGCTGTTGAATTCTGCGTTCTCGCAGTTTCCCTCGGAGGTATCGAAACCCTGATCCAGCATCCGGCATCGATGACCCATTCGAAACTTTCGCCTGAAGCAAGAAAACAGGGCGGAATTACCGATGAATTAGTTCGGCTCTCCATAGGTATCGAGGAATCGGAAGATATCATCGCTGACCTGGAGCAGGCGCTCGAGAAAGTCTGACAGATTACCGAACCGATGGTGGACCAGGTTTAGCCCTTCGCATTTCTCAATTTGCTTTACCTTTGATCATCCAAATCTGCCTGATGTTCAAACAAGCATTTATATTTCTCACAGTCATTTTGTTTTTTAACCTGCCTGCACAGTCCCAGAAAGTTGCTGTGATCCTTTCGGGAGGCGCCAGCAGGGGCGGAGCACATATCGGGGTGCTCAAAGCATTGGAAGAACAGCATATCCCGATCAGTTGCATTGCGGGGACCTCGGTAGGAGCTATCGTCGGCGGCTTATATGCTTCGGGCTACACCCCCGACGAGATCGAAAAAATGATCAGCTCCGATGAGTTCCAGAAGAATGCCTCAGGCCTCATGTATGAAGAGTATGTATATTACTACAGGAAAGAAGAACCTAATGCTTCATGGGTCTCACTGGATGTCAACCCGAAAAAGAAAATCACTTCAGCCCTCCCGACCAGCCTGAAATCCCCTTTCATGATAGACTTTCGTTTCATGGAGATGTTCGCGCCTGCAAATGCAGCCGCAGGGGGCGATTTCGACAAACTGTTCATCCCTTTTCGCTGCGTTGTGGCCGATATCGATTCCTCATCCGCAGTCATCATAAAAAAAGGAGACCTTGGAAGTTCAATAAGGGCATCGATGAGCATTCCCTTTGTTTATAACCCTGTAATCCTCAACGGCAAACTGATGTACGACGGGGGTATGTATAACAACTTCCCTACCAATGTTGCTGCGGATGATTTCAAGGCGGATGTCATTATCGGGAGCCGTGTCGCTGAACGTTATGACAAGCCTGATCCCGAGGATCCAATATCCCAGTTGTTAGTCATGCTGATGGGCAAGCAGAATTCCACTATCCCATACCCTAACTCGGTGCTGATCCTTCCGAACGTGCCTAAAATAGATCTGTTCGACTTCAGTCATACGTCTGTTCTGGCCGATAGCGGGTATGCAGCTGCCATGCGAAGTATCCCCGCGATACGGCAACTGGTGCACGACAGTGCAACTGCCGTGGAACTTATCCGCAGAAGGGAGAAATTCAGGAATAAACAGCCTGAGCTTATCTTCGATTCCATCATTACAAACGGACTGACCAGGGCCCAGAACGCTTATGTGAAGCAGGTGCTCAAACACGGCAAACAACTGGTCGGCATGAAGGAACTCCGTCCCGGATACTACCGCTTCATCGACGAGGGCTTTGTGAAAACCATATATCCCGAAGCAAGGTTCAACCCGGCGAGCGGGCATTATGACCTGCTTCTGGACATACGCCTTGCCGACAAATTCAGCGTCGATTTCGGAGGGAATCTTTCGCTGGGAACAGTTAATGAAGCATTTCTTGAATTACGGTATAAACTTTTATGGTCAAAAGCCCTGCATTTTCTCGCAAACGGGTATTTCGGAAAATTCTATGCCTCTGCCCGGCTTGCGGCCAGGATGGATTTCAACTCAAAATACCCATGGTACATCGATCTGAGCTATACTTTTAACCATTTCGATTATTTTAAAAATTCCACTTTTTTCTTTGACGATAAAACCCCAAGCTATATCATTGAGAGAGAATACTTTGGCGACATAAGCCTCGGACTTCCGCTGACCAATGCAGGGAAGCTGGGGATCGATTTCACCTATGCCTTTACCAATGATAAATACTACCAGTCGAACCAGTTTACCCGCTATGACACGGCTGACCAAACGGGGTTTAATTTTTTCGCGCCATCAGTCAGCTTTGAACTGAACAGCCTGAACAGGAAGCAATATGCCAATGCCGGAGCCAGGCTTAAAATCAGTATTGCCTATGTTAACGGGCATGAAGACTTTTTGCCGGGATCGACGACCATCGGAAAAAATGAGATCGAGGCACAGCTTGATTGGTTCAGCTTCAGGGTACTTTACGACAATTACTTTAAAACCTTCGGTCCTGTAAAATTTGGCTTTTACGGGGAAGCCTCAATCTCAAACCAGCCGCTGTTCAGCAATTATGTATCTACGCTGATCCATTCACCCGCGTTTCAGCCTGTTCCTGAAAGCCAGACGCTGGTGCTACCAAATTTCAGGGCCCTGAATTACGGAGCTGCGGGGCTGAAAGTCGTTGTAAGGGTGTATAAGAAGATTGATTACAGGCTCGAAGGATACCTTTTCCAGCCTTACCAGGCAATTATTGAAGACCCGGTAACCAATACAGCGAACCTGGGCCCTGTGTTCAGCGACCGATCCTGGATGGCTTCCACTTTGTTCGTGTATAACAGTCCGCTGGGCCCTGTATCCCTGGGAGTAAACTATTATGACAAGTCAACCGACAGTTTCAATGTGAACCTTAACTTCGGATATATTATTTTCAACCGCAGTGCGATGCCGTAAGCTTCTGACACGATGATTTTGTCAGCCATTCATTTTATTTATTTATATTTGCTTCCTTTTTGGAAATTATCATCACCGGCTTCGGTCGGATTCTGAACATTTATATGCTTAACCGGACTTTGATTTATAATGAAAAACACAGAAAACACCCCGAATCCCGGGACAGTAGAAGATACTGTACGGGAGGAGATTTCTTCATCTGCAGTTAATGCAGAATCTAATGAGATTAATCCTCTGCCAACTGAGTCAAATCAGACAGAACAAGTAAAAACCGAAGAACTCCCCGCCGAACTGGTTCCACCTCTGGCTGAGGACCAGGAAGAACACGAAGAAGAGCTTGCAGCCGAGCACGAAAGTCACGAAACCCAGGTGAACTATGATCAGCTCACACGCACAGAGCTGGTCGACATCCTCGAAAAAGTTGTAAAGGAAGACGATATCAACGCGATCAAAACCACGATCGCGCTGATCAAAGTTGCTTTTCTGAGGAAGAAAAAAGAAGAAAGCCTTACCAAATACGAGGCAGCTCTCGGCCAGGAAAGCGAAGTTAAGGAAGGCGAAGTAAAGCCAGAACTCCCTCCTGAACAGGATGAGCTGGACCTGAGATTTAACGAGACCTTCAATATTTACAAAGCAAACAAAGCCAGGTTTTTAGAGGAACAGGAGAAGCTGAAGCACGAAAACCTTAAGAAGAAATTCCAGATTATCGAGGATCTTAAGCAGCTGATCAATTCAGAGGAGACCCTGAAGAAGACCTACGACGAGTTCAAGGTATTGCAGGATCGCTGGAAGAACGTTGGCATGGTTCCCAGGGGAGAGATCAACAATCTCTGGCAGAACTACCATTTTCTCGTCGAGAAATTCTTCGAAAAGGTCAAGGTTAATAAGGAACTTAAAGATCTTGACCTTAAGAAGAACCTTGAAGCCAAGATGGCTCTCTGTGAAAAAACCGAGGAGCTTCTTCTTGAAACCTCCATTCTGAAATCATTCAAGAAACTTCAGAAGTACCATGAGGAATGGAAGGAAATAGGCCCGGCGCCAGCCGATAAAAAAGACGAGATCTGGGAAAGGTTTAAAAATGCCACTGATAAGATCAACGAACGCCGAAGGGAACATTACTCACGCATAGAGGGAGAACAGGGCAAGAACCTGGAGACTAAAACCGCTTTATGTGAACAGGGAGAGGAAGTTCTTACGATAAAGAACGAATCTGTAAAAGAATGGCAGGAGCAGACCAATAAGGTCAACGAACTGCTGCAGATCTGGAAAAGTATTGGCCCGGTGCCTCAAAAAGTAAATTCAGAGATCTGGAACAGGTTTAAGACCAGCCTGGATGGCTTCTTTTCCAATAAAAAAGAATTTTTTGACAAGCTGAAGGATCAGCAGCTGCACAACTACAATCTTAAGGTTGAATTGTGCATGCAGGCTGAATCATTGAAAGCCAATACAGACTGGAAGAAAACCAGTCAGGAGCTGATCCGGCTCCAGGGTGAATGGAAGAAGATAGGCCCGGTACCGAAAAAGCATTCCGACAAGATATGGAAACGGTTCAGGGCCGCCTGCGACGAATTCTTCCATGCAAAATCGGCTTACTTCAGCAACATTCAGGCTCACGAGGATGAAAACCTCGCGAAGAAGAACGACCTTCTTCAAAGGCTGAAGGAATTCCAGTTCAGTGAAGACAAAAACGCCAACCTCGAAACCCTGAAGAACTTTCAGAGGGAGTGGACCGACATCGGTCATATTCCGATGAAGGATAAGGACAGGGTGCAGAATGAATTCAGAGCGATTGTCAACGAACATCTCGACCACCTCAAAATAAGCGAGATCGAGATCTCTACGATGAACTACCAGAACCGCATGGATCATCTCAAAAACGATCCCAATGCCCGCAGGGTGATGGGTCGTGAAAAGGAACTGCTCATCGGCAAGATCAGCAAGTTGAAAGAAGATGTGAATCTCTGGGAAAACAATATCGGTTTCCTCGCGAAATCGAAGAATGCAGCCATCCTGAGAGAAGAATTCGAGAACAAGATCAATAAGACGAAGAGCGAGCTGAAGGTGATGGAAGCCAAACTGAAGATACTGAAGCAGCAGCAGGTTTGATATGGCCGGAAACTCATTCGGAAAAATACTCGTGCTGACCACCTTCGGGGAATCACACGGAACCCTCACAGGAGGGGTACTCGATGGTTTTCCATCCAATTTTCCGGTTGACCTTCATTTCATACAGTCCGAGCTTAATCGCAGAGCCCCCAGCTTCAGTGACTTTTCTTCGCCCCGCAAGGAAGAAGACAGGATTGAGATACTTTCAGGAGTCTTTGAAGGTAAAACCACCGGTGCACCCATTGCGTTCATCATTCCCAACAAAGATCAACGGCCGGAAGATTATTCATCATTAAAGGAAATATACCGCCCGTCGCATGCCGATTACTCCTGGGAGAAAAAATACGGGCATCGCGATTACCGTGGAGGCGGGAGGACCTCGGCCCGGGAAACGGCCGCAAGGGTTGCCGGAGGTGCATTTGCAAAACTTTATCTCAACTCAAAAGGCATAAGCATTATTGCTGAAGTATGTGAGATCGGGGGATTCAGGATTCCCGAAGAAGAAGCCAAAGCCGGTGAATTTTTAAAAAGCCTGAAAGAAACCGGGGACACTACCGGGGGTATCATCAGTTGCACCATAAACCATCTTCCTGCAGGCCTTGGTGAACCGGTTTTTGACAAGCTGCAGGCTGAACTGGCAAAGGCCATGCTCAGCATCAATGCAGTTAAAGGATTTGAGTACGGGAGTGGATTTGCAGGTTCGAGGATGAAAGGCTCGGAACATAATGATGCTTTTCTTACCGGCAATGAAGCCGAAGACCTTATCACGAAGACCAATTTCTCGGGAGGCATACAGGGCGGTATCTCGAACGGGATGCCGGTTGTTTTCAGGCTTGCTTTCAAACCTGTTTCATCTATCAGGATGCAACAGGAAACAGTTGATAAGAACGGGCAAAAAGTTCAGTTCACAGGGACCGGCCGCCACGATGTATGCGTGGTTCCCCGTGCGGTTCCTATTGTCGAAGCTATGGCAGCGCTGGTGATAGCAGACAATCTATTGCTCAACAAATAAGAAGCGAAAAGCGAAATAATTTCACCTTTCGCTTTTCGCCTTTCGCTTTTCACCTTTCGCCTTTCGCTTCTCGCCTTTCGCTTTTCACCTTTCGCCTTTCGCTTCTCGCCTTTTATTCCGGTTCCTGCTGGCTCAGGCAATGCCATGATCCCAGTCCCCAGATGATCTCAACTGAATCTATCCCGACAACTTTGCGGCCGGGGAAACATTGCTGAAGTATCCTCATAGCCTGCTCATCCTGCTTGCAGCGGTACAGAGGAACTATCACCGAATTGTTCGAGATATAAAAATTGGCATATGAAGCCGGCAGCCGCTGGTCCTCGAACACCACCGGATCAGGCATGGGGAGTTCAACAATATCAGCTTGCCTGCCATTTAGGAGGCGGAAAGTCTTCAGCTTTTTCAGGTTAGCTTCAAGAATCGCATGATTGGGGTCAAGATGGTTCGGTTCCACCATAGTGATCAACCCATCGGGTTTGAAAAAGCGGGTTATGTCATCAATATGGCCGTTGGTATCGTCACCTTCAATGCCATCCTCGAGCCATAATACCTGGCTGATGCCATAAAAATTCATCAGGTATTCCTCTATCTCATGTTGTAACAGCTGTGGATTGCGGTTTTCGTGAAGCAGGCAGGCCGTTGTTGTCAGCAGAGTCCCTTCCCCGTTGAAATCAACTGCCCCTCCCTCCATCACGATGCCGGGATAATATACCGGAAGATCGAGGAATTTACCAACCAGGCCGGGGATTTGTTCATCCAGTTCGTGAGGATATTTATCACCCCAGGCATTATATCGCCAGCTCACGATCACCTTAGGCTTTTCAGCCTTTTGATTGATGAGGAAGGCAGGGCCATGATCGCGGCACCAGGCGTCGTTTGTGGGATGGATCAGAAAATCAATCGTTGACAGGTCTATACCTCCCGACTCCAGTTCCTCCATTACTTTAATTTTAAACCCTTCATTCCTGATATTGAGGCAAACCCTCTCCCCTTTTGAAAGTTCCTTTATAAAGGCATGGTAATAGGGGTATATATTCTGAAGAGTGCCCGGCCAGGAATAGGAATCATCATGCGGATAACTCAGCCATGTGGCCCTGTGGGTATGCCATTCGGCAGGAAAATTGTAGCCAAGGTCTTTCGGAGTGGGATGCACAATACCGTTTTTCATGACAGGAAGGATCTTGTTAAATCAGGTCAGCGGAATCATCGATGAAGCGGCTCATCACAGGCCTGTAGCTGTCGATCCGCCTGTCGCGAAGAAAGGGCCAGTGAACCCGGATCTCATCAATCATCCCCAGCTTAAGTTCCAGCACATGCACTTCTTCCCTGTCATGGGAAGCCTGGAACATAAGGTCGCCAAAGGGAGAGGAAACAAAAGAACCGCCCCAGAAATTCATTTGGCCTTCGATGCCTGTACGGTTAACGGAAACAATATACACTCCGTTGGCAACAGCATGCCCCCTTTGAACAGTCTGCCAGGCCTGGTATTGCTGCCGGTTTGTTTCGGCGTCCTGGTTTGTTGCCCAGCCGATAGCGGTCGGATAAAAAATGATCTCGGCCCCTTTCAGGGCAACGATACGTGCTGCTTCGGGATACCATTGATCCCAGCAGATCAGGGTGCCTATGCGGCCATATTTTGTTTTAAAAACCTGGTATCCGCCATCTCCCGGAGTGAAGTAGAATTTCTCGTAATAACCGGGGTCATCGGGAATATGATGTTTGCGGTACCTGCCAAGGTATTTTCCATCGGCATCGATCACGGCAACGGTATTGTGGTAAATGCCCCGGGCTCTTTTCTCAAAAAGGGAAACAACAAGAACGACGTTGAGCTCAGCTGCCAGCTCCCGGAAAAGTTTGGTCGTCGGACCGGGTACGGCCTCAGCCTGATTGAAATAATCATAATTCTCTTCCCAGCAGAAATACCTCGATAAAAATAATTCCTGAAGGCAGATGATCTGAGCCCCTTTCGCAGCAGCTTCCCTTATCCTGCTCACCGATTTCTCAAGGTTGTTGGCCATATCAGCCACACAGCTCATCTGGATCAAACCTGCGATTACGTTCTTACCTGACATCCGAAGTGAAAATTATCCGTTAAAAATGAAGCATGAACTTCTTTGTAAATGTTTTCCCGTCATGCTGAACAGCCAGGATATACAATCCCTGCCTCAGGCCTGTATACGGGATCACCTGGCGGCCGCAGGCAATCGAAACCGGGCCCTGTGAAGCAACCTCCAACCCGCTCATGTCATATAACCGCGAAACAACATTCCGGGCCGTCGGGAAATCGCAGAATACGATCAGGCGGCTGGTCTCCTTATCCTGGTAAACCGAGATCCCGGCCGAGGGATCCTGCTCGCTGAAGCCAACTGTATAATCGAGGTACAGATCATCCACATAAAGTGTTGTATTGGGATGCATATCGGTTTGTGCACTTGACAAGGCAACGATGTTCATTGTATCAGCAGTCTTGTCGCTATTATAGATGATCCAGGCCGAAAAATGGGTCCAGTCAGTTACCGTGGCTGTCGTACTGAAATATCCGATGGCAATGGTATCCCTCACCCCGCTTTCTGTTTTGTAAAGAATCATGCCGATGGCGCAGGAATCCCCTCCGACAGGCTGGTATTTGTAATATCCCATAAGGTGAGTGGGACGGTCATTGATGGGCGAACCCCCGGTCACCGAAAAGGTCTGGTTTATGAGATCGGCATGAAGCTTTCCAAGGGTAATGAATCCAGGACAGTCAAACGAAGCGCCGGGTATGTTAATGGCCTTCGTTATCAACTTTGCAGAATACAATCCTGTGTAATGATCGGCCGACATGAAAACCACAGGCTGACCGAAAAACGGGATGGTCATCAGTATCGAATCAGGTGAATCCCAGTAAGCAGGGTTGCTGTAATTGGAATGTACTCTCCAGGCCTCAAAATCCCCGTTGGGAATAGTCGTCTGTGCATTTACAAGGGCTGGCGCCATTGATATGGCTGCAATAAAAGACAGTAAAGTATATAATCTCAGGATTTTCATAAATACTATGCCCCAGTAATTGCGGTTTAAAGTGTAAAAATAACATAAAACCCCCTAACTTTGAAAAAATAATTCCTTATGAGGCCGGGCCTGCTTTTTGCTTTTCTTATTGCGGCTTTACCATTTGCTAACATGGCGCAGGCTGACGGAATGCAGGTTGACTCCTGCAAACTCACCCTTGATAAAAAACTTGAAAAAAAATACAACGATGCCACGATCAGCTTCAAGCATGGTAACTTCGTAAATACAATTATCCTGCTTAAGGAAGTTCTCAAAGAGGAACCAGGTTATACTGATGCCGCTTACCTGATGGGCCTGGCCAATGTCAAAAAAGCAACACCGAATTACAGGGATTCTGAGAAGTGGTTCCTGCAGGTGCTCACCACCTGCCCAACTTATGATATTTACCTGTATTTCTATCTTGGGCAGATCGCATACGGAGCTGAACGTTACGAAGATGCCGTGAAATACCTTGAGGTCTTTCTTAAAGATGTCGACAGGATAAAAAGCGATGAAGATTATGACAAGGCCACAGAACTTATTAAATATGCAAAGTTCACGGTTGATGTGGTCTCCCATCCTGTTCCTTTTGACCCAAAGGTGGTGGAAGGCATTTCCACCCCACAGGATGAATACCTTCCAATTCTTTCTCCTGATAACCAGGTGGCTTTGTTTACGAGGGTAGTGAAACTTGAAGGAGATAAGAATTCGGTGGTATCCTCGGCAAGGAGCAGGGAGAAATTCATGTTCAGCGAACAGGGCAGGGACGGCAGCTTTGGCCCGGGCGAAGAAATGCCCGAACCGTTCAACATCCAGGACAATGAAGGAGGCGCTACGCTTACCGCCGATAATAATTTTCTGTATTACACGGTTTGCAAGTATGA
Source organism: uncultured Bacteroidales bacterium (assembly GCA_903887775.1). Taxonomy (GTDB): domain Bacteria; phylum Bacteroidota; class Bacteroidia; order Bacteroidales; family FEN-979; genus CAIRDP01. Next base: position 48,845 of record CAISRB010000032.1, read on the forward strand.
TAATGCAAAGCATTACCTTAACTGTGACATTTACTATTCGGAAAGGGTTGACGGCGACTGGACTCCGATAAAAAGTGTGAGCGACAAGATAAACCTGCCTTATTCATGGGAATCACAGCCCAGCATTTCGGCGGATGGCAGAACGCTGTATTTTGTAAGCGACCGTCAGGGAGGGTTCGGGGGCTACGATATCTACCGTTCAATAAAAACTGCAAACGGTGAATGGGGAACCCCGATCAACCTGGGTCCGGTCATCAATTCAAAAGGCAATGAAAAGTCTCCTTTCATTCATCCTGATGGCAGGACTCTTTATTTTTCTTCGGATGGGTGGATAGGGCTCGGGGGTTACGACATTTTTTATTCAAGGATGAACGATAACGGCAGCTGGTCAAAAGCCAGAAACATTGGCTATCCCATCAATTCGCCGGATGATGAGGTCGGTTTTTTTGTGAGTACCGACGGGACGAAAGGCTTCTTCGCCTCAAATAAATATAATGGAAAAGGAGGATGGGATCTGTATTCCTTTAACCTGTATGAAGATGCCCGGCCCGACAGGATACTTTTCCTGAAGGGTACGGTTCGAGAAGAGAATACGACTGAACCTGTAAAAGCCAGGATAGAACTGAAAAATGTGGAGACCAAAAAAGTGGAAGAGATACCCCTGGATACGAATACAGGGAATTACTTTGCCGTTGCACCTTATAATACCGATTACGTGATGACGGTAAAAAAGGAAGGCTTTGTATACGAGACGAAGTATATTGCGAAGGTCGACAGTTCACACCCTGTGGTCAGGAATGTGGATGTAGATATCAAACCCATTGAACTTAACCAGTCTTACCGCATCAATGATATTTACTTCGGATTTAACAAATCGGACCTTAACGGGGAATCGAAGTCCGTGCTTGACCAGCTGATCGAATTCCTTAGTGAAAACCCTGCAATTTGCATACAGATACAGGGTCATACCGACAATATAGGCAACGATGCAGAGAACCTCAGTCTTTCCGAGAACCGCGCCCGTTCAGTTTATAATTACCTGGTAATAAAGGGGATCTCGGCAAAACGCCTGATGTATAAAGGCTTTGGGAAGACCATGCCTGTTGCTGACAATAATACGGAAGAAGGCAGGGCCAAAAACAGGCGGACGGTGTTTGTGATCACTAAGAAGTAGCGAAATTGTACTGAGCGAAGCATTATAAACAAGCCGCATCAGGTGGAGGGTAGGGAGCATTTTGCGTAAGCGGCCTCAGGTGGAGCGCAGCGACACCGTAGCCGCGACGCAAAGATGCGACCGTATAGCGACACCGTAGCCGCGACGCAAAGATGCGACCGTATAGCGACACCGTAGCTGCGACACAAATATGCGAGTAAAAGCGGCGGTGTAAAAATGCGAGCGATTATATTTCCTTCACCACATTCGCCATTTCGATAGCAGCAAGCGCTGCATCAAACCCTTTGTTTCCGCTTTTCGTGCCGGCTCTTTCGATAGCCTGTTCAATATTATCAGTCGTAAGCACACCATAGATCACGGGTACTCCTGAATCCATGCCGGCTGCAGCTACACCTTTCGATACCTCGGCTGCGACATAGTCGAAATGAGGCGTTGCCCCGCGGATCACTGCCCCCAGGCATATTACTGCGTTGTATTTCCCACTTGTTGCAAGTTTTTTGGCTAAGAGTGGGATCTCGAACGATCCCGGAGCCCAAACCAGGTCTATCGCTGCCTCATCGGCACCATGGCGTTTCAGTCCGTCAAGACATCCACTCAGCAGTTTCCCGCTTATGAACTCATTGAAACGTGCGATCACGATTGCAAATTTCAATCCTTTCGCATCCAGTTTTCCTTCAATTGTACGCATAATATTCAGTTTTAGGTTATTTTTTTATGAGGCATGTGCCATGAGACATGAGACATGAGCCACGAGGCATGAGGCATGAGCCATGAGCCACGAGCCATTAACTTTTTCGCTTTTCGCTTCTCGCTTCTCACTTTTTTCATCAGCTTCTTCCCAACTCTCCAACTTTCACTTCCTCGAGCACCAGCATATGCCCCATCTTTTCTTTCTTCGTCCTGAGGTACTTCAGGTTGCGTGAATGTTTGATAATCTGTATGGGAACACGCTCGACTATTTCAAGTCCGAAACCATGTATCCCGGACAATTTTTTAGGGTTGTTTGTCAGCAACCTGATTTTTTTAATTCCCAGGTCAGCCAGGATCTCAGCCCCGGTACCATAATCGCGGAGGTCGGCTGCAAACCCGAGAGCATTGTTTGCCTCCACCGTATCCATGCCTTTATCCTGAAGGGAGTAAGCTTTCATTTTATTCGGGAAGCCAATACCCCGTCCTTCCTGGCGCATATATAACAAAACCCCCCTTCCCTCATTGATAATAGCTTTCATCGCATAATCAAGCTGGTCTCCGCAATCGCAGCGCATCGAACCGAACACATCGCCGGTAAGACATTCGGAATGAACACGAACCAGTATCGGTTCACTGCCGTCCACCTTGCCCCTGACCAGCGCAAGATGGTTCTCGCCATTGATCTTGCTTACATAACTGTAAGCTATGAATTCCCCGTATTTTGTCGGCATCTGCACCACGGCTTCGCGCGCTATAATCTTTTCGGTTCGCCTCCGGTAATCGATGAGGTCTTTTATCGTAATGATTTTCAGGTTATGCTTTGCTACATATTCCATAAGCTCAGGCACCCTCGCCATCGAGCCGTCTTCATTCATGATCTCACAGATAACACTTGCAGGATAAAGACCTGCCAGTTTTGCCAGGTCAACCGAGGCCTCAGTATGGCCTGCCCTGACCAGAACCCCTCCCTCCTTGTATTCGATCGGGAAGATGTGCCCCGGCCTTGTGAAATCCCTTGCGCCGGACTTGGGGTCGAGAACCTTTTTCACAGTGAGTGCTCTTTCATGAGCCGATATCCCCGTGGTGCATTCGATGGCATCGATCGAAACAGTAAACGCAGTACGGTTAGGGTCGGTATTCTTGCTTACCATGCGGTCAATGTTCAGTTCTTCAAGCCGTTCCCTGACCACAGGCAGGCATATCAGTCCGCCCCCATGCTTGGCCATGAAGTTGATAATATGAGGTGTGACTTTTTCGGCCGGTATCACCAGGTCGCCTTCGTTTTCACGATCCTCATCATCCACAATAACGATCATCCTGCCTTTGCGGAACTCTTCAACTGCTTCTTCTATCGTGTTAAAATTGAATTCAGACATAATTTCATTTTCTTTGTTTCAAAACCCGTATTGATCAAGAAACTCCCTGTTTATCCTGCCTTCCGGGCCTGTTTTACCAGTGAATTTCTCGATGTATTTCGCAACCATATCGCATTCGATATTCAGAGTATCCCCTTGCTTCTTATCTTTTAGTGTTGTTACAGCCATCGTGTGGGGAATGAGAGAGACGTCAAACGAAGTCGCATCCGTATGAACTACCGTAAGGCTTATTCCATCCAGGGATACGGATCCTTTCGGGATCATGTAGCGGAGTATCTCAGGACCGGTTGTTACGGTGATCCATAATGCATTATCTTCTTTTTTTATCTGGTGGATCAGTCCTGTACCGTCAATATGACCGGCTACCATATGCCCCCCCAGCCGTGACGACAGCTGAAGCGCCCGTTCAAGGTTCACCGGGTTTCCGGGTATGAGGCTCTGAAGATTGGTTCTCCGCATCGTTTCCGGCATCACATCAACCGTAAAAGAGTTCCTGCTGATTGAAGTGACTGTGAGACAGGCGCCGTTCGTATTGACGCTGTCACCCGTCTTCAGGTCCGACGCTACCACATCCGCAGAGATCAGCATCGAAAAGGATTTTGCCCCTTTCGTTACTGACTTTACTATTCCAATTTCTTCTATTATACCTGTGAACATGTTGGCGTTATTGCGTTATTGCGTTCTGCGTTATTGCGTTATTGCGTTCTGCGTTCTGCGTTATTGCGTTCTGCGTTATGGCGTTATTGCGTTATTGCGTTATTGCGTTTTGCGTTATTGCGTTATGGCGTTATTGCGTTCTGCGTTCTGCGTTATTGCGTTCTGCGTTATTGCGTTACTTTAGGTATCCTTCAATCATCAGGTCCTCTCCCACCTTTCTGACCCTCATATCGGAAAGATTCAAAGCGTCCTCCATGGCCCTGATGCCTGAACCTCCTACCGGGGAAGGAGCAGAAGCCCCTCCAAGAATCTTTGGAGCCACAAAAGCTATTACCTTGTCAACAAGGCCATCTTTCAGCGCTGAAAAAGCCAGGGTGCTTCCGCCCTCAAGCAGAACACTGTCAATATCCATATCGCCGAGCCGGCTAAAAAGAAATGGCAGGTCGACCCGCTGATCCTTTTCATTGCAGACCAGGACCTGGGCTCCCCTCCTCCTGATCTCGTTAATTTTATCGGTTGCTGCTTTTCCGGTAGTGGCGAACAGGCAAAGCTGGGGTTCGTTCGTAAGGACCCGGGCTTCAAGGGGTACCCTGAGCCCTGAGTCTGCAATGATCTTTAACGGCATTTTCCGCTTTTTTCCAGTCAGCCTAACATTTAGCAGGGGGTCGTCATAAATCACGGTATCTGCACCTACCATTACGGAGCTCATACCATGCCTGAGCCTGTGGACGATGTTTCTCGATTTCACGCCGGTGATCCACCGTGAAGCATTATCCACAGTGGCGATTTTACCATCGAGGGTCATCGCAAACTTAAAAATTACAAAAGGCTTGTGCGTGGTGATGAACTTAATGAAGACTTCATTCAGCTTTTTGCATTCTTTTTCCAGTATTCCTGTTTGAACTTCTATTCCATGCTGCCGCAGGAATGCCGTGCCTTTCCCGTTTACCAATGGATTCGGGTCCTGCATGCCTATCGTAACCTTTTTTATACCACTGCGGATGATGAGCCCGGTGCAGGGAGGCGTTTTTCCCTGATGGCAACAGGGTTCGAGATTGACATAAAGTTCAGCGCCTTCAGCCTGTGCACCAGCCTGTGCAATGGCATTCACTTCGGCATGGGCGGCGCCGAATTCTGTGTGCCATCCCTCGCCGATAATCACTCCATCCTTCATCACAACCGCACCAACGAGTGGGTTTGGAGAGACAAATCCTGCCCCCCTGGCTGCAAGGGCCAGAACACGTTTCATAGTTTTCGTGGCAGTCATCATAGTTTAGTTTCCGGTCGGGCCAGGTCCGGTCATAAAAAAAACAGAGCCCAAAAACGAATTTCAGGGCTCTGAGTAAAAACCAAAAAACATGAGGGTATGTTACCTCAATATCCAAAGTCTTCTTCCATCCAGACTGTAACTGTCGGTACCGTAGTTTCAACGGTTCCCTCCGAAAATAAATGAATGATTCTGCATCCACAGATCTCCGGAATCGCGGACTTTACCGCCGATCGGGAATTTCACCCTGCCCTGAAGATTATATCTCAAAAAGAACGAAATTCAAATCAATAAGTTCCTGGTTTAGCCAGTCCTCCGGGCCCGCAGCAAGCTGCAGAATTTTACCAGGAGGGATTTGTTGTGCAAATATACAACATCTTTAGCATCTGTTAATGAATTCACAAATATTTTTTATTGAACCAGGAGTTTACCGCTTACAACATCCCCTCCTGCGATTACTTTGATGAAGTAAATTCCCTTCGCATAGGAAGAAACATCAAGCGTTCCCTTAAAAGCTCCCGCCTGGACGGAGGTTTCCTCCGAAAACAGGATTTTTCCATCAATACTGACAACAAAGTAATTGATTTTCTGGTCTTTCAGTCCGGAAACGGACAGCCTGACTGATCCTTGCGCCGGATTTGGTTTTATTGAAAGCTGCAGTGACACTTTTCCCGGGTTGTCGATTCCTGTACATGGCGTGAACTGAACCTGTTTTATGACATTTACGCTGTTTACGCAAGGGCTGACGGGAGTGGCGGCAAGTGAAATACTGACAGATCCGGCAGATTTATCGCCTGTGCCGGGATAATAATAGGTGCCGGCCTGGGTGGGGTAACTAAAGGTTCCGTCCCCGCTGGTCGACCATAACAAAGAAGTGTAGCCGGTTGCACTGCCGTTCAACCAGAATATATTGGCCCAGTCACAAACAATAGTATCCCCTCCTATGCTAACAACCGGCTTTGCCTGGACGCTCACCGTGGCCTGTGCTGAAGTACTGGCTGACCCGTCATTTACAACGACAGTGTAAACAGAATTAGTTGTTGGCTGAACAATGGGGTTTTTAGAGGTAGAAGTAAATCCCGAAGGTGATGAGGTCCACGAATAGGTATAGTTTCCTGAGCCGCCTGCCGGGTTACAGTTCAGCTGGGAATTTGAACCGTTACATATCGATGACGGAGTTGCGCTGGCTGTGACCGTAAGAGGCTGGGCAGTATTCTCCTGCACGGTTATATTTTCAATCTTAACAACTGAAATCGTGATCGCATATGCTGCATAGAAAGTGACATTACCTGTCCCTGCAACGGGGGCCTTCCACTGGAACACCCAGACTGCCGGGTTTGTACTTATTCTTGAATTATGTGTGAGGTATTTGGTTCCCCCTCCTGATGGAAAATGGTTGTTCGTACCGGCAATCAGGGTCCCCAGCTGGGTGCCTGCTGCATTCTGGGGGGAAACCTCAAAACCTTTGTTCCCGGCTCCCGGGAGTGTTACTGTGATCTGGTAAGTACTATCGGCTTTATAACCTGCTGCAGGAATATTTGTGCTGATCATACCGCTCGTAGCAGTGGCGGATCCCCCATGGCATGAAGTGCAATTATGGCCATCACCCGGAGAGCCTGTGTAACCGGCAGGCGCACCGGATCCATGGGCACCGCTAAAAGCTGTCAATCCTGCTACTGCGGCTGCAGATACAAATGCGAGAACAAAAAATAGTTTTAAATTCATAATGAGGTTTTAGGTTAATAAGTACAATTATACTTTTTAAAGATTGAAACTATGTTTTTTATGCAGGCCGGACAATAAAAAAACCCCCCGGGTTGCCCCAGGGGGTCGGTTCTTTATGAAGAATTTATTACTGGATTATAATTTTCCCGATCTTGCTCCTGGTATCAGTTTTTACCTTCAGGATATAGCTGCCCTTTGGCAGGAATGAAAGGTTCAGGCGGTCTTTCAGACTGTTTCCGGCAGCCTGGAATGCCTGGTGGTAAACTGAATGACCCTGGAGATCGGTAACCACAACATCAGCAGTCTGATTCAGAAGATTATCAATATTCAGGTCAAAGGTGCCGTTCGATGGATTGGGTTGAACATCGATGCTCAGATCACCGGCTTGTTGATCCAAGACACCGGTACATGGGTCGAACTTAATGAAAACGGTATCGCCAACAACTCCATGGCAAGGTTGTAATGCCAGCACCTGGAGAACCAGTGCAACCCCATTGGCTTTATCGGAGGCCATAGGATAATATTGTGTTACCATTGCTGAAGGATCGTCAAAATAGCCGTCGCCAAGGGTTGACCATAGGCCCAAGCTGTAGCCTGCACCGCTGCCATGAACTGTTATCACAGGCACATAGTTGCAATACGTTGTATCGTTACCGGCATTTGCTACGGGAGCAATCTGGACCGTCACAAGCACTGAATCGACGATAGAATTGGTACCATCGCTCACTGTTGCCTTGTATATCGTGCTGACGAGGGGATGTACCCATGGGTTTTTCTCAGTGGAAGTATAGCCGGCAGGATTGGATGTCCATGAATAAGTGTAAGTGCTGCTTCCGCCGGATGCCATTATATTAAGCTGGGAACTGTCACCAAAGCAAATAAGGCTGGGTGCCGCAGATACCGTGGCCATAAGACTGCTTCCGAATGAAAAGGCGCCTATCCTGGTTTTCCAGCCAGTGCTTGAAGTAGTCTGGTAGTACTCCTGTGTATACCAGAATTTGCCCGGTGCCGAAGGGTCTGCATTCATAGCGCTATAATCGCCCCACCTGGACCTGTTTCCACTGTATGTCTGGCAACCACTGCCGTCAACAATACTCTTTTCTCCGATTGATAATGTGTTGAGCGGATCACTTGAGGTACGGCCTGCATAGTAAACAGAAGGATATACTGAAGAACCTGACAGGGAATATCCCAGTGCAATATTATTCAAAGCGTCGATGGCTATACTTCCCATCCAGCGGTTATTAGTATCCGGGACAAAAGTACTTTCCTGGTATTTGCTCCAGCCCGCAGGGTTGCTGCCGCTGTTGCGGAGTTCCCACCAGCGCACAGCGGCATTGCCGCCTACGTTAACTGTTGCATTACATACCATGGCCCAATGGTCGCTGAATTTCCTGAAAGGAAGGCGGAACATGAGGCGGCCGGCAATAGGATCTACCTTAGCAGTTGTTCCTTTCTGCTTGATCCCTGAAATTGATCCGCTATATGCAGAGACCGGGATATTGCAAAGCAGGGAATAGGTTGAATTTGTCGGAGTGGACCAGTCCACCTGAAAACCATAAATATTGATATTACCGGAACCCAGCCAGGCAAAAAAGTTTGGTGTTCCCGCAGGAGGATAAACTCCGTCACAATCAGAAGGAAGCACTGAATAGGCATCGTAGGAACCGGGAAGGGTAAAGAAAACCATCTGGGCTGAATCCGACCCGGCGTACATTGATTCTTTATCAAAAGCTGCAGCGCCGGTACCCATATAACTTGTAGAGCCTGCTGAGAACCTGTTCGTGGTCATATAAATACCATCGGGCCATACACCAAGTTTGGGATAGTCGGGCATATCTGTGAACTTGAACTGGTAACGATACCAGGAACCGGTGGGATCGCCGGTCGCGGAAACAGCAACCATCTCATAAAACGGTCCGTTGGGATAATTTGGCAGTGAAAATTGCGAAAAAATCCAACGGTCCGACGCTTCATCATACAAAACCACAGCGTCCCCGCTATTGGCGTTGTTTGGAAAGCCATTAAACATTGAACTGTTCAAGCTGGGGCCAATGAGTTTGTTCCCGGCTTTATCATAAATTGCAAAATGCAAATTGACTACCTGAAAATAATTATGAGGACCAACATCCCCATCAGTATCAGGAGGGAAAACGTTGTCGAGGTTGCCTACACCGTCAAAAGAAAGTAAAAGGCTGTCGGCAGTGCTGGTCCCTTGATGATTCTGTATGGTGTGATCGGGGGCGTTCAATGGCATATCTTTGGGTACGCCAAAAGGATAAAGGTTATTTTTAACAATACCGTCTTTCCAGGAGTTATCGGCTTTCTGAGGAGCCATCTTTACCATATCCCTCAGCGGCGGGGATACATCGTGGTATACACATCTTGAAACCTGGGGTTTCAAAACAGACCTGTCCTGTGCCATTGCACTTCCGAAGGTCAGGAAACAGCATATTGAAAGGGTAATGAATCTGTTCATGATAAGGTTTATTTTTACTGGATGGTACTTGATTTACAATTCTTAGCCTGATATTTCAAAATACAAAAGTAGAGGAAAGTTCCGTACGTATTCACAACCGATGCGTTTTTTATCTAATTTTAGCTTCACGAAAACGACATAACGATGAACATCATAGTAACAGGAGCGGGGAAGGGTATTGGTTATGAACTGGTTAAAATACTTTGTAAACATAAACAGAACCATATCCTGGCAATTTCGCGTAAAATGAATGAGCTGAAGGAATTAGTAAGCGACTGCCATAAGCAAACACCTGAAGCAAAGATCACCCCCTACGAGTTTGACCTGAACCAGTTTGATTTTTATCCTTTTATCGCCCAAAGGATGGAAGCTATCCTTCACAAGGTTGATATCATCATTCACAACGCAGGGCGGATGGTCAACAAACCGTTTGCAAAGATCGAACAGGGCGACTTCGACGAGGTTTACAATGTCAATATAAAAGCTCCGTTCTTTTTCACCCAGGCCTTGCTGCCGCTTATGAACAAAGGGGGTCATATCGTAATGATCAGCAGCCTCGGAGCAATACCAGGGACAAAGAAATTCGCCGGGCTTTCAGCATACAGCTCCAGTAAAGGCGCACTTGCCATCCTGAGCCAATGCCTTGCCGAAGAAATGTCAGATATGGATATCCATGTCAACTGTCTGGCACTGGGAGGCGCCCAGACGAAAATGTTTGAAAAAGCTTTTCCGGGCGCAAAAGCTCCGCAGTCGCCTCAGCAGATGGCGGTTTTTATTGCTGATTTTGCCGTTAACGGACAGAAATATTTCAATGGGAAGGTGCTGGAGGTGGCGCTTTCGGGTACATAAATTGAAATATCGAAGTATCAGAACCGCTCGCATCTTTGCAACGCGGCTACGGTGTCGCTTTCGGTCGCAACTTCACAACGCCGCTACGGTGTCACTTCGTTCCACCTGATGCGGCTTGTGTGAATTGCTCCCTCCGTTCCACCTGATGCCGCTTATGCAAAATGCTTCGCTCAAATAATTTCGCCACCTCGCTACCTCACTACCTCACTACCTGTCTACAGGTAATCCCCCCTGTCCCCCATCTTCCCGGTAAACGGTGCGATAGCACGATGATAGATCCCATGCACCCAGGCAATGGCCATGCCGTAGTTCGTGACAGGTATTCCCGCATCAAGGGCCGGCTTGAGCCGGTTATGAAGCTGCTTCCTCGTAATCATGCAGCCTCCGCACTGTATTACCATCGCATAATCGGTAACTGGCCCTGGCATAGCGCCTAGTCCGGATACGACATCGAAAGAAAGGTTTTTCCCGGTGAAATTATTCAGCCACCTCGGGATTTTCACCCTTCCGATATCATCACAGGAAACATGATGTGTGCAGGATTCGAGTATGAGCACCCTGTCTCCCTGTTTCAGCCTGCTGATCTCCGGAGTGCCCTTCAGGTAATTCTCAAAATCGCCTTTCTGGCGCGCCAGCACAATACTGAAACTGGTTAAAGGGATCTCTTTCGGGACTGCTGCATCGGCTTTCGGGAAGACCTGGCTGTCGGTGATCGCCAAAACAGGCTTGGGATGCATTTTCTTTATATAGGCATCCACTTCCCTTTCCTTGCATACAACGCATATCCCATCATGATCAAGCACATCCCTGATCACCTGAACCTGGGGCAATATCATCCGCCCCTCGGGGGCTTCAATATCAATAGGAGTAATAAGCAGAACCGTATCGCCATACGAAATCAGGTCTCCGACAAGAGGCCTTTTCGTATAAGCCGATTCGGGCATTGTTTCATACATAATGCGGATGACATCCTCCAGCTTATCGGGCCTGAGGGAAGAAAAATCCAGAACGGGCACATTGAACCTGTCTTCCAATACTCTTGATAAATCTGTATCCAGGGCCTCCTCATCCGACTTATTGTGAATGATGACAAACGGCAAACCAGCCTTCTGAAAATCCCTGATCAGGTTTTTCTCCGCATCTTCAAAAGTATTATGTGCAATGAGCAGGATGGCGAGGTCGACCTGGCTGAGCGCTTCCTTTGTTTTGGCAATTCTCTTTTCTCCAAGTTCTCCCTGGTCGTCAATACCGGCGGTATCGATAAGCACAACCGGACCAAGCCGGGGTATTTCAATCGACTTTTTAACAGGATCGGTCGTGGTCCCTGCAATGTCAGAAACAATGGCCACTTCATGTCCGGCAAGAGTATTGATAAGAGAGCTTTTCCCGATGTTCCTTCGTCCAAATATTCCGATATGGGGTTTTGTGTCGCGTCCGCGTTTCATAGCTGACAGGGGTTAGGGGTTAGGGATTAGGGATTAGGGGTTGGGGGGGTCACGATTCTAAGGTATATCCCATTTTCAACAGGTTCTCCGGTTTAAGAATTTCCACAAGCCTTTCCGGTTCAACAAGTTTCAGCCGGTCATTGGCTGAGATAACCGACAGGTTCTCCGATTTCATCAGCCTGGCAAGTTCAGAGGCCTTGTTATATCCTATAACGGGCAGAAGGGCTGTCGTGATCGAGGGGCTTCGCATAAGCTGTTCATGGCTGACCTCCTTGTTGACAATCAGTCCATCGAGCATGTTTTGTTTTATTGAATGATTGGCTGCAATAAGCAGTTTCAGGCTGCTGATCATGGCATGCCCGATCGATGGCAGGTATGCGTTGAGTTCAAGGCAGCCCTGGCCGCAAAGCCCCGATAGGAGCTGGTCGTTGGCATATACCTGGTGTGAACAGCTGATCACAAATTCGGGGATCACAGGGTTGACTTTACCCGGCATGATAGTGCTTCCGGTCTGCCTCGCAGGGATACTCAGAACCGGCATAGGTTTCGTAAGGTCGGAGGCCATCAGCCGGATATCAGAGGCCATTTTCTCGAGGTTCACGGCATGGGCTTTTAGAGTGGCATGGACTTCAACGAAACTGTCGAGGTTGGAGGTTGTATCTCCCATATTTTCGCTTCTGGCGACCGGCAGGCCGGTAAGTTTCTGAAGATTCGACAAAACTTCCATGATAAAAAAGCGGGGTACCGACAGGCCTGTGCCGATGGCCCCGCCTCCGAGGTTGACCAGTTTCAGCCGCTCTGAACATTTTGAGACCCTCCACCAGTCGCGCGAAAGCGCCTCACTGTATGTGCTGAATAATTTTCCGAACGAAGAAGGAACAGCTTCCTGCATCTGGGTATATGCGATTTTAAGGGAGTTTCTGTTGCCCGATTCCAGCCGTTCAACAACAGCTCTTGTTTCGTTAACCGAGCTCTCAAGCAAACCGAGTAGTTTAATTACGCAAACTTTCAAAGAAGTCGGGATGACATCATTGGTCGACTGAAAAATATTGGCATGTTCAAAGGGATCGACCACAGAGTAATCACCCGGTTTCCTTCCAAGTTTGATCAAGGTTGCATTCGCGATGATCTCATTGGCATTCATATTGATGCTGGTACCGGCTCCACCCGATACAGCCGGAACTATCCAGTGATGAAAATATAATCCCTCTGCAACTTCAGAAGCAGACATTATCAGTGCCCCGAGCAGCTCATCAGGTAAAGTTTTTATATTTTTTTCCGGGAATTTCCGGGAAGCCGCTTTAAAATAATCCCGGCAGGTTATATAACATGCCTGTTTAACAATGCCGATAGCCTCATACCACTCTCTGTGAAAGGCTGTGCGGTCAGGGAAGTTCTCCCTGGCCCGGCAGGAATGGATACCATACAGGGCTTCGGAAGGAATTTCAATTTCTCCCAGAAAATCCTGTTCTTTTCTTATTCCAGCGTTAGGTTTATTCATACTCCTTACCTTGTAATTTATCGTACCTTTACATGAATTTAACCCGGTTCTTAATCTTGAAACGATTTCACTTTCTCTTTTTACTGTTTCTTCTCCCCTTTCTGCTGCCCGCTCAAAGTAATACCGATTTCTGGTTCGCAGCACCGGAGATAACTTCCGGCCATGGCGACCAGCCTATTTATTTTCGGCTGACCTCTTTCAGCCAGACTGCAAATGTAACGATTTCGGAGCCGGCAAACACAATGGCGAATTTTCCTCCGATAATGGTTACAATACTTGCAAATTCGACATTTACAGTCGACCTGACCTCCCGGAAGAGCAAGGTCGAATGTACGCCTCCGAACACAACCCTGAATCTTGGATTATTAATTCACTCCACTGTACCAATCACCGCTTATTACGAGGAAGCTCATATGAACAACCCTGAAATTTTTACATTGAAGGGTAAAAATGCGATGGGGACTTCTTTTTTCATACCCTCCCAGAATGTAATGGATAACTATCCCGACTTAACCCCTCCTGCATACAATTCATTTGATATTATTGCAACTGAGGATAATACTACGATAACAATTACTCCCAGGAAAGCGATTGTAGGGCATGCTGCCGGAGTTCCATTCACGATAACCCTGAATAAGGGCCAGGTATACAGCGCTCAGGCCACAAGCCAGCTTGGCGCCAATCATCTCCAGGGATCTAAAGTCACTTCCGACAAAGCTGTATGTATTACCGTTAAAGACGATTCGGACAGATATCCGGGACAGGGATGCTGGGACCTTACAGGCGATCAGATTGTACCCGTGAATATTGTTGGTCAGGAATATATCGTGGTGAGGGGCTATACGAACAGTACAATGAATGACTGGGCGTTTATCACTGCCACCGTTGATAATACCGTCGTTAATGTAGGAGGGTCTCCGTATGCAATTCTGAATGCTGGAGAAACATACAGATATGCGCTGAACTCCACTGATCTGTCGTCATATATTGAGACGACCCATCCGGCGTATGTTTGGCATCTCACTGGTTATGGTTGTGAAACAGGTACAGCTCTCCTTCCTCCGATGGATTGTACAGGTTCATCCCAGGTTGCCTTTACGCGCACAACACAGTATGCATTCGAGCTCATCATTCTTACCAGAGAGGGAGCCCAGGGTTCCTTCACTCTTGACGGGAGCTCCACTAAGGTGACAGCCTCAATGTTTTCACCGGTTGCCGGCAACCCGGCTTTCGTTTATGCTAGGATTGAATTTCCGGTTGGCAACCTCTCTGTTGGGGCACATATCCTTTCGAATTCCCAGGATATTTTTCATATGGGGGTTATTCATACTTATGATGCCAGCCAGCTGGGTTGTTCCTATGGGTACTTTTCCGATTTCGCCAGCCTTAACCTGGGGTCCGACAAAACAGTATGTCCGGGCACTTCCGTCACTTTCGATGCAGGGCCAAACCGGCAAAGCTATGACTGGTTCTTTAACGGCAATCCTTATGCATCCGGAGTTCAAACAATTACTGTAAGCAACCCGGGTGTTTATTCTGTTACTGTGAATGACCACGGATGTATTTTATCCGACCAGGTCCAGCTTTTTAATTATCCCAACCCCAGCCCTGTCATTATAGGAGTAACGGATTTCTGCATGGGGGCTTCGGAGCAGCTCAGCGTCAGCGGCACATACAGTTCTTATCTGTGGACTACCGGGGAAACTACTCAATCTATCACAGTCAGCGCCAGCGGCACCTATGGAGTCACTGTTACTAATATTTCAGGGTGCCATGGATCTGCTTCCGTGGTTGTAACAGTGCATCCCCTGCCAACTGTGACATTGGCCCAGCCTGCATCTGCCTGCATCAATATGACTCCATATGCACTTACCGGTGGCAGCCCCCCGGGAGGGGTTTATTCAGGGCCGGGGGTAACTTCTTCAACAGGCATTTTCAGTCCTTCTGTGGCAGGTTTGGGAGACCATGTAATAACATATACCTATGCGTCAGCAGAAGGCTGTTCGAATTCGGATTCCAAAACACTTACCGTTTATCCCCTGCCTGCGGTTCAGCTTTCAGCCCAGGCTCCCGTCTGTATTTCAGCTTCCCCTTATGCCTTAAGCGGCGGTACACCATCAGGAGGTACTTACTCCGGCCCCGGGGTCACTTCCTCAACCGGAATTTTCAGTCCTTCAGTTGCCGGTCCGGGCGATCATACGATAACCTATTCTTATACTTCAGCTGAAGGCTGTAGCAGCTCAGCTTCAAAAACCCTCACCGTTTACTCTCTTCCCGCAGTTCAGCTGGCTGCTCAGCCTTCAGTCTGCATATCGGCCTCACCTTTTCATTTAACAGGAGGGACCCCGGCAGGAGGTGTTTATTCCGGCGCCGGGGTTAATTCATCTACAGGTATTTTCAGTCCTTCTATTGCAGGTGCAGGGGATCATACTATAACCTATACTTACACTGATGCGAACACCTGTGTCAACTCAGCATCTAAAATTCTTACTGTTTACGCCCTTCCTGTGGTGCAGCTGGCAGCTCAACCATCAGTTTGCATCTCGGCGCCGCCTTTTCTTTTAACAGGCGGGACTCCCTCAGGAGGGGTTTATTCCGGCTCCGGGGTCAATTCATCCACCGGTATTTTCAGTCCTTCTGTTGCCGGCCTGGGGGATCACACAATCACCTATACTTACACCTCAGCTGCAGGTTGTACCAATTCAGACTATAAAGTTCTCACAGTCAACCCTCTTCCTGTTGTACAGCTCTCGCCCCAGCCTGCCGTCTGTATCTCTGTCCCGCCTTATGCCTTAAGCGGGGGAACGCCGGCAGGAGGTACATATTCCGGTTCCGGGGTGAATTCCTCAACCGGTATATTCAGCCCTTCTGTGGCAGGTACAGGAGATCATATTATAACCTATTCTTTTACCACAGCCGCTGGGTGTACCAGCTCAGCTTCGAAAACACTTACCGTTTATCCGCTTCCTTCGGTTCAGCTCTCTGCACAGGCTGCTGTTTGCATCTCGGTCCTGCCTTATGCCTTAAGCGGTGGTACGCCTGCAGGAGGTACATATTCCGGGCCAGGGGTCAATCCATCAACCGGCATTTTCACCCCTTCTCTGGCAGGTCCGGGAGATCATGTAATAACCTATACATACACCAACGCCAACTATTGTACCAACTCAGCTTCTAAAACTCTTACCGTGTACTCCCTTCCCGTGGTTCAGCTGGCCGATCAGGCAGCCGTCTGCATTTCAGCTCCTCCTTTTACCTTAAGCGGTGGCGCCCCTGCAGGAGGGTCATATTCAGGTCCCGGTGTGGATCCGGCTACCAGTGTTTTCGATCCTTCTTCAGGGCCGGGAGATCACCTGATCACCTATACCTATACCGATGCCAATGGTTGTACCAACACAGCTGCTAAAATACTTACCGTCAACTCCCTTCCGGTAGTACAGTTTCCTCTGCAGGCGGCAGTTTGTATTACTGCCCCGCCTTTTGCCCTGGCAGGGGTCACACCTGCAGGAGGGACATATTCAGGGACCGGGGTCGATCCGTTAACTGGGATATTTGACCCTGCCTCAGGGGAAGGAGTTCATTTATTAACTTATACATACACCGATGCGAATTTTTGTACGAACATGGCTTCATCGAGCATCAGCGTGATCCCCCTGCCGTTACCAACAGGGACTATCACCGGGCCAAATACGGTTTGTGAAGCAACACAGAATATTTCTTACATCCTGAGCGGCGCCGACCCGCTTGCCACAACCTTCAACTGGGAGATCAGCCCTCTCGCTGCAGGAACTATCAGCGGAACAGATGCATCCCCGGCAGTATCTTTAAATATCGGGTATTCGGGCAGCATCATTATTAGGTTTCAGCCTGTAAGCAATTGCGGGGCAGGGAACTTCTCATCTTATACCAGCATTACAGTCAACCCAAATCCTTACGTCATGTTGCAGTCCTGTAATGACCCGGTTACAAGCAGAGGCGCACAACCCTTCCTGCTGAAAGGCGGAGTTCCCCCCGATGGTATTTATGCCGTTGACGGGAATGTTCTGACTTCACCTTCCATTCTTGATCCTTCAACCCTGAGCCCAAGTCCACCCGATCATACCATTACATATACTTATACCAACCGTTTTGGCTGTGCTGTAACCCAATCCCAGTCCCTGAAGGTCAAGAGTGCCTCCGGATTTATTTGTAAGAACATTCTAACCGATATACGCGACGGGAAAACGTATCCTACTTTTGAAGTAGTGACAGGAACCACTCACCGCTGCTGGATGTCGGCAAATCTGAATTACGGCAGCTTTATCCGGGGCAATGCAGCACAAACCGATAACTGCAGCATCGAGAAGTACTGCGAAGGGGATGATGCCGCAAAATGCAACGAATCAGGCGCTCTTTACCAATGGGATGAACTCATGAATTACGCATCTGCCGATATTGTATCTGCGGAAGGGAAACAGGGCTTATGCCCACCCGAATGGCATGTCGCGACGGAGGCGGAATGGATGATGCTGGAGAATTATTACCTGGGACCCGGGCTTGCCGGATGGACTCTTTTGGACCCTAATCCATCGTATGGTTTTTATGCTGAGAACAAAGGGATTTATTACCAGAATCTCATCTGGGCTTTTTTACCCCCGGGGTTTTCAGCCACCTTATTCTGGACCTCGACCCCGAACCCGTCAGACAATACAAAAATACTCAGTCACGGTTTGAATGATATTAACCCCAGTGTGTCAAAATATTTCTCAACGCGGGGCAACGCTTTGCCGGTTCGCTGTGTCAAGGATTAAGCATTTAGTTGTACTTTTGTCATGACTGTTTTTTTAAATAATCCGTTTGTTAGGGTAAAACTTCTTATTATGTTAACAAACGCCTTAAGAATTAATTGATGTTTTATTCCGGCATCTATTTAACTTTTCCCGATATCACCAGGAGAATTATTATTCTCAGCCTGATATTTTTACTATCGGTCTGCCCTTTTGATGTATTCCCTGAGGGATCAAAGGAAGTTTATATAGGTACTCAAAGTGTTACATTCTATTTATGCAACGATTTTACTAACAAATGCAATCCTCCCACTAATCCTCAAGGCGATCGATGTCAGTTTGCAATTTATGGTTGCAGCCGAAGTGAGCGTTTGTATTTTATTACAACCTCTCCTAATGAGACTGTTTATCTTGGATTTAATAGTCCCACATCCGGAACAGGTGGCAACCAGCAACACACTGTATGGAGGATCAAGGATCATAACGACAATATAGTATATCCTCCCGGAGGAGGTGAACTTACTGCGGCTTCATCAGGCAGGGGTTTTATTTCATCAATAAGCAATGCAAGGATAGGCCCCACAGAGATACCGGGCAATACCGGCGGATATGAAGGCGCAGATTTCCATCCTGCTGCCGCTGACACTTTTTACATCGAATTCAACCGTAAGAATTCCTCAGGGAATGTAGTTACTACCAATTTCAATATGGACTTGATTGATATTACGGTCTATGACTCAGTTGCCGCACAAGTCAAAACAGGCAGACTTTTTTGCAAAGCCTGGCAGTTTCAGGTAAACAACACTGCAGGCCAAGGTTATTCCGGGACCAATTACATTTATTCCACTGACAGCATCATTACATCCGCAGCGTTTAGCTCATTGCAAGGAGGAGTGTGGATTCAGTTTTGCAACCACAATGGTTGCGCCAATACAGGCAACTTCACAAATGACAGGAAATCAATCCCGAACCAGCAGGCTTTTTTTCCGGAATATCGGGTTTTTCTTAATTCTCCTGATCAGACACTATTTCCTCCTGCTAAAGTTCTTGGATCTATTATTGGAACTCCTACCTACCAAAGGAATTGTTCCAATGGCAGTGTAGACTTTAATGTTACAGTTGATAAAGCGGCCAGTGTAGAAATAATTCTTAGTTTTGGTGCCCCGTACACAAATGACACCATTGCAACCACTGTGATTGTCGGTTCTAATACGATCACATGGGATGGTTTAGATGGCAGTTCTCCTACGAGGCTGCCTGTTCCGAACAACAGATCAATTACATTTACTGTTAATTATATCAATGGGTTGACAAACCTCCCCCTGTATGATGTTGAAACTAATTCAAATGGTTTTACTATTGGATTGGTAAGTCCTGCAACAACAATTCCTAAAGTTTATTGGGATGACCGAAAAATCAACAATGGGACTGCAAATTTGAATGGTTGCCAAAGTCCTCCCGGTTGTCATAGTTGGGTGAATAGCTGGGGAGATCACCATACAATAAATACATGGTGGTATACCGTTTCAAGCCCTACATCTCCGGCCACTTTTGTCGAATTCAGGAATCCTCAACTGATAACTTTTCAAACTACCCCGATCAATGCCTGCAGCGGGGCAAACAATGTAACTGTTACTGTCGTTACAGAACCCAACACAGAAACTTACAATTGGGGATATACCGGTACCGGCGCCACATTTGTCCCTTCAGCTACCACGACTACTAATTCGGTTACTGTTAATTTTGCGCCAAATGCAACTTCTGGTAACATTACTGTTTACGGAACAAACACGAATTGTAACACTACGCCCGGCCCCACTTCAAGCCTGGCTGTTACCATTCTTCCCAACCCTGTTCCTGTGATCACCGGCCTTACATCCGTATGCCTTAACAGTTCTGCCACTTATTCCACAGCTTCAGGAATGAGCAATTATATCTGGAATGTAACCGGGGGGACTAAAATTTCAGGAGGGACATCCACCGATAATACGGTTACCATTACCTGGAACACCTTAGGCACTCAGTCTGTTTCGGTGAGTTACACGAATGCGAACAATTGCACAGCAGTAGCGCCAACCGTTTATAATGTTACCGTTCAGAATCTTCCCGTTCCGACTCTGAGCGGACCCACCAATGCCTGTATCAGTAATGTATCAGATTATACCACCCAGTCGGGTGCCACTTCATACACCTGGGACCTGCAGCCATTAACCGGCCGGACTATTATTTCGGGCGGCGGGGCGAATGATGATCATATCCAGGTTCAATGGGACAATGCCGGAACATATGTCATCAGTGTTAATTATACAGTAGGCACGGGATGCACTGCGCCTTCCCCCACAACCTATAACGTTGTCGTCAACCCTTCACCAAGCCCGGTGATCTCAGCTGTACCTGCATCAGCTTCCCCTTGCGGAAACACCCAGGTGACTTACTCAGTGGGAGCTGCTCTGCCAAACCATGCCTATTTATGGACCATCAGCGGCGGAACCCCGGCTTCCGGCAACGGTTCAGGTATTGTCGTGACCTGGGGAAACACGAATCCGGTCTCGGTGGATGTCGTGGAAAGCATCACCTATGCTCCCGGAGTGGTTTGTTCGGCTCATGCCCCTGCCTTCCCCGTTACACTGAATCTAATCCCCGATGCAGCCGGAACGATTTCAGGCCCGTCCGCAGTTTGCCAGGGCCTTACAAAGACATTTTCGGTGAACACCATAAACAATGCCGACAGTTATACCTGGTGGTATACTCCTTCAACCGATGTAACGTATGTCAACAATGGGAATAATGCTGATTTCACCTTTGGGCTTTCATCTGCAAGCGGAAACCTCTTTGTCCAGGGGAACAAGTCCGGTTGTGCTTCAGGGTCAGCTTCACCGGCTTATGCCATCACAATTCATAATCCTCCGACTGTAACATTAACAGGCTGTAATGACCCGGCCACTACAACCACTTCAAGATCCTTTGCCTTACAGGGAGGTCTGCCACCGGGTACAGGAGGGCAGTACTTCATCGATGGAGTAGCGACTGCCAGTGGCATATTCGACCCTTCGGCTCTTTCTCCGATGCCTCATCAGATCACCTATAAGTTTACCGATTTTAACAGCTGTTCGAACACATCATCTCAATTTACGATAAATGTGATCACAGGCAGCTCCGCTGGAAGCTGCCCTCTGTCCTTTACTGACCCCAGGGATTCCCGCAGCTATAGTGCATTCATTTTAGGCAGTCGTTGCTGGATGCTCTCCAATCTCAATTACGGCGCAAAAATGGCTTCAGATCTTCAGTCTCAAAGCGATAACTGTATCTCTGAGAAATACTGCCCCGCTGCCGATGCAAGCTGTTCAAACTACGGAGGACTTTACCAATGGGACGAACTGATACAGTACCAGGTTCCTTCTTCTGTTTCTGTGCAGGGGCTTTGTCCGCCCGAATGGCATATTCCCACCCAACTGGAATGGCAGGGTCTGATTGATGCTATTGCAGGCATGGCATACGGGGATGGAATTGCAGGCAGTTATCTAAAAGACCCTAATCAGAGCAATGGATTCCATGCGTTGCTCGATGGCATTTATTATCTTAACAACACCTGGGCATTTACTTCGGGCAATCAACTTAATTCAACAATATTCTGGACATCAACAACGAGTGGAACCTCACGTGCAATAGCCAGAGGAATGAATAATTACAACTACAGCGTGTCATTTTATCCTTCCTCCAGGGCAAATGCATTTCCTGTCAGATGCGTAAAAGACTGAACGGATCCCGGTTTCATAAAAGGTTGGTTCTGAAAAGACTTTGGGTTTGATGAAAAAAGAGCAGTGCAATTTTGCATTTCTTTCGTTTACATTTTTTCTCTTTATTTTTTTGTTTTCCATTAATCCGGAAGCTTTCAGCCGGACTATTGCTTACGATGTTCAGGCCTGGAATTCAAAAGTCCCCGTTAATGCCGGTACTGTTCTGTGTGCAGATGAGTCAATTGACACTCTTCAGACAATAGTCAGGTTTGATCACGAAGAGAACGGGGTTTATTATTACCTCGTGAAATTATCCCAATTTCATTCTGAATTTGAAAGGCTTCAATTTTACACACTGGCAGGTGAGCGGGGAATTTTTATTGCTGATAAGAATGAGTACCATGATGATGATGCTCTTTTTATAACAAAATTTGATGATGAACAGGCCCGGCTTGCATTCCGGGATATTTTACAACGTGAAAAAGAGGTTGATTTATCCACGAGCGATTCAGCCAAAATGAATTTTGTGAGATCATCTCCGTTTCATTACCCTGCAGATTCTAAACAAACCAATGGGCCCGGCCCCCCGGGACCGGTCCCATGTGATGGTGCTAAGGTTGCATGTTCTGCAAATACTTATTCATTTCCTGCCGGTACAACCGGGTACGCCCCTGACCCTGACCCTGCTGGCTATCCGAATTATGGATGTCTTCAGAAATCTCCGGTACATTATGCTCCTGGCCCTGCATGGTATTTTATGCAGGTAGGAGTAGCAGGCAACATCGTCATAAATATATCGGCGTCATCGCCGATAGGTGCTACTATGGATGTTGATTTTGTTTGCTGGGGACCTTTCCCCAGCCTTACCGATGGATGTGGAAGCGGCCTGACCGGCACCTGCAACATTGCAGGGCAACCCAATTGCTGTAATAATAACGATTTACCAACCTGCAGTAATTTCTACCCAAGGGGGAACATTACTGATTGTAGTTACTCACCAAGTGCAACAGAAACATGCCATATATCAAATGCCCAGGTTGGGGAGATGTATATTCTTCTCCTTTCAAACTTTAATGGAAATTCAGGAATAATAACATTCTCACAGACAGCTAGTAGCACAGGAGTAACGAATTGTAATATTGTCAGTAATTGTTCGATCATCGCAATCACATCCAATCCTACAGGCTGTGATCTGTTGACCAATACCTTTTCAGTTAACGGGAACATTGAATTCACTAATCCTTTGGCTACCGGCACTTTGACGATCACTGACAATACAGCGGTTCCACCGGTATCACAAACCTTTGTCCCTCCATTAACAAGCCCCCTGCCTTATAATCTTACGAATATCCCCTGCGATGGAGCAGTCCATTCCCTTACTGCCGTTTTCTCAGACAACTTAAGCTGTACCCTTACAAAGCAGTTTACATCTCCTGCACCAACCTGCCCACAGGCTCATATCAGCGGAGGGGGTTCCATTTGCAATGACGGAATACATCAGGCTACTGTTTCTGTTGATTTCCCGGTCGGAATGCCCCCATATACTTTTATATATGCTATTAATGGAATCAGCCAGACTGCTATAACACATAACAGCAACACTCCTTATCAATTATCGACTACTGTTCCCGGTACCTATACCCTTGTTTCGGTTTCAAACCAGGTTTGTTCTTCCGGGTCAGTCTCCGGCAGCGCTACCGTTATTGTGAACCCAATTCCCAATGTCAGTACGTCAGTGCCATCACCCGTTACCATATGTTCTGGAGCCACCGCACAGCTGGCCCTCTCCTCCACTGTCCCGGGTACCGAGACTGTTACAAGCTTCGCCTGGACAGCCTCAGGGAATGCTTCCACAATTATTCCGGTCCCTTCAGGCATCTCCGGCAATGGAAATATAGTTCAAATGCTTAGCAATACGGGTAATGTTGTTGAACCGGTAGTGTTTCATATTATGCCAACCACAACAGCCGGCTGTTCTCCCGCTACACCAACCGACTTTATTTTCAATGTCAACCCCGTCCCTTCCGTTACTACCCTCACACAGGGAATTCCCTCAACAGAACAGAGCGTATGCAGCGGCAGTTCAACATGGCCCGTAAATCTTCAGACCAATGTTTCTGGACCGGCAGTAAGCTATAACTGGACCAATACCTGTGATCCGGGAATCACAAATTGCCCTCCGGCATCAGGTAACAGCAATCCGATCCCGGTTTTTGCCCCGGTCAATCCCACAACCACGATACAGAACATTGTATATTCAATTGTAGCCTCGGTTAATGCCGGATCAGGAACATGCCCGGGCCCTCCTGCTTCATACACCGTTCATGCCAATCCACTGCCTGTTTCAAGCTTTACCGGCAGCACCACCGTTTGCCAGCTTCATCCTGACCCTTATCTCTATCCAGCCAATACAGGCCCTGCCTGTTCGTACACCTGGTCCATCTCTCCCGCTTCATCCGGTTCGATCGCCAATGCGAATGTTTCCCCTGCTTCCATCACCTGGAACAATCCGGGGACGGCTACCCTGAGGCTCGATGCCTACACCGGTATTGGTTGCACTTCTTTTAGTTCTTCAGGTATTACTATTAATCCCAAACCGGATGCATCCATGACATCATGCTCCGACCTGGCTACAAGCCGCAGTGCCAAACGGTTCCTCCTTAAAGGCGGCTTACCCGTGACGCCCACTCAGGGTGAATACCTGGTAACTCCTGCAAGCCCGGCCCTGGTCTTTGATGCCGGAAACTATTACTTTGATCCAAGCCTGGTACCTGGTAATTCATCAGCTACATTTAACATTTCCTACAAATATACCTCTTCGCTGTTCGGATGTCCCGCCATTTCCCCCACTTCGATAGCTGTTTCGGTCCTTGGCGCCAATCCCCCATGCGGCACTTCGATGATTGATTATCGGGATAACACCACCTATCAAACGGCAGATTTTAATGGAATATGCTGGATGACAGAGAACCTGAGGTATGGCGCCCCGATCGCCGCGGCGACCCCCCAATCCGACAATTGCATCACGGAAAAATACTGCGAATCAGGAGATTGCACTTCCTATGGTGCCCTTTATCAATGGGATGAGCTTATCCTGTATGGCGTAACTGCCGGACCGGCCTACCAGGGTGTATGCCCCCCGGGATGGCATGTTCCTTCCCAGCTGGAATGGCAGGATCTGATTAATGCTGTTTCAGGCTCATCAACCGGAACCCCCGGTGATGGAATTGCAGGGAGTTATCTCCTCGACCCAAATCAGGCCAACGGGTTCCATGCCTTGCTCAATGGTGTTTACTATCTTAACAATACATGGGCATTCACTTCAGGCAATCCACTGAGCGCAACCATGTTCTGGACATCAACAACCAGCGGTTCTTCACATGCCGTTGTCCGTGGATTGAATAATTATACCTACAGCGTTTCATTTTATTTGTCCTCCCGGGCCAATGCCTTCCCTGTAAGATGTGTTAAAGATTGACCTGAAATTTGAATTTGCCCTGATTTGTCGTATATTGCGTTTCAAATCAATGAAAT
Source organism: uncultured Bacteroidales bacterium (assembly GCA_903887775.1). Taxonomy (GTDB): domain Bacteria; phylum Bacteroidota; class Bacteroidia; order Bacteroidales; family FEN-979; genus CAIRDP01. The sequence continues at coordinate 74,042 of CAISRB010000032.1, forward strand.
CGCAAATATGGATTATTCGGTAAAGTATAATTTCAAATGGAAAGATCTGGGTGATATCGCCCTTGGGAGACCGAATCTGGGACCTCTTACAAAAGTCGCTGTTTACCGCCTGATGGAATATACCATGCGTGATGTCCTTGAAAAAAGGTATGGCGCAGTGGAAACAAATAAGATTTTTTTTGATTCCGGCTTTCTTGCAGGGAGTGAATTCTGCAGGAACGTTCTTAATAAATCATTAAAGTTCAATGAATTTATTTCAGATCTGACCCAGAAGCTGCTTAACTTTCAAATTGGTGTTTTACGGGTTGAATCGGCGAATCTCGAGACATTCTCTTTTGTGCTTACTATCAGCGAGGATCTTGACTGCTCCGGACTGCCATTTTACGGCGTACCGGTATGCGATTATGACGAGGGGTTCATCGCGGGGATACTTCATATGTATTCCGGGAGATCGTTCGAAGTCAAGGAAATCGACTGCTGGGGAACCGGGGAACGAACATGCAGGTTTACCGCAAAACTTATAAACCAGCCTGAAATGTCAGAACTGACGGCAACCAACTAAACAAGACGTTTATGAAAAAAACCCTGGTTTACCTGCTGATCGCATTCATCGGATTTGCATTTGCCTGCCGCAAAACAAACAACCCTCCACCTGTTCCTTTTACGACATTTAAGGTTAACGGTACGCCGCTGACATATTACAATTATTCAAGATTCTGCAAGGATTTCTGCGGTTCCTCCACGTTTTGCGGAACTTTTGACCTGGCTGATAATATTCTGCCGGCTGAATTACTGAAGATTGGACTTCCGGGCAACCCTGTGACCGGACAGGTTTTCAAAAGCGGGGACTACCGTTTCGTTTTCACTTATGTTGATGCCAGCCAGACATGGTTTAATATCAGCGGCGGCAGTTTGAAACTCACAATAAACAAATGGGAAGGCCAAGGTGGTTGGGCTATTGGTTCATTCTCCGGCACTTTAAAGGCTTCAGATACCGACAGCGTGAATATCACTGAAGGTTACTTCCAGAACTGGATCTGGACAACCATAAAGAATAAATAGCGAACCTGTCACAATCCCAGAGAGCAAAGTAACTATCGCTCAATTACTGCCATCACCTGATCTTCCCGTTTACCATCGCAAGAATTTTTTCTTCCCTTGCTTTAGCTGCGTCAACAATCTCCCCGGCTTCCTTCAGCAGTTTATCAAGAAAAGTTTTATCCTTCAGGCCGGAAGCATTGATCTTGACATTCAGGTAAGCCCCGATAACAGCCGACCTCACACAAAGAGCTCCCACACCGGCATCAGTCACAGAGTTGGGGTTTCCTTTATCAACCATAGCCTCGATGATATCGAAAGATTCATACGCCTTTTTCATCGTCTTAAAAGGGATCTCGATAGCATATTTTGTTGCATCCTGTATCGCCGCTGAACGTATGGCTTTCTCTTCTTCTGATCCTTTGGGAAGCCCGAAAGCGTTCATGATACGGTTGAAAGCGCGGGTATCTTCATCAACTAAGAAAAGTAATTCATCTTTGAGGTTTTGTCCTTTTTCGGCCCAGTCGCCAAACCATTCCCACTCCTCATCCCATCCTGGCTTATGGGAAGAAAGGTTCGCAACCATTGTCCCCAGGGAAACCCCGAGAGCGCCGATATATGCTGATACGGAACCGCCCCCGGGAGCAGGGGATTCCGAAGCCGTCTCGTTTGCGAAACCTTCAGCGGTCATTCTTACAAGCTTCCGGTCTGCAGTATCCTCAAGTATAAATTCAATGATCTTTTCTTTCGGATTAAAGGGTTTCAGGTCATCCAGCCCAAGTGATTTAACGGCGATCCTGATGATCTCATCTTCTGAAACACCAGCTGACCGCTGTTGTTTCCTGAGGAAATACTTCCCGGCCTCAACCATAGCCCGTTTGGGGATAAGGCCGACGAGTTCGCTGCCGGTAACCCTCATTCCGCGTGCCAGGGCTTTTTCACAGGCAACTTCAAAAGCCAGATGCACCGGGGTAATACTGATGTTGGTCAGATTGATCGAAACCTGGGCAATGCCGTATTCCTCAATAAACCAGCCAATGGCTTTGCAGGCTTTCAGCGCACCCGGAACCCATATTTCATCTCCTTTTTCATCTTTCTTTATTTTTCCTGTAACCTGATTGCCTTCGCGGACAGGCCGTCCCTTTTCGCGTATGTCATACGCAACAGCGTTGGCCCTGCGCGTTGAAGTCGTATTCAGGTTCACATTGTATGCAACCAGGAAATCTCTCGCTCCTATAGCTGTTGCACCTGTGCGCGGATTGAACAGGGCCGGGCCAAAGTCAGGTTTCCAGCGGGGATCGGCAAGCTTTTTCGGAAGGCCTTCGTATTCGCCGGCCCTGCAGTTGGCCAGGTTGCGGCGTTCTTCAGTGAAGGCAGCATTCTCGTAACAGTATACAGGTATCCCGAGTTCCTTTCCAACACGCTCGGCCAGTTTGCGGGCATAAGCCGCGGTTTCTTTGATGCTGATGTTTGAGACCGGGACCAGAGGGCAAACATCGGTTCCCCCGAACCTGGGATGTTCCCCCTTATGTTTGCTCATATCAATTACCTCCGATGACTTTTTGATAGCCTGGAAAGCAGCTTCCAAAACAGCATCCGGACTGCCTACAAAAGTCACCACGGTACGGTTGGTTGCCTTTCCGGGATCAACGTCCAGCAGGCGAACACCGTCAACATTCTCAATTTCATCGGTAATCAATTTAATCAGATGCATGTCAACCCCCTCAGAGAAATTGGGGACACATTCGATGAGCTGTTTCATATTGATGGATCAATTAATAAAATTCGCTGCAAATTTATAAACTTCAGCTCTTCCTGCGCAACTCTTCTGCTTTCTCGCGCAGTTGCGAAAGCAAAACAGGAATGGACTCCCTCAGGCTTTTCACGAGCCCAGGTAACTTTTCAAGGTTTTCATTATTCCTCGAGTATTGATGAATAAGTTTGATGTTCGACCGCAGGGCTCCCGAAGCCAGCATCTCGAGGCTTGATTTGATCTTATGCGCTGCCTTTGCCAACTCGTCCATGTTGTTCTCATCAAATGCCGTGAACAACTCTTCCGAATATTCGGGTGTGATCAATATGAATTGATCAATCATGTCGATGATACCTTCTTTATTGCCGCCAAGAAGTTTTGAGAGTTTGCCGAGATCATAATGCAGGGTGACCAGGTCAGCATCCTGGGGCCCGCTTTGTAAATTTAATTCCGGATCTGAGAGGTAGCGGGGGCTGATGCCGAAGGAAAATAAAAGCTGGCTGTAAAGAGTCTCCTCTTCAAATGGTTTGGTCAGGTAACCGTTCATGCCTGCTTCAACGGTCTGTGCAATGGCTCCCTTCGTGGCAAAAGCGGTCAGGGCAATCACCGGTATCGAAATATTCAGTTCTTTCCTGATAACCCTGGTGGCAGTACAACCATCCATCACAGGCATCTGCATATCCATCAGGATAAGATCGAAATTCTTTTGACTGACTAATTCGATAGCATCCATGCCATTCGAGGCTATCTCTGTCATGATGTTCCACTTGCCGAGTATTGATTTGACAATGAACTGGTTGAACTTATTATCCTCGACTACAAGGATGGTCTTGCCCCTTAATACATCAGTGTCGATAAAGATCTTCTGGCTTGCATCGTGAAGCAAAGAAAGATCAGTGGTTTCAAATTCAACAGTAAAAAAGAACCTGCTCCCCTTGCCTTTCTCACTTTCCACCTGCAGATCGCCTCCCATCAGGCTTACAAGTTGCCTGCTGATCGCCAGCCCAAGGCCTGTCCCGCCGTAAACACGGGTAATGCTCTCATCCTCCTGCTTGAACTTCTCGAATATGGCCCCCAGGTTTTCTTCACTGATCCCAATCCCGGTATCCGAGACTGAAAAAAGGAAGGCCGCGTTATTGCCGGTTTCATTCACCAGGGTGCAGGATAAATCAACCCCTCCTTCGGAAGTGAATTTGATGGCATTATTAACGAGGTTGGTAAGGATTTGCTGAAGCCGGCCGGGATCGCCTATCACAGCTTTTTTAAAGGGTTCATTCAAAGAAGTCGTCAGGATAATGGTTTTTTCTTCAGCAGCATTCGAAAGGGAACCGTAGACTTTCGGGATAACCTTGTTAACATTGAACGGTATCTTTTCGAGCTCGACCCTGCCGGCTTCAATCTTCGAAAAATCGAGAACTTCATTGATGATACCAAGAAGGTTTTCGCCTGAGATCAGCAGTTTGTCGTTGAGAATTTTTTGCTCCTGGGTCATATGTGTATCCCGCATCAACCTTGACAAGCCGATTACAGCGTTGAGAGGCGTCCTGATCTCATGGCTCATATTCGCAAGGAACGAACTTTTAGCCATGTTTGCTGACAGGGCTTCCGCAGTTGCTTTCCTCAGGTCTTTCTCAATCGTAACCCGGCCCGTGATATCGCGGTACTGCCACAGGTTTCCCAGAAACTTGTCTCCCTGGAAAATCGGTATATAATCACGTTCGAAAATACGGCCGTCGGTTAATTCAAGCTCCTCGCCTGTCACCGTGACTTTATCCATAAGGATGGTGTCGATGCGGCTTACAAAATTCACGGGATCAACAAACAAGCCCTTCGATTGCTCTGCGGAATCAGAGCAGTCCGACCCAACCAGCAGCTCAGGCGCCACCGGGATCCCGAACATTTCGCAGAAGCGCTTGTTGATCAGAGCGATATTTCTGTCCTGGTCCTCCACAAGGATCCCAAACTGGAGGTTTCTGATGAGGGTTTCAAGCCTTATCGTGATTGCCGCCAAATTGTCATGAGCCTTTTTCTGTTCAGAATTGTTTATGATATTGGCATAAATGCTTCCGGCAATGTTACAGATAAAGGAAAGTATAACCAGGTGCTCCTCGCTGAATCTGTTTTTCTGAGAGCTCACAATACCGAAAGCGCCTACAGGCTGGCTGCCGTTAAGTACGGGAATATAAAGCCTTGAACGGACTACGAAACTGCGTTTGGATGATACCGTAAGGTTTGAAGCATCACTCTCGGTATCGGGGATATTAAGTATCTTCCCGGTTTTGAAAACATATCCGGGATGCCTGTCCATTGCGGTGCTGTCTGCATCTGCCCTTTCCTGTTCGGTAAATCCTTTCGCGACCAGAAGTTTGAGTCTCTTTTCCTCGAAATCATAAAGATACAAACCCGATGATTCAATGTCTAACAGATCTTCCAATACTTCACTCACATTGGTGGCGAGTTGTTCAATGGTTGTGATCCTTGCGAAACACTGGGAAAAGTTGTCAATCCTTTTCAGTACCTCCAGCTTATCAGGGATTTTTGTCATTGGTTTCCTTTTTTAATGAATCCAGGGCAGCAAGGGCGCATTCCTGGTCTTTACTATAATGTCCGCCACTGATGCCGATGGCTCCGATCAGCTGGCTGCCGGAAACAATGGGCATTCCTCCACCCATCAGCATAAAATCCATAAACCCATGCACACCCTCCCTCAGGATCGGGTCGTCTTTGATAAAACTGAACCAGGAGTCTCCTGTCGGAATGCCTAAACCCACTGCAGTTATTGCCTTCTTTCTCGAAGCATCGACCGCAATGAGCGGTGCATTGTCCATCCTGGCAAACAGTTTGAGAATCCCGCTTTCATCCACTATTGTAACGGCAATGGCCATCCCGAGTTCCCTGGCTTTCTCAAAGGCAGCCTTTGTCATATGTTCTGCATCCGTAAGGCTGACCGATCTTTTAATATAATCTTCCATTGGATTGCTTTTAACGAGGTAAATATAAGCAAATTCAAAGAAAAGCATCGGGATCAACAACCATCAGGCAATGTAAAAAAAAATGAAAATATTATATTCAGGCGGATTTTCTAAATTTGTAAAGATTAAAAATTATTACCAAATGAAATACACATAAGGACTACGTTCATACTAATCGTGAATGTTAATTATGTGTATTCCATGTGACCATTAAAAAACAAATTATTAACACATGAAAACGTATTTACTATTACTCATTCCCATGGTATTGATCCTGACTGAGTGCCGGCAGAAAGAAACTTCTGAACAGAAACAGAACGTACAGTTTGTCACCCAAAGTACGGTTGATACTGTTATTAAAGTTCTTGTCGCAAAGTATGGCGAAAGCCAGAAAGCAAGAATTGAAAAAGGAATTAAGCAGGCCGCAGCACTGTGGACCGAAAAAGACGGCAAAGATATCGACTTCAGGGACCTCTGCCTGAAGTATTTTGTGGGCGACCCGTCTAAACTCGACCTGCTGTTCAACCGCCTTTCCGGCAATTTTGAACAGCTTTTTGGCCGTTACAACCTGATCACGCTCTCGATGAAATGGGCCGTCCATATTGACATTGGCGAGATGCTCGATGTGGATGAGATCTTCGGGGCATGGGACCCTGCAGCTCACTTCAACGATGATTTCTTTACGAACAAGATCGCTTTCATCACCTGCATGAATTTTCCTTTTTACACTCTTGCTGAGAAGGAACAACAGGGCCCGAAATGGTCAAGGAAGGACTGGGCATACTCCCGCCTGGGCGATATGTTCACCGCCAGGGTTCCTGCCGACGTGAGCCAGAAAGTATCCGACGCTCTGTCATCCGCCGAAAATTACATCAGTAATTATAATATTTACATGGGGAACCTGCTTGATGAAAAAGGACAGACCCATTTCCCGAAGGAAATGAAGCTGATCTCCCACTGGAATCTCAGGGATGAACTTAAAGCCAATTATAACAAGGGAGATGAAGGACTGCTCAAGCAGAAGATGGTTTACAATGTGATGCTGCACATCATCGACCAGAGCATTCCCGATTCGGTCATCAACAAGTCCGGATACCAGTGGAACCCTTTCTCCAACAAGCTTTTTAAAGATGGCAAAGAAATCTCCGCCTCTCCCGAACCGAACAGGCGCTATGATATTTTCCTGAACAACTTCAAGGCTATGAAGACGATGGACCAGTACACTCCTTTATACCCGACATACCTCCTCAGGGCCTTTGACGGGGGCATGGAGATCAGGCAGGAGCAGGTTGAAAAACTCTTCACCGACCTGTGTTCATCTGCCGAAGTGAAAGCAGTCGGGAGTTTGATCAGTAAAAGGCTGGGCCGCCCGTTACAACCCTTTGATATCTGGTACGACGGGTTCAAAGCGAGAAGTACGATGAACCAGGATGAACTGGATAAAATCACAAGGGCAAAATACCCCGATCCCAAGGCGTATGAGGCCGATATCCCGAACATGCTTATCAAGTTAGGTTTTAAACCTGAAAAAGCGAAAGAAATCGCATCGCATATCACTGTTGACCCTGCCCGCGGCAGTGGCCATGCATGGGGGGCACAGATGAAGGGCGACAAAGCCCACCTTCGCACACGTATTGCGAAGACCGGCATGGATTATAAAGGATATAATATTGCTGTTCATGAGATGGGGCATAATGTTGAACAGACCATTTCGCTTTACATGGTTGATAACTATATGATGCAGGGAGTTCCCAACACCGCATTCACAGAAGCCCTCGCATTCATTTTCCAGAAACGCGACCTGTTCCTTCTTGGCAAGAAAGACAATGACCCGAACAAGGAAGCACTGGCAGCAATAGACCAGTTCTGGATGAGCTATGAGATCATGGGTGTTTCCCTCGTCGATATGGCAGTCTGGAAATGGCTGTATGAGAACCCTAACGCCACTTCGGAACAATTAAAGGAGAAAGTGATCGGCACGGCAAAAGATGTCTGGAACAAGTATTATGCCGGTATTTTCGGGGTTCAAGATTGTCCTTTGCTGGCAATTTATTCCCATATGATCGACAGTCCCCTTTACCTTCCGAATTACCCGGTTGGCCATCTGATCGATTTTCAGATCGACGAATACCTGAAAGGAAAGAATTTTGCAGATGAGATCATGCGCATTTACTCGGCCGGCCGGCTGATCCCTCAGCTGTGGATGAAAAATGCCGTCGGCAGCGAGATCTCAATCAAGCCTATCCTCGATGCAACGGATAAAGCGCTGAAGACAATTAAGTAGCGAGCAGTGAGGTAGCGAAATCGCTCGCAATCTTGCACCGCTTCTACGGTGTCGCTTACGCTCGCAACTTCACACCGCCGCTACGGTGTCACTTCATTCCACCTGATGCGGCTTGTGTGAATTGCTCCCTTCGCTCCACCTGAGGCAGCTAGTGCAAATTGCTTCGCTCCAATAATTTCGCTTTTCGCTTTTCGCTTTTCGCTTTTCGCTTTTCGCTTTTCGCTTTTCGCTTTTCGCTTTTCGCTTTTCGCTTTTCGCTTTTCGCTTTTCGCTACCTCGCTACCTCACCATTTAGTATCACTGTCTCGACCTTATTGCTGCCATAGGCATACGGCATAAACTCATAGGAAGGGATAGGTTTGGTAATAAAGAGGTTTGCCTTTTTGCCCACCGCTATGCTTCCGTATTCCTCGCTCAGGCCCATGGCATAAGCCGAGTTAATAGTGACCGCGTTGATGGCTTCTTCGGGCAGCATACGGTACTTGATACAGGCCATTGAAAGGACAAACTGCATATTTCCTGATGGAGACGAACCGGGGTTAAAGTCACTGGCCATCGCCACAGGCAGTCCCGCATCAATCATCTTCCGTACCGGTGCATATCCAAGTCCCAGGAAAAAAGCGGCGCCGGGGAGGACTGTCGGCATAGTCTCCGATCCAAGCAGGCATTCTATCTCGGCATCGCCGGTACATTCGAGGTGATCCACCGAAAGCGCATTGTATTTAACACCAAGCTGTACACCACCTGAGAAATACATCTCATTCGCATGGATCTTCGGTCTCATCCCGTATTTCATCCCTGCGGTGAGGATACGCTCGGTATCTTCAACCGTGAAGAATCCTCTTTCGCAGAACACATCAATATAATCGGACAGTTCCTCAACGGCCACCTGGGGTATCATTTCGTTGATCACAAGGTCGACAAATTCCGTTTGCCTGCCTTTATACTCTAAGGGTACGGCATGTGCCCCAAGAAAAGTGGGGACCAGTTTAAGGGGAGTCAGGTCCTGCAACCTGCGGATGACTTTCAGCATCTTCAGCTCATCCGCTGTACTCAATCCATACCCGCTCTTGATCTCAACAGCTCCTGTTCCCAGTATCATGATCTCTCTCAGCCGTGGCAGTGCATTTTCAATAAGTTCTTCTTCTGATGCCTTCTGCAGCCTTCGGGCAGAGTTCAGTATCCCTCCTCCCCTTGCAGCGATTTCTTCATAGGACAGCCCCCTGATCTTGTCGATATATTCTATCTCTCTGTTCCCGGCATAAACCAAATGCGTATGTGAATCGCAGAAAGAAGGAAAAACCATGCGATCAGCGGCATCAAGCACATTCATCTTCATTCCCATGGAGTTACCATATTCAGGAATATCTTTCATCTTCCCGAAATCGCTGATCCTGTCACCTTCTATATAAACCCAGGCATCCCTGATGGTGTTAAGTTTTGCCATGCCTGATCCCTCAACCTTCAGCCTTGGTTTTTTCTCAACCTGAACGAGCTCCCGGATATTTTTAATCAACAGAGCCATAAAATCCTTTTATGTTATCCATTTATTACAAAGATAAAGAATTTTTGATACCTTTGAAGCTGCTTAGTTTCGAAGATTCCGAGCCCTTAAAAAAGTATCATTTTCTGTTCCAAAATGCAAACCGATCTTCTTTAACATAAAAATCCTGTCATGAGAAAGAAAATTACCCTCGTCATATTGCTGCTTTCAGCGGTTCTCTTGGTATCTGCAAAACAAGCCGATCAGTCGGTGATCCGTAAGGTCGCTCTCAGTTTTTTTTATGAGCATGCCAGGCTCAGCGAAGGCTTTAATTCCAATTTGATCGGAATAAAGGAAATGGTTCCAACCTTGCTGAATGGCCGTATCGTATATTACACCCTGACGATGAGCCCCGGTGGATGGATCGTTGTATCTGCTGACGATGCTGTGACACCTGTTCTGGCATACTCTTATGAGGATAATCTGAATGCAGCAACCCTGCCTCCGCAATTTCTCTCATGGATGGAAAAATACCAGAAACAGATTGACGATGCAGTGAACAGGAACCTCCCGGCATCAGCCAATATCAGCGCTGCCTGGGCAAACTATGTGAACTATGACCAAAACCAGCCCCAGTCGCCGTTGAGGCTGACAGGGGTTGCCCCTTTGATCATTCATACCTGGGACCAGGGTTATCCTTATAATTTATTATGCCCGGTTGACCCGGCCGGTCCGGGAAATCATCCATGGGCGGGTTGTGTTGCCACAGCAATGTGCCAGCTGATGTATTATTACCGTTTCCCGCAAACCGGAAATGGCCAGCACTGTTACACCCCCAGCGGTTATCCTCAGCAATGCGCCGATTACGGAGCTACTGCATATAACTGGGATGCAATGTTGAACACTTTGTCGGGAGCCAGGCCTGATAACGACAGCGCCGTCGCTCTGCTTCTGTGGCATGCGGGCATTTCAGTTAACATGATGTATAGTCCCAGCGGTTCCGGCGCATATTCGGAAGATGCGAGAAATGCTATGGTGAATAACTTCAGGTTCAGCCAGGCTGCATCGTATATCCACCGTGGCGACTTTCCGGAATCTGCATGGGATAGCATCCTGAAAGCCAACCTCGATAAAAAAATGCCGATATACTATGATGGTTACGGCACCGGCGGCCATGCATTCAACTGCGACGGCTACGAAGGCACGAACCATTTTCATTTCAACTGGGGATGGAGCGGGACAGCTAACGGCTACTACTACCTTGATAACCTGAACCCTGCGGGGGATAATTTTTCCCAGGGCGAAGGCGCCATCGTTAACCTGTTCCCGGATAGTGTATCTAATACTTACCCTTACAACTTTCAGACCCAGTCACTGCTGACTTCCATTTACGGTACTTTTGACGATGGGAGCGGACCTGCACTCAATTACCGGAAAAACAGCAACTCTTCCTGGCTGTTATCTCTTCAAAGCCCTGATGATTCGGTCCAAAGCATCACCTTTACATTCAATTATTTCAATACCATTGCCGGTAGCGGGATCGTACGCATCTACAAAGGCGAAAGTACTTCTGACTCGCTGGCAGCTGAGTTTTCGGGCGAAACCATACCACCTGTCATTACCGTCAATGGCCCCAGGGCCCTCGTGACTTTCACATCCGGCTCCGGAGCTACCGGCCCGGGCTGGCTGGTCTCCTATACCGGAAAAGTCCTGGAATGGTGCAAGAATATACAAACACTGAGTGATTCAAACGGTACAGTGTCAGATGGCAGTCTTCATTTCAACTACCATAACTATTCAACCTGCCGTTGGAAAATAATTCCTTCCGCATATGAAGGTCCGCTAAATCTTTCCTTTACCTCTTTCCGCACACAGCCAGATCATGATTATGTGCAGATCTTTGATTACGTAACAGGTGAAAACCTGGCAGAATATTCCGGCGTTTATACCGGGTCAAACTTGCCGGCTCCCGTTACCGCCCAGAGTGGTCAGATGTACGTTGTTTTTACTACCGACCAATCAGGCACTGAAGCCGGCTGGGAAGCAAGATATTCAACTTTGGTCGGCTGTGACAACAGCAAACCTGTTCCGGAGATCCAGGTATATCCCAACCCGGCAAAAGATATTTTGTACATCCGGTCCCTGTCGGGACAAAACAATGTGCTGCAGATAGAAATCAGCGACATTAACGGGCTTCAGGTATTATCCCGTAAACTCAGTACCGGCGGCAACTCCGCAAAGCTTGATGTGTCGGAACTGAAAAGCGGCATGTATTTTCTCAGGATCACTTCAGACAGTGGAAGCGTAGTTAAGAAGATAGTGATTGAGTGAGTGGGTATTCATTCCTATTTATAAAGAATATCGATTTCCCCTCTCTTTTCAATGCATTCCATGAGTTTTGATTTAAGTTTCCAGCAGGTCATCTGACGTTTTTCAAGCTGGCGCGATAACTCATAGGATGATATCTCAGGATCATGGCAAACAATATATACCATTCGCAAAGCCTCTGTGATGGGAATATGGCAGCGGTGAAAAATGGTATTCGCAGTTGCGGATTCTTCAGATTTGCAGCGCGTACATCTTCTTGAAAATGCAGTTTTACCTTTGCAGAAATTTGTGTGACCGCATTTTTTACAAACGAACCCTTCCGACCATTTTAGTTCAGAAATAAATTTATAGCAACTTTCCTCCGTGGAGAAAAGGCTGTTGAATTGATTGACGTTCAGTTTTTTAATATTCAACATGCTGTTTTTAGTAAGAAAATCGCTCTCTGAGTTTTGAATTATAACAGTTCATTGTAGTAATAATATGCAAAAATAAATAAAATAGTGATACTTATGCGATTTATAATAAATAATTTGTAATTTTGCAGCCGAAACATCATCCATTTACAACTAAGTATTATGCAAAAGATCAGCTTACTCTTCGGTTTATTTGTTCTTTACAGCCTGAATGCATGCAGCGGAACTCCGGCAGTCATGGGCGCTAATGCAACCTCTAAGAAGGCAGCTCTTGAGCTGAGCTCAGAAGGCAAAGCCGTTCACCTTGACCAGAATATTTTTCGTGAACTGGTGTGGGATTATAAGAAAAATTCCACAAACTGGGATTTTGAAGGAGACATACCGGTTATCGTTGATTTCTATGCCGACTGGTGCCGTCCCTGCAGGGCCCTGGCCCCGACGATGGACGAACTGGCGATGGAGTATAAAGGCAAGATCCGCATTTATAAGATCAATACTGATGAGAACAAGGAAATATCCGGGCTTCTCGGGATCAGTTCAATTCCTGCTCTTTTATTCGTCCCGAAAGATGGAAAGCCAAGCTTTTCTCTGGGCGCTCTTCCGAAGGACAGGCTTAAAAGCATGATTGATGAGTCCCTGTTACTTCAGAAAAAGAAATAATCAATTAAACAAAAACATAAATGGCAACAGAACACCTGACAAAAGAGACTTTCACTGAGAAAGTATTCAATTTCGAACAGAACCAGGACTGGAAATTTGAAGGCAAACTTCCATGTATCATAGATTTTTATGCCGACTGGTGCGGCCCATGTAAAATGGTGGCCCCGATACTGGAAGACCTTTCGACTGAATATGCCGGAAAAATCAACATTTACAAAATAGATACTGAAGCAGAGCAGGAACTGGCCGGTGTTTTCGGGATCAGGAGCATTCCTTCGATGTTGTTTTGCCCGGTCGACGGACAACCCCAGATGGCTGTAGGCGCTCTTCCGAAAGATTCATTGATACAGGCTATCGACGACGTTCTGCTGAAAAAGAACGCAAACTGATCTTTGAGAAGTATGGCCGGTGAAGCCATCATCGTCTCTACCTCCTATCTTCCTCCTGCAAGGTATGTCTCGGTTTTGCTGAAAGCCGGGCAAATAGTCATCGAACTTGAGGAAACTTACCCTAAACAGACCTGCCGGAACCATGCCAATATTTACGGGCCAAACGGTAAACAAACTCTCAGCATTCCTGTAAATAAGCCAGGGGGAAATCATACGAAAACGAGGGATATCAGGATTTCATATGCCCTGCCCTGGCATAAAACCCACTGGAAGGCGATAGAAGCCGCCTATAACAACTCTCCTTTTTTTCTTTACTACCAGGATTATTTCAGGCCTTTCTTTGAAAAGGAATATGATTTCCTGGCGGATCTCAATTCGGAAATACTTGAGACCCTTTTCAGATTGCTGGGGGTTTCGAAGCAGGTCAGGTTCACCGAAACCTATGTGAAACATCCGGAAGGTATCCTGGATTTACGAACGGAGCTGACTTCCAAATATGCAGGTGTCATATGCGCTCCCTACACTCAGACTTTTACTGAAAAACATGGTTTCATTCCCAATCTCAGCATCATTGACCTGATTTTTAATTTAGGCCAGGAAACGACGGAATACCTGCTTTCGATCCCGGACAGGTTTCATTAGAGATCTCCTGCTGAGATTCCTGTGCTACGGCCTTCGACGACCCACCATCGGCGAAGATTTCCGAAAATGAATTTTATATTTCATCCGAAATAAAGTAAATATTTGTACCTTTGCGTTAATTTAATCTAAATTAATTGTCGACACTTTTTGACCTCCGGGAAGGCGAACATGGACTTATTACGAAAGTCCGCGGCCGGGGCGCGTTCCGTAAACGAATTACCGAGATGGGATTCGTCCGCGGGAAAGAAGTAACTGTCATTAAATCCGCTCCATTGCTCGATCCTGTGGAGTACAAAATACTGGGATACAACGTCTCGCTGCGCCAGACGGAGGCCCGCCTGATCGAGATCATCCCTGTCGGGGCCGAAACCGCGTCCACATCCGCAGAAAAAGAAAAAAACCATTATAACGGCACCCTCGAGGAAGAAACCCTGAGGGAACTTGATGGAGACCGGGGAAAAACCATTGATATTGCATTGGTAGGCAATCCGAATTGCGGTAAGACAACCCTGTTCAACCATGCATCCGGATCACATGAAAGGGTAGGCAATTTCGGAGGCGTGACCATCGACAGCAAAACTGCGAAATTCAGGCAGGGCGGGTACACATTCAACATCACCGACCTCCCCGGAACATATTCCTTAACTGCCTATTCTCCCGAGGAACTGTTTGTAAGAAAGCATATCACCGAAAATATTCCCGATATCGTTGTAAACATCATTGATGCATCGAACCTTGAGCGAAACCTTTATCTGACCACCCAGCTTATCGATATGGATATACGCGTGGTTATTGCACTCAACATGTATGATGAGTTTGAAAAGAAAGGACATGCGCTCGATTACAAAGCCCTGGGAGAACTGCTTGGAATTCCGGTTATTCCAACGGTCAGTTCGAGAGGCGAAGGTGTAAAAGAACTTTTCGACAGGGTCATCGATGTATTTGAGGACAGGGATCCCGTGATCAGGCATGTGCACATCAATTACGGGGAGGAGATTGAACGCTCCATCAGCAGGATACAGGAAGTGATCAGGAAAGACGAGGCTCTCGCCTTAAGGATATCCACCCGTTACCATAGCATTAAACTCCTTGAAAAAGACGATGAGGTCGTGAAAGGCCTGGCCGATTCCGGTCATTTCAAAGCAATCACAGCCACGGCCGGGAAAGAAATCAAACGCCTTGAAGAGAATTTTCACGAAGACAGTGCAACCCTGAACACTGATGCGCGCTATGGGTTTATCTCGGGAGCTTTGCGTGAAACGATGAAAGCCAATGAACAGGCCTTCACCGGGAAAACGCTGAGCGAGCGCATCGACAACATACTTACGCACAAATATCTTGGATTCCCTGTTTTTCTGTTCTTTTTATGGGTGATGTTCCAGACTACATTTTCACTGGGAGAATATCCTGAACACTGGATAAATCTCCTGGTTGGGGTGTTCGGGGGAGTAACAGGAAATATTCTTCCCCCGGGCCCTGTCAAAGACCTGCTTGTCGACGGGATCATCAACGGGGTCGGTAGCGTGATCGTCTTTTTACCGAATATCCTCATCCTGTTTTTCTTTATTTCACTGATGGAAGATTCCGGTTATATGGCCAGGGCCGCTTTCATCATGGATAAGCTGATGCACAAAATGGGCCTGCATGGGCAGTCGTTCATCCCCCTCATCATGGGATTCGGCTGCAATGTTCCGGCGATCATGGTCACACGTACCCTGAAAGACCGCAACGACCGCCTGCTTACGATGCTCATAAACCCCTTCATGTCGTGCAGCGCCAGGCTGCCGGTATACCTGCTTATCACTGGTGCAATCTTTCAGAAACATGCAGGGACTGTGATTTTTCTTGTATACCTGACCGGCATATTGCTGGCTGTTCTGGTCTCGGTCATCTTCAAGAAATTGTTGTTTAAGAACAGGGAAGCTCCTTTTGTGATGGAACTTCCCCCATACCGGATGCCGACAATGCGCGTGATCATGATGCATATGTGGGAGAAAGCACAGCAATACCTGAAGAAAATGGGCGGGATCATCCTTATTGCGGTGATCATCATCTGGGCTCTTGAATATTTCCCCGGCGGCAGCAAAGTCAGCCAGGCCGAACGCCTGAAACAATCTTACATTGTGATGATCGGTAAGGTGATTGAGCCTGTGATCGAACCTCTCGGTTTCGACTGGAGGATGGGTGTAAGCCTGATAACCGGCGCTGCAGCGAAGGAAGTCGTTGTAAGTACGATGGGTGTTCTTTTTAGTACGCCTTCGGCGGATGAAGTCAAGCCCGGGGCCGATCTTACGATGAAACTGCAGGCCGTAACCTATGAAAGCGGACGCCTGAAAGGGAAAAAAATATTCACCCCGCTCGTCGGATTCTCATACATCTTATTTATCCTGATCTATATGCCATGTATCGCAGTGATTGCGACCGTTAAGCGTGAATCGGGTCATCTGAAATGGGCCCTGTTCCTGATGCTTTACACTACCGTGCTGGCCTGGTCCCTGTCGTTTATCGTTTACCAGCTTGGATCTTTAATACTCTGAAACATGACCATACAATATATCATAGTCGGGTTGATCATCGCCTCTGCATTGGGGAGCATTGCTTACAGGCTGATACGCTCCGTAAAGAAGCCCGCCGGCCCCTGCGGGGGCTGCGTTTCCAGCTGCGGGGGTTGCTCGATTCACGAATTGAAGGCCCGAAAACTGTAACATGAAAATTTGACTTATTGAAATAAGTGATTATATTTGATAAGAATTTTAATGGTGTTAGCAGATTCGTATGCCTAAAAAAATCTCGATAAGCTTTGAGCAATATCTCAGACGCCGCGGGTATATGTTCTTGTCGTTTGACCAGGCAGTCCTGAGAATAATCAAAAAAAGCTTCTCTCAGAAAAGCTTCTGCGGGTTCTGGAGGATGTGGAATCCCTATTCGGGGTATATTTTTTTCCTGCTCTATTCCTTAATAGGCGGCAACAGAAAACGGGCAGTTGCCATATCATTGATTTTCCTCACCAGTGGTTTTATGTTTCACGACCTGGTTATTTACCTCGTGACCGGCAGCATCTCAATTGTTTTTACGGTAACATTCTCAATTTATTCCGTAATTTTCAATATTGAGAACAAACTGCTCACCCTCGGGAAAAATTTCAAATCCTATTCACTGCGTAAAAACATCTTCCCTCTTAAATACCATGTCCTGCTCAATATGACTTTACTGTTTCTGCCCCTTCTTGCAGGCTTCCTGGTCAATTATTTTGTTTTCCCTCATTCGGTGGTGAATAAATTATTCCCTTGATTCACAGAGAAGAGTAACCCTTGATCATGAGATCCCTGATCGCATTTCTTATAATACATTCCTGTCTTCTGCCTTTCAGTCATCCCATATCGGCACAATCCTGGAATTATATTAAAGAAAAGAATGGTATAAAAATATATACCTATACCCCTGATTATTCATCTTTCAAATGCTTTAAAGGAGTGACTGTGTTTCACGCCACGATGAAGGAAATCGGGCTGTACATCGGCAATGTAAGGAATTTCAGCTGGTGGGATGATAACATACGGGAACTCAGGGTGCTGGATGCCAAATCGGATGATCATGTGGAATATTATTTCGTTTATCATGTATCATGGCCATTGAGTGACCGCGACTTTTACGTTGATGTGTTCATTTCAACTGACAGCATCAGCGGGGAAAAAATTGTTTATGCGAAGCCCCTGAAGGTCACCCTCCCTGAACGCGACGGTATAGTCAGGATCAAAAAGTACTGGCAGAAATGGACCCTGAAACCCATCGACAGCAATTCGGTACATGCCGAACTTGAAGGTTTTGTTGACCCGGGGGGCAGCGTTCCCTCATGGTTATATAATCTGGTTATCGTTGAAACTCCTCTTAAGGTTATGGGAGGTATTAAGCATAAAGTTGAGGTCCCCGGTAATCATTAATGCTTCGGAATTCGAGAACCCGCAATCACATCATTTCTTATCTTTGCGCCTTAAACCTTTCACAAATGTCCCACGGTATTTGCCTCCTGAGCATTGTTCCGTTACGTACGGAACCCAACCATAAAGCTGAAATGTGCACCCAGCTTCTTTTCGGTGAACTCTATACGGTTTTACAATCTGAAAACGGCTGGCATAAAGTTAAGCTTGCTTTTGATGATTACGAAGGATGGATTAGCGCGAAAGGCCATACGGAGATCGGTGAAAGTGAATTCGAACAGCTTTCAGGGGCAGATACCCGCTGTGCAATGGACCTTGTTCAAATAGTGACCAATGAAACAGCAAAGTCTCAATTCCCCATTTTGTACGGAAGTTCGCTCCCGGGGATAGAAGAATTCAGGATGCAGCTGGCAGGCCAGTCTTTTAATTACGACGGACAGGTTTCGATGGTCTCCGATTTCGAAGAAGGGGAAGAAGGCGGTCCGGAAGACCTGATGGAACTCAAGCACGACCTCGTAAACGACAGCATGCAGTTTGTCGGCGCTCCTTATCTATGGGGAGGGCGTTCGCTGTTCGGCATTGATTGTTCAGGGTTTGTGCAGATGGCTTATAAACTGAAAAATATCCCCCTGAAAAGAGATGCCACTCAACAATCTGAACAGGGTGAAATGGTTAACAGCCTGGATGAAGCAGAACCCGGGGACCTTGCATTTTTTGAAAATGAAGAAGGAAAGATATCCCATGTGGGTATTCTTGCCGACCGGCATAAAATCATACATTGCTCAGGCAAAGTCAGGCTCGATATTATTGACCAGCAGGGCATCTTTCATAACGAATTGCATGAGTATACCCATAAGCTGAAGTTGATCAAAAGGGTCATATAAAAGAATGACGAATACTACTCTTCCTTTGGTTTCTTTTGTTTTCCCGGAATTTCCTGCTTGAAAATATATGTCAGGCGAAGGCTGATGAGATTATTATACTGGTTGCGTTCCCAGGTGTCACCTTGAATATTGGGATTTACAAAAGTTACAGTGCGCAGGTTCAGCAAGGAATACTGGTACCTTACATTGATCCAGAACCTGTTCCACACTCTCAGGGAAACTTCCCCGAGAACCGAAAGGTCGTAAGGCAGGAAATCGGTATTCGGTGTTACGACATAAAGCTGGGATTCAGATTTGTTGATAAGCTGCCCATAGCAAATTCCGACTCCCGCCGAGATGATCTTCTTGTCGGTGAAATGAACCATTACCGGGATGTCGATATAATCAAGATTCAGCCTGTAATTTGTCGAATCGGTACCGCCATGGTGATAGCTTCCCTTTTGGGAGTATAGCAGTTCCATGCTAACAGACCAGTTCTTGTTTTTTCCGAAAGGCAGGACTACCATAGGGCCGAAGTTAATCCCTACTTTCCTGAAACCGTAGAACTGGTCCCCGTCGACCTGGCAGAAGTTGGCTCCGACTGATATTCCTCCAAGAACCCTCTGGGCATGGGCAGGCCGCATCGCAAAAATCATCAGGATCAGAAGTACAGGCAGTAAAACTTGTTTTTTCATCAGTCGGCGGATGTCTTATATTTCAAACGTTCAGTTTTTCGATTTATTTTGGGACTTCATCGAGAGCTGAATGCGTTTCCTGGGGATATCGATATCCACAACTTCCACCATCACTTTCTGGTTCAGTTTAACAACTTCATTCGGATCACGTATAAACCGGTCGGCAAGCTGGCTTACATGAACCAGGCCGTCCTGGTGCACTCCGATATCCACAAAGGCTCCGAAATTCGTGATATTCGTAACGATTCCGGGCAATTTCATTCCGGTCCTGAGGTCATTGATTGTATGAACCTCTTTCGAGAACTCAAACAGTTCGAATTTCTGGCGGGGGTCGCGCCCCGGCTTCGCAAGTTCCTGCACAATATCCTTCAAGGTAGGAAGTCCTGTTTTTTCATCAGTAAATTCTTCAAGCTTCAGTTTTGATCTGAGTTCAGCCTGGCTTATAAGGTCTGTTACGGAGCAGCTGAGCTTCTTCGTCATTTTATCAACCACATGATAGCTTTCAGGATGCACTGCGCTGGAATCAAGCGGGTTCTCTGCATCCCTGATGCGGAGGAAACCGGCGGCCTGCTCAAATGCTTTTTCACCGAAGCGTGTAACTTTCCTGAATTCAGTCCTGGATTTGAAAGGTCCCTTTTCGTTACGGTAGGTGACAATGTTTTTTGCAAGTCCGGGACCAAGGCCCGACACATAAGTAAGCAGCTCCTCGCTTGCAGTGTTCACTTCAACACCGACCATACTTACGCAGCTTACGACGGTATCTTCGAGACTTTTTTGAAGTGCAGCCTGGTCAACATCATGCTGATATTGTCCCACCCCGATAGATTTCGGATCTATCTTAACAAGTTCAGCAAGCGGGTCCATCAAACGCCTGCCGATGGAAACCGCTCCTCTTACGGTTACATCGTAATCGGGAAATTCCTTTCTTGCAATGGCGGAGGCGGAATATACAGAAGCGCCGCTTTCATTTACCACCAATGCAAGTATATCCTTTTCAAAATGGATTGCCCGTATCAGCCTTTCCGTTTCACGGCCTGCAGTGCCGTTACCTATCGCAACAGCTTCTATTTTATAGGCATTCACAAGACTTTTTATCTTGTGGATTGAATCCTTCACTTCGTTCTGGGGCGGGTGGGGATAAATGGTTTCGTTGTGTAAAAGTTCACCCTGCCGGCCCAGGACCACAAGTTTACAACCCGTCCTGAACCCGGGATCCAGGGCCAGTACATTTTTTTGCCCGAGAGGCGGCGCCAGGAGAAGCTGGCGGAGGTTTTCTGCAAACACCCTGATGGCTTCCGAGTCGGATTTTTCCTTAGCCCAGGCCCTGGCCTCCGTCTCCATTGAAGGCAGCAAAAGGCGTTTGCAGCTGTCCCTGATGGCTTCCTTAACCAGCTCGGCCGAGGCATTCTCAGATTTAATGAATATCCTTTCTAATATTTCTTCAGCCTTATCGTTCGGGACTTCAACAGAAACACGGAGGAAGCCCTCGTTTTCCCCTCTCAGCATGGCGAGCACCCTGTGGGAAGGAGCTTTCATTAGCAGTTCGCGGCAGTCATAATAGATCTGGTAATTCACGCCTTCTTCTTCTTTCCCTTTGACAACCCTCGAGATGATCAGCGCTTCCTTTTCAAACAGCTGACGTATCCTTTTACGGCCGTATGTATGTTCATTCACCCATTCGGCTATGATGTCTTCTGCTCCGCGGATGGCATCCTCAACTGAATTCACACCCTTTTCCGTATCGATGAAACGTTCGGCCTGAACTTCAGGGTCGTTATATTTCTGTGAGATGATGATTTTTGCAAGAGGCTCGAGACCTTTCTCCCGGGCAATGCTGGCCCTGGTCTTTCGCTTGGGTTTAAACGGCAGGTACAGATCCTCGATCTCCGCCATGGTCGAGGCCTTCATGACAGCCTCCTCAAGTTCGGGAGTCAGCTTCTCCTGTTCTCTAAGGCTTTTGAGGATGGCTTCACGGCGTGCATCAAGGTCTTTAAGCTGGATGAGCCTGTCCCTTACCTTCCCAATGAACACCTCATCCATGCTGCCGGTCATCTCTTTGCGATAACGGGCAATGAAGGGAATGGTAGCCCCGCTTTCGAGCAGGGTCAGGGTATTAAATACCGGAGCTTTGGCCAGCCCTGATTCCGACGAAATTATCCCGGCATATTTTTCGAGGTCCATGAAAATAAAATGCTGTATTTAGATCTTCAATCCGCATGGTCACCAGCCCGAGGCAAGCACATCTACAATATGGATGGTTTTTATAGGGAGATTATGTTTATCGATAAAAGCCTGCTGGTGCATCAGGCAGGATGAATCGGTTGAGACGATATATTCGGCGCCTGTTTCAAGGGCATTGTTAATTTTCTGCTCAGCCATGGCTGTCGAGATGGATTCAAACTTGGCCGAAAAGGTTCCTCCAAATCCGCAGCAAACCTGGTTTTCCTTCATCTCCCTTAACTCAAGGCCCTTTACGTTTGCAAGCAGCCTGCGGGGCTCATCTTTTAGACCGTACTCCCGCAGGGCAGCACATGAATCATGGTAAGTGACCACATGGTTGAAGGTCGCTCCCACATCTTCCACATTCAGAATATTAACAAGAAAATCAGTGATCTCGTAGGTATTTTTCTTTACCTGCTTATACTCATAATGCAGGCCGGTATTATGGAAAAGCCATGGATAGTAATTACGTATAAACCCTATGCAGGAAGCCGATGAGCCAACAATCGGCCTGTCGTTCGGGAAATCTTTCA
The DNA here is from genome assembly GCA_903887775.1 of uncultured Bacteroidales bacterium. Classification (GTDB taxonomy): domain Bacteria; phylum Bacteroidota; class Bacteroidia; order Bacteroidales; family FEN-979; genus CAIRDP01. Next base: position 96,253 of record CAISRB010000032.1, read on the forward strand.
TGAATTTCTCACCCAGCTTCTTCGTTTCGTCCCATGCCCCGCTGTTGAACGTCATCTGGCCGCAGCAGGTCTGGTTTGGATTATAAAACACATCGACCCCGAGTTTTTCGAGTAATCTCACCATATTCATCCCCGTTTCGGGGTAGATCTGGTCAATGAAGCAGGGAATAAATATGTCGACAAGCATTTTCAGAACTGAAATTCAAAAATAAACAATTCTGTCCTTTGATTAGCAAAGGATGGAAACAAAAATATTTTTGAAAGATGCGATTTTTCCTGTATATTTCACCCTCTTTATCAACAGGGAAACAGCTGTGCCGGAATCCAGCCCTGAAAAAAATATATGAGGCCTTTGTAACAATATAAGGAAAATGAATTATGAAACGCAGACACATTGTTCAATTCGTATTCGTAACCGCTCTTCTCAGCCTGTTCGTTTTACTTCAGTCCTGCAAAAAAAAGGAGTCACAGGAAGAACCCTTATACCTTACGGCAGATATAGCAGGGTCGGTGATTCAGAACGGATTATATTATCCGCTAAGTTACCAGGAAAGATCCGTTGAAATAGATTTCAGTGCTCCCCTCGATTCTTCAAGCATACAAGGGAATATTTCATTTTCCGACAAGAATGGCGCACTGGACTCTGTGTATAAACTGACATCTTCCGGGAGAAAAATTATCATGGCCTTTAAGGCCGGGTTCAGGTTAAATGACGGCTGGAGATACCTGGTCACGATGAATACCGCTTTGAAATCAACTTCCGGCCTCACCTTTCCGTCAAACACGGTGATCGAAATAAGAACAAGCGCAAAGCACCTGCTTATTGATAACGATACTGTGAAACGGAATTCCATTATCTGCATCAGTGATATCCATATGGGAGACTCCAGGTCGGCGGCCTCTGGGTATTGCTGGTTCAGCAAAAATGCTGCGGCCCTGGAAAGCCTGCTGAATGTGGTGCTCACGAGCGAACAGGTGAGGCAACTTGTTATTCTTGGAGATCTTTTCGACGAATGGGTGGTCCCTTACCGGGTCCCTCCATTTGATCCTGCATCAGGGATCTATAATTCAAGGGATTACTTTGTTGCGATAGCAAACTCTGCAGTAAATATCAACGTTTTCAATAAGCTAAAAGCTATTGCTTCCGGCGGGGTCGTGCAGCTGATCTATGTTCCCGGGAACCATGACATGCTGCTGACGAAGGAGATCCTCCAGGAAATAATCCCGGGAGTTATATGGAAAGGGGATTCAACCGGGCTCGGGCATTATTCGCCGTTAAACGAAATCATTATGGAGCATGGTCACCGGTTTGATTTCTTTAACTGCCCCCAGCCACTTTCAAATCCCGGGCATATCCTGCCTCCCGGGTATTTCATCTCCCGGCTTGATGCGGAAGGATTGATGGAGCATCATAGCATAAAGCAACAGGAACTAAAATCCGCTACCGGCAAGGTTGAATTCCTGGCTGCCTGGACTGCTGCTTATGAATATCTTAAGATCCATTACTCCCTTACCGTTGCTGCCGATTCCTCGAACATACTGATGAGAGGAATTGATAATTACCAGGGCCCTCTCAGCTTTAACGGGACCAGGGATATGTACGCCGGGAACATTGAAGACTCCTGGCCTGCCACTCAAATCAGAAATGCTGTCCCCCTGGCCATGCCTGTCCTTATGGCCATACTTGACGGCAGTTCCGACCTGTCTTTAGCTGCCTCATATGAATATATGATATCTCAGGCGCCAACGCTCTATAAAATAGTTGCTTTCGGTCATACCCATAATCCGATGATCAAAGTCTATCCCCCGGGAAAACAATATACAGGCATCTATGCAAATACCGGTTCATGGGTTAATGCGGAATTATCCAGCAAGCAGGTAAGAACCTTCCTGGTCATAAAACCAGGGGAATGGACGGGTTCGGATCTGGATTTGGTATCGTTATTTCAGTATAACCTTGACAGCGGGAGTGGTAACCCTGCCCCTGAATTCCTGCCGGTCCTGATATCCGAAGAGAGTATTGAAAGGGGCAATTAACAAATAATCGGTCTGCCGTCAGGTCTAGCTTGTTCGGGAAAGTGCCGAATCTCCATTGATTTTTTTGAACCCCATAGTATCGAGATCTTCCCAGAACCCCGGATAGGATTTGGTTACCACTTCAGGATCGGCAATGCGTATGCTGCCGGTTTTCAAAGCCAGCATCGCGAAGGTCATGGCCATCCGATGATCCCTGTATGTATCAATGACGGCATCGGGGTTTTGCAGAAGCTTTGAGGGTTGGATCTCAATCACCGGGAAATCACCTGTGGTCAGTTTAAGTTTGCACCCGAGTTTCTGAAGTTCGGTAGTGAGAGATCTCACACGGTCCGATTCTTTGATGGCCAGGCTCTTCAGTCCCTCAAACCTGCCCCTCAGACCCAGGGCGGCACAGGTTGCGATCATCGGCAATGCAAGATCGGGATAGTGAGTGAAGTCATAGTAGAAACCTTCGGGTATAGAAGGCGTTTTTGATAATTTAACTGTGCCCATTGATTCCTCACTCCTGGCTCGTGGCTCTTGGCTATTCTCTATTCTCTCTTCGCTTTTCGCTTTTCGCTTTTCGCTTTTCCCTGTTTCAGGTCTAATTCTCCCGAATTCACTCTGTACACCGAAAACGGTAAATGCAGAAGCGATCAGCGAGTCGCCCTGCAGGCTTTTTTTGCTAAGACCCGGGAGTTCAAGATTAACATTATCGGCTAGAGCGGCAGCCTGGTACCAGAAGGAAGCGGCCGACCAGTCTGATTCAACGGTAAACTGATTACCCGAGTATGGCCCGGGTTCAATCCGGATTTCATGCTTCCATTTTGTGATCTCAATACCGCATTCCTTTATCAGTTTAACCGTCATATTGATATAAGGTTCAGACACCACATCCCCCTTCAGATGAAGGGTCAGGCCTTCAGAAAGATAAGGACCTATCATCAGCAGAGCCGAGATAAACTGGCTGCTGATCCCGGCATTGATTTGCAGATCGCATGATCCCAGTTTGCGCCCTTTGATCAGCAGGGGCGGAAATCCGACATTCCCAAGGTATTCGACCGATGCACCGAGTTGTTTGAGGCTGTCAACAAGTTCTCCGACCGGTCTTTGCTTCATCCGATCACTGCCTGTAAGTACCCAACGGCCGGGTTTCATTGCCAGAAGAGCAGTCAGAAACCTCAGATCTGTACCGGAATTGGAACAATCAATAATGACGGCATCCTTTTGATTGGCCGACATGTCAATTGTATTCAACAGTTTCTGTAGTATAACTGTATCATCAGCCCTGGAAAGATTGTTGATGGAAAACTTTTCCCCCGACACAGCCTGCATGATCAGCAGGCGGTTGCTGATGCTTTTTGAAGAAGGGAGTTGTATCTTTCCCTTCAGCGTCTTATCCGGTTTAATGATCCTGACTGTCTTCATAATCCATCCCGGAATTGCTAACGGGGATCATTCAAAAAGTTTATCAAGGGCAGAAACAATTTCTTCACGGCCTGCGCGCATACTGACCCTGGGCTTACCTGCTGCCTGAAGAAGAGTAAACAGTATTTGGCCATCCTTATTCTTCTTATCATGCAGGAGCAGGTCATAAATACTGTCGTATGAAGAACCTGTGATTTTGAAGGAATCTTTCACGACATCGGCCTGAGCCTGGTATCCTGCCCTGAGAAAGGATATGATCCCAATGGCCTCCGTTTCGCTTAATCCGGCTTTCATATGAGAAAGCCATGTTTCGGCAATCATGCCAAGAGCTACGGCATCTCCATGCAGGAGTGTGTTTTGATCCGTCGCCATCGATAGAGATTCGAGGGCATGGCCGATGGTATGGCCGAAATTCAGGATCTTCCTGAGTTTTTTTTCCCGGAAATCCTGGCAGCAGATGCGATTTTTAAAAACTACAGTCTTCAGTATCATATCCTGCCAGAATTTATCTGAAGTTTCCAGGGCCAGTATAGTCGAGGCTCCCTTTCCGAGTATTTTACGCCATAGCACGGGGTCTCCGACAAGAGCCGACTTGATCACTTCTGCAAAGCCGGAACGAAGGTGGACTTCAGGCAGGGTTTTCAGAAAACGGGGATCAATAAAGATTGCGGAGGGGGAATGGAAAAAACCCACCTGGTTTTTCAGGTTGTGAAGGTTAACTCCCGTTTTCCCCCCGATAGCGGCATCCACCATTCCCATCAGGCTGGTCGGTATGTTGATATAAGCGATGCCACGTTTGAGGCCTGCAGCAACAAATCCGCCCATATCGGTAACGACCCCGCCGCCCAGGTTGATCAGGAGGCTCTGCCGGTCGGCCTGCGCGGCAAGCAGTTCAATCCATATCTTTTGAGCAGTAACAAGGGATTTGGATGTCTCTTCTCCTTCGATCTCAAACACTGAGGCAGAATCCAGCCCGGGACATGCCTTCGCCAAAACAGGAAGGCAATGTTTTCCTGTATTGGGATCGACCAGGATAAAAATCCGGCTTTTCCTGTATTCCTGCGATAAGAGCATCTTATGCAGATTATCCAGCGCATTGAAGCCGAAATCAATACGGGTTCTTGAAATATTGACCACCCTGCCGGAAAGGATCATGCTTCCAGTATTTTAGTGAAATGCTGCCATTAAAAGATCCAGGTCCTGGAACGGAAGATCGAAAAGCCTGCTTATATGAAGGCTTGTGATTAGCCCGTTGTAGATATAAACACCCTGGCGCACCCCGTAATCACGTTTCAGCAGTTTTTCGACCCCGCCTGCATTACCTATATCAAGAATAATAGGTACCATGATGTTATTTAAAGCCTGGGAAGAGGTATGCGGAACTTTCGAAGGAATATTGGGGACACAATAATGGGTCACACCATGGATCTTATAAACCGGATTTTTCAGCGTGGTTGGCCTTGAAGTTTCAAAACATCCGCCCTGGTCAATGCTTACATCGATGATCACAGACCCTTCCCTCATTTCTTTGATCATTTCCTCTGAGATCAGGCAGGGTGACTTGCCCTCGGGGGAATGTACAGCTCCAATCACGACATCCGCAGTCCTCATAGCTTCAACAACTGCTTTCGGATGTAACAGGGAAGTAAATATCCTGCGGCCGAGGTTATCCTGGATACGGCGCAGACGGTAAACCGAATTGTCAAAAACTTTTACAAAAGCGCCGATGCCAATAGCTGAACGGGCAGCAAACTCGCCAACAGTACCCGCTCCGATGATGACCACTTCGGAGGGGGCTATCCCGGTAAACCCTCCAAACATTTTGCCCCTTCCAAATTCAGGGTCAGACAAATATTCCGCTGCAATAAAAACAGCCGTGTTGCCTGCAATTTCGCTCATCGTCCTCATGACAGCCATTTGGTTGGTTTTGTCCCGGATGAACTCAAAGGCAAGAGCGGTCACTTTTTTCTGGCTCAGCCCCCTGAAATAGTCTCCGCATTGCATTGCAATCTGAAGCGTGGATATAAGGGTCTGTTTTGCATGAAGCAGCTCTGTTTCCTCTTTTGTAACCGGTCCGACCTTAAGGATAATATCGGCCTTATAGACTTCATTCGGAGAGTAAACAACCTGGGCGCCCGCCTCGCTGTATTCATGATCGGGGAAATGGGCTGTGAGCCCCGCTCCTGCTTCCACCAAAACATGGTGGCCGTTGCGTTCAAGCAGCCCGACACCGTCGGGGATAAGTGAAACCCTGTTCTCCATGCTCGAAACTTCCTTGGGTACTCCAATAGTAAGCTCGCTTTTTTTACTGGCCACTTCCAGCATCTCTTCCTGTGGCATCATTCGCTCGGCAGGTGAGTGTTTGCTGAAATCAGGACGGGTTTCTTCCATGCAGCTAAATTTTATACGAAGTTACAAAAGAAAATAGGAATACCCATCGCAACGATTGAAAAAACAGCTGTCTTGTCATCGTTTTTCCCCACTTCATCCATCAGAACAGGAAAGACACCGAAAATCTTTTCAGATCAGGGAAAAAACCCGTAATCTTGTAGAAAATTCAAAAACCATCCGTTATGCAACTTAAAAAAATGACTCTGAAAAGGGTTTTATTCACGACGGTGAACCTTTTCTCACTTTGTTTATTAATGACATTGCTTATGAGCGCAACCCAGGATTCAAGTTACCCCGGCTACAAACTGATCGAAAAAAGATTTGTTAAGGAGCTGAACGCTAATGTGTTCTTTCTGGAACATATAAAAAGCGGAGCGAAAATAGTTAAGTTCGCCTGCGATGATGCCAATAAAACCTTCACAATTGCCTTCAAGACCTTCCCCGATAATGACTGCGGGGCTCCGCACATACTGGAACATTCTGTTCTTAACGGCAGCAAAAACTTCCCCGTAAAAAGTCCTTTCGACGTTCTCCAGAAAGGTTCGCTGAACACTTTCATGAATGCATTTACATCGAAAGATTTTACTGCATATCCTGTCGCCAGTATGAACGACAAGGATTATTTCAACCTCATGCATGTATACCTCGATGCCGTTCTCAATCCCCTGATCTATTCCGATCCCAGGATATTCAAACAGGAAGGATGGCATCATGAAATGCTTGACAAGGACAGCGCCGTATCTTACAAAGGGGTTGTTTACAATGAGATGAAAGGCGCATTCTCCGATCCAAAGGAAGAAATGAGCTACCAGGTTTTCAAGGTTTTATTTCCCGATAATGCTTATGGAAAAGAATCGGGCGGGTATCCATATTCCATCCCCCAGCTGACTTATGAACAGTTCCTGAACTTCCACAAGAAGTTCTACCATCCTGAGAATTCTTATATTTTCCTGTATGGCAATGCGCCCCTTGCACAAGAACTGTCATTTATCGACAAGGAATATCTGTCAAAGTACGACAAAGCCAACAACAAAGCCAGTATAAACGACCAGAAGCCTTTTACAAAGATGAAAGACATCACAGCAAACTATGCTGTGCTGCCTGGAGACGAAATTAAAAATCAAGCCTATCTGTCGCTGAATTACGTGATCGGGCATAATACTGACCAGGCTTTGGTCATGGCGCTTGATGTTTTAAGCGAAGTTCTTGTTAACCAGGAATCAGCCCCCATCAGGCTTGCGCTGCAGGAAGCCGGGATCGGCCAGGATGTCAATGCCTCGACCAGCAATTACAAGCAGAATGTGTTTCAGATCATTGTCCAGAATGCCAATGCGGACGACAAGGACAAATTCAACACCATCGTCAGGAAATGCCTTCAGGATGCCATTGACAAGGGGCTCGACAAACAGGTGATCGAAGGTGTGATCAACAGGATGGAGTTCCAGCTGCGTGAAGGTAATGATGCGCAGAAAGGATTGTATTGCGTGTTCCGTTCACTTCCGACAAGTTTTTTTGCCGACAATCCTTTCATCGGCCTCGAGTATGAAAAACCCCTTGCAGAAGTAAAAAAGGCGCTCACCACGAAATATCTCGAGGATATAATTAAAAAGGATTTCCTCAACAACCCGCATACTCTTCTCTTTACGATGGCTCCTAAAGTTGGTGCAGATGATGAGAAGAATGCCAAAGTTGCTGCAGAACTCAAAGCATTCAAGGCCGGTCTGACACCTGAAAAGGCCCTGGCGCTTGTAAAAGACACGAAAGCGCTCATGGATTACCAGAAATCGGAAGACAGCCCCGAAGCCCTCGCAAAGATCCCGTTGCTGGAGATCAAGGACATTAACCCGAAAGCAGTTTTTTATTCGGTCGAACCGGGAAAAGTGGCTGAGATACCCCTGCTTTACCATAATGAATTCACAAACGGAGTGGTTTACATGAACCTTTTCTTTGACTTGAGGGTACTTCCGCAGGACCTCATGCCCTATGCATCCCTGCTTTCGAATGTGCTGGCTATGATGAATACTGATAAGTACACTTTCGGGGATCTGAACAAGGCCCTGAACATCAGCACCGGCGGGTTCTATACCTCGCTTAAGACGTTCCAGGAGAATCTCAGCGACAACGCGATGATCCCCAAATTTGCCGTTACTTCAAAGGCCATGGCAGAAAAGGTTGATAAGATGACCGACCTCACCACGGAGATCCTGTTAAAAACTAAATATGATGACCCTGAAAGGCTGAAGACCATTATGACCAGGCTTTTATCACAACTGGAAGCCAATACGAAGCAGGATGGCTATTCGGTTGCAAGCAGCCGGTTTTCCTCATATTTCAGCAAAACAGGCTTATTCGGTGAAATCACGAACGGCCTTGACTTTTACTGGTTTATTGCAGACCTCGTGAAGAATTATGATCAAAAATCAGCCGAGATCATCAAAAACCTTATAACAGTTTCAGGTACCCTTTTTAACAGGAATAACCTGGTTGTCGGGGTGACCACGAATAAAGAGTCCCTGGCCAAATTCACTCCGGGAATCGAAAAACTTGTCAGGTCGCTGCCGGCTTCAGAGGTCGTTTTCAAGGCCTGGGATCTCAACCCCCAGCCTAAAAATGAAGGATTCCTTACTCCCTCAAAAGTTCAGTATGTGGTTGCAGGTTATGATTACAAACTGCTGGGATATAAATGGGATGGCAGGATGAGGGTTCTGAGCCAGATTCTTTCAACGGACTACCTGCAGACGAGGATCCGTGTAATGGGCGGGGCCTATGGCGGATGGAGCTCCATTTCGCCGATTGGGAACATTACTTTTAATTCTTACCGGGATCCCAACCTTAAACAGACACTTGAAAACTTCAAAGGCATTCCTGAATACCTTAAAACCTTTGAAGCTGACGATAAAGCCATGACCCGTTATGTGATCGGAACAGTCTCCGGGCTCGACCGCCCTTTGACGGCTTCCCAGAAGGGTGACCAGGCATTTAATATGTATTTCAACAAGAGGACCGAACAAGCCATCCAGGCCGATCGCACCGCTGTTATCAATACGAAAGCTGCCGATATTAAAACGTTTTCGAAGATGATACAGGATGTGCTCGACAAGAACGAGTTCTGCGTTTACGGCAATGCCGAAAAGGTCAATGCCGAAAAGAGCCTGTTCAAGGAAGTCGTGAATATCCAGAAATAATTCTGAGTTTCCCGGGTGACCCGGGGAAAACGAAAGGGTGGTCAGAATCTGATCACCCTTTCGTTTTCCCCTGATATATCAAGCCTTACAGTGCCCTCCGGAAGAAGATCTTCGGCCAGTTCCGGCCATTCGATAAAGCAGTATGAGCCTGAGTATATATAATCTTCATAGCCTATATCGAAAACTTCATCGATTTTTCTTATACGGTAAAAATCCAAGTGATAAACCGAGGCATTTTCAGGGGTCTTATATTCGTTTATAATAGAAAAAGTGGGGCTCTGTACCTCGTCGGCTACGCCCAGCTGACTGCAAAACTCCCTGATAAGTGTTGTCTTCCCCGCCCCCATCCTTCCATAAAGGGCAAATACCCGGGAATCAGGAAATGAGTCCAGGATTTGCTTTGATACTTCGGAAAGATTTTCAAGCGTGGAAGACAGAGTCATGAGCTTGCTGAATTTCGAATACTTGCTGAAAAAAACTATTTGTCCTGTCAGCAAATTCCTCATCAAAGTTAAGAAAAAATCAAGGCCTAAGCAACCTGCCTGGCGATGAATCCTTAAGGATATTGCTATTTTTTGTTACTTTACGGCAGGTACAGGCAACCCATTCATCATTTTTTTTAAAGGATCAGATATGTGGAATTTTATTCGATTGACGGCAACAACACTGAGTTTTTTTATGGTCTTTTGTGCCGTAGCCGGTCCGGCTGAAAACACGACTGGTTTAAACGCTCCCGGCATAAGGCAGGGCGACAAGCTCAAAACTGAGGCAAACGGAAACTTAACTATCGGAGGTCATGTCTATGGAACGCCGGGCGGCGCTCCCCTGGATAGCGTGGATGTCATGGTTTTTAATAAAACAGGCATGTCGCTTCAAAGCGAAGTGTTTACTGACGGCAACGGGTATTTTAACGCTCAGTTTGTCTATGTTGGCCTGGGCGAACTGACTGCCGGCCCCAACGACAGGATATATTCCAATCCCGGCAATGATCAGATGATCATTGAGTTCAATGCGGAGCAGGGTGGAGCATATTTGTTTTTGATTTATGATGTTTCTGGGCGGGAGATTTACAAAGCAGATATTTATGCAGCGATAGGAGGGAACAAGCTCACGCTTGTTGGGGGGAATATTGG
>CAISRB010000033.1 GCA_903887775.1 uncultured Bacteroidales bacterium
GACTACATGATCGTCCAAAGTGGTGGTGATCCAAATGCCGCTTTCTGGTAAACAAAGACCGGCAACCCTAATTTTCAAAATGTCAAAGAACGTCCAACAATATTAAAATATGTCTTTTAAAGGTTTTGAACACTCATAATTAGGGATTGGGAATTAGGGATTATACATCAACCCCAAACCCCTAATCCCTAACCCCTAACTCCTGAATGCATTCTGGATATTTACTTTTAAATCTAACCGAGACTTTATGAAAATACTGGTTACAGGCGGCACGGGTTATATCGGCAGCCATACAGTGGTTGAACTCCAGAACAGGGGTTATGATGTCATTATTGTGGATGACCTTTCGAATTCGTCTATCGAAGTCCTTGATAATATTGCAAAGATCACGGGGAAGAAACTTCTTTTTGAGCAATTCGATCTGACAGATCAGGACAAGACAAAAGGTTTTTTCAGGAAGTATAACGACATCAAAGGGGTTATCCATTTTGCAGCTTTCAAGGCGGTAGGTGAATCGGTGAACTTTCCGCTTAAATATTACAGGAATAATCTGCTTTCGCTGATAAACATACTCCAGGGAATGGGCGATAATGCAATCCCGAATATCGTTTTCTCTTCATCCTGCACTGTTTATGGGCAACCCGCCGTTTTGCCAGTCAGGGAAGACGCTCCTGTCCAGAAAGCATGGTCACCATATGGAGCCACGAAACAGATATCCGAAGATATTATCAATGATACAAGCAGGAGCGCCGGCATTAAGGGCATACTCCTCAGGTATTTCAATCCTATCGGGGCGCATGAAAGTGCAATAATCGGTGAACTTCCGATTGGAGAGCCGAATTGTCTCATGCCTTATATCACTCAGACTGCTATTGGGAAAAGGCCCTTCCTGAGGGTTTGGGGAAACGATTATAATACTCCCGACGGCACGGCAATAAGAGATTACCTGCATGTTACCGACCTTGCAAAGGCCCACGTGATTGCTGTCGAAAGGATGCTTAACGAAACAATGAAACAAAACGTCGAAGTGTTCAATCTTGGGACCGGGAATGGTTTTTCGGTGATGCAGGTGATAGAGTCGTTTGAGCGGTCGACCGGGGTTAAATTGAACTACCAGATCATGGATCGCAGGCCGGGGGATATCGAGCAGGTGTGGGCTGATACTGCATTTGCAAATAAAGAACTGGGATGGAAAACAGAGAAAAGCCTGGATGAAATGACCGCTTCGGCCTGGAAATGGGAGAAGGAGCTTGCAAAAAAGAGGAAATAGAAAGAATATTTGTTTATTTTTGGTCGTTGAACATTAAATATCCGGTCAATGAAAACGATTTTGATCACCGGGGGCGCAGGTTTTATAGGCTCTCATGTTGTGCGGCGTTTTGTCAGGAATTACCCGCAGTACCATATTGTGAACCTTGACAAACTTACTTATGCCGGAAACCTTACAAACCTTAAAGATATAGAAAAGGAACCAAACTATGAGTTTGTAAGAGCTGATATTGTCGCCGGTGAACTTGTCAAAAAGATTTTCCAGAAATACAGGTTCGACGGGGTGATCCATCTTGCTGCAGAGTCGCATGTCGACAGGTCCATTACGAATCCGACAGAATTCATTTACACCAACATTGTTGGAACCGTGAATCTCCTCAATGCTGCCCGTGAGATATGGAACCCTTTGGATGGTAAGCGTTTTTACCATATTTCCACGGATGAGGTTTATGGTTCTCTTGGTGAAAAGGGACTTTTTGTTGAGAGTACTCCTTACGATCCCAGAAGTCCTTATTCTGCATCGAAAGCAAGTTCTGACCACCTTGTCAGGGCTTATTACCATACCTTCAAGCTGCCCATGGTGATCTCTAATTGTTCCAATAATTACGGACCTTATCAGTTTCCCGAAAAGCTTATTCCCCTGTCAATACATAACATCAGGAATAACCGGCTTATTCCGGTTTATGGCAAAGGCGAGAACATCCGTGACTGGTTATATGTTGAGGACCATGCGGAGGCCATTGACAGGATTTTCCATTCAGGTACCATCGGTGAAACCTATAATATCGGCGGACATAATGAATGGAAGAACATCGATTTGCTGAGGCTGTTGTGCAATATCATGGATCAAAAGCTTAACAGGACGAGCGGAACTTCTGAACATCTGATCACTTTTGTCAAGGATCGGGCAGGGCATGATCTGAGGTATGCGATAGATTCTTCAAAAATTCAGAAGGAATTGAAATGGAAGCCGGGTACGAGTTTTGAGAAGGGCCTTGAAAAGACTGTCGATTGGTACCTTTCAAACGAGGAATGGATGAAGAATGTGACTTCCGGCGAATACCAGAAGTATTACGATAACCAGTACAACAAGCGATAGATTGATAAGGGTAAAATAAGATCCGGCCCCGCGGCTTGCCGCGGGGCCGGATCGTTTTATGCTCCCTCTGCAGTTATATCTTTCCCGATTTTTAAGATCAAACCCTGTAAAACATTTCCGGGGCCTACTTCAATGAAATGACTGGCGCCATCGGAAATCATCCTTTGCACAAGCTGTGTCCATAACACAGGGGCGGTGAGCTGGGCTATCAGATTTTCTTTGATCTTTAAAGGATCTGTGACCCTTTCGGCAGTAGCATTCTGGTAAATCGGGCAAATGGGCTGATGAAATACAGTGTTGTTTATCGCTTTAGCAAGCTCAACCCTCGCAGGTTCCATGAGAGGGGAATGGAAAGCCCCCCCAACTTTCAAAGGTAATGCACGTCTTGCACCTGCGGCCTTCAGCTTTTCACAGGCAATTTCAATCCCTCTGACACTTCCTGATATGACCAGTTGGCCGGGACTGTTATAATTGGCGGGAACTACAACCTCATCGATCGATTTGCATATCTCTTCCACTTTCTGATCCCCGAGGCCGAGAATGGCAGCCATCGTTGAAGGTTCTTTTTCACAGGCTTTCTGCATCGCCTGTGCCCTCGCGAAAACAAGCTTTAACCCGTCTTCGAAAGATAAAACTTTGTTCGTAACCAGAGCGGACAATTCCCCAAGTGAATGCCCTGCAACCATATCTGGTTTAAAGGCTTCTCCCAGGGAGAAGGCAAGGATCACGGAATGAAGAAATACAGCTGGCTGGGTGACCCTTGTCTGCCTCAGATCCTCATCAGTGCCTGCAAACATGAGGTCAGTTATGCGGAAGCCAAGAATATCATTGGCTTTCTCAAATAATGCTTTCGCAGAATCAGATTTATCATACAGATCTTTACCCATTCCTGCAAACTGGGCACCCTGGCCGGGAAATACATATGCGGTCATAAAATTTCAATTTAATGTGAAAAAAGATGGGTTTTAACAGTGAAATGACGAAAAGCGAGAAGCGAAATTGATTTCACTTTTCGCTTTTCACGGTTTCGCTTTTTATTTTCTGTTCCCCATAAACCTTAGAAGGAACAAAAACAGGTTGATAAAGTCGAGATACAGCGTGAGAGCCCCGAGAATGCCTAACTTTTTAGCATTATCCTCCCCATAAGTGCCGGCTCCTGCTCCGATTCGTTTCAGCCTCTGAACATCATAAGCTGTAAGGCCTGTAAAGATAAGAACGCCGAGAATGCTGATAATGTACTCAAGTGAACTGCTGTGCAGGAAGAAATTGACCAGCATGGCCAGTATGATGCCAATAAGTCCCATCATTAAAATGGAGCCGAACTTTGTAAGATCGGTCTTCGTTGTGTACCCCGCCACTGCCATGATCCCGAACATTCCTGCAGTCACGATAAAAGTTTTAAAAACGGATGCTGCTGTATATGCGAGCAGAATAAAACTGAGGCTCATGCCCATTAAGACGGAAAATGCAATGAAAAGAAGTGTCATTGCAAGAGCAGATAATTTCTGAAACCCGAAAGACATCAGCATGACAAATCCAATAGGCGCAAGGGTTACAATCCAGCCCAGGCCTGTTAAACTGCCGGTTTCAACATTGATCAGGCTTTTCCAGGCCTCCGAAGTGGCGAACCACCAGGCTGTTCCTGCAGTTATTATCATAGCCAGTGTCATCCAGGTAAATACCTGCGACATAAATGTTTTTGCTACAACTCCGGCATCTGCTCCCGAAGATGATGCAATATAACTTCTGTTATTTTCCTCAAACATGATTTGATCTCCTGTTATTTAATCGTTTTTTTATGTTGATAAAGGTTGGGTGATCAGTAATGTGTATAAAAATACTGATCATTCATGGCTTAATGCCCTTCGCTCTTAATGTAGTTTCGTTGATATTAAATGTAAAAATTCAGCCCTTGTCTTATCTCTTTCAAATGCTCCGATAAAATCGGATGTTGTTGTCACACAATTCTGCTTCTGAATGCCTCGCATTGACATACACAAATGTTGTGCCTCAATGACAACTGCCACGCCCAGGGGTTTCAGCGTATTGTTGATAGCATCCTTGATCTGCATCGTAAGACGCTCCTGGACCTGAAGCCTTCTTGCGTAGATCTCCACCACCCTTGCAATTTTACTCAGGCCGGTGATGTATTTATCGGGGATGTATGCCACATGCGCTTTCCCGATGAAAGGGATCATATGATGTTCGCACATCGAATAGATCTCTATATCTTTCACAATCACCATTTCCCTGTAATCTTCACGAAAGCGTGCCGACAGCAGGATGTCTTCAGGATTAAGGTTGTAGCCCTGGTTGAGGAAAAGAATTGATTTTGCTACTCTTAAAGGAGTTTTAAGCAAACCTTCGCGATCGGGATTTTCACCGATCAGACTGAGTATCTCCCTGTAGTGATAACTGAGTTTCTCAATTTTTGCTGAGTCATAGTCTTCAAACTTTTCGTAGCTGATCATTTCTTCTGTCATGACAATTTGTCCTTATTTGTTGCCAAAATATTCTACACTGTTATTTTCTGTTTCTTCAATCTTTACTGAATGAAGGATTGCACCTGAGGCACAGACCCCCGGTTCAAGTTCTTCCCAGATCCCGATCGCCAGATTCTCAGTAGAAACAAGTTTGCCATTCATGAAATCCACCTCGAGATTTATATTTTTATGGTCGAGCTTTACCAGAACTTTCTCTTCAATAAGCTGGCTTAATTTCTTAAGATCCATAACAAAGCCGGTTTCAGGCTTCGGTTCTCCCTTAACAGTGATAAGGAGAACATAATTATGACCATGCCAGAGAGGATTAGAACATTTACCAAATACACGCATGTTTTCTTCGTCGGAATATTCAGGGCGAAACAACCTGTGTGCAGAACTAAAATGCTCTCTGCGTGTAATATAAACCATCAAGCTCTGGTTAATTTGCGGCAAAGTTACAAATTATTTTTCTTCTTCTTTCTGAAGATGTCGAAGCGCATACCACCCCAGAATCTGAACTGGGAAACATCATAGAAAAATGAAGAATTACTCCAGGATGAATTCAGGTCATTGAACCCGGTGATTAAAGCCCCCCCGATATACCACCTGGTTGTGTTGAAGCCAATAGCAACCCTTAATCCTAGCTGGAACACGAAATCACTGCGTGAGTAATTATCATACTTTCCTTCATAAGAATATGACAGCCAGGAGACACCTGGAAAAGCTGCTGCATTCACATAGGCATGTTTCAGGAAGACAAGGGTATAGGCATATCCCGGGGCCAGGCTGAACGAGTAGAACCGGCCACCTTTTAAAAGCTCATCCTTGTCCATCTTAAATAACTTTATCAGTTCACCCGGGATGATCCCGGTATCGGAAGTTACTTTATAGAAAGAAATGCCCGGCCTTATCATGAAGGACCCTGCGCTTTTTATCTGACGTTCATTCTGAACGAAAGCCGCACGCAGAGAGAACTTTCTGCTGTTGTAGATCCAGTACCCATAAGCCCCCAAAGAAAACAGGTTCATATCGGGCAGGATAAAATAGCTGCTGTATGTCGGATGTATATTCCTGATATAAAATCCATGAAAATTCTGTATGAAGACTTCTGCGGCAACGGCCCTGCCGAATGCATTGATCCTGAGGTCTATCGAGGTGGTTTTGCCATATGTTGATTCCTTGAACTGATAAAAGGGATTTGTTATGGATAAACCTAATCCAAACCATTTGTAGAACCCTGCAATACCGATCTTGATATTCGTATTCGGTTTATAGATGATGTTGGCTACCTCGTTCGTACTGATTGTAAACTGGGCATCCTGGTATAAAACGTAAAACCTTGATGTGAGCCATTCAGTATAATCTTCAATATAGATGGAATCGAGATTTGGTATATGAACAGTATCATTGTTTTGTGCTAATAATGGAAACGGAAAGCAGCACAAAAGAATAAAAAGGGAAGCATGAATACTGAATATCCTAGCTTTCATGTTTCATTTTGCCTGCAGATGTTGAAAGTTTTGTCAATCCAATGATCTGTGTGACTTCGAATATAGTGTAAACAATGTAAAGAATGAAAAAGTTCAACAGGAAAGGCACGGCATCTTTTTTATTGATAAAGGCATAAATGATCATGATTGAAATGTAAAGAAACAGTTTTACTGCTGTCGTGAGCATGAAAACAGATACAAACCTGCTGAACTTTGTTTGCAGAGACCTGCTGAGCATGATAAAAGATAAAAGACTGCAGGCATAGTAGAAAGCAAATAAAAAAGGAACTGATGGGGAAAACCATGTTCCGGGAAGAACGAAAAAAAGAACAAGCGCCAGCACCCCGGCTGCAAGTGTGATCAGCAACAGGCGTTTGGCATATGTGGCAACGACAGACTTCATAATTATTTCTTTTTAAGCAGGTCCCTGGTGACAACAAATATCGAGAGAAAAACTGCAGCGACAGAAAGGAATACTGTAAAAACCGGTTTTGTGTTAAGCCATTGGTCAAGTTTCAGGCCTCCAAAAGAGCCTGCAAGTATGATCACCACCATCTGTAAAGCCATCCCTGAATACCGCGCATACTGGTTCAGCCCTTTTTCAGGATCAGCTGGACGCATCGGACAGGGTTTTCATATCTCCGGCAGGTATCTCCATTTTACAGGTCCCGGAAAATTTCGCTCCCGGTTCGATGGCAAGCTTACCAGTTGTTATGTCACCGCTGTATAAGGCAGTTTCCTTCAGTGTAAGTAATTCGGTGACTTTTACAACAGCTTTAATATCTCCTGCAAAATCTGCACTCTGGCAAATAATCTCGCCTTCAATCCTGCCGGTCTGGCCGACAACCATTTTGCCCTTACAATGGATATTTCCAATCAGTGTTCCATCCACCCTGAAGTCACCGTTTACACTGATCTCACCTTTGATAACCGTGCCGGGTCCCATAATGTTAATAGAGGGTATTTCCGGTTCTCTGTTTTTGGCCATAGTTCATTATTTTATCAGGTAATTTTTATCGAAAAATTTCAGGTACTTGATGATGTCTTTATTCTTGTAAAGAACAGGATAATTGTTAACTGAAATAATAAAATCATTGTAATCCCCGACTTCATTAAGTCTGATAAAAATATATTTACTGTCACGGATGCTTAAAAGGTATCTTGAAGCCTGAGTGGCATCATCAAAATTACTTACCGTAATCATTTCGCGGTTGTTGTCAAATAACAGACTGTTTACTTCAAGACCTTCAAGATCATGCATCTTCGAATTAAAATCAGCAATTTTAATTTTCAGGGCATTTACATCAACCTTTGCATTATTTACAATGAGTATATAAAAATGGACTGCTGAAGAATCAAATTTATAAATACTTTCAGCTGCTTTAAGCAAGGCAGAAATGGAATCAGCAGAAGATTTTCCCGGCTGTTGTTGAGTTGCCGGACTTGTCAAAGAAGTGAGAACTTCCCTTGCAAGATTGCTCACAGGGCTTTTGGGATATTCCTGTTGAATCATCGTAAGTGCAACGATCATGGAATCGGCAACTTCAATTTTACCAAGAGAAAGAGCCCGGAGATAATCAAACTTGGGAAGCAGTGCGGTATCGCTTTTATATTTTGCGTGAGCCTCTGAGGCACTACTGATAACCATGTAGTATTGCTGGTTAAGGAATGCTTTATAAGTGGTCTCGTAAAGTTTTGAAGACTCGGATTTTCTGGAGGCCAATTCCTTGAAATAATTAGGATTTACCAGTAGTTTGGCGTAATCCGTTTCGGGATAGCCGGTAAGCAGAAGGTTTCGGTAATAATCCGATTTTGGCTCATTTTTCAGACCATTATACAGAGTATAAAGTTCAAAATATGTTTGGGCTTTACGCGGGTACTCGGGAAATTTCTGAAGCAAAGTTTCAAAGCATTCAATGGAATGACCGTAATCATTAAGCCCTTCAATATAAATGAACCCGGCTTTGTAATAAGCATCTGAGACTTTCTTCTTTGACACAGCAAGCTTGGCTGGTGTGAGAGGAATGTCCTGGCTGTAAAATTTTTTATCTTTAGGATTGGTGGATTTCTTCTCGGTTTTTTCTCTTCCGCTGGTATCGCTGCCAGCCATTGGCGGTGCCGGGA
Organism: uncultured Bacteroidales bacterium; assembly: GCA_903887775.1. GTDB lineage: Bacteria > Bacteroidota > Bacteroidia > Bacteroidales > FEN-979 > CAIRDP01. Next base: position 8,466 of record CAISRB010000033.1, read on the forward strand.
TAGTATCAACAGGGGCTTCAGCAGGATTCATTGTAATTGCCTTATCAGTAAGACACCAATTATCTTCAGATCTTCTTCGGCCCCATTTTTTTGCGAAATTCGAAAAACCATTGGCGAGTGTATTGGCATTATAAAAATACCATCGACCCTGAGAGGAGGATGTATTCGTCTTATCCTCCTGTACGGCAAACATCTGGTTTTCCTGTTTGAGCTGAGCGTCCTGTTTCTTTTTTACTTCTTCGGCAATATAATTCGCAACCAGCCTTTCAATAACGGCATTCCTTAGTTCTTCAGGCATAGCAGCAAGAGCCTGCAAACTGTCTTCCCTGCTGATCAGCTGTAATTGTTGAACGAGGTCCGTCAGGGTTTCGGTTTTTTTCTTGATGATGTTATAATTTGCAAAATCTTTTGGCAGAAACTGCATGGTACTGTCATAATATGCCTGTGCTTTCGGATAATTGGGGAAGGAGAAATAAATATCGGCCAGTTGCAGGGCTGATATGGCTTTCTGGTAATTATTGGTTTTACTTGTGCTTACCGATTTGCCCAGGTACTCAATTGCATGGATGCTGTCTTTATCTGTAAGTGAAATTTGTGCAAGAGCATAATAGATCTGATCGAGGTAGTCCTTGTTCTTTTCATCTTTCAGCATTTTGCCGAGTTTCTTGACTATGAATTCCCGTTCAGTCGATTTGCTGGTATAACACTGTGCCAGGTTGATCTTCGCATTGAACTCCATCTCATATGTGGAACTATGCTTGAGCACCTGAGTATACATCAAAGCAGCCTTGTCAGGGTCCTCCTGTTTCTGGGCGATCTGTCCAAGGATAAAATAGACCCTTGTTTTCATTTTGACTTTAGGGTTCAGTTCCAGGGCCCGGTTGAGGTAGGGAACAGCTGCATCAAAATTCTTCTGGAGAATAAACGAATTTGCATAGGCCAGGTTCACCGCTTCTTCATATTTTGCAGGGGCTTCACCTTTGTTGATTTTATTCAGTAACATGTCAAGCATCGGCTCACCCCGGTTATAATCACCAAGCTGAATATTTGCCATGGCAACCCAGTACATCGCCTCATATTTGATGTCGTTGTCATTATATGTTTTGATAACGAATTCAAATGTCCTCCTGGCCATGGGGTAATCTTTCTTGTAGAAATACGCCTTCCCAATCATCATGTAAGCATCATCAATCCATTTACAATATTCTTTGTGATTGAAGAACATCGAATGCTTCTGGATGGTTTTCGATGCCTTTTTTATTGCGTTATCAGAAAACTGTGCAGCTTTGTTCCCGGTTTTATCTCCGAAGTTGTACACCGGAAGTATAAGTGAAAAATTATCTTTCATCTCTGCGTCATAATCCTTGATGCCCTGGCGCATCAGGTCCATGCCGTTCCAGTAAACATTGTAATGTGCAGTGATGTTATGGTAGGCGCGCCTTGTCCAGGTGTTTTTCTTGGTTGAGCATGAGCTGAAAAGAATTGAGCCGGCGAGTAATAAAAAAACTGTGGCGAGAGTGTATTTCTTCGTCGAGATCAAATTTCTGGTAATTAATATAGGTATAACTACAAAACCGCAAATTTAGTATAATTTTACGATATTTGCAGCCGTTATTGATTCAGGATAATTAATTGGGATGGCTGCGGAAAAAGACGAAAAAAAGAAACAAAACTGGAAGGTCAGATTAAGGAATAAGTATCGTCTGGTTTTCATGAATGATGAAACTCTGGAGGAAAGGCTGACTTTCAGGCTCTCCCGCCTGAATGTGTTCATAGCTCTGGGAACCTTAACAATTCTACTTATTTTCCTGACATCGATCCTGATCGCATTCACTCCATTAAGGGAGTATATTCCAGGGTATTCCAGTGTCGGACTTCAGAAAAAGCTCTACGAACTGACATTAAAGACGGATTCAATTGAAAAAGCCCTTTTGCGCAAGGACTTGTATCTTCAGAATCTGCGTGATGTGATCAACGGCAAGGATCTCTCCGAAAACAGGCCTGTAATACGGGATACTATTCATAAATATGCGGATATACGACCGAAACGGTCTGAAGAGGATTCACTTTTACGTGCGGATGTCGAAAGCAAGGCAAAATACAACCTCTACAAAGCTGAATCAGGAGATAATTCAGTTTCGGCAAAGGGCTCAATCGGGGGGGTACTGTTTTTCACACCCCTGAAAGGAGTGATAACCAATGGATTCGATCCGGTAAAAAAACATTTTGGCGTTGATATCGTGGCCAGGCAGAACGAGGCGATCAAATCGGTGCTTGACGGGACGGTGATCTTTGCGAACTGGACTCTTGAGACGGGTTACGTGGTAGCAATTCAGCATTCGCAAAATATCGTCAGCATATATAAGCACAACTCTGCTATACTTATCAAAGCCGGAGATTATATAAATGCGGGAGACCCTGTGGCTATTATCGGTGAGACAGGCGAATACTCAACAGGCCCCCATCTTCATTTTGAGATTTGGTACGAGGGTAAACCAGTCAACCCTAAAGATTATATATCTTTCTGATGGGAACTTCAATTGTGCCAAAAAAACGCATTGGTCTTTTAGGATCCACCGGCTCTATCGGCCAGCAGACTCTGGATGTAATAAGGTCAAACCCTGATCTCTTCGAAGTTGAAGTCCTTACGGCCCAGAATAATTGTGATGTGCTTATCGGACAGGCTTTTGAGTTTAATCCGAACATCGTTGTAATAGGGAATCCGGCATATTACAGGAAAGTCGCAACTGCCCTGGAATCCCTGCCTGTAAAGGTGTTTGCGGGTGAGGATTCGATAACCCAGGTCATGGAGATGGAATCTATTGATTTGGTTATCAGTGCCCTGGTAGGCTATGCAGGGCTCAGGCCGACACTGAGGGCTATCGAATACGGTAAAAATATTGCTCTTGCAAATAAAGAAACCCTGGTTATTGCAGGCGATCTGGTGACCGCGAAAGCCCGTTCGATGAATGTTATGTTACTGCCTGTTGACTCCGAACATTCTGCTATTTTTCAATGCCTTGCCGGCGAAAACCCCGGAAGTGTAGAAAAGATATATCTGACTGCCTCGGGAGGGCCATTTCGCGGAAAAACAAAGGGATACCTGCAAACTGTAAACAGGGAGGCAGCGCTGAACCATCCTAACTGGAAAATGGGGAACAAAATCACCATTGATTCGGCTTCGCTGATGAATAAAGGCCTTGAAGTCATTGAAGCCCGCTGGTTATTTGATCTTAAGCCGGACCAGATAGATGTTATTATCCATCCTCAGTCAATTATACATTCCATCGTCCAGTTTATCGACGGATCGATGAAGGCCCAGATGGGATTACCTGATATGAGGCTGCCTATATTGTATGCACTGGGGTTTCCGGGAAGGCTTCCGTCAGCATTGCCCAGGTTCAGTTTTTTTGACTATCCGGAACTCACTTTTGAAAAGCCTGACAAAGAACTGTTCCGAAACCTTGGACTGGCTTACAAGGCTTTAGAAGCCGGCGGGAATATGCCTTGTATTATAAATGCCGCAAATGAAGCAGCTGTGTTGGCATTCCTCAGCGAAAAAATCGGATTCCTGGAAATGACAGATGTGATCGAGCATTGTATGCAATCGGTGACCTTCATCAGCAAGCCATCTTATGAAGATTATGTTGAAACAAACGGGGATGCGATTAAAAAAGCCGAAGAATTTATTGTTAATATTTTAATAAAGAAAAGGAAAAATTAATGGAAATATTCATAAAAATAGTTCAGCTTCTTCTCAGCTTATCAATACTGGTGATAATGCATGAGATGGGTCATTTTGTTGCTGCGAAAGTATTTAAAACCAGGGTTGAGAAATTTTACCTTTTTTTCGATCCATGGTTTTCATTATTTAAATTCAAAAAAGGCGAAACCGAGTATGGGGTTGGATGGCTCCCACTCGGAGGATATGTCAAGATCTCCGGAATGATCGATGAATCGATGGATATGGAACAAATGAAGCAGCCTCCGAAACCCTGGGAATTCAGATCAAAACCTGCATGGCAAAGACTTATTATTATGCTGGGCGGCGTTACTGTGAACCTCCTCCTCGCGATAGTAATTTATATTATCATGCTGATGGTTTGGGGCGATCAATACCTGCCTGCCTCAGAGCTTAAATATGGAATTTCAGTAGATTCCACCGGTTACCAGATGGGACTGAGAAACGGCGATAATATTGTTTCAATCGACAATAAAGTTGTTGATGATTTTGCTGCCATTCCTAAAACCCTGGTGCTTGAGGAAGCCAAAACGATCCAGGTGATTCGTGAAAGCCAGAAAGTCAATATTGAAATACCGAAAGGTTTCATCAGTAAACTTATCAAATATAAATCGACCGATTTCATTTCATTCCGAATGCCTTTCGTGATTTCCAGTTTTAGCGCGGGAGCTCCTGCCGGGAAGGCCGGAATGATGAAAGGTGACCATCTTGTTGGCATTAACGATACACTTCGCCCGTTTTTCAGTGAATTCAGAAAAGCGCTCCAGGCATACAAAAACAAAGAGGTAAGCGTGATGGTCCTCAGAGGCAAAGACACCTTGAAACTAAACGTCAATGTCCCTTCTACCGGGCTGATCGGAGTTTATTCCAGACCTCCTTCTGATTTTCTGAAATTCAGGGAGAAATCGTACAATATACTGACTGCTATCCCTGCCGGCGTCGTTAAAGCTTTTGAAGGGGTAGGCAATTACATTAAATCGATCAAACTTCTGTTCTCACAGGAAAAGGCGTACGAATCCGTCGGAGGTTTCATTGCAATTGGTTCAATCTTTCCGTCTTCCTGGGACTGGCAGGCATTCTGGCATCTTACAGCCTTTTTATCGATAATGCTTGCGGTTTTGAATGTTTTACCAATACCCGCCCTTGACGGCGGGCACGTAATGTTCCTGCTTTATGAAATCATTTTCAGACGCAAACCCAGTGATAAATTTATCGAGTACGCCCAGATCGTAGGAATGGTGCTTCTTTTCGGCCTTCTGATTTTTGCAAACGGGAATGACATCATGAAGCTGTTCAGGAAGTAAGATTGAATATCGAATATTGATCAACGAATGTTGAATGTCAAATACAATGACTTCGTCATTCAATATTCAACATTCGTTATTCAAAATTCAATCCGCCACCTTCTCTTTCAATGACTTAAACCCTTCTCCAAGGATTTCCGAAGCGTCGAGAACGGTAAGAAATGCTTTTGGATCTATCTGGTGGATATATTCTTCGAGGACAATCAGTTCCCTGCGGCTTACGACTGTGAAGATGATCTTGCGCTCAGCCATATTGAACATGCCCTGGCCTTCGATGATTGTTCCGCCCCTGTTCAGGTTATTGATTATCTTATCTCTTATTTCTTCATGCTTCTCGGAAATGATGAAAAGGCTTTTCTCGTAATTGATGCCTTCGAGAACCCCATCGATCACTTTACCGGTAATAAAGATTACGATCCATGAATAAAGGGGGATTTTCCAGTCTCCGAATACAAATAATGCCAAAAGAACAATTACTGAATCCACCATGATCATCAGCTGACCGATTGGCAGTTTTGTATACTTCGCGATGATGGCAGCAACAATATCGCTACCACCCGATGTTGCTTTCGATTTAAAAATAAGCCCCAACCCCAGTCCACATAGCAATCCGCCGAATATGGATGATAACAATGCGTCACCCTTGACCAAGGGCTCAAATCCCCAAATCCATGTCATCGTATCAGTAAAGACTGCTGTAAGCGAGAATCCGATTACCGTTTTAACCCCAAACCTTGGCCCAAGGATTTTTATCCCTATGATTGTCAGTGGAATATCAAAGCATAAAGCCATTAACCCAACCGGGGTGCCAAGAATAAAATGGAGGATGATTGAAATACCATATACCCCCCCCGGAACTATTTTATAAGGTGTGATAAAAAAAACAAAGGCAGTTGCAAGAATAAAGGAGCCAATGACAATCAAGCTGTAGGATAAAAACCATTTTCTTGTAAACGGTTTTTCTTTAATCATAAAAAAGGCCATAATTATCGAATTAGATTATTGAAAAAGAGATAGAATGTGAAATCCTGAAAACAAAGTTGACAAAAAGAATATTGGTAACAAAATAAAAACCGTCACGTTTAAGAAAATTCAGTTGTCACAGCTGACTTTCTTAAAAGATTTTAATCATTATTGTAAGGGATTTATGCTTACCGGTTTGAAAAAAAGCTTTACTTTTAACGCCTGAAATGAAAGATCATAACAACCGGAACTTGATGCAACAACCGAAATTCCCCGGAAATCCTTTCTGTAAGTATATTTCTATCACATTACTATGTTTAAATGTGATATTAGCATATGAAAGCAAAGGGCAGCAATCCAGCCTGATCACCAATTATATGTTCAATAATATGGTTTTCAATCCGGCTTTTGCGGGTCAGAGTGGCGGAGTTGCCATCACGGGACTTATCCGTGAACAATGGTTCGGGTTTAAAGACAGTGATGGTAACAAAGTGTCGCCGGAGACTATTTTTCTTACAGTTGATGCACCTATCAGGGCGATACATGGGGGTGTCGGAGGTATGGTTTCACAGGACAAGCTTGGTTTTTTTACCAATACAAGTGTTAAGATCGGGTATGCTTACAAAGCTGAATTCGGGCCGGGCATCTTCTCTGCCGGTCTGCAAGTGGGATTTCAGAATGGTAAATTTGATTATTCCAAATTCAAAGCGGTCAGCAGCGATGACCCTCTCCTCAAGTCAGATCAGGCTAACAGCGATATGATCTTTGACGGGTCAATTGGTCTTTTTTACCGTGTACCTGATAAGTTCTACGTGGGCTTATCGGGTGACCAGCTCCTTCAGTCAAAGGGCAATAACACACAATACAGGCTTCAACGGACTTTTTACCTTACCGGCGGATATCAGTGGGACATACCGAATCATCCGGCTTTCCAGCTTCAGCCGAGTGCAATTGTTATGTTCGATGGAGCTGCATTCCAGTTCAGCATCAGCGGACTCCTATGGTATAATAACAAGTTTTATGGCGGGCTTGCTTACCGCTTTGAAGATGCTGTTTCGGTTCTTGCAGGTCTCACCATAAAGGGCTTCAGGCTTGGATTAGCGTATGACATAGGAACGTCGAAAATGATGAATTACAGCAACGGAAGCTTCGAGGTGATGCTGAATTATGTGCTTAAAATTGAAACTGAAAAATTCAGAAGAAGTTACCGTAACACAAGGTATTTGTAAATTTAATACTAACTTTCCGGTATTATTCAAAAACATGACAATAATATACTAAAGCTGAAAAAGCAGCGTTTATTTTTATCAACCAACTGCCCGAAAAATGAAAAAATTACTCGTGTTTGTAGTCCTGCTGGTCTTCCTGGGAAGCTGCAGCAACTCAGGAAACGGAGAACTGACCGGGGTTAAGGGAAGGAGCAGGTATTACCAACCTGATCCTTTTGGCATGGTTTACATTCCTATGGGCAGCTATACCATGGGAGTAAGCGATGAAGATGTACCTTACGCCCAGCTCAACAATCCGCGCACAGTGTCGGTTGCGGCATTTTACATGGACCAGACAGAAATCACTAATAATGAGTACCGCCAATTCGTATATTGGGTCAGGGATTCCATCGCCCGCCGGATTCTTGGCGAGATCAAGCCAGAGCTTTATTTCATTGCAGAAAACAAGAAAACCGGTGAAACTTTCGATCCCCCTTACCTGAACTGGGAAACCAAAATCGAATGGAATTCACAACAGCAGGATGTCAGAGATGCATTGAATCAAATGTATTTACCTGAGAATGAGCGTTATTTTAGAGTTAAGGAGATAGATTCCCGTAAATTGTATTATGAATATTATTTTGTTGACCTGAAAGCTGCAGCCAGAAAAGAATGGGGCGGTCAGGCAGATCCCAAGGATGCAGGTCTTGCAAATCGGCCCCAGGGCATGAAAGACCGGTCAGTTTATGTCCGTAAAGAGGTCATCAGCGTTTATCCCGACACCTTATGCTGGATTCATGATTTTGCATACTCTTTTAATGACCCTTCAACAGAGAAATATTTCTGGCATCCGGCCTATGACAATTATCCCGTTGTGGGGGTCAACTGGAAGCAGGCCAATGCTTTTTGTATATGGCGTACACAGTTGAAAAACAGCTATATGTATGGTAAGAAAGGCGAATCTTCGGTCAGTGAATTCCGCCTTCCAACCGAAGCTGAATGGGAATGGGCTGCAAGAGGAGGATATGACGGCAATTCATATCCCTGGGGCGGACCCTATACCCGTAATGACAAAGGATGTTTTTTGGCGAACTTTAAACCCATGAGAGGAAATTATATAGACGATGGGGGTTTGCTCACCGTCATTGTTGCCCATTATCCGGCTAACGAATTTGGTCTTTATGATATGGCAGGGAATGTTGCCGAGTGGACCAGATCAGCATTCCATCCTTCTTCCTATAATTTTACCTGGGACCTGAACCCCGATTATACATACAATGCGAAGGATAGCGATCCGCCTTCCTTAAAACGCAAAGTAATCCGTGGCGGTTCCTGGAAAGATATTGCATATTATCTCCGTGTTTCCACCAGAACCTATGAATTCCAGGATACATCGAAGTGCTATATAGGATTCCGCTGTGTACAGAATTTTCTTGGCCGACAGAAGGACGACAATCCGGCCAGAGCTTCGAAAGTGTACAATTAACAGCTGATTTTCTTATGTTTTTAAGACATAAAAGAACGCGATTTCAACAAATTTAACTTAAATATTCTGAATTATGGGTCTTCTGAATTTTGTAAAATCCAAGCAGTACAAGCACTTCATGGCCAAATTGTACGGGTGGGGAGCATCAATTGTTATTATTGGTGCATTATTCAAAATCAATCACTATACAGGAGCTGATACAATGCTGATCATCGGATTGGGAACAGAGTCAATCATCTTTTTCTTTTCTGCTTTTGAGCCCCCTCATGTGGAGCCTGACTGGAGCCTGGTGTATCCCCAGCTTGCCGGGATGTATCATGATACGGATATTGATGCCTCGATGGCGTTGGCAACCGGAGAAACGGTCAGCCAGGAACTTGACAAAATGCTGGAGAAGGCTAAAATCGGACCCGAACTTATAAACAGTCTTGGCACGGGCTTGCGCACCCTGGCTGATACAACATCCAAACTGGGTAAAATGTCAGATGCAGCTGTTACCAACGATCAGTTTGTAAGTTCTGTGAAACAGGCAACGGATGGAGCTTCCAGGTTGAGTGATTCATATAAGAAGACAGCAAATGTTCTTGAACAAAGCGTAAACACTTCCCAGGATCAACTGCAACATATGCAGTCTGCTGCTAAAAGCGCCGCCGGCCTTTCCAGCGCATATACTGAAGTTGCCAATTCACTCAAGGAAGAAGTCAGGGTGAATAAGGATATGACTACCAGCATTTCAGCTGCTACAGCTTCAGCAAATAAATTCATGGAGAAATACAATGAATCAGCCGAACTGCTTTCAAAGACTGCTTCTACTTTATCCTCCTCCGCATCTGAAAATGAAAATTACAACAAACAGATGCAAAGAGTTTCGAGTAACCTGTCGGCACTGAATGCATTATACGAACTTCATCTCCAAGGCTCCAATGAGCAGATGGAAAATACCAATAAGTTTAATTCAATTCTTGGAAAATTCGCTGATAATCTTACCGAATCTGTTACAAACACAGCGAAATACAAAGAAAATTTGACTCTCTTAAATAAGGTAGTTGAAAAGCAGTTACAAACTTCAACAAATCATGTTGAAACTTCATCCCAGATGGAGGAAAGCATGAAGCGTTTCCTGGATAATCTGAATGCATCGGTTACACAAACAGCCAGGTTTAAAGAACAAGTGGATAATCTGGCCAGCAATATTGCCGCTTTAAACAAGGTATACGGCAGTATGCTCTCAGCTATGAACGTCTCAATAAAGTAAAACCTGTGAGTGTTTAACAATCAGGATTATTCATCTGAAAATTAAAAATTAAATGGCTGGATATAAAGAGACACCGAGGCAAAAGATGATCGGGATGATGTATCTCGTGCTTACTGCATTGCTCGCGCTTAACGTCTCGAAAGAAATGCTTGATGCATTTATCGTGGTTAATGAAACCATGGAGAATACAAACTCAAACTTCAACAAAAAATTAGACAATACGATTGCCAGGTTCAAGATCCAGTACCAGATGAACCCGAATAAGGTTGGTCCGTACTGGGAAAGAGCACAAAAAGCCCGGAAATTATCTGATGACCTCACTGCTTACATTGACAGCCTGAAGTATCAGGTTATAGCGAAGGAGGATGGAATACCATATAAAGAAGCGCAAACCACACCCCTTTCTAAAATTAACGGCAAGGACAAGTATGACGTACCGACAAACTTCTTTATAGGGCGATCCCAGGATGGTTCAGCAGGAGAAGCAAGGAAACTGAAGATCAGAATTGAAACCTATAAAAAGGAAATGATCAGCCTGCTCGATCCAAAATACCAGACTACGATGAAACTGGGTTTGAAAACCGAAGGCCAGTTCGAAGATTCACATGGTGTGAGCCAGAACTGGGAGATGCATAATTTTTACCATACCATTCTGGCGGCCACAGTTACTATTCTTAACCAGATTAAAGCCGATGTTTATAATGTGGAATTCGATGTCGTAAATAACCTCTATGCAGCTGTATCGGCGGAAGACTGGAAGTTTGATGCTATCCGTGCAAAAGTCATTCCGAAAAGTAACTATGTATTTCTGGGTGAGGAATACCAGGCTGAAATCCTTGTTGCTGCATATGACACGAAAGCTAATCCGAATGTGCGCTATATACTTGGCTCTGACTCTCTTACTGCAGCAAACTTTAAGAATGCCACGCCGATTACAGGCGAAAACGGGGTTGTTACTCTTAAACTCGGAGGCTCATCCGAAGGTTTGAAGAAATTTGCAGGGATCATTAAAATTGTAAGCCCCCTGGGCGATACAATGACGTTCCATTTTAAAGACGAGTTCATCGTCGCAAAACCGGCACTGACTATTTCCCTCACGAAGATGAACGTTTTTTATGTAGGGGTTGACAACCCGGTGTCTATTTCAGTCCCGGGAGGGCCCGAAAGGATAATTCCTGCTATTTCCGTTGGTAACATCCGGCAGGAAGGGAAAGATTATATCGTCAGCGGGCTTCCCCAGAACACCAGGGAAGCAGTAATTACGGTAAGCGCTGTATTCTCCGGTAAAACGAAGAACATGGGTTCAGGTACTTACAGGTTGAAACGCTTACCTGACCCTATTGCCAGGATTGGCGGAAAGAGCGAAGGAGTTATCTCGAAGAGCCTTGTACTTGCAAGCCCTTTCCTGGTGCCTGAAATGCCTCCCGCTTTTGATTTCGACCTGAAATACGTGGTTACATCATACAACTTCGTTACCGATATAACCGGCGATATCCTTGAATTCAAAGTTCAGGGTAACAGGCTCACACCAGAGATCGTGAGGATGATCACGAATGCTAAAAAGAACAAGCGCCTCTGGTTCGAAAATATCACTGTTAAAGGGCCCGACGGTGAACGTACCATTGCTTCCATCAACCTTAAAATTAATTAAACCAAAATATTCCAGCACATCATGAAAAGGATAGTTTTCATCGCATTTGTGGCAGCACTTGTGTCAGGGGTCAGGATGACTTCCTATGCACAGGTTCTTGAAGCTCCTCCAAGGGATGGTGTTTATGACAGAACTGTGATCACACAGGTTCAGCCGATTCCGTATCCTTATTTAAGGGAAGCAGATATAGTCTGGACAAAAAGGGTCTGGAGAGTTATCGATATGCGGGAGAAGATGAACCAGCCTTTTTACTTTCCTGAAACTCCCCAGAACCAGTGGAAAAGCTTTATGAGGATCATTCTCGACGGAATGCAGGAAGGTGCCATCCAGGCATATTCGGCCGAAACAGACCTCTTCCTCGTTCCTTTAGCCTATAAGGACCTGATGGACCAGCTTGAGACGAAGCAGAAGCTTAGACTGAAACGCCCCGACAATCCTGATGTCGAATTTGACACGGTGATATCAAAACCTTTTTATGCCTCCGATGTCAAAAAGCTGAGGATTAAGGAAGACTGGTATTTCGACAAACAAAGATCGGTTCTGGAAGTTCGCATCCTTGGGATATGCCCTTTGATGGAGAGTTTTGCTGATGACGGCACCTCAAGAGGATATAAACCCCTGTTTTGGGTGTATTTTCCTGATTGCCGCAACCTGTTTGCCCACAGTGAGCAGTTTAACCTCAGGAATGGTGTTGCCGGCCGCCTTACCTATGATGATGTGTTCATGAAAAGGATTTTCTCGAGCTATATATACAAGGAGGAGAATGTTTATGACCGCCAGATCAGTGACTATGCAACAGGCGTCGATGCTCTCCTGGAATCAGAAAGGGCAAAGAACAAGATCCTTGAGTTCGAATCCAGCCTCTGGGAATATTAACACCTGAACGAATTTTTTTTTGATTTTCTGCCCCGGTCTTCCGGGGCAGTTTTTTTATATGTTGACAGAGCCGGCCAGCGTTTTAGTTGTACTCGGCTCTCTTTCCCGGGCAGTTTTTTTTATTATGGACTGCGGATTTCATCCTCCCGGTTAACAGATATTTGTTTATTTTTAGCAAGCTAAATGTCTTCATTTTGGTTGCACTCAAACCCTTTCTCGAAACCTCCGTCGAATACCTGAAAGGCGTTGGCCCGGCAAGGGCTGAAGCATTGCGTTCCGAGATGCAGATTGAAACTTTCGGCGACCTGCTTACTCATTTCCCATTCCGTTATGTCGACCGTTCTAAAATGTATCTTATCAGTGATATAAGGGATGAAAATACATTCATACAGCTGAGGGCGCGCGTCATTAAGACAAAAACGATAGGTTCCCCGCGCTCACAAAGACTGGTCGTTTCGGTAGAGGACGAAAGCGGGCAGATCGACCTTGTCTGGTTCCAGGGGGTTAAATGGCTGGTTGATAAATTCGCGAATGGGCAGGAATGGATCATTTTCGGAAAACCACAGCAGTTCAACGGGAAGTGGAATATTCCGCATCCTGAAGTTGAACTCCCTGAAACAGAACCTTTGGCTATCAGTAAAGTGATTCAGCCCATTTACAGTTCAACGGAAAAACTGAAATCAAAAGGCCTGGACTACAAAGGGATCGGCAAGCTTGTAAAAACATTGCTGCTGCATGAGAAGTTCTGTGTAGCAGAGAATTTAACCCCGGATATCATTGAGAGGTTAAGGCTTATCAACAGGCAGGATGCATTCCTGAATATTCATTTCCCTCAAAGCCCTGAACTTCTGACCAGGGCTCAGGCCAGGCTGAAGTTCGAGGAGTTGTTCTTTATCCAGCTCAGACTGCTGAAACAAAGGATAAGCAGGCTCCAGAAGACCGACGGGCATGTGTTTGCCACAGTAGGCGATTATCTGAATGAGTTTTACCACAAATACCTCACCTTTGAATTGACCAATGCACAAAAGAAGGTGATCAGGGAGATCAGGGCTGATATGGGAGCGGGGAAGCAGATGAACCGCTTGCTTCAGGGGGATGTTGGCAGCGGCAAGACAATGGTGGCGCTGATGTGTATGCTTATTGCCCTCGACAATAAATACCAGGCATGCCTGATGGCCCCTACAGAAATTCTTGCCAATCAGCATTACAGTAACATTTCAAGGATGCTTTCGGGGCTTAATGTGAACATCCGGCTTCTCACAGGTTCTACAAAACAACCGGAACGCAGGGAGATTCTTGAATTGCTCGATGGCAGCAAACCTTCAATCCTGATTGGCACCCATGCATTGATAGAAGACAATGTACAGTTTAAAAACCTCGGCCTGGTTGTCATAGACGAACAGCATCGTTTCGGAGTAGCCCAAAGAGCTGCCTTATGGGAGAAAAATCAAAGGACTCCCCATATCCTTGTGATGACGGCAACTCCTATTCCGAGAACCCTGTCGATGACTCTTTATGGAGACCTGGATTCATCGGTGATTGATGAAATGCCTCCCGGACGAAAACCAATCATTACAAAACATGTATACGACAGGGATCATTATAAAGTTTATACTTTTCTGAAGAAGAAGATACATGAAGGCAAGCAGGTGTATATTGTATATCCCCTGATCGAAGAATCGGAGAAGCTGGACCTGAAAAACCTTGAAGAGGGATACCTTACGGTGGTAAGGGAATTCCCATCACCTGAATTCAAAGTGGGCAAGGTTCACGGGAGGATGAAACAGCAGCAGAAGGATGCGGAAATGAAACGGTTCATTGAAAAAGAAACCCAGATCCTTGTATCAACAACAGTAATTGAGGTTGGAGTGGATGTACCGGAAGCCTCAGTCATGATCATTGAAAATGCAGATCGCTTCGGACTTTCGCAGCTGCATCAGCTCAGGGGCAGGGTAGGCAGGGGCAGTGCCCAGTCATATTGCATACTCATGACCCCGGAAGAACTTGGGAATGATGCACGCATACGAATCAATACGATGCTCCGTACAAATGACGGTTTCGAGATCGCCGAAACTGATCTGCGGCTTCGCGGGCCCGGCGATCTCCAGGGAACACAGCAAAGTGGTATACTGAACCTCCGGATTGCAGATATTATCCAGGATGAAAAGATTCTGAAATTTGCCCGGAATGTTGCTTCTGATATACTGAATGACGACCCGGAACTTAAGCAGGAAAAAAATGCCATTTTGGCAAAACACATTCGCCATATCGACGAGCATCAGCAAAATTGGGGTCTCATTTCGTAATTTATTTCTTAATAATACCTACCTTTGTTCCCTAAAAGAGTGCAAACAGTATGAAGATCTCCTATAACTGGCTGAGTCAATATATCAGGACTGAACTGTCGCCTGAAAAATTGGCAGAGCTGCTTACCGGTTGCGGCCTCGAAGTCGAGAGCCTGGAAGAATTTTATAGTGTTAAGGGAGGTCTTAAGGGAGTCGTGATAGGAGAGGTCCTGAGTTGTGTTAAGCACCCTGACTCCGATCATCTTTCACTCACTAATGTGAACATCGGGAAAGATGAGCCTTTAAAAATTGTCTGCGGTGCTCCTAATGTATCTGCCTCTCAAAAAGTAGCAGTTGCGGTAGTCGGAACCACGCTTTATTTTAATGACAAAGAGATCACTCTTCAGAAGACCAAAATCAGGGGTGAAGTCTCAGAAGGCATGATCTGTGCCGAAGATGAACTGGGGCTTGGACAGAACCATTCGGGCATCATCGTTTTATCAGCTGATGCAAAGCCCGGAACTCCGGCGTCGGAATACTTTAAAGTGGAGCATGACTGGGTGTTTACTATCGGGCTGACGCCAAACCGGGCCGATGCAGCATCACATGTTGGGGTAGCCAGGGATGTTGCTGCAGTGATCAATAACTTCGGAAGGGAGGAACCTCTTGTAAACGGCAAAACCATCGTAAGCCTTCCCGACGTATCGGCTTTCGCACAGGATAACGACAAACTCCCGATAGGAATTACCATTGAAAACCCTGAAGCCTGTCGGAGGTATACCGGCCTTACAGTTACCGGGATTAAGGTCGGGGAATCCCCTTCATGGCTAAAAAACAGGCTGCTGGCCGTGGGCCTGAGGCCTATCAATAATATTGTGGATATTACCAACTTCATCCTGATGGAGCTTGGCCAACCCTTACATGCTTTTGATGCAGAACAGATAGCAGGCAAGAAAGTTGTTGTAAGGAAATATCCTTTCGGAACTAAGTTTACAACCCTTGACAATATTGAGCGTGAACTCGGGAATGACGACCTGATGATCTGCAGTGAATCGGAGCCCATGTGCATTGCCGGGGTTTTCGGAGGCATAAAATCGGGGGTTACTTCAGAAACGACTTCAGTTTTTCTTGAAAGCGCTTGTTTTGATCCAGTTCATATAAGAAAAACAGCAAGGCACCACGGGCTTTCTACGGATGCTTCCTTCCGTTTCGAAAGAGGGACCGATGTCAATATCACTGTTTATGCAATAAAGCGCGCTGCCCTCCTGATCAGGGAAATTGCCGGGGGTGAGATATCTTCCTCCATTATAGATGCTTACCCGAAACCGGTTGAGCCGGCAAGGGTTGTATTCCCCTGGTTCAACCTTAACCGTCTGATCGGGAAAGCACTGAACAGACAGGTTGTTAAAGATATATTGGCTGACCTGGGAATTCAGGTCAGCGAAGGTCACACTAACGGCATCGAAGGGATAGACCTGGTAATTCCTTCATACAAGGTGGATGTTACCCGTGATGTGGATGTAATTGAAGAAGTACTCAGGATTTACGGGTATAATAATGTAGAGATACTTCCTGAAGTGAGGTCATCGATGTCGTTCACGAAAAAACCTGACCCGGATAAAGTGAGGAATATTGTTTCGGATTACCTCTCGGCAAACATGTTCAATGAGATTATGAACAACTCATTGACCCGCTCCCTTTATTACGAGGAGAATCCTGACCTGCCTTCTGAAGCCTGCGTGAAGATATTAAATCCCATCAGCCGTGACCTTGATGTGATGCGGCAAAGTCTTTTATTCGGCTGCCTTGAAAGCCTCATTTATAACATGAACCGTAAATCGGCCGATCTGAAATTATATGAATTCGGTACAGTATACCGTAAAGAAGAGGGTTCGGCTGATCCTATTAAAGGTTATCATGAGGAAACCCATATGGCCATTACGCTTACAGGCAGATCCTATGCTGAAAACTGGAATTCAGGTGATGCTGCTGTGAACTGGTTTGAACTGAAAGGCTTTATACAGGCTATTTTGCTTAGACTGGGGATAGTTAATGAAACTATAAATGCAATCCGCGGTCTGACACAAAAAGAATTTTCGGACCATACATTTGCCAAGGGGATTATGTATTCGTTCAACGGCAGGTTTATTGGGAAAGCCGGCCTTTTATCAAAAGCCGTACTAAAATTATTTGACATCAGGCAGGATGTATATTATGCCGAGTTGGACTGGACTGCAGTGCTTTCACTTGTGCCTGTTAAGGAAACTCAGTACAGGGAACTGCCAAAGTTCCCTGAAGTCAGAAGGGATCTTGCATTACTTCTTGATGAAAGTGTGAAATTCGGTGAAATTGAAAAACTGGCCTATCAGACCGAAAAGAAGCTTTTAAAACATGTCGGCCTGTTTGACGTTTATGTGGGGGATAAGATCGTTAAAGGCAAGAAATCCTATGCCCTTAATTTCATTCTCAGGGATGATGAAAAAACACTTACGGATAAAGAAATTGATAAATGCATGGATCGTCTGATCAAAGCATTCAGTGATAACTTAAACGCACAGGTACGTTAGACCTGTCGGATTATTAACTTTCAGAATATAAACTATGGCAGCAAAAGAAAGTCTGGTTCACTCGATCAGCCCGAGCGGGGAAAAATATCCGCTTCCCCGTTTACAGGATTACGGAAAAGAACTTCAGCGGATTGAAAAACTGGTTGAAAAAGCCAGGAAAGAAAAGAAAGAGATTGTTGTTGTAATGGGGCTTGGTTTTGTTGGAGCTGTCATGGCTGCCATCGTAGCCGATACAAAGGACAAGAAAGGCCGGCACAGTAAATTTGTGATAGGCTGCCAGCGTCCCAGTCCGAGGAGTTACTGGAAGATTGACATGATGAACAAGGGTTTGTCTCCTGTAAAGGCTGAAGATCCCGAGGTGGATGAACTGATCGACCGCTGTGTGCTTGATACCAAAACCCTTGTTGCTACGTATCACAGCGATTGTCTGAAGTTTGCCGATTGCGTGGTTGTTGATGTACAATGTGATTTCTCGAAAAAGGAGCTCGGGAACATGAAATCCGGCGAAGCCGATATGGCAGCATTGGAAGATACAATGAAGACCATTGGCGATAAGATCCAGCCTGAATGCCTTGTATTGATTGAGACTACGGTGGCTCCCGGAACTACGGAATTCGTGGCATGGCCGATTCTGAAAAAGGAATTTCAGAAACGCGGGATGAAGAATACCCCATTACTCGCTCATAGTTTTGAACGCGTTATGCCCGGTAAAGACTATGTTGCTTCGATAAGGGATTTCTGGAGGGTTTGCTCGGGCTGTGAGGAAGTAGCCAGGAAGAGGGTTGAAAAATTTCTTCATGAAGTCCTTAATACGAAAGATTTTCCTTTAACCGTGATGGACCGCCCCATCGAATCCGAAACGACGAAGATCGTTGAGAATTCATACCGTGCCGCCATCCTTGCATACCTTCATGAATGGAGCCTTTTTGCCGAGCGCAACGGTGTTGACCTGATAAAAGTCATCAAGGCCATCAAGATGAGGCCCACCCACAGCAATATTATTTTCCCGGGGCCCGGGATAGGTGGTTACTGTCTTCCGAAGGACGGCGGACTTGGATACTGGGCTTACAAGCATATCCTGGGTTTTGAGGATGGCGACAAACTTTTCAGGATCACGCCTGCTGCAATTGACATCAATGATACCCGTGCTTTGCATGTTGCCGAGCTTACGCGTGACGCTCTCAGGAACATGGGCCGATATATAGCCGGATCCCAGGTGCTTCTGTGCGGGGCATCCTATCGCCAGGATGTTGGTGACACCAGGTACAGCGGCAGTGAAATGGTAGTGCGCAAGCTCACCGAAATGAGCGCCGAAATAAAAGTTCATGACCCCTATGTTGAGCACTGGTATGAACTGGAAGAGCAGGATACTTATCCTTCACCCGGCAGCTCATGGAAAAGATTCTTCCGTAATCAGGAAGGCCTGAAGAATGCGGTCGTATCGAAAGACCTTAAAAAATCCCTGAAGGGAGTTGACGCATTTATTCTTGCCGTACCCCATGCTCAGTATCTTCACCTTGACCCGGATGATATCGTGAAATGGGCAGGAGGGCCTTTGGCCGTGGTAGATGCTTTCGGTATTCTCGATGATGTCAGGATCCGCCGTTATTTTGAACTGGGTTGCGAGGTAAAAGCCCTGGGGCGGGGACATCTCGCCAGGCTGAAAAGAGAAGTGAGAAAATGAGTTACGATCTGCGACCTTCATATTAAAATTAAGATTTACCAGTGACCTTAAACCAATCGTAAATCAAAATTCGTAATTCGTAAATTCAATTAATGGTATGGATGTTCAAACAATAAAACAAAGATTTGGCATCATTGGGAATTCCCCTCTGCTTGACAGGGCTATTGATATTGCCCGGCAAGTGGCTGCTACCGACATTACCGTGCTGATCAGCGGTGAAAGCGGTACAGGAAAGGAGTTCTTCCCGAAGATCATCCATCAGCTCAGTGCCCGTAAGCATGGTTCATATATTGCAGTGAACTGCGGAGCAATCCCGGAAGGCACTATAGATTCTGAATTATTCGGCCACGAAAAGGGTTCCTTCACAGGCGCCCATGAGGCCCGTAAAGGGTACTTTGAAGTTGTCAACGGCGGGACTATTTTTCTTGATGAAGTTGCTGAACTGCCGCTGGGAACACAGGTAAGGTTACTACGTGTACTTGAGAGCGGGGAGTTTATCCGTGTCGGTTCGTCTGCAGTTCTGAAAACGAATGCAAGGGTTGTTGCTGCAACGAATGTAAATATTCCTGATGCAGTTGGTCAGGGGAAATTCAGGCAGGATCTGTATTACAGGTTAAATACGGTGCCTATTTTTGTTCCGGCTCTTAGAGACAGGCAGGAGGATATCTATCTTCTTTTCAGGAAATTCGCCTCCGATGCAGCTGAGAAATACAGAATGCCTTCGATATATCTTGATGAAGATGCCCAGAAAATCCTGGTAAGTTATCGCTGGCCCGGGAACATCAGGCAATTAAAGAATCTGGCGGAACAAATATCCATTATTGAAAAAACCAGGAACATTGATGCGGAAACACTGACGAAATATATGCCTTTGGCACATTCCAGCGACCTTCCCGTTCTATATAAGGGGCAGGATACTTCAGGTTTCTCGGAAAGGGAGTTGCTCTACAAGGTGCTTTTCGATATGAAGAAGGATATGAACGACCTGAAACAGCTGGTAATGAATCTTCTTCAGAACGAACAGGCCCTGGGGGATTCTCAGTCTGAAAATCACCAGCTCATCAAGAAGCTATATCAGGATTTCGGGGAGGTCAAGGAACAGGCGCATCCAATTATAATGCAGACCTCCGATATGTCAATGCATGTGACAGAACCAGTGCAGGAACCGGAAGAGGTCGAAGAATCCCTTTCACTTGAAAAAAAGGAAAAAGATTACATCAAACGGGCGCTTGAAAAATACAAGGGAAGGAGAAAAGAGGCCGCACGTGAACTGGGCATCTCGGAGAGAACATTATACAGGAAGATCAAAGATTATAGCCTTGAATGATTTACTAAGTTTTCATCAGGCATGAAAGAACAGGGAACATCAGCATACAAGACCGGCATTATTTTTCGGATCTGTTTTCTTATCCTGATTGCTATGCTGCCGCAGACCTCGTGCAAGGTCAGCTACTCATTTACCGGGGCTTCCATCTCACCGGATGTGAAAACTATTGCCATACCGTATATGATAAATACGGCTTCACTTATTGTCCCTACATTAACCAGAACCCTCACCGACGCCTTAAAGGACTATTTTACTTCTCAGACCAGCCTGCAGGTGGTCGACAAGAACGGGGACCTTGAATTAACCGGCAATATCACCGGATATGCGGTAAGCCCGGTGGCTATCCAGGGAAATGAAACAGCGGCAATGAACCGCCTGACCATTACAGTGAATGTTAAATTTATCAACAGGAAAAACACAAAACAGAATTTTGAGACTACTTTCTCAAGGTATCAGGATTATCCGGTTGCAGACCTGAATACGGTGCAGGACAGGCTTAACGCTGTAATCACAGAACAGCTTGTTCAGGATATTTTCAATAAATCGGTCGTTAACTGGTAATCCGGACTGTCAGGATTAATTTTGTAGTATGAACCGTCAGCAATTTTCGGAATTGGTCAAAGATCCCCGGGCTCTTGCTGCGGAAAGTATTCCTGAGCTGGAAAACCTTATTAAACAATATCCTTACTGTCAGACGGCCCAGATCCTTTTCACCCTGAACCTGCTTCAGCAAAACCATGCTTCTTACCAGGCCCAACTGAAGAAAGCGGTTGCATATGCCGGCGACAGGAAGAAACTGAAAGACCTTCTTGAAGGTAAGAAACAAGCACCCGTCTCCGACACTGAACAATTCATACAAGAAGAACCTGCGGCTTCCGGGGAAGCTGATGATTCTGTCATGCCACAGAATATACCAGTCGAGCCCAAGCAGGAAAATTTTATCGAAGAATCGCTGATAAGTTCTGAAGAACTCGCTCTTGCATCTCCCCAGGCTTTTATACCGGATGTTGAATCCCACAGTTTTGTTTCCTTTCAGCCAGTGATGAATAAACAATCCGATGTGCCAAAACAAAAAGTATCACAGGATGATTTGCTTTCGATAGTAAGGAAAAGACTTGCTGAAATCAATGAAGAAAAAAGCAGGAAGGAGTCAAAAAAAGAACCACTCTTTCAGAAAAGGGATACCTCTATAGGCGAACCGGTTCTAAGGCCTGCTGCCGAATTCAATAAATCAAAAAATGAACTGATAGACACATTCATTCGCGAAGAGCCCCAGATATCGAAACCCAAAAAAGAATTCTTTACTCCCGCTGCAAGCTCTTACCGGTCTAATATGGATGATGAAGATATTGTTAGTGAAACTCTCGCTCTTTTATACGCGAAACAGGGTAATATGCAGAAAGCCATCCATATTTATGAGAAATTATCCTTGCGATTCTCAGAAAAAAGTCGTTACTTTGCCGCCCAAATTGATAATATAAAAGGAAACAGGCCCCAGATATAAACGGGTTATTGATTTCGGATAATATTAACTAATCATACAAAATTCATATTATGGGTGTTTACATCGTTGTTTCAGTGCTTATTCTGATTGCTTCGGCTCTGATGGTGTTAGTAGTTCTGGTTCAGAATTCAAAAGGCGGGGGTCTTGCCTCAAACTTCGCATCTTCAAACCAGTTCATGGGCGTTAGAAAGACAGCTGATTTTCTTGAAAAGACCACCTGGACCCTGGCTGTAGTATTGCTGGCCCTAAGCCTGTTCTCAATTTTTTCAATCCCGAAAAACCAGGGAGCGGCACCGGTGCAGGAAAGCGAGATGAAAAAACAGATAGACCAGTCTAAAGCAACTCCTGTAAAAGACTTCCAGCCGAATCCGGCAGATAAAAAATAATCAGCATTCAACGTTATTTAAGCTGATACACAATAAAGCTGCATCCGATGATCAGGAGCAGCTTTTTTTCCCCTCTAATGTCAGAATGTCAGAAAATATGACAGGCGAATTTTTTGCTAAGAAAATTATCTGAAAAATTGTCTTCAATTCATACTGATACAGTTTTGGCATGGTTTCTGAGAGTATCGAAGCAAATCAAGTGAAATTCATAATGTTTAACTTTAAATAATCTTAAAATGGCAAAATTGAAGATTAAACCTCTGGCAGACCGTGTAATGGTTGAACCAGCACAGGCAGAAGAAAAAACTGCAGGTGGAATTATTATTCCTGACACTGCAAAAGAGAAACCGCAGAAAGGCACCGTGGTTGCTGTCGGCCCCGGTAAAAAAGACGAACCCATGACAGTTAAAGTTGGTGATGTAGTCCTTTACGGAAAATATTCCGGAACCGAGATCACAGTTGATGGTGGAAACTATCTTATCATGCGCGAATCCGACATAGTCGCTGTTATCTGACCATCAACGGCATTCATGAAACATTCACATTGTAACCCTTAAAAAAAATCAGAAATGGCAAAGGATATCATTTTTAGTATTAAAGCAAGAGAGTCACTGAAAAAAGGTGTTGATGAACTCTCCAATGCAGTGAAGGTGACGTTGGGCCCGAAAGGCCGTAATGTCATCCTCGAAAAGTCATACGGTTCTCCCACTGTTACAAAAGATGGTGTTACCGTAGCAAAAGAAATTGAACTGAAGGATGCTATTGAAAACGTTGGCGCCCAGATGGTGAAGGAAGTTGCTTCGAAGACCAGCGACCTTGCAGGTGATGGTACAACCACAGCTACCGTTCTGGCCCAGTCGATTTTCACGACCGGCCTGAAAAACGTTACGGCAGGTGCAAATCCAATGGATCTTAAACGCGGCATCGACAAGGCTGTTCTTGAGGTGGTAAAATCTCTGAAAGCCCAGACCAAACAGGTCGGTGACAGCATGGAAAAGATCGAACAGGTAGCTACCGTTTCTGCAAATAACGACAGTTTCATTGGAAAGATGATTGCAGAGGCGATGGGGAAAGTAAAGAAGGAAGGCGTTATTACAATCGAAGAGGCAAAAGGTATCGAAACAACAGTAAAGGTTGTGGAAGGTATGCAGTTTGACCGTGGATATATCAGCCCTTATTTTGTAACAGATACCGAAAAGATGGAAGTGGTTGCTGACAATCCTTATATCCTTATCTATGATAAAAAGATATCCGTGATGAAGGACTTGCTTCCTTTACTGGAAAAGGTTGTTCAGACCGGCCGCCCCCTCATCATCATTGCTGAAGATATGGAAGGCGAAGCTCTTGCCACTCTTGTTGTGAACAAGATCCGCGGCACACTGAAGGTAGCTGCCATCAAGGCTCCCGGTTTCGGTGACCGTCGCAAGGAAATGCTCGAAGATATCGCCATCCTTACCGGTGGTACCGTCATCAGCGAAGAAAAAGGATACAAGCTTGAAGATACCACACTGCAATACCTTGGCCAGTCTGAAAAACTTACCATTGACAAGGAAAACACAACCATCATCAACGGACAGGGAAAGAAAGCAGACATCCAGGGCAGAATCGGCCAGATCAAATCACAGATCGAAAAGACCACGAGCGATTACGACCGTGAGAAACTGCAGGAACGTCTTGCAAAACTTTCAGGTGGTGTTGCCGTGATCTATGCCGGCGCAGCTTCTGAAGTTGAAATGAAAGAGAAGAAAGACCGTTTTGATGACGCTCTTCATGCAACCCGCGCAGCTATCGAAGAAGGGATCATCCCCGGCGGTGGTGTTGCTTTTATCCGTGCGATCAAAGCCATTGAAAAGCTGAAAGGCTCAAACGATGACGAAAACACAGGCATTCAGATCATTAAGCGTGCTCTGGAAGAACCTCTTCGCCAGATCGTGGAAAACGCAGGCCTCGAAGGCTCCGTTATTGTTCAGAAAGTGAAAGAAGGCAAAGACGATTTCGGATTCAATGCCAATACCGAAGAATATGAAAACCTCTTCCAGGCAGGTGTTATTGATCCTACAAAGGTTGCCCGCGTTGCTCTTGAGAATGCAGCTTCAATTGCCAGCATGCTCCTGACCACCGAATGTGTGATCGTTACCCATAAAGAAGAAAAAACCCCTGCAATGCCCCCGATGAACCCGGGTATGGGCGGCATGGGTGATATGTACTAAAATCACAATTACCTGTTAAAAAAAACCCCGCAAACACGGGGTTTTTTTATTGTCATTTTCGTAGCTTTGAGAAAATGAATTCAGGAACAGTTTTAATTCTCTGAACTATGAAATTATCCGTGTTAACAATCAGCGTAATCCTGGCTTGCAGTTGCTTTTCTTCTGTTTGTGCGCAGACTGCGCCCTCCGGCCTGCCTGTAGATCCCGAAACCAGGAAGATAACATATAAGGAAGTGGTTACCCAGGAAGGAAACCCGGGGTACCTGTATGACAAGGCAATCCAGTGGTTCAGCTTCTATTATCTCAGCCCGGCTTCGGTATTCTCTGTCCAGGACAGGGTGAATGGTAAAGTGGAGGGGCTTGGCAGGTTGCGGGTATACAACAACGACACGAAAACCGGTACCCATACGGACGGCGGGATCGTCACTTACCTGATAAAAATAGAATTCAAGGATAACCGCTACCGGTACATCGTAACCGACTTTAACCTCAAACTGGCTTCCCGTTTCCCCATCGAAAAATGGATGAATAAGGAAGACCCTCTGTATAACCCGAACTGGGATGCTTACCTTTACCAGGTCGATACTACCGTACAAAGACTTGTTTCGACACTGAAAGAGAAAATGAAACCGACCGTTGTCAAGAAGGATGAATGGTAAACCAGTCCCCGATATTCGCGGGCTTTCCGCCGAAGACGTAATATCATTTTTTATTGTTCATAATGAAAAGCCTTTCCGGGGCAAGCAGGTATATGAATGGCTCTGGAAAAAACAATGCGCTTCATTTGATGAAATGACAGACATTCCGAAGACCTGCCGGGAACTTCTTTCGGGTAATTTCACTTTTCACAGGGCCAGCGTTATGACAACTCAGAACAGCAACGATGGAACTGTTAAGATCGGGTTCGGATTACATGACGGTTCAATTGTTGAAGGCGTTCTCATCCCTTCCGGAGAGCGGTTTACGGCTTGCGTTTCTTCCCAGGTTGGTTGCCCCCTGGCCTGTACGTTCTGTGCAACCGGCAGACTTGGGTTTAAACGGAACCTGACACCCGGAGAGATATTCGACCAGGCAGCTTACCTCAATAAATTAGCCTCGGAGAGAACAAAAAGCATGGCCGGCTTGTCAAACATCGTTTACATGGGAATGGGAGAGCCCCTCCTTAACTATGAGAATGTAAAAAAATCGGTCGAAAAGATCTCTTCTGCGGATGGCATGGGGATGTCGCCCCAGAGGATAACAATCTCAAGTCTGGGAATACCTAAAATGATTCGGCAGCTTGCCGATGACAACTTGAGATGCCACTTTGCCCTTTCACTGCATACTCCGGTAAACAATAAACGAAACCGCCTCGTCCCTTTTAATTTGCAGCATCCTGTGGAGGATATCAGGGAAGCCTTGAAGTATTATTATAAAAAGACAGAGAAACGTTTTACTATCGAATATATTTTGTTTAAAGACATCAATGATTCACTTGAAGATGCCATGCAGCTTGCAGTGTTTTGTAAAAATTTTCCTGTGAAAGTCAATCTTCTGGAATATAATGAGGTTGAAGGAACAGGACTGTTGCGCTCAAGTCCGGAAAGGATGAAAGCATTTGCCGGTTTTCTCGAAAAGAAGCATATGGTAGTCAACGTTCGTAAAAGCCGTGGAAAAGATATTGATGCCGCCTGCGGGCAGCTGGCAGGAAAGGGAAATAGAGAAAGGTGAAAAGCGAAAAGCGAAAAGCGAAAAGTGAAAAGTGAAAAGCGAAAAGCGAAAAGCGAGAAGCGAGAAGCGAAAAGCGAAATCCATAAAGTCCAAATAAAATTTTGAGTGTTTGATCAACAGTTATTAGCCGTTTACTTATATTTCACTTTTCGCTTCTCGCTTCTCGCTTTTAATTATAATAACAAATATGGAAACAACAAACTTCACAGTCTCCGGCAACATTATCGATGTTGTTCAAAAACGGATCTTCAAAGGAAACATTCAGGTTGAGAACGGGATTGTCAAAAAGGTAACAGAGACCCCCTGCGACAGGGATTGTTATATTTTGCCGGGACTGATCGATGCCCATGTACACATTGAGAGCTCCATGCTTATTCCTTCAGAGTTTGCAAGGCTGGCGGTTGTCCATGGCAGTGTGGCAACTGTTTCGGATCCTCATGAGATTGCAAATGTTCTGGGGGTGCCCGGAATAAAATTCATGATTGAGAATGGTAAAAAAGTTCCGTTTAAATTCAACTTTGGTGCCTCTTCCTGTGTCCCCGCCACATCATTTGAAACTGCCGGAGCAAGTCTGGAGCTTAAAGAGATTGAAGAACTGCTTTCGATGAAGGAGGTCCGATATCTTTCCGAAATGATGAATTTCCCTGGAGTTTTGTTTGAAAATGCTGATGTGATTGCGAAAATCAAGCTTGCACATCAACTTGGCAAACCTGTTGACGGGCATGCGCCAGGTCTTAAGGGTGATGATGCGGCAAAATATATCGGCTCAGGAATAAGTACTGATCATGAATGCTTTACAAAAGAAGAAGCCCTGGGGAAAATAAAGTATGGCATGAAGATCCTTATCCGGGAAGGAAGCGCAGCAAGAAATTTTGAGGAATTGCACAGCCTTGTCGACGAGTTTCCCGGCATGGTCATGTTCTGCAGTGACGACAAACATCCTGATGATCTGGTTGTAGGGCATATTAATTTACTTGTCAGGAGAGCATTGGCAAAAGGCCTCGACCTTTTTAATGTGTTACGAGCATGCACCTACAACCCGGTGCATCATTATAAACTTGAGGTAGGCCTTTTACAGGAGGGTGACAATGCTGATTTCATCATAATTGATAACCTTAAGGATTTCAATGTACTGGAGACTTATATAAACGGTATTAAGGTTGCAGATTCAGGCAAAACCATGATATCCCAGGTAAATGAAACCCCCTTCAATAATTTTAACATTTCTGAGGTTTGTGCGAACGATATAAAAATAAAACAGCAGGCCGGACTGATTCGTGTTCAGGAGGCATATGACGGGCAGCTGATCACCGGCAGCCTGGAGGTTGAGCCATTGCTTGATGATGGTTTTGTAGTTAGTGATCCGGAAAGGGACATCCTTAAACTTATCGTTAAAAACCGTTATTCAGAAGCTCCTGCCGCAATCGGATTTATTCATGGGCTGGGTTTGAAAAGAGGGGCAATCGCTTCATGCGTGGCTCATGACAGCCATAATATACTGGCTGCAGGAACAGATGATGAATCTATTGTCAAAGCAATTAATCTGATCATCAGGAGCAGGGGAGGTATCTCAGTGGTTGATGGCAGCATCGAAGCAGTTTTACCTTTGCCTTTTGCGGGTATTATGACAGTTGAAGACGGTTATTCAGTTGCTGAAAAATACCGCAGAATGAACCATCTGGTGAAGACCCTTCAAAGCACTTTGCGCGCCCCCTTCATGACATTATCCTTTATGGCATTGCTTGTCATCCCTGATCTCAAGCTGAGTGATAAAGGTCTCTTCGATGGTAAAACCTTTACTTTTACCCAACTGTTTAAAGTTTAACAGAAAAAAGTATCTACATATTTATGATCATATGATATTATTTTTATATTTGCTAAGAAATTAAAACCTTGATTACCATGAAGAAGAAACCTGCGTTAGACCTCCAGAAACTGGAAACAGCTGCAAGTAAGCTCAGAGCTATGGCTCATCCGATGCGTATTGCAATTATCGACCTTCTTACTGATAACAAGAAACTTACGGTTACTGAGATTTATGAGAATCTGAATATTGAACAAGCTTCAGCCTCACATCATCTGAACATTCTGAAGAACAAGGGAATTCTTGAATCAAAAAGGGATGGTAAAATGATTCATTACTCACTCAAGCTGACTACCCTGACCCATGTGATTGAGTGTATCAACCAATGTGTTGAGGCATGATCTTCAGAATGATGACGAGGGAGCCCATTTCTCCTCGACATCCCAGTTTGCTCTGACCTCAATTATCTTATCAAGAAAAAAGACCTCTTCGGGTTGTATCTTTTTCCTGAAATTCCCGGTATCCCAGCGCCCGTTATAATTACGGTCGAAGATCGCTTTAACTTTAAATTTCCCCGGGTTTAAATATTCAAACTTAACTTTACCATTACCTTTGATTTGCTTCTCACCCAGAAGTGCATCATGTTCATTTAAAAGCTGAATCACATAATTACCGGGACGTTTTGAAATGTCAATTTCAAGGATCAGGTTCCCAAAGTCTCTTAACTGCCTGGTTTTAAATCCGAACCTGAGAGTGTCATTAGCAAGGCCATTCAGCCCGATAAAAGCAGAATCACGTACAAAAACGGAATAATTTTTATCTTCTTTCCATTTTGTTGCTATTGCAATCGAACGCTTCAGGCTGTCGGTAAAATACACTTTTGGCTTCAAGGTATCCTTGTCCTGCATCAGCCTGATAAGGCTTAGTTTGCCTAAGGAAAGCGGATAAGAAAAGGACAAAATAAAATTACCGGCAAACTGATTAAAGGTTGCTGCGTTGGCGTTAGTGTTGACCCCAAGGAAGATTTTTTCCTGATCTTTTTTACCGGCAGATTTGTTTTCTTTTGACAGCAGTTCAAGTTTTAATGTATCAAGCACAGAAGTATCCTGACAAACCCTGAGGATCAATGAGTCCATCTTCGGGTCGGTAAGCCATAAGTACAAAGAGTCTTTAAAAGTCGAATATTCCTGAATCGCCCAGGGCCTGGTTGTGTCACAATTCAATGGTTTCAGATGTAAGGCCTTTACAGGGAAACGGAAATTGATCATCACAAGCCCTTTCTTGATGACCATGGATTTTTGTATCCTCTGAGTCGAATCAATGTCATCAAACAGGAAGAGCAGATTGTTCGGGATAGCCGGAATCTTTGCCAGTGAATCTTTTTTAAGAGAATCAGCGGTAGCTTTTTTAGCGCTGTAGCCAGAAGGTCTGACTTTAGTTTCTCCTTTCTTCGTAGTATCTGCGATAATCTTAAGAGAGTCTTTCAGATTTGCTGAAGAATCGAATTTTGGTTTTGGAATATAATAGGGATGGACAAGGCTGTCGCTGAACGCGACTCTTTCCGATGCCTGATCAAAAATCAGGTTCCCGTTCTGATCGACGAGGGCTGTCAGCTTCATCGGGGTAGCCCTCAGGTTGTGGAATATAAATGCTCCTTTCTCATTGGCTTTCGTCACATAATAGGGCTTAACCTTCAATGGCAGGGAATCGAAAGCAATAGTATCATAACGGTCAATATACAGCAATGCAAATGCCTCCTTTGGAGGAATCAGGTCAAAGGCATTGACAATAGTCCCCCTTAAGCTGAGAGAATCAATATATGGGCCGGTGCTGAATACGTATCTGAATCCGCTCAGGGCATTGTTTTCGGTAATATCGGAAATGGATTTGCCAAAATCAATTGAATAAGTCGTGTTTGCAGAGAGCGTATCTTCCAGTTTCACGACAAGGCTTTTCCCTCTCAGTCTAAGGTCTGGCACGTTCTTCAGAGGCGGTGATACAGTCACCTCTGTTGCCTGGTTTTTAAGTGCAATGAACTCGTCAAAATCGATTTTTATACTGTTGTCTTTGAAGTTTGCAGAAAAATTCGGAGGATCAAAGTTCAGGGGTTTAGGCGGTTTTGTGTCCTTCGGGCCGCCCTCGGGCGCTATGGGGTTTGCACATCTCCAGAACAAAAAACAAGAAGAAAAGAAGAAAAGAAATATGGTCAGCCTCGAATATTTCATAAGGATCAGCTTGCTTGTCATTTTCGCTTCCAAAATTACCAATCGTTTTTGTATCATCTGTGTTTTTTTTATTAATTTTGAACAGGAATTTCCGACAGATCAGATTATTCATTGTTAATTTACAAACAATTACGGCATGTCAGGTCACAATAAATGGTCCACCATAAAACGTAAAAAGGGAGCATTGGACTCAAAACGTTCAAAGATGTTCTCTAAAATAATCAAGGATATCACCATATCTGTCAAGGAAGGAGGCCCTGATCCTGATGGAAATCCAAAACTTCGTCTTGCAATTGCCAATGCCAAGGGCGCTTCAATGCCCAAGGAAACCCTTCAGAGAGCAATTAACAAGGGGACTGATAAAGATGCTGCCAGCCTGATTGAAACAACTTATGAAGGAAAAGGACCTCACGGCATTGCAATATTCGTGGAATGTACAACCGACAATCTTCAGAGAACCGTTTCAAACATCAGGGCGCATTTTAACAAACATGGAGGGGAGCTAGGTACCAATGGATCCCTCGCCTATTTATTTGACCGAAAAGGCGTTTTTGAAATTCCGAAGGGAGACCTTGTGCAGGATGACTTTGAGATGGAGCTTATAGATGCCGGGGCAGAGGATATTACAGTTGAAGATGAGTCGTTCACGATTACCACCGCAATGGAAGACTTTGGCTCTATGATGAAGAAGCTTGAGTCAATGAACATAGAGCCTCAAAGTGCATCCTTACACAGGATTCCCAAATCGTATGTCACTCTTGAAGAAGAGTCAACCCGAAAAGGGCTTAAGCTGATCGATATACTGGAAGAAGATGAAGATGTACAAAATGTATTTCATAATCTTCAGATCAGTGACGAGATGGCCGAAAAATTCGGATAATTAGATTTCGCAAATAAACTGGGTCAGGTTTATACCCTTGTGCAGGTTCAGTTTTTTCCTCAGCCTGATCCGGGATATTTCAGTACTTGGCGCAGTGATTTTCAGAATATGAGCAATTTCCTTTGTGTTCAGGTTCATTCTGAGCAGGGCGCACAACTTATGATCATTTGGTGTTAACTGGGGATGCATTTTGCGGAGACGGTCGAAAAATCCGGAATGTATCTTTTCAAAATGAGCCTTGATCCTGTACCAATCGTTGTCAAATTTGATATTTTCATCTATTGTCTTCAACACTTTTGCAATCTCATTCCTGGTAATTATTGTATCATTTTTCAGGAGACGGTTGATGTCTTTCTTGATCAAACCAATGATCTTATTCTTTTGGCTGATGAAAATGGATGAAGTAGCCAGTTCCCGGTTAATAAGATCCAGCTCCATCTGATGCTTTTGCTTTAAAAGCTGGTTTACTTTCTGTTCGGCCCTGATCCTTTCCTGTAACCTGAGGTTACGTTCCTTTTCAGCTTTTTTACGTTGTTCAATTTCATTTTTCAGCTCTGAAATGATCCGTTCATTAGTAATTTCAAGATTCCTTTGGTAATTGGCAACCTCAATCGCTGCCCTGATCTGGTCTATATCGACAGGTTTGAAAAGATAAGCATAAGGTTTCAGGGAGAAAGACTTTGTAAATATTTCGCTTTTATTCATTGATGTAAGGAAGATAATCCCGCAATTGTAGTTCTCGGTCAGAACTCTGGCGGCTTCAATACCGTCCATTTTTCCAGCCAGCTTGACATCCATAATTACAATGTCAGGCTCATGACTATGTTCTTTTAAACCTGCAATACTCTCTACAGCGCTTTCTCCTTTCGTGTCAATGCCAAGGATGACATATCCTAACTCGGATAATTTTTTTTTCAGGTCATGGGCGATAATCAACTCATCTTCAACGATATAAATACTGATGGGTGCCATATTGTTTTTGTTTTGAGATTAAAATTTGAAGTCAGCTTTTTTAAGAATATTATATGTGTCGATAGCAATGACCAATTCTTCATTCGTAGGCATTACCATTGCAATAACCTTTGATCCGGGCTTTGTAAGTATGGCCTCCCTGCCCAGGATACCGTCATTCCGGACGGCATCAAATTCAACACCAAGAAATTCCATATTCTGGAGTATTCGTTTTCGTGTTTCAAAATCGTTTTCACCGATTCCACCTGTAAAAATGATGAGGTCGACCCCACCCATCGCAGCAGCATAAGCCCCGATATATTTTTTAACCCTGTAAGCGTACATCTCAAGGGCCAGCTCGGCGCGTTCAACGCCTTGAGCAGCAGCCATCTCCACATCCCTCATATCATAAGAGATCCCTGAGATTCCGCAAATTCCACTTTGTTTATTGAACAGGTTGTTGGTGTCCTTGATGCTGAGGTTTTCTTTTTCGGCAATGTAAAGCAATACCCCTACATCCACATCCCCTGTGCGTGTACCCATCATCAGGCCTTCAACAGGAGTAAACCCCATCGAAGTGTCAACAGATTTTCCATTTTTGACGGCAGCCATAGAAGATCCATTCCCCAGGTGACAGGTTATGATATTGCTTGATTTATAGTTTTTCCCAAGATACCTGCATGCCTTTTCGGCCACGAACAGGTGCGATGTGCCATGATAACCGTAGCGCCGTATCCTGTATTTCTCATAATACTCATAGGGTAGGGGATAAAGGTAGGCATGGGGAGGCATGGTCTGATGGAAAGATGTATCAAAGGTAGCTACCTGTGGTACATTGGGAAGGATCGCTTCCATTGACAAAATGCCTTTCAGGTTTGCAGGGTTATGTAAAGGTGCCAGTTCTATGCATCTTTCTATTCCTTCTTTAACTTCTGCATCGATCTGGACGCTGTTTTTAAATTTCTCACCGCCGTTCACGACCCTGTGGCCAACAGCTTCAATCTCTGTTATGTCCTTGATTACACCATGCTCGGGGTGTTTGAGTGTTTCAAGGATAAGGAAAATCCCATCCTGGTGATCGGGGATGGGTTTAACAATTTTTAGTTTTTCTTTATTGGTAACGTGGTGGGTAAGTTCGCTTTTTTCAAGACCGATCCGCTCAAGCAGGCCCTTAGCTAAGAGCTCAGCCTCTATGCCAATATCAAACAGCCGGTATTTGATCGATGAACTTCCGCAATTTAATACCAGAATTTTCATAATTTGAACAAGATGTTTGTAGTAAGTTTTAGTTGATTATCAGGTAACGAACACCTGGTAATTCATTTATTGTTAGGGTAAGCAAACTTACGACTAAAATACATGAATACAAATAGAAAAAGAAAAAAATTAAGGAATTTATATGGTGAATGTTATATTATTAATAATCACGATATTTTCCCTCCGGAACAGATATTTCCGATTAAGGTTGTATTTTTGGTCTGCAAATTCAGGTAAAATTCTCCTTCGCCAATGCCTTTGATCAATTCGGTCATTTCGTGGTTGATGAAAAAGCGGATCCACCAGATCGAGCTGTTCATGAAATACCCCCTGGAAGTCCAGCAGGAATTGTTAAAAAAACTCCTTAATTCAGCCAGGAACACAGAATGGGGAAAATGTTATGATTTCCGTTCGATTCAGACCTACGAAGATTTCAGGAATCGTGTAACATTGAATGATTATGAATCTCTGAAACCTTTTATTGACAGGCTTAGACAGGGAGAGCAAAATGTACTCTGGCCATCCGAGATTAAATGCTTTGCAAAATCCTCAGGGACCACAAATGATAAAAGCAAATTCATACCGGTGAGCCAGGAAGCTCTTGAGGAATGCCATTTCAAGGGAGGGAAAGACCTGCTTTCGATTTATTGCAATAACCATCCTGAAACAAATCTTTTTTCAGGTAAAGCTATTGCAATGGGAGGGACCCATCAGATCGTGGAAGCAAACAATGATTCCTATTACCTCGGTGACCTTTCGGCAATCCTTATCCAGCACCTGCCTGTATGGGTCGAATACTTAAGGACACCTGACCTTTCAATCGCCCTGATGGAGGAATGGGAATCCAAAATAGAGAAAATGGCTGCCGCCACAGTACCCCATGATGTTACCAACATTTCGGGAGTTCCTTCCTGGACGCTGTTAATGCTGAAAAAAGTACTTGAGATCACCGGAAAAAAACATTTGCTTGAAGTTTGGCCGAATTTTGAATTGTATATACATGGGGGCGTGAATTTTGTGCCTTACAGGGAACAGTTCAAACAATTGCTTCCCGGAGATACAGTGAATTATCTTGAAACATACAATGCCTCGGAGGGATTTTTCGGTATTCAGGACCGCAGCAGCGCAAATGACATGCTCCTGATGCTGGATTATGGAATATTTTATGAGTTTATTCCATTTGAAGAAAATAGTTTGGATACTTCAGATATAGTCTCTCTCAGCGATGTAAAGACAGGGATAAACTATGCCGTCATAATTACAACCAACGGAGGCCTGTGGCGATATAACCTGGGCGATACTGTAACTTTCACTTCCCTCCGGCCATACCGGATCCGGATTACGGGCAGGACAAAGAATTTTATCAATGCTTTCGGGGAAGAGCTGATAGTGGATAATGCTGAAAAAGCCTTGTCTATTGCATGCAGGAAATGTAATGCCCTGCTTTGTGAATTTACTGCTGCACCGGTTTATTATGGTGAACAGAGAGGGGCTCATGAATGGCTGATTGAATTTGAAAAACCACCCGACGATCTCGGGTTTTTTACTGAAACCCTTGATAATGCTTTAAAATCTCTGAATTCTGACTATGAAGCCAAGAGGTACCACGACCTGTTACTTGGCGAGCCGCTTATACGTGTAATGCCCAAAGGCACATTTTATCGCTGGTTAAAGGAAAAAGGGAAACTTGGAGGTCAGAATAAGGTTCCCCGCCTCGCAAATGAAAGAAAGTATGTGGAGGCTCTCCTTTCGCTGGTTCCGGGGGTAAAATAAATAATAAAATCTCTTGAAAATTCACAGGTATTTGTTCAGGTCATAAAATTCATGTAGGTTTGACAGTAAATTCCTGTTTATGCATATTGCCATTGCCGGTAATATAGGGTCCGGAAAAACTACCCTTACAGGCCTTCTGGCTAAAAATTTGAAATGGGAACCACATTATGAGGACGTGGATACGAACCCTTACCTGCATAGTTTCTATGAAGACATGCAGAGATGGTCATTCAATCTTCAGGTGTACTTTCTTAACAGCCGTTTCAGACGTATCATCGAGATCAGGAAGTCGGGCAAAACGGTAATCCAGGACCGCACGATATATGAAGATGCATACATTTTTGCGCCCAATCTTCATGCCATGAACCTGATGAGTACCCGGGATTATGAGAACTACAGATCGTTGTTTGAACTGATCAGTTCCCTGATCAAACCACCCGATTTGATCATTTACCTCAGGGCAAGTGTTCCGACCCTCGTAAATCAGATCCAGAAACGCGGAAGGGAATATGAAAGCGCCATCCGGATAGATTATCTTAAGAACCTCAACGATATGTACGAGGAATGGGTGGAAAATTATAAACTCACGAAGATTCTCTTTATCGATGTAGACAATTTAAAGTTCAGCGAAAGTACTGAACATCTTGGAGTGGTCATCGATAAAGTGAATGCAGAACTTCATGGTCTGTTTTAGCCCCTGCTGCCTGTGAACGTTCTCGGAGTCATACCGGCACGCTATTCTTCCTCCAGATTCCCGGGCAAACCCCTGGTCGTCATTGACGGGAAAAGTATGATCCGGAGAGTTTATGAGCAGGCCATGTTATGTCGCGGCCTTTCCGAAGTGATAGTTGCAACCGACAACAGCAGTATAGAAAAGCATGTTTCCCTGTTTGGCGGAAATGTCATGATGACATCCGAGCACCACAGAAGCGGAACGGAAAGGTGCAGCGAAGTATGCAGTAATCTTAGTGCAAAAGGCAAAGTTTTCGATGTTGTTGTGAACATACAGGGTGATGAGCCTTTCATACATCCCGGGCAGATAGAACAGGTCCTGAGTTGTTTCAGCAACCAGGGAACAATGATTGCATCCCTGATGAAAAAGATTGAATCAAATGCCGAACTTAGTAATCCCAGTGTGGTTAAAGCGATTGCCGATACCCGGGGGAGAGCTCTGTATTTCAGCCGTACAATAATTCCTTTCGTAAGAGATTTTGAAACCGGCAAATGGCTTGACCACTATACATTTTATAAACATATAGGCATCTACGGATATCGGTCCGATATCCTGATGCAGATCGTTAAATTACCCCCTTCCGGCCTCGAGGCTGCTGAATCCCTGGAACAGCTAAGGTGGCTTGATTACGGTTTTGAAATAATAATGAAGGAAACCACTTTTGAAAGCCAGGCCATTGACACCCCCGACGATTTATTAAAACTTACTAACAGAGAATAAGGGCAGGTATATCATTTATGTATCTTCGCGCCAAGCATTGTTGACATTATGGATGTGCGGATAAAAATTGCCCGTTTATTGGAGGAACATGATTGTGTTATTCTTTCCGGATTCGGGGGTTTTATTGGTAATTATGTTCCTGCCCGTATTGATCCGGTTAGCCACACATTCGTCCCTCCTTCAAAAAAGATACTCTTTAATATCAACCTGCAGCAAAACGACGGTTTATTGTGTAACCGTATCGTAACTGATGAAGGAGTATCTTATGCCGATGCGCTGGCTCTTGTGAATGAGCTTGTGACCACTATAAAACTTCATCTCAAAAGCGGGAAGTCATTTATTATTCCTGAAGTTGGCAGGCTTTTTTCAGGAAGGGAAGGAACGTTGCAATTTGAACAACAAAAAGATTCTAACCTTTTACCCGATGCTTTTGGTCTGCAGACCTTCGTTTCACCTCCGGTAAGCCGGAATTCATACACCGACAGGTTCGAAAAAGTTCTCGTAACCCAGCAAAGGGATGTTTCTATTCCCAGGCGACAATTTCCGCGCTCGTTAAAATGGGCTGCAATGCTTGCAATCCCCATAGGTGCTGCAGCAATTATAGGAATTACCCAATATGACAAGCTCAGAAATCCTTCGGTAAACAACGCCGGCATTTTAAGTTCTGTGTTTTCC
Organism: uncultured Bacteroidales bacterium; assembly: GCA_903887775.1. GTDB lineage: Bacteria > Bacteroidota > Bacteroidia > Bacteroidales > FEN-979 > CAIRDP01. The sequence goes on from CAISRB010000033.1 coordinate 45,642, forward strand.
CGTTTTTCAGCATCTTCCCTGGATGAGAAAAAGGAAGCACCTGCACATGGATCTGAGATCAATTTTGACTTCGGAGCTGTCCCTTCAATTTTCAGCGACCCGGCCCCTGCTCCTTCTCAGTCAACACGTTCTTCATCAGAACCAGATATGGATGTCATGGTCAATTCAGCCCGCCAGGCAGCGGAACAGATTTCGGATAACAATACGATCACCGGGGAACCGAATAAAAATAAGCCAGTGAGGGTTCCCGATGTTGAGAAAGAGCCGTTGACCCAGTTTTCAGAAACCCCTGTTTCAGAAAATGCCGGGCCAATCCGTAAAACAGATAATTTCGCTATCATTATCGGGGCATTCAAGATGCATGAAAATGCATTAAAATGTGTACAGGATGCTAATTCAAAAGGCTTAAATGCCGGGATCTACGATCGTTCCAGAACCGGGCTGTACCGCGTTGCCATTACTACTACCAATAAGCATACAGAAGCTGAAGAGCTTCTCGGCGAAGCCAGGTTGAAGGGTTTTTCAGGTGCCTGGCTGCTGGCCAAATAGTTTCCCACGTGCCTAAAAAGAAACTGATCCACTTTAAGGAAAACCTGACATTTCCGTTTCTTTTTCAATACAGGTATCACGAACTTGGCAATGGCTTTCCCCTGAAAGGCTGCTGGAAGGAGAAATTCTTTCAAAATTCAAATCCTGTCATTCTTGAACTTGGATGCGGGAAAGGTGAATATACCGTAGGGCTTGCGAAAGCACATCCGGAAAAGAATTTCATCGGTATGGATATCAAGGGGGCTCGCCTTTGGAGGGGTTGCCATACAGTGAAACAAGATAATCTCGGAAATGTCGCCTTTATCCGAAGCATGATAGACCATATTGAGCATTACTTTACCCGGGATGAGATTTCTGAAATCTGGATCACTTTCCCTGATCCTCACCCGGGGAAGGAAAGAAAGCGCCTGACCTCACCCCGCTTCATTGAGAAATTTCAAAAAATAATGAAGCCTGGCGGGATAATCCATCTTAAAACCGATGACATGAACCTTGTTGATTATACTTCAGGGGTTATTGAAAAATGCGGTCATAAGGAGATATTGACAATCAGGGATCTCTACAATTCAGGAACGGGCGGTGATGTTGTTAATGTTCAAACTTATTATGAAAATATTTGGCTTCAGGAAGGGAAAAAGATCTGTTATCTCCAGTTCAGCATTAACAATACAAATTAAGCAACGCATGGAAAAGACCATCATTTTTATCCTGTTCATATTGAATTTTTTACCTTTTTCATTGAAAGCAGAAGAAGGCATGTGGCCGCCTGTTTTTCTGAGTCAGAGAATAGGTGAAATGCAGAAGATGGGTTTGAAAATGACTGCCGAAGAAATATACAGCATCAATAATTCATCCCTGAAAGACGCCATAGTCCAGTTTGGCAGCGGGTGCACCGGCGTCCTGGTATCGGAAAAAGGCCTGATTCTTACCAATCATCACTGCGGTTTCGGTTCCATTCAGAAACAAAGCAGAATGGAACATGATTACCTGACAAATGGCTTTTGGGCGGGCTCAATGGAAGAGGAACTTCCGAACCCCGGCCTCACTGTTACTTTTCTGGTCAGGATGGAAGATGTGAGCATCAAAGTAATGGAGGGCGTGACTGCTTCAATGACCGAATTGGATCGTGCTGCAGTTATAAAAAAGAATATTGAAAAGATCGAAAAAGGAGCATCACAGGGTGCCGGCTTCGAAGCAAAGGTAAAACCCTTTTATTATGGGAACCAGTATTTTCTTTGTATCAATGAAGTGTTTAAAGATGTGAGACTTGTCGGCGCTCCGCCTTCCAATATTGGTAGTTTCGGAGGGGATACCGATAACTGGGCATGGCCCAGGCATACCGGAGATTTTTCCATTTTCAGGATCTATGCTTCAAAAGACAATAAACCGGCTGATTACTCAAAGGAAAATGTTCCGTATAAACCTAAAAAGTATCTTTCTGTTTCAATGAAAGGTGTTGAGAAAGGAGATTTCACGATGATTTTCGGATTTCCGGGAACCACAAAGGAGTACCTGACATCCTACGGGGTTGATCTGATTGCGTTTAAAGAAAATCCTGTAAAAGTGTCGTTCAGACAACAACGGCTTGACATTATGAAAAACGCGATGGCTTCAGATCGAAGAACCAGGATGCAATATGCATCAAAGCATGCCGGTATAGCAAATGGCTGGAAGAAAATGATGGGAGAAAGCAAAGGAATTGAACGCCTTGGTACTGTAGGGAGAAAACATGAAGAGGAGAAGGGTTTTGCAGAATGGGCTAATGCTGATCAGGCGAGAGCAATAAAATACGGAGCCCTCTTTAATGCAGCTGAAAAAACATACAAGCGATTATATCCTTATGATCTTGCCGGTATCTTTGTAACCGAAGGTTTCCAGGGGATAGAGCTTCTGAAATTTGCATCTGGTTTTAAAGACATTATCAAATTATCGTCACAAAAGGATGCCAAAGAATCAGACCTCGTTAAAAACGCAGAAAAGCTCAGGTCAGCAACCCTGACATTTTTCAAGGATTATCAGCAATCCTTAGATCGTAAAGTGGCCCTTGCTTTGCTGACCATGATCTCGAATAAAATGAGCCAGGAATTTAAACCGGATTTCTTTAAAGAGATCGAAAAAAAGCAACATGGGAAGTGGGCCGGATTTGTGGATCGTTTGTTTGCGACCTCAGTATTTGCAGATAGTTCGAAACTTATTCAAATTCTTTCTGAACCGGGGGCGAAAAGTTTAAGGAAACTTGCCAAAGACCCTGCTTACCTTTTGATCGCATCTTCAGCCATAATGATGGATAAAACAATCAGCCCGGTCATGCTGGAGTGCAACAGGACCATTGACAGTTTGCAGAGGATTTATATCGAAGGACTTATGCATTACGAGAACGGCAGACTGCTTTATCCCGATGCAAATTCGACTATGCGTATTGCCTGCGGGAAGGTTGATGATTACAGTCCGGAAGATGCTGTAAACTACCGCTATTTCACTACGGTTGCAGGGATCCTTCAAAAAGAAAATCCCGACATCTATGATTATGTTGTGGACCCAAAACTTAAGAATCTTATCCTCAGCAGGGACTTCGGGGAGTATGTTGATAAAGACGGAACAATGCATGTCGCCTTTACGGCCTCAAATCACACAACAGGGGGTAATTCAGGCAGCCCTGTCCTGGATGGTAACGGTAGTTTGATCGGTTTAAATTTCGACCGGAACTGGGAAGGGACAATGAGCGACCTTCAATATGATCCTGATCAGTGCAGAAATATCATCCTCGATATAAGGTATTGTCTTTTTATCATTGACCGTTTTGCCGGGGCCCAAAGGCTTGTAAATGAAATGAAGCTTGTAAACGACTGATATGAAAGAAGTCCCTTATCCGAAAAGGTTCACGAGAGCATTGGTGATTGTTGGATAATTGTAACGGAATCCCATATTCGTAAGTTTACCGGGAACCACCTTATGACCTTCAAGCAAAACAACAGAACCTTCTCCGTAAATAAATTTCAGAATGCTTCCCGGTACAGAAAATAAAACAGGCTGTTTCAAAACTTTTCCAAAAGTTGAACTGAATTCCGCATTCGTGACAGGATAAGGGCTGACGATGTTAACCGGTCCGCTTATTGAATTGTTTTCAATAATAAAAATAAATGCTCTTACAAGGTCTTTAATATGGATGAATGAGAGCCATTGATCACCTTTACCGATTTTTGCACCCAGCCCGAAACTGAAAAGAGGGTACATTTTCTCCAGTGCTCCTCCATCGGTTCCTAAAACCAGTCCCATTCTTGGTAAGGCAACTCTGATAAGGCCGGATGCAGCCAATGCTTCTTTTTCCCATTCCTTGCATAAACTTCCAAGGAAACCACCGGCATAGGAAGAACTGCTTTCATCATGTGTATTCACACTATCATAAATGTCGACGGCAGAGGCAGAGATCAGAAGCCCTGGTTTGTTCGAAGAGCTCAGGATGGAAGATACAATCTTGCGGGTAGTTACAATACGGCTGTCGACTATCTCTTTTTTATAACTCTCATTCCATCTTCTTGAGATATTAGCTCCGGCAAGATTGATGACTACATCACAGTCTTCAATTTTTGATTCTCTGAATTCATCATCTCCCATGCTGAACGATTCCCTGTTGATGGATTTTGTGGTCCAGCCTTTTTCATTGAAAGCCCTTTTTAGTGCTGTGCCGATAAATCCTCCCGCGCCACTGACAGAGATTATCATATCTTTTTTTTGTAAAGTTAATAAAGAAAATGCCTGAAAACACAGATCAATATTTTTACGATGAGGAATGTAAACTGCTTCTTCAAATTATATAAATTTGCTTACCTTTACTTAGAATTAAACCCATCAAACGGGAAACTGATCTTACCTGAACACATGACCGGCAACGAACAGAATGAAAAATTATTCAGCGAATTCCCCCAGGTCCCTACTTCGGAATGGGAGAAAAAGATCGTTACAGATCTGAAGGGAGCTGATTATAATAAAAAGCTTATCTGGAATACTGAAGAAGGGATCCAGGTGAAACCATATTACCGTGCCGAAGATTTGCAGGGCCTTGAATATATTGAACGGCTGAAAGAAAAGCAACCGCAGATCTTCAATACCGGAAGTGATAACAACTGGATACTGCGCCAGGATATTCTGACGGGAGATATCGGAAATGCCAATCGTTTTGCACTTGAAGCTGTTGAACACGGTGCTGATGCCGTCGGCCTCAATGCCACGGAAGTAACGACATTCAAACAGATGTCCGCATTGCTTCAGGGGATAGATCTGACAAAAACATGGATCTATTTCATCAGTTCAAAATCGTATCCTCTCACACTTGAACTTTTCTTGTATGAGTTAAGCGCCAGGCATCTGAACAGTGAGGTGGTGAGGGGCGGGATAAACTTTGACCCTCTGAGCTATTTGCTGCTTCATGGGGAGTTTTATATCAATTTCAATAATAACATTGAAGAAACCGAATACCTTCTGAATACCATTAGCAAACGTTTGCCATTGTTCAGGTCAATAGCAGTCAATGGTCAGTATTTTCAGAACTCCGGTTCAACATTGGTTCAGGAACTGGGCTTCAGTCTTTCAGCAGCGAATGAATATATTTCTTCTCTTACAGATAAAGGATTCTCAGTTGACTTTCTGGCGCCGAAAGTACTGTTTCATTTTGCTTGCGGGCCAAATTATTTCATGGAGATCGCCAAACTGAGGGCCGCCAGGATTTTATGGGCAAAAATTATTGAGCAATATGCCAATAAAAACCCGGAATCATTGAGAATGTTTATCCATTCTTCCACTGCTGCCTGGAACAAGACCATATATGATCCATATGTAAATATGCTCAGAACGACAACGGAAGGAATGTCAGCTGCCATTGGTCAGACAGACTCTTTAGCCATAGGGCCCTTTGATATGCCTTTCAGCCAGCCTGATGATTTTTCTTTCAGAATAGCCAGGAACCAGCAACTCATCTTCAGGGAAGAATCATATCTGAACAGGATCAGTGACCCGGCTTCAGGAGCATATTATATCGAAAGACTTACCGACAGCCTGGCTCAGAACGCCTGGAACCTGTTCAGGAAAGTTGAAGGAATGGGAGGAATGATAGAAGCTGTGAAATCCGGCTTTGTCCAGGACGAGATAGAAAAAAATCGCGATCAGAAGATGGCAGACATGGCTTTGAGAAAATCTGTTCTGATCGGCACCAACCAGTTTCCTGAATTAAAAGAGATGATGCTTGATAAGGTGCAGGTTTTTTCCCGTGATGATGAAAAAAATACCGGGACGTATAAAAAACTACGCCCTATGCGTTTGTCCGGGACCATTGAAGAACTCAGGCTTTCTACTGAAGAGTTTGTCAGCAAAGGGAACCGCCGGCCTGAAGTTTTCCTTTTCACATACGGGAATCTGTCAATGATGAGGGCAAGAGCAGGTTTTGCAACGAATTTCTTCGGATGTGCTGGTTTTTCTGTTATTGACAATCCGGGATTTGATACTGTTGAAGAGGGTATTGCAGCGGCAATCGGGAAAGCTCCGGATATTATAGTGTTCTGCAGTTCTGACGAAGAATATGAAGACCTTGCGGTCAGGGCTGTCCCTGCATTAAAAAGTGCTATACCAGCTTTGATAGCTATTGTTGCGGGCTATCCAAAGGAAAAGATTGACGCACTTAAAAAGGCTGGCGTGGATGATTTTATACATTTGCGCAGTAACCTGCCTGAAAGCCTGAAAAAGCTGAGTAACCAAATGGGTATCCCATTAAAATAACATTTAAATATCAGGAATTTTATGGATCAGAACCAAAGCATGAACAATACCGGCACTAATGAAAAAAAACTGGTGATTCTTGTAGTTGAAGACAACGCAATTAACCTGAGGCTTATCACAGCTGCACTCACAAGATTAGGCCATAAGGTTGATTCTGCAACCGACGGTCAGATTGCACTGGATAAATTCAGAGAAAACACCTATGATGCTATTTTAATGGATATCATGATGCCGGTCATGGATGGTCTGACTTCAACAAGAGAGATACGTAAACTGGAGGCTGCAAGACCTTCAGCTCAGCGTAAACGGGTAAAGATCATTGCCATCACTGCGAATGCATTTGAAGATGACCGGAGTAAATTTTTTGAGAGCGGGATGGATTTTTATATGAATAAACCCATTGAAATAGACGAACTAATCAGGATACTTCAGTTATAAAAGAAAACTATTCCAAAAAAGGCGGACGCGTGAATAAGAAAGGCTTTTTCAAGGTTTTAATCATCCCATTCCTGATCTATATCGTACTGGTGGGTCTTTATATCCTTTTTACCATTTATTCCGAACAAAACAGGATTATTTCCGATGTAGACCACAGGCTTGTTATTGCAGCTTCCAATATTAATACGATTCTCGATTCCAACTTCTTTGACAGGGCTTCCGATTCAGGAAAGATCAGTGAGGCAGAGCATTTGAAAAATATTATAACACTCTCCAAACATGCAAAAACAGCCGGCCTGACATATCTTTATGCCACTGTCGTGCGGAATGGTAAAGTTTATTTTATTGCATCAAGCGCGAAAGACGAAGAGTTTACGAAACAGAAACTGCCAACATACTGGCAGGTGTATCCCGAAGCCACAAAGGAGTTTATACAGACCCTTAATTCCGGCAAACCTACTTACGAAACTTCAGAGGACCGCTGGGGTAAATTTGAAAGTGCCATCATCTCGAAAACGTCTCCGGGAGGTAATCGCTACCTCCTGGGTGCCGATATGGATGTGACCTATATTAGAGCGCTTATCATTTCCCGGATCCCGTATTTTATTATGCGGGCCGCATTTTTTCTTCTGATAGTTTCACCCTTCTTTTATTTTCTTTCAAAATACTATAAAAAGAATACACGTATCCTTGAAACTGAAATATTGGAAAGGAAACATGCCGAAAAGCAGTTGGAGGATTATAAAGCCGATCTTGAAGAAATAGTTCAGTCGAGAACAGAAGAACTTCAAAAGGAAATCAGTGAAAGAAAAGAAATGTCGGAGGAACTAAAGATCGCGAAGGAAACTGCTGTGAAAGAAAGTCGTGCGAAATCCATTTTCCTGGCAAACATGAGCCATGAGATCAGGACTCCGATGAATGGAGTGATAGGAATGACAAACATCCTGAAGGAAACACAACTTACTGATGAACAGAAAGAGTACCTTGACATCATTGACATTTCGGGCAACAATCTTCTGTCGATTATCAATGATATTTTAGATTTCTCCAAAATTGAAGCTGGTCAGGTCGAGATTGAAAATATCTCCTTTAATCTGAGGCATAACCTTGAAGAAGTGGTTAAAATGCTTCATACAAGATCTGAAGGAAAGGGGTTGAAACTATTTCTAACTATTTCATCTGACCTGCCGGATCTTATAAAAGGTGACCCGGTGAGGTTAAAACAGATCGTAATGAACCTGGCTAATAATGCCATCAAGTTCACGAATGAAGGAAGTGTCAGCATTTCAATTGAACCGGTTTGGCAGAATGAGGTTCAGATGATGGTGAAGTGCCGGGTTGTCGACACCGGCCTCGGCATCTCGGTTAAGGGCCGCGAAAAATTGTTCAAGGAGTTTTCCCAGACCGATGTATCAACCACAAGAAAATATGGGGGTACTGGTTTGGGCCTTAAAATTTCATATGACCTGGTGAGACTGATGGGCGGTGAGATAGGTGTTGAAAGCGAAGAAGGTAAGGGGTCTGTTTTTTGGTTTACCGCAGTATTTCAAAAAATGTTGAAGGTCGAACTCGATAAACTTGAACAGGAAAAGCAGAAAGACGATATTAAAAATATTTCTATCCTTCTTGTCGAAGACAATTATATCAGCCAGAGGGTCGCACAGGCTTCCCTGGGGAAGGAGGGATTTACCAATCTTGAGATCGCCGAAAACGGAAGGGTTGCCATTCGCATGTTTGAGAAAAAAGAATATGAAATCATCCTGATGGATATAAGGATGCCGGTAATGGACGGCCTTGAGGCTACGGAAAAGATCCGTGAGATCGAACGAAACAACCCGAACAGGGGGCATTCCTATATTGTTGCCTTTACTGCGTATGCAGTTGAAGGCGACAAAGAACGTTTTCTTGAGGTGGGGATGGATGATTACGTGGCTAAACCTTTCCAGCCGGAAGAACTTATCAGGATCATCGCGAAATATGCCGGGAAGAGAGAATTCCGTAAGCAGAAAGCCCTTAGCATCCTGCTTGCAGAAGATAATAAGATCAACCAGAAAGTCGCAATTAAAACCCTTGAAAGCTTTGGGCATACTGTTGTTTTGGCCGAAACCGGCATACAGACCGTCGATAAATTTAAAACGGACGAATATGATATTATCCTGATGGATGTGGAAATGCCCGACATGGATGGTATTGAGGCCACCAGGCTCATACGAAAATTAGAACGGGAAGACATATTGGTTGGTGCGGCAAGGAAAAGGATAAAGATTGTTGCACTGACGGCATCTACCACAAAAGAAGACAGGGATCGATGTATTGCTTCAGGCATGGATGATTATATCAGCAAGCCTTTCAGGCAGTCGGAACTTGTCCGCGCTTTAAATGTTTAACATAGATCACATGAAGAAACTGCTTCTCATACTGTTCAGCTGTTCTGTTTTATTGCACAACCTTTATGCGCAGGATGAGCAGGTTCAGAAAGAAGCCGAGGAATCTGTAAACGACAAAGCACTTACTTTGAATTTCGGGGCGGATATCATGAGCCGTTATATCTGGAGAGGGTTCGACTTTGGAAATTCTCCGGCTATTCAGCCCAGTATTTATTTGAGCTGGAGGGGACTTAATCTCGGGGCCTGGGGATCTTATTCCTTTGCTTCTAACCGGATAATGATCAATGATACGGTTTCAGTTAACATGGGGAACTATACAGAACTAGATTTGTATTTGTCGTACACCCTGAAATGGTTTACATTCATGTTCTTTGATTATTTTGTTCCGAACGGCCTGGATCCGGATTACACTGGTCTTCAGAATTACCAGTATTTTAACTATGATAAGAAAACAACCGGTCATGCATTTGAAGTTTCAATAGCTTTTAGCGGGCCGGAGAAGTTCCCGATTAAATTCTTTGCCGGAACGGTTGTTTACGGCAGCGATAAAGCAAAGGATACTTTAGGAGCATACAGTAATGTGAACAAGAATAACTTTTCAACTTATCTGGAATTGTCTTACCCGCTTACTTTCCATAAAATAGACATTAATTTCTTTGCAGGCGGCACTCCTTTCGGCGGAAGCTGGTATGGACCTAAAGCCGGTTTTACCAATGTCGGGATCACAGCCAGGAGAAGCATTCCAATAACAAAATCTTACGGTTTGCCTGTTCAGGCATCCCTGATAACCAATCCGGTTGCCCAGAAAGTATTTCTTGTCTTTGGAATATCATTTTAAGACTAAATTAACTACAAAAGCTACAATGAGAATTGATTTTACTGGCATCGACTTCAGATCGGAAATAAAAGCTGAAGGTAATAAAAGTCCCCGGGGCAGTGATGCCAATAGGGAACCCTGGATGACCGCTGAACAGATCCCTGTCAGATCCCTTTATACTTCAAAGGATTTAGCTGGTATGGAGCATCTGAATTATGCTGCCGGTATTCCTCCTTTTCTTCGCGGGCCATACTCTGCGATGTATGCGATGAGCCCCTGGACCATCAGGCAGTACGCTGGTTTTTCCACTGCAGAAGAGTCCAATGCCTTTTATCGCAGGAACCTGGCTGCAGGGCAGAAAGGGTTATCTGTCGCTTTTGACCTTGCCACCCATCGCGGTTATGACTCCGATCACCCCAGGGTTTTCGGGGATGTCGGTAAAGCCGGGGTTGCCATTGATAGCGTGGAGGATATGAAGATCCTTTTTGACCAGATCCCGCTTGGAAAAATGTCGGTCTCGATGACTATGAATGGCGCGGTTCTTCCGGTACTTGCATTTTATATTATTGCAGCGGAAGAACAGGGCATCCCGTTGGCCGACCTGAATGGTACAATACAAAATGACATCCTGAAGGAGTTCATGGTAAGAAACACCTATATCTATCCTCCGTCTCCGTCGATGAAAATCATTGCTGATATTTTCGAATTTTCGGCCCGGAACATGCCAAAATTCAATTCCATCTCCATCAGTGGTTATCATATGCAGGAAGCCGGTGCAACCTGCGACATCGAACTGGCCTATACCCTTGCCGACGGGCTTGAATATCTGCGGACAGGGATCAATGCAGGGATGGATATCGATTCTTTTGCACCCAGGCTTTCATTTTTCTGGGCAGCCGGGATGAACCACTTTATGGAAATTGCCAAAATGCGTGCAGGTCGCATGCTCTGGGCCAAGCTGGTAAAGCAATTCAACCCGAAGAATCCGAAATCGATGGCCCTGCGTACTCATACCCAGACATCCGGATGGAGTCTGACTGAACAGGATCCTTTCAATAATGTCGCCAGGACATGTATTGAAGCGCTTGCAGCGGTGCTGGGCCACACCCAGTCGTTACATACAAATTCCCTGGATGAAGCAATCGCTTTGCCTACTGATTTTTCGGCACGTATTGCGAGAAATACACAGCTGTACATACAGGAAGAGACACAGGTATGCCGGTCTCTGGACCCCTGGGCAGGATCGTACTACGTGGAATACCTCACCCATGAAATAGCTCACAAAGCCTGGAACCTTATTCTGGAAGTTGAGGAACTGGGAGGCATGGCAAAAGCCATTGAAACGGGCATTCCGAAAATGAGGATTGAAAAAGCCGCAGCGAGAAAACAGGCGCGTATTGATTCCGGCAAGGACAAAATTATCGGGGTGAACCTCTACCGTCTTCAGAAGGAAGCTCCCATTGCTATCCTTGAAGTGGATAATTCGGCGGTGAGGGAGTCTCAGATCAGGAGACTGGAACAGCTAAAGGCTTCAAGGAATAATGAGGAGGTTCAGAAAGCCCTCGATGCACTTACCCGTTCTGCTGAATCAGGGGAAGGAAACCTTTTGGAGCTTTCTATCGACGCGGCACGCAAGCGTGCAAGCCTGGGTGAAATTTCATTTTCATTAGAAAAAGTATTTGGGAGGTATAAAGCAGTGATCCGTAGTATTTCAGGAGTATATTCTTCGGAGTCGGGCAGCAATGAAGCATTCAATAAGGCACGTGCCCTGGCTGATAAATTTGCAGAGATCGAAGGCCGCAGGCCCAGGATCATGATCGCGAAGATGGGACAGGACGGCCACGACCGGGGAGCCAAGGTTGTCTCGACAGGCTATGCAGATATAGGATTTGACGTGGATATAGGACCCCTTTTCCAGACCCCGGGCGAAGCCGCCAGGCAGGCGGTAGAGAACGATGTACATATTTTAGGCGTCTCAAGCCTTGCCGGCGGGCATAAGACACTCGTACCCCAGGTTATACAGGAACTTTCAAAGCTAGGCAGGGAGGACATACTGGTAATAGTCGGAGGTGTGATTCCTCACCAGGATTACGAATTCCTGTACAAAGCAGGCGCGGCTGCAATTTTCGGACCCGGGACTGTGATCTCTGAAGCAGCGATTAACCTTCTGGATATTCTTATTGAAAGCAGGAAATAATACTGCCCATTGATGATCCCTGAAGAAATCGAAAATTATTGCAAACTGAATTCAAGCCCTGAACTTTCTTTCCTGGCTGAACTTAACCGTGAAACCCATCTGACCCAGGTTTACCCGCGCATGATTTCAGGTTCGATGCAGGGAACATTGCTGCGTTTCATCTGCAGGATGATAAACCCTGAGAAAGTGCTTGAAATCGGCACCTTCACAGGCTACTCTGCAATCAACCTTGCACTGGGTTCGGAAGGGATGGTACATACGATAGAGGTCAACCCGGAACAGGAAACAATTATCCGGAAATATCTGAAGGAAGCCGGCGTTGAAAACAAGGTTACTCTGCATTTTGGAGAGGCCCTGAAAATAATTCCAACTCTGAGCGAAACCTGGGACCTGGTATACATCGATGCCGACAAACCGAACTACCTTAATTATTATCAGATGGTTTTTCCGATGGTCAGAAAGGGTGGCTGGATCATTGCCGATAATGCCCTGTGGGATGGAAAAGTATTATCGGCGCGAAAGGCCGATAAAGACACAGTGGGGATCATTGAATATAATGAATTTGTCAGGAAAGATGAAAGGGTTGAAAACCTGCTTCTCCCCTTCCGCGACGGGCTGATGCTCGCCAGGAAGATTTAACCGACCTTATAATCGTACTTTACCTGGGCCAGTTCTTCATTGGCCTTTACGATCTTATTCTTCAGGTCTTCCTTGAATTTTATTAGCTTCTGGTGAAGGCCGGGGTCTGAAACCGCAAGTATCTCAGTGGCAAGGACTGCAGAATTCAGCGCTGCATTTATCCCCACTGTCGCAACCGGGATTCCCGGGGGCATCTGGACTATAGCAAACAAGGAATCGAGCCCCTCGAGGGAAGCTTTAACCGGTACTCCGATCACGGGGACAGAGGTCATTGCAGCAATCACACCCGGCAAATGGGCTGCCATCCCGGCTGCCGCAATGATCACACGGATACCCCGCTGATAGGCTCCTTTTGCAAACTCTTCAACTTTTTCAGGCGTGCGGTGGGCCGATAAGGCATTGATCTCAAACGGGACCTGCATATCGTTCAGGAATTTTGCCGCGGCTTCCATCACGGGGAGGTCCGAAGTGCTGCCCATGATGATACTTACCAATGCTTGCATACTATTTCGTTTTTTGCAAAATTAGCCAGAAAAACAGAATATTGCTAACTTTGTTTTATGGTAATGTCACTTGATAACACCTCTCGTATAAAGGTCAGGGATAAATTCTTCCGCCTTTATCTGAGAAAGGAAAAGATAGATGAAATTGTATGCGCTATCGCCGGCCGTATTGACGTTGATTACGCCGGTAAGACCCCTCTCTTTCTGGGCATACTCAACGGGGCCTTTATTTTTACTTCCGACCTGGTCAGGAAGCTGCAGGTCCAATGTGAAATCTCGTTTGTAAAGTATGCTTCATATCATGGGCTCGAAAGCAGTGAAAAAATCAGCAGGCTGATAGGACTGAACGAGAAGATCAAAGGCCGTGATATCATCATCGCTGAGGATATCGTTGATACCGGCTTTACTATCGCAAATCTGCTTAATGACCTCAAACAATACGAGCCTGCCAGTGTCAGTATTGCATGTTTTTGTTTCAAGAAAGAATCTTTCAGGGAAGATTTTAAAATCAATTACTGCGGATTAGAGATCCCGAATCTTTTTGTTGTAGGGTATGGACTGGATTATGATGGTGCGGGTCGTAATTTTCCTGATATTTACCAACTGGATGAATCTGATGTATAATTAAATAAATAAAAAAAGGAAATGTTTAATCTGATTTTATTCGGACCACCGGGAGCAGGCAAAGGCACCCAGGCAGTGAAGATTGCAAAAAAGTACAATTGGAACCATGTTTCAACAGGCGACATACTTCGCGCAGAGGTCAGCCAGGGCAGTCTGCTTGGCCTGCAGGTAAAAGCCGTAATGGAAGCCGGGCACCTGGTTTCCGATGAACTGCTGATTGAAATTATCAATACTGTTTTTCTCAAGCATGTGAATGCTGATGGTTTTGTGTTTGACGGATTTCCGCGCACCCTGAACCAGGCCCATGAACTCGACAAGTTGTTGAACCGGTTGAATCATCCTGTAAATCAGGTGATCTCGCTTGAGGTGAATGAGGAAGAACTGGTAAAACGCCTGTTAAACAGGGCGTTGGAACAGGGCCGTATTGACGACACGGAAGAAGTCATCAAGAACAGGCTTGTACAATACCATAAACATACGAAACCGCTTCAGCAGTATTACCTGGAAAAGGGCATCTATACGGAAGTTCATGGCGTCGGAGGAATTGACGATATCTTTGAAAGTCTTTGCAGGGCCATCAGGAAATGATTATCCTATAAAATGAGACATTTATGTCCGAATCGAATTTTGTCGATTATGTAAAAATCTTCTGTGCTTCCGGGAATGGAGGTGCCGGTTCGAAGCATTTCCTGAGAACCCGGCTCACTGCCCACGGAGGTCCCGACGGAGGTGACGGAGGCAGGGGAGGCCATGTTATCCTGAAAGGGAATGATCAGCTCTGGACACTACTGCATCTCAAATTCACGAAACATATCCGTGCAGGTCACGGGGTCAACGGGGCCAAAAGCCTTCAAACAGGGGCCTTCGGCAAGGACGTAATCATAGAAGTGCCGTTGGGGACTGTGGCGAGGGATGCTGAGACCATGGCGTTCGAATGCGAGATCACCGAAGATGGTCAGACCCATATCCTAGTTCCCGGAGGAAGGGGAGGCCTTGGTAACGACCACTTTAAATCGGCAACCCACCAGGCTCCCAGATATGCACAACCCGGAGAACCCGGATCAGAAGGCTGGAAGGTGCTGGAGTTAAAGCTGCTGGCCGATGTCGGCCTCGTAGGATTCCCCAACGCCGGGAAATCCACATTGTTATCGGTCATATCGGCTGCAAAACCTGAGATCGCAGACTATCCTTTTACAACACTTGTGCCGAACCTGGGGATGGTAAGTTACCACGACAAGAAGTCGTTTGTGATGGCCGATATACCGGGTATCATCGAAGGAGCTCATGAAGGGAAAGGAATTGGTTTAAGGTTCCTGAGACATATTGAAAGGAACTCGGTCCTGCTGTTCATGATTCCCGCCGACAGCAATGATATCCGCAACGAATACAGGATACTGCTGAATGAGCTGGAGATGTACAATCCCGAACTGTTAGATAAATCAAGGCTTCTGGCGATCACCAAATCCGATCTTGCCGATGAGGAGATCATCAGTGAACTGAAAAAAGAACTTCCGGAGGATATTCCCATTGTATTCATCTCATCTATTAAGAAGGCTGGATTGATGAAGCTGAAGGGAATGCTTTGGGATGCCTTGAACAAGTGATGTACGATGCTGGAAAAACTTCTCTCTGCCGACCGTTCCCTGTTCCTGGCCCTGAACGGGCTTCATGCATCCTGGCTGGATCCTGTAATGTACTGGGCCAGCAACGGCATTGTTTGGTTACCTCTTTATTTTTTCCTTCTCGGCCTCGTTATTAAGACTTTCCGCCTGAAAACCATTGAGGTCCTGGTTGCAGTGGCACTCATGATGACAATCTCCGATCAGTTATCAAACCTGGTAAAAAATGATGTGAAACGTTTAAGGCCTTCTCATGAACCGGCACTGGCAGGGCGGGTTCATTTGGTTAAGGAATACAGGGGCGGAGAACTTGGTTTTTACTCGGCACATGCTTCCAACACCTTTGCCCTGGCCGTGTTCCTCATTGTTTTATTTCAGAAAAGATACAGGTACCTTTACCTTTTAATGATCACATGGGCGGCGCTGATGACCTATACAAGGCTATATCTGGGTGTGCATTATCCCTTTGATTTACTGAGCGGAGCTGTAGCAGGTTGCCTGCTGGGCTGGTTTACGGCAGGGATCACGATCTATATATTATCCTTGCAGAGGCAGGGAATTAATCCAGCTTAAACACCAGTCCTATATTTCCATAGGTTGAATTATATCCGAACTCTCCGTAAACACCAAACTGAGGGGTGAAGAAGTACGAAGCTCCTAAAAAAACGCCGAAATACGGATAGACCGGAGTTGCTGTATGATACCCGCCATTGGCGTCATGACTGTTCATGCATAATCCGAACCCAAGAGGAATTCCTGCATAGGTGTCAAGGCCCCTGACTTCCCATCCGTAATGGTAGGCGCTCCTTGCTCCCATAATGAAGTTGAACCAGTTCTCATGCCATCCATCCCCGTATGAATTCCAGAAATATGAAAAAGTGACTTCGGCACCCAGTGTAATAACGCCGGGGCCGGCTTTCCACATCCCTTTCTCAAACGAAAATTTAGCCGCAGGGCCGAATCCGTTTCCGTTGCCGAAGAAGGGAGTCCCGGCTCCAAACCCGGCATTCAGAAGCCATGTATCTTCCTTCATAGGATCCATTGGGCCATTCTGCGCTTTAACGGAAGGGACAACAATGAATAAAACAAGCAGAATGAATAGTGTTTTTGAAATGATATTTTTAGTGTTCATGAGAATGAAGCTTTACGTTTAGATTTGTCAAATCAAAAACGAAAGGAAGAAGCAAAAAGTATATGGAAATTTTAATGCCTTAATAAAGCAAGCTGGGAGAACAGCTCGATCTCCCTGGGACTGAGGTTCTGGGGTATCTCAATAATAATTTTAAGATAGAGGTCGCCGAATTCATTTTTCTTCCTGTATACCGGCATACCGAGGCCTTTCATCCGAAGGACCTTCCCGTTCTGGGTTTCTTTCGGAATTCTCATCGTAACGCTGCCTTTCGGCGGATGAACGCTCACCTCACCTCCAAGAACTGCCACATACAAAGGAACAAGGATGTCGCAATAGAGGTCATGCCCTCTTATTTCGAATACAGGATCAGTCAGGATTCTGACATGCATATACAGGTCGCCTGGTTCACCACCCCTCCGGCCCTGGGTGCCTTTACCTTTAACTCTCAGGATTTGTCCGTCATAGACACCCGGTGGAATAGTTACACTGATCTGCTCATCCTGAAGGGTGATCATCCGCTTTGACCCCATGTACGCGCCTTCAAGGGACACTTCAAGAGTGGCTTCATGATCCTGGCCTTTAGAAGGTCTTCCCCCCGATCGTCCCCTTCCCTGGCTTCCTTGTCCTCCTCCAAAATCAGGTCCATAGCCTCCCCCGAAAAACGAATTGAAGAAATCTGAAAAATCCGATCCTTCGAAGTCTTCGGCACTATAAGTACGGGAATAGTTCTTCCCACCTCCCTGTCTTGCCCACTGGCTGAAATCGGCTCCGCCTCCTGAAGCCTGTTCGTATTGTTTCCAGTTCGATCCGAGGGTGTCGTACTTTTTCCTTTTCTCAGGGTCTTTAAGCACTTCATAGGCTTCACCCATCGCTTTGAATTTTTCCTCGGCCTGTTTATTCCCCGGATTTTTATCCGGATGGTATTTTACTGCCAGTTTGCGGTACGCTTTTTTGATCTCATCTGCACTGGCTGTTTTTGAAATGCCCAGAAGGCTGTAATAATCTTTGAAATCCATAGTTTGCAAATTAGTCTGTCGGGGTTAATTTGATAGGGATCATTACCAGGACGAATCCTTTATGTGCAAGGCGGTTCTGAAGGGTGAGCTGGGTCTGGCTGTGAAGCATGCGGGTTAGGGAAGTGGGACTTGCAAAGATCGCATTTCCGATGAAAAATATGACCTTATTATATTGACTGACGACTTTTTTCGAAAGCTCCTTCACCTCATCAGCAATATCAGTCCCAACCGAATAATAAGAGTCGGCAAAACATCCGTATGCCCTCGCAAGGTCTTCATATTTTCTCAGGTTGTATTTCACATTTTCCTCAAGGTTTAGCAGTTCGGCCTCACCCTTGAAACTACCGGCATCGACCATCCCCACCGATATAAAGATAAAGTTTTTATACTTTTCAAAATCCTCCCGTATCTTTAAAAATGTATGAATGCCAACTCCGTTAAAATCCTGGACGCAGATACAGGCTGTCTTGGTTTCAGGATTAAAATCCGGAGCATCCCTTTTGGAGCGTTCATATCCCAGCATGGCCCCTTCGACCTGCCTGAACATTTTAAGGTCGAGTTTGCTGATCATCATGGCGGCTTTATCATAATGACGGCGCACCATCATGACGAAATAAACAAGGCTTGATGTTATCAGTATTGTCAGCCAGCCGCCCTCACCGAATTTGATAAATACCACGGTGAACAGGATGCTCATCGTTAGCAGAAAGCCAAGACCGTTGATCAGGAGTTTCGGGATCCAGGATTGTTCCCTGGTTTTTACCTGCCACCAATGCCTCACCATTCCTGCCTGGGACAGGGAAAAAGTCACAAATACATTGATACTGTATAAAACGATCAGGGTGGTGACATCACCCCCGGTTATCAGAAGGATAAAGGAAGCGGAAACAGCCATCAGGATCAGTCCGTTCTGGGTCACCAGGCGGTCGGAGAGCACAGAGAACCTTCTGGGGAACCAGTTGTCCTGGGCCATGTTGGAAATAACTCTCGGGCCGTCCAGGAACCCGGTTTGAGCACCAACGAAAAGCAGAGCCGCTTCAGAAAGCAGGGTAATAACTACAAAAGGCCGGCCAATCCAATTGTGCCAGCCAGCCGTCATGGCTTCAAGAAGGTTGGCGTTCATCGTTTTGCCAGGGACATGCTTCAGGTGAAATAAAGAATACGCGGCAAGTAAGCCGAGAACAGTGATTCCCAGGGAAAAAGCCATCAGCCGCATCGTGGCAATCCCGGTCTTGACCCTTGGTTCCTTCAGGATCACCATTGAGTTGGAAACAGCTTCAATACCGGTATAGGTACCAGCCCCCATGCTGTATGCCCTCGCAAGAATGATAAGGACTGCGAAAGTTCCGATATTACTGCTTGCCTGGTGAAACTGCCGGGTTGCATCCGGGACAAGGTTTACAAAATCCCTCGTATGAAATATAATGGGATAAACGATGGTAAATGCATGGGTCAGCAGGAAAATTATAAAAATCGGCATCAGGGAGAATACTGATTCCTTGATCCCCCTGAGGTTCACCAACAGGAGGAGGAGGATAAAGAATACAGTTACAGTCAGTTTATAATGCTGGTAAGCCGCAGGGAAATTGCTGAAAATAGCATCCACCCCGCTGGCGACGCTGATGGCAATAGTCAGCACATAATCAACGATCAGTGCGCAGCCCGAGATCATTCCAAGCTTTGGATTCAGCAGCTTTGTCGCCACCTTATAACCCCCACCCCCCGATGGAAAAAGCTTGATGATCTGGGAGTAACTGCTGCTGATAATCGAAATGGTAAGGACAACAGCAAGGGCGATAAAGATGGTCATTCCATGGTATTGCCCCAGTGCGCGGTAGGACTCTTCAGGGCCGTAACAGGAAGAAGATAAACCATCGGAACCCAGTCCTACCCAGGCCAGGATCGCGACGAGAGTGACTTTTTCAAAAATGTTCTCATCCTTCAGATCCCTTGCTTTCCCAACGAAGGCCTTGCGAACTCTTTCGGTAGTACTTAACCTTTCTCGCGGTTTCATGGTAAATGAAATTGACCGGCAAAAGTACTATGTTTAAACATAGTTTGAACCTATTCAGTCTGAGTGAGCTTAACAGGTATGAGAACCATCATGAATCCTTTATGTGCAAGACGGTTCTGGAGGGTGATCTGGGTCTGGTTATGAAGCATCCGGGTAAGGGATGAAGGCCGGGCAAAAATGGCATTGCCTACAAAGAAAATCACCCGGTGATATTTATGCACTACTTTTTTCGATAATTCCTTTACTTCATCAGCCACGTCTGTACCCAGCGCATAGTAGCTGTCGGCGAAACAGCCATAGGCCCGGGCAAGATCTTCATACTTTTTGAGGGTGTAGATCACGTTGTCTTCAAGGTTCTGAAGCTCCTCTTCACCTTTGAAGTTTCCTGTATCCACCATTCCAACTGAAATGAATATAAAGTTTTTATAATTTTCGAAATCCTCACGTATTTTCAGGAAGGTATTGATGCCTATTCCATTGAAATCTGTTACGCAGATACAGGCAGTATGTGATTCCTGGTCAAATTCAGGATAGGTCCTGTTTGCTTTTTCCCAGCTCGCCATAGCTCCTTCAGTCTGACGGAACATTTTATGGTCGAGCCGGCTCAAAAGCTTGGCTGCCCTGTCGTAATGACTTCTTACCCTGACGACAAATAAGATAAGGCTGGATGTTATAAGAACCGTAAGCCATCCTCCTTCAGTGAATTTCACAAAAAGCACGGTGCACAATATGCTTACTGTCAGTATGAGGCCCAGGCCATTGATTAGCAGTTTCGGGATCCAGTGCCCTTCTTTTTTCTTTACCTGCCACCAGTGCCTGACCATACCTGCCTGGGAAAGGGTAAAGGTGATAAACACATTGATACTATACAATACGACCAAGGTGGTCACTTTGCCGCCTGTTACCAGTAGAACGAATGAAGCGGCGACTGCCATGAGAATAAGGCCGTTCTGGGTAACCAAACGGTCGGAAAGGACTGAGAAACGCCTTGGAAACCAGCTGTCCTGGGCCATGTTAGAGATCACCCTCGGGCCCCCGAGGAAGCCGGTCTGAGCTCCTACAAACAGCAGGGCTGCTTCAGAAAGCAGGGTAATAATAACAAAGGTCTGGCCAACCCACCTGTTCCATCCTGCCGTCATAGCTTCAAGCAGGTTGGCATTCATGGTCTTACCCGGGATATGATGCAGGTGAAAGAGAGAGTATGCTGCCATTAATCCGAGTACCGTGATCCCCAGTGAGAATGCCATCAGGCGCATGGTCCGGATCCCTGTTTTAACCCTGGGCTCCTTTAGTATGGCCATCGAATTGGAAACAGCTTCGATACCGGTATACGTACCGGCACCCATACTGTACGCCCTTGCAAGGATAAGAAGAACGGCAAAGGTTCCCATCTGGCTGCTTGCCTGGCGGAACTCCCTGCCGGCTTCAGGTACAAGATTTACGAAATCTCTCGTATGAAAAAATATAGGATAAATGATGGCAAAGGCATGGGTAAGCAGGAAAATGATAAAGATCGGCATGAGTGACATCACCGATTCCTTCACACCCCTCAGGTTAAGCAATAAGAGTATCAGGATGATACCCAGGGTTGTCCATAACTTGTAAACCTGAAACGATGCCGGGAAGTTGCTGAATATGGCATCCACGCCGCTGGCCACGCTGATGGATATCGTAAGGATGTAGTCCACGATAAGTGAGCAACCCGATATCATCCCGATGCGGGGCGACAACAATTTCGCAGCAACCTGGTAGCCACCGCCTCCCGAAGGGAACAATTTGATGATCTGGGAATAACTGCTGCTGATGATCGCAATTGTGAGAACCACGGCAAGAGCGATAAAGATGGTCATCCCGTGATAATTGCCCAGGGCACGGTAAGCTTCTTCAGGACCGTAGCAGGATGATGACAGTCCGTCGGAACCCAGGCCTATCCAGGCCATTAAAGCAACCAGCGTGACTTTTTCAAAGATGTTCTCATCCTTGAGATCCCGTGCGCCTCCAACGAAAACTTTCCTGATCCTTTCTGTCGTGCTAAGCCGTTCTCTCGGTTTCATCAGAAATAATATTGACGGGCAAAAGTAATACGTTTATTCAAATAACAAACATTTTCAAACCGGCCTAATATCCGAAAGCCCGGCCTTCCATTTTATCAATCACTATCCTCCATACACTTACTTCCCGGACAGATGGAGGATTAAATTTAAATATCTTGTCGCTGTACTGGGCCATGATGATATTAAGAGCGGCAATCTTTTCGTCGGGGCCGGTAATGAATTCGGCTTTGCCGTAAACCAGTACCGACCTGTATTTCATACTCCAGGAGCATGCCACCCCTTCATTCTGGTAACGAAGCAGGTGGTCGGTGCTGAAATTAATGCATACCGACGGCTTTTTTCTGAGGATGCTGATCTTTTTTCCGTGCTGTGCCCCGTGCATATAGATAACTCCCTCACTGATCCCGAAATTCATGGGGATCGTATAAGGTAAACCTTCTTCATCAACCATGGCGAGATGGCATACCTGGCATCTCCTGATGATGTCAAGAAGTTCTGTTTCACTGGTAATATCGTGACGGCGCATCGAGGTTCAGGTTTATCGGAACAACGCTTTGTATACTTCCTGTACTTTGCTCACCGGGATAAGCTCAATGGAATGCCTGCTTTGGTCAAGAGAACGGGAGTTGTACCTCGAAATAAAGATACGGTCAAATCCAAGTTTTTCCGCTTCAGAGATCCTTTGTTCGATCCGGTTCACCGGACGTATCTCTCCGCTTAATCCTACTTCAGCGGCAAAACAGGTTTTTGTGCTGATCGGTTCGTCCTGGTTTGACGAAAGAATCGCTGTAACGATTGCAAGGTCAATAGCAGGGTCTTCCACATCGAGACCACCGGCTATGTTAAGGAATACATCTTTATGCCCAAGCCTGAACCCGCTGCGTTTTTCAAGAACGGCTAAAAGCATATTCAGGCGGCGGACGTTAAAACCGGTCGTAGACCTCTGGGGAGTGCCGTATACTGCCGTAGAAACAAGGGCCTGGGTTTCGATAAGCATAGGCCGCAATCCTTCAACCATTGCTGCAATAGCTATCCCGCTCACTTCTTCATCATGCTGGCTCAGAAGTATTTCTGAAGGGTTCGAAACTTCCCTCATGCCTGAATCATGCATTTCATAAATCCCCAGTTCCGAGGTTGATCCGAAACGGTTCTTAAGGGACCTGAGGATACGATAGCCGTAATTTCTGTCGCCTTCAAACTGAAGAACGGTATCGACCATATGTTCGAGGATCTTCGGTCCGGCAAGGCTGCCGTCCTTCGTGATATGGCCGATCAGGAAAACCGGAACATTACTGATCTTCGCATATTTCTGCATTTCACCGGCACATTCCTTGATCTGGCTGATACTCCCGGCCGATGACTCAATGATATCCGTTTGCAGGGTCTGGATTGAGTCAATGATCACAATCCCCGGCTGAACCTGCTCAAGATGCTGGAATACTGCCTGGGTGTTGGTCTCAGTAAGGATGAAACAGTTCTCGTTTTCAATGCCGAGCCGTTCGGCCCTCATTCTGAGCTGCTGTTCACTTTCTTCGCCGCTGATATAAAGTATTTTCAGGCCTGTGCATTTCAAGGCCACCTGTAACATGAGGGTGGATTTCCCGATCCCGGGTTCCCCGCCGATCAGGACGAGAGAACCCGGCACCAAACCTCCTCCAAGTACACGGTTCAGCTCCGAATCCTTTGTGTTGATGCGCTGCTCATGTTCAAAACTGACATCTGAGATTAACCTTGGACCAGGCCTCTGGCTGCCGGATCTTAAAACGCCTGTTCGTTTTTCTTCCCTCTGGATTACTTCTTCCACGAGGGTGTTCCATTCCCCGCAGGCCGGGCATTTCCCCATCCATTTACTTTGCTGGGCTCCGCAGCTTGTGCAGAAAAATGCAGTCTTGACTTTCGCCATGGCAGGATCTTACAAATGAACCTTATGTGCCTTTTCGATGGTATGGGTCGTGGAATACCCCTTTGTAAGTTCAATAGTGACAACTTCCCCGCCTCCTGCTTTAACAACATCACTTCCGACGATCTCTTTACCATCGTAGTCCTTGCCTTTGACCAGGACATCAGGTTGTATGAAACGGATGAGCTCGTAGGGTGTATCTTCTTCGAACATGACTACTGCATCTACGAATACAAGAGCAGCAAGTGCAAAAGCGCGGGCATGATGGCTGTTTACAGGACGGTGAGGACCTTTGATGCGGTGAACGCTCTCATCAGAGTTCATCCCGACGATCAGAATATCCCCCAATTCCCTGGCTTTGCCAAGAAGCTCGATATGGCCAAGATGAAGGATATCGAAACAACCGTTTGTAAAGACGATTTTTTTCTCCTGGAACTTCCAGATGGCAAGCCGACGCTGAAGTTCATCCCAGGTAAAGATCTTCGATTTAACAATTTTAAGCTTTTCCATTCTCAGGCCGTTTAATCGATAAAAGTAATAATGAAACTCCTCCGAAAACAAGGATCATCAGCGTTTGTGCTGTCCATGCGATCCAGCCAAGGGCCAGCCCGGTTGGTTTTGCAATGCCGTAAAGCAAAAGGGTTTCCTGTATAATAGCCGGGTACAAACCGATCCCGCCGGGTGTGATCATGATACCCACGCTGCCCAGGACCAATGATGACAGGCCTGCACCGAGGCCAAGGCCGCTTGTTTCAGCGAAACAGAAGAAAATAACATAAAGCATGAAAAAATATAACACCCAGATAACCAACGAATAAAAAATAAAAAGACCGGGTTTTTTAACCTGGCTGAGTGATTTCAGGCCTTCCCAGAAACCGATGATAAGGTTTGTTACCTTATGATATGTCTTCGAAGCTTTCACTTTTTTCCTCACGGCATACCACAATCCAACAACCAAAACCAACAAACCCAGAAGAAAAAGAAAAATCATGCGGGAGTAGTGCAGGTCGCCGAATTTAGCTACCAGCTTTGGATACATGTTCTGATTGAGGTATTCCTTAATAGTATGAAGCTGGGTAAAAAACATCAGCAGAAACAGAAGGAAAAAAATGAGCATGTCAATCGCCCGTTCGGTCACCACAGTCCCCAGGGCTTTCTGAAAGGGGACCTTTTCGTATTTCGACATGATGCCGCAACGTGTCACTTCACCCAGCCTTGGAAAAGCCATATTGGCAAAATAACCGACCATTACAGCGTAAAACGTGGTTTTAAGTTTGGGTTTGAAGCCCATGGGTTCAAAGAACAAGACCCAGCGTGCCGCGCGAATCACATGGCTGAATACGCCAAGTATAATCGCAAGAAGGACCCAGGAATAGTTGGCAGTCTTAAAAGAATGAATGATCTCAGCCCGTTCTTCGGCTGTAAGGTCTTTCAATGAGAGCCAGATAATCACTAATCCCAATCCCAGAAAAAAAGAGAATTTCAAAACTGTGATTATCTTCTTTCCCGGGGAGGAAGCTTCAGGCAGGGTTTGTGTCATCGATTATTACTTTTTTCTTGAAGAAAGCTTATTCTTATCGTCAGGAAATGCGATAGAGGGTTTAAACTTTTTCGCCTGATCAAAGTCCATGTAAGCATAGGACACGACAATTACCTTGTCTCCCTTCAGGAATTTGCGGGCAGCAGCCCCGTTGAGGCAAATCACTCCGCTTCCTTTTTTCCCTTTGATGACGTATGTTTCAATACGTTCCCCATTATTGATGTTCAGTACCTGAACTTTCTCAAATTCGATCAGGTTTGCTTCTTTCATCAGGTTCTCATCAATGGTAATGCTGCCCACGTAGTTGATATTCGCATCGGTGACCGTGGCACGATGAATTTTGGATTTGAGGACTTCAATCTGCATCATGCAGCAAAATTACGAAAAAAGTTCAACATTGTCGATAAGCCTTACATCCCCTAGGTAAACAGCAGCAAGAGCAATCGCCTGGGTTTTCTGCCCCCAGCTCTCAATCGGCATCAGGGTTTCCCTGTCGGCAATCTCAAAATACTCAACCCTGAACCTCGAATCTTCCTGAATCTTTTTAATGGCCCATTCCCGTAATTCCCAGACAGGTGTTTTAGTCCCCTTTTCCCTCACTTTATAAAGCACCTCGAAAATCTTACGGGCAACCTGCCTTTCACCGATAGTCAGGCGGAGATTTCTCGAACTCATTGCCAGCCCGTCATTTTCCCTCACCGTTTCGCAGGCTATAATGTTAACGGCAAGGCCAAGAGCCTCCTTCATCCGGTTAATAACCATAAGCTGCTGGTAGTCTTTTTTACCAAAGTAAGCGTTCGTGGGGCTGATGATATTAAAAAGTTTGTTAACCACGATAACAACACCCCTGAAGTGACCCGGGCGAAATTTCCCTTCCATGATTTTATCAAGCAAACCGAATTCAAGCTCAACATTATCTATCCTGCCACCAGGATACATTTCTTCCAATCCCGGGCAAAACATCATATCGCAACCGCTTTTCCTCAGTAAGTTTGCATCCTGGGATAAATTCCGGGGATATTTTGAGAGGTCTTCCTGGTTGTTGAATTGAATGGGATTCACAAACACGCTGCAAACAGTGATGTTGTTTTCAGCCGTTGATTGTCTGACAAGCCTGAGGTGACCTTCATGCAAGGCGCCCATCGTGGGGACAAAACCGATTCTGAGATTTTTTTTAAGATATGGTTTAAGCCATTGTTTCACCTCTTTGATGGTGGTTATCTCTTTCATTTTCAGGCTTTAGAGGTTAATGATTTTATTACGGATGGCAAATTTCACCATTTCTACCGGTGACTTTATCCCCAGTTTTTTCATAATGTGGTTTTTATGGGTTTCAACCGTACGGACTGAGATGTTCAGTTTCATTCCTATCCCCTTGTTGTTTAGTCCTTCCGAATATAGTTTAAGGATCTCCAGTTCCCTGGAAGACAGATTCAAAGGGGTTTTTTCTTCCTGTTCCTCATGTTCCACCGCATTACGTATAAAACTCTTCAGAAGGATCTTTGAAATAGTATCGCCGAAAAACTCTTCTCCCCTGTAAATGGTGTATATGGCTTTAACCAGTTCATCCCTTGAAGTGTTTTTTGGCAGGTAGCCTTTGGCTCCTGAACGGATAGCGCCGGTTACAAAGTCTTCATGCGTATACATCGACAGTATCAGTACCCTGATCTGCGGATATTCCTGGCGCAGCCTTTTCGTGATCTCAATGCCTGAAATATCAGGGAGGGAAATATCCAGGACTATGATATCAGGCTGCACTATCTTCAGTTTCTCAAACAGGCTGTTACCTGTTGAGGCTTCGCCGATTATGGCAATATCGGGGATGGATGTAAGCAGGGCTTTAAGCCCGTCACGTACCAGGTCATGGTCCTCAACAAGAAATATTCTTATCGTCTCCATTATAGAAATCTTGGAACTTTAATCTGTATCAGAGTCCCTTTTCCTGCTGCCGTTTTTAGGTCCAGTGTTCCACCAAGCAATTTGACTCTTTCCTGCATGTTATGAAGTCCGTGGCCGCCCTGGCTGCCGGAATCATGGGGCCTGAACCCTTTGCCGTTATCCTGTATGCTGAGATAAATAAAGTCATGATCGTACTGTAATTTTATGTAAGCCTGGTCGGCATTTGAATGTTTTATAATATTGTTCAGTGCTTCCTGGACTATCCTGTAAAGATACGTTTGAATCTTTTTATTCCAGTCATCGGTTCTGACTTTATGTTCAAATATAATCTTCACTGAGGAGTGCTTTCCGGTGTCCTCACAAAGGTTGAACAAGGCAATAACGAGTCCGAATTCTTCCAGTACAGGAGGCATCAGGTCGGTAGTGATCCTCCTGATCTCATCGACGATCTGGTCGAACTGCCTCTTTATGCCTTCGAGCTGGGGCTTTATCTCTTTTTCAGGGATATAGCTGAGGCTTTCAAGTTTCATTTTAATGGCGACCATAGACTGCCCGATGCCATCATGAAGTTCGCGGGAAAGACGCTGACGTTCCAGCTCCTGCCCGTCGATCACCGACAGGATATGCGACATTCTTGACTTTTTATTACTTTTGGGGGCGGTCATAGTATTATAAAAATATGAGGCCTCAAAGGTAAAAAAATAGAATCTCATGACTTTACGAAAATATTTCAGCCTGCTGGCCTTTGTTTTATCAGCGTTCCAGCTTTTCTCTCAGGACAAGACCGTGACCTATTACCAGGATCCGGCTTCAAATCCTCCTGATCTCCCCGTATCATTAAAGCATGTGACGGCTGATATCCGTTTCAAACCCGCCGAAAACCTGGTGATCGGGAATGCCGAACTTACTGTGGTCGCAAACCGTTATCATACTGATTCGATATGCATTAACGCACCTGATTTTGTTATCAGCAAAGTAAGTTTGATGACTGCGGATAACGGAACCCCAAAAGC
This sequence comes from uncultured Bacteroidales bacterium, assembly GCA_903887775.1. Classification (GTDB taxonomy): domain Bacteria; phylum Bacteroidota; class Bacteroidia; order Bacteroidales; family FEN-979; genus CAIRDP01. The sequence goes on from CAISRB010000033.1 coordinate 73,752, forward strand.
CCGGGCAGGAAGCGGGGGCAAGATGGAATCAGGCATAATGCAGGTCACATGGAAGCTTAACGGCCCTAACCTGGTGATCCGTCCTGCATCAGGTCATTCATTTGTGGTCAAGGGAAATACTTATATCATCAGTATATCCTATGAGGCCAGGCCAATGGCCGGCCCGATTTATTTCATCGGGTGGAGGCCCGAGGAAGAAGGCAAACGAAAAGCGATCTGGGCACACAGGCCGAATAACTGGTTGCCATACATCGAATCGAGAGTAACAACAGATATGTTCTTTACATTCGACGGCAGGTATAAAATATTTTCCAATGGTGAGAGGCTGGGGGTGGTATCAAATCCCGATGGCACAAAAACATGGCATTACGCGATGCTCAGGGACCATCCGTATTTTTCCACTTCCCTGGTTATCGGGGATTATGATTATCAAACCTCGGTGACGGGGAGAGGAGTGCCTTTGGAGTTCTGGTATTATTCGGGTATGGCCGACAAGGTCGCGGTGACTTATAAATATACCGGGAGGATGTTCGATTTCTTCGAGAAAGAGTTTGGTGTGAATTATCCTTATTCCCAATATCGCGAGGCCCCGGTGATTGATTATATGTACGGAGGTATGGAAACGACCACATCCACAGTCTTCGGTGATTATATGCTGATCGACCCGCATGCGTGGTGGCAGAGGAATTTTGTCAATGTAAATGCACATGAACTGGCTCATCAATGGTTTGGCGATGGCATTGCCCATTTTGTAAACAAGGATGTATGGCTCACCGAAAGCTTTGCAACTTATTATGCGAAGATGTTCGAACGATCTGTATATGGTGAAGAATATTACCAGAACATCAGGAATGACGAGATGAATATGGCTTTTGAAGCCTCGAAGAAAAACGATTTCCCTGTGGGCGGAAGCCAGGGAGGGAGTCAGAGGATCTACCAGAAGGGGTCTTTGGTGCTGGACATGCTCAGGGATGTGATGGGCGAAAAAGAGTTTCGGGATGCGGTCGTGCGTTATGCGCAAAAGTATATGTTCACTTATACCCAGAGCAACGATTTTATGCGTTGTGTCTATGATGCGACAGGAAACTCTTACAGCTGGTTTTTCGATGAATGGATCCTGAGGGGAGGGGAACCAAATTACAAGGTGAGCTATGCTTCAGCACAGGATTCTTCGGGCAGGTCATTTACAGCGTTGAATGTTGAACAGGTTCAGGAAGTGACCGAACTGAGACCATTGTTCAGGATGCCGGTCGGCATCAGGGTTTACTATAAAAACGGTTCATGCGACAGCATTACAGCCTGGATTGACAAGAAAGAGCAAAAGATCATCATACCCAATCCCGGGAAATCGCCTGTTGATTTTGTTCTCTTTGATCCTGGCCGCAGGATATTAAAGAAGCTCAGCTTTGAAAGGTCATATGAAGAGCTTTCCTCAGTTTTGCTCAATGCGCCGGACATGATCGACAGATATGATGCTTTGCAGGATCTGCGAAGCATTCCTGTAGCAAAGAAAAAAGATCTTCTGTTACGGGCCTGGGAGAAGAATCATTTCCACCTGGTACGTTCGGCCATACTCGAACAGATGGCGAAAGAGGGATCGGAGGAGACTTTCAATCTGTTCAGGCAGGCTCTTCATGATAATCATGCCAATGTCAGGAAAACCGCCCTGGTGTTGCTTGATACTATCAGTCAGGCTCTTAAGCCGGATGCTGAGAGTTGTCTGTCCGACTCATCCTATCTCAATATTCAGTTTGCCCTTGAGCGACTGTGCACTTCCTTTCCCGGCGAAACAGACCGCTACCTTGAACTCACAAAGGAAATGGAAGGATGGAGGGGTATGAATATCAGGATGGCCTGGCTTGAGATCGCGATCAGGAAAGGGAAATATGAATATCTGAAGGAACTTATCGCATACAGTGGCCCGAAGTATGAGTTTGAAACACGTATGAATGCCTTATCTGCATTACAGAAGCTGAATTACATTGATTCGATGACGACTGAAAATGCGAAAGCTGCGGCAAACCACTGGAATTACAAGCTTGCCAATATCGCGAAAGCATATCTGCACTTTTTCAAGATCGGGCAGAAATGAAAGCCCGTGTTTTAACCCGGACCATTATCCTGGTTTCCCTGGTCAGCCTTTTTACAGATGTGGCATCTGAGATGCTGTACCCGGTAATGCCGGTATATTTAAGGTCGATAGGTTTTTCAGTCATACTTATCGGGATTTTAGAAGGGATTGCGGAAGCGGTTGCAGGTTTAAGCAAAGGTTATTTCGGGCAAAGTTCAGATGCCCTTAAGAAACGTGTTCCTTTTGTGAGGGCCGGTTATGCCCTCAGCGCTTTTTCAAAACCCATGATGGCTGTTCTGACATATCCCTGGTGGATTTTTCTGGCCAGGACTGTTGACAGGCTGGGCAAGGGGGTGCGCACGGGCGCCAGGGATGCTGTTCTGAGTGATGAAACGACCCCTGAACATAAGGGAAAAGTTTTTGGTTTTCACCGCGGCATGGATACTGTCGGCGCCGCGATAGGACCGGTTTTTGCACTGCTTTTTCTATGGTTTTTTCCAGGGGAATACAGGATGCTGTTTTTTTTGGCCTTTTTCCCCGGACTGATAGCCACCGGGTTGACCTTTTTTCTTAAAGAGAAGAAGATTACGGCTTCGCCGGATGTCAGAAGACCGGGATTCCTGTCATTTCTGAAATACTGGAAATGTTCTGCGGTTCCTTACCGCTACCTTGTTTCCGGATTGTTGCTGTTCACACTGTTCAACAGTTCAGATGCATTTCTTTTACTGGCGATCAAGGACAAGCATGTTTCTGATACCGGGATGATAGGCATGTACATTTTTTATAACCTGGTCTATGCCGTGGCTTCCTATCCTTTAGGGGCGCTGGCCGACAGGATAGGGTTGAAGACTATGCTGATTTGCGGTTTGTTCCTGTTTGCCGGGGTTTACCTGAGTTTTGGTTTTACGGCATCCGTGGCAGGTTTTGTGGTACTTTTCTTTCTTTACGGGATATATGCGGCCAGCACGGAAGGGATTTCGAAGGCTCTGATCAGCAATATTGCAGATAAATCAGAAACTGCGACTGCCATAGGTTTTTACACCAGTTTTGCCAGTATTTTTTCGTTGTTGGCGAGCAGTGTGGCAGGGATTTTATGGTTTACCCTGGGTGTTAAAGTCATGTTCATGATATCGGGGGCAGGGGTAATGCTTGTAGGGATCTATTTTCTGATTATTTCGAAGAAGTTGGTATAGGTTCCGGAAGAGTGTTGGAGCCGGGCGGAAAAAACGGGGTAAAAATGCGGCCGCCCCGGGAACCGGGGCGGCCGCAAACAATCAACCACAAACAATAGATTATTAATACAAATTATTCACATCCTGGTACCCGGGCTTAAGCATATACCAATCCTGGGAGTTCACGCCCGACGACTGAGCCCAGTCGGCAAAATGAAGATAGGTCTGAAGGATATCGATCTTTTCCTGAGGATAAGACCAGTCAATGGGAATCTCAAGGGCCCAGCAGAGGCCGGTAGCTGAACGATAATACTTGCCCTGTGAAGGAACAGATGCATCCTGCCAGATCCCGAAATATGCAGGATTCACAAGTTCTGAAGGAGGCTGATCCTTTAAATGAATTTCCTTGCCTCTGTCCTGGTTCACGAAAATGAACGGATTGAAAGGAGCTGCTCCTATGTTTGACTGAGGCGTTGAGAAATGAACGTTTACAGTCTGCTCAGTTGTCTGGATCACGTTCCCCCCGTGCACGGTGTTAACGATTTCTGCACCTAATAGGGTGTTCACAGCATCTACAGGAATAATAACAGTTTCGTTCGTATGACCTGCTTCATATCCCTTCGGATCAATCGTTACAGCCGTACCAGCTTTAATACATCCGGTAACACTGGCAATGTTGGATGGAGCTGTGTTGAGTATAAACCCAAAACCATTATTCATCTGTGCGCCTGCAGCCTTGATCTTATACCTTACGATAATATCCACAGTCGCATTCTGAGCATTGGTCACGATCTTGTAATTGAAATTCATAACAAGGTCATTCATGTCATAATCTCCATAAGCCGGCCAGAGATCTTCAAAAGCTAATGTGCCATAGTCTGATTCATTCGGGTAATACGAATTAAATGCCCTGGTGGGATCCAGCGGATATGCATCTAAATTGTCGGGCACACCGTCGCCATCCGTATCCAGAGGAGGAGGACTTGCGATAACAATTACGAGTATCTGGTTGTCGGCACCTACCGAATTCGTAGCATTAAGGTTTACATTAAAGGTGCCTGCTGCTGAAGGTATCCCGGAAATAATGCTGCCATTGGAAGTCAGGCCGGCGGGGAGGTTTGTTGCGTTATAGGTTATAGGAGATGTTCCTGAAGCTGTAATCTGGTAACTGAACGACTGGTTCACTGTAGCAGTGGCAGTAAGCGGACTGGTGATTAGAGGAGCCGCAGGTGGCACTGATACTGTGATTACCAGGATCTGTGTGTCGAACCCGATCGCATTCGTTGCTGTAATAGTAACCTGGTATGTCCCAACAGCGCTGGGGCTTCCGCTTATTGTTGATCCGCTGAAGAATAATCCTGCAGGCAGACCGCTTGCGTTATAGGTTATCGGAGATGTTCCTGAAGCTGTGATATTATAGGTAAACTGCGATCCGGTATAAGCAGTCGCCGTAAGAGCGCTTGTTATCGTCGGAGCAACAGCTGCATTGCAGCCTGGTATGGGAAGGGTATAGGAACAGAACGATACATGGTTCCCGTAGTTACCCTGATTAGGTGATATGTTTTTTACAGTGCAAAGATCAACATAGCCGCTTACAGTACAACCTCCGGTGGTTTTACTCCTGCTTTCACTGCTCAGCGCTTTGATTTGAGATCCCTGGCTTGCCGGCCCCGTGACTGTGCCTTCAAGGTCAAAGGTATTGCATTTTATCAGAGCGCCCTGGCCCAATGTTGTTGTTGACCCGCCCTGGGCGCTGTATGTGCCGTTGCAAACAGAAACATAGCCGTTATTTGTCAGCTTTCCGTTTTGCTGGAAATCACTTTCTCCGGTAATAGTTATTGAGCAGGAATTCGTGATCACTCCCGAACCGTTATTGGTTAACGTACCGTCAATTGTCATAGGCCCGTCGTTCGTCAGGGTCCCGTTGACATTAAATTTCGAGGGAATGTTCATGGTTCCGAAATTATGAACCACTGCAGACGAATTGATCTGGAAAGTACCATCACCTGTAACATCAAGAGTGCCGAAATTATTCAGTGTACCGTCAAAATTGTTATTGGGAAGATTATAGGTCAGACTGTAATTGTTCAAAGTCCTTCCGGTGAGAGAATAGTTACCATCCATGTTACCTGAAGAAGTAAGGAGTATAGTACCGCCATTTCCATTTATATTATTCCAATGAACTTTGCCGCAAATGCGGATTGTGCCTCCCGTATTAAGAGTAGGAGTGTTCAGGGTAACAGTTTTTCCGGCGGGAACGCATACTACTGCACCCGCTCCGATGGTTAGGTTGTTATATGATGCTAGAGAAAGAGTCTGCGTACAGCCTGAACTGCAATCGGGGACACTGTTGTCACTTTCCATTGACTTCGTCCCGGTAGTAAAGCTGTAAACGAGAGTGGATCCGGTAATGTTCGCAGCCACATATGCATTGATGCCGTCGGGGCTGATCTTACCAATGTAAACCTGTTTCACGCTGGAAGGCATGCGGATCTTCGTTTTGTACTGAAAATTAGCGTCGGTAGCCCCGGTGCCGATAAGTTTTCCACCGCTTGCAGGGTCTCCGTTAAAAAGCTGGATGACATACATGCTGAATGCAGTTGTCTGCGGAACATTCACCGTTACGTCGATATCTGTATAAGAACTGAATTTGAAATTCTGATCCACCTGAAGTTCGGTGAATTTTGTAGGAGTTGATGTTTCATTTGTCGTATGTTTCTTACAGCTGGTTTGCATAACCAGAGTGCCTGATAAAATCAACAGAAACAGGAACTGAACAAAAAAAACGTGTTTAACTTTTTTCATAACTTTAAGATTAGTGACTTCCATTAATAATATTTTTTTCGGTACAAAAGTAATCTCAAAAAGAACAGCTTAAAGTCAGAACAAGTAAGTGTCAGGATAAACTTAGTCATTGTATGACATTAAGATGAAAACGTTGTTGATCACTTCGTATCGACGACATGCCAGATAGCAGCTTAAACCATAAAGTTAGTGAATTTTATGCTAATTAATTGATTGATGATGAAATATATTTTTAATCAGTTTGCTCAAACTATGGCTGCCTGTGATCTGAAACAAAATTATTCCTCCGGCGACGGGGCTTCGCTACCGGATCCCCTTCTCAGGGTCAGGGCATCTGATTTCACTAAAACGGCCGGGATTTCCCAAGGAAAATAAATACTACCTTTGAAGCCTGAATTCTTAAGTTAAAAATCCGGTTTTGAGTAAACAAAAAACTGTTCTTGTTGGATTAAGCGGGGGAGTAGATTCCTCCGTTGCCGCATACATTTTGAAGCAGGAAGGGTTTAATGTTATTGGTGTTACGATGGCAATATGGGATGGAAAAAAACTCCCTTTATCCTCAGGGGGGAAGCATGCCTGTTATGGTCCGGATGAGCAGGAAGAGATCAAAGAAGCCAGGGAAATTGCAGGAATCCTTAACATCCCTTATGAGGTTTTTGATTGCTCTGGAGAATACAAAAAGGAAGTCCTGGATTATTTCAGGAATGAATATTATGCCGGACGAACGCCGAATCCATGCATACAATGCAATCAGCACATCAAATTCGGTCTGCTTCCTGCAATGGCTGAAAAGCAGGGTTTTGAGTACGATTATTTTGCAACAGGTCATTATGCCAGGGTTGAACAGAATCCTTCCTCGGGCAGATACATTCTGAAAAAAGGGGTGGATCAGATAAAGGACCAAACCTATTTCATATACCGTCTCAAACAGCAGCAGCTTGCCAGGGCAATGCTTCCCGTCGGCATATATACTAAAACGAAAATCAAGGAGATTGCAAAAGAAGCCGGGCTGCCTGTTTTTGATAAGGAAGAAAGCCAGGATTTCTATAGCGGGAACTACAAGGATCTGCTGGAACATGAGCCTGCTCCCGGTAATTTTATACACACAAGCGGCAAAGTGCTTGGAACTCACCAGGGTATATGGAATTATACGATAGGACAGAGAAAAGGAATGGGTATTGCCTGGTCGGAACCCCTGTATGTCATCAGAATTGACAGGGAAACAAATACAGTTATTGTCGGCAGCAGGGAAGAGACTTTCAACACCAGTTTCCTGGTCAGCGACCTGAACTGGATCGCAATTGATGGCATAACTTCACCTATGGATGTCAGTATAAAAATTCGCTCGGCCCAGAAGGAAAAAGATGCCCTGATCGAACCTTATGAAGATGGCTTTGTGAAGGCCACATTCTTTCATCCGAACGATTCGATAACCCCCGGGCAAAGTGCAGTGTTTTATGACGGGGATGTGGTGCTGGGCGGAGGGGTAATTACATCTGTTAAGGAATGAGGAGAATAATTGAATGATCGAATACTCGAATGTTGAATTCCGAATTGAACGCAATAACGCTGAACGCAATAACGCAATAACGCTGAACGCAATAACGCTGAACGCAATAACGCTGAACGCAATAACGCAATAACGCAAAACGCATTAACGCAAAACGCAATAACGCAAAAACATTTTACGATATGATAAAACGAGTTCTTATTTATGTAGTGATAATATTTTTTGTTCTGCCGGTTTTCGCCCAGAAAGGTGCAATAACTGCAAAAGACATGAAGGAATATGTTTATTTTCTTGCTTCTGATTCCCTGAAAGGAAGAAAGCCCGGTACAGCGGAAATGAATGTAGCGGCAAAGTACATCCTCGATCATTTTAAAGCAGCCGGGTTGAAACCTATGGCTGACAATGGATTCCAGTATTTTGACATTGTGACTGATGTTACTCTGGGGCCGGATAATAAGCTTTCTGTTGATGGTTATGATGCCACCTTCAGGAAGGAATTCATCCCACTGGCTTTTTCATCGGGCGGGGAAGTGAATGCTTCTGTTGTTTTTGCCGGATATGGTTTCGACCTGGATCTTGACAGCCTGAAATGGAACGACTATTCAGGCCTTGACGTGAAAGGCAAATGGGTGATGATCTTCAGGGCGGACCCCGAACTTGATAAAAGTGACAGCAAATTCATCGCGTTCAGCGATGCCCGAAGCAAGGTGCTTACCGCGAAGGACAAAGGCGCTGCAGGAGTGCTGCTGGTTACTCCCAGGGGCCTCGACAAGGATGATAAATTAATGGCGGTGGTTGTGGAGAACAATGAGGTTACCAGCGGTATTCCGGTGATAAACATCAGGCATGCAGTTGCTGACCGTATCCTTGCCGCAAAAGGGATTTCAGCAGATAGTCTTGAAAACCTGATCACGGCAAAGAAAAAACCAAACAGTTTTGAAACAGGCACCCTTGTCAATGGAGGTGTAGATGTTGCCCAGAAACATGCAAAGACAGCAAATGTGGTGGGGCTGCTTGAAGGCAGTGATAAAATTTTGAAAGATGAGTATCTCGTGATCGGAGGTCATTATGATCACCTCGGTTTCGGCGGACCGAATTCGGGTTCCCGCGTTCCAGATACAAATGCCATTCATAACGGGGCCGATGATAATGCTTCCGGGACTGCCATGGTCATGGAACTCGCAAAAAATCTGAGCTCACAGAGAGCAAAACTGAAAAGAAGCATCATATTTGTTGCGTTCTCAGGAGAAGAAATGGGATTGCTGGGTTCAAAATATTTTGTTAACAACCCACCTGTGGAATTGAAAAAAATCAAGGCGATGTTCAACTTCGATATGGTGGGCCGCTTTGATAAAGAAAAGAATTCAATCTCTGTAAGCGGTACGGGGACATCCGCCGAAGGCGATAGCATCCTGAGGGTTTTTGAAAAAGGACTGCCCTTCACCGTGACTCATTCTCCCGATGGTTATGGCCCATCGGATCATGCTTCCTTCTACTCTTCCAACATACCGGTGTTCTTTTTCACTACAGGTGTTCATATGGACTACCACACTCCTTCTGATGATGCCGGTAAGCTGGATTATAACAAGGAAAAACAAATCGGGGATTTCAGCTCAAACCTGATTGCCGATATTGACAACCTGAATAAGGATCTCACTTTCAGAGAATCTGGTAAGAAGGAAGCTGCCGGAAGAAGCGGCCGCCGCCTGAAAGTGACGCTTGGCATTATGCCCGACTTTGCCGGTTCCGAGAAGAAGGGGCTGAGAGTCGATGGAGTTACTAAAGACGGCCCTGCCAGCAAAGGCGGTATGCTGAAAGGCGACATTATTATTTCAGTTCACGGCATGAAAGTCGAGAATATATATGACTATATGGCCCGGCTAAATAAGTTAAAGTCAGGTATGACAGTCAACGTGGAAGTACTGAGGAACGGGAAAGTGGAAATATTGATAATACAGCTATAAATCGGGATGGAAAGCGGAATGTAAAGAACGCCATAACGCAAAACGCTATAACGCCATAACGCAAAACGCCATAACGCAAGACGCCATAACGCCATAACGCCATAACGCAAAACGCCATAACGCAATAATGCTATTTAACATAGGTATGGATTACGCACAACTCTTCAACGAGGCCTTTATCCTGAAATTCATCAAATTCTGCATGGTGGGATTTTCAGGCGTTTTCGTGGATTTCGGCATCACTTTTATCTGTAAGGAATTTCTGAAAATCCAGAAGTATGTATCTAATGCGATGGGGTTTACGATTGCTGCCACGACCAATTATATGCTGAACAGGATGTGGACTTTTCACAGCAACAATCCTCAAATAGGGCTTGAATTCACCAGATTTTTCCTCATCGCCCTCATTGGACTGGGGATCAACCTGCTCATAATCTGGACTATGACGGGAAAGTTCAGGGTGAACTTCTATATTTCGAAGCTGATGGCTACTATCTTGGTTACGATGTGGAATTTCCTGATCAATGCTTATTTTACTTTTGCCTGATCAACCGCATAGGTTTTGGTCATGTCGGATGGGATGATAATAATAAAATCAGCTGTTCCCTCATTTGATTTCTCCAGGTCATCCAGCTTGTCCTGTTCAACACAGGTAATTGTCAGGATCTTTGGACTGAGATTCCCTTTAAGCAGGTATTGCTGCATCATCCAAACAATGCCTTCATGATTTTCACTGTGATATGAACCGTTGAAATGAAGGAAAACAGTACTGTCGGCCAAAAAATTCTTCAGTATAAAAGAAGCCATTGTCGCATCCTTTATTGCCTGGGCTTTCGCAATATTGGCTCCCATATGAGGAACACCCTTTACGGCTTCGGTAATGTTTTTATAGCAGTTTACTGACGAGTCATATGGAATAGGGAGAGGAGCTATAAGACCGCGCTCATTGCCCATAATACTATCAAGCCCTTCAAAGCCTTTCAGGTTTACAATGGCGGCGAACCTTCGCGGAATGCTGGTAGCAATAAATCGTACCTTGTTTTCCCTCGCAAATTCAACCAGGGGGGAATAGTCGGTTTTATAATTCGGCCATAATTTTGCTTCGGCATCAAAATCTTTTTTCCGGATGATCTGCCTCGTAACGTACTCATTCAGGAGCAGCTGATTGTCGGTTTCAAACATTTCGGCTCCAAGAACCAGGTTTTTCCCGTTCACCTTGAGCAGATCTTTGGCAAGCTGGAGTTCCAGCCAGTGGCAGATCGGATTATCATGTATTTCACCGAAAAAGATGATCTCGGACGATCTGGCAGCTTTTATCAAATCGCCATAGTCGGCTGATCTGCCTTTTGATGTAAATACTTTATATGCGGGTTTATCGGAACTGAATCCGGAAAAGGAAAAACCGGCTATTATTAAACAGACGACAAAGAATGATTTTTTCATAGGAGTTAAATTTGGTTACTGACCGTCTTTGGAGTGTAATTCTTCTTCAACCGAACCTGGCAGGCTGTTGTCGGGCTGGGAGAACTTCCCGGCCAGTATTCCGGCATATCTGTCGGAATCTTTAAGTACTCCGATAGCCTCGTTAATCAAAGGATCAGTTTTCAGGGAGCCTATGATCTTTCCTTTCTGGTAATAATATCTGGCCAGAATATCCATTTTGAGAAGTTCGCGGATCTGATCTGAATATTTGTTAAGGTCTTCCTTTTTGTTATTATCCATGCTGGTTTGCAAAAGATCCAGTCCATCTTTGATTGCACTGAAATATTGTTCTTTTTCTGCTTCCTTCCTCAGTTTTTCAAGTGCAAGTTCACTTCGGGTAGTGTACTTAAAGTCTTTGTCCTTCAGGAAGCTGATAAAGTCACTGTATAATGAATCGGTGATCTCAAACTTTTCAGGAGCTGAAATCGTGGAATGAGAATGTTCAAAAAGTGTTCCGTAATCAAAGATCAGAAATTTGTTATAAAGGGCCAGGGCGATGCTGCTTATCTGGCGTTCACTGCCTTTCACATCCGGGCTTATTCCCCCTCCGTCATAAACTTTGCGGCTGTGCTTTGTTTTAAACTCCCGGATAAGGGAATCGGGGATCTTATCAAAAGTGCCCTGTTTGTTTTTGTGAGAATAATCAATAGCCTGAATACATCGTCCGCTTGGAATATAATATTTTGCAACAGTAATCTTCATTTGGGCATTATAGCTGAGGGGAACTACATTCTGCACCAGTCCCTTTCCAAATGTGCGCTGACCTAAAACGACTCCACGGTCGAGGTCCTGTATGGCTCCGGCCAGGATTTCAGAGGCAGAGGCACTCTGGCTGTCAACAAGGACGACTACAGGTATTTCAGGGTCAACTGCTGCGGAAGAAGTATAGTGAATTTGGTTCTTATCAGCTTTTTGTCCTTTTGTTGATACGATCTCCTGGCCCTTTTCAACGAAGATGTTAGCGATATCAACGGCTTCATTAAGCAATCCGCCTCCGTTGCCCCTGATATCGATAATAAGTCCTTTCAGAGTATTGTTTTCCTTTAAATTAATAAAAGCCTGGCGGAATTCTTTTGATGCATTTTGTGTGAATCCTGTAAGCTTGATATAAGCAATGCCATCCCGAAGAATCCCTGCATACGGAACATTGTCAATTTTAATATTTTCGCGGATAATGTTTTTAACGATGGTATCCGAAGGGCCACTGCGTTCAATCACCAGGCATACCTGGGTGCCCGCCTGGCCTTTGAGTACGGCACTTACTTCGTCATAGGATTTATTAACCGCGACCTGTCCGTTGATCCGGATGATTTTATCGCCCGCTTTGAGGCCTGACTTCTGGGCCGGTGATCCTTCATAGGGTTCTGAGATTATAACATATTTCCCCTGCTGGTGGATCAGGGCGCCGATACCGCCATACTGCCCTGTCGTAATAAAACGATAATCCTCAACCTGGTTTTCAGGAATGAAATTCGTATATGGGTCAAGTGATTCAAGCATAGCGTCAATCCCGGTCTCGGTGAGCTGGCCCGGGTTGATCAAATCCACGTAATCAGTGCTTAACTCTTTCATCATGCTGGAATAAATATCCAGGTTTTTCAGAAGTTCAAAACCGATATTCGTATTGGTTCCTTCTGTTGCCGGCTTATCCTGTGCAATGACAGAAAAACTGATCCCCAGTAAAACAATAAAAATGCAATATTTCAACCTTGTCATATCCTGTCTTGTTATTTCGGCTGCACCGAACGCCTTTCACTTTTCGCCTTTCGCCTTTCGCTTTTCGCTTTTCGCCTTTCGCTTTTCGCTTTTCGCTTTTCGCCTTTCGCTTTTCGCCTTTCGCCTTTCGCCTTTCGCTTTTCGCTTTTCGCTTTTCGCCTTTCGCTTTTCGCTTTTCGCCTTTCGCTTTTCGCTTTTCGCCTTTCGCTATCTCCTTTATGGAACCGGGTCAAAACCCTGTCCCCCCCAGGGATGACAACGGCTTAAACGGCGCATCGTCATCCATCCTCCTTTCAATGGTCCGTATTTCCGGATAGCTTCAATGCCATACTCAGAGCAGCTCGGCGTAAAACGGCAGGAAGGCATAAGGTAGGGTGAAATAGCTCCCTGATAAAACCTTATCAGCAGTATGAAAAATTTGCTAAAAATCCTTTTCATACTCTTCCTTTAAACGCCGTAAAAGTAAAATTATTTTATCTTGTATTGCCCTATGGGTGAGGATTTCTTTAGAAAGATAAGTAATGCAGAAGATGAGATCCGGCGGCTTTGATGATCCTCCATCATAAAGAATGGATTTGTTAAGCCGGTATGCTTCCCTGATACGACGCTTTATGGTATTCCGGTCTGTTGATTTCCGCTGGATTACTTTTGGAACGCTGATCATTACCTGGGGAAAGGGCAGTGTTTGGTTCCGGAACCTGAGCCAGGTGACCTTGAAGGCAGGGACAGACAATGCATGTCCGTCGGTAAAAAGCATGCGGACAAGACGGAATTCATGCAGTCGTTCATTTTTGTTAAAAGTAAATGACATTTCCTGGATAATTTGCCCGGTCGTTTGAGAAGGCCGGCATGGCTAGTGTCCGGGTCTATTTTTTTCTGACTTCCCTGGCTATAAATTGTTCAATTGCACTTGTGATGGAAGGAGCTTCTTTTGTCGGAGCTTCAATGTCGAGACGAAGTCCTGCATCTTTGGCCTCTTTGGCAACACTGGGTCCAAGGGCAGCGATCACAGTATGGCCCTGTTTGAAATCGGGATAATTTTTGAACAGGGACTTGATCCCTGACGGACTGAAGAATACCAGCATGTCAAACTTTGTAATATCCGTGTCGGACATATCGCGGGCAAGGGTACGGTATATGATCGCTTTTTTATAAACAACTTTGCTGTCTTCGAGCATTTTGGGTACATCCTGTTTATGAACATCCGAGCAGGGGAGAAGAAATTTTTCGCTCTTATGCTTTTTTATCAGGTCAACCAGTAACGAGAAATTCTCTTTGCTGTGAAATATCTTTCTTTTCCGGAATTGAACATATTTCTGGAGATAATAAGCCGTCGATTCCGAGATGCTGAAATATTTCATGGTTTCAGGAACATCAATCCGCATTTCCTTACAAATCCTGAAAAAATGATCAACAGCATTCTTCGAGGTAAAAATGATGGCAGTATAATCCAGAATGTTAATCCGGTCTTTCCTGAAATCTTTTGCGGGAACTCCTTCGATCTGGATTAACTGTTTAAATGTGAAATTGACACAGAATTTCCGGGAAATCTCTGCATAGGGAGATTTTTCAAAATCTGAGGGAGCTGGCTGAGAAACAAGGATATTCCTGATCTTCAATTTCAAAAGTGTATTTAGTCAGACAATCCATGAAATCAAAAGCCCTTGCTGAAGATGTAAAGCCCTTTCAGGATTACCAGCAGGGGCAGGATTTCGAGGCTGCAAAGATACACAAATAAAAATAAATAGGAAAACTTCTTCAATGAAATTCCAATAAAAAAACCTCTCATCACCCTAAAAAAGTAGAGTAGCCCAATGATTATCAGTGAAATATAAAGAAGAATATTGGATGACAGGAATATGGTCAGAATCATAAAGGGCAGAAGGATCAGACCTGTAATAAATGAAAAAGCAAGGATATTCTGAAGATAATCCAATGTCGCAGGCATCGTATGGAAAACACTTCCGACAAAACGTATTGCAGATGTTTTCAGAAGCCAGAAAAGAAAAAGTCCTGCGACACAAATAATAAAAATCTCGTAGTCCCGGTACCCGGCAAGTCTTTCCGGGATTAGTTCTTTCAGTAAAAGACTCAGAAGCAAACTGAAGGTGAAAACATAAACAATTGAAAGCACGAGTGAACTGCGTTCCCTGAAAAGGCTTCCTTCTTTCGTCAGGATGTTAAGAAAGCGTTGGGAAAGAGGTGCATAGAAAATTTGCCTGAGGCGTTTGTGATGGAAGAAATGAAGCCAGGCAACAAGGATCATACTAAACAGAAAAGAAAGAACGATCCAGTCGGAAGGGTAATGCTGCCGGGCTGAATTCAGGTAAGTCCCTGCATGAAGCTGGTGTCCTGTGAACAATGAAGTTTCATAATGCTTCGAAGGCCTGGTAATGCTCTGCAGAATAAAGGTTGTATCCGGTGAATACGTTGTGAATCTCAATAGCTTAAGTGTTGATCTGGCTTGCAAAATGATTCCAGAGAGGGTCATCGGGGGGGGGGGCTACAATCTCCAACGGTACTTGTTTTACCGGGTGGATGAAAGATATCAGCCGGGCATGAAGATGAATTGAACCATCCAGGTTTGACCTTGCGTATCCGTATTTCAGATCCCCCCGAATCGGACAGCCGATATGCGAAAGCTGTGCCCTGATCTGGTGGTGCCGGCCTGTGATCAGGTTAATCTCAAGCAGGTAATAATCTTTACTCTTACCTATCATCGTGTAAGTGAGTTCGGCGACCTGCGTTTGCTTATCCTTTTGAGTCTTAATAAAGGTTTTATTCCTGTCCTCGTCTCTCCACAGATAGTTGATAAGCCGGTCGTTGTCGCCGGGCGGCGGATTTTTGACAACGGCCCAGTAGGTTTTACGGATCTGACCGGCTTTCAGCATCTCGTTGAGACGGCTCAGGGATTTTGAAGTTCGGGCAAAGATCACAACACCGCTTACAGGCCTGTCAATACGATGGACAACTCCCAGGAAAACTTCTCCGGGTTTATTGTATTTGACTTTAATATATGTTTTGATTTTTTCACTCAGGGGCTCGTCACCTGTTTTATCTCCCTGCACAATTTCCGAAGGAAGTTTGTTGACAAGCAGGAGATGATTGTCTTCATACAAAATGCGGTTCTCAATATTGTTCGCGTTCATTCGGAAAATTAAGCGATTTGATATCGTTGATGTAGGAATCCACAGCGCCTTTAATTTCTTCTGAAAGATTGTGATACCTTCTCAGGAAGCGGGGAGAGAATTCCATAGTAATTCCCAGCATGTCGTGTAAAACAAGCACCTGGCCGTCAACCTCTCCACCTGCGCCAATACCTATAAGGGGGATCTTTAATTCGCTCGTCACCCTGCCTCCCAGTTTTGCAGGGATTTTCTCGAGCACGATGGCAAAGCAGCCGGCATTTTCAAGCAAATGTGCGTCTGTTATAAGTTTGCCGGCTTCTGACTCGCTTGTTGCACGAACCACATAAGTGCCGAACTTATGGATCGACTGAGGTGTAAGGCCGAGGTGTCCCATGACAGGAATCCCTGCTGACAGTATCCTGTCAACCGATTCGATGATCTCCTTGCCGCCTTCCATTTTCACTGCATCGGCGCCGCTTTCCTTCATGATCCTGATCGCAGAGTTCAGGGCTTCCTTTGAGTTGCCCTGGTATGTGCCGAATGGAAGGTCTACAACGACCAGGGCCCGTTTCACAGCTCTCACCACCGACGAGGCATGATAGATCATTTCATTCAGTGTGATCGGAAGGGTAGACGAATAGCCTGCCATAACATTGGAGGCTGAGTCCCCCACCAGAATGATATCAATTCCTGTACTTTCGAGAATCCTGGCGAAAGAATAGTCATATGCCGTAAGCATGGCAATTTTCTCTCCTTTGGCCTTCATCTCCTGAAGCACATGGGTAGTCACTTTGGTGACATTTCGAAAGGAATAGTTAGCCGACATAAGCTCTGAATTTAATTGCAAAGGTATTACAATAAAATATGTTTCCTACCTTGTCGTTTATTTCATATACATTCAACGAATTAATTATCTTTGCAAAACCATTATTATTCTCCCACCAGATGAAAAAATACTACTCCCTGCTGATTCTGGCCTTAGCCCTGTTTAACCTGGCCTCCTGTAATAAAAAGCTGGAAGTCAATGCTGACTGGAAAGATGTTACTGTAGTATACGGACTTCTTGACCAGACTGATTCTGTTCATTATGTCAAGGTCACAAAGGCCTTCCTGGGCCCCGGTAATGCACTGCAGTTTGCCCAGGTTTATGATTCGAGCAACTATGGCCGGCTTCAGGTGAGCATGGAAGAGTATAATGGTTCAGTATTGCTTCGTACGATTACACTGGATACCACATCGATCTTAAACAAAGACACCGGGATTTTTTATTCCCCTTACCAGAGGGTCTATTCCACGACTGCCAGGATTGCCTCGGATCTTACATATCATCTTATCATCAAAAACCCGGTAACACAAAAAATAGTCGAAGGCTATTCTACACTGATCAGCGACTTTGACATTGAGAAACCTACAATGTTTACCCGTGCAACTTTCCAGGCCGGCAAGAGTTCCGAAGTGAAATGGGCTTCGGCCAAATCAGGAAAACGTTACCAGGTAAATATCAGGATACGATATGCTGAAACAGCTTCCGGAGTTCCTAATTCAACAGTTATAAAATCTCTCGACTGGCTTGCACTAAGTAATATCAAGTCAATGACAGATAAAGGCGGCCAGAATATGGACTATTTCATTAACGGCGATGCTTTCTTCATCTTTATGGGTTCACAGCTTAAAAATGACTCTGTCAACGGGCAGGTGGTTACCCGGGCTCTGCGGGATTGCGATTACATTTTCACAGTAGGTTCGGAAGACCTGAGTACATACATGGACGTTACAGAACCCTCACTGACTATTATCCAGGAGAGACCTCCATTTACCGATATCGTCAACGGGATCGGACTTTTTTCCGCCAGGGTTGTGAAATCGGTAGATACCCTGAGATTCAGTGTTTTTACTCTTGACGAGATCAAAACCAACCAGTACACAAAGAACCTGGGCTTTTAATCCTTTTTCATCATTTTCTGTCTTTTTGTCATTCCTTGTCAGGGTTTTTTTCTTTGGCACAATGATTGACGTTTGTGAGTTACTTCTCAAAATTTACTATGAAAGGAGATAAAAACTATGGGAAAAATAATAGGAATTGATTTAGGAACAACAAATTCATGTGTTGCTGTAATGGAAGGCAATGAGCCTGTCGTTATTGCTAACAGCGAAGGAAGGAGAACAACCCCTTCGATCGTGGCTTTTACTGATAATGGTGAAAGAAAAGTAGGCGATCCTGCAAAACGTCAGGCAATCACCAATCCGAGAAACACAGTGTTCTCGATAAAACGTTTTATGGGTGAAACCTTTGATCAGGTGCAGGTTGAAACAAAACGCGTACCATACAAGGTAGTTAAAGGCGACAATAATACCCCAAGGGTTGATATCAGCGGGAAACTCTATACTCCCCAGGAGATATCTGCAATGATTCTTCAGAAAATGAAAAAGACTGCCGAAGACTATCTCGGACAGGAAATAAAAGAGGCAGTGATCACTGTCCCTGCATATTTCAGTGATTCACAGAGGCAGGCAACAAAGGAAGCAGGCGAAATTGCAGGTCTTACAGTTAAACGTATTATTAACGAACCTACAGCTGCAGCCCTGGCATATGGCCTCGATAAAAAGCTTAAGGACATTAAGGTTGCTGTATTTGACCTTGGTGGCGGAACCTTTGACATTTCAATTCTTGAACTTGGCGACGGAGTATTTGAAGTAAAGTCGACCAATGGGAATACCCACCTGGGTGGTGATGATTTTGACCATATCGTAATTGACTGGCTGGCCGATGAATTTCTGAAAGATGAAGGAATCGACCTCCGGAAGGATCCTATGGCTTTACAGCGCCTGAAAGAAGCTGCCGAAAAAGCAAAGATTGAGCTGTCAAGTTCAGTGGAGACAGAAATCAACCTGCCCTATATCATGCCTGTTGACGGAGTGCCTAAGCACCTTGTGAAAAAACTTTCGAGATCTAAATTTGAACAGCTGATCGATCAGCTGATGCAGTCGACTATACCTCCCTGCCAAATGGCTCTTAAAGATGCCGGAATGAAGGCTTCTGACGTTGATGAAGTTATTCTTGTCGGAGGATCAACAAGGATTCCGGCTGTACAGAAGATTGTAAAGGATTTCTTCGGGAAAGAGCCTTCAAAAGGTGTGAACCCGGATGAAGTTGTGGCTGTTGGGGCCGCAATCCAGGGTGGCGTGCTTACCGGTGAGGTAAAGGATGTGCTGCTGCTCGATGTCACCCCGCTTTCATTGGGTATTGAGACCCTTGGCGGTGTCATGACAAAGCTGATTGACTCGAATACAACCATTCCTACGAAGAAATCAGAAGTGTTTTCGACGGCAGCTGACAGCCAGACTTCTGTTGAGATCCATGTATTGCAGGGCGAACGCCCGATGGCAACGCAGAATAAGAGCATCGGGAGGTTTCACCTTGACGGAATTCCTCCTGCTCCAAGAGGCATACCCCAGGTTGAAGTCATTTTCGATATCGACGCAAATGGCATATTGCATGTGACTGCGAAGGATAAAGCAACAGGCAAATCACAGCAGATCAGGATCGAAGCCTCATCAGGTCTCTCAGAAGACGAAATCAAAAAAATGAAAGAGGAAGCTCAGCGAAATGCCGACAGCGATAAGAAGGTAAAAGAAGAAGCCGACAAAATCAATCAGGCTGATTCACTTATCTTCCAGACAGAAAAACAGCTCAAGGAATTTGGAGATAAGATACCTGCCGATAAAAAAGGCAATATTGAAAAAGCCCTTGAAGAATTGAAAAAAGCTCATAAGAGCCATGACGTTGCTGCTATTGACGCGGCTCTTGCAAATCTGAACTCAATCTGGCAGGTTGCCAGCGAAGAGATGTACAAGAACAGCCAGGGAGCTCAGGGAGCCGAGCAGAATCAGCAATCCGGCCCTCAGCCCGGGCAGGAACAGGGAGGAAGTCAGAAAGGTCCGGGCAATGACGAAGTGACTGATGTTGACTTCGAAGAGGTGAAGGACAAATAATCAGCTTACATTAATTAATTCAGGAGGGTGTCCCGAAAGGTCACCCTCTTTTGTTTGCGCCCAGACTTTTATGACAGCCTCTTTTTTTCGTTATTTTTGCTGCCTGAACCTTTTCTTATGCGAAAACTGATCATTCTTTCACTTTTACTTATTCTGTCGTCCCCTCTGCTAATGGCTCAGCAAAGCAGCGAAGGCCGGGATGAAGAAACTGCAAGAGTTGAAATTACCGCCAGAAGTGATCAGGAATCATACAGGGCAATACCATGCGGCTATCATGGTGCATTGATTTTTTTTAAAAGTGTCGAAATCGCAGACGCACAAAGAGTCAAATGGTATTTTTCATTTTATGACCGGGAGTTGAAGCAAGTATGGGTGAAAAGCCTTCCCATACTTGAAGATCTTGACTTCAGATTCAAACTTTTTTCGAAAGATACTGTGTTCCTGGTTTTTACTTATACAGGGAAACTAAAGAGTGAAGACCAGCCACTTGAAATAATCAGGATCGATCTTAAGAAAGGAAGCTTTATCCCAAACCTTACTAAAGTCCCGGCTAACTCTGAACCTGTTTTTTTTAATGTCATGGGGAGGAATGCCTACCTGGCACTTAACCATAAGAGTGGTCAATCAGCAGTTGAAATCCTTGACTTCAAATCGAATCACAGTAAGGGATTTCTGCTTGACCGGCAAAGCCCCTCAGCGTTCCGCTGGTTTAATACCGATTCCGCTTCATCGACCTTAAATGCAGTCATTTCTAAAGTTTTAAGTAAAAAGGAAACTGAGCATTGGTACCAGGTTTTCGATACGACAGGAAAAGTATTATTATCGGTCAGGCTGAGTACGATAAACCAGGACAGGGAGTTTACAGGATTTACAGCAATAAAAAACCAGAATGGAGATTATCTGGTGATGGGAACATACAGATTGAGTATTGGAAGCTCCAATCAGAAAAACAAATTGAAGGATGAATCAGCGGGAATCTTTACCAGTCTTCTTGTTCCCGGGAATCAAAAAAATCTCAACTTCATTAATTTTCTTGAGTTGAAGAGCATCAGTTCACTTCTTAGCTCTAAAAATCTTATTGATCTGAAAAAGAAAGCGTTAAAGAAAAACAAGAACATGGGTGAGACCTCTGTCGATTTTAGGATTCTTCAGCATGACCCAATAGTGTATAATGGACAGTATATCATGGCGTCGGAGGTGTTCAATCCCCAGTTTCATACTGAAAATTTTACGGATTTTGATTTTTATGGACGACCCTATACGAACTCTTATTCAGTTTTCGATGGTTACAGATATACAGGCGCTATCATCGCCGCATTTAATTCAGAAGGACAGTTGTTGTGGGACAATGCGATGGAAACCAGGGATTTAATCGGCTCTGATCTTAGTCCGAAGGTGGTCGTTAAGCCAGAGGGTGATAAATTCCTTATAGCATACTCTGCAGCAGGAGGGATAGGTTCTAAAGTCATAAGGAATGCAGAAACCACAGGCAAACCTGAATTCAGTAAGCTGGATTCAAAATACCCTGACGATAAACTTATTTCCGAAACCAGGAATGGACTGATCCCATGGTATGATAATTATTTCCTTTGCTATGGATTCCAGGAAATAAAAAACGTGGCCCTCGAGAGCAACAACAAGAGGTTTGTATTTTATCTGATGAAGGTAAAATTCGAAGACTAGGCCTACTTCTTGGGCGGGTAAATAATAATCAGCTTATTATCACAATTCTGAATAAGAAAAGTAGTGTCTTTAAGGTTTCCTGTATAAGCCGGGCCTGAGTATTTGACAGTATAAGTAGCTCCACCTGTCAAAGACTTGCATTGCATTTGATCGTGTAATAAGTTGATCGTGGCATGGATCTGTACGATACTGATTACCAAAAGTGAATCCCGCTTATTTTCAAAGCATATAGTTCCAGCGCCGTCGCAAGGCTGGGAGGTTGAATTCTTCTTACAGGAAGATGAAACGAACACCGTACAACAGATCAATGTAATTAAGATCAGAAAGTTCTTTTTCATAAAAAATATTCGCTTTTGCAAAAATACAAGGAATTAATTAAAATCAAAATGAGAGGTTAAGCATAACAGAAGACAGAATTAGTTTGTTAGGGTTGTATGGGAAACGACAAAAAGACGAAAATTAGTTTTACTTTTGTAAACTCTGAAAAAATATTAGTTTCAGGCAACCATACAACCGCAACCATTGTCAACTAAATCAAGTATAAGTTAATTATAGTAATCCTCTTCTAATATCAACCCTATGCGGAATTTAACATTGCGCCTTATTCTTGTTTCCGGGTTCCTGCTACTCTTACGCACATCACTTCTTGCAATCAACTGTCCTGACACCCAGCCGGTTGTAAAAGGTCCTGATGTAGTCAGGGCCGGGCAAACGGTGACATATATGACCAATGACATACCGGGCCATACTTATAACTGGACGTTGAGCGGGGGAGGAAGTATTGCAGGTTCAAACACATCGAACCAGGTTATTGTTAATTGGGGAAACACTCCAACTTCAGCTACACTTTCAATAACTGAGAAAAATTCTGCCGTTGCAGGATGTACAGGCATATCTGCCCAGAAAACAATAACAATCCAGCCATTGTTGAATGCTTATTTTTATTATGAATTTGACCCTACCCATGGATGTTTCTATAATGAAATTACTGCAACAGCCACCGGCGATGGAAACTTTCCTCCTGTTGATCCAACCATTTCTTTTACATGGAAATGGAGGTTATATGACCCTCTGAACGTCTTACCCTGGAACACGACAGGGATTGTACCGGGATCCGGTCCAAATATTATAAAGATGACTTTACCGGCTGTTCCAAAGAAGACGTATGAAGTTGACCTTCAGGTATCAAAAACAATCTCAGGAAGTGTGTATACCGATGAAATTGTTGATTATGTATATGTTGATCCTGACAAGTACAAACCTACTGCCGTGATATCCTCAGTTACGCCACCATTTCCAAACTGTCTTTATAATCAGTATACTTGTTCCGCCAGTGGCAGTTCCCCCAGTAATTTTCCTGATCCATCGATCACAATTAAGTATTGTTATTGGTATGTTAATGATGTTTTGGTCCGCACAAAGGCTAATGGAATAGACACCATGAAGTATACCTTTCCTGCACCGGGAAGTTATACGATTAAGCTTATCATTGAAAACTCATACAGCTGTAAAAGCAACGCGATAACTTCCAATGTCACGATTACAAACACAGTCCCTGTTGCCAATTTTACTGCTGAAGCAGCCTGTGTTGATATCCCGACAGTTTTCAATGATTTTTCGCTTGCCGTAGTCCCTTCAGGAACACTCACTAAATGGGAATGGAACTGGGGAGATGGTACTCCAAACACTATTTATGGTCCTGCTGCAATTCCGCCTGCACCCAAACCTGCAACGATTGAACATACTTATACCGAGGTTGGTATTAAACATATTACCCTTCAGGTAACCAATTCCAATGGTTGTATTTCTCCGGTATTTACCCAGGATGTTAATGTGATCCCCTCTCCGATTGCCAATTTTGAGTATGATTTCACCTGTGCCAACACCCTTATTACATTCAGGGACAGGAGCATCACTAATGGTGGAAGCGATATCATAAGCAGGCAGTGGAATTTCGGAGATGGTAACTGGACAACAAATCCCACGTACACGTTTACCACTACCGGTCCGCAAACAGTAACATTAAAGGTTACCAATGCAAATTACTGCACCGATACGAAAGTTGATAACAGCATCATTATCCATCCGATTCCTGATTTTACACCCGACCCGGCTGTCGGGTTTACCTGGGCCAATACAACTTTACCATTAGAGATTCAATTTTCTGATTATACAGATCCCTTGCAGGTTGGTAATAACCTGCAGTGGGATTTTGGTGATGGGAAATATGGTTTCGGGAAAAACCCTGTTCATAATTATGGGAATCCCGGCGAATACAATGTTCAGATGACCTGTACCAGTACTTTTGGATGCACAAACTTCTATCAGGCAATGATTAAAATGGCTCCCCCGATACCGAGTTTCTATTTTGATCCCTCGGAAGCCTGTCTTGACAAAGAAGTCCGTGTTGTACCCAATCCGGTTGCTGGAACCATTGCAAAGGAGGAATGGTGGTATCAGGATGAAGGATATACACCTGATCCGAGTTTACCATCCCCTTATACTGTCAAGCACAGCTGGGTTATTCCTGTGGTCATGCCGGCTGCAGATACCCATTTCTTTAAAAGCTATGGTATCAAACAGGTCAATCACGTGATTACCCTTAGTGGAACCCCGCCGACTATTGTAGCTTATAACGATTATGTAACCATTCATGATACCGCAAAAGCTGAATTCACATGGAACAATATAAATCAGCCACCTGTCGGAGGTCCTCCTTTACCCGGTTGTAAAGGCCAGGAGGTCTTTTTCTTCGACCGGAGCACCCCTCCTGTCGGGAGTCCGACTGCCCAGATTGTGGGATGGCTATGGGAATTTGATGACCCTGCCTCCAGTGGAAGCAATTACGCTTATACCCAGGATTGTTCCCATATTTTTATGGATCCGGGAAAGACTACTTTCCATGTAAAACTGACTGTGACAAGCAGTGATAATAATTGTGAGTCTTTCACAATAAAGACAATAACAATCAAGCCATCTCCTTTAGTAAATTTTATTGTTAATGGAAATTCAACGGCAAACGTGGGCTGCATGAGCACCCCCGACATCCCGGCCGTGGTTAACTTTGCCTATGATCCGACAGTCATCCCTGATCCTACTCAGATCAAAGACTGGCTGTGGGAGTTTGGTGATAATATATCACAAAGCGGGCCTTTTTTATCGAGTACCTCGCATGCATATCTCACATCAGGATGGAAAACCGTGAAATTGACTATTACTGATGCTGATGGGTGCAGAAATACGATATCAAAAAGCGTTTATATCAATCCCGCACCTATTGCCAGTTTTAGTTTTACTCCGGATGCGTGCGAAGGTCAGGCGGTACAGTTTGACGATCATTCCCAGGCCGGCGGGGATTTGAACGCCTATGTTGTTAAATGGGAGTGGTTCTGGGGCGATGGATCTTTGCCCAGTCCTGAGGTCATTACCAATAGCCAGACCGTATCTCATACTTTTCCTATCGTACCTGGGATGTATACCTGGCCTGTGAAGTTAAGGGTGACTACCAATTATGGTTGTATAAGTGAGATTACCATACCTGTAACCCTGAAAGCCTCACCGGTAACGTTTTTTGAAGTTGAACCTCTGACGCCTCAATGTATGTCGCCACAATCTGTCCGGTTCCAGGACAGAACAGTAACTTCTTCCGCCACGGGTCCCATTACGAATTGGGTTTGGGACTTTGCAGACGGAACTGCAACCGTTTCCGGCATTTCAAATCCTTCCCATGTTTTTATCAATGCAGGGTCCTATGCTGTATCCCTGACCGTAACAACAGCGAATGGCTGTTCCAAAACTTATGTGGCCACCCCACCGGTCGTTGTCAATCAAAGGCCTGTCGCTGATTTCACTGCAAATACTCCCTGTGAAAACAACCCTACAGTATTTACGAGCAATTCGACACCGAATGCAACTGCAATTACCAGTTATCTGTGGGAGTTTGGGGATGGAAATACTTCTACCCAGCCTTCCCCGTCCCATACCTATCTGACTTATGGGAATTACAGCGTAAAGTTAACAGTGACAAACTCGAACGGATGTATTCATGATACCACGAAACAGGTTTCTGTATATCCTAAGCCGAACGCATTATTTTCATTTTCACCGAGCAGCTGCATCGGGATTCCGGTTGATTTTGTTGATCATTCGACTGTCCCGGGTGCCATGTCAAGCTATATTCAGACATGGCAATGGGATTTTGGCGATGGTTCCTCTCAACCGCCAATCAATTATCCTGCAAACCCGAATATTTCCCATACGTTTTCAGGAACAGTTGCGATACATACTGTTAGGCTTACTGTAACTACATCTGCAGGGTGTATAAGTTTCATTGACAAGGTTGTGACCAGTATTCCTTCACCCATTTCAAACTTCTCATTCTCCACGACAAATTGCACAGCACAGCCGGTTCAGTTCACTGATCATTCACAGGAAAATGGTGGCGGGCCTATCACGGCATGGCAATGGAATTTCGGCGACCCCGCATCAGGCTCAAACACATCTACCCTTCAGAACCCTACCCATAGTTTCACTGCTGCTGCCACCTATACAGTACATCTTAAAGTCTTCAATGCCAGCGGATGTTATAAGGACAGCAGCACGACCATTACGATCGCAGCAAATCCGACTGCTGACTTTACAGCAACCAACGTATGCAAAAGCAGCCCGACAGTATTCACAGGGAGCGCAAGCGGAGGAACAATTGTTACATGGTCATGGAATTTCGGTGACGGAGGCACTTCAAACGCCCAGAGTCCTTCCTATACTTATGCCAATTCAGGTTCATACAACGTAATGTTAACAGTTACAACCGCTGCAGGCTGCCAGGGTGTCGTCAGCAAATCAGTTCAGGTTTATGGGTCGCCGGTTTCTCAGTTCAGCTTCTCTTCTACGGCATGTTCAAGCGACTCTGTTCAATTTACCGACCTCTCGACCACTCCGCATGGTAGTATCCACGATTGGTATTGGGATTTCGGAGACGGTGGAACGTCTCATATTGTTTTCCCGGGAAATCAGAATGTAAAGCATAAATATGCAAACGGCGGGTCTTTTAATGTGAAACTTTCAATCACTACAACCGACAGTTGTAAAAATGAAGTAACCATTCCGGTTACAGTAGAGGCTAAGCCAATAGCCAACTATAGCAATTCATCAGGTGCCTGTGCCCTGATGTCAAATCAGTTTACCGACTTATCCCAGGCGAACGGGGGGACCCCTATTATTTCCTGGTTATGGAACTTTGGTGATCCTGCCTCAGGTTCTTACAACACCTCAACACTGAAAAACCCCACTCACGTCTTCACGGCCGGAATGATATTTTCGGTCAAGCTGATAATTTACAATGCGACCGGATGCCTCGATTCATTGAGAAAAGACATTACTGTCAATGCTGCGCCCGTGCCAATATTCAGCTTCGATACAGCCTGTGTAAACAGCCCAACGCAGTTCATCGACGCTTCAACTTCTCCAACCGGCATAGTCAATGCATGGTTATGGGATTTTGGTGATCCTTCCTCGGGCACTAATAATTCCTCAACCCTGCCAAATCCGGTGCATTATTATTCAGTTCCGGGTAACTACATGGTTAAACTTTTTGTAACAAATACAAATAACTGTTCAAAGGACACAACTAAACAGATTTCAGTCAGTCCGAAACCCCAGGCCTTATTTCAGTATTCAGCCGCATGTGCCCAGGATTCAACTTCATTCACCGATCTTTCCATCGCAGCCAACAGCCAGGTAGTGGCATGGTCATGGAATTTTGGCGACGGAGGTACCGACACAATAAAGAATCCGAAACATAAATATGCTGCTTCAGGAACATATAGTGTGAAAGAGGTTATAACCAATCTGAGCGGATGTAAAGACTCGGTTACCATATCAGTGCTTGTCCATGCCAAACCGCTTGCAGCTTTCCAGTATACAAGCAAATTCTGCCCGGCAGGACAGGTTACTTTCCAGGATCTGTCGACTGCTGCCGGTGCGGCTATTACAGACCACCTCTGGATCTTCGAACCAGGAGCTACTTCTACCGTGCCAAACCCCGTCTATACATTTTCGGCTACCGGCGGCACCTACTCAGTGACACTTATCGTTATGGATAACTTCGGATGCAAGGACACCATTATTAGCAGCGTCAGCGTTAAACCCGCTTTCAAATTTACCTATACCAACGATATGGTCTGCCTCGGGTATCCGACACATTTCACCCCGGTTAATAATAACCCCGGCCAGGACTCTTTATATTCACCAAGATGGGATTTTGGTGACCCGAATTCCGGCCCTGCCAATTATTCAAACCTTTACAATGCTTCTCATATTTTTACTGCGCCCGGATCATTTTATGTGAAACTGAAGGTATTTAATTCCGATAACTGCCTTGATAGTGTATTCAAAATAGTGCAGGTATACGCCCCTCCCAAACCGCATTTCAGATATACCGCGCCCCAATGTGACAGCGCTCTGTATTTTGTTGATACCACCAGTAATTTCGGCACGGGTACGATAGCAAGCTGGGAATGGCATTTCGGCGACAACTCTGCTCCTTTTATCATTCCGGCGCCGGGTCCGGGCAGTACTTCGCATATTTACGCTCAGCCCGGTGATTACAAGGTTACACTTATCATTACGAATACAAAAGGATGTGTCGACAGCATCTCCCAGGGTGTAACCAGGCTTCCGTGTATCAAGGCAGCCTACGATTACCCTGATACCCTCAGGTGTATGAATTATATGGTGACATTCCATGATACTTCTGTTCCGACAAGCAGAATCAACGAATGGAAATGGACATGGGATGACGGGACCGATACAACCTATAGTAAATACGCACAATATGTCAAACACAGGTTCACGAGCCCCGGAACTTTCAATGTGAAGTTGTGGATCAGGACCCTCGTTAATTCGGTGATCATACGTGACAGTAACATTCAGCAGGTAATTATCCATCCGACTCCAAAGACCTTATTTTCGGATGTACCCGTATGTTTACACCAGGCGGCAATCTTCAGGGATACATCTTTGACGAACGGAGAAGCAGTTTCTGTATGGAAGTGGAACTTCGGTGAACCTTCTTCGGGCCCCGGCAATACATCCACTCTGAGAAATCCAACACATACCTATGCAACCAGGGATACGTTTAATGTTCAACTGGTTGTCATGAATAAATTCGGATGTAAAGACTCCCTGACAAAACCACTGAGGATCTATGGGTTACCGGTTGCCAGCTTCAGCTATCTTGCAGCTTGTACCGGAGATCCGACATTCTTCAGGGATTCATCCGCGATATCTGATACCACTATTGGTTTCTGGAGGTGGAACTTTGGTGACCCGACAGTTCTTAAAGATACTTCAGTTCTGAGGGATCCGATCTTCAAATACAAATCAGGCGGGGATTACCTTGTCCGCCTCATCGTTAGGGACCATTTCGGATGTAAGGATACTATTGATTCGACTGTTACGGTGCATGTGACACCGGTTTCTGCTTTCACCCTGATCAACGGGTATGACGGAACTCCGGGCAAAGTCAAACTGAATAACCAGTCAAAAGGAGCTTCTGCCTATTCCTGGGATTTCGGTAATGGAAAAACAAGCAATGATACGAATCCCATTGCTACATATTCCGAGGATGGCACCTATTCGATAAGACTGGTTTCAATGAATGACTTCGGTTGTACCGATACAACTTATTATGAATATAAAATCCTGTTCCGCGGGCTTTTTGTGCCGAATGCATTTGCACCTAACAGCGGAAATTTGGCGGTTAGGTTGTTCAAACCTGTGGGTATAAATCTGAAGACTTATCATATCATGGTATTCGATGCAGGGGGGCATCTGATGTGGGAATCCAACAAGCTCGACAACAACGGTGCACCTCTTGAAGGATGGGATGGTACCGTTAATGGTGTGCTCATGCCTCAGGGGAACTATTTCTGGAAGGCAACTGCAACCTTTATTGACGACTCCTCCTGGACCGGTTCGGACACAGGGGTGAAAGGTGGTGGCGGAACTATGGGAACAGTAATTTTATTAAGATAATACAATCTAACATATAGCTCGATGAAAAAGCTCTCATGTATTCTTTGCCTGCTGGTGCTGATGTGGATCTTACCTCACACATCTGTCCGGGGACAGGACATGAATTACACTCAGTATTTCAGCACACCACTTTATGTGAATCCTGCGTTCACAGGCATCAATACAGGGATTCGCGCAAGGTTTTTATTCAGGGATCAATGGCCTTCTGCTCCTATTCCTTACAAATCATATTATTTTTCGGCTGACCTTGGAGATCGCGGATTGCCCGGAGCCGGGGGATTGGGGATAGTCGTCGAGTCTGATAATCCGGGAGCCGGACTTATAAACAACCTGAATGCTGCTCTTACAATTGGTGTCCGTATTCCTATTACAGGATTTTTAGCTGCCCAGGTAGGTATTAAAGCGGGCATTATGCAAAGGAGGATTAACTATGACGACCTGGTATTTACAAGTAACTTTGACGCAAGGTACGGTAATATTTATCAGAGCGGCTTCACCGATTTTAATGCAAACAAGAGAGTGGTCCCGGATTTCGGTGCAGGCGGTTTATTTCAATTTTCTTCCAATGAAGGAAACATAACAGGTGATCTTGGTTTTGCAGTGGATCACATTTTTCAACCGGATGTATCATTCCTTTCTGTCGGGACTTCCCAATACCCAAGGAAATGGGTTGGACACCTTGACCTGGTATTTTCAACCGGCCCCGCCGGAAGTTCGAATGCGATGTATGTCAGTTCGTCGGAGCCACTGAAGATAAATGTGGGCGCATTATACATGAACCAGTCAAACCTGAACTCCCTGGAGTTTGGTTTAAATCTTTTAAAGTACAACATTTACCTGGGCTGCTGGTTCAAGAGCACGTTAACCGGTACTGTCAATAATTCCTGTGCAGTATTAGCTGGTTATAAATTCAATTTTTACGATAATATGAGCATTAAATTCATGTACTCATATGACATCCAGGTGAGTGGTGCACTTCAGGGCACAGGTGGGGCACATGAGATCAGCCTCATTCTTGAATTCGATAAATTGACGATCTTCGGAGGCGGGGGAGGTGGCGGATCCATTCCCGGCAGCGGAGGGAGCGGCAGGAAATATGGCGGACCTATGGAATGTCCGAGTTTCTATTAAAAGGGATTGTTGACAATAAAAAAACCGGGTGCTTCCCGGTTTTTTTATTACATATTTGCGATGATCTCTGTCCCGAATTCAGAACATTTAAGTTTAATCGCCCCCTCCATAAGGCGCTCAAAATCATAGGTTACCCTCTTTTTTGCAATGGAACCTTCGAGGCCTTTAAGGATAAGGGTTCCGGCTTCTTTCCATCCCATGTATTCGAGCATCATCACACCTGAAAGGATCAAAGAGCCCGGGTTTACCTGGTCTTTATTGGCGTATTTCGGAGCAGTGCCATGGGTAGCTTCAAACACGGCATGCCCGGTCTCATAATTGATATTGGCCCCCGGGGCAATGCCGATTCCGCCAACTATTGCCGCCAGTGCATCGGAGATGTAATCCCCGTTCAGGTTCAGTGTGGCAATCACAGAATATTCGGCAGGCCGGGTCAGGATCTGTTGCAGGAAGGCATCGGCGATTACATCCTTGATGATTATACGGCCTTCGGCAATGGCCTTTTTCTGTGCTTCTTCTGCTGCCTGCTCACCTTCCTTCTCTTTGATATTATCATACCTGGTCCAGGTAAAGACCTTTGCATTGAATTCCTTTTCAGCCAGGGCATAACCCCAGTTCTTAAACTGTCCCTCGGTGTATTTCATAATATTCCCTTTATGGACCAGGGTGACAGAAGGAAGTTTCTGATCGACGGCATATTTTATTGCAGCCCTGACGAGACGTTCGGTCCCATCCTTCGATACAGGCTTAATCCCGATAGAGGAAGATTCAGGAAACCGTATCTTTTTAACGCCCATTTCCCCGATCAGGAAATTGATCACTTTCTTTACTTCAGGAGTCCCGGCCATCCATTCGATCCCGGCATAGATATCTTCAGAATTTTCACGGAAGATGACCATGTTGGTCAGCTCTGGTTTCTTCACCGGTGAAGGAACACCCTTGAAGTATTTCACAGGACGAAGGCAAACATAAAGATCAAGAATCTGCCTTAAGGCCACGTTCAGGGAACGTATCCCTCCCCCCACCGGGGTGGTCAGGGGGCCTTTTATGGCAACAAGATATGTATTGATCTCATCCAGGGTTAACTGTGGCAACCATTCAGCTGTTTGCCTGAAGGCTTTTTCACCTGCAAGGACTTCTTTCCAGCTTATTTTTCTTTTCCCCCCATATGCTTTTTCAACGGCTGCATCAAAAACTCTCACACTGGCATTCCAGATATCGGGCCCGGTACCATCTCCTTCAATAAACGGAATTACCGGATTATCCGGAACAATCAACCGGCCATTCAATAATGTTATCTTTTCTCCCATAGTATTTAATCGTTATTGCGTTCTACGTTGTTGCGTTAAGGCGTTGTTGCGTTTAGAACTGTGGCGTTATTGCGTTACTGCGTTTAGCGTTATTTCGTAATTTGTACATTGTACATCAGATGATTTTAACCAGGGCCCCCCATTTCTTGTCGACCTCGAAGAAATGCTTCATATAGTAATTGCCGAAAAGAAAGTGCGCCTTGATGACCTTAATACCGTAGGCTGACATGCTGACAAAGAAATTGGCTATCATGGCCGCGGCTATCCCTTTTCCCTGAAGCGCCGAAGTTACAACGATTCCGTCAAAAAGTACGGTTGCTTCATCCAGGAAATGCCAGGTAAGCCCTCCGATGATCTTTCCCGTTTCATCCGCTACAACATGCTGGTGGTCTGTTTTACTGATCTCCTTCGGATAATTTTCCCTGAAGAACATCTGGTATAACTGGCCTGTCTCCCGGGGTTCAACCGGCTCATACTGGGTGTAATGCTTCCTGTCCAGGTCGTAAATGTCGAAGCGCACAAGAATATGTTCCTTTAAATGTTCCCCTATTTTAAGGAGGTCGATATGCTGATCGGTCTGCAGCCTTGGGAAGACCATATGGCTGAAGATGTTTTTGTCTTCTTCTTCTGTTAATGCAGACTGCAAATCCGAAAGTTCGATAAGCTGGATCGGAAGTGTGTCTTGTTTTTCCTGCATCGTCTCAATCAGGCAGTCAAATGATCGCAGGGCCTCAGTGCCGGAATTGATGAAGTAAGTATGCCTGTAAAAGGAATACCGTACAAGATCGGGCCATGAATTAAGCCTGAACAATTCCATGAGTTCGACTATTGTTTGCTCTTTGGCTGCCGCGGTAGTGAGGGGGTTCATGCGATACCAGTCGATATACTGGTCAATGGCAGCGTATAATGACAAAGGCAGGTGGAAGAGCCTGATATTTTCGGCAAGATATTTATTAAGGTGATGTTTCATGTTTGTCTGATCATGGCAGATGACCTTGTGCTTTTTCAGTTCCTCTTTTAAGCTTGTAAGGAATTCAATGGCTTCCTGCTTTCCCAGGGCTTCAATGCATGCATCGAAGATCCAGTTTATATCTATCTGTTTTTTTACCCAGGGATAAAGGGCCGTTGTTTTACAATAGTAATCCTGGACCATGGGGTTGACAAGCGAAAGCGGGCTCCTGTATTCAGACCAGCCTGTAAGGGTAAGGATCACTGCGGATTCACGGAAATCCATTTCCGGTATCGAAATGTTGGTAGGGGTGATGGCTCCGGGAACGATTTGGTAACCACTATGGTGCCATGCCTTAAACACTGCAACCAGGGACCGTATAAAGACTTTTTTCCAGGCATTCGGTTTAACGAAACCTGATGAACGGTGAATTTCTGCAAATTCCCTGATCCTGTCCCATGCTGTGAGCCCTCCGATATACTGGGTACTGAGAAGACCGAGATTGGGCCTGCTGCTGCCCATGAGGGAAGCAACTGCCGCACCGTAGGGAAAGCCTGCAAGAGAGGCCTGCCAGTAAAACGTGTCAGGGTTTGGCTTGTATTCCGGGTTGTTGCTGATCACGATATGCAGGTCAAAGTGTTTTCCCGCTTTCGTGTTTACGCTAAGCCTGTAATGCTTGAATTCCTTAAAAGCGAGAAGGCGAAGTATCCAAATCCCCCCCGGGGGGACATCCTTTAGGTCAAAATCCCACTCATTAAACGTCAGGACGATACTTTCTTCAAGAAATTTCGTTGTTTGGAAAATTTTTAAAATTCTTTCCTTGTCTGTATTCTGAATGCCGTGTTCAAACACCAGTTTCGACTTCCAGGTTGAAAGAGGGTATTTCGGTCCCCTTCCTTCCATATGGTTCTCAAAAACCTGGGCCAGCCTGTAAAAATAATCTTCTGCTTTTTTCGATAACCAGGGGTCCTGGCGGTGAAGGATCCATCTCGACAATTCAGCCCGTACAGGTACGTAGAAATCGAGATGCCTGAGAGCGAAATTGTAAAGCATCCTGAGCATGTCAGCGAACTGATTGCGCATTTTAACAGGCGCTGGCCAGGAAGAATGCGTACGGTAAAAATAAAGCCTTTGTTTCAGGGCATCAAGCCGGTGTTTGCCGATATTGGATGAAGCAATCGCCTGAATTGACTTCTCATTCAGAAAAGACAAACCCGACTCCAGAAACATGGGCAGGTTAGGGATGGCTTCAGGCTGTGGGGCATAAAGCAGGATAGTCCTGTATGCCATACAGCGGACTTCTTCCAGGGGATGGAATGCAAGCGCTTCCAACCTTAGCCTCATCACTTCGGCAAGCCTGTATTCAGATTCGATAAAGATCTCCCCGATCTTTCCGATGGCAGTGATGGCATCGGATTCCGATCCGTACAATGCCTGGCAAAGAAGAATATTCGCCCTGGCAACAAACTGATCGCGTATATTGCCTGAGGCTTTGCATTCCTCTTTATATACATGGCCAGGCTTAGCAATATAGATGATTTCGCTGATCCCTTTCACGGGAACATCCCATCCTTCTTTCACGGGGCAGAATGATATCAGGGAAGGGTTTCCCGTCCAGAGTTTCGGGGAGCGCGTAAATACCCCCAGATCAAGAATGTCGCTGTTGAAACTATAAATAAGGTCGCCAATGATCCATCCCCCCGCTTTACTTTTTTTAATATCGAGAGTTTGTTTTGTCCTTGTGTTTTCAAGACGATACTTGCTTAAAATAATATCGGATTCAAGTATGCCAAGGTCCCTGTAAAACCATTTCGGAATAGAAATCGTGATATTAACTCCTTTTATCAGAACTACATTGCTTTGGTACAAAGAGTCTATGAGCTTTGCAAAACTGCTTTCTATGGCTTTCCTGTTGAATGACCCTTTCGGAGTTAATTCGCCTTTTTCAGCGCTGAACTCCCGTTCGAGAAGAGTAAAATTGACCACCCTCTCATAGGGTGCCACATCTTTATTGGCCGACATGACGATCTGGTGGAAATATTCCCTGAGGTTGTCCCCTTCAAGCGAAGAGAATAATGAATCAACTTTGTCGGGAACAATAAGCAGCACATTATACGGACGGTTATCGCCAACCACAAAAGTGCTTTTAATCCCGGGTACATTAAGGAATTTCTTTTCGATGACCTGGGGGGCGACGGTTTGTCCCCTGTTGTTTTTATAAATATCCTTTACCCGGTCAACGATTTCATGATATCCGTCTTTATTGATGACAAAAACATCACCTGTTTTCAGCCAGAAGTCTTCCTTTTCAGAAACCGGGTAAGCGATAATGCCTGATGGAGGAGCATCTTCAAGGTACCTGCCGATATAATGCCCGCTGATCTCGAGCTCAGAGTTCTCGTTCAGCCTGGTGACCACACCCGGCAAAGGAATGCCGACTTTGTAATCCTGGTAGCTGAAAGGAGGTGTCATCGTTATACCTCCCGTGGCTTCCGTCATGCCAAATCCGCTGCATAAAGCTATGCCGTGTTCGTTAAAAAAGCGGAAAACTTTGGGATCGAGATACCCCGCGGCGCTAAGTCCCCATTTAAGGCGGTTGCCTGCGACCTCTTCAATGGCCCTGGCCCTGAGTTCCGGACTCCCGATCCCACCTATCTTCTCCTGACATTTTTCATATAATTCATGCCAGCGTAAAGGAATGCTGATAAAACCGCTTGGGTTGATCCCGGGGAAAAGGGCGAAAAGCGTTTCAGCCGAGTTGTTCCCGGCAAAAACATAGGTCCCATGCCAGTATATCGCCCCGGTCATCTCAAGGTAACGGCCAAAAGTGTGGAACAATGGAAGGTAACAGAGGAATGTTTCATTGCCGACTTCCGGGAGGGCTGCAGCACGTGCAAAACGCTTCGATACGATATTGTAGACAGAGAAAGAGACTCCCTTTGGAAGGCCCGT
Source organism: uncultured Bacteroidales bacterium (assembly GCA_903887775.1). Lineage (GTDB taxonomy): Bacteria > Bacteroidota > Bacteroidia > Bacteroidales > FEN-979 > CAIRDP01. The sequence continues at coordinate 109,655 of CAISRB010000033.1, forward strand.
GCTGCCCGATGTGAACATTGTTGTTGCAACAGCATTGCCCGGCTTTACCGGCCTGGAAGAGAGAATGTGAACGGTCTCTGAACGGGAGACCTTTTTACATTCTTCCTGAAGGTAAGCAACAGAAGAAGACTTCTTTGAGCCCGGGCTCATTGTGAAGATCCTGAAATTCTTTGCGGTCATCCCGTTAACCTTTTCAAGGACCGCTATTCTCTGGGGTGTATCTGCAACTGCTATATTTACAGAAAGCTTATCAAACAAGGCAGCGAGGATTTCAGCGCTAAAATGTGTGCTGAAAGGTGAAATGAATATGCCGGAACAAAGACAGGCCAGGTCAACACAGGCGCCTTCAACACAGTTCTCGGTATAAAGCGCCACCCTGGGTTCTTCATTCACTGCCAGGCAGAATACTGCTGAAATCTCAGCCATATGGCGATAGATCTGCTCATAGGTCCATTCCACAGTTGGTGATACCGACATGTCTTTAAAAAGCAACTGCTGCGGATGTTCATCAACTCTTTGTTTCATCAGGTCATTGAATGAATACTGAGTGTTCCTGAGAATCGTGAAAACCATTTCAGCCCAGCGGTTTCTCGAGGCTGCATCAAGGTTTCTCAGGAAGCGGGATTTCCCGGTTTCATTCAGGAATTCAAACCAGGTTTCGCGGGAAACGATGCCTGGGACCTCAATATTTCCCTGATGTTTTCCTGAGGTTTTTCGTTTATTATGTCCCGGCTCCAGTTTCTCAAGGGGAGCTCCCGCCTCATCCAGCAGGGTTGAGGCTAATGCCTGCCGTTGCTTATCTTTTGCATTTTTCCAGGAAGTCAGTAGTTCTGCCAGCGTCATCATCAGATTATTCAGAATCATTAAAGGAAACTTGCAAATTTATCGATTCAAATTGTTAATTTTGAATTCGAATAAAAGATATTTTATACCATGTTACTTGAATTAGATAAAATTGAAGCCATCTATCAGAAGATCAGTACATCTGCGGATAAAGCTAAAAAGATCCTCGCTCATCCTTTAACGCTTACCGAGAAGATTTTGTACGGGCATTTGTTTGACGAAATTCCAGGTTCCCCATACAAGCGCGGAACAGATTATGTGAACTTCCGCATTGACCGTGTTGCCATGCAGGATGCAACGGCACAGATGGCATTGCTTCAGTTCATGACAGCCGGAAGGCAATCTTCAGCGGTTCCGGCAACGGTTCATTGCGATCACCTTATTCTGGCAAAAGAAGGGGTGAGCCCCGACCTTGCTGCCGCTTTATCACAAAATGCCGAAGTATACAACTTCCTGCAGTCAGTCTCGGCAAAATACGGCATCGGGTTCTGGAAACCCGGCGCAGGGATTATACACCAGGTAGTGTTTGAGAATTATGCATTTCCCGGCCAGATGATGATAGGAACGGATTCCCATACACCCAATGCCGGCGGACTAGGAATGCTTGCCATCGGGGTCGGAGGCGCTGATGCAGTGGACGTCATGTCAAACATTCCCCTGGAACTTAAGATGCCAAAGATCTTGGGCGTTGAGCTCACAGGTAAATTAAACGGCTGGGTTTCTGCAAAGGATGTTATCCTGGCACTTTCAGGCATATTAACGGTTAAAGGCGGCACCGGGTTTATTATTGAATACTTCGGAGACGGAGCTGAATCCCTTTCCTGTACGGGCAAAGGGACTATCTGTAATATGGGGGCTGAAGTCGGGGCAACCTGTTCGGTCTTTGCATACGATGCAAGCATGAAGCGGTATCTTGAAGCTACCGGCCGAAAAGCTGTGGCCGAAAAGGCTGATCAGTATGCAGCTTTTCTGAAAGCCGATCCCGAAGTTACCAGGGACCCTTCAAAGTATTATGACCAGGTTATCCATATCAACCTCTCCGAACTGGAACCTTATGTAAACGGCCCGTTCACACCCGATCTTGCAAACCCCGTTTCGGCCCTCCCTGCTTTTTTGAAAGAAAATGATTACAGCGATACACTCGAGGTGGGACTGATAGGTTCCTGCACCAACTCTTCCTATGAAGACCTTTCAAGGGCTGCTTTCATCGCACGCCAGGCCAAAGCAAAGAAGCTGAATGTAAAAGCCGGGTTTATAATAACACCAGGTTCTGAACAGATCAGGTTTACAGCCGAAAGGGACGGGTTGCTCGAAGCCTTTGACGAAATAGGGGGGGTGATCATGGCCAATGCATGTGGCCCCTGCATCGGCCAATGGTCAAGGAAGATGGATGATCCTGAAAGAAAAAATTCCATCGTGACCTCATTCAACAGGAACTTTACCAAACGCAACGATGGCAATGCAGGTACCCATACTTTCATTGCCTCTCCCGAGATGGTCACAGCAATGGCTCTTGCAGGAAGGCTTTCATTCAATCCATTAAAAGATAGTATTGTGAATGCTGATGGCCGGGAGGTTAAACTCGACGAGCCCCGGGGGTACGAGTTGCCGCCAAAAGGTTTCGATGTGAGGGATCCCGGTTTCATCCCGCCTCCGGCTGATCCGAAAAATATAAGGGTGGAAGTGAAACCCGATTCCGGCAGGCTTCAGCTGCTCGAACCCTTTGAGGTATGGAATGGTAAAGACATCACCGGAATGCGTCTGCTCATCAAGGCGAAAGGCAAATGCACTACCGACCATATTTCCATGGCAGGACCCTGGCTTAAATACCGGGGACATCTTGACAAGATATCCGACAACCTGCTTATGGGTGCTGTCAATGCCTTCAACGGCAAGACCAATTCGGTAAAGAACGGGATTACCGGTGAATTTGCAGAAGTCTCGAAAACCGCGAGGTATTACAAAGCCAATCATATCCCTTCACTGGTGGTTGGTGATGAAAATTATGGCGAAGGTTCATCGCGTGAGCATGCCGCTATGGAGCCAAGGTTTCTTGGAGTGAGGGTAGTCCTGGTGAGGTCATTCGCGAGGATACATGAAACCAATCTTAAAAAGCAGGGCATTCTGGCGTTGACATTCGCCAATCCGGCTGATTACGACAAAATCCAGGAAGATGACGCCTTTGATCTTTCAGGGCTTCAAACATTTGAACCGGGAAAACCACTGAAACTGAAGATACACCATGCCGGAGGAAGTACGGAAGACATCCTTCTGAACCATACATACAGCATGCTGCAAATATCATGGTTCAAAGCAGGGAGTGCACTTAACTATATGAAAGAAAAATAATTACATTTGTGCAATTAACAACAGGACAAATATGGACATGAAGAAATTTATTGCCGAGCATGCCCCTGAAACGGAAAGCTCATGCACTATTGACGAGCAGCTTTTCAAGCAGTTTGATGTAAAAAGAGGCCTTCGGAATGCAGATCATACGGGCGTACTTGTAGGACTTACAAGGGTCGGAAGCGTGGTAGGTTACGAAAAAATTGATGGCAAGCTGGTTGCGATCGATGGCAAACTGATCTACCGCGGAATTGAAATAAGTGACCTGGTTCGCGGCAACCAGGCCGCGAAACGTGCCGGTTTTGATGAAACCGTATTTCTCCTGCTTTTCGGGCATCTCCCAAAAAAGGAAGAGCTGAAAGTGTTCTCGGAAGGCCTGGCTGAACAAAGGGCCCTGCCCGAGAATTTCAACAGGGATATGATCCTGACCATGAAAGGCAAAGACATCATGAACATGCTTGCCAGGTCTATCCTTGCTTTGTATACACTCGACGAAAATGCGGATGATACCAGCATTCAGAATATCATCAGGCAGTCGGTCAGCCTTATAGCAAAATTCCCGACCATTGCAGTATATTCCTATCACGCCATGCGCCATCTTATTTATTATGATACACTTACGGTGCGCTATCCGGATAAAAAACTGCACACGGCCGAGAACTTCCTGTATATGCTCAAGGGGCACGACTATACCCCGCTCGAAGCCGAACTTCTTGATCTTTGCTTAATGCTTCATGCCGAGCATGGAGGCGGCAACAACTCAACCTTTACCACAAGGGTTGTTAGTTCAAGCGGCACCGATACCTATTCGGCTATTGTCGCTGCCATCGGCTCGCTAAAAGGCCCACTCCATGGTGGAGCCAACATTGAAGTGATCGACATGATGGACAATATCAAAGCTAATATAAAGAACTGGGGCAACGATGATGAGGTGACCGAATATCTTCGTAAGATCCTGAAGAAAGAGGCGTATGACAAGAGTGGAAAGATATACGGATTCGGCCATGCAGTGTACACCGTTTCCGATCCCCGCGCTATCCTCCTGAAAGAGAAAGCCAGGCTGCTTTCAAAAGAAAAAGGCCGTGAAAAGGAAATGGCCCTGTATGAAGCAATTGAACGAATCGGACCTGAAATCTATTATGAATTCAAAGGCACGAAGGAGAAACTGATCTCTCCGAACGTTGATTTTTACAGCGGCTTCGTGTATGAATGTCTCAAGATACCGAAGGAACTCTTTACCCCTCTCTTCGCCATTTCACGTATCTCCGGATGGTGTTCTCACCGTCTTGAGGAACTGATCAGCGGGCGCAGGATCATACGACCGGCCTACAAGGCTGTTGAGCCCGACCATAAATATATCCCGTTCAGCGAGAGAAAGTAGGGTACATTTTGCGCATGGCCCTGTTCACGAAATACGACGAAAAAGCTGAAGGCAGAATTCTTGAAATAAAAAAATAACCCAGGCGGTTTGTAAATCCATCAATACAGACCGCCTTTTTTCCGCACATTTTTATAGCATAAGCTGCCACCCTGAACGGATCAGCCATGGGTATATCGCCCTGCGCCCTGCTTTCAAGAAATTTCGGAGTGTTGATGATACCTGCGCAGCAAGTGCTGATACCGATTCTGTAAGGCTTCAGCTCGTAATATAAAGATCTGGCAAGGCTTATCAGGAATGCCTTGCTTGCTGCATAAGGGGTTATATAGACCGGCGCCATCAACCCGGCCAGGGATGACATCAGCAGTATTTTACCCGGTTTTTTCTGATCGCGGAGATACCCGGCAAAAGCATGGACAACCAGCATGGCCGTGCGGTTGTTCACATCAATAAAGCGTTCAAGGTTTTCAGAAGAATGGTTGAGAAACGGCTTGACCTCCGACATGGCCGCGCAATACACCAACATCGTGCATCCCCCATCCTGTATCCCGGATCCTTCATTCTGCACCCCGGACCCCGGATCCCGGAGCCTGGATTCCGGATTCCGGACCGCATCCATGCACACCTTCCATGCATCCTGTTCCCCCAGGTCAACACACAGGCTTGTGACTTTGATGCCATATTCCTTAACCACCTTCCTCTCTATCTTCTCCAATGCTTCTCTCCCGCGATCGACCAGTATGAGGTTAAATCCTTGCGCAGCAAGCAATGTAGTGAAAGCCTCGCCCAATCCCTCAGCCGACCCAGCGATGAGGGCCCATTGCACTTCTTCCATGATATTTCCTAATTTTGCGGCATGCAATAATACTTAATTTCCTGCGAATGTCTAAGTTGCTCTTTTTCTTCCTGAACCTGATGAAGTCCTGGCAGTCCTTTATTTTAAAGATGAAAGGCAAGACTGCGGATGACATACACGGGGACCGGATCATATCGGGTAAGGCCTGGGATGAATTCTGCGATAACCTGAAAGCTGCAGGTGCAGCTCTTAAAATGCCGGGTACACCGCGGGATGCCTTTAACCAGGCCGAAGGCATCCGGTACCTTAGCCGGCTTACGAGGGGAGGGCTTGAGGCTTTCATAGAATACTGTGATCCTGCATTTCCTGTTTTAAGGCGCACGGCCCACGAAACGATCAAGCTCGGAGCCGACAACCCCGATAATTATTATTTCAACGCCCAGATCAGCGGGCAATATGAATACCGGCTTACCGGAAAAAGGAATACTGTGCATTACTTCGGCCTGTTTACCCAGAACGGGAACTACGGAACCACCGGAGGCATGGCGCCATGCGCAGTCCTCGAACATAATGAAATCCAATATGAACATGATGGCAGTTTTGAGGTCATCCTGAGCGTTGAAAAGAAAGGAAAGAACTGGCTTAAAATTGAAAAAACAACCAGTATGCTGATGGTAAGGCAGACCTTCAACAACCGCTTTACCGAGACTCCTGCCGAGATACAAATTGAAAACCTCGATGGCCGCAGGGCTCCGGTAAATATCACGCCGGCGATGGTTGACCAGGGATTGAACACCGCATCGATGTTCGTGGGCGGGGCAGCCCTGCTGTTCTCCCGCTGGGCCAAAGGTTTCAAGGAGCATACCAACAAACTTCCCCTCTTCGACCCGAAGAAGTCGAACGATGCCGGGGGAGATGCCTCCATCATTTATTACCATTCTTACTGGAAACTTGCCGATGACGAGGCCTTGCTGATTGAAGTGATGCCTCCCGACTGCGATTCCTGGAATTTCCAGTTGAACAACTATTGGATGGAATCCCTCGATTACCGCTATTTTACAGTATGCATCAACAAGGCCTCCGCAAAATACGAACCGGATGGCTCGGTAAAAGTGGTGGTTGCTCATTCGGATCCCGGCTTGCCAAACTGGATCAGTACCTGCGGGCATTACGAAGGTACCATGCTCTGGCGGTGGTACCGGTTGGAGCCCGGGGCGCAGGCGGTAGAACCATCATGCAGGGTGATCACGCTCCGCCATCCGCAGTCATAAACAGAAATTATCTGTAAATTATATAAAAGATAGACAAAAATGTATAATAGCTTTTCATCTCCGGAATTTACTTTTGCAGATTAATATGAAAGTCTATCTAAAAAATATGGTGTGTGTGCGTTGTAAGCTGGTTGTGCAATCGGAATTGGAAAAACATAACTTTCATGACGTGATGGTCATTGAAGAAGAAATGACCATCAATGATAATATTGCCCCCGATAGGCTTGACCAACTTAAAGTATTACTGCACAACCTCGGATTTGAATTAATAAATGACAACGAGAATATATTGATAGAAAAAATCAAAAAATCCATTACTGAACTGATATACGATACAGGGGATTCATTGAAGATAAATTTCTCTGACTATATCAGTTCAAAATTAGGATACAATTACCATTATCTCAGTAACCTTTTTTCGGCCGTACATGGTAATTCTATTGAAAAATATTACATCCGTCAGAAAATTGACAGGGTAAAAGAAATTATCATTAACGAAGATCTTTCCTTCGGTGAAGTCGCTGACAAAGTGCATTACAGCAGCACATCCCATTTGTCGGCTCAGTTTAAAAAGGAAACAGGGCTTACCCTTTCGCAGTTTAAAGCAACCCACAGCAAGCGAAAATAAGCTAATCTGTAAATCATATAAAACATCTGAAAAATTATACAACGGTCCGAAGGATTGATGGTCGTAAATTTGTATCAGATTTTTAAAATTAATTTAATCCATTTAAAAATTATGAAACCACAAAGCAAAATAATCATTAGCCTTTTAATGATAATCAATATATGTATAGGCAGCCAGGTAAACGTTCTTAAAGCAGGCAACGAAAAAACCGTTGAATCCGCTGTCAGGAATGAATTTACCGAATCCTCCTTCAATTCCCTTGCTCCGACCACCCCAAGGGAAGCAACTTTTGATGATGAAGTTTATTCAATCAATGAATCGATGTTCGTCGACCTTAAACCCACTTTCCCACTGCTGGCTGATTTCAATGACGATAGCATTGAATCGGATTTGTCTGCTGATATCAGTTCACCTGACCAGCCATCAAATGCTGTGAATACATCTGATAAAAAATCTCCCGAAATGAAACAGTTGAGAAAGATCGTGAGAAAACTGTTAATATCTCCCGGTTTTACATTAACTGATAATGAAGACAACAGCGAGATCTTTGTGACTTTTATGTTTTCCAATAATGGGAAACTTATTGTTAATGAAGTAACAGCTCCTTCGAAGAGGTTGGAAGAATATGTAAAAAAGACCCTGTCGGACTTTACTACGACCGACTTGAACCTTACCAACAATCAACAGTACAGAGTTGAAATTCGTTTTAGGAACAGTTAGGCGATTTTCTTTTTATTGTGAAAACTGCAGCCAGAATAACGGTTGCAGTTTTTTTTATTCTTCATCCATCAAGTTTCATCCAATGTCAATAAATTGTTAACCGGTCAGGGGTTTCTTTTAGAACATTGGTTTAATTTTGCATTTTAATCTCTCCCGCTGAATTCCCCGCAGCTCGCTGCGGAAATTAGGGCCGGGGCCTGCCCCGGGGTTTATACCATTGATTTATTTAATTCAAAGGTTTAATGAGCAATAAAAATTTCTCTAAGCGCCCGCTATTATTCAGGGGTATAAATTCGGTATGGGAAAGTACATATTTCCTCGGCAGCAGAATCAAACTTGATAAAGATATCCTGATAAGCAAGGCAAGAAAGATAACCGGCCTGAGCGACCTGGGAAAAGATTTTTGGGATGAGCCGGTTGAGCGTATGATTGATTCGATAAACGGGGAAGCAAACCTGAATCCCATTGGGCGCTTCATCACCCGCGAGAGGCTGACAAGCCTGATCAGCATCAGGCTCAGGGCCGAGTACTTCTTTAAAAAATATCCTGAAATCCTTGAGCAGGAACTTTATCCCGCCTGGATCATCGTTGGATTACAACGGACCGGGACCACCAAACTTCACAGGCTGCTTGCGGTTGATCCCAACCACAGGGTCATTCCGAGCTGGGAGGTGATCAACCCCATGCCGTTAAACCTTGATTTCAGACCTTCAGGGGTTCATGAAGATCTTAAACGTATGAAGGTGGCACGTACATCGGTGAAAGCCGTAGAACTCATGTCGCCGGGTTTCTTTGCGATTCATCCCATCGATGCGATTCAGCCCGAGGAAGATATCCTTATGCTCGATGTGAGCTTCCTGAGTACAACCACCGAGGCGATGATGGATGTGCCTTCCTATGCCGCCTGGCTCGAGCAGACCGACCAGTCGCCGGCTTATGAATATGCGGTGAAACTTATGAAATTCCTGCAATGGGTAAAACCGGCCAAACGATGGGTGCTTAAAACACCACACCATCTTGAGTTCCCTCACCTTATCACGAAATATTTCAATGATGTGAAGTTCATCTGGCCCCACAGGAACATCTACGAATCCGTACCTTCTTATTTAAGCATGCTCACCTACAATTATATGATGTTCAGTGACGATGTGGATGAGCAGAAGATCGCGGCCCACTGGGTGAGGAAAACCGGTTATATGCTTGAACAGGCATTCAAATTCAGGCTTAAAGGAAATAATAATGACAAATTCCTGGATATCTATTACAAGGATCTCCTTCGTGATTCGATGAAGGAGCTGGGCAGGATCTATTCGATGGACGGGGGATTAAATCCGGCCCTGGTGGAGAGCTTCAGGCAACATGAACTCGATCACCCCCACCGCAAGCATGGAGTCCACCAGTATTCATTGGTGGATTTCGGGCTTACCGAAGCCGACATCGACCATCACACAACGCATTACCAGGATTTTATAAAAGATCATTATGGAAGGAAATAAGCAGGAGAAGTACAAAGACCCGTTCAGGGCCACCTTGACCGGAATCATGGACCTGTTTAAAAAACAGATACCTGTGGGGGCGCTGAGTGAATCGGACCGCCTCGATGGAAAGACAGTAGTTGTAGACGGGGCCAGTTCCGGCCTGGGTTTTGCCATCGCTGTTGAAGTTGCCAAACGGGGCGCGAAAACAGTAATGGCATGCCGAAGCGGTATTCCTGCAAAAGGGGAGGAGGTCAAGAAACTCAGCGGGAACCCGGATGTTCATATGCTGCATGTGGATTTCTCGGATGCGGGGAGCATTGAAAAGCTCGCATCAGAGTTACAAGAGAAATTTGCACCCATAGATATCCTGATCTGCAATGCAGGTGTGGTCCCGAACAAAGCAAGGAAAACTCCCCAGGGGTTTGAAGAAATGTTCATGGTTAATTATTTCTCGAAGTTCCTGTATGTTACAGCCCTGCTGGGGAACGGGAGCTTCGGGAAAACAGGATTAACGGCTCAGCCGGGAAAACCGGTGACCGGAAGTTCAACTTCCGGAATGACATCACAGGAGAATGGTTCAGAAGCTGGCCTGTCAGATCCGGCTATCGTTTCAAAAAATAACGGCTCAGCCGTCCCAAGGATAATTTTTGTTTCTTCCGAATCACACAGGAACCCGGCTGAAATAAAATGGGAGGAATTTGGGAAATTCACACCCTACGGTATCAAACAGTCTATGGAGCATTACGGCCACAACAAATTGCTTCTGACCACCTTTGCCGTGGAATTGTCGAGGAGGCTGAATCCGAACGGCAGCACGGCCTTTTCGGTATTTGCTTTATGTCCCGGACCGGTCAATTCGAATATTGCCCGCGAAACTCCGAAAGTGTTTCAACCACTACTGAGGCTTATCTTCAGGATGTTTTTCAGATCGCCTAAAGAGGCTTCAGCACCGGTTATTTATTTTGCTGCTTCGCAGGATGTGGAAGCAAAAACTTTCGATTACCTCTTTTTAATGAACCGCAAAGATGCAGATGACAAAGCGATGAATCCGGAAAACGGGAAAAAGTTATGGGAGATTTCTTCCGCTCTCAGGAAAAAACTTTAACTTTGCACTATTATAGAAATTTGAACGTTTAATAAGTGTTGAATCATAAAAAAGAAAATCAATGAAAAAAGTAACATTATTTGTTGGAATGCTTGCAATGGCAGCGTTCTTATCTACTTCAGTTTTAGCTCAGGATAAGACCCAGGATAAAACTAAGGATACAAAGGCAACCACAACACAGGCAGCTCCTGCAAAGACAGATGCGAAGGCCCCGGCTTCAAAAGAAGGTTGCAAGCCCGGTTGCACAATGAAAAAGGATAAATGCTGCGATAAAGACAAGAAAACGACTACACCAACTCCTGAAAAGAAGTAAATACAATGCTTTAAAAAAAGCCCTGGTGTTTTACCGGGGCTTTTTTGTTAACGGTAAAGTGAATATGAATTTCGAGCCTTTGCCCTCATCACTTTCGATCCTGAAAGTTCCATGATGACGTTTAATGAACTCTTTGCAAAGGGTCAGACCGATTCCGGTTCCTTTTTCATTTTCAGTGCCCAAAGCCGGGGTCTGAAAATCGAAGGTCATTAACGCATGAACTGTTTTTGCCGGCATCCCGATCCCGTCATCTTCAACACAGATCTCAAGGACCTCATGTTCCTCTGAGAGCCTGGCGGATATACTGATATGACCCCCTTTCGGTGTAAATTTCAGGGAATTGCCAATCAGGTTACGAAGGATAGCTTCGGTCATGTTTTTATCCGCCTCAATTGCAAGATCACCCGGGATCAGGTTTTGAATACTGATTTCTTTTTCTTTTGACCTTACTTGTAATAGTTCAATACAGGATTCCACAAGGGTTTTCAATACCAGGGTTTCAGGGTCGAATTCCCCTATGCCTTTCTGGGTACTGTACCAGGTTACAAGTTGCTCGGACAACTGGTAAGTTTGCCTGGTCGACTTGAGGATCATCCTGCTGATATTGATCAGTTCTTCCTTCGACATTGAATCCCCCTCTGTTTGGATAACCTCCCCGAGCCCGAGAGCGCCTGAAAGGGGGGATTTCAGATCATGTGACACCAATGAGAAGAGAGTATCCTTCGTATGGATATTCTTTTGCAATTCTTCATTTTGCTGAATGATGACCTGAAACTGTTTTTGCATCATGTTTTTGAAAAAAAGAAGCGCGGCCGATCCTGCGATCAGCAGAAATAAAAATAAAATCGCGATAATCAGGATCTGATTATGTACTGCAGTAAAATACCCCTCCGATTTCATGGTTACGCTGATCCCACCCCTGATCTGCCCGATCTTATAACCTTGTTTCGCGTGGCAGTTTAAACAGGACCTGTCAACAAACACAGGCGCCATGTAACGAAAAACCTTCAAACTATCCTGCTTTACCATCTCAAAACATTCCCTATTCCCTGTTTCAAAAGATAAAAGAGCATTTCTCTCCCAGGGGTCGGGTTTGTTTGCAGGGCGGATAGGATTAAGGCTGGTGATATGATATTGAACGCCGTCTTTGATCCTGGCTATTTCGGCCATTTGCCGTGTCATGAATGCCGGATTGATTTTCGTAAGCTTCAAGCCGTCGGTTGCAGTTATATCCCTTTTCGGATCGTCCAGGTATTCATTGGGTGTTACATGATCAGTAACAGGTACGTATATTCCCCCCATTGAAGCATTCCATTCACGGGTTATCATGATCTCCTGAAAAAAAGCCCGGGAAGCTTCTTTTATGATCACCTCATTATAACGGAAAACGAAATAGAGATTTACAAGGAAAGACCCCGTGATAAATATTAGTCCGAGCAGAAACAGCAAAGTGAAATTCAGTTTTTTCAAATCCCGGTCATTTTAGCTATTGTTAAATTCTTTTAAACGTATAGCTAAAGATACGAAATTTCTTCCTACTTCTTCAACCTCGCGTCCTCAAGAATAACTTCGTAAAAATATCCTGCACCAAAATCTTTCTCGAGAATGACCTTACCTTCAAAGACCACTATTTGACCGACTTTTACTGAGTCCTGGGTAGTAATGGTCAGATCGAAGTTCTCACCGTCCTTGCTGCCGTCCTGAATATGCACCCAGTTCTTGTTCATGATACCGGGTGAGAACTTCACAACCTCTCCCCGGATCTTCACAGTTTTTCCTTCACAGGTTTTACGTTTTGCATATATTTCAGCAATGTTCATTCCGCCTTCAAGTTTTGGGACCGAAATTCCTTTGTGTTCAACCGCCGGCATTTTACCGGCCGGGCCTGTTTGGTCATTCTGGCCCATCTGATGGCCCGAAGGCATTTGGTTTGCAGCTAAAATTGGTTCTGATGAAAAATCCTGAATGAAAAATATGCTGCGAAAGGTCCTTTTAAGTTCCTTGCTCGTAAACTCCCGCATTTCGGATCCTTCCGACCAGAAATAAGTATTGCCGGCTTTCACATCCATTTTCGCAATGGCAGCCCAGTAGTCCCTGCCGTCGGCCGAAACCCTTACATAAGTGTATGCGCTGGTCTGTATCACTTCCTCGGCTTTGACCTGATGGGCATTAGGAGCAAGATCAGCATTTCTTTTGTCATTTCCTGACCCGCAGGAGATTATCAAGAAGGCAACCAGTGTGGTTAAAATTAGGCTAAGGACGCGGAGTTTCATATCTTTGCAGCTTGTTTTTTCAGGACACAAAGCTAATACTTTTCTTTATTTTTAACAGGCTGATGTCATGTCATTTACCCACAGGTTATACATTCTCACTCTGAGTATCATCATTCTTGCCACCTTCGGTCTGATTTTCTATTACGGATATTCCTATTACAGGCTGCCGCTGGAAGAACGTTTCTTTTACCAGGGTCATAACCTTTTAAAACCCGGCGGGAACTGGGGCCATGGCTTCGGTATCATCGGATCTGTTTGCATGATCCTCGGCATCGTACTCTACATGGCCAGAAAGCGGATGCGTTGGTTATCACGTTTCGGCTTGCTGAAACATTGGCTTGAGTTCCATATTTTCCTATGTACCCTGGGACCCGTTTTGATATTGTTTCATACTTCCTTCAAATTCGGTGGACTTGTTGCTGTGAGTTTTTGGAGCATGGTCGCGGTTTTCCTGAGCGGCGTCGCAGGCAGGTTCATATATATTCAGATACCGAGAACAATAGAAGGACGGGAATTGAGTTTAAATGAAGTAAGGGACATGAAAAGCAATATAGGTGCTGTCCTGTCAGAATCTTATAAACTTGATGAAGAAAGTTATAACCTTATTATAGAATCTACAAAAAAGAAAGTCGAACTATACCAGAAAAGCCTATTCTTACAAATTACTTTAACGTATTTTGAGGATCGCAAAACAATCCGCAATATAAAAGCAGCGATCAAAAGGAATAAACTAACGCGGGCCGACCGTAGAAAGGTGGTACAACTGGTAAATCATGATATAAAACTGAACAGGAAAATCGACAGTCTTGTAACAATGCAGAACCTGTTTAAATACTGGCATGTTGCCCATCTTCCTTTTGCAATAGTAATGATGATCATCATGGTCATCCATGTTGCAGTTACCCTGGTTCTCGGCTACCGCTGGATCTTTTAATTATGGAAACACTTGTTGAAAACATACTGATTTATTCAGTCGTCTTTGCATTTTGCCTTGCAGTGGTGATTCTCTATCTGCGGAGGCAGAAACGGAATTCTCAAATAGTTGAGGAGAAGATATTACAGGCCAAGCAAGACGGGATCCACGAACCTGTTTCATTACACCCGGTGGTCGACATGAACTTATGCATACAGACAGGAGCTTGTATTTCAGCCTGTCCCGAAAAAGATATCCTTGGCATCAGAAATGGCAAAGCAACAACTATTAATGCCTCCCATTGTATCGGTCACGGCGCTTGTTTTCATGCCTGTCCCACACAGGCAATCACACTTTGTATTGGAACGGAAAAACGAGGCGTTGAACTGCCACATATTGACCAGAATTTCGAAACCAATATTCCTGGGATATATATTGCCGGTGAACTTGGAGGAATGGGGCTCATAAAGAATGCTGTAGAACAGGGCAAACAAGCCGTCGAAAATATTATAAAGGCCGGGAAAAAGCATCATGCCGCGGCTTACGATCTGATTGTTGTCGGAGCTGGTCCAGCGGGTATATCAGCTTCCCTCACTGCAAAAAAACACAATCTCAGATGCCTGACTCTTGAACAGGATACACTTGGGGGAACAGTTTTCTCTTTCCCAAGAGCCAAGATTGTAATGACTTCACCCATGGATCTCCCGCTGCATGGGAAGCTCAGACTTTATGAGACCAGCAAATCAGAACTTCTGGAATTATGGAAGAGCGTTCTTCAGAAAAACAATATCACGATTAAAGAAAATGCGAAAGTAGAGGCCATTATCCCTGAGAACGGGCATTTCAGTGTTGAAACACTGAGTGGGGAAAAATTTACTTCCCGTTTCGTATTGCTGTCCATCGGAAGGCGGGGATCACCCAGAAAACTGAATATTCCGGGAGAGGGACTTGAAAAAGTAGCATACCGCTTACTGGAGCCTGATCTGGTAAAAGGGCAAGATGTCCTGGTTGTAGGAGGAGGAGATTCAGCGATAGAATCGGCCATACTGCTCTCCTGTGAGAACAAAGTCATACTTTCATACAGGGGGGATACCTTAAGCCGTATAAAACCCAGGAACAGGGAAAAGATTGACGGGGTTGTTAAGGCCGGACTTATTGATTTAAGGCTAAACACCAATCTTGTTTCAATTGAAAAGGAAGAAATCGTTCTTACAGTTGCAGGAGAAGGGGAGGAGAAGGTCAGAATTAAAAACGACCTTGTATATATTTTTGCAGGAGGAGAATTGCCAACGCAATTCCTTGTGAAGATTGGATTACAGATTACAAAGAAATTCGGCGAGGCGTTACTCAAGCACCATTAGACTTTGCTCAGGCACCAGACCAGATATTCGATATAAACATCACTATTTATGAGGAGAATATTTTTTATAAATATTTTCTTGCTGATCCTGCTTTTTGCTATCCCTGCGATCGCCCAGATCTCACCTGGTAAGCTGGTATCGGTACATTCCCATCTTGAAGGTATTTCAAACTGCACGCATTGTCATACCCTGGGTGACAAGGTCACAAATGACAAATGCCTGACCTGCCACGCTGAGCTGAAGGCCCGGATTGACCTTCGCAAGGGGTACCATTCATCCGCAGAAGTTAAAAATAAAAACTGTACATCCTGCCATAGCGATCACCATGGCGTAACATTCCAGATCGTTCGCTTTGACAGAGAGAAATTCAATCACCAGCTGTCGGGGTTTCCATTGACTGGCGCTCACGCAAAGAAAAAATGCAAGGATTGCCACAAGGCTGAGTTTATCACGAATATCAAGGTAAAAAACAAAAAGTTCACCTATCTCGGGCTCACAGCTTCCTGCCTGCCCTGCCATACCGACTATCACCAGAAAACTATCACTGCTCCTTGCCTGAATTGCCACGGAGACAATGCCTTCAAACCTGCATCAAAATTCTCTCATGCCTCTACTAAATTCCCACTCCTGGGGATGCACCAGACAGTCCCATGTGTGAAATGCCACCCGGTGACAGTTTCAAACAATGTTAATTTTCAGAAATTTGCAGGTGTACAATTCAAGGAGTGTTCAAACTGTCATACCGACCCGCATAAGGGACAGTTTGGCTTAAACTGCACTTCGTGCCATTCGGAAGCCTCCTTCCATACAGTTAAAGGGATCAGCAACTTTGATCATTCCAAAACAAGGTACGCTCTCGAAAACAAGCATCTCGCGGTTCCATGCAAGTCCTGCCATAAAAATAATGTAACTGACCCTGTCAGGCACGAACGTTGCATTGACTGCCATACCGATTACCATCAGGGACAATTAACAAAGCAGGGGGTTATGCCTGACTGTTCAGCTTGTCATTCTACAAAAGGCTTCACCGGGGCTGCATTTACGATTGAACAGCATAATGCTGCAAACTTTATTTTACAGGGAGCTCATCTGGCAACTCCTTGCTTTGCCTGCCATAAGAAGCAAGAGAAATGGAGTTTCAGACAAATCGGGATACGCTGTGCCGACTGCCATAAGGATATTCATGAAGCATATATCAACCAAAAATTTTACCCCGACAATAATTGTTCTGCCTGTCATAACCCTTACAGCTGGGGCGATATAAGCTTTGATCATTCACAGACCCGGTTTTCTGTTACAGGAGCCCATACAACCATTAGCTGTCGTTCTTGTCATTTTAAGAAAGACAGCACAGGAACAGAACATCAGAAATTTGCCAATTTGCCTGCCAACTGCTCAAACTGCCATAAGGATAACCATAACAGGCAGTTTGAATCTGACGGGATGACCGATTGTTTCCGCTGTCATGATGCCGGTCTTTGGAAGATAATAAATTTTGATCATAATAAAACATCATTCAAACTTGACGGGAAACACCAGAATGTTGCCTGTGCAAAATGTCATAAAACAGTTACAGAACAAAATATCACTTATGTACTTTATAAAATAAAGGATACAAAATGCACAAGTTGTCATTGATCATCCTGCTGGTGTTGGTATTCCCGCTCATATCTGTACGACTAATGGCGGATTCGCCTCATGGCAAAGATTTTAAGCTCAACTGTGATCTTTGTCATAGTTCGAAAGGATGGACCTTCGATAAGTCGGTTTACGCTTTCGATCATAATAAAACACTCATGCCCCTGACAGGCCAGCACCAGGTGATCGATTGCAGGCAATGCCATAAAAGCCTTGTATTCTCTGAAGCGAAAACCACCTGCATAGACTGCCATACCGATATGCATAATCAGACAGTTGGCCCAGACTGTGGCAGATGCCATACCTCGAAATCATGGATCGTTGAGAATATTACCGAGATGCATCAGAGAAGCAGGTTCCCGCTCACAGGTCCGCATTATACCACCGACTGTTCACGCTGTCATCCTTCTGCATCACAACTCAGGTTTGAACCTCAGGGGGTGGAATGTTACGACTGCCATTCTGCCAATTATCTTGCTACAACAAAACCCAACCATGTTCAGGGCGGATATTCAAAGAACTGCCAGGAATGCCATTCCATGAACAGTATTACATGGACCAGTACGAATATAAAGCATGACTTTTTCCCGCTTACAAACGGCCATGCGATTGGTGATTGCAGCCAGTGCCATGTAAACGGCACCTATTCGAACCTTTCAAAAGAATGTGTTTCATGTCACCAGGTAAATTATAATGCCACAACAAATCCAAATCATATAACAGCCAGCTTCCCTACGAGCTGCAGCGATTGTCATACAACCGTTGCCGGATGGAAACCTGCAACTTACACTTCTCATGATGCACAGTTTTTTCCTGTCTATTCTGGAAAACATGCAGGGACCTGGAATGCCTGTTCAGATTGTCATACAACACCGGGCAGCCTGAAATCATTCAGTTGCATTGACTGTCATGACCATAATCAGCCGGCGATGGACAGCAAGCATAATGGAGTCGGAGGATACACCTTTGCAAGCCTGCCATGCTATGAATGCCATCCCACAGGAAGTGTGCAGGGAGCATTTAACCATAATAGCGGGAAATTCCCACTCACAGGGGCTCATATCACAACTCCTTGCGGCCAGTGCCATACCAGTGGATTCCAGGGGACCCCGACTGACTGTTTAGCCTGCCATCAGGCAAATTACAATGCAACCACGAATCCAAATCATCAGGCGGCCAACATTCCAACGACCTGTGGAACCTGCCATACAACTAATCCGGGCTGGAAACCGGCAACTTATATGCAGCACGATGCTCAATACTTCCCTGTCTATTCAGGAAAACATGCCGGGACATGGACCACCTGCGCCGAATGTCATACAACATCAGGCAGTTATAAATCCTTTAGCTGTATTGACTGCCATGCCCACAACCAGGCGGATATGGACAGCAAGCATAACGGAGTAGGAGGGTACACCTATGCCAGCCTCCCATGTTATGAATGTCATCCGACTGGCAGTGTCCAGGGCAGTTTCAACCATAATAACGGAAGCTTCCCATTGACCGGGGTTCACATAACCACTCCATGCGGCAGCTGTCACAGCAATGGGTTCGCAGGTACGCCAACAGATTGTTTCGCCTGCCATCAGACAAATTTCAATGCAACTACAAATCCAAACCACACGGCTAAAAACATTCCGAACACATGTGCAACCTGCCATACCACCGCTGCCGGATGGAAACCGGCTGCGTTCCCGACCCACAGCAGCTATTACCCACTCACAGGGGCTCATGCCAGCATTGCCAATAACTGTGTCCAATGTCATAATGGCAATTACATCAACCCTCCCAATACCTGCGTCGGCTGCCATCAGGCAAACTATAACTCAACAACGAACCCGAACCATGCCAGTGCAGGCTTCCCTACCGATTGTGCCTCCTGTCATTCTCAAACTGCATGGACACCTTCTACTTTCAATCATGACCCCCAGTATTTTCCGATCTATTCCGGACATCATAAAAATAGATGGAACCTTTGTTCCGACTGCCACCCGACTGCCAGCAATTTCCTGACGTTTACATGTACAACATCCTGCCATTCGCAAAACACAACGGATAACCATCATCAGGGTGTTTCAGGGTACCAGTACAACAGCAATGCATGTTATAACTGCCACCCGACGGGCAGCAGTGGAGGAAAGCTGATAAAGATCCCGGGTGATTTTATGAGAAAAGAATAGACCACAATGAGATACCTGTTGCCATTCCTTCTTTTAGCCTTTTCAGGATTTGTCCTGAGAGGCCAGACGTCAGGTGCGACGGAAGAAGGAACGGTGTCCTTTATCAGCTCCCAGAATGTTTATGTGAAGTTTCTTTCGACGGGCAGGATAAAGTCCGGGGACACTCTGTTTGTCATGAAGGGACAAAAATTCATCCCTTCCCTGGTCGTAAAGGACCGTTCGTCCATTTCATGTGTTTGTTTCCCTGTCTCGTCAATAATTCCTGTTGTGTCAGACAAGGTATACAGCAGGCAGCAGCCTGCAGCCATACCTAAAACAATTGAATCAACTCATCCATCTGCAGGAAATGAAGCTGAGAAGAAACCTGATTCGATGGCTGTGGCCCCATTTAAAACAGCAAAACCTGTTGTTGAAAGTCAGAAGGCCAAGGCAAAGAAGCAGCAGATCCACGGTTTTTTTCAGCTAGCATCCTACACTGATTTTTCGAACAATTCATCCACCAATTCGCAACAGATGAAATATACATTCTCGCTTTCGGCTATGAATATCGGAAATACTAACCTGTCGGCGGAATGTTATACTTCCTTTTCACACAGCAACCGGGACTGGGGCGAGATCCAGTCGGATATTTTTAATGGCCTGAAGGTATACAGCTTAAACCTGAATTATAATTTCGGGAGCAAGGCAAGCCTTTTGCTGGGGCGCAAGATCAATCCCAAGCTGTCGAATATGGGAGCTAACGACGGCCTTATGTTCGAACTGAAATTCAAACCCGTGAGCATTGGAATTATTGCAGGTTTCAGACCCGATTATTATGATTACAGCTTTAATGCGAAACTGTTTCAGTTCGGAGCATACGTCTATAATGAATACAGGTCAAAAAAGGGCAACACAATGCAGACAACACTTGCCTTTATCGACCAGACAAATAATTGGAGCACCGACCGCAGGTTTCTTTATCTTCAGCATGTAAACTCCCTGATAAAAAACCTGACGTTTTTCGGAACGGCCGAGATGGATCTTTATAAACTGACATTTAATCAGTCTGACAGCACTTATACTTCAGGCAATACATTCAACCTGACAAATCTTTATCTGTCACTGAACTACAGGGTCATCAAACAATTGTCGCTTTCATTCTCATACAGTGCGAGGCAGAATGTCACCTATTATCAAACCTATAAAAATCTTCTTGATAAGCTCACCGATCCCCAGACCCTGCAAGGGTATTCATTACAGGCTGTGATAAGGCCGGTAAACATGCTTGCTATTGGTCTGACTGCCGGGTACCGAAATGAACCATCAGATCCCAAGCCAAGCAAAAATTTTTACGGATATATTACCTATGCCCAGATACCCGGCATTAAAATTGCAGCAACAGCAACCGTGACAATACTTCAAACAAGTTATATTAACGGTAATATATATGGAATAGGGATTTCGAGAGACCTCGTGGCGGGCAAGCTATTTGCCGAACTCGCATACAGGTATACCGATTACAAGTATTACAACAATGAGTTCTCGGCCATTCAGAATGTTGGTGAGCTTAGCCTCAGCTGGAGGATCTGGAAGAAATTCTCGGTTTCGGCTTACTACGAAGGAACCTTTGAAGGATCGGATCAGTACAACCGTATTTATGCCCAGTTGAACCTGGGGTTCTAAACGCTTTCCGGGATCATTCTGCCATAAGCGGTCGATTCCCAAAGAGATTAAAAGACATATAGATCCCGAACATGTTTGCGAATTTACCGTATGACCAATCCCATAAACCGCTGTAAAAGATAGTTATGGGATGAGATTTTATAAATGAAAATTCTACACGCGGGCCGGCTGCATACATCTGGTAATAGCGTATGAATTCGGCCCCGAATTTCAGGGATTTCCAGGAATAAAATCCCATGGCATCCCAGCGGTAACGTTTTCCGCCAAATTCAAAAGCCCCCATAAAAGAGAACTGTTTTTTTACCAGCATGATGATGGGTGAAACACGCCACAGTTCTGTCTCGTTTGACTGGAACCCGCCCAGAAAACCTATAGTGATCCCCTTCACCGGCGTGTAGCTTGCCCCGACAAGCCCTTCCCCCCAGCTGTTTTTCGGATAGGCAGAAACATAAAAATAAGAAGTAAAAGCGAAATGTTTATTAAACTGGTAATTCCCCAGGAAAGTGATTATGGGCATAAATTCCCCATCGTAAACTATATTGTACTGGTTTATCTTAAAAAAATCCTGGCCGTTGGCGGATGCAGTCAGTAAAATGAACAAAGCAAAGTGCAAACAAATTTTTTTCATCCGGGCAAATAGCTGAACGGCTATTGTTTTTCAGGTATAACTATAATAAACTCAGTGAATTCACCCGCTTTTGATTTCACTTCAAGTTTCCCCTTATGGATCTGGGTAACAATATCAAAACTCATCGATAATCCCAAGCCTGTTCCTTTGCCTGTAGGTTTAGTTGTAAAGAAGGGATTGAAGATCTTTTCTAGCACATGATCAGGGATCCCTGTCCCGTTATCACGGATGCGGATTTCAATTTTATCTTTAAGTTTCTTTGTGCTGATAACCACTTCGGGACTGAAACCCGCGATCTTTTCTTTTGTCTTCTCATCCAGGGCGTAGCATGCATTATTTACGATATTCAGGATCA
Source organism: uncultured Bacteroidales bacterium (assembly GCA_903887775.1). Lineage (GTDB taxonomy): Bacteria > Bacteroidota > Bacteroidia > Bacteroidales > FEN-979 > CAIRDP01. Next base: position 131,546 of record CAISRB010000033.1, read on the forward strand.
CGCGGCTGAGGTCTTGTGGAATGATGTCTGCTTTTCCAACCGCCGGATCCAGGTTGGTCTTAATGCTGGTGTTAAAACTCTTGTCTTTTGCGCGCATACCATGGTAAGCCAGGTTGACATATTCGGCCACCATGTTGTTGATTTCGATCGATTCATACTCGCCTGTCCGTCCTCTTGAATGCTGCAACATCCCTTTTACAATACTTTCGGCCCGTTTGCCATGGTCATGGATCTTCTCAACGTTACCCTTTATCATTCCTATAACTTCACTTACATCATCAATTTGATCCTTAGTGAGTTTATCCTTTATCCCATTAAAAAACTCCGAAAGTTCGTCGGCGAGGTCGGCCGAAAGGCTTGAGAAATTATTTACGAAATTAAGAGGATTCTGTATTTCGTGGGCAATCCCGGCGGTGAGCTGGCCAAGAGATGCCAGTTTTTCCGACTGGATCAGCTGGTCCTGCGTTTCCTTCAGGTACTGCAAAGTTGATTGAAGGTCTTCAAGAATCCGGGTCTTGATAAAGGCTGAAATGATATGTTCTTTTGAATTCCTGATGAAACTGAGGTCCCGGTTTTCAAATGCATTTTCATGAGTCATGTTTTCAAGGATCAGGAAAGCTTCCACCTTGTTCTCTACTTTGATCACCAGGACAAGCATCGACTTCGGCGTCTCAAGTTCGTTGAGCAGGGGAATATCTTCCAGAGATCTGCAATCGGTTTTCAGAAAGATATCTTCGAAGATCTCTTCTGCATTTTTAAGATATCTTTTTTCTGCCTGACTGAGGGTCAGCTTCACGGGATCAAGAGCCTGGATATCCCAACCGAAACTGGCTTTAAATTTGAATGCGTTCAGGTTTTTATCAAAGACAAGGGCTGTCGATTTTTCAACAGATTTGATCATCTTCGTCTTTTCAAGAAGCGATTGCAGCAGGTTTGAGAAGTTGATTTCCGAATTAATGGCTTTTACGACGATGTTGATCTTTTCAAGTTCATCGTTCTTAGCAGCCAATTCTTCAGATTGTTTCTCGATCTCCTCTTTCTGCTGAACGACTTCCGCAGTCCGGTCCGCAATTTTCTGCTCAAGGACTCTTTTTTCCTTGATTAGTTGCCGGTTACGGTAAACAACGATCAGGTAAATCAACCCACCCGCACAAAGGAAATAAAAAAGATAGGCCCACCATTTGGCGTACCAGGGAGCGAGGATCCTGAAGGTGAATGCAGCTTCAGGGCCGCTCCTCTCGTAAATATTTTTCACCCTGACATGAAACACAAAGTTGCCTTTGGGCAGGTTCGTATATTCCTTATGGGTCTGGGTTGTCCAGTCACTCCAGGTATCTTCAAACCCTTCAAGGAAATACTGGTACAGGTTGTCACCCTCGGCGGCATAGAACGGCGCGGCAAATTCGAACCGCATTGAATTGTCCTCGAAAGGAAGCACTGAATTCGCCTGGTCCCCGGACTGCTTAATACCCGTTTTTTCACCGTAAAATACAACCGAATCATTATGAGTTATCACCCGGCAGATGAGCGTTGGATAAGGATCCAGGCGGGTCATTATCACCTTTGGATCATATTTGATGAGTCCGTCAGGGCCTCCGAACCATGTAACCCCGTTTGCTTCAGGATAGACAGCCCACACAACTTTATCGGCAATCGGGAGGAAAGGAGCCTCCACAGTCTGATAAGTACTGCCTTTCTTCCTGAGCAGGCTCACATGGGTTTCATCGCCTGAAGTCACCCAAAGATCTCCGTTGCCAGCCTCAGTTATCATCGAGTACCATTGTCCCATTTTACTGGTATCCTGGTTGAGCAGGTTGATTTTACCGAAAGACCCTGAAGCCTTGTTAAATGCAAAAACTCCCGAACGTGTCGACACACTTACACTCCCATTGATCAGAGTGATGGATGTTCCTTCAGTTTCCGGCAGTCCCGACGCAGTACCAAAAAAATCGATTGAACCTTTCTTCCAGGAATACCTGAATACTCCCTTTGTCAGGGTCGCTCCCCATATATTTCCTTCAGTATCCTCGAGCAGGTCGTTGATCTGCTCCTCCGGCCCTCCCGGAATCTTCTGAATTTTCACTTGCCCTGTCAGGTTCTGAATACAATACAAACCGCCCATTTCCCCCACATAAACGTCATCCGGATTAATACCTGAACAAACAAGCGACATCGCGAATCCTTCTTTTATCAGCCGGGCCCTGCTGCCTGAGACCAGGTAAATGCCCTGGGAAGTTGCAGCAATCAAATTATTTTTATAGGTGCCCACCGACCAGCATGCGGTAATAATTTCAGGAACGGAATTGAAACCGAATGTTTTTTTATCATATATAAACAACCCCTGGTAAGTTGAAACATAGAGCTGGTCCTTATACCTGAAAACGTGGTTAACTGCACCGTTCAAACCTGAGCGATCATTAAAATAAGTGAGGGGTGATGGCAGTTCGGCCATGACAATGCCGTTATTAAGCGCAGCCCACAGTATATTGTTATCATCGGCAAACAATGCCTGTATGTTTTCATTCTGAAGGTTTGCCCGTTTATCAAGGATCTGTATGATTTTACCAGCCCGGTCAAGTAAAATAATCCCTTTACGATTTGTTCCGAAGGCAAGGTTTCCGTCGCTAAGTATTGTGGCTGCGGAAACCAGGTTCTTCTGGAACAATACATCCGCTTCTGTTTTGAATGCTCTGATCCCTTCCCTGTTCATCAGGTACAGCCCCTGCGTGCCGCTTGCAATCATGATCTCATCAGTGTGAACCGGCAGGAGAGCTTTGATTTCAATAGCTCCTGAAAAAATTTCCCCGCCTTTCACCTGGCTTGTTTCCTTCAGGTTGAAGGCAACCAATCCCTTTGTCCGCAGTTGCAGGTAAATGACCTTGTTACAATAAAACCCGGCCATGATCTCATCCTTTGACTCCCAGGTTGAAATGTTTCCGTCCTGAAGGATAAATACACAATTTCCTGTAATAAATAATATTTCCCTGCTGGTCATGCATATCTCGGTCACATCTGAAAACTGGGGCAGCTTCATCCCGGGTTTCAGAAGGCTTTTAAAAGTAAGCTGGCCCTGCTTGTCAGATTCCAGTTTACCTATCTCGCCTCTTGCACCAACATAAATGGTCCCAGTGGAATCTGCCAAAAGGGATGATATCCTGGAGATATTTGTCGTAGGAATGAGTTTCCAGAACTCCCCGTCATATTGAAGGATGCCTGCGAAATTGCCGAAATACATAATGCCGTTCCTGTCGCGTGTGACTGCAAAATTCTGTGCATGAGCTTTATACTGGGCGGCTGTAAAATTCTTAACGAACGGATATCCCTTTTCCACGTCGGCCTGCGCCTGGGCCAGGCTATATCCGAACCCGAAAATAATTAGGAAGGCAATGAGCAGTTTATTCATAATCCTTCATTTGTTTATTGTTTCTTATTATAGTACAGCCTGATATAACGGTCTGTAAGTACAGTGTTCCCCGCGAGCATCTCCAAGAGCCGTTCAAGGGGAATTGAAACCGGCATCAAGTCTCCCGGGCCAATTATCAAACAAGTCTCATCAGGAGCCGGCTTTTCCGGGACTGTTTCACTATCCCCCCCGTTTCCGGGCCGCGAGCCCATAAGGAAATTTACAATTTCTACCTCGGGTACAGGGTTAAAAAGATCAGAATCTTTCAAGGTGTTGACTTTTTCAAAGACAAGTCCTTCAGTTTCTTTCTCTCGTGCTTTTATACTGCTTACAGTGCCGGATATTTTCCATGAATCTTTTTTATTAAACCTGATCAGGGTGTCAAAATAATAATCCCTGCTAAGGTTGAACAGTTTCCAGCCTGCAAGCTCAGAGAGCATGGGATCAGGGTTTATGATATTCGCTGCCAGAATCTTTTCCAATTCTTCCGTACTGCTTTCCCTGATCTTGTCGAGCAGGTCTATTGCGCATGCTTTTACCCAACGGTTGATTTTTGAATAATCCTTGTTTATTATGTCACAGAGGCGGTCAAATAAAAGCAGCTTTTCCTGGGGAAAACGAAGGCTGAACCGGTTGAGGCGTTCATTCATCGTGATGTCTTCAAACAATGGGAAAAACAATTCCTTGATCTCTTCTGAAATCATCATGTCGCCGATTTCAAGGGCATAAATTTTTGCATTGGTGTCGGGGCTTTCAATGTGTTCGCGGATATGCCTGATGGTCTTTGTTTCGTAAAGCAGCGATAACAGCAGGAATACATGTTCTTTCTTATCTTCGATCTCCTGGAGAAGGGCTGTGCGCAAGTTTAACGTTTCAGGAAACGTTGAAATGTCAAGCAGGGAGGCCATCAGCCAGACCATTGTTTCGACTGATTCCTCTAAGGTTTGCTTGATATATGGAACTTCCGAAACGGCTGCATGGTATTCAAGATTACTTAGCGAGAGGAGGACCTGGAAACGTATGTCTTTATCGGGATACATGATCTTATCGCGAAGTATCCTGATTGCAATTTTCCCTCCAATGGCTTCGTATATCTGGAGAATCTTCAGCTGGACCGTTTTATATTCCCCTATTTTATCAAAGAAACGGTCAACATCAGGCAGTATCGGTTCTCCGATTATCCCAACAGCGAGGTTCGCCGCTGAGGAATATTCAGGAATAATCAGGTTTTCGATAATGAAAGGCCAAAGCTCATAACGCTTGATCTTGCCGCATGATATGATGGCTGCTTTCCTGACCGCCCTGTCCGGATCTTTTAAGAGCGTTATTAAAAGTTTAGACGTATTATATCGTCCCGATGAGCCCAGCATCCTGGCAACACGAAGTCTTATCCCGGTATCAGGCGAAGATGCGTATTCAACAAGTGTATCAAACGGCATGTCTTCGGCAGTCCTGAGTATTTCAGCTGTATCCTCGATAAGGTCCTCCAGTTCATTATCCAGTTCACCTTCCTGAAGTCTGTTGATAAATGCCAGGCCCGGAACAAATTGCCGTTCCTGGATTATTTTCAGAATGACCTTTTTTACAGGAACCGGGGACCTCATCCAGACCTCCTCCAGCGAGTTTTCCAGACCAGAGGGATCAACCTTCTCAAACAACTCATATAAGGCCCTGAATTGTTCGATGCCGCTGCCGGCGAGGGTGTTCACCAGAAGGGATGTAATGACCCCTGAATCCTGTTTCTCGATATGCCGGGCTTCCGCAAGTTTTGACTTGATCATGTTCCGGTATTCGAGGTACATTTTAAAAGCAATCCAGATCCAGAAGCCAAGGATCAGGAGAAACACATAATTGAACTCAACGATGTTAAATACGGGGATACTTGACAGAAGAAGTATAACCACACCGGTCAGCACGGTCCCAAGTGCTTTTGGAATTCCTTCTATCTGATTCTGAAAAGGCAGTCTTTGTTCGGCCGGAACAGGCTGGTATAAAAGCTGGAACGCAGGTTCATACACAGCGCCCCTGACCGAACGTTCAAACAGCCTGGCCATCGAGATGAAAGCAAAGAACAGGCCCACAGTTCCGTATACCGATCCAAAGAAAGCTGCAAGGAAGATCGAGAACATCAGTATGAGCGGAAGTGAAAGAAGGCTTGGCTTAAGGCCGTATTTGTTGAGGAACCTCCCGGAGACAAATTTAAATGCAAGTTCAACGATGGCAACAACTCCAAGGAAAATACCGAAGAAGCTGGCAATAGTTTCAGGGTTGTTTGCAAATTCACGTTTCGTTTGGGCGAGGAACAGGAAATCGACGAAGAGATAACCGAAAATGGGAAGCAATGCCATCAGTGAAATAAGCAGGAAATAAGGTTTCTTCAGCAGGTTCCAGTAGTTCCATTCCGATTTGACCGGGATTTTCACTGTTCCGGCGGGGATTTTCACTGTCTGGAGCTGTTCTTTGAATGTTCTGAAAATGAGGAATACCATCAACAGGCATATAAACAGTGAACCCGAGGCAAGGAAGAGCAAATCAGGCGCTTTTAAAAAATGAAGGATCAGGGGTATCGAAAAATACCCGATGATAATGGATATCACTTCACCTACGCTGATCAGTCCGAAGATCCTTTTACCCTGCCTGATATTAAACAGCTTCCCTGCTACCCCCCAGAAATTGACCAGGGTGATATACACCACGACCCTGACCCAGGTATACATTATGAATGCGAGCCAGCCGGTATCGAAAGCCCACACACCGATGCTAATCGCAAGGACCGTAACAAAAACAAAGAGAAATTTAAGGGCCACCTGGCTGAAAAAGCCCGATTTCTTGTCGATACGGGAAAAGGACCACCATGCAGAACATACAATGATCCCCGAAGCAATAAAAGAGACAGGGATCATTTTCGGCGGGAAATGTTTCAGGAAAATTGCATTCGAAGCTGTGAAATAGAAAGAAAGCGAAAGCCCGATAAAGAAGGAGAATAACATCAGCAGGAATACAGGCTTAAATTCCTCGCTGCGGATATTCAGTAATTTCGTGAACCACTCTTTCTTTAACATAATTCAGCTGTCATTTCAGAAGCAGGGGATGAAGCGGCGCCTCGTACATTTCAGTGAGGTCATCGGTGGCCGGTGTCATCAGGAATTGTTTGATATTTTCGGGGAGGACTTTTTCAAAGTCAATCCATTCAACCGTTCCCGTTTCACCCTTCGCCTTGAGCTGTAAAAGTTCTGACACCAGCTGTATGCACATCCAGCCTCCGATACTTGTTATTTTTTCAAGAAGGGTTAACAGGCTTTTCGGATATGTCCCATCATGCAGGCAAATGTTAACTGGACTTGAAACCCCCGTAATCGGTCCCATATCGATGAGCTCTGTAACCTGGTGGATGACCATAGGCGAGGTCTTTAAGCCGTTGCGGATGGCATTCTGAAAAGGCTGGGTGCCTGCACCCATCTTCTTCGGCAGGTCGGAAGGGTGAAAATTATACGACCCCATGGCTGGAAATTCGTATAGAAACTCATCCAGTTTCTGTCCGAAACAAAACATAATAAGTACTTCGGGGCTCCATGCCCTGTATATGGATCTGAAATATTCTGTTTTCACCGCCCCTGTATAGCAAGGGATCCCGATATTGATGCATGAATCGATGATACTGTTCTTCAGTTCGATTCTCTTCTCCGGAGTATACTGTGACCAGATCCTCTTTTTCAGTGATATTTTGGCATGAGGGTCAACCGGATCATCGGTAACGACCCCCATCACATTCAGCAAGCCGGGATTCTTTTTTTCGAACACAGAAAGCTGGTTCAGGACCCTGTTTCCACAATTACAACTCACGAACAGGACTATTCTGAGGCCCTTCCCCTGATTTATTTTAGGGTTTAAAGGTTCATAATACTCTCCCCAGAGTGATTCTTTATTCAAGATTTTCTTGTATTCCATTATATAGTCTTCATTAGAGATCATAGGTTAGTTTAAGTAGAAAATGTCTTCCTCTCTGGAGTATGCCTGTGGGGCTGTTAATACCGTCAGCTGCCTTCGTCCCCGGATCGTAATAGCTGGTGTTTAAAATATTATTGCATACCAGCTGGGCAGCAAGCCCGGGTACGAGCTTTTTATTTGAATAGCTTATGGTTCCGTTCAGAATGGCGGTGGCAGGAAACACCTGGGTGTTCAGGGGTACTGTTGTGCCATCCCCGGTAAGCCGGTTACCGACGAAATTCAGGCGAAGGTTGACGTCAAGCTGGTGAAAAAACACCTTGTCAGCCCCGATGTTGAACTGGTGGCTTGAAATGTCCCCCACGCGGTTGTCGACATCTCCCGTTTCGGAATAGGTTTGCTTCGGGTCACAAAAAGTATAGTTGAAATATGCAGAGAATGATTCAATCTGGTAGACCGCATTGGCCTGGACGCCGGTAATACGGAATTTCCCGATATTCTGGTTCTGTACTTTCCCCCCGTCAACGTTTACCGTACCGACAACGTTGTTGATAAAGTCCTGGTATATCTCAATATCTGCATGAAATGCCTTGTTTAGCCGGAACCCGGCACTGACTTCGACATTCTGCATATTTTCCGTTTTCAGGGCAGGGTTTGCAATCCTGTTTCCTGCGGCAGAATATTTCGTCCAGTTCGACACATTCATGATACCACGGGAGTAAATGGCTTTAAATGTGAACTTTCCGGGTGAATAAACGAGTGCTACCCTGGGGCTTAGTTCACTTCCGAAGCCGTCCTGGTCGCGTACCCGGTTGAAGTCGTACCTCAGGCCGAGTGTGATCTTGAAGTTCCTGAATGCCTGGAAAGTTCCCTGGCTGTAAACCCCCAGGTCCCAAACATTAAAATCATTCCCTCCTTTCGGAGAAGGCGTGATCACTGCCGAATCCTGGGGCGTTGGCGTGAGGCTGGTATAGTAGGCTCCCTGGAGAGAACTGTTCCTCAGTTCAAGGCCAGAAACCAGGTCAAACCTTGAAACAGGCCTGTATATCACCTTAAATTCGGTACGCAGTTGTTTTGACAGCTCGTACATGTACAAAGTGGTCCAGTAGGGCGCCTTGTTGTTGACCAGGTCGGTGAGTTTTTCATTGCCCCGGGCATAGTTGGAAACCGAAACAAACCTTGTTTCATCCGTGACTGCATGAATACGGTAAGTCGTAAGGTTGGAAAAGAATACTTTTTCACTGATCTGGTTCTCATATTTGGCGAAAAAATAAGAAAGCTGCGGGACCCAGTTAAACCCGTTGTCGGAGCCTGCAACATAAGTGTCGGTATATTGGGTAGTCCCTCCCCGGCTGTATTTCCAGGTCTGGAACCCGACTGTAAAGTTCCCTATCTTAACTTTTGCATTAACCAGCCAGCTGTTGGTTGGATTGGTGAACCCGATCTTATGGCCATTTACGATCTGGTCATAAGCTGATTTATCGAGGTTCCTCGCCGTCTCTGCACCTAAAGGGGTCAGGGTAAGCTTGCTTGAATCGGGTGAAAGTTGGTAGTAAGGATTTGAGAAAGGAAGCTTATTAGCTATCAGGTATTGTTTTGCACCAGACGAAATATCCATGAGCTTGTTATAATCCACCCCGTTGTATACATCCGGATTGTAATCGAAAAATTGCTGGCTCGAGAGATCCATCTCATCGGAATGATAGAGCCTGCCTGTTACCGTAAAAGAGATATTGCGCCGTTTTCCTGAAACACTCAGATCAACAGTACCCGTGTTATAGGTGCCGTAATCAACACTGGCACTGACCCCTATGCTCTTGCCGGGTTTGATGGCATCCACAGAGTTCCTCATGATCACATTAATAACCCCGGCAAATGCATTCGGGCCATACATCGTAGATGCGGGTCCGTAAATGATTTCCACCCTTTCGATGTTCGAAAGCGGGTATTGACGGTCGATATAGGCCCAGTTCGTCCATAGGTCATTTTCCTCGATCCCGTCAAAAAGCAGCAGGGTCTTCTCGGTGTTGTTCTGCCTGAAACCTCTCTGGTACACGTTTGCATATTCAGGGCCATAAAAAAGGGTCAGGTCAAAACCCGGCACATCCTTCAGCAACTCTACCAGGTCATTATAACCACGTTTGACAATGTCATCACGGCTAATCACCACAATGGTGGCCGGTGCCTCATAGATAGATTCGGCCTTCTTCGAAACGGAGGTTACAACCTGGGCTCCTCCGGCCAGCCTGGTCGAATTCACAAGTCGTATGAATGCCGGGGGGTCAAAAAGATTGGCTTCATACGTAGGACTTATCTGAAGAAGAAATCCTGTTTCAACAGCTGCCCGGTCATTGGAATCAATTGCAATGTACGTCATCGCAAGCAAGCGGAATGCTTCAACTTTTTGTTTTTCATTAAACCCTTTATCAAGGCAGGGATTAAGCATCCTGATCACCTCATTGAACTTCCCGTTTTCGTATAATTTTTTTGCGTCACCAAGGGTGACATCACTACACTGCTGTGCCATCACGAACGCAGGGAACAGCATACCCACAACGGCCATGAAGCTGATCAGTAAGATAAAAACAAGAGGTAAATGTCGTGTATGCATAATTCTATTTTTATCCTTTCAATACGAATGCAGACCCTGTTCTTTTCAGGGAAGATCGGGTCGTATTTTTTTATACGGGATATCGGCCCCAACATACTTGTTCCATTCATCAGGAGACATATTCCGTTTTACTTCTTTATTGAGTTTTTCTGCCATGCCGGAGCATTCAGTGGAGAAGATCCTTACTGTTTTATCTGCGCTGCAGGAAATGAGGTGTTTGCCATCGGGAGCATATGCAATATCGTACACCCATAGGTCGTGTTTTTCAATTGACACAGGTTTCCCTTCCCCTGACTGCCTGCTGCCCATCTTTATAGAACGGTCGTAACCCGAAGAAGCGAGGAATACTCCGTTCCGGCTGAAGGCCAGGGCCGTCACCCCTGAAGAATGCCGTCCGATCAGTTCCAGGGGATGTTCGTCAAAGTTAAGGGCATTCCAGATCCTTATAGAACCGCTTGAGAATCCTGCGGCCAGTGATTTGCCGTCTCCGCTGAAAGCGAGGGAAATAACAGGATCCCTCGATGAATAGATAGAAAGCGGGCCCTGATTCCTGTTTCCCGGGTCGATCCGGATTATGCTGCCATTGTTTCGGCCGGCGATAAGAATCCTGCCTCCGGGATCGAAAACCACTGCATTCACCACTAAATTAGATGAATCAACAACTGTCCTGATGAAATTTTCATTTTGACAGTTCCAGATGAGCACTTTCCCATCGGCACTGCAACTGGCAAATTGATTATTCGATGGGTTGCAGGCGAGATCAGAAATAACCGCAGAATGTGCCTGTATTATTTTTGGAGGGGAGTCCAGGCTTCCCGTTTTCCATATATAAAGTTTCCCGCTGAAGGTGCCTGCAATTACGTATCTGGAATCGGTGGTGATGATCACTGACCGGAAGCTCTCATGCATTGACCTGGGTACGTTCAGCTGGATGGGTGCAGCATTCCTGTCGACCGGCTTCCACTGGAAAAGATTACCGTCATCGCCGCATGAAACCAGCATATTTCCGTCTTTCGTAAGTGCGAATGCACGGACGCCATCCTCATGGGCCCGAAGAATCACCTGATCTTCAGCGATCGCTGAGAGCGCTGAATAGATGTCAGCATCGTTTTCCTTCCCGTTGTTTTCAAGGTTAAACTGATAAGCCTGTAAAGCAAGCAAAGCCGGCAGATCGTCTTTGACTGAACCGGCCAGCTGGCCGGCCTGTATTGCCATCGTCCTGGCTATCGAAAGCAGCCTGAGACGCTGGGTGTTCTTTTCCGATTCCGTCGCTCTCTCCCTTTCCTGATCTGCAATTTGTTTCTGGGAGACTGCCACCTGCCTCTGCGTCTGCGCCTCATCTCTGGCTACTACCGCTTCCCGCCTTGAGACATCCGCTCTCCGCTCCTGATCGATGGCAACAGCTGTCTGTTCCTGCGCAATGATCTGCTGTTTGACCGCATACTGCCGCTGTTGTTCTGTAATAATCTTTTGTTGTTCGGCAATCTGCTGCTGCTGTTCGGAGATCTTCTTCTGCAATATAGCTTCCTTGCGCTGTTCTTCAGTTTTCTTTCGTTCAAAGATGGCAAGTTTTTCTTTTTCAAGCGCCTGTTTCCGGCTTGCCTCTGCACGGAAACGGAGGTTCAGCGATATGATCAGGAAAAGGATGGATACCACGGCTGCGAACCCAAGGATAATTGCGAAATTGCGGGCCTGCTTCAGACTGCGTTTTTGCAGTTTCTCCTTCTTCGATAATTCGAGCTCATTCTGTCTCATGCTGTAGTCAAGGAAAGTCATGGCCCTGTCGAAAGCCGGGTCGTATCGCATTGCCCAGGTCGCATTGGGTTTTGTTTGTTCTTTCCATTTAAGGGCCAGCTGAAGTTCGGGATTTACCCATAAACCGGATTGCCCCATCTGGTAAAGCTCTGCGGTTTTCGACAACCTTAAATAAAGTTCGGCAGACTGGCTTTCTTCTTCGACCCATTTTCTCAAACGGGTCCAGACCCGCATGATACTTTCATGAGAGATGTCAATGATGGAATCGGCATTCAGTGCAACGGAGGACGGGGGCATCAGGAAAGCCCGGCCGGGATCCCTGAAACTGTCGATAACATGGAGGATCTCTTCCTCTTTGGCATTGGCAAGTGTGCAGATCTCGCTGAGTTGTGTTGGCCTCCGGGTGCCCCGGCTCTCCTTGCTCACATCCGTGAGCGCCTTGAAAAGCTTCTCCGCGGAGTATTTGAACCTGGGTTCTTTCAATTCAGTGTAAATCTCTTCCAGGTGAACCGAAAGCGCTTCTTTCATCGTGCCGATCGCAGTGTAATGGTCGATCCCTATCGGTTGGCCACTTATGCGATTAAGGCTCCAGTAATCCCAGGTCCGCATCAATGCATGCTGCATAATAGGCAACTGGTCCGGATCGTCACCCACATCATCCAGAAGCCGGTCTACCAGTTCACCGCTTATCATGCTTTCCCGTTTTTGGACCGGGCCAGTAATGGCAAGACGGCATTCTTCACGGTTCATACGGGGTACCAGGTAATATCCCCTGTTCATCTCTTCGCTGAGGCCTCTGAATTCAGTACAGTCATCCAGGAAGTCAGTACGCATCGAAAGCACGATATACACTGGTATTTCCCTCTGGCGGATAACATGGAGTATCATCTCCACAAAGGCATTTGCTTCAGTGATTGTCTGGAAGCTCGTCCTGTTTTGTTTGAACCGGAACAACTCCTCAAACTGGTCGATTACGATGAGCCTGTATTTTTCCTGAGATGTCCCCAGCTCTTTGAGTATCTTTAACAGTGCATCAGGATCTGATCTTAATTCAACGGCAATCTTTTCGGCGCTTAATGTTTTTGTCGAAAGTGATTGGGCAAGATTACCTATCGGGTCATCGGCAGGCCGGAAGATACTTAACTCCCAGCTGGCGGCAAGCATTTTCGTTTTGTTCTTGATCAGTGTGGGAACCAGGCCGGCTTTAATAAGGGATGATTTGCCGCAGCCTGATGATCCGACAATAGCAAGAAAGTGCGTGGCTGATAGTTTTTCAACGAGTTCCCTGACCTGCAGTTCACGGCCGAAAAACAATTCGTCTTCCTGGATCTCGTAGCTCCTGATCCCCGGGAATGGATTTAAATGAAATCTGGATGCTGCCATGAAATAACTTTATTTCTTTGACCAAATATAGAAAAATATGAAATGAGAATGGTAATTTTTATAAAAAGCGATGTTTTTGGAATACCAGAAGAAATCTCTTTCGTCTCTGACGAAAGAGATTTCTTCTGGTCAGGATCCGGTCAGGATAGTTTATGATTTCAGGGGTATAAAGGTGATAAAACAAAAAATCCAGGCTTCATAACACGGTAAATGTTAATCAGTCTGGATTTTCAGGCTTTATTTCGTCGGGGCGAGAAGACTCGAACTTCCGACCCCTTGCACCCCATGCAAGTACGCTAGCCAACTGCGCCACGCCCCGATACCCGAATTGGGAGTGCAAAGATAGAAAAGATTATTGATATTTCAAGTCTAAATTTCAGCAGGCTAATTGCATCCGGCCGCATGAATGCCACCCCCGCAATTCACAGGACAATGTTCACAAGTCCCTGCCCGGAACTTCCTTATTTTCCATAACTTTGCCGAAAGAAAAATTACCGGAACTATGAGTGAAACAATTGAAGCTGTAAGGTGCCTGATCATTGGTTCAGGACCTGCAGGATATACGGCAGCCATTTATGCCGCAAGGGCCGATCTTAAACCGGTCATATACCAGGGAATGCAGCCGGGCGGACAGCTTACCATAACGACTGAGGTTGAGAATTTTCCCGGCTATCCGAAAGGAATTACAGGCCCCGAAATGATGGAAGAGTTCAGGCAGCAGGCCGAACGTTTCGGAACGGAAATCCGTTTCGGGGTCGTAACTTCAGTGGACCTTTCGAATCGTCCTTTTATTGTGACTGCGGATGACGGAAAAACGGTCAGGGCAGATACCCTTGTTATTGCCACCGGTGCATCGGCCAAATGGCTGGGTATTGAATCGGAAAAGAAATTCATGGGAATGGGCGTTTCGGGTTGTGCAACCTGTGACGGATTTTTTTATCGGGGGAAAGATGTCGCTATCGTAGGAGGAGGGGACACAGCCGCCGAAGAAGCCACTTATCTTGCCAAACTCTGCAAGAAAGTTTACATGATCCACAGGCGCAACGAACTGCGTGCTTCGAAGGCCATGCAGCATAAGGTTTTGAACACTGCAAATATCGAGATGGTGTGGGACAGCATCCCCGAGGAAGTTCTTGGTGACGATAGCGGGGTTACCGGTGTCCGCGTACGGAATATGAAATCGGGTGAAAGTATGGATATCACCGTTCACGGCTTCTTTGTCGCCATCGGCCACAAACCAAATACCGAAATTTTCGAGGGGAAGCTTGAACTGGATGATATGCATTATATAAAGACCATCCCGGGTTCAACAAGAACCAGTGTTGAAGGGGTTTTTGCAGCAGGCGACGTGCAGGATCATTATTATCGTCAGGCTGTCACTGCAGCAGGAACCGGATGCATGGCAGCGATTGAAGCAGAGAGATTTTTAACATCATAATGAATATCGAATATCGACTGTTGAATCTTGAATTACGAATAAATATATAATATTCATCACGCCTTCACCCTCATCACGCAATCACGAAAAATACATGCTGACTTTCTTCAGGAACATCGATAAATATTTTGCAGTGGAGCACCAAAACCCACTGCCGGCAATGGATATTGAAAAACTAAACTGGCTGTTCGGCGATGCGGAATGTATCGCCGAACCTGCTTTACAGGGGACTTTCGTAGGGCCCAGGAAGGAAATGATAACACCCTGGAGTACCAATGCTGTTGAAATAACCCAGAACATGGGTATCAGCGGAATTATAAGGATTGAGGAGTTTACGCTGGTGAACACTTCACAAGCCCCCAACCCCCAATCCCCAATCCCCAGTCCCCAATCCCAATCCTCAATCCCCAATCCCCAGCCCCCAACCTCCAGCCCCGGCTTCGACCCCATGCTCCAACATATTTACCTCGGCCTGGATCAGCTTAGTTTTCACATCTTCCATGAGCCGGAACCCATCCTTTTCATTGATGATATAGCAGCATACAACCTTTCTGAAGGCCTTGCGCTTAGCGGTGAGGAAATTGAATATCTGAAGGGTTTAAGCAAAAAGATCGGCCGGAAACTTACCGACAGCGAAGTCTTTGGCTTTTCACAGGTCAACTCCGAACATTGCCGTCATAAGATCTTTAACGGTACATTTATCATCGATGGTAAAGAGATGACTGAATCCCTCTTTGCCCTCATCAAAAAGACGTCTGGTAAAAATCCAAACTTTCTTGTTTCAGCGTACAAGGATAATGTTGCATTCATCAGTGGTCCGCTCATTGAACAGTTCGCCCCGGGCAATCCTCAACATGCCGATTTTTTTACAATCCGCGATATCAGCTCGGTGATTTCTCTGAAAGCCGAAACACATAATTTCCCTACAACGGTAGAACCTTTCAACGGCGCTGCCACCGGCAGCGGGGGGGAAATTCGTGACCGTATGGCCGGCGGAAAGGGAAGTATTCCCCTGGCAGGTACAGCGGTTTATATGACTTCATATCCAAGGCTGGACGGAGGGCGTGAATGGGAAAAAGCTTTTCCAGCCCGTAAATGGTTGTATAAAAATCCGGAAGATCTGCTGATAAAAGCTTCCAACGGGGCAAGCGATTTCGGAAACAAATTCGGGCAAGCTCTCATATGCGGTTCAGTCCTGACTTTTGAACATGCCGAAAACAACAAGGTCTTTGGTTATGATAAAGTGATCATGATGGCCGGCGGCATTGGGTTTGGAAAGAGCGAAGACAGCCTGAAGGAAATACCCGAAGGCGGAGAGGATGTAATCATCCTGGGGGGTGATAACTACCGTATAGGCATGGGCGGGGGAGCCGTTTCATCGGTTGCCACAGGTGAATACGGAAACACGATCGAACTGAATGCAGTTCAGCGTTCGAATCCCGAAATGCAGAAAAGGGTCTTCAATGCCATACGGGCCATGGTTGAAATGGAGAAAAACCCCATCGTTTCAATTCATGACCACGGAGCCGGCGGGCATTTGAATTCGATATCCGAACTGGTCGAAGCCACGGGAGGTGAGATCCATATTGATGCTTTACCGCTTGGAGACCCTACACTTTCCGATAAGGAGATCATCGGCAATGAGTCCCAGGAAAGAATGGGGCTGCTGATAAGGGAAAAGGATATCAGTCTGCTCAGGGAAGTTGCAAAACGTGAACGGGCGCCATTGTATGTTGCCGGCAAAGCCACAGGCGACCACCAGCTTACGTTTACCGACCGCCGCAGCGGCATCAGCCCCATCGACCTGAATGTGGATGATTTCTTCGGACAACCGCCTAAGACTATCATGAAGGATATCACGGATTTCAATAAGTTCGCTCCTGTAATTCAGGATTCAGGATCAAACATCCTGCATCCTTCATCAGGCACCCCGGCCGATGACCTTCAGGGCATTCTTACGAAAGTGCTGCAGCTCGAAGCCGTCGCCTGCAAGGACTGGCTCACCAACAAGGTTGACCGTGCTGTTTCAGGTAAAATTGCCATGCAGCAAACCTGCGGCCCCGTTCAGCTTCCGTTAAACAACACCGGAGTGGTAGCCCTTGATTACCAGGGCAAAAAAGGGATCGCAACATCTCTCGGACATGCTCCCGCTATTGCCCTGATCGACCCCGCCGCCGGCTCCAGGATCTCAATTGCCGAAGCCCTCACCAATATACTATGGGCTCCCCTGACCCACGGACTGAAAGGTGTCTCACTGAGCGCAAACTGGATGTGGCCCTGCAAAAATGCAGGCGAGGATGCCCGGCTTTACACTGCGGTGCAGGCGGTAAGCGAATTTGCCATCAGCCTCGGGATCAATATCCCTACCGGGAAAGACAGTCTTTCGATGACTCAGAAATACCCCGACGGCAAGGTGGTTTATTCCCCCGGCACCGTCATCATTTCAGCCGTGGGCGAGGTCTCGGAGGTGCGGAAAGTGGTTAGCCCCCTGCTTTCAGATCAGAAGGGCACAGTCTTATTATATATTAATTTATCTGCGGATGAATACTCCCTGGGCGGCAGCAGTTTTGCCCAGGTAATTAACCGTCTTGGCGACTCTGCCCCGGATATAAAGAACCCACGGGCATTTGCTGCTTCCTTTGCCGTCATCCAGGAATGGATCAACAAGGGCAGGGTGCTTGCAGGGCATGATATTTCAGCCGGCGGACTCATCACTACTTTACTGGAAATGACGTTTGCCCATACCGGCCTGGGCCTTGATATCGACCTGGGAGGCATTGGCGAAACAGATCTGGTAAAGCTCCTGTTCTCTGAAAATCCGGGCCTGGTTTTACAGGTAAAGAAAAATGAAGCAGGGAATTTGATGTCGATAATGGAAACATCCTCAGGCCTGAAAGTTCACAACATTGGCCGCCCGGCGGATGAACGGAAATTACTCATCCGCCTTCATGAACAGTTTTATTCACTTGATATAGATCATTTCAGGGATACCTGGTTTAAAACCTCTTACCTCCTTGACCGAAAACAATGCGGTGAAAAACTGGCCCTTGAACGCTACACCAATTACAAGAACCAGCCGTTGAAATTCCGCTTCCCTGAAAAATTCCAGGGAAATGCTCATCAGTACGGCATTGACCTTGAACGCCGCAAGCCCACCGGCGTGAAAACCGCCATAATCCGCGAGCAGGGAGTGAACCGTGACCGCGACATGGCTTGGGCTATGTATATGGCCGGGATGGATGTCAGGGATATTCATATGACCGACCTGATTTCGGGAAGGGAGACGCTGGAAGATGTAAATATGATCGCCTTTGTGGGAGGTTTCAGCAATTCAGATGTACTTGGCTCGGCGAAAGGCTGGGCGGGTTCTTTCCTGTACAATGAAAAAGCCAGGAAAGCGCTCGGCAATTTCTTTGCCCGCAAAGACACCCTGAGCCTGGGTGTTTGCAACGGCTGCCAGCTGCTGGTCGAGCTTGGCCTGATCTACCCTGAACATCAGCTGCACCCAAAGATGTCGTGGAACGATTCCCATAAATACGAATGCGCGTTTATCAACCTCAGCGTACAGGAAAATCATTCGGTAATGCTTCATTCACTTGCCGGGACAAGGCTTGGAGTGTGGACTGCACACGGTGAAGGAAAGTTCAACTTCCCTCTCACCGAAGAAAATTACCATATCCCTGCCAAATTCAGCTATCACGGGTATCCTGCAAATCCTAACGGTTCGCAATATGATGCAGCCTGCATTTCTTCGGATGATGGCCGCCACCTTGCTATCATGCCTCATATAGAAGATGCTGTTCTGCCATGGCAATGGGCTTATTATCCTGAAGACCGCAAGGCGGATGAGGTTGCCCCCTGGATCGAGGCCTTTGTGAATGCAACAAAATGGATAGAAAATAAAATGGACAGGTAGCTCGTCGCCCACTTTTTCCGGAAAAATATTCCTTAACTTTACACAAATGTTGGCATATGGAAAAGAAAACGTTGCTCTTGGGTTGTCTTATCGCCCTTGGATGTTCTCAGATATCCCTGGCCCAATCATATGAGGGCTATATTTCAGGAAATTTACCTGTTTGGGCCGATTTAAACATCCCGGCAAATGACGGATCTTTTTCCGGCACATACTTCTATAAAAAAGACGGAGGGATCATTCCATTATCGGGAACATTAAGTGGTAACAGGATAATACTCAATGAAACGAACAAAGACGGGATATGTACGGGCATCTTTACCTGTACTAATTTCGGAGACAGTATTACCGGGAACTGGAATAAACCAAACAGCACGAAATTGTCATCCGTGAAATTGTACAAAACAGATGTTTCCTTTAAAACCTATGCGAGGATACCGGATGCCGCCAAGCTTATTTTATTAAACGGCAAGTCACTGAACGATGAACTGACAGAATATACAACTGAGGGCAGCAAAAAACCAAAACTGGTTTACCTCCTTGCCGAAAAGAATATTCTGAGCACTTCGTTTGAATGGGAGTATATGGGCCCTTATTTGTCTACAGGGAAGGTTTATCACACATTTGATTTAACGAAAAATAAGGAAATTTCGCTGTTGAATGAAATTGATCCTTCCAAACTCCCGGCATTGAAAAGCAAAATGAAAATCGTGGTTGGGCAAAAATTAAATGAACACAAAAAAACGTATACCGAAAACGAATGGATTGATGCATTCGGGGATAAGGAGACTTATGAAAATTCATTTAAACTATCGGAAGTAAAAGATAGTTTGTTGGGAAACTATTATTTAAAAAGCGGAATGCTAAATGTTGTAATTGATGATTACTTCGCATTTCCGCATGTAATCCAGGTTATGGACTTCTCTTTTGCCTGGAAACTGCCTTTCCGGGAAATGGATTTGTATTTGAAAGACGGTTCTGTTCTGAATAACCTGAAATAAAGCAAGTTCCCGCAAAGCAGATTTCCGAAGGGAAACATCAGGTCGTCAGGTTCCCTGGCTTCTCTCCTCTATAGTTCAATTTCTGCAATATTCTCCTTCAGGTCCAGCAAAGCCAAAAATACTGCCATGGGTATAACAGCCCCGCCCTGGCGGTATTTGTTGTCTTCATAAGTAAACTGAACCGGTTTACCGTTAACTGAAACAGCTTTAGGAGCAAAATTGTTTTCCTTTACTGCATACCTGAGTGTTAAAGGATGGCCCATAAAATCCAGTGAAGCCGATAAGCCATCCATCGAACGGGAAATTACAGGATCAAGAATTACATTTCCCGATTCAACACGCAAACCAAGCAGTCGTGAAACTACAAGGCCGATGTAAATGCCCGGGCCGCTGGAATAAATCCTCCAACCCCCTTTAAGGGTAATCTTTCCTGTTTTAATTTCTTCGTAAAGTTCATCCGCTTCATAACGATTCCTGAATGTGACATCCGAGCTGCTGTAATAACAATTCGATTGCCTTATATCCCCGCAGGGCACAATATCCCTGTAATCCACCGGGATCGCCTGCCGAAGGGCTTTGATAAAAGCATCGGCCCTTCCGGTACGGGCCTGTGATTCGGCATAACGGATATGTTCGTGCACATACATCAGGCCGATTTCCCGGCCAAAGAAGGTACTGCTTTCGGCTCTCTGGAACAGAGTTTGAACTCCGCCTCTGTATTTAAGCGGACGGTCCATCAAACGTGCGCCATCAGGGCCTTTCAGCTGCTGCTCAATCAGGTCAAGGTGCTGCAGGGCCTGTTCTTTATTGAAAATTCCACTGATGATGCCGCGGTTCATCGGCAGTATGCTGTAACGGATGCCGGTTCTGCGATCACCGGGGTGAAGCAGTAAACTGATGCGGCGGTCTTCTTCAAGCAATCCGTACCCTGCAACAACCCCATCCCTGACGAGGTGCCTGTTGAAATCTGCTTTGATCTTCTCACAGATCCCTTTTAATTCTGCAGCTCTTTTTGCATCGGTTTGCTCATATACCAGGCGGTACTGATCAAAAGCCTGGTAATTCATTTCAACGGTCCAGCTCGATATCATTCGTTGCGCGAGCTCCCTGCTGACAGGCTGAAGGGAATCATTCCAGTCACCGCCTCCAAACGGGACCAGGGCTGTGCCAGGGATAAATGAATTAATGATCATTTTTATCAGCCTGTCCACATGTTCGCTCAGCGAAGTCTTTTCGGCATCACCGGCATCATTATCATGATAGTAGGGGAGGATCTCATCCAGGATCTTCAGGTCGCCTGTAACCCTGATATAGTTGCTGAGGGCAATGATACACCAGTAAAAAACATCTCCATGGGAACTGTCGGCCCGTATGTTGGAATAACTGTCGAACATCCACCATTGAGGCCAGCCACCGTCGGCATTCTGATTTGAGAAAATGACGCACAGCACCAGACGGGCTTCTGCATATTTTTCCATGCACAGCAGCAGGTCAAACGGGCCCTGTGCAATGTCGCGGGTTCCCCAGGCGGCTCCGCTGAATTGTTCCAACCCGTAAGGCGTTAAAAAATGGGTGAGCGCATTCATTCCATACCAGGGCAGGATCTCCCCGATTGCCGCAGTATCTTCCTGCTCCCCTTTCAGTGAGAGGTTTAAGCAAAGGTCCTGCCAGGCATGCTGTGCATCCCGGCAATCGGAGATCCACTGATCATCTGCGTTCTCAATTTTAACAACCTTTACAGCAGAACAAACCTCAGCGATGAAGCTCATGCAGAAATCGGATGTCTCCTTGACGCTAAGAACAAAAAAAGAATCCTGATGGCTTGTATTGTCGATGTAAAGCGCTTCATCTCCGTGTGCTTTATGTTCACCATCACTGCTGTTGACAAGCATCCTGAATTGTGCCTGGGGAAATTTGCCTGCGATCATGCTGGCTGCTTCAGGCCTGCCTGTATATTCACCCTGACTGGTTCCCGGGATGACTGTCCAACCGTTAAGCCGGTCAAAATGATGAGTAATCAAAAGGTCGACATCTCCGCCTTGAAGAACCTTGAAGTCCATATTGACCCGGGGGCTTGTTTTGGATGTCCAGCTGCGGACCTGGAAACAATGGTCTTCGTGTTTATAGATCCAGCGGCAGTGGTTTAACCCCATCTCAAAAGCCGAAGGAACCCCGAGCAGAAATTGACGTCCGTTGATACCGACAAAGATTCTCTGCCCGGTTTCAGGGGCCTGGTTGAATGCTGTCGTACATACCGAAAGGAAGATGTTGAAATTTGTATTGCCCTGGGTGAGGTGGGAATTAAAAACACCAAAGGCAAAAGATGTAGTGGAAACGATATTTTCATCGGGGGCATAACCTGCCTTCGCCTGCATGATATGGGCATGCGGACGGTCGGCCAGTACTTCTTTCGCACGCATCACAACGTGCTCGTTGTCTCCGCAGAAAAATGAAAGCAGCCTTCCGTTCTTATATTCGGCATGCCGTCTTTCCCTTCCGAAAAAGCCATCAAGATCATCCCCGTTCAGGTCATCAACAGGTAAAAAAGCAGAGGTGTTGAAAATATTTCTTTGAGCATTATGCAAGCCGGGTGAAACCCCGGATAGAACTTCATCATCAAATTCAGCTATCAGACCGGGCAGGGGTTTCAGGTCATCGTCTGAAGTTGCCCCGGCATGGTCAGCAAGATAGGTGGAAACAAAAACACTTTGATGATGCTTACCGGAAGGCAGTTCAAATGGTTTCTCCTGCAAGGCAAGCACAGAGGATTCACCGGAATATTCACCCCCAAGCTTATCTGCCAGAAGGCCTTCCGGGATTCCTGTTTCACGGTATGTTTTACCATAAAACTGCATGCCGTCGACACTAGCGGCTATTGCAGCGTTTTTGCAAGCCATCATAAGCCATGGATTGCCTGCCGGTTCTTTCATATTCTGCCGGCAGCATACCACTGAACCATAGTTCGGGTCTTCAAGGATCCTGCGTTCAAGATACTGGCTTACATAATACTCGTTGATGAGACCATCGGTTGCCTGTTTGAGCCCTGCATCCTGCACACAGATCAGATCAAGTTCAACTGTATCCTCAGATGAATTTGTAATATCAATGCTCCAGGCCCAGCTCAGGCTTGTTTTTGAAAGCTTCAGTACACACGTATAATCCAGCCCGGCCCAGCTGCCTTCAGTAATAAAGGCATCCTCTCTTATATTGAAACGGCTGTCGCTTTCAGGGCCTGAAAGAGCAGTAAATTCAAAGGGTTCTGTCCTTTTTCTGAGGTACAGGTTTGAACCTGGTCCTGAAAATGCCGTTGCAGCTTTCAGGCTGATCCTTATCGGACCGGCTTCAATGCACTTAACAGAGCCATTTCCGAGGAAACCAATCGAAAGCCCTTGCGAATTTCTGATCTCTCCCGGTAAATTCCCTTCAGCCTGACTTGGAACATCAGGCAGGGGCTTAGCCGGAGGGTCATCCCTGTGATTATCCTTTGTATTGTTTACTGCCATCTTTATCGAATTGATTCAGGTAATTCAGCTTATTACAATATTAAGAACCATTTCACTTTTGTGTTTATGGCTGAATAAAAATGAGATACGTTTTTCGTCACGGACCATTTTAACGGTTTTACCCCTCAGGGTAGCGGATATGATTTTATTCACATTTGCTCCTTCAAATACTATCTCCCCGGCAAGGTCGCGGTTGCCGTACAAAGTGATCTCTATCTGGCCGTAAATCTCTTCAATCCCCAGAATATCGGAAGTGCTGTGCAGTATCTTTATCCCGTCAGAAATTTCCAGGCACACAGGAGTAAGGATACCATACAAGGCCGGCCATGTAATCTCATCCTTCGAGTAAGGAATAGCGATGGCTTCCCCACTCAGGGGATGGGTATAGCTTACTTTCCCGGCCTGCTCTTCATTGTAGTAATTTCCTATGAAAAGCACTGCAGAACCTGCTGTGAATCTTTCTCTCACGGCTAAATTGGTATTCCCGCATGAGGCCAGCCTGAGCCTGGCACCTGACTTCTTCAGGATCGCTTCATACACGGGTTTATGCCCTTCCGTATCAAACCCGATCCAGGTTCCCAGGTGAAGCAGGGATCCGTTTTGAACCGGTTTTAGAAATCCACAGACAGTCCCATTAATGGTCCTGGCGATAACCTCGGCTCCTGAAAGCGATCCTTCTGAATAAATGATCTGAGGATTCGAGCACTTGATATCTTTAAATTCAAAAATGTCAACCAGGGGGGAATCAATATTCTCAACTCCCGATGGCGTCACTTCAATTGCATCGCGAATGATCGTACAGGGTTTTTGCGACATCTCCCGGTCGGGCAGGTATGGGAAAAGAACAATGTTGCCTCCGGCTTGTGTATAATCAACGATGGTTTGCTGGTCCCTTGCATTCATCTCATCAGTGCTGAAGCACCATACCTGTTTATACTGAAGGAGCTCATCGGCCGAAGCCTGGCTGAGATCAAGCATATCATAATCGATATTGAGGATCAGCAGGGCTTTAAGCAATCCGTCAAAGTATGCTGGTCTGCGGATGGCCGAAGGGGTAAATTTAAGTTCACAACTCGCGTCAAGTGGCCTTTCCAGCTCGGTGGCGTAATACGGCGGGTAGAAAAGGATACAGATCTCAGCTTTACGCTTTGCATTGACGATAAGGTTTTCGGATGTTTTAATGATTTTACTCATTCGTTTGACCAATGGGAAAGCGCTGCCGCGCTCGGCTTCGGCATTGAGTGGGCTGAACCAGTAAAAACTTTCCCCTGAATAGCCTTTGCGTGCGGGGTTGCGGCCCTGCGAGAACATATAGTAGTTCCAACCGGTTAAACCGTTGGCAATGCTTGCCTTGTAGAAGAGTTCCATCTCGCGGGGGTTAGTCACCACGTGATATTCGCGGGAGCCGCACTGGAACTCGGCAGCAAACATCGGTTTGTGGCCCTGCATTGCAAAAGTGATGTCATTGATAATGCGGTCATCATGCAAATTGCGGTAAGACAGGAATTCAGGAATATGATCGACACCGAATATGATCTCGCTCTTTTCGCCGAAAAGATCTTCGTACATGGTGATGTTGACCGGGAATTCATAACCGTTCCCATAGATCCAGCCGGGAAGATTGTGATACAGGGGGACTTTTACGCCCCTTTCCCTCGCCATCCCGCTGAGCATCCTGAGGTAGTCTCCGTAATAAGTTCTCCAGAAACAATGCCATTCATAATCACGGCCGCGGTCACCCTTTGATGCATAGGGAAGTTTATCGTCGGGAGGAAGCTCAACATCAGAGAAGTCTTTATATTCAGTTCCCCACAAATGATTTATTTCTGCAATACCTGTGAATTTCCCGGCTAAGTATGAAATGAAGCGTTCTTTCACCGCATTCCCGTAATCCCCCTGTTTTGCCAGCCAGGAAAAAACTCCGATCTCATTGCAAACCTGCATCATGATGATCGGACCGCCAGCCGATAGTTCACGTTCAGCTATGAAGGGCATGATCTGGTCATACCACAGGGCTGTCTTTTCCAGGTATTTCTCATTAAACAGGCTCACTCCGTCGCTTGGAAAAATTTCGCCTCTTCGGTTGCGCATTTTGACTTCATCGCGATATTGCTCCAGGAACCAATCGGGCAGCCCGGCTCCCCTGAACTCAGCCAGGATGAATGGTCCGGGTTTTACTATGCAATTCAAATTGTGGTCCTGGCATCGCTGAAGCCAGCCTTTGAGATCACGTTCGGGACATGTTGAGCCGTCAAAATCAAAAACCGATTCCTCCGGTTCATGCCATGCCCAGGGAATATATGTGCTCACTGTTGTTAAACCGGCCTCTTTTGCTTCGTCGAGATGCTTGTCCCATAAGCCGCGCTTGATCCTGAAATAATGGATCTCTCCTGAATTGAGAAATACCTTTTTGTTATCGAGATAAAAATTGTTTCCTTTAATGCTGAAGTTCATTTACTCTTTTTTGGTGACTGGTGACTGGTTAGCAGTGACAATTCACAGTTCACTATTCAGTGCTCTTTTTTTAAGAAGCTCCTTGATCTCATGGCTTCGTTTTTCGGTGAGGGAGTAACGAAGGACAAAGAAAATTGAAAAAATGCTTAACAGCAATGGAAGCCCGATCTCAACAACCCGCATCATTAAAAGCGTATAAGGTGTTTGCTGGGTGAGCGGCCTGATGCTGCTTTCGATTGAGCCGAGCTCTTTTTCGAGAGAATCGGGTGATGATTTTGTGTTCAGGTTTACAAGGCGGTTATTAACGCCTGTTACCTCCTCCATAAGCTTCTTATAGTGTTCTTTGCTGTTCTTTGTTCCCAGGGATTTATCTTCCAGCCGCGACCGAAGCTCAAATGAGTTCATCCTTGCTTTTACGATCTTCGTCTGGAGTGTAAGCGGGATTGCTTGTTTTATGAGGCTGTCAATCCTGGAGGATTGGGCGACTGCCCCTGGTTTTTCAAAACAAGATTGCAGCTGTTCCAGCGAACCAATGGTTGCTTTTGTAGTGGAGATGGCGTTTAACAATTCATTTTTCTTCTGGTTCGGATATTCATGCATATTCAGGTTCGTCTCATCCTGGTTTTTAAGAGATTCTTTTCCAAGGTAAGTGAGATAGTCTTTCGACTCATTGAGTGCTTCAGCGTTACGGGTTTTAGTGTTTTCAAGCCACTCCTTATTTGCGCTGGCAATGCCATGGTAGCCTTTCCAGAACTGAACGGTGCTGCGCATTTCCCTTACACTGCCCTGTATTTTATCGACTTTTGTGACCTGGGTTTCGTCAAACATGGTAAATACGATCAACACACCAGTTACAAAGCTGGCCAGGGCAGATCCCATTTTGATGAACCACCAGAATACCGAGTAATAACTGCCCTCTGAACGATACCCGGTCTTTAATTCATCTTCATCACAGATATCGCCCACCATGGAAGATCCAAGTGTGAAGAAAAACAGCATTCCGGCAGAAAGCAGAACCGTGGGGATGATGATCAGGTAGGGATGTGTAGGGTTATAGCATATAATTTTAGATAGTTGTGCAAGACACATGAGTAAAATAGAAATGGTCAGGGTATTTCTTTTACCCAGTTTCGGGCTGATCCAGTTGAGGGGAAATACTGCCAGCACCCCGGTGATAGCCCAGATCATCCCATTTATCGCGAGCAGGTAAGCTCCGGCAACCTTATCTCCTCCGAAAACATAAAAAATAGGGATATATGACCCTATCAGCTGGACGAAATTAAAGCCCATAGCCAGCGTGAAGATCGTCAGCGTCAGCATGATAAAGTTCCTGTTGGTGGTTGTATGCTTCATGTCTTGCCAGAAGGGTGTTTTTTCATGCTTTGCAGCTTTTACAAAACCCGGTTCACGTAATTTGAAAAACCACCAGACTGAAAGCGGGATGAGGAAAGCAGCGATCATCAGGGAAACATAACGCATGCCATCGGCTTCATTTCCTCCGGGACCTTTGAAAATTTCCATGCTGGCGAGGGCAAAAAGCCAGGGTGTGCCCATGGCAAAAAGATTGCCGACAAAGCTCTTCGCGCTGAACAGCCGGGTACGTTCGTGGTAATCGGTGGTCATCTCCATGCCAAGGGCGCCGTGAGGGATCTCGAAAAGATTAACGGCTGTAAAAAACAGGAGAAGGGAAAAAAGAATATAGCAAAGCTGAAACCACTGAAAACCCGTATCCGAAGGGAACCACGTTCGCACCATATCCCCTTTTGGGATCCACCAGATGACCACAAAAAAAACTGCAACGAGTATTCCGCCAACCAGCAAATAGGGTCGCCGGCGTCCCCAGCGGGTCCTGGTATTATCAGAAAGATGGCCGATAAAAGGATCAGAAAGGGCATCCCATAAACGAGGGACAATCAAAATGGCACCCAGCCAGAACGCACTCAGCCCCAGGCTTATATTGCCCATCAATCCCACAAGTATCCCCGCTATATTGAAGAGGGCAATAGGGATAATGCCCCCGGCACCATATGCGGCTAATTGTGAAAAGTGAATCTGGTGTTCCGGTTTTGCATTCTGGTCCTTTACTGTTTCTTGCCCCATCATAGATATCCCTTAAGGTTAATGTATTTCAATACGGTACTACTCATTTAATAATAAATCACCACCTCTGCAGGACAAGATTTTACTGAAATCTCCTTCTCCGTAAAACCATTCTGCCCTTTACCGTTCACTGTCACTCTGAGAGGCAGTTTCGAAGAGTTAAAATTTTTAATCCTGATTCCGTTGGGAGGAAGTTTCAGATCACCGGAAATGGAAAAGATGTACCTGTCTTTGTCTTTTTTTATTGAATAGGAGATTTCCCCGTAATAAGTCGGAAGATGTTCTACCGACATTCCCGCCGGTGAATCGATCCAGTCCTGGTAAAGCGCCGCGGCTAAAACAAGAGATTGGTCATACTCATTCTCATAAACAAACATAGCTCTGATTGCATTGATAAAATCGCTACCAACCCAGGTGTGGGGCATGTCGCCTATATACCGTGGAGCACGGTAGTCTTTCCACACGACTTCCGCCCAGTCATTCCATCCGGGAGGGCGCTGGTCATGCAGGAAAAATGCAATCAACTCATGCGCTCTTTCAGGTTGGTCTAAAAGTATAAATGAACCGATCAAACGATTTTCATAAGGAGTGTAATTGATCCAGTCATTCTTTCCGTCCCTGCGGTTTTTGAAGAATTCAAAATACTTATCAAACGTGTTAAAAACCTGGGGTTTTGGTAAATTGATCAGTTCATTGCAGGGTGTTAAGGCGATAGTGGTTGATGTGGCATCAAAATCACCAAGCTCGGCACAACCGGGGATGTAATTTATTTTCTTTGTTTTCATTGCAAGCTGCAATGAGTTGTACAGGTTTTCCTTAAACGCATCGCGAACTTTTGAAATTCTTTCAAAGGATTCCTTTTCGCCAAGAATCTTCTGGATCTCAGCAGCATCTTTCAATCCTTTCATCGTAAAGAAATCATCCCAGTAAGAGTGCATTGGTTTTGCCGAATATCCTTCGTGGCTGATCGATTCGGTTACAAGTCCGTAGCAGGCACGCACACTGTCGCTGCCGTTTTTAAAGTGGTCAGTTGATTGTTCTGCGATCAGGGATTCGATATAATCAACAGCCTTGAGTACATTTTTATTCTTTGACCTGAGAAAAACTGTATCCTGTGTAAAGTTGAAATATTCGCGGATCAGGTAGATCATCTCCCCGTGACTGTCGTTTTCGGGAACCGGATCAGGCCCCCTGAAGTCTACAACACAGGGGACTTTCCCGTTCCCGAACTGGTGGGAAGTGTACCATTCAATAAAATCTTTTACTTCATTTACAATACCTGATTTTAACAGTGCAGATGAGGTCAATGCTCCGTCGCGTATCCAGCTCCGTTCATATGAACGAGATCCGGGCTGAATGCCTGCTTTATCCCTGTTGATGAGTATGTATGCAAGGTTTGATTTGTAAGTATTTACAATCCTGTTTGCTGATGGAGGTAAATTAAATTTAATATGCCCGACTTTCGCTTTCCAGAATTCAGTTGATGCGTTGGATTCTTTGAAAACATCTTCCGGGCTGAGTTTTTCATTTCCTGTTTGATTACCATAAAACGGAACTACTACAAAGAATCCGGTTTGTTCACCAGGATTTAAGTGAAGTGAATATTTTATTACTCCATTGGCCATCCCGCCGGGATCAACGGCAGATTTTTTCAGAGGAATATTTCCTTTACGCAGAAGGTCAACAATATTTCCTTCATCAAAACTTCCTGCCCCGAAAGAGTCATACTTTTTCAGAGGAAGAACTGCTTTATTACCGATGATTAAAAACCTGCCATCTTCTTCTGTTATTGAATTTATTTTGCCACCACCACCGGTCAGATTCAGGAACTGGTAATATGGATTTACCTGGTAAGGGCGGATCAGCAGATAAAATTCAAAATCTTTTGGCTTACCCGACAGATTTTGAAATGAATAGCTGATGTTGAGCCTGGAATTTTTATTCGGCTCTCCGCTTGCAGTTACCCCGCAAACGAATTTCAGATCCCTGCAGTTCCAGCTGACAGATGGTACAAAACTAAATTCGCTTTTATCTTCAGAAGACCCTAATGACTGAACTGATTTAACATTGCTCCAGTTATAAAGTGAATCACCGACTTTTATCATGGGTTCTATTGAAAATGCAGCCTTGTCAACTTCAACCATTCCGTCTTCGTTGATCAGGGCTTCCTTTACATCATTATTAACACCGGTAATTGTCCAGTATGAAGCCTGCTTTGAAAAGTATCGCGGATAATTTCCTGAAGGTGAATTTTCAGCTGCGTAAATCAGGAAGTCATTCGGGGTCATCGAATTTCGAATATCAAGGAATTTTACTTCAGATATACCGAATCCTTTTTCTGAATTGCTGCTTGCGAGATCTATCTTAAGATATTTTGCTTCTGCTTCAGGCAATCTTATAAAACTGACATCGTTCTGATTTGACTGGACTGAATAAACTTTCTCCCATTTTTTTTGATCCTCCGATAAAAGAATATCATAACTTTTTGCAGAATTATTTTTCAGCCAGTTGATCTGCAATCCTCCGAATTCCCGGCGGGTCTTAAAATCAAAGATTACATTCTGATTTTTTACTCCCTCGCATTGCCAGGATGTTTCCTTTGAATTATCGACAATAAGATCCGGTGAATGATTTTTCAAAGAGGCAGAAGCCGTCACTGTTGGTGTCGGGTATGAATGCGATTCAGGAGGAAGTGGTTCAAACTTAAGATCATCGATCCAGACAGTTCCTTTACCGCCAACAAAAGATGAAATTGTAAATTCAATCCTGTCGATGCGTTTTAAATTTTGATCGGTTGTAGGGCCCCATGCAAAGTTGATATGTCTTTTCCTAATCCGGATTTTTTTCCATTCAGCGGGAAAATCGTAATTGTGGTTATTAACCCACCAGACATTATTTCCCGTACTGTCAATAAATTTTATTTCAAAATTATTGGAAGGGGATTCAGCTTTAACGAAAAATGTAAATTCGTAGTTCTCGGGGAGATCGATCGGGAACAATTTCTGTATTCCGCCGTAACCGGTTCCATTTGGAAAATCATAATCCAACCGGATTGCATTGCCTGTTAATCCTTTGTCATTGGATAATTTAAGATTAACGCCATCGGATCGGATGAAACTCCAGCCATCTTTGTTTTCAAACGCATCAAGCGATTTGACCTGTGCAATTACAAATGTTGTTGAAATAACAAACAAGACGGCTAAGGCAATTCTATTTATACTTAAATGTTTCATAAAATAAAATTTTTTATTTCACATATGCGAAGCCCAGCCTGTTTAAACCTTTTTGGATTATCGGATCTTTCATTACATAATTCCAGACCAGGCCAGTCCTGAAATTTTCAATCATGATCAGCATCGGGCCCTCATCAATGCCTAAAAAATCATCATCAAACCATTTGGCTGTTAAATTGAATGCATCATAATATCCGTATTTCCCCCAAAGTTTTTTTCCTAACTTTTTATTTAAAGATTTTATCGTCGGCAGAACTATCTCAGGGGCAAAAGGTAATGAAGAAAGGGAAGCGTAAGGGGCTATGGTCCCATCGTCAAAATAGTTGTATTCAGGGCCACTGGTTCCCCTCCCGGCATAACCTAAAAACTTTTTACCATCAAAATTATATTTGTCAGGAGGCCCGTCACTTGCTGTTACACCCCAGCAAAGCGAGTCATAACCTGTCCAGCCTTTGGGGTTTTCTGTTGCATATTGCCGCTGAACATATGTTGCACGCCGGGAATTTTCAAAATAATCAATCCCTTTTTCCTTCATGTATTTATCAGCTATACCCCGGAAATCTAAAAATGCCTGGGAAAACTGATGACCAAACAACGGAGGGAAAGCAACATGCGACAGACCTTTGTACGGAGTATCCCATTGATAGGTTTTTAGCCATGAATTGTAACTTTGTTCAGCATTATTCATTCCGCTGCCGGCTGCTAAGATATATAAGAAGAGAGCTTCATTATACCCGAACCAGCCATAATCTTCCAATCCTTTCTCGGGAGACCAGGCCATCGAAATCGTAAAAGCATATTTGCTCGAAGCCGGTAATACCATAAAATTCCAGTCAATTCTGTCAAGTAGCTTTGCCGCGAGCAGACGTATCTGTTTTTCAGATTCATTTTCCTTGTTGTAATAGTTCCGGGCAAAAATGATCCCCATCATCAGCAAGCCGGTATCGACGGAAGAAAGTTCACAGTTCCACTCGCGTGTGCCGGAATCCATTTTCAGGAAATGGTAATAAAACCCCTTATAACCTGTAACATCTTTGGCTGTACTTTGAACAGAGCTGAGAAAAAACCTCATGATTTTGAGGGTGATACCGGCAGCCTGTTCACGGCTTATCCAGTTCCTTTCAGCCCCGATTGCAAAACATGGGATTCCAAAACCGGTCGCTGCTATGCTGCAAGGCGCCTTGCTTAAAGTGCGGTCTTTTACAATTCCCTTTACCGGATGTTGTTCATTCAGGAAAAAAAGAAGCGTTTTATGCTGAATCGAATCGAGCATCCGCTCTTCAGAGGAAGTCAGATTATAAATTACTTTCCCATGAGAACTGAATACAGTGTTCTGCGGATGAGCTGCAATTGCTGCCAGCGTAAGAACTGCGGATATTAATAGGTTACTGATTTTCATACAATTAGTTTTAAAGGCTTTTATTCATAGCTGAAATAATGCAGAATCCACATCTGCCGTTTCTGATGCGTCCATTCATTGTATATCCCTATCTGTATACTCTGGCAGAGATA
Source organism: uncultured Bacteroidales bacterium (assembly GCA_903887775.1). Taxonomy (GTDB): domain Bacteria; phylum Bacteroidota; class Bacteroidia; order Bacteroidales; family FEN-979; genus CAIRDP01. Next base: position 163,797 of record CAISRB010000033.1, read on the forward strand.
TGATAAGTGGTTGAGGTCGCTGTAAAGATATACGTGATCAGGGTCTCGTTATAACCTCTCCCAATTTATCGGATTCTTTCTTTTTACATGTTGTAAAATAGTAAAGATTACTCCCTGCAAGGATTATTACCAGCAGTAAGAAAGGTACTAAAGTTGCGAAAACCCATACAATTAAACGATGTTTTGAAATATAACAGCAAGATACAATGCATTAAAAAAATAAGCATATAAACTGTTCGCACAAATACATCATCAAAATGATTTGGGTTCAGGTGCTAAGTCAATGCTAATTCAATCTATAAATAAAACGTTTAAAATATTGACAATCAAAAGTAATATTTTTTTATTTTTTTTGAAAAAAATCTTTTTGAAGTGTTCCGACGAAAGTTCAAAATTGCATTATAAACTCCACCAGGTTGTTGTCGCATTCAAGATCCAGTCTTTTTCGTAACAATCAGAATAGCTATAAGACAGCTGTGCAGGGTTTTCTTCATTGGATCAGTTCATCAAAACGGAAGTCGAAAATACTAAAAATTCATAACTTTGACGGATCAGCCATTACCTGACCTGACAAACATTCAACATGATTATGAAGAAGATCGTACTTGTAACCGGAGCCACTTCGGGCTTCGGAAAAGCCATTGCAATAAAGTTTGCCGTCAACGGCTGCAAATTGATAATTACCGGCCGGAGAAACGATAGGTTGAAGGATTTAAAAATGAAACTGGAGCAGGAATATAAAACGGAAGTTCTGGCGCTTTGCTTTGATGTTAGAAATTCCGCTGAGGTTGAAAAAAACATACACTCCCTGCCTGAAAACTGGAAAGTCATAGATGTGCTGGTTAATAATGCCGGGCTTGCAGTTGGAATGCATCCGGTGCATGAAGGTATACTGGAAGACTGGGAACGAATGATAGATACAAATATGAAAGGATTACTTTACATGACCCGTTTTGTAGCCCCTTCAATGGTTGCCCGAAGGAAAGGACATATCATCAATATTGGTTCCATTGCCGGGAAGGAGGTATACCCTAATGGAAATGTCTACTGCGGCTCAAAATTCGGGGTGGATGCCATAACCAGGGGTACCCGTATTGACCTTGTCCCTTATAACATCAAAGTAACCCAGATTTTGCCCGGGGCTGTAAATACCGAGTTCTCGATTGTCAGGTTTAAAGGTGATAAGGAAAAGGCTGATAGTATGTACAAGGGATTCATTCCTTTAACGGCCGAAGATGTTGCGGATGCAGTTTACTATGTGGCTTCTTTACCAGATCACGTGAATGTCAATGAACTGATATTAATGCCCACCGCCCAGGCGTCATCCATGCATTTCCATAAGGTTTAATCTGTAAACCGTTTATCAGGTTCATCCGGCGTAGTTTATGTATTCCACACCCCGAATGCGAATAAATATATTGTGATATCATTTTTCATTAACATTGCAATTCAATAAAATATACCCAAATCTAATATTTGCAATCATGGAAGTAACCCGGATTTTTGACCTTCTTCCTTATTATGAGGAGAAATACAAAGCCAAGGATGATGTCATCGCTTCGAAGGAGAATGGTGAATGGGTAAAATTCAGTATCAGGCAGTACCGGGAAATGGCTGATAGCATCAGTTATGGCTTTCTCTCCCTGGGTGTCGAACCTGGCGACAAGATTGCACAGATAAGCCCCAACAGGGTTGAATGGAATATTGTGGACATGGCCATTTTACAGGTAGGTGCAGTTCATATACCGATCTATCCTACCATCAGCGAGTCAGATTACAAGTATATCCTCAACCATGCAGAGGTAAAATATGTTTTTGTTTCAGGGATGGAACTTCTGCGCAAGATCCAGCACATATTGCCGGAAGTACCTACTTTACAAGGTGTATACACCTATAAAGACCATCACGAACTGAAACATCTCAGTGAGCTGGTTGACCTTGGAAAAGCCAATCCGGTCCCTGAACTACTTGAAAAACGAAAAGCAGCCATTGAACCGGATGGGATAGCGACTATCATCTATACTTCCGGAACTACGGGCAATCCGAAAGGTGTCATGCTTTCACATAATAACCTTATTTCTAATTTCAAAGCCTGCGCACATATTCCGCCATTCGGAGAAGAAGCAAGGGCAATCAGTTATCTCCCCTTATGCCATGTGTATGAACGTATGCTGAATTACGTCTATCAATATGATGGGATATCAATATATTATGCAGAGAACATCGGGACTATAACTGACAACATGAAAGATGTCCATCCCCGGATCCTGAGCACTGTCCCCCGTTTACTTGAAAAGATCTACGACAGGCTTGTCGCAACCGGTCGTAAGCTCAAAGGTCCTAAAAGCTGGATTTTCTGGTGGGCTTTCCATTTGGCTCTCCGATATGAACTCGATGGTGCAAACGGTTGGTTTTATGAATTGAAACGAAGGTTTTATGACCGTTTGGTATACAGTAAATGGAGGGAAATTATGGGTCGGGATATTGAAATCATCGTTTCGGGGGGAGCGGCGCTGCAACCCAGGCTTGGACGGATGTTCACCTGCGCGGGCATTCATGTTCTGGAAGGATACGGGCTTACAGAGACCTCCCCGGTAATCTCGGTAAACGATTTCAGCGAAAACGGAATAAAATTCGGAACTGTGGGGCCGGTGCTTAAGAATACAAAAGTTAGGATAGTGGAAGACGGCGAGATTTGTGTTAAAGGACCCGGGGTCATGATAGGTTATTATAAAGAACCGGAAATGACGAGGGAAGCGATTGACTCAGATGGATGGTTTCATACCGGTGACCTTGGTCATATTGAACCGGAAGGGCAATTGGCAATCACTGGCCGGAAAAAAGAACTGTTTAAAACCTCATTTGGAAAGTATGTCAGCCCCCAGCCTATTGAAGATAAATTCAAGGAATCACTTTTTATTGACCAGATGATTGTAGTCGGGGAGAACCAGAAGTTTGCAGGAGCTCTTATTGTTCCTGATTTTGCATTTCTGAAAGAATACTGTAAGTTAAAGGAAATAGAATTCACTACGCCAGCAGGGATGATAGCCAATGACAGGATCAGGAAACGTTTTCAGTCTGAAATAAAAAAGTATAATAAACTTTTCGGTGAAACGGAACAGGTCAAATCCTGGGAGCTTCTTGACCATGAATGGACGCTGGAATCAGGAGAGATTACACCTACCCTGAAACTGAAACGTAAATTCATTCATTTAAAATATAAGGAACAGATCGACCGTTTATTCAAATAACAAATTTGCTGTAAAATGCGCACCCAACCGGTGACCCGTCTTTTTGACCTGCTGGATGTGTACCAGGAAAACTATCCATCGAAGGCCAATGCCCTGCTTAAACGAAAGGCCGGGAAATGGCATGCATATTCCTCGGCCGATTATATAGGATATTCAAGGGCTGTGAGCCTTGGCCTGCTTGCCCTCGGGGTGAAAAAGGGCGTGAATATCGCCACCGTCATGGTCAATAGCCCCGAATGGAATTTCTTCGATATGGGAATCATGCAGATCGGCGCTGTGCAGGTTCCTATTTATTCTACGGTGAGTTATGATAATTATTGCTATATCCTAAATGATTCCAACGCTGAATACCTTATCGTCGCAAACAATGAGATTTACCAGAGAGTTAAAACTATTTGCCCCAACGTCGCCAGCCTTAAAGGGATCTTCAGCATTGAAAGGGTAAAAGGAATAAGGCACTGGAAAGAGTTATTGGAACTTGGCCTTAAACATCCGCATCCTGAAGAACTGGATGATATAAAATCAGAAATCAAACCTGATGACCTGGCTACCATCATCTATACTTCAGGAACAACGGGCAAGCCGAAAGGGGTTATGCTTTCGCACAACAATTTTGTAAGTAATTTCAAAGCCTGTGCCGCAATTCCAGACTATACAAGTAACGATAAAGTTCTGAGTTTTCTCCCCTTATGTCATGTTTATGAGCGAATGCTGAATTACGTGTTCCAGTCACACGGGATGTCAATTTATTATTGCGAAAACATTGAAAAGGTTGGAGACCATCTTCGGGAGGTCAGGCCTGATACATTTGCAGCAGTTCCGCGGATATTGGAGAAAATATATGACCGGATTTTAATCAGGGGAAGGAATCTGAAAGGAATCAGGAAAACAATCTTCTTCTGGGCTTTGCATCAGGGCCATAAATTTGAACTTCATCATGAACTCGGATTGTATTATGACATCAAACTTTGTATCGCCAGGCTTCTTGTCTTCAATAAATGGAAAAAAGCTCTTGGAGGCAGGGTAAGACTCATAATTTCAGGAGGAGCTGCACTTCATCCCCGTCTGACGAGAATCTTCTGGGCAGCCGGGATTCCATTAATGGAAGGCTACGGCCTTACAGAAACTTCGCCGGTTATTGCAGTGTCAACATTTGAACAAGGAGGGATAAAGTTTGGTACCGTCGGCCCTGTGCTTCCCGGCGTAGAGGTGAAGATTGCCGAAGACCAGGAAATCCTCTGCAAAGGGCCTAATGTGATGATCGGGTATTATAACCGGCCTGAACGAACCAGGGAAGTGATCGATGACGAAGGATGGTTCCATACCGGTGATCTTGGTGTTCTTGAAGACGGAAAATATCTCAGGATCACAGACCGCAAAAAGGAAATCTTTAAAACCTCGACGGGTAAATACATCGCCCCCCAGGTGATAGAACAGAAATTCAGGGAATCACCCTTCGTTGAGCATATCATGGTGATTGGCGAGAATCGGAAATACACGGCAGCTCTTATTGTTCCTGATATGGAACATTTGCTGGGATGGTGCAAGGTAAAGGGGATACACTTCATCAGCCCGGAAAAAGCGGTCAGGAACGCTAAAATCATCAAACGTTTCCGGGAAGAAGTTGAACGTATCAACCTCGAACTGGGAAAAACTGAGAAAATCAAGAAGTTCAGACTACTTTCAGCTGAATGGACCATTGCTTCAGGAGAGCTTTCGCCAACCCTTAAACTGAGAAGAAAGTTCATCCAGGAGAAATACACGGAAATTATTGAAGACACCTACCGCTCACAGGAATATAACTATAAAGTCGGGGAAGAATAAACCTTCCCTGTTCAATGCATAATCTTAAATAAAAGTTCTTTCATCAGCTCACCATCGGTAGCAGAAACATTATCCAGTCCCTTTGCTTTCAGATCATACTCTCTCAGGAATGAGATCACGCTTACCAGGCGAGGTACAGGGTAATTTTTTGCCGCCGTCTCATAATCCTGCACGAAAAAAGGATTGACCGACAAGGCTGCGGCTGCATTATTTCGCGACTTGTCAGGCAGGTAATGATATGCAAGTACCTTTGAAAAATAGGAATACAGGTTCGGAATGACTTTCACGAGTGGATTATCTTTCGGGTTTGCAGCAAAATACCGGATGATCATATTGGCCTTGTAAACATCTTTCCTTCCTATTGCCTTTTGTAATTCGAAGACATTGAAATCCTTGCTGATACCAATATTCCTCTCAATAATGTCCTCATTTATTTCCGAGCCTTTGGGAAGGTTAATGAAAAGTTTCGTAAGCTCGTTTACGATCTTCGAAAGCTCATTCCCCACAAATTCCTGAAGCAGCACGGCAGCTTTAGGGGAAATTGAGAACCCCCTTTCTTTGATGTAATTGCTGATCCAGTCGGGGATCTTATAGTCTTGAAAGAAAGCTGACTCCATTACAACGCCCGTCTTCTCGGCAGCCTTATACAATGATTTCCGTTTGTCAACCTTTTTGTACTTATAACATAAAACCAGGATGGTTGAACTTACCGGGTTTTGCACATACGGCACAAAGGTTTCAGGATCATCGAGGTCCTGAGCCTCTTTTACGATCAGAACCTGGTAATTGGCCATCATCGGATATCGCTTCGCGTAACTGACAATCGTAGCAACGTCGACATCCTTCCCGTAAACGATAGTCTGGTTGAATTCCTTCTCCTGCGCATTCAAAACATGTTCCTCAATAAAATCCGAAATCATATCGATGAAATATGATTCCTCCCCGAATAAAAGGTATACCGGGTAATAAATTTTATTTTTCAGGTCTGAAAGAATATTCTCGTAACCGCTATCCCTGGCCATGTTTCAAAGCAGGCTTTACAGATATTCCTGCATTGCAAAGATAGCCATTTATCATCTTTTTCATTAACTTTGTTGTAAGATGATGCCCAAGCTCAACCTTCCCGAATATCATGTCAGGGTCCGCACCAAAAATGACGGAAAAGAGGAAATCCATGATCCCGTACGCCGGAAATTTGTCCGCCTCACACCTGAGGAATGGGTAAGGCAGCATTTCCTTAATTTTCTTGTGCATCACCACAGCTATCCTGCTTCCCTGATTCATGTAGAGGCCCCGCTCACCTATAACCACCTTTCAAAACGCAGTGACATAGTCGTTTACTCACCCCATGGAAAACCGCTGATGGCAGTCGAATGCAAAGCCCCGTCAGTTGAGATCACTCAAAAGGTTTTTGACCAGCTGGCAATGTATAACTTTACCCTGAAGGTATCTTATCTTGCCCTGACCAATGGGATACAGCATTATATCTGCCGCATGGTACCTGAAAACGGCAGCTATTCGTTTCTTGAAGACTTTCCTGCTTACAATGAACTCCATGAAGTGTTTCACGATTAAATCCTGAATGCTATGGACTATTTGAAAAACATTCCGCAACCGATGATCGATTTCCTGATCATCACGGTTTTCTCTCTGCTGATAGGTCTTTCCCAGCGACAGATCCATCATCAGAAAAATGATGAGAATCGGACCTTCGGAACCGACCGGACCTTTACATTTATAGGAATCCTCGGTTACGTGCTTGCGCTTCTCGACCCTGCCGGGTTCAGGTTGTTCATAGGCGGCGGACTGGCCCTGGTAACACTGCTGGCAATAGATTATTACTTCCATATTAAAGACCTGAAGGATTATGGGATCACAACGATACTTATTGCCCTGATCACATTCAGCCTGGGACCTGTCATCATCCTGCAGCCAAAATGGATAGTCCTGCTTATCGTTGTAACTGTTCTGATATTCTCCGAGCTGAAAGAGCTTTTCATTAACATTTCGATGAAATTCAACCGTAACGAATTTCTGACGTTAGGCAAATTCCTGATCATTGCCGGGGTCATCCTGCCGATGGTGCCCGATCAGCCTTTTATCCCGGATCTCAGTCTTACACCTTATAAGATATGGCTCGCAGTGGTCGTGATTTCAACCATATCCTATATCTCATATCTTCTTAAGAAGTTCGTATTCAAAGAGGGGAGTATCGTTATTTCGGGCATTCTCGGAGGGTTGTACAGCAGCACTGCAACTACAATAATCCTTGCCAGGAAAAGCCGTGAGGATGAGGTGCACATGAAACAATACATGGCAGCCATTGTCTTTGCTACAGCCATGATGTACCTGAGAATTCTGCTGATCATCCTGATTTTTAATCATGAGTTGTTCCTGAAGGTATGGATGTTATTTGTAATACTTGCCCTGGCTTCCTCGGCAGTAGCTCTCTTTATTATCTTCAGAAATAAAGAAAAAAATGTTATAAATGAAGGGCTTGCAGAGGATAAGAACCCTCTGGAATTCAAAGTTGCACTTATTTTTACCGCCTTATATATTGCATTCTCTTTTATAACATATGCTGTTGTTAACCGCTTCGGTACGACCGGTTTGAATATACTTTCTTTCGTTGTAGGCCTTACGGATATCGATCCATTCCTGATCAACCTCTTCCAGGGCAAATTCAGCGTTGGCATAGACGTTGTCGCGATAGCCACACTTCAGGCCATCATCAGCAATAACATACTTAAACTCTTTTACGGCTGTTTCTTTGCCGGTCGCAAGGCATCAATAATCCTGGTTTCAGGATTTATAATTATAATTGCAGTCAATATCGTTTTTGTACTGATCGTCTGATCATATGCCTGAATTTTATACAGTCGTTGCGAACCGAGTTGATGCTGCTTTTACCACCCAGGAAACGCGGAATTTTGGTCTGTCGTTACAGTTCAATGATTTCCATATTGCCTATTGTGTCATGGATTACCGTCTGAACAAATATATTCTGCTTCATGAATTCAGGCGTAATGATTTTATCCCGAGAGCCAAGCCCGGGTTTAAATTATCTTTTGAGGATTTTCTCAGGAGTGTTCTGACAGCCAATCCGTGGCTTAAGAATCCATTCAAATCGGTCCGCATAGCGTATGAAGGGAAAAAAAGCACACTGATCCCGGGACCTCTGTTCGATGCCCAGGAAGCTGAGAATTTCCTGAAACTTACTTATCCTGTGCCTGCCGATGAACATGTCCTTGCCGACCATATTCAGCAATTTGATAATTATAACGTATACTCAATCCCGAAAAGTCTTGAGGAATCACTTATGAGGCTGTTCCCTTCGGCAAGGATCTCAAGCCTTTCGACTATCCTTTTACAGACCGTATGGATGAATTTTAAAACCCGTATCAATGCGAACCGGATCTTCCTTCATATCAAAGAAAAGAGTTTTGACATACTGATCTATAACGGGAAACAGATAAAATATCTGAACACCTTCACCTGGATGGTTGCCGAAGATGTAGCGTATTTCCTGATCTTTGTTCTGGAGCAGCTGGGGATGAACCCAGAACAGTCTTCAGTCGTTCTCCTGGGAAATATTGACAGGGGCTCAAACCTGTTTGAGCTGATCTACCGGTATGTGAAAAATATGGAATTTGGCAGGAGGAACGAAACATACAAGTACAGCCCCGTTTTTGACATTGTCGCGCCTCAGTCATATTATCCGTTGCTTAATTTTAATTCATGCGAATCATAAGCGGGACATATAAAGGCAGGCGACTTCAACCGCCAGGCAACCTGCCTGTAAGGCCCACCACCGATTTTGCAAAGGAAGCCCTGTTCAACGTTCTGAATAACCTGATCGACTACGATTCAACCAGGGTCCTGGACCTGTTTGCCGGCACCGGGAACATTTCGTATGAGTTCATTTCGAGGGGCTGTAAAAGTGTCACTTCGCTTGACAATCACCCCCGATGTGTGAGTTTTATCCATAAAACCGCCCTGGAATTGAAAATGATGAACCTTTATCCCTTGAAATCAAATGCGATGACTTTCATCGGGCAGACCTATGATTCCTGGGAACTGATCTTTGCCGACCCGCCCTATGACTTACCGCGGCTTCCCGATATCCCCGGGCTGGTGCTTGAAGGCAATATTCTTGCCCCCGGGGGAATATTCATCCTCGAACACCCCAAGAAATATAGTTTTACTGATATTCCCGGCTTTGAACAGCACAGGAAGTACGGAGAGGTCAACTTTTCATTTTTCCGGAAACCATAAGAAAATAGCGAGAAGCGAGAAGCGAAAAGCGAGAAGCGAAATAAAGAGAAGAGACCAGGAAAAGTTAAATTTCGCTTTTCACGATTTCACCTTTCGCTTTTAGTATTCGTCTTCGTGAAAGAAGAAATCGTCTTTCGTGGGGTAATCGGGCCAGATATCTTCAATACGCTCATAGGTCTCCCCTTCATCTTCAATCTCTCTCAGGTTTTCTACCACTTCCTGTGGCGCACCTGATCGGATAGCCCAATCGATCAGCTCATCCTTCGTGGCAGGCCAGGGAGCGTCTTCAAGTTTGGAGGCCAGTTCAAGTGTCCAATACATTTCTTTAAGCGTTTGAAAATTGCTGCAAAAGTATAAAAAATAAAATCAGAAAAACAAGTACAATCTTTTTTACTTCGGAGTTATCCAGGACCTTTCTTCCGCACCGAGGTCTTTACCCGTTTTTCGTGCAAGCACAAACAGGTAATCCGATAAACGGTTAACGAAGCGAATTATTATTTCATCAAGCTTGCGTGTTTGGCTAAGGCGGATGAGTGATCGCTCAGCCCTCCGGCAAACAGTCCTTGCGATATGGCAGTATGAAGTGACGGTATGGCCACCCGGAAGAATGAAATTTTTCAATTCGGGAAGCTCTTCGTTCATAGCATCTATTTCTTTCTCAAGTAAGTGGATGTCGTCATCGCCAAATTGAGGCAGCTTCACCGTTTCTTTATCCGGGTCTCGGGCAACAAGCGCCTCTGAAATAAAGAGGACTTCCTGTATCCGGCCAAGTATTTCCCTGTAATGAGGATTGATATCCTGGTCACGGATCAGACCTATAAAACTGTTTAGTTCATCCAGGTTGCCATATGCTTCCACCCTTTCATGGCTTTTGGGAACACGAGTGCCGCCGAGAAGGGAAGTCTCGCCTTTATCTCCGCCTTTCGTATAAATTTTGTTTCCGCCTGTCATCTGGCAAATTTTATTTCAGGCCTTGAGAAGCCTTGCTTTCAGCTTCCCGAATTCATTTGCCATTTCTTTTGGGAGCCTGTCGCCGAAGATAGCCTGGTGCTCTGCGATCAGATCGCATTCGGCCAGCCATTCCACGGGGTTCACTTCCAGGATCTTTTCCATTTTTGCAGCAAGATCAGGTAAGCCGCTGACATCAATTGCGGTTTTACCCGGCACCAGGCCGATAGGCGTCTCTACGACATCTGCATCTCCTTCCAGAGTTTCGAAGATCCACTTCAAAACACGGATATTATCGCCGTATCCCGGCCAGAGGAATTTATTATCGGGGCCTTTTCTGAACCAATTTACGTTAAAGATTTTTGGAAGTTTCGTGGGATCCGGAGCATTTCTGCCGATATTGACCCAATGGCCGAAATAATCCCCCATATGATATCCGCAGAAAGGAAGCATGGCAAAAGGATCACGGCGTACGCCTGCCTTAAGCCCGATAGCAGCGGCAGTCACCTCGGAGCCTACGATGGAGCCAAGAAATACACCATGATTCCAGTCGAAACTCTGGTAAACCAAAGGAACGGTACCAGGACGGCGGCCCCCGAAGAGGAAGGCTGAAATGGGTACGCCTTTTGGGTTTTCCCAGTCGGGGTCAATAGCCGGGCACTGTTTTGCAGGTGCCGTAAAACGTGCATTTGGATGGGCAGCCGGGGTATTGACCGACGAATCCCATACCTTGTTATCCCAGGTAATCGAGCCGGCGGGAATATCAGTGCCAATACCTTCCCACCAGATATCGCCGTCGGGGGTAAGGGCCGTGTTTGTAAAGATAGTGTTGGAAGCGCATGAAAGCATGGCATTCGGGTTGGTTTCCATGGATGTAAATGGAGCGACGCCGAAGAAACCAGCTTCAGGATTTATGGCATACAGCCTGCCATCATCGCCAAATTTCATCCATGCAATATCGTCACCCACGGTTTCAACCTTCCAGCCTGGAATTGTAGGAATAAGCATGGCGAGGTTGGTTTTCCCGCAGGCTGAGGGGAATGCAGCAGCAAAATATTTCTTTACTCCCTTCGGATTAGTGATGCCGAGGATGAGCATATGTTCGGCCAGCCATCCCTGCCTCCGGGCCATATTCGTTGCTATTCTCAAAGCGAAGCATTTTTTGCCGAGCAGGGCATTCCCGCCGTAACCGCTTCCAAATGACCAGATCTCATTGGTTGAAGGGAAGTGGGAGATGTATTTTTTCTCAATAGGGGCACAGGGCCATTTCACGTCTTTCTCTCCTGGCTGCAAGGGTGCGCCAACAGAATGGAGACAGGGAACAAAATCACCATCGCGAAGAATGTCGAGCACCGCTGATCCCATCCGGGTCATTGTCCGCATGTTCACGACTACATATGGTGAGTCGGTGATCTGGATCCCGATATGTGCGATCTTTGAACCCAGGGGGCCCATACTGAAAGGTATGACATACATGGTACGTCCCTTCATGCAACCGGTGTACATTCCGGTCAGTATCTTTTTCATTTCAGCAGGCGCCATCCAGTTGTTCGTTGGGCCTGCGTCTTCCTGCTTGTCAGAGCAAATGAAAGTGCGGTTCTCAACCCTGGCCACATCACTGGGATCGCTCTGGAAATAATATGAATTCGGCCTTTTCTTTTCATTCAGTTTGACGGCCATGCCTGTGCCTACCATCAGGTCAAGCAGGCGCTGGTTTTCTTCCTCGGAACCATCGCACCAGTATACGTTATCAGGCTGACATATTTTCGCCCAGTCTTCAACCCAGGTCTTAACTTTGCTGTTCATTGTCATATCGCGTTTTTTGATTAGGTTAATTATTTTCTGAACTCGCTGCCTCGCTGCCTCGCTACCTCGCTATTTAAGCTGTCCCAGCGCTTCTTTTATTCTCCTCACTGCCTCAATAAGTTTCTCCTTTGATGTTGCATAGCTGAACCGTATGCAGTTCGGATCGCCAAAGGCATCACCGGGTACAAGCGCCACGAATACCTTATTCAGCAGGTACATACAAAGATCGTTTGAATTATTTACCTTTATGGTTTGATCCGACTTCCCGAAATAATACGAAATGTCAGGGAAAATGTAGAAAGCTCCGTCGGGATGATTGAGTTTCATTCCCGGAACCTCTGCCAGCATTTTCAGCATCAGGTCACGGCGTTCGCGAAAAGCATTCTGCATTTCACGGATTTCAGGCGTGTCGGGAGGTGTTATCTCTGCCATTAAAGCTGCCCTCTGCGCAATTGAACTGGCCCCCGACGTAAATTGTCCCTGCAGTTTGTCACATGCCTTCGCAATATCCAAAGGAGCCGCAATATATCCTATACGCCAGCCGGTCATTGCAAAGGCTTTCGAAACACCATTTACAAGGATGACCCGGTCCCTGATAAAATCAAACTGGGCAATACTTTCATGCTTACCGATAAAGTTGATATGTTCGTAAATCTCATCGGCAAGAATATAAATACCGGGATGTTTTGCAAGAACCCTTGCTATGCCTTCAAGCTCGTCTTTCGAGTAAACCGACCCAGTAGGATTACAAGGGGAACTGAACATCAGGAGTTTTGTTTTCGGGCTGATGGCCGCTTCAATCTGTTCAGGTTTTACTTTAAATTCATTTTCAATCCCGGCCGGAATGAACACCGCTTTGCCTTCAGCTACTTTGATGATCTCTTTATAGGAAACCCAGTAAGGGGATGGCACAAGTACCTCATCGCCGGGGTTTACCAGGCTCAGAACAACGTTGGCAATAGACTGCTTGGCTCCGGTGCTTACAACGATCTGGGCCGGTTCGTAATTCAGGTTGTTATCCCTTTTCAGTTTTGTGCAGACTGCCTTACGCAGGTCTTCATAACCAGGAACGGGAGAATAGAATGTAAAATTCTGATCTATTGCATCCTTGGCGGCGTTTTTTATGTATTCGGGGGTGTTGAAATCGGGTTCCCCCAGGCTAAGGTTAATAACATCTTTGCCCTCTGCCCGCAATTCGCGGCTTTTACGCGACATGGCCAATGTCTCTGATTCAGCCAGATAGTTGATCCTGTTGGCAAGTGTTGTCATAAGGAAGGAATTATGAAATTTTGGGAAAGCAAAAGTAATAAAAATTACAATTGTTAAGCACCTTTAATTAGCGATCGGCGATTAATGATAAGCCATGAGAAAAGTCGATCATTCATTCAGTCAACCTCAAATTCTATATCTTTGTAAAAACGACAGCACCATGGACAATTTCTTCTGGACTACGCTCATTATCGATATTATACATGCTTTTATGATCATATGCCTGGGCTCGCTGGCTTCCTGGCTGCTGATCACTTATTATTTCAGTCAGAAAAACCGTTACCGGAAAGCCGCGACACCGGTCAGTACTGACATTAGCGAGTCAAAAAGAATCATTCTTCCTTTAAGGCTGCAGGCTTACGAAAGGATTGTACTCTATCTTGAACGAATCCAGCCGGTGAATCTTGTACTTCGCATCCAGAGATCTGAAATGAACTCCCAGGAACTTCAGCTGGCGTTAGTACGTACAATCAGGGAGGAATTCGACTATAATCTCAGCCAGCAGGTTTACATGTCTTCAACTGCCTGGGAAATGATAAAAAATGCCCGTGAAGAATCCGTCTCCATCATCAACCGCGCCTCTGCGCAATCAGACCCCCGGGAATCCTCGTCGGTACTGGTAAGAGCTATTTTCGATATCAGCCTCGAAAATGAAAACATGGCGACTGCAGCAGCCCTGAATTACGTAAAAGACGAGGCACGGCTTCTCATGTAAAACAAGCGTGACGGCTATTTCAATTTATTTTTTCTGAATTTTAGCTTCTGACCGGGTTCCATCTTTTCTGTCGCATACTGGAAAATCAGACGGGCTGCGGAATCCTTCCACTTCAGAAGGAATCCTTCAGTGGGTTCGGATTGTTTTTTCCAGGCCTCCCTCAGGAACCATCCCAGCCCCTGGTGAACCACCCGTTCATTATCCATCATCATGATTTCAATAAATTCAAAATACGGTTCGAAATCAGACGCTTTCTTCATGGGTTTGATAAGCCCTACAACAGCAGCCCTTCTCTGAAACCTGTTTATTGCCTTTCTCCAGGATTTCAGCGAATCCATCGTCATCAGTTGACTTTTGATCATATCGGGGATTATCTCCCCGCATATCCAATCGGTATGGGCCCAGTTGTTAATCCCGACCCTGAACATTTGTTCCAGTGTCACGACAGTGCTTTCGTCCCACTGCTTCTGAATCTTTTTTAAAAGAAGCATCGCGATGGATGTCATTTCATACCTGGGTGATTGAACAAGGCGAATGCAGATTTTTTCGATGGATTCAGTGGTCATCCCGGGAACAGCGAGTATATCTTCGACCCTTTTGTTCAGGTTCTCAGAACTCACTCCCCAGGCTTCATAGCCTTCCTTAAAATATTTGGAATATTTAAGAACGATCAGGGGATCTGCATTGGCTTCGCAGAAAGCTTCCGTTTCAGTGTAAATTTTTTCGGCGGAGATCATAATGTTGTTGCTTTTTCCTGAGAAATTCAGAATAAAATTATTGAGAAAAACCAATGATGTTTATGTTATTCAGATGACTGCGGATGAGGGAGCGTCGGCTGTCTGCCGCTGCATGGCCTTCACTGGTGTTCATCGGACTAGAGTTACTGTTCCCTGAATTTTTAATGTATTACCTGGTGAATCGGATAATTCATAAGTCGCTATATAAATATATGTTCCGGCAGGGCAGGGTGAACCTTTGCTGGTCCCGTCCCACCCGGTTTCCATATTATCGGTAATAAAAACCTGTTGTCCCCAGCGGTCAAAAATACGCATAGTGAATTGTGACATCGCAGGTCCGAGGGGGTGGAAATATTTGTTCCCAACCAAGCTGCCGGGGGCAAAAGCGGTCGGAAAATAAATGCCCCCTGCACAGTAGTTTACGGTTGAAGTATCCAGCACGGCACAACTATCGTGGCTCACGCGAACCCAGTAAGTTCCCGGTTGCGTCACGGTAAACAGGGAATCCTTTGAACCGTCCTGCCACAGATAGGCAGCACCGGGAAAAGTGGCATGCAGCACAATGGAGGAACCTGCACATAGTGAGGTATCCCTGGCAAGATGTATATTTATTGCCGGTTTCATGGCTATTCTTACTGTGTCCCCACCGGGGCAGTTGTTAACATCAACAGTATGCACCCAGTAACTGCCTGCCGTAGTGATCATAATGGTTTTTGAAGTTTCACCGGTACTCCACAGGAACGACGTGAAATTTTGCCCTGGATTCAGGATATACGATTGCCCTTCGCAGACTGCCGTATCGGGCTTCAGTTTCGTTGGGATTAATGGAAGAACCACAAGGTCAACAGTATCGTTCGCGGTACAACCTCTTTGCCCCACCCGCACCCAGTATTTTCCTGATTGTTTGGCTGAAATACTGCGTGTGGTTTCATTGGTAGACCAAAGATAGGCACTATACCCGGGTCCTGCATCCAGGATTGCCTGGGGCCCTGGGCATACAGTCCGGTCGGGACCCAGGTCGGGGGGGGTAACAGGGGCAGAGATGGTAACAGGAAGGCTGACAATCGGGCTGGGGCTACTGCTGCAATTAGTATTGGATCCGTAAACGGTGATGTTGCCCGGAGTGGCTGTGAGAGAAAAATTCAATGTGACTGTAGGAACGGTTGTGGTTTCAGAGGGCAGAAAGGTTACGCCCATGCCGGTATATCCCCAATGATATTCATCGGTGTTGGGATCTGCATTGACGGAAATGACAATTCCAGATGTGCCGGTGCAGGCTGTAAGAGGCCCGTCAACAAATGCCAGAAGCTTTGGACTCCGCCATTCAGCAACAGAGGGATAAGTGGAGCTGGAAGTCACGGTATACCACCAGGAATTAATTGTATTAAGGTTGCCCCAGCCTCTTCCTGCCGAGGGCCATTTGTGGCAGCCAGGCGGGTAGATGACCGGGTTGGCACAGCCCCCTGTAAGAACGTTGGTTTTGACATCACCGGTGTTAGGCCCGTGACCTGCCTGGCAACCCACGCAGGTCCCGTCCCAGATGTTTGAATCGTCCCAGTAAACTTTAATCGGATTACCTGGGGGCGCAACCAGGGAAACAAGAATGCCGTAATCGCTGCCTTCAACATCATACAAAGGCAGATTTGTCAGCCCGTTAATATACGTGACTTCCAGCGCTACTACCACATTATTGGGCACCTCAATCCCGCTGCCGTCCTTCCCGTCCCAGTGAATCGTATTGGGCCCCGGACTTACGGCCTGGTCCAGATTGCGGGAAATATAGGCAGATGGAGTAAAATCCAGCCGGATCTGGACATTGCCCGCTTTGTTGACATTTACTATGTAATCAATTGCCCCGTCACAGTTCCTGATGCCGGTGGGATCAGGCGGGATGATCTGCCCTAGAGTTGTGGCAATGGGAAAAACATTAGGGTCGGGAGAGCTCAGGAATATTTTATACTGGGGAAACAGGGCCTGTTGGTTGAACAGTGATTTCCTGTCGTCCACCCAGTTGGTGTTTCCACAGCCGGTCTGGTTGGCATACTGTATCCATCCGCCTCCATTCATACCGGCAAACTCCACAGAAGTAACAATGCCATCATCAGACAAAATATAATTTATGCTCGTAAAATCGCCGGAAGCGAACTGCCAGCCTTTCGAGAATAATCTTCCCGCTTTGACCGAGGATGTTGTATTATCATAAATTGTTATGTCAAATAAAAAGAGCCAAAACCTGCTGTAATAGAATGAGCCATAATATTTCTGGGAAAACTCAATATAATAGGTTCCTGCTTTTGGAGGCGTCCATTCTATCGCGTCGTAACCGTTTCCTGTGGACGATAACTGTTTAGGCCCGTCACAGGCCTCGTATAATCCCGGAATGAAGCCCGTTGTGCCTGCAGCTTTCGGAAGGTAATCCTCGGAATATACAACTGTCCCTGTGCTGTCACATATACGATATACGATATCCAACCCGGTAAGGGTATCTGAAGGAGAACCGTTAAACCCCATATAAACGATCTCATTTGTCCGCGCTCTAAAATAGAGTTTTGAATTGTCAGCTGCGCTATGGGTGGTATCATATGCAGCAAACTGGGAACGTATACCATTTGTATCAGTGCAGTGATTGGTGAAATCGTTACACAAATAGAGGTAGGTTGACAAAAACTGGCAGTTTTTATTCAGCTCCTTCGAACCTTCACAATAGCCCCCCGTTGAAATGAAAACCAGGAATATAATAAAGGCTGATATGAATAATCGAAACTGTTTCATGCAAAGCCCTAACACATTATATTATAAATTGCAGAATGACTGTCACATAACCATATGCTTCTCTCGCTTTTATTCGCACCAATTGTTTATTTCTATTGTGTGCTCATTTCGGCTTCGCCGAACGCTTTTAGCTTTTTATCTACTCTTTATACCGACATCACTATTTCCCTTGCTTTTTCCAGGGCTTTCAGAATACCGTCGGGGTTTTTGCCACCAGCAGTGGCGATATGTGGCTGCCCGCCACCTCCGCCCTGCACTTCTTTCGCAATGTTGCGGATAATATTACCGGCATTGAATTTGCCCTCCTTCACAAGCTCATCAGAAACGGCAACTGTAAGCCCGGCTTTGCCATCTGTTTCGTTGGCCAGAACAAGAAAAACCCGGTCTGTTGCAGTGCGTAATTCAAAAGCCAGGTTTTTAATGACTTCCGAGTCGGCATCCAGCTTTGCTGAAATAAAAGTGATGCCATTAATAAGTTCAGCTTTTTTAAGAAGTTCTTCCTTCAACTGCCCGCCTTTGATTTTTCCCAGCTCGGCAGAGTCCTTTTTCAGGATCTGATTTTCTTCCACCAGGTTTTTCAGTCCTTTCATGAGATCTTTTGGATTCTTCAGGGTATCCGACAGCTCATCGAGCAGATGAAGCTTCTCATAGAACCAGTTTTCGGCTTTGCCGGCCGTGATGGCTTCAATTCTTCTTACTCCTGCAGCGATGGCGCTTTCCGAAATTATCCTGAACTGGCCGATCTGCCCGCTGGCGGAAACATGAGTGCCTCCGCAGAATTCAACTGAAAACGAAGGGTCGAATGTGACTACCCTTACAAATTCTCCGTATTTTTCACCAAAAAGGGCCATTGCACCAAGTTTTTTTGCCTGTTCAATCGGCATTGCCCTTTCCTCATCAAGGGAGATGTTTTCCCTGATCTTTGCATTGACTAATTTTTCCACGGCCTCGATCTCATCCCTGCTCATCCTTGCAAAGTGGGTAAAGTCGAATCTCAGGTGCTCCTCATCCACCAATGATCCCTTTTGTTCAACATGGGTTCCAAGCACCCTGCGCAATGCAGCATGCATGAGATGTGTTGCCGAATGATTGTTAGCTGTATCCCTGCGCTTCACGGCATCCACCTCTGCTGTCACCGGCTCTGAAGGGTTCGCAGGAAGCATGGCAGAGATATGAATAATGAGATTGTTTTCTTTCAGTGTGTCGAGAATATCGATCTTAACTCCTTCCGAAATCAACCAGCCTTTGTCGCCAGCCTGTCCGCCCGATTCGGCGTAAAATGGTGTTTGTTGCAGAACAATCTGGTAAAGTTCCTGACCTTTGAATGTTACTTTCCTGTACTTTGTTATCTCTGTTTCAATTTTCAGGCTGTCATATCCTACAAATTCGGGCTCCTCAGCATCCTCAACAAGAATAACCCAGTCTGACGTCTGCACGCTCGCAGCCTGCCTGGATCTTAATTTCTGCTGTTCAAGTCCTTTCTGGAAACCTTCCATATCGACAGTCCATCCCGACTCACGGGCCATAAGCTGGGTTAAGTCAACCGGAAATCCGTAAGTATCGAATAACTCAAAAGCAAACGCCCCATCAATTTTATGCTCTGAATTCAATATTCCCTGTTCAGTATTATTCGCACCAATTGTTAATTTCATATGTGTGCTCATTTCGGCTGCGCCGAATGATTGTTCAATATGAGCATTAAACTTCTGTATCCCCATCGCCAGCGTCCTGAGAAACGCCGTCTCCTCTTCTTTCATCACATTGATGATTAATTCTTTCTGCGAAACAAGTTCAGGAAAGAAAGTTCCCATCTGGTTGATCAGCACAGGTACGAGGGAGTACAAAAATGGCTCCTTGAACCCAAGGAAGGTATAACCGTATCTAACAGCTCGTCTGAGTATTCGCCGTATCACATAACCGGCTTTGACATTTGAAGGCAACTGACCGTCTGCAATTGCAAATGAAATTGCACGAACATGGTCCGCGATCACTCTCATCGCAATATCGGCTTTGAGATCCTCTCCATATTCCTTTTCTGAAAGCTGCGCTATATGATGGATCAGCGGTTGAAAAACGTCGGTATCGTAATTGGATTTTTTATGTTGCAGGACCATGCACAAACGTTCAAACCCCATGCCGGTGTCAACATGCCGGGCAGGGAGCTCATTAAGCTTTCCGCCAGACTGCCTGTCATACTGAATGAATACCAGGTTCCAGATCTCGATAACCAGCGGATCTCCTGAATTCACAAGCTGATGACCGGGTATCCTCCTGCGTTCCTCATCATCCCTGAGGTCAACATGAATTTCGCTGCAGGGTCCGCAGGGGCCTGTATCTCCCATTTCCCAGAAGTTATCCTTCTTCGAACCCATCAGGATGCGATCAACAGGGATATGAGCTTTCCAGTGATCATAAGCCTCAGAATCTTTGGCCAGCCCCTCTTTGAGATCGCCCTCAAAAACAGTTACATACATCCTGTCTTTCTGAATCTTCATGACTTCAGTCAGGAATTCCCATCCCCATTCAATGGCTTCCTTTTTAAAGTAATCACCGAACGACCAGTTCCCCAGCATCTCAAACATAGTATGATGGTATGTGTCGATGCCAACTTCTTCAAGGTCGTTATGCTTGCCTGAAACCCTCAGGCATTTCTGGGTGTCGGCAACCCTTTTGAAAGCAGCTTCCCTGTTGCCGAGAAAAAGGTCTTTAAACTGGTTCATCCCGGCATTGGTGAACATCAATGTAGGGTCATTTTTAATGACCATAGGGGCAGATGGCACGATCTGGTGTTCTTTCGTTCTGAAGAAATCAAGAAAGGCTTGACGTATGGCAGCTGAATTCATTTAAAATGAAGATTAACAATTCGTTAACAGGCTTTAACAATTTTTGTGAAATTGGAATCAACTGCAAAGTTAATTATTTACTTAATTTTGCATGAGTTAGCAATCCTATTTTAAGCGATTCTTTATTTCGCTGCGAATGAGCAAGGTAAAATATAAATTCAATAAGAAATCCCTGACCTTCGACCGGGTGCAAACCACATTCCGGAAGAAGCTGTTGTATTTTTTTACCCATCTGTCGACGGGTGTGGTGTTTGCCGTTGCCATGCTGCTGCTTGCATATAATTTCGTCGATTCGCCAAAGATGAAAGCCCAGAAAAGAGAAATTGAGCAGATGGCTTTTCAGTTCAGGATGCTGAACGACCAGCTTGACCGTGTTACAAAGGTTATAAAAGACCTCCAGGACAGGGATGACAATATTTACAGGGTGATTTTTGAAGCTGAACCCATTCCGGGTTCAATAAGGGAAGCTGGTATTGGCGGAATTGACCGTTATGAGAACCTGAAAGGGTATAATTATGAAGATTTAATGGTTGAGACATCCAAAAAAATGGATAAGATCCTTGGCCAGTTATATGTTCAGTCCAAATCGTTCGACGAGGTTTTTAAGATGGCTAAGAACAAGGAGCAGATGCTTGCCAGTATACCGGCCATTCAGCCCTTGAACAATAAGGATCTCCGCAGGATAGGCTCTTATTTCGGAATGAGGGTTGACCCCTTTTACAAGGTCAGGAAATTTCATGAAGGCATGGATTTTACTGCGGCTGTCGGAACAGAGGTTTATGCTACAGGCAATGGTACTATTGAGTTTGCTGCAAGGGATGGAGAAGGCGGCTACGGTAATGAAGTTGTTATTGACCACGGCTATACCTATAGGACCGTTTATGCGCATCTTTCAAGGATCTTTGTCAAGCCGGGGCAGAAAATACTCAGGGGGCAGATCATAGGGTATGTCGGAAACACAGGTAAATCGACCTCTCCCCATTTGCATTATGAAGTCCGTAAAAATTTTATTCCCCTCAACCCGGTTTACTTCTTCTTTAATGACATATCTCCTGAGCAGTTCCAGATGATGCTGAATCTTTCACAGCAGCCTTCCCAAACCATGGATTAATATTCTTTTATGTTGAAACCTGACTACAGAATTGAAAAGATCTATTACACTATCGGTGAAGTGGCTGAACTATTTGAAGTGAATCAGTCGCTCATAAGATTCTGGGAGAAGGAATTCGACATCCTCAAACCACAGAAGAATAAGAAAGGGAACAGGCTGTTTACAAAATCTGATCTTGAAAACCTGAGGCTTATTTACCACCTGGTCAAAGAAAGGGGATATACACTTCAGGGAGCCAGGGAGAAACTCAGGCAGAACCGGGAAAACGTTGTTAACACTATCCAGATCATTGATTCCCTGAACCAGGTTAAAGGATTCCTTCTGGAACTTAAAAAGGAATTATAGCTCCTGCATGCCATTAAAGGAATCATTTTTTGATGATGTTTATAAAGTGGTTGAGAAAATACCCTATGGCAGGGTGACGTCCTACGGTGCAATCGCTGAATTCCTTCGGTTACGCGGCTCTGCCAGGATGGTCGGATGGGCCATGAATGCTTCCCATACAAGCAATAAGAATATTCCCGCTCACCGCGTGGTCAACAGGAATGGACTGCTTACGGGAAAGCATCATTTCGGAGGTCCAAAGGTAATGCAGCAATTGCTGCAAAGCGAGGGGATCAAGGTGAAAGACAATAAGGTTGTGAAGTTTGACAAGTTGTTCTGGGACCCGAAAATTGAAATAACGAAAAGCGAGTAGCGAAAAGCGAAATATTTCGCTTTTTATATTTCGCATTTCGCTTTTAAATAGTAACACAAATAATCATTAACCTAAAATGAAAAAAGTAACACAAGATGATATTCTAAAGGCTCTCTCCCACGTGATCGACCCCGATCTTAAAGAAGACCTGGTGACCCTGAATATGATCGACGGGATCAGGATAGAGGAAGGCAGGGTAAAATTCAGGCTGGTCCTTACAACCCCTGCCTGCCCGCTCAAGGATTATCTTACACAGGCCTGTATTGCCGCCATTCACGAACATGTCGGTAAAGACCTTAAAGTAGAAGTCGACCTGTCATCGAGGGTAACAACCAAACGGAAAGAAAATGAGGAACTTCTCAAAGATGTCAAGAACATCATTGCTGTTGGTTCCGGCAAGGGAGGAGTGGGAAAATCAACCGTTGCAGTGAACCTGGCAATTGCTCTTGCAAAAACCGGGGCAAAAGTCGGATTGCTGGATGCGGATATCTATGGCCCTTCAATTCCAATGATGTTCGGATTGCTTAACGAAAAAGCGAAAGGATTTGACCGCGACGGGAAAACATATGTTTACCCTTTCGAGAAGTTCGGCATTAAAATGATATCAATAGGTTTTTTTGTCGACCAGTCGAAAGCTCTTGTGTGGAGAGGCCCTATGGCTTCTTCTGCGCTTAAGCAGCTATTTACCGACATTGAATGGGGCATCCTGGACTACCTCGTCATTGACCTCCCGCCGGGAACAGGTGATATCCCACTTACCTTGGTTCAGAGCTTCCCTCTCACCGGTGCCATCATGGTAAGCACTCCCCAGGAGGTTGCCCTTGCTGATGTGAGGAAAGCAGCCGATATGTTCAGGAACGAGCAGATCAGGATCCCCATCCTTGGGCTGGTTGAGAATATGTCGTATTTTGCACCTCCTGATATGCCTGATAAAAAGTATTTTATCTTCGGAAAAAGCGGTTGCCTGAAATTTGCAGATGAATTAAACATTCCTATTCTCGGGCAGATACCAATCGAAGCTGTTATCACTGAGTCAGGAGACTCAGGGAAGCCGGTTACTGTCGGACCGAATAGTCCTGCAAACGAGGCATTTACGAAACTTGCCGAAGCCTTGGCACAACAAGTGGCGATTTCGAATGCAATCAAGGAAACCTTTGGGAAATAGCGAAGAATGTGATTTCGCTCGCAATCTTGCAACGCCGCTAAATTGTCACTTTCATCACGAATTTTCCTATATTTGCACCCTCAAACATTGCATGACATGATAGATATTGAACTGGAGAAAAAAGTTAAGAATGTAATAGAACAAATCCGTCCCTACCTTCAGGCCGACGGTGGTGATGTTGAATATATTGAAACGACCGATGATCACATCGTCAACCTCAGGCTTCTCGGAATGTGCGGCAACTGCCCGCATTCACAGATGACTTTGAAAAACGGTATCGAAGCAGCTGTGATCCGTGCCATACCAGAGATAAAGGGAGTGGAATCGGTCCAGACCGTTTAATCAGGACAGGTATTTCCCCACGATAGGCATACGGCGGCCCATTCCGAAGGCTTTTGGAGAAACCCTGAGTATCGGGGGTGTCTGATAACGTTTGTATTCACTGGTATTGACCAGGCGGAGGACAAGTTTCACAGTGGCTTCTTCAAAGCCTTCTTCAAGCAACTCTTTCGGCCCTTTCCGTTTCTCTATATATTGATATAATATCTTGTCCAGTATATCGTATTCGGGCAATGAATCCGAATCTTTCTGGCCGGGACGAAGCTCTGCAGAAGGAGGTTTTATAATTGAATTCCGGGGGATGACCTCCCGGCCGGAGTTGATGTAGCCGGCGAGTTCATAAACCTGGGTTTTATATACATCCCCAAGGACCGACAACCCTCCGCACATATCACCATATAATGTGCCATAACCCACTGCAGCCTCACTTTTGTTCGAGGTATTCAGTAATATATAACCGAACTTATTCGATAATGCCATCAGTATAACCGCTCTGATCCTGGCCTGGAGATTCTCCTCGGTAAGATTGAAAGGCTGACCGCGGAACAGGGGCTCAAGGCTGTGCCCGATTGCCCTGAAAGATTCATCAATCGGAATAATCTCATATTCCACCTGAAGATTGACTGCCAGATCCTTCGCATCTTTTATACTATGGTCGGAAGAAAATTCTGAAGGAAGAAGCACCGCCTTTACATTGTCTTTCCCAAGGGCTTCCGCAGCAAGAACGAGTGTTACAGCAGAGTCAATACCGCCCGACAAACCCAGTATGGCTTTTGAAAACCCCATTTTATGAAAATAGTCCCTGATACCCATTACAAGACCATCGTAAATAAGAGAAATGACTGATCTGTCTTCAGGATCCTGAAACGGACCCGGGTTCAGGGCCTCGGTGTCAAATACACTGAAGTCTTCCTGGAATCTCTTTAAACATGAAACCAGGTCGCCACCGGCATTGATGACCATAGACCCCCCGTCAAAAAGCAGTTCGGTTTGTCCTCCCACATGATTCACATAGAAAACCGGGATGCCATAGGTGATTGCGTTACGCCTCAAAACATCAAACCTGTCCGCAGCCTGGCCGTAATGAAAAGGAGAAGCAGCAATGTTGATCAGCAGGTCAGGATTAAGTCTGATCAGCTCATCCATTGGATTCCTTACATATAAAGGATCATCGCCTATGTTCCAGAGGTCCTCGCAAATCGTCAACGCGATCCGCCTGCCCCGGTATTCAACAACATCATAAGGCAGCCTGTTTGGCTCAAAGTAACGGTATTCGTCAAATACATCATAATTTGGCAGCAGTGTTTTATGCACGAGGGATTGCACTCTGCCATCAGCAAGAAAATAAGCCGTATTATAAAGAGGCTTCCCTTTTTCGGCGGGGTTTACCGATGGGCTGCCGATGATCGCGGCGATATCGGTACACTCCTCTGCAATCCTCAGAACTCCCTTATAGCATTTCTCAATAAAATCGTCAAACTCCAGGAAATCGCGTGGGGGATATCCGCATACCGACAATTCGGCAAACACCACAAGATCGGATCCTGCTTCCTTTGCCTTATGTATACCGGCTATGATCCTGGCCACATTTTGTTCAAAGTCACCGATACGGTAGTTCAGCTGTGCAAGCGCGATGTTCATACTTAAAACATTATTCCGAGATTCAGCTCGGCATAGTTCAGATAAGCTTTCTGATTAAGGCCGGACTTGAAATTATAACCCTTTAAAATGTTATTCAGGCTGTTGCTGTAGTCAAAGCCAATAAATAACCTGGTCGACTGGTCGAGGTTAAACTCAGTTCCGAGGCCAACGATCACCGATTCCCTGATGGTTGTAGTTTCGCTTTTGTAATCAAATTGCTCATTCGAAACGTACCCTTTGTCACCGATAAAGTCTGTTTTTGCACGTGCAACGATCCTGAACCCTGTGCCAAAGCCAATCTGCCCAAAAAAGGAGAACCTGCCGAACTTTTTAGTGAACATTTTGATCATCAGGGGAATTTCTATATAAACGAAGCTTAAGTTGTTATCTGTTATCCCTGTAAGTGTGTCCTGTTTGTCGGTAATGGTTTTATCGGAGTACGTGATCTTCCCGCCAAGAAATGAAAAATTAAAGCCGGTCGAAATAGCATAGTGCTCGGCGAAATAAAAATCACTTATCAGCCCGACCACTCCCCCGAATTTAACTCCATTGGAACTATATCCCTGTGTGCTCGGACTTATAAAAGAAAGGTCAGGTGAAAATTTCAGTCCGAGTTTTATCACGGGTTGTTTCTGTGCAAAAACCGACTGCAATGGCAGAAGGCAGATGATCGTAAGCAGGACTAAGTTTTTTCTCATGTTCATACAGGGGTTTAAACCTTCAGGAACAAAAATAAAGAATTACAAACGCCGCATTTTTCATTTTCAATAATTTTATCCAAAAATAATCAACCGTTTATCACGTTTATTTCTTTATGAAGCTGCATACTCTAATGCTGATCTTAATTTTGATTTTCTGCGGATGTGGACGCAGGGATAAATTGGATGCTGATGTTTCGAAGACCGACTGCCCGCCTGTGAAAATTCAGAGGTATGATCTCGATCTTTTCAATGCAAATAATGCTGACCTGAGGAACAACCTCATCAGATTGCAGCCCAGATACAGGCTTTTCCTGGGCGATACAATCGATACCCCTTCAAAGTTATCCACATTGAAAGAGTATCTTGACAATCCCAGAAATCAGGATTTCATTAAAGCCGTCAGGCTGAAATACCCTGAGGTCAGCAGGCTTGAAGCCGGCCTCACTGAAGCATTTAAACATTTTAAATACTATTTCCCTTCATTTCATATTCCCCTGGTTTACGCATACATTTCAGGCGGAGACTATGAATACCCGATTCAATTCTCTGATTCAATTCTGCTGATCGGCCTCGATAACTACCTGGGAAAGGACTTTACGTCATACAGGGCCGATGGAGTGTCATTATACCGTCTTCAAAGGATGGAAGAGGATTATATTGTTCCTGACTGCGTGAGATTGCTTTCAGGTTCTGATTTTCCCGTCGGGACAGGTGGCACCAGCCTTCTTGATGTCATCGTCGAGGCAGGCAAAAGGCTTTACCTTCTGGATGCCATTCTGCCTGGAACCCCCGCAAGAATCAAGATCGGTTACACCCTGAAACAATACGACTGGATCAGGAAGAATGAATACCAGGTGTGGGCGGCCATTATCGAAAATCGTATGCTGTATTCAAACGATGGACGCATTATCAGGGTGTTTACTTCGGATGGACCGTTCACAGCGGAGTTCTCGAAGGACTCACCTCCCTTGCTTGGCAACTGGATTGGCTGGCAGATCGTAAAGCAATACATCAAAAGGAATCCGGAAACAGGCATTGAACAATTGCTCAGAGAAAAGGATTCTCAGAAGATCCTTGCCGGATCAAAGTATAAGCCGGAAAAATAATTTCAATTCCTTATATCACTTTTTATGGTATGGCGGATTAAGGTATACCAAAACCACTGCCATGCTCGTGAAAACATACGGATGCGCCATTATAGGGATACAGGCCCTGCTCATCACAGTGGAAGTGAATATTGACCAGGGCATACAGTTTTTTATGGTGGGGTTGCCCGACAATGCCGTGCGTGAGAGCCATCAGAGGATCGAATCGGCACTGAAAAACAATGGGTATAAGATCCCCGGGAAAAAGATCGTGATCAATATGGCGCCGGCCGATATCCGTAAGGAAGGTTCTTCTTATGACCTGCCAATAGCAATCGGAATACTTGCAGCTTCAGAAATGATCAGAAGCGACAAGCTCGAAAAGTTTATGATCATGGGGGAACTTTCTCTCGATGGCAGTTTGCTCCCGGTCAAGGGCGCTCTGCCGATCTCCCTGGAAGCAAAAAAACTGGGCTTCAGAGGCCTTGTACTGCCTGCAGGCAATGCCCGTGAAGCCGCGGTGGTTGAGGACATCGAAGTATATGGTGCAAATAATATACGGGAGGTGATAGATCTCTTTAACGGCTGTGGGAGTCTTGAGCTTACCAAAGTTGACATTAAAGCCCAATTCGGGCAGGAAAACAGCAATCCGGCTTTGGATTTTGCAGATGTAAGGGGGCAGGAAAATATCAAAAGGGCATTGGAGGTAGCAGCAGCGGGGGGTCATAATGTCCTTTTGATTGGACCGCCGGGAGCGGGTAAGACGATGATGGCCAAGAGGCTGCCGTCTATCCTGCCTCCCCTTATTCTGCAGGAGGCTTTGGAAACTACAAAAATTCATTCAGTGGCAGGAAGGCTGAACGGATCCGGCCCACTCATAACCAGCAGGCCTTTTCGCTCACCTCACCATACGATATCACCAATAGCCCTGGTCGGAGGCGGAAGCATTCCCCGCCCGGGGGAAATCTCCCTGGCGCATCATGGTGTGCTTTTCCTTGATGAACTGCCCGAGTTCAACAGGCAGGTCCTGGAAGTGCTCAGGCAGCCGATGGAAGACAGGGTGGTGACAGTTTCCAGGGCAAAAGTTTCAACAACCTATCCTGCCAGCTTTATGCTCGTTGCGGCTATGAATCCCTGTCCATGCGGGTTTTATAACCATCCCCAAACACCCTGCCAGTGTAATCCCGGCAATATCCAGAAATACCTTCACAGGATATCCGGGCCGCTTTTCGACAGGATTGATATACAGCTTGAGGTCATTCCGGTCCCATACCGCGATCTTCGGGATAAGCCATCCGCAGACAACAGCAATGAAATAAGAAGAAGGGTTGTGGGTGCCCGGCTGAAACAGGAAAAGCGGTTCAGCGGATCCAGGGGAGTATATTGTAATGCACAGATGAACCCCCGTCAGATGAGGCAGTATTGCCATCTTGATGAAACCTCTCATCTGCTGTTGAAAAATGCTATGGACAAGCTGGGACTTTCAGCGAGGGCCTTTGAACGTATTTTGAAAGTCGCACGAACGATAGCCGACCTGAACAATTCGGAAGAAATTCATGCTGAATTCCTGGCTGAGGCCATTACTTACCGTTCCCTCGACAGGGAAAACTGGGGGAAATGATCAAAGACAGAGATCGGCGATGACAAAACAGGCATAAATTACCGAAGCAATACCGTTCAGGGTGAAAAAGGCCAGGTTTACTCTCGAAAGATCTTTCGGGCTGACCAGGATATGCTGGTAAATAATGAGAGCGGTGTATACCAGCATGCCTGCCCAGTATAATTTACCAAAAGGGCCAATCAGGCCAGCAATAAACAGAAACCCGACAGAAAGGATATGGAACAGAATGGAAAGCAGAAGTGCATTCTTTTTGCCAAGAAGCACAGGGATGGATTTTAATCGTTCCGACTGGTCAAAAGCAACGTCCTGCATCGCATAGATAATGTCGAAGCCGGCCACCCAAAAAACTACTGAAAAAGAGAACAGAAGGGGAAGTAAAGCGAAATGGGCTGTGACGGCAATATAAGCCCCGATAGGCGCCAGGGCGAGGCCCAGTCCGAGAAAAAGATGGGAAAGGGCTGTAAACCTTTTCGTGAAACTGTATCCCATCACCACCAGTAAAGCAACAGGGGAGAGAAAGAAACAAAGAATATTCAGGAGGCCTGCTGTAGCCATGAAAAGCAAGGCATTGATGATAATAAATGCCAGGGCTGCAGTCTTGCTGATAATCTTCCGGGGCATTTCGCGGCCTGAAGTACGGGGGTTCCTTAGGTCAATTTCCAGGTCTGCATAACGGTTGAAGGCCATGGCTGTGTTCCTTGCAAAGAGCACACACAATATGACAAGGAGAAGTTCCCTTATGCTGATGATCATTCCTGTTTCCTTAAAGGCAAGGAACAATCCTATCATTGCAAAAGGCAGTGAAAAGAGAGTATGATGGAGCTTTACGAGGGAAAAATATCTGCCAATATTCTCAAATTGTTTTTGCACGAAATCGATTTTGCTCCTGCAAAATTAGTAAAAGAGTTTGCTTTAGGGCTATTCAGATAAATTTGCAGGCCGGTTTGTGTAACTTAAATGCACAATAATCGTCAAAAGAAATGGTTATATTTTTATGGGCAGGTTAAAGGAGGCTGTTTCAGCTTATATCAGATATCGCTTATCGGTTCAGTCAAAATTCAGCCTTCATTCGCCTTTTATCTATAAGTTCTGGGCAGGAGTGCTGAAGGATCATACGAATTATCCGGCTTACCGGGAAGTGGAAAGGTTCAGGAATGAATTGCTCAGCAACGAAAAGATAATTAAAAGAACTGATTTCGGAACAGGAGCAGGTGGTTCATCTCCACTTACTTCAAATGTAAAGGTAAAGGAGCTTGCACGCAGATCTCTTGTTTCAGTTAAAGAAGCGCGGTTTTTGTATAAGCTTGTTAAAGATCTTCAGCCCGATACAATACTTGAATTAGGGACTTCACTCGGGTTGAGTTCACTGGTCATGACTGAAGCGGCACCCAATGCAAGGATAATAACAATAGAAGGCTGTAATGAAACAGCTGCCATTGCACGTTTTAATTTTGAAAAAGCACACAAAAAAAATATTACGGTTCTTTCAGGGACCTTTGATGAGAAGCTTCCTGAAGCTCTCGGGCTTATCCCAAAACCTGATCTTGTGTTTTTCGACGGGAACCACTGTAAAGAACCCACACTGAATTATTGGAGAAAATGCCTGCCCCACCTTCATACCGGGTCTGTGGCGGTTTTTGATGATATTCACTGGTCAGGAGAGATGGAAAAAGGCTGGAAACTCATTATTGCCGGGCCGGAGGTGAAGGTCAGTATAGACCTTTACCAGCTGGGTGTAATATATTTTCGTTCAGAACTAAGTAAAGAAGATTTTGTACTACGATTTTAACCTTTTATCTTTGATCCATGGAAAAAGAGATCATTCGTCTTGAAAAACTTGTAAAAAATTACAAAGTGGGCACTGTGGTTGT
Source organism: uncultured Bacteroidales bacterium (assembly GCA_903887775.1). Lineage (GTDB taxonomy): Bacteria > Bacteroidota > Bacteroidia > Bacteroidales > FEN-979 > CAIRDP01. Next base: position 194,468 of record CAISRB010000033.1, read on the forward strand.
TGAAGCCCTGCGCTCTATCTCATTAGTCATAAGGAAAAATGAATTTGTAGCTGTCATGGGGCCATCCGGCTCCGGCAAATCTACCCTTATGAATATTTTTGGCTGCCTCGACACGCCTACCAGCGGAGACTATATGCTGAACGGTCATGATGTCAGCAAAATGGACGATAATAACCTCGCTGAAATAAGGAACCGTGAAATCGGTTTTGTGTTCCAGACTTTTAACCTCCTGCCTCGTTCCACGGCACTCGAGAATATCATGCTGCCGCTGATTTACGCAGGTTATGGTAAAGCAAGGCGATTGGAAAAGGCAACCAGCGTTATTGAAGAAGTGAAATTGACGGACCGTATGACCCATAAACCGAATGAACTTTCGGGAGGTCAGCGTCAGCGCGTTGCCATAGCCAGGGCTTTGGTCAATAATCCTGCCATCATACTTGCCGACGAACCCACGGGGAACCTTGACTCAAAGACGTCTATAGAGATTCTCGGATTACTTGAGGAAATCCATCGCAAGGGAAATACCGTCATCATTGTTACCCATGAAGAAGATATTGCCCTGCATACTCACCGTATTATCCGCCTGATCGACGGCAAGATCTCATCCGACGAACCAAATAAACATATAAAGACCATTGCCGACTATCAGTTTGCATAGGCCTTTGATTTAAAGTCTGAGCATGCCAAAAGAAGTTAACTATAAAAAACTTTTCGATTCATTCAACCGCCTGAATATCATGATAATAGGTGATGTTATGGTGGATTCATACCTCTGGGGAAAAGTTGAAAGGATCTCACCTGAAGCGCCTATTCCGATCGTCGCCCTGAGAAAGCGGGAACACAGGATGGGAGGAGCAGCCAACGTTGCAATGAATATCAGGGCCATGGGCGCCAAACCTATTTTATGTTCGGTGATCGGCACAGATGATAAAGGCGACATTTTCCTGGAGCTGATGAAAAAAGAGAAGATGAATGCATCCGGAATTGTCAGGAGCCAGAGAAGGATCACAACGACAAAATTCAGGATATTCGGGAACGCCTATCAGCTTCTGAGGGTTGATGAAGAAGTCGAAGATGATCTTGTGCATGCCGATTACCTTACACTCTCAAGGGTTATCGACCGCATCCTTGAGACCGAGAATGTCCATTGTATTATATTCCAGGATTACAACAAGGGTGTTCTCACTCCCAAGCTGATCCAGGAAGTAATTAAAAAAGCCCGCAAACGGAACATACCCACAGCGGTTGACCCCAAGAGGAAAAACTTTGACGCATTTTCAAATGTGACTTTGTTCAAACCTAACCTGAAAGAACTGAAGGAAGGTCTGAAGATCGAACTGGATGCTGAGGACAGGGATACTATCATTGAAACAGCACAGGCACTTAGAGAAAGGATCAGGTGCGATTACGTGATGACCACTCTTTCCGAACACGGTATGCTGATGAGTATGACAGACAGGATGGACCAGAAGAATCTTTTTATTCCTGCCCATATCAGGTCGATCTCCGATGTGAGCGGGGCAGGGGATACCGTGATCAGCGTGGCTTCCCTTTGCCTGGCGGCACAGCGATCTCCATATGAAATAGCCTATATCTCGAATCTGGCAGGAGGACTCGTTTGCGAGGAAATAGGCGTGGTTCCGGTTAGCAAAGACAAACTTCTGAGGGAAGTCCTATCCCTTTTGTGACCATGGATCCCGATGCCGATGTCATCATTTCAGGAGCCGGTCCTGCAGGTACAATAGCCGCCTGGCATCTGCAGAAATCGGGGATCCGGACCTTAATCTTTGACAAGTCTTCTTTCCCCCGGTACAAGGTTTGCGGAGCCGGCTTAACACATAAAATTCTTTCTGTTATCCCTTTTGACATAAGCCCGGTGATCCATACGACCATTCGTTCATTTCGTTTTTCATCCGGCTTTACGGATGTTTTTACGCGAACAAGTGAATTTCCTTTAATGTATTGCACGATGAGGGATGAGCTGGATGCTTTTTTACTGGCAAAGGCGGAAGAAGCGGGCGCAAAGATAATGACGGATGAAAAAGTCATTGAACTTAAGCAGGATGACAAAGGGGTGATGGTAAAGACCGCGAAAGGCGAATACCGTTCCATGTTTCTGATTGGAGCAGATGGTGCATCAAGCCGGGTAGCAAGAACATTTGGGTTGAACAGCAGCATCGAATGGGGTATTGCATGGGAAGCCGAGGTAACCTCAACGCCCGAAATGATTCAACAATATAAGGATACGGTATTTCTCGACTGGGGGACCTTTCCAGGAGGCTATGCCTGGATATTCCCGAAAAAAGATCATTTCTCGATAGGAATTGGCGGCCCTGCACATATGGCAAAAAAAATGCCTGCTTATTATGAAAAATTTCTTGTTTCGGCGGGCATTCCCGTTTCAGAAACGATTTCGAACCGCTCACATCCTTTACCAGTCCGTACGCGACAGGCTGTTTTCCATTCCGGCAGGACTCTGATAGCCGGTGATGCCGCAGGTCTCACCGATGCATTGACAGGTGAAGGGATTTTCTGGGCTGTGAAGAGCGGGATGATGGCTGCGGAAGTGATAAGACAAAGGATGGACGGGGAAATTTCCGACCTTGCATTATATTCCGGAAGGATCAATTCGGAGATCTTACCCGAGTTGCTTGAGGCGAAGAATATAGGTGCACTGTTCAATGCAATACCACTCAGAATTCATCACTGGGTGAGAGACAGTGAGCGGGTATGGAGGGCGTTTCAAAAAGTACTCAGGGGTGAACGTACATTTACTGACGTGCCCCGGGCTTTCGGGAAGTGGCAGCCGTTATGGAAGCCGGTCTGCATGCTGGCTTATGTCATCCAGATACTAAAAGAAAAGAAATACATGAACCATGCCTGATACGGAAAAGACGGTTCTGATCACCGGGGCAGGGAGGGGGTTGGGTAAAGCCCTCACCCTTACGTTTCTTTTAAAGGGATGGAAAGTCATTGCTACCGATATTAAAGAACCTGTATTCGATAATCCCGGGATCCCAGGATTGCTGAAAGATCAGCTCTTCCTTAACAGCCATGTAAGGTTGATGAAAATGGATGTCACCTCGGATGAATCTGTCGCTGAAGCTTTTAACCTATTGAAGGCTGAAAATATCAATTTAAGCCTGATCATTAATAATGCAGGGATTGACAATTATTTTTTATTGTCAGAAGCTCCTGTAAGTGAATTCAGATATATCTTCGAAGTGAACGTTTTCGGCGGATACCGGGTGAACCAGGTTTTCCTGCCCTTACTCCTGAAACCGGGAGGCCGGATCATACATATCGGCAGTGAGAGCCTGAACCTGACGATGCCTTTTATGGCGTACCCTCTGTCGAAAAGACTGGTTGAAGGATATGCGAAAGCGCTCAGGCAGGAATTGAGATTTTACGGGGTCGATGTGGTTGTCATAAGGCCCGGGGCCATCAATACCGAACTTCTGAAAACCGTTTCCGGGCTGGCTGCGAAGCCCGGAGCAGAGGCAGAAACAGATCCTGTTAAAGCGGCTTTTCAAAGCTTTGCAATCCAGGCCTCAAAAGAAATCGGGAAAGTGATCAGCCCTGAAAAAGCAGCAGAATTTATTTTCAGGATATCATGTATCTCCCGTCCAAAGGCTGTATACCTGATCAATAATATGCTCCGGCTCAGGATCGCGGCCCTGCTTCCTTTCAGTCTGCTGGAAGGGATCGTGCATAAACGTCTCAGGAAAGCGAAACTATGAAGAAGACTGCAGGAATATCAATTAATCTTGGGATATTGTTAGTCATTCTCCTCTCATTTTTTACATTTTCTGAACGGTTTTTCCCTCTTTTAAATTCAGATATGGCAGTCAACATTCTGATGACGCCCTCATTCTCACTTCCTCATGATATTTATTTCTGGGGGCAGGACCGTTCAGGAAATCTTATACCTATGCTGGCTCATTGCCTGTATATATTCACCGGATGGCAACCTGTGGTGCTCGTTTCAATCGTGCATTACCTTATCCTTGCTGCCGGGTTCTGGGCCCTGATGCGGTTTGTTAAAAGCGGCTATGGCCGTTTTGTCGTTGCGTTGGTCTGGTTCCTGCCACCCTGGCATTTTATTGAATTTCTCCTGATACTGTATGGCATACAGGCAAGCTGTATGATCCTTGCATTGAACTTTCTTGACCGGTCGTTCGGCACAAGGGTACAATGGAAATGTATTGCATGGCTTTCCTGTTCCTGCCTTATGTTCATTGTTGCCGTTTGGGTTTCCGATATGGTTCTCATCAGCCTTATTGCTGTTCTCATGACAGCGGTTTTGTATTTAACAGCTGCGCGCAAAATTCCTGGAAGCTTACCCGTATGGAGGGGGTTGCTGATCCCTGCTTTTTGTATTGTTTTCTGGACTTTTACCGGATATCTTGTTTTGCATTATGCTAAAATGATTTCAACTCCGGTGCTGGCTTATGATAAGGGATTTGTTGCCGATTCCGCATCCATTTTATCAAGCCTGACCATCGTCATAACTTCAGTGTCACGAGTTTTTCTTTTTTCTTCCGAAAGCAATATTGAAAGTGTGTTTGCCTGGGTTTTTTTTGTAAGCCTTTTTTTTGTAATCATTTTGAAGGAGCAATATGTTAAAACTTTTCCCGGAATTACCGAAAAACCCTGGTTCTATTTCTTTCTCTGTGACGCCCTGTTAACGATCATTGCCGTGATGTCTTCAAGCTGGGTCGCGGCCAATGGCTCGGGAAGGAGATACTTCACAACCTTTTTCATTTCATCTTTTATCTGCCTGGTTTTATGGCTTGAAAATTTACCAAACCAAAAATCGAAAAAAATATTCCAGGTTGCTTTGATGATAGTAATGATCACTGGTTCTTTAAGCGGGATTTTCAGGTTTTATTATCCTGAAATAAAGCCGTCGAGGATTCGTGTGATATCGGCGTTGAAGTCCCTGGGAAATATTGGTATCATTGCCGAATACTGGAATTCCTATATGTCGGGCAGCTCCGACCCTGTTCACATAAAAACAACACCCCACGAAAAGGATTATGTACGAAATCCTGACCTGGTCGAAGAAGTTCTTAAGCAACCAAAAATCTATCTGATCAAGGATGGCTGGCTTGATTCCTTTCCTGACACTATTGTACAGTTTCGAAAAACCCTGAGAAAGAAAGGTGCATGCATTCACATAGCCGATGCCTGGCTGAACAGATATGAGATCATTAAGCGATGACCGGCTGTTAATCTACATTTTTATGCAGAAACGAGTTTTCCGAACGGATCTCTATGTTTTTGTCAGCTGATTCGCTTAATGAATATGTCGGTGCATGTGGTTCAGATGAAGGAGCCACATCGAGGAGGTCAACATTCCTTCGTTTATAGGCAGGAACAGTCTCAAGTTCATAGATGTTCGAGGGGTCAATAGGAGTATGGCTCTTCAGTTTTTCACTAAGGGCCCTGAGTTTATTTACTCTTTCATTTGCCCGGTGGTCATGTTCTTCCTGGGAAGGATTATGTGAGGGATGCTCTAAAGGCCGGGTCGTTATGGAAAGTGCGGGTCCTTCTGAATGTTGTGGAATCACTTCATTAACGATCTCATGCTCACTGATGCTGACTGTTTCGCTGACAATAGTCTCAGGCTGAATAAAGACCCTGGGATTTTCAAGTGAAAATTCTATTGAGCGGGGGGAAGTGTCGGCGCTGAGTTCAACGGATGCTTCCATTACAGGCACGGGCTCAACGGCCAGGGGTTCAGGGATTGGAGTGATCAGTGAGAATTCTTCAGTTTCAACTTCGGTTTTTGGTTCAGGATAAATTATACGCTGTTCGATTATACGTTTTTCGACCCTGGGTTCCACATTCTGTCCGTAAAGAGGATGAACTTTCACATCCTGAGGCCTGGCAGGGTCTTTCTGCCTGTGTTCAGGATCAAAGCCGGTGGCAATGATCGTGACACTGATATTTTCAGCCAGGTTGTTGTCGACACCCGTTCCCCAGATTACTTCAGCTGAAGACTTGGTCTTCGCCTGGATGTAATCGGTGATCTCAGTCACCTCATCCATCGTGATTTCATCTGTGCCGCTGGAAATATATAACAGGAGGCTGCTGGCCCCTTCAATATCGTTATTGTCAAGAAGGGGAGAGCTCAGAGCCTCTTCAACTGCACGGAGAGCACGATTCTCGCCGCTGGCTACGCCTGTCCCCAGGATTGCAACACCACTGTTTTTCATTACCGTCTTCACATCTTCAAAATCTACGTTGATGTGCCCGGTAACTGTGATGATCTCAGCTATGCCTTTGGCTGCGGTGGTCAAAACGTTATCAGCTTTTTTAAATGCTGCCGATAATCTCAGATCGCCGCATAATTCCCTGAGTTTATCATTGCTGATGATCAGCAAAGCATCGACTTGTTTTTTAAGCTGCTGAAGTCCTTCTTCAGCGTATTGCTTACGCTTTCTTCCCTCAAAAGCAAATGGGATGGTGACTATCCCGACAGTGAGAATGTCAAGTTCCTTCGATATCTGGGCAATCACAGGGGCGGCTCCCGTACCTGTGCCGCCTCCCAGACCAGCAGTTATGAAAAGCATTTTCGTACCCTTATCCAGTATGTCCCGGATATCAGCCGCATTCTCGAGGGCTGCATTCCGTCCGACCGATGGAACGGCACCGGCGCCAAGTCCACTGGTAAGATTTGCTCCCAACTGGATCTTCGTAGGGACGGGACTGGATTCCATCGCCTGGGCATCAGTGTTGCAGATAATGAAATCAACACCAACAATGCCCTGGTTGAACATATGTGTAACAGCGTTGCTGCCACCACCGCCAACACCTATAACTTTTATTATTGATGACTGGTTCTTAGGTAGATCGAACTTTAAAATTTCGCTCATGTCGTAATAATTAGATCCGTTTAAAATTAAATAATAGGACTGCCCGTTTTTTTTCGTTTCTTGTTTTTTATTAACAGAATGATTGTTAATAGCGTACTTATTCAATATCTTCCTCGAATAAGCCCTTTATTTTATCAAGGAAAAGTTCAGGAAAAGACCTTCTCGCTTTCGAGGGATCCTTAACCTTTTTTTCTTTTACCTTTTTCTGTTTGCCCGGTTCAGCTTTCGGTTCTTCGGGCTCCTCTTCAATATCTTTCAGCTTATCCTGCTCCTTCTCGTAGCGATCGATACCGATTTCAACGAGACCGACACCGGTAGCATACATCGGACTTGCCATTTCAGGAGGAATTTCATTGCTGAGGTGTTCATTCGGATAACCGATACGCGTATCAAAGCCGGTGATGAATTCAGTGAGCTGGGCAATATGTTTCAGCTGTGCACCTCCGCCTGTAAGCACGATCCCGCCAAGAAGTTTTTTTTCATACCCCGAATTTTTAATCTCATAATAAATATGCTCTATGATCTCTTCCATACGTGCCTGGATAATGCTGGCAAGGTTCTTAAGGCTGATTTCCCTGGGGGGACGGCCACGGAGACCGGGAATTGCAACGATTTCTTCCTCTTTATTCTCACGTGCCAGTGCAGATCCGAATTTTATTTTCAGCTCTTCTGCATGCTTTTTGATAATGGAACAGCCTTCTTTGACATCATCGGAAATGATTTCCCCGCCAAGAGGAATAACCGCCGTATGACGGATTATCCCTTCGTGGAAAATGGCAATATCGGATGTCCCGCCGCCTATATCGACAAGGACCACACCGGCTTCTTTTTCATCTTCACTTAACACCGCATCTGCAGAGGCTATTGGTTCAAGAATAAGTTCCACAACCTCCAAGCCAGCTTTCCGCACACATTTATAAATGTTTTTTGCTGCGGCTGTCTGGCCGATGATAATGTGGAAATTGGCCTCAAGCAGCCGTCCGTTCATGCCTTTTGGCTTTGAAATACCGTGCTCTCCGTCAATACTGAATTCCTGGGCGATAACGTCAAGGATTTCTTCACCCGGGTTCATGTTCAGGTTGTACATGCTGTTGCAGAGTTTATTGACATCCTCCTGACTTATCTCGGCATCAAAATTTTCACGGATCATGCTGCCCCTGTGCTGAAGGCTTTTGATGTGCTGACCCGCGATACCGACATTTACATACTTGATATCAACGCCAGATTTTGCCGAGGCTTCAGCAACGGCCTCGCGTATCGACTGAACAGTGTTTTCAATATTGGCTACAACCCCCCGCTTGACACCTATGCTGGGGACTTTCCCGTAGCCGAGTATTTCAATTTTTTGATGTTCGTTTTTACGCCCTACGATTACAGCGATTTTCGTTGTTCCAATGTCGAGACCGACAATGATTCCTGAGTTTTTCATAAGCTATTAAAGTTTTGAACACACCACTTGATTTTTATACTTTATGTTGATATAGTTGTATTTATTCCATCCCATGATATTGAGGCCCTTTTTATAAAAGGCGAGAAGCTTTTTGAACTTTTCATCAAGATTTTCAGCCGGTCCGAACATGATCACATGGTTACCGACTTTTGGTACCAGTTCGAATTCCCGCGAAGGTGTCACATATATCTGGTCTATCTCAGCTTTAAGAAATCTGCTGCGGTTGATGTATAATGCGAGCTTGTAGAGTTCGAGCAGGAGAGTGTCGGCCGGACCAAGTGTATCTATTATCGTCGGCGTTTCTATTTTGAAACTTGTATTGGCAATGTAGGAATGTGAAATGTTCCCGCTTGCAACCAGAACCCTGGCAGGGAAGAAAGGATTCGGAGGCAGCAAATGACCTGATTCGTCAACATAGAACGTCTCATATTTGCTGTTGATGATGCGGAGTATAGGTTCTCTTTGTTTAACCTCGGCAAAGATATTGCCATCTAGGCTTTCATAAATATGGACTTTCTCAACATAAGCCTGAGACTTGATCGAATTCTCGATCTGCCGTATATTAATCCATCCCATTGGCTTTCCGCTGATTCTTCCTGTACTTCTGCGAACCAGGGAATCAATGTCTTCTTTCGTTACCAGCTTATCGGCCTTGCCATAATCCATCATAATGTAGATCCTCCTGCAGGGCCTGTAATATTGTTCGAAACTTGTAAAACCAACCAGCACGCAGGCTCCTGCTATTAACAGCACCCACATTGAAATACCTGCTATTTTCCAGAATTTTTTCATGTCTCAAATACTGTTCTGATAGGTTGAACCAACTGGTCGATATCTCCAGCTCCCAATGTGAGCAGGATTGCAGGCTTTCGCTGTTTCAGGTATTTTACAAGCTTCTCTTTCTCTATAATTACTTTATTCCTGGTCTGCAGTTTTTCGAGTATCAATTTACTGCTGACTCCTTTTACAGGTTTTTCCCTTGCAGGATAAATATCAAGTAAAATGACCTCATCCAACAGATCAAGGCTCAAAGCGAATTCCTTAGCGAAGTCACGGGTGCGGGAAAATAAATGAGGCTGAAAAACCCCGATGATCTCTTTGCCTGGATACATCACTCTCACGGCTTCAATGCAGGCTCTGAGCTCTTCCGGGTGATGGGCATAATCATCGATATAAACAAAATCGTGCTTCCTGATCTGGAAATCAAATCTCCTTACAACCCCCTGGTAAGAGTGTAACGCCTTCGCAACCTGAGATCTGTTTATGCCCGTGAGGAAGGCTGCGGAGGTTGCTGCAACAGCATTCTCGAGATTAAAAAGTCCAGGCAATCCAAGAACCAGGTCCTTCCATACATCATTCGGGCTGCAGAAATCATAATGATAAACGCCACTTTTTATTACTGCTCCTGTTGCCCTGAAGTTTTTCGAATTCGTGGTTTTTGAGGAATTCTTCGTATCCACCGAATAGGAAAATACATTGTATGCGGAACTCCCGACAGGTTTTATCTTAACCCCTGCTTTAAGGATCAGAGACCCGCCTTTCCTTATCTTTCCCGTGAACTCTTCAAAAGACGCAAGCATTTCCTTATGCGTGTTGTAGATGTCGAGATGGTCAGGATCGGCAGAAGTAATGATGGTAATATCGGGGTTCAGCTGAAGGAATGAGCGGTCAAATTCATCGGCCTCAACAACACATACCGGTGGTTTTGACCCGGAGGTCTCAATAAGGAAATTGGTTCCATAATTCTTTGAGATACCTCCAAGAAAAGCAATATGCGGGATACCTGCGCTTCTCAGAATATGGGCAATGAGAGTGGAAGTGGTTGTCTTCCCGTGAGTGCCTGCAACAGCAATGGTTATAAAGTTTGAAGAGATCATCCCCAATACCTCGGAGCGTTTCATCATCCTGATCTTTTTTCTCAGGATAAACCTGTATTCTTTCTGTTCTTTCGGGATAGCCGGTGTGTAAATTACAAGTTCTGTATCCCTGGGAATGAGATTTGTGTCCTCAACAAAATGAATATTGATGCCTTCGCGCGACAGCTGGTCCGTCAAGGCAGTGGATGTTTTATCGTACCCGCTCACTTTTGCTCCGAGATGTATGAAATACCTGGCCAGAGCGCTCATTCCAATCCCTCCGATCCCTAAGAAATAAACCGATGAAAATTCTTCAGCTCTCATTTGTTTTAATCAGCCTTTCCGTGTTGAATTAATGCCAATGCCTCAGTAGCAATTTTTTCAGCGGCAGCCGGAACTGCCATTGAAAGTATATTCCGTTTCAGTTCCTCCTGCAGGCCCTTGTCGGCTATCAGCTTTGTAAGTGTATCGGGAAGATTCACCTCAGCCTCACTATCCTTCAGCAGGATTGCGGCTCTTCTTTCCGAAAGTGCCAATGCGTTTTTAGTCTGGTGGTCTTCAGCCACATTGGGTGAAGGAACCAGGATGACCGGCTTACCCGCAGCACATAATTCGGAAATTGCTATCGCCCCTGCCCTGGAGATCACCACATCAGCTGCGGAATAAGCAAGTTCCATTCGGTTGATGAATGCATGCAGACGGATGTCGCTTTTCTCATTGTTGATGCCGGAAGCATTTAACTCATTGCTGAGATTCTCAAAATAATTCCTTCCGCATTGCCACAGCCATTGTATGTTTCCTGCAGGCTTGCCCGAATTGATGCAGTTCAGGACACTGCGGTTTATCGTCCCGGCCCCCAGGCTTCCCCCAATCACCAAAATAGTAATCTTATTTTCTGCAATTGTGAATTCCTTCAGCCCTTCGTTCCTTTTATCCTCCAACCCTTTCATATCCTGCCTGATCGGATTCCCCGTCAGCACAAGTTTGTCTTTTGGGAAATACTTCTCCATGCCTGAATAAGCTACGCATATTTTCTGGACTTTTCCGGCCAGCATGCGGTTGGTAATCCCCGGGAATGAATTTTGTTCCTGAATAAGAGCCGGGATCTTCATCGCAACTGCGGTCCGCAAAACAGGCCCGCTTGCATAACCACCAACACCAATCACGACATCCGGCCTGAAACCCGAAATTAATTTCCTGGCCCTGATCATACTGGCCATCAGCTTGAACGGGAAACTCAGGTTCTTCAGGGTAAGCCTTCTCTGGAACCCGGCGATGGTCAAACCTTCAATACGATAACCGGCTGCCGGTACCTTCTCCATCTCGAGTTTCCCCCTGGCTCCAATAAACAGAAGATCAGCATCGGGCCGCTTTGCCTTTATGGCATCGGCAATTGCAATAGCAGGGAACACATGTCCTCCTGTACCTCCTCCGCTGATGATGATTTTTGTCATTTCAACATTTATTTAAACCGGGACCGGTTCTGTAATCATTTTATTTTCGTGATCGGTAAGTATTTCCACTTCCGTCCCGTTTTGCGTGTCGATCTCGGTCATCCTGCTTACGCTCAGAATTATCCCGATGGCAATACTGGTGAACCAGATCGAGGTGCCTCCCATACTGATCAGAGGCAGGGTTTGACCGGTTACCGGGAATAGGTTCACCGCCACAGCCATATTGATCATTGCCTGGAATACCATGCTGAACCCAATCCCCAGGGAGAGCAGGGTCCCGAAATTTCCCTGGCATTTGCCTGCTATCCGGATCACACGGAAAAACAGGATAAGATAGAGCAGCATCACAAAGCTGCCCCCTATCAGACCGTACTCTTCAATAATAATCGCGAAAATGAAATCGGAATAGGGATGGGGAAGGAAATTCCTCTGAGTGCTCTTACCCGGTGATTTCCCAAAGATCCCTCCGGAAACAATGGCGATCTTGGCCTGGTCAACTTGGTAAGTGGCATCCGCACTGGCCTTCTCTTTATTGATAAAATGTTCCACTCTTTTCACCCAGGTTTCGCCCCGGGGGAACAAATGAGGGAATATAATGGCAATGCCAAAGATCATAACTACCGAAACAAAACCCAGGCCAATGAGAGAAAAAATATATTTCAGGCTGATCCGGCCAATGAACATCAGGATCATGCAGGTGACAAATAAAATAGCTGCCGTGGAGAAATTCGCAGGCAATATCAGTATCGTGACAGCAATAACCGGAAGCAATACCGGTAAAAAGCCTTTTCTGAAATCTTCAACAAGTTCCTGTTTTTTGCTTAAAACCCTGGCCAGGTACATGATAAGAAAAAGTTTTGCCATATCGGAACTCTGGAAGGTCAGGTTGACGATCGGTACTGTAAGCCAGCGGTTGGCTTCGTTCAGGTTGGTCCCGGAGGCCAGGGTAAATGCGAGTAATGGGAGAGTAAGTATCAGCCCGATCTGTGAAATCCTTGAGAAATACGTGTACTTGATAAGATGGGTAAGGTACATCAGCCCAAAACCAAGACCCAGGATGAGCAAATGTTTCATAAGATAATACTCGGTGTTCCCATGCTGTTTTTTATATGCAAGAGTTCCTGTTGAACTGTAAACAGCCAGCAATGAGAATATCGACAAGATGATCACTACGATCCAAATGACTTTATCTCCCTTTATGTTTTTAAATGAGCCGACCATCACACTTTTTTAAAGATCCTTAACTGCTTTTCTGAAGGCAATGCCCCTTGCTTCATGGTTGACGAAGATCTCATCTTCCCTGCATCCCGGTGAGAATAAGGCAACATCGCCTTTCGTACCAAGGTAATATGCAGCTTCCACAGCTTCTGCCATCGTATAGGTGTCGGCTATGGGTATTTCAAGATCGCTGAAAGTCTCATGAATAGCCGCATTCCCGGAACCAAGACAAATAATGGCCTTCACCTTCTTGACAACAACGGCTTTAAGGAATTCCATTTCCTTTCGGGAACTGCCTCCTCCCGCAATCCAGATCACAGATTTCGACATTGTTTCCAGCGCAAACCATGCACCGTTCAGACTTACTGACATTGAATCGTTAATGAATTCAATGCCATGAATATTTGCCACGAATTCCAGCCTGTGCTCGGTATTACTGAAATCAGAGAACCATTCCCTGAAACAGGCCTTCCTCGCCTCCCGGATACGGGAAGAAACAGTGGCGGCCAGATTCTCAGAAATATTCGTGTTTCCTTGTAAAGCCAGGGATTCTAAAGTCATAGTGTTTTATTTTAGTGATATGTTGTTTTAATCGCTTCCGGTCACATCTTCACATCGCCGCTACGGTGTCGCTGCGCTCCACCTGAGGCGGCTTATGTGAAATGCTCCTTTCAATAATTTTACTTATCATTATCTTATTTTCAGAGTAACAATGCTAAGCACCGCAAGCATGATCCCAACGATCATAAACCGCATTACAATTTTCGCTTCATGGTATCCCAGTTTTTGATAATGATGATGAAGGGGCGACATTTTAAAAATCCTCCTCCCTTCGCCGAATTTTCGTTTCGTATATTTAAAATAACTTACCTGCATCACCACCGAAAGGTTTTCTGCGAGAAAGATCCCGCAGAAAATGGGAATCATGATCTCCTTGCGGATGATGATGGCAAAAACGGCTATGATCCCGCCCAGTGCAAGACTTCCTGTATCTCCCATGAATACCTGTGCGGGGTAGGAATTGTACCATAGAAAACCTATACAGGCCCCGACAAACGCTGCAATATAAATGGCCAGCTCGCCTGTATCAGGGATATACATGATGTTGAGGTAATCGGCGAAATTCGTATTACCCGACACATAAGCCAGTACTCCCAGTGTTACTCCAATAATGGCCGACGTTCCGCTCGCGAGCCCATCGAGCCCGTCGGTCAGATTAGCTCCGTTGGAAACCGCGATGATGATAAAAATGACAATAGGAATAAATACCAGCCATGTCCACTTCTTTGCTTCCGGACTGATCCAGGAAATGAGCCAGCTGTAGTCGAACTCGTTATGCTTTATAAAAGGGATGGTGGTTTTTGTCGACTTGATCTCGGTCTTAGAAAATGGACTGATCCTTTCAGAGGCATTTTCAACTTTGAAAATATCCTGGGACGGAACATAAGCCTGGTTCTTTGTCTTTTCCCTGATCACGACACCTTCGCTGAAATACATTGTGAAGCCCACAATGAGTCCAAGCCCCACCTGGCCCATTATCTTCAATTTGCCGGGCAGCCCTTTTTTGTCCTTCTTGAACACCTTGATATAATCATCAAGGAAGCCGATCAGACCAAGCCAAACGGTTGCAACGAGGATAAGGATAATATAAACGTTGTGAAGTTTTGCGAAAAGCAGGGTGGGTACAACGATCGCAGCAAGAATGATCAGTCCGCCCATCGTAGGCGTTCCCTGTTTCGAGACCTGCCCCACAAGGCCAAGGTCCCGAATCGTTTCTCCCACCTGTTTTTTTGTAAGGAACCCGATCAGCCTTTTCCCGATGATCATCGAAATAAACAGGGAAGCGATCAGGGCAATGGCGGCTCTGAAGGAAATATACTGGAACACGCCTGCACCCGGGAAATTGAATGCTTCATGCAACCATTTAAATAAATAGTATAACATAGGCTATGGTTTTAATGAAAATAATTCCTTCACTATTTCCCTGTCATCAAAGGGATATTTCACCCCTTTGATTTCCTGATAGGTCTCATGTCCCTTTCCTGCAATCAGTATAATATCATTTTCCCTGGCCAGGGTCACTGCTGTTTTAATTGCCTGCCGGCGGTCGGCTATCACTAAAACCTTCGGTGAATCTGCAGGCTCTATTCCTTTGATCATATCATCAAGAATGGCTTCGGGCTCTTCAAACCTGGGATTGTCGGAAGTAAGGATAAGCTGGTCGCTGAGGCGGGCCGAGATCCTGGCCATAACAGGCCTTTTAGTGGTATCCCTGTTGCCTCCTGCACCAACAACGGTTATCAGTTTCTCATTGTGCTGGCGGATGTCGTTAATCGTTTCCAGTACATTCTTCAAAGCATCCGGCGTATGTGCGTAATCGACGATCGCTGTGATGTTCCCCTCACCGTTAATATAATTAAACCGGCCGTCGACAGGCGTCATACGGCTAAGTAAGGTCAGTACCTGCAAAGGATCCTGCCCCAGTAAAACAGCGGAAGCATATACCGATAATATATTATATGCATTGAACGAACCAATAAGCCGGAACCAAACATCCTGCCCGTCAATATTCAGATGCAGGCCGATGAACTGGTTTTCTATTATCCTGCAGCGGAAATCAGCCATTGACAGTAAGCTGTAAGTGAATTTTGAAGCTCCGGTGTTTTGGAGCATGACGTCGGCATTTTTATCATCCTTGTTCACCAAAGCAAAAGCTGTGTCGGGCAAATTGTCAAAAAAGCTTTTTTTGGCCCTGAGATAGGCATCAAATGTTTTATGATAGTCAAGGTGGTCATGGGTAAGGTTTGAAAAAACACCCCCCCTGAACATTAGACCGGCAATGCGTTTCTGATCCACAGCATGAGAACTCACTTCCATAAAGCAGTATTCACATCCTTCTTCACACATTTCATTGAGCAAGTGGTTGATCTGAACAGGATCTGCCGTGGTATGGGTTGCCTTAACCTCACGCAGGTTCACAAGGTTCCTGATCGTGCTCAGTAAACCTGATCTATATCCGAGCTCTGTGAACAACCGGTGTAAAAGGGTGACCGTGGTTGTCTTGCCGTTCGTACCCGTAATGCCTATAAGCTGCAGTTTATGGGATGGATTGTCATAGAATTCCGAAGCCATGTAAGCAAGAGCGAGGGCGCTGTCGGAAACAATGATCCGGGTAATCTGAATTGATATTTCCGCAGGCTCCGATTCACATATTACTGCTGAAGCGCCTTTCTCAATGGCCATATCAATAAAATCATGGCCGTCGGAAACACTTCCTTTGATTGCAAAAAATACATCGCCTGTTGTTACCTGTCTTGAATCGAACTGCAGGGATCGGATCAATATATCGGTATCACCCCTGATGTCAAGAATGATCTTATTCGGCAGTAACCGGCTTAGCTTCTTCATGTTTGTGTTTTAGCTTTTGTAACGGGGCCCTGAAGATCAAGTACTACCGTCATCCCCTTATTTACAAGCGTTCCGGGTTTTACTGACTGATTTACTACAGAACCTCTGCCATTGACAACCACATTAAGTCCCTTTTGTTCAAGTATGAATAAAGCATCCCTGATACCCATACCGCTTACGTCGGGCATCAGGTTCCGTGAAACAGCCTCCGGATACAAAACAATCTTGTTCTCAGTCGGGATGACCTGTGTCCATTCAGCCCTCACATTGACTTTACTGACGCCGTAGCCCAGAGCATTATATACTTCCTGAAGGTCACTCTGCATACCGGCATGAGCAAAGGGCATCAGGCTGTTAACAGTATCTTTTTTAAAAGGGAACAGAATATCTTCCTGCATGGCATACAGCCGATCGGAGATCTCCCTGAACACAGGAGCTGCAACACTGGCTCCATAGTACTTGCCTTTCCTGGGATCAACGATGACCACCATCATAGTGAACCTGGGATCATTAACCGGAAAAAATCCCACAAATGATCCTTTGTATTTTACATTCCTCGTTCCCTGGTTATATCCCCTGTTGTTTTGAGCAAGCTGTGCCGTCCCTGTTTTCCCGGCAATTCTGTACAACGGACTGTTGATTGCTGTGCCTGTACCACGCAGCACAACGCCTTCCATCATGATCCTGGCTTTTTCCACAGTTGATGGTGAGACAACCTGGGGGTTGAGTACTACGGGGTTGAACTTCTGCACCACATCGCCGTTTTTCAGGATCTCCTTCACAAAAAGCGGCTTTACCATTTTCCCGTTATTGGCAATTGCATTATATAAAGTAATCAGGTGTATCGGGGCCAGGGAAACTTCATAGCCATAGGCAATCCAGGGAAGGGAAAGGTCTGACCAGTACTTGCTTTTTGTATTCTTTATATACGGAGATCTTTCCCCGTCAATCTGAAGGTTAAGAGGGCGGTTGAGGCCGAGCCGGTAAAGCCCGTCGATGAATGTCTGAGGCTGAGACGAATAGATATTATAGATCATCTTTGCCGTCCCCACGTTTGAAGATTTTTCAAAAACCTGCTGGGCTGTCAGAGATCCTGCTCCCATATGATGCGAGTCTTCAATTTTATGTCCTGAGAAATATACGGTCCCGTTCCCGATCTGGATGGGTGTGTTAAGCTCGACCTTCCCGTCATCCAGTGCAACCAGGAATGAGGCCAGCTTAAATGTTGATCCTGGTTCGTTGGCTTCACCTATGGCATAATTAAACACTTCTTCGTAGCTGCCTTTTTTAGTCCTCCCCAGGTTCACCATAGCCTTGACATACCCGGTTTTTACTTCCATTACCACCAGGCAGCCATGATCAGCGCTGTCGGCAATCAGCTCTCTCCTTAAAGAGGCTTCAGCCATATCCTGGAGCTCAATGTCAATCGTGGTGACTATATCAAGCCCGTTCTGAGGTTCGATCTGGCTTTCTATGTCGACCGGCATCCAGTTACTGCCTCCAACCCGGCGCATCATCCTGGAACCACTTATTCCTTCAAGCTTTTTAGTGAATTTACCTTCAAGCCCTACATAAACTTTATTGTCGCCTTCGCCCTTTTCATAACCAATGATCCTGCGCGCAAGTGATTTGTAGGGAAGCTCACGTTCCCACTGGGGGATCACGATAAGCCCACCCTTGTATTTCCCCCTTCTGAATATAGGGAACCTGCGGATCTTTTTTAGTTCAGGATAGGTTACATCACGTTTGATAAGGAAATACCGTTCCTGGTTCCTGCGGGCTTCCCATAATTTTTCTTTAACCTGAACAGGGGATTTATCCGGCGACAGACCAGCCAGGCATATGGCAAGTGAATCAACCCCGGTCTTAAACACTTCATCCGTCAGGGAATCTGCATTAAGATCCATGTGGAGTTCGAAGATTGGAACCGAAACCGCCAGAAGAGTCCCATCATCTGAAAGAATATTACCACGGATAGCTTCTATCGTAAATACCTTCATCTCCTGCTTTTTGGCCATATCAAGCAATTCCTTTTTTTCGAAATTCTGGATATAAAAAGCCCTTCCCAGTATAGCGAGGCCAAACAGCAATACCCCCAGATAAACAAGGTAAACTTTTGTTAATATGCCTTTCCTGACATCCTGGGTCATCAGTTTCCTGTTTGAATTGAGTCTCCTGAATAAAATATTTTATAAGGAGGGATTACGGTTTCCTTCAGACCAATGGCCTGGGTCCTTTTATTCAATTCCGAAAGCTTGCTTTCGAACATCAGTGATGAGCGTGCTGTAATGTATTCAAACCGCAGCTCCTTCAGTTCAGTCTTTGTCTTCTCAATCTCTTTATATATCCTTTCGGTATTGTATGTGTTGGCAATGTAAAACAGGGTCAGGACAGCCAGGTAGATCAGGAAAGGAACATTGCCGGCTACCGTCTTTTTTGACAGGTAATCCCCACCCAGTACATCCTGGACCCTTTTCCTGCCCCTGTGAGGCTTTTTTACCGGTTTCGTTTTTAAACGACCTTTCTCTTCATCTTCTTTCGGAATGCCAGCAGCTTCTTCGCGAGTATCTTTCACACTGGAAATTTCATTCCATTCCGTCTCCACGGCATTTTCCCGCATCTGATTTCCTCTGAACTCCGTCATACTTTTTCCGCTACCCTTAGTCTTGCACTTCTTGCCCGGCTGTTTTCCTCAATTTCCTGTTCCCCGGCAACGACCGCTTTCCGTGTTACCATTTTCCATGGAGAAAGCACATTGCCATAAAAGTCCTTCTTCAGTTCACCTTCAAAATTTCCTGTCCTGAAATAATTTTTAACCATCTTATCTTCAAGAGAATGATAGCTTATTACGGCCAGCCTGCCATTGCTTTTAAGCACATCCAGGCATTGTTTGAGGAAGTCCTCAAGAACCTCCATTTCCTGGTTTACTTCAATTCGCAGTGCCTGAAAAACCTGCGCCAGGTATTTATTCTCTTTTCCCCTTTCGGCGCAGGTTTTCGCGATGGCAACAAGCTCAGAAGTGGATGTAATTTCTTTTTCTTTGCGGGCTGCAATTATTCTTGAAGCCAATTTTTTTGAGTTAGGAATCTCTCCGTAAACCCTGAAAATTTCCACCAGTTTCCCCTCCTGATGCAGATTGATAATAGTTTGAGCTGTTATGGGCTTACGGCGGTCCATGCGCATATCCAGGCTTCCTTCCGCCCGGGTTGAAAATCCCCTCGCCGGTACATCGATCTGGTGAGAAGAAATCCCCAGGTCGGCCAGGATACCGTCAACGGGAACCTGTTTGTGCAGGCGGAGGAAATTTTTTAAAAACCTGAAATTGTGACCTACAAAAGTGAACCGGGGATCTTCGAAGGCGTTTCTCGAAGCATCTTCATCCTGGTCAAAGGCAATTAACCTGCCGTTTTCAAGCTTGTTGAGGATTTCACGGGAATGACCGCCCCCGCCGAACGTTGCGTCAACATAGACTCCTCCCGGGCTGATGCCGAGAAGCTCAATGCTTTCGTTAAGCAGAACCGGCCTATGGTACATCGTCGCGACTGTCGCTTTTTTCCTGTTTGCCCATGACATCTTCGGCCAGAATTGAGAAATCTTCAGGCTCATCGGTCATGAGTTTTTCATACCTATCCCTGGCCCAGACTTCAATCCGGTTGGAAAATGCAAACAGGACGACATCGCGCACGATACCGGCATAACTTAACAACGACTTCGGGAGAAGAAGACGGCTGGCATTGTCAAGAGTGAGTTCCGTAGCACCGCGGTAAAAATACCTCGCGAAATCCCTGTTCTTGCGGTTATACAGGTTCAGACGGTTGATCTCTTCACTGATGCTTTTCCATTCATTCATTGGATACAACACCAGGCAGTTCTCAAACCCCCTGTTGATGACAAACCTGTCCTGTGCCTCCTGTGAGATCTGTTTTTTCAGACCTGACGGAAGAATCACACGGCTTTTATCATCAAGCCTGCATTCAAATTCACCGATAAGATTGGTTACTGGGGCCATTTTTTAATTCAACGGTGCTAAGATACTGTCAATTTTCCCACATTTACCCACATTCACCCACTCGTGTTAATAACTTCTTTTTATTAACAGTATTGTACGGCAGTTTTAAAAAATAGTTACGTTTTAAAAAGCCTATGGG
This sequence comes from uncultured Bacteroidales bacterium, assembly GCA_903887775.1. Classification (GTDB taxonomy): domain Bacteria; phylum Bacteroidota; class Bacteroidia; order Bacteroidales; family FEN-979; genus CAIRDP01. Next base: position 214,883 of record CAISRB010000033.1, read on the forward strand.
AGTAAGGAAAGAAAAATAATGACGAAAAAAAGAAGTTTGGTGGGGGGATTTTATAAAAAGGTAATTGTTGACAAAATATGCGACCTGAATAAAAGGGATGCTGCCGGTATAGTTAAACTTACCCTTGAGCAAATCATGCAATGCGATTAATCATGCATGGTTCTGATGATAAGAAACTTACCCCTTGTTATTACAGAAGATGCCTGTTGGTATAGTTCGGCGATGTAAATTCCTTCAGGCAGGTCGTCAATGAAAATCGCGGCCTGAGGTTTATATTCCATTTGTCTGACTTCTTTGCCAAATACATTGAAAAGGCGGAGTATGTATGGGCCTGTATTTCCGGATAAAGCATCCGTGAAGCTTTTCCCATTTTTCAACAGTTCAATTTTAACTTCCGAACCAGCCGGATCGGGATATATCTTTAATGATACGACGGATTCGCCGGACCCGTGTTCCTGTATACCCGGAATCCTGCCTTTCGTGAAATAATTCAAACCACCGCTGAAATTTCCGCAAACCAGGTCATTATACCGGGGATCACTTAAAGGTGAAAGAAACCCTGAAGATCTCCACCCGATGCGGAGACTGTCATCTGGCAAGCCAATAATGCCGTTCAGGGAATCAATTTCAGTGAATTTCCCGTTTAAATTGCCGTCAATGGCTGAATAAAGATGCATTTTCCCTTCATCGGATCCGCTGAGAAGGTAAGTGATGTTATTATGTATGAAAAAATATGGCGTGCAATATCCGAAATAAGAAAGATTATGATTTGTTACATCAACCCCGCCGAGGCTGTCACGTGTAAAAGTGAAGGTGGGATTGCCTTCACTTCCTGTGTTCCTGAAATATTTGATGGTCCCATTCTGCTGTCCGACAACCAGGTCGGCAAGGCCATCATGATCCAGGTCGAAAAGCTGGGGAGCGCTGAATGCCCCGGTTTTTATTTGTTGGAAGTTTTTCTGCGGACTTCCGAAAACGGGAATCCCGGCGCTGTCGCCCCTGCCCTGGAAATAAATGAGGCTGCCATCCTCACAGCCGCAAAGCAGATCCATAATGCCATCGTTATTAAGATCGGAGAAGGCAGGATAAAAGCCATGAATATGAAGCCTGGAAGCCTTGGCAAGGTCATTGGTGAGCAGCTCGAACTCAGGCGCTGTATTGTTTCCGGTGTTTTTAAGCCAGGCAATGGAAGAAGTATAGTATGATTGCAGAAAACCACCCTTGTAATCCGAGGAATCGTAGACTCCGTAATTACCCACTGCAATGTCAATCAGACCATCATGGTTCAGGTCAACGGGGACAGGATTTGAACCGGTCCCGAAATCCAGCATTTCCGATTGAAACACATTATCGGTCTGGAAAACAAAATGAGGGTTTGTATTGCTTCCAGTGTTTTTATAGAACCAGCAGCTTCTGGTATTTTCGGAATGGTAATAAGCCGGGTCAAAAGGCGAAACGACCAAGTCTTTTACGCCATCATTGTCGAGGTCCAGATATGACATTGCCGGAAATGAGAAGAGCCTGATACTTCTGTCATAGGAAGGGAAAAGCGTATCCTGGCTCACCATCAGTGCGGAGTCTTTTGTCCCCCCGTTTGTAAGTTCAATCAGGTTCGGGAAATCCACATCTCCCACGATAAGATCCGCCAAGCCGTCTCCGTTCAGGTCATTGGCCAGCATCGTGGAGCCGGTATGCTTCTTAGGGGAAAAGCCATCCGCAGAAACCAGATCATTCGTTAATTTGAAAGGGCATACGGCATTCAGGATAATATGATTCCCACCTTCGCTTTCCTTGAATTTTCCCCAGCAATGGTCGGTAAGGCGGTAATCGAGACTGTCACAGTTTTGAAACGTTTCTATAGAGAGGTTCTTATGATATTCGACATAGGAGCCGAGACCGAAAAAAGTCAGAAGATCAAGGTCTCCGTCCCCGTCAATGTCGGCTAAGGCCGGATAATCGGCAGAAGTTACCAGGATCCCGACAAAACCCGTGTAGTACCAGGATTGTAAAAGATCGGTCTGCAAGTGAAAACTAAGGCTGCCGGCCGAAGTATTTCTGAAAACTCTTACCCCCCCGTTTGCGTATGTGAAGATATCCATTTTCCCGTCGCAGTTATAATCAGCGGTGATCACCCATTCCTGCATCTCAGGAAGCCGGGATTCGTATTCAGGTGCATACCTGTAACTGATCTGTCCGCTCTCTCCCTGATTGATGAAGGTGAGTTTCCTGTTTCCGTGACGGTCAAAGATGAGAAGGTCGCTGATTCCGTCAAGGTTTAGGTCAATTGAACAGAACTGGCAGGAATTCAATCCGCCCGCCCATGTGTACTTCAATGTGCCCGGCAGGGACGACTGCCCGTAACCAAGCTGGATGCAGGCTAATATGATAAGCAGAGATACGAGATAGGGGATGAATCTCTTCATGGTAACAAGCTGAGTTTATACCCTGTTGTGGTTTCACAAAAATACCTAAGAATTAACTACTTTTGCTTTCAAATTTGATAAATGCCGAGAATTCTCGTGATCGATGATGAACAAAGTATCAGGAGCACCCTGAGGGAGATCCTGGAATATGAGAAGTTCAGGGTTGATGATGCCATGGACGGGGTCCAGGGCCTGAAACTTGCACGGGAGCATCATTATGATGCCATTCTTTGCGATATAAAAATGGCAAAGATGGATGGTATGGAAGTTTTAAGCCAACTCCTCAGCTTCTCAGAAACTCCGGTCATCATGATCTCAGGCCACGGGAATATCGAGACAGCGGTGGAAGCGATTCGCAAGGGAGCTTATGATTATATTTCGAAACCGCTTGACCTGAACCGGCTGCTGGTGACCCTGAGGAATGCGATGGATAAGGGCAGGCTCGTAGATGAGACCCGTCTTCTTCGAAAGAAAATCGGGATGAACTACGAAATGATAGGGGAATCGGAAGCCATGAAAGGCATTTGGGAGATGATCCGGAGAGTGGCGCCGACCGATGCGAGGGTGCTTATAACCGGGGAAAACGGTACCGGGAAGGAACTGGTAGCCCGTCACATCCATGCCCTGAGTAACAGGGCCGACGGGCCTTTTGTGGAAGTCAACTGTGCTGCAATCCCTTCGGAACTGATTGAAAGCAACCTCTTCGGGCATGAAAAAGGGTCCTTTACATCAGCTGTTAAACAACATAAGGGTGATTTTGAACAAGCCGACGGCGGCACGATCTTCCTCGACGAGATCGGCGATATGAGCTTGTCGGCACAGTCAAAAGTTCTGAGGGCGCTTCAGGAAAACAAGATCACAAGGGTAGGAGGGGAAAAAGAAATAATGGTAAATGTGAGAGTAATTGCAGCTACAAATAAAAATCTGAAGGAGGAGATACTGAATAAAAATTTCAGGGAAGATCTTTATCACCGTTTAAGCGTGATCATAATAGATGTTCCCCCTCTCAGCAAAAGGCTGGACGACATTCCCACACTGGTTCAGTATTTTATTGCCCAGTACTGCAATCAGCAGGGAAAAGCTTTGCTGAATGTTCAGGAGGATGCAATGGAAGAACTCAGGAAAATGAAATGGACAGGCAATATCAGGGAGCTGAAAAATGTTGCTGAACGGCTTGTTATACTGTGTGATGGCAGTGTAAGCAGCGAAGACATCCGGCGGTACGCCAATCCTCTTTATGAATGAAGAAAATTCTCTATATTAAAAGCGGGAATACCACGTTTTATGCTATTGACCAGGCTATCATGGAAGAACGCTACCTCGTTGTTCCATACCAGCTGCGAAAGAGCCTCAGGGGTTGGCCGTTTATCCGCAGCATGTTCTTACTGTTGTTTTTTATCCTGAGAAACAAGAAAAATGCCAGCGCTTTTATTACCTGGTTTGCTGATTACCATGCAGCCGTCATAGTATTCGTGGCCCGCCTGTTCGGGAAGAAAGCAATCATTTTTGCAGGAGGCCAGGAAGCCATCTGTTACCCTGAACTGAAAAAAGGTGTTTATTATAAACGATTCAGGGGCGTTTGTGTAAAATATGCGCTTCGTAATGCATCTCATATAATCCCTAACCATCAATCCCTTATCTGGCATGAGAATTTCTACTATTCTAAGGATGGCAAAAAGGATGGGATCAAATATTATATACCGGATATTAAAACACCCATGACGGTGATCTCAAACGGAGTTGACACTTCGAAGTTTTACCGTGACAGCACGATACCGAAAGAGAACGACAGGATACTTACAGTTGGCACCATGGGTGGCATCAGCGATTTTTTTAATAAGGGATTTGATTTATTCATTGAAATGGCCGGTCGGTTCCCCGAGAAGAAATTCACCCTGATTGGATTCAGGAAGGAGTTTATGCCATGGATAGAACATAATTACAAAATCAGTGAAATCCCCAACCTGGAGACCATTCTGTTTTATTGTCCCGATGATGTGCTTTTCATGAATTATAACAGGGCCAAGGTGTTTGTGCAGGCCTCGATAACCGAAGGCATGCCTTTCACCCTGAATGAAGCAATGCTTTGCGAATGCATCCCTGTTGGCTCTAATGTGAATGGTATCCCTGATGCAATAGGCGGCAGTGGTGTTATTGTAATGAAGCGTTCGGCGGATGATCTGGAAAAGGCTGTAAGGCAGGCATTACAATTAGACAGCGGTGAGGAAGCGAGGCAACGGGCGCTGGATAATTTTTCGATGCCAAAGCACAGGGAGAAATTACTGGATCTTTTAGGGCAAATACTATCCTGACATCCACAGACATTAATAAAACTAATATTATAACAAACAAGCAATGATCTCCAGGCAATTCTTCAAATCCTCTATGATTTACTCCATCATAGGTGCATTGCCTTATACAACGGGTGTTATACTGATCCCGTTTTTTACAGCTAGGCTGACTCCTGTTCAGTTCGGGATCAATGCGATCTATTTTACTTTCATGTATTTTGTTCAGCTTGTTGCCTCTGCCGGAATGGATACTTATGTAGGAGTGAATTATTTTCAGCAGAAGGATGATCCCCGTCGTCTAAGGGAATTCCTGGGCACGGTACTGATCGTTCTGATCACACTCGGCACTGCTATCATGTTCATCATGCTGATGGGGGGAAGCCTGTTATTCAGGGTCATTTTCAGAGGCGATACAGCCCTGCAGTTTTTCCCGTTTGGTATGATCACTGTGGTTACGGCTATTTTCAACGGTTTTTTTAAGACCTATTCGAACTTATTGGTCAACCAGCAACGTCCTGAAAGATTTTTCTGGCTGAATATTTCAAACTTTATCATCATTCTTGCAGCTTCGCTGGGTATACTTTATGCCTACCCTTATACCCTGAACGGGCCTATTATAGGCCGCATGGTGCCTGCGGTTATCTCCTGCCTGGCTTCGGTGGTCATGCTTACAAGGGAATACGGCCTGAAGTTCAGCCGCAAACATCTTGACGGCATGCTGGCCTTTTGCGGCCCAATGATTATTTATGGTGCAATGATATGGGTGGTGAATTATATTGACCGCTATGTGATAAAATATTTTATGATAGATCCCACTTATGTTGGAATTTTCGATTTTGCCGTAAAACTGAGTCTTGGGATCGGACTGCTTCATACCGGCCTTGTGAATACCATTCAACCGAAGGTTTTCAATATCTGGAAGGACAAGGGTCTGAAAGAAAGCACGCCTGAAGTAAACCGCTATTACAATGCATTTACAGCCATCACTCTACTGGTCATGCCGCTTGTTACAATTGCAATTCCTCTCCTGGTTCCTATAGTGATTAAAAACCATATCTATTACCAGGCCTTTGCTTTCATTGGAATCCTCTGCCTGGGTTATGCAACAAGCCCGGCGTTTTATCTCTTCCTTGCACCCGTTTTTTATTTTAAAAAAACCAGGGTTTTGCCGAAGGTCTTTTTATACTCAGCCGCGATACAGCTTGTCATGAGCAGTTTACTGGTATGGAAATTCGGCCTTATGGGGGCGGTGTTTTCCAATTTTCTGATCAAGCCCATCCAGGCATTCTTTCTATACTTCGAAAGCCGGAAATTCTTCACCTATCATCTGAATAAGTGGAAGCTGATCTATCTGCCTTTCATCATTATTGTCACAGGGATCCTGCTTTATTGTTTCTCGCCCGACAAAACCGGCCTGATCCCCGGCTGCATTCAGCTAGTTATAACAATTGTTTTGGTTTATTTTTCCTATAAAAGGGAGTTGCTGAATATGGTTATACCGATTTTTAAAAGAAGAGCGGTTTAAGCTTATTCAACCTGGTATGCTTCAGCAACATCATGCCCGGCAACCCTGATGCTTGCATTCAATTCAAATCCCATCAGAAGTATGAACGAATTGGAATAGATCCACAGCATGATCACAAGCAGGGTGCCGATAGAGCCGTATAATGCATTATAACGGGAGAAATTATCCACATAAAAATTAAAACACTGGGTAGTCACAATAATGAGTAAGGTTGATAGTGTTGAGCCTGCTGAAATGAACCGGAACCTGTCTTTACGGGATGGAGCAAGGAAGTACATAAATGAAATTGCAAGAAACAAAACCGACAGGATAATCAGCCATCGTAACACCTGGAGCAGGAAGATAAAGAAATGTGCATCAACGATGAAATCGGGAAGTGCCAGTTTCAGCAGTGTAAATCCGAATGTCATCAATCCTATCGCAATGATCAGAAGAAAGGATATGATAATGACCAGGAAAAAGGCGACAATGTATTGTTTTACTGATGTCCTGGATTCGATGTCATGATATGTGTTGTTAAATGCTTCGATCAGGCTTTTTACGCCTTTCGTTGAAAAATAAAGGGCCAGGAAAAAGTTGAGGATCAGCACTCCGCTTCTAGGCCTTGTAATAATATCGGTGATGGTTTCCTGTACCGATGCCCAGGCCATGTCGGGCATGAAGTCCTCGATCAGTGTCAGCAGGGTTTGCTGAAAATTTGCGATCGGGATGAACGGGATGATCGAAAACAGGAAGCAAAGGAATGGGAAAATTGCAAGGAAGAATGAAAACGAAATGGCCGAGGCCCTGGTTGCAATATAGCCCTGCTGCATTCCTTTGAAAAAGAAGCCGAATACATTGTAGAGGGGAAGCCCGTCAAAGCCCGGCAGAATGATCTTTTTGGAGAGTTTTATCAGGAACGTTATGAATTTCCAATTGAGAAATTTCTGCAACATATCTTATCAGGTTCAGACAAAGATAAGCAAAGCCGAAGAGAAGCGGGTTACTTGGACGCAGCTTTATGTTTGTTATAGTCTTTAAGCTCTTTGATCCTGTTCCGGGCATATGCACTGTACGACATCACCTGGGGCAGGTTCTGAGCTGATGCGGAATCGGTTGGCTTCATCTTCATAAACGCCTCATACCAGGGCAGGGCCATCAAGGGTTTGTGCAGGTAATAATCATACTGGTAAGCGATCTTGAAAACAACAGCCGGGTCCTTTTGGTCTGTATTATGCGCTTTTAAAAGAATTTCGAGAGCGGTATCAGGTTTTGAGCTTAAATTGTACGCCCCGGCCAGTTCGGCATAAAGTGTGAGAAGGAACTGTTCGGAAGGCATTATGATCTTCATTGTTTTCTGCAGGTAACACAGCCCGGTATCTGGGCTGAATGAGCGCATGGCCGAGACCCCGTAGTAGAAACAGACTTCCACGTCGGTGGTGTCCATAACATAGGCTTTCCTGAAGGAAGGAACAGCTGAGTCGTACATTTCAAGCTTATACCTGCAAAGGCCAAGGTATTTCAGGGTGAATTTCGAGTTGTCGCCCATCCGCATCGACCGCCTGAACCGTTCGGCCGAGCCCGGGTAGTCTTTAAGAAGGTAAGTGGCATAAGCGTTAAGGCGCATAACAGAATATGCCTTTGTGTTTTCCTTCATAAACCTTGCTGTAATTGAAACGGCTGAATCATAATCTTTATGGCGGATGAGGATGTTGGCTGCTTTTACCATGGTCCCTGCATCGGCAGGATTTATACGAAGTGCACGGTAATAGAAAAGCAGGGCTGAATCGGGTTTCCTGAGATCCTGGCAAACGTTGCCTATCTGTTTCAGCAGGTAAAAGGATGTGGAATCGTAACTGTAAAGCGGGATCAGCAGTTTAAATGCGGCAGGGTTATCCTCAGTCTGGGAATAAATGGCAGCCAGCTGTAAACATACAGATTCATTCAGGGAATCTTTTGCAAGGATCTTTTTATACCAGTGCACCGCCTGTTCAGTCTCGCCGGTCTGACGGTAAAGGCCGGCAAGCTTATTCATGATCCTGAGGTTGCTGCTGTCGGCATGCCAGGCGCGCAGGAAAAGATTTTCGGCTTCCTTAAAACGGAACAGGGCCGACATGGCCTCCCCTTCCAGGAGTATAATTTCGGTCAGGGTCGTGTCGGAAGAAAGTTGTTGTTCTGCAAGTAAGACAGCTTCTTTATACTGGTAATTTTCAATCAGGGACTTTACCTGCAGTGCCGGGGAAGCTTGCTGTGCGGGTAAATTTAAAGAAGCAATGATAAGCAGGACAAGTATAGCCCGGGTTTTCATCAATTTTAAGAAGATTGCTTTTTGAGTATAAAAGTAGGAAATATTCCGGGAGACGGAACATTTAGCAATGAACTTCAGGAACCAGGGCGGGTTTTTGAATGCTTTTTCCGGTCATGTGTTTATTAAATGATTTTTCACTTTTATTTTCCATGACGGCAAGAGTGTTATTTACCGATGCCAGGATATAGGCTTTTTGTTTCTGAAAATGAATGAACATTGCAGCAAGGTTCACAGCAACTTCGACGCCTTTGGGGTTCCTGAACAGGATCCTGAAAAACATCATCCAGTAATGCAGTCCAGTTTCCTTTGAAAATCCTGCCTTTTTGCAAACACGCAGAAAAGAACGCATATAGATCAGCCAGGTGAAGAATGAAGGTTTATGACGGTATGCAGGCCTGATGTTAAGGCTGGTATAGATAACCCTTCTGTAATAATTAGCCGGTGTGTAAACTGAGCCCAGAATCTCAATGTAGTTTTTCAGGACTTCCGACCTGGGGACCAAGGTGGCGAAGTTGAGCCCGCTGGTCATTTGATCTATATCGCTATCGCTGACTGTTTTGGCAGCAAGATGAAAAAGCCTTCCTTCATCTTCCAGCCTGCGGGTAAGTTGCGTATTTGGCAGGGCGTATAAAAGTCCGATCATAGCCATGCAAATACCGGATTCCTGGATTGAATTGATCATGTTGGATGCAATCTGCGGGCTTTCATGGTCGAACCCTACGATATAACCTCCGTTGCTGACCATTCCGTATGAGAGGATTTTGCTTACGGCATCTTCAATCGGTTTGTTTACATTCTGATTTTTATTGTTCAGCGCAAGGATTTCATTTTCGGGGGTCTCAATGCCCAGGAAAACATACCTGAAGTCGCAATCCTGCATGAGTTGCAATAACTCGTCATCATCGGCAAGGTTAACCGAGGCCTCGGTAGTAAAATAAAACGGGTATTTCCTTTCTTTTGTCCAGACCTTGATCTCCTTCAGCAGCTCTTTGACTTTTTTCTTGTTTCCTATGAAATTGTCGTCTACCATATCGATATGGCCCCGGTAGCCCAGGTCATAGAGAGTCTGCAGTTCTCTGAGTATCTGTTCATTTGTTTTAAATCTCGGGATGCGGCCGAACAGTTCGATCACGTCACAGAACTCACAGTTGAACGGGCATCCGCGGATGAACTGCATACCGATCATGATATAATCCCTGAAACGTATCAGGTCATAGCGTGGTATGACCGATTCGAGCATATTGGCCCGCTCAGCTGAGGCATAGGTTCCCGAAGTGATCCCGACTTCCAGGTCTCTCAGGAACATCGGAATGGTGATCTCGCCTTCTCCAAGTACCAGAAAATCGGCTTCATGGTAGAGGCCGGGCTGGGATGTTGGGTCGGGTCCTCCAACAACCACAAGTCGTTCAAGTTCATGGGCCCTGCGGATGAATTCGAGCATGCTTTTTTGCTGGGGAAGCATGCCTCCCGTACATATAATGTCTGCCCAGAGCAGCTGCTCGTCAGGCAGGTATTCCACATTTTCATCAACCAGCCTGAATATCCATTGTTGCGGAAGAAGAGCTGCAACGGTAAGCAATCCCAATGGGGCCGCCGGGTACTTTGCGCCAACAATCTCGCAGACATCCTGGTAATTCCAAAAACTAAATGCAGAAAATTTCGTCTGTACAAGCAGACATTTGGTGGGTCCGGTAAACAGATCCCTCATTGAAATCCCTTCTCAGTAAGAACAATTCATTCCGTGTAATAAAAAAATAAAACCTCTGAAACTGAGCTTAAATAATCGTGTTCAGAGATTTTCAGTGGAGCTGGGGGGATTCGAACCCCCGTCCAAACAGGCAGCAGAACTGCTTTCTTCATGCTTAGCCAGCGGTCAATTGTCGGGAGAAGGATGGCCCGCGGCAGGCCGGCCTAAACCGTAGTTACCTTAATTTCGGATGTTCACCGGAACCTTGAACAGCCTATCCCGTCATTTCTGATGCCTCGGTCGGGACGCCGGCAGGAGGGGCTTCCCGGGAGACAACGGTTGACTAATCTCTAAGATCAGGCAGCCAGTCTGTAAGCGAAGTTATCGCCGTTTATTGTTTGTGCAGATTCGTATTTACGGGACTGATCCACGAACTCCCGGCATGCTTACAATCCCACTTCCCCGCTGTCAAAACCGGTCAACCCCGTTTCACCCCAGGTTAATGAGGGCTGCAAATGTACGAAAAAAAGCGAAAAGCGAGAAGCGAAATTTCGCCATTTCGCTTTTCGCCATTTCGCTTTTAATTTCAAGGTTCATCCATTTCCAGAACCGCGCTGACAAATTTCGCGATATCGTATTTCTGAGTCAGTACTTTATACAGTTCACCGATAATCGGAAAACGTTTATCGACGGGAGCCTCCCTGGTAAATTTTTCATAAAAAATAATAGCGGCTGTCTTGCCTTCGAGCACTAATTCATGAGAGACATGCTCGGTGAAAAATCCCTTCCCGATAAGAAGCCCAAGGGTGCGGTTACGGCTGAGGTCATTGAGCGCAGTAAGGGTGAAATCCCCGTAGCCGCAATATTTATAAAGTGTTTCTTCCCTGCCCCCGAAATACAGCATAATATTCATCATCTCCCTGAAAGCCCTGGTCAGGATAAGAAACCGAAGGTTAGGTGAATTAAACTGGGCATCCACAATACCCAGAACAATAGCATAAATGTTTTTGAGAATACTCAGGATCTCAACTCCCTGGATGTCATCGGTTAAATCAAGATATATCGTTGAACCTTTAAATAAAGAAGATACCCGAGAAGCAAACTCTTTTCCCGGATGTCCTAAAGTAAATCCCGTCGGAATACGGTTGATGATTTCCTTTGCAAAGCTAGGCCCTTTTAAAGTACAGACCGGGTTATTAAAATTCATCTTCAGGCAATCAACAACTGTGCTTTCTCCGCAACCAAACCCTTTGGCCAGGTTAACAAGTACTGCGTTTTCAGGAATATTGATCCTGATCGACCCTAGATAATCAAGCATGCTCACAGAAGGAATGGCAAGAAAGATCACGGAAGATCCATGCAACTGACTTGCGTCGGCCGTTGCCCTTAGACCGTTGTGAAGATGATAGCCCGGAAAATATCTTGCATTGACATGTTGTTCATTCACTGATCTCACAACACTTTCCTCAATTGAAACAAGCAGGACCTCCCCGGATCCGTTTTCAGATAAAATATTCCCCATTGCAGTCCCTATGGTTCCTGCCCCGATTATTGATATCTTGTTCTTTTCTTTCATTCTCTGTTCTCAGTTAAATTCCTTGGGAAATGCGGCAAAACGTAAAGTGAAGGAAGCACCCGGCTGATGCAGATACTCATAATGAGCTTCCAGCTGTTCTATAAGGATCAGGATGATCTGGGAACCGGTCGACAAGTTATGTTCAAGTGAAAAAGTCTCCGGAAGACCCACTCCGTTATCCCGGATATTTAAGACATAGAGAAGCGATTCCAGCCCCGTTTCCTCAGCCTGAGATGTTTTGTCAAGGTGTAGATCGATCCAGACATCCCCTTTCCTGTTATCGGGGAAAGCATATTTAAATGCATTAGTGAAAAGTTCATTCACGATAAGGCCCAGTGGCAGAGCAATTTCAATTCTTGCAGCGCATTCCTGTACAGATTTGTGAATTGTAATATTAGGCTTGCTGAAAGCACTGCTGATAATACTGGTCAAACGGTCAAGATAAGAACCCAGAGGTATTGCATCAATACTTTGATTAGAGTATAATTGTTCATGTACCAGCGACATGGTCCGTACTCTGAGCTGGAGATCTACCAAAGGCATGTCCAGAGAAGCCGATTTTGCATATTGTCGTTGCAGTTCCATAAGGCTGATCAGGATTGCAAAATTATTCTTAACCCTGTGATGGATCTCATAAAGCAATATTTCTTTTTGCCTTTCATTTTCAGAAAGATGTTTTTCATACTCCACCCGGTCTGTGATATCCCTTACAACGGTAACCAGCTCGTTCACATCCCCGCTTACCGGGTCAAACATCGGATTTATATGGTTCTCCACCCAAAATGAACTTCCATTTCTTTTTCTTGCCTTATACACCAGGGTCTGTGGCGTTTTACGCTGCAGTATGGATTCCAGGGAAGTTCTGACCTGTTTCCTGTAGTTAAGGTCAACTACTTCGAAGGAGTCGGGCCTCGTAACGAGTTCTTCCTCTGTAAAACCATACATTAAAAAACAACTTGGAGAAACGAACTGCATTTTCAGGTTGCTGTTGAGAAGTGAGATGACATCCGACGAATGCTCTGCCAGGAAACGATAAAGGTTTTCACTTTCATTTAACCTCCTTTCAGCTTCTATTGTTTCCCTGATCTCATTTTCAAGCTTGAGGTTCAGGACCTGCAGTTCCTTTGCAGATCTCTTGGTTCTCCCCGTCACCACCTGAACGATGATACCAACAGTCAGGATAAGGAAAAGAATGATCACAATAAAGAGAAGCTGCAGCCTGTGATTGCGCAATATAAGCGTTTGGGTTTCATTTTGACGAGAAAGGAAATCGTGGGTGTTTTCAACATAATGTACCAGGTGTTCAGCCTCAAGGGTTCGTAAAGCCACTTTATTATGGTCCTCGAGGATCTTTTGATGGTATTTGAAATATTCCTGGTAATGCGAAAGGCTCAACCTGTAATTTTTTTGCAAATAATAACAGTCGGTCAGCAAATCATGAGCTTCCGCTGTAAGGGTATTTCGCTTTTCCTGAAGGCTGAGCTGAAGCCCAAGCCTGAGAAAGTAAAGGGCCGAATCATAGCGTCCAACTTCCATATAAGATCCACCGACATTAATAATGGATGAAGTGATCATATATTGAATCCCGAGAATCAATCTCTCATGGTACGCTTTGTTGTTATATACCAGGGTGAGCTGTTTATTCTTTAAAACTGAATACGCATGGGCAATTCGTGTATCCAGAATGCTGATCTGTGTTAAGTCACCGGTTTGTTTGAAAATCGCAGTGGCTTTCTGATAAATAAAAATTGCCTTTCTCAATTGCTTCAGCTGAATATAAGCATCTCCGATCAGCTTATATGCTCGTCCCACCATGTGATGGTTTTTATGACTCATGCTTTGCCCGGCGCTTCGGTAAGCGTAAGCTATAGCTTCCCGGTAACTGCCTTTTCCCATCTCCACCAGGCCTCTTGTAAGATATATCTCTGCCGGATTATCGGGATTAGTTGAATTTTTCAAAAACATTTCCGCATTATTCAGGTATTGCTCAGCTTTTAAAGGGTTATTAAGTTGTAAGAACAACAAACTGATAGAATTGTACACCTTGATTTCATTATCGGCATCATTCAGGGAATGAAAAATATCGAGGCTTTTAAAAAAGTAATCAAGGGCTGCCGGAAAGTTGTCCTTATAGAAATCACTTAATGCATGATAATACAGTGCAAAGGCTTCACCTTTCTTGTAATGGATGCTTTTTGCCAGATTCCCGCTCTGATTCGTCAGTGATTTGGTATAAAGGATATCTTCAGTAAAATGTTTTGCAGCAAGGTTATTCAGGGAGTCGACCTGTAATTTGATGGCCGGAAGTTCCGGTTTATCTTCTGTGGCGCCAGCGAATTCTCCGGCACAGCAGAGGATCAGGATCGTAAGGCAAAGCCTGAAGGATTGTAAAAGTCTTTGCATCATTTATTTTTCCTGTAAATTCCGATCAGATAACTGCTGATGAAGGCTGAGTTGAACTTTCTTAATCCCCTGAACCTGAACGAAAACAACACGGTCAGAACCTGTATTTTAAAATAAACCAAACGGTTTAAAAGGTTCCTGTTTTCCAGTTTCTTCATGTTGAGGGGTTCAAACCCGCCGATATAGGCCCTGTAAAGTGTTTCTAAGCCGAACTTCTGTTCAAAATCACTCCAGCTGCTGAGGTCCATGATCCTGAGGTTATGGGTCTTATACATCGATGGAGCCAGATGTTTCAACACCAGGTGATATATCCCTGAATAATTGGGGACTCCAAGCAATAAGACACCACCGGGCCTGAGAAGCCTCAGGTGGCTTTCCACAACAGAAGCGGGGTCTTCAAAATGTTCAATAAAACCAAGCGAAAAAACAATGTCAAACAAGGGCAGATCTGAATTGTCAGCAAAAAGATCCCGTTCATAAACCTGCACTTTGTAACCTGCCCTGGAAAAGGTTTCAAGAGTCTGTTCATTTCCGGCGCTGGAATAGTCAAGCGAAAAACCATCATAGCCAAAACGTCTGACGAGATAAAGCAGGTATTCACCTTTTGCCCCTCCGATCTCCAGCGCTTTTAGCCCCTTTTCGGCTGGCAGCTGGCTGTCAAAAGCCTTTAATATCTCCTGAACGCAGAGACTGGGCCTTTTCTTTTTCTTATTGTCGGTATCAGTTTCCCAATAGGTCTCCCAGAAGTTCCTGCCGGTCAGTTTTTCAGAGTTCATATACTGCGGATGTCGTTCGGGATGTTTATCAGGCAAAGGTAGAAAAATATAGCGTTTTGCATATTTCTGGTCTTTATTCTTAATTTTGTCAGGAATTCGTAAGAGTATGGAAATTAAAAATACCAAAGTCCTTGTCACCGGAGCGGGAGGCTTCATTGCCAGCCATCTCGTCGAGGAATTGCTGAAAAGGAACTGTGAAGTGACGACTCTCGTGCATTATAACTCGTTTAACCGCTGGGGGTGGCTGGATTACTTCCCTGAAGATCTGAAGAAAAAACTGAATGTGTTCAGCGGAGATATCAGAGATCCAAACGGTATACGCGAAGCCATGAACGGCTGCGAAATTGTTTTTCATCTTGCCGCTCTTATCGGAATACCGTATTCGTTTCATTCCCCGGATGTATATATTGATACTAACATCAAGGGAACTCTGAATGTTTTGCAGTCGGCACGGCAGCTGAATGTAAAAAGAATCATCCATACCTCCACTTCAGAAGTATACGGGACAGCCCAGTTTGTCCCGATTTCCGAAGAACATCCTGTAAATCCCCAATCACCCTATGCGGCTTCAAAAGCAGGGGCAGATTTCCTGGCTCTTACTTTTTACCGTTCCTTTCAGACTCCGGTTATCGTGGTAAGGCCATTTAATACTTATGGCCCGCGGCAATCTGCAAGGGCCATAATCCCGACCATAATCACCCAGATACTTGCAGGGAAGCAGGAAATCTCGCTGGGTTCTCTTTCCCCGACGAGAGACCTGAATTATGTGAGGGATACCGCAAACGGCTTTATCAAAGCTGCCGAAAGCGATGCAGCCATGGGAGAAGTTGTAAACCTTGGCAGCAATTATGAAATTTCAATCGGTGACCTGGCGCGGAAAATTGCTGCATTAATGGGTAAAACCATTGATATCGGCCGGGAATCTGCAAGAATACGTCCTGAAAAATCCGAGGTTGAAAGGCTTTGGGCCGATAACAGCAAAGCAAAATCATTATTCGGATGGGCGCCTGAATATAATCTGGAACGGGGGCTGAAAGAAACCATTAACTGGTTCAGCTCACCTGGAAATATGCAGTTTTACAAACCCGATATCTACACTATTTAACTATCATGAAGGCTGTTATTCTTGCCGGAGGAAAAGGCACAAGGCTTAAACCCTATACCACCGTTATTCCCAAACCCCTTGTTCCTGTAGGGGAAAGGGCCATCATCGACATCCTGATCACAAGGCTCGTGACATGCGGGGTTGATGAGGTTTATATATGCCTGAACCATTTCGCGGAAATCATCATGGCATACCTTGGGGATGGGACCAAATTCGGTATTAAGATCAACTATTCACTCGAAGAAGAACCCCTGGGAACAGTCGCCCCGATAGGACTTATTCAGGGCCTGCCGGAGAATTTTCTGGTGATGAACGGCGATCTGCTGACCGACCTTGATTTCAAAGAATTGTTTTCAGTTCATATTGCCCGGAATGCCTTACTCACGGTTTCCACTTATCACAGGACAACAAAAATTGATTTTGGGGTGCTTGAGATGGATCCGGCGAATAACAAAGTAACCGGGTTCCGCGAAAAACCGGAGTATTCTTTCAATGTCAGCATGGGTGTGTATGCCATGAACCGGAAGGTTCTGGACTATGTACCCAGGAACAAATTCTTTGGTTTCGATAATCTCATGCTCGGTCTTCTTGAAAAGAAAATACCCGTCAATGTTTTTCCATACTCTGGTTACTGGCTCGATATAGGCCGCCCGGATGATTATGAAAAAGCCAATGATGACCTCGTGAAACTTTCGTCTATTCTTTGAAGAAAATACTGGTTACCGGTTCCAACGGGTTTATTGGCATGGCAGCCGTAAAGCGGCTGCAAGCTGAAGGTTTTGATGTGGAAGGACTGGATCTTGCCCAGGGAGATATCACGGATCCTTCTTGTTTTGACAGGTACAATCTGAAACGGTACTTTCACGTGATCCATCTGGCGGGTAAAACTTTTGTCCCCGACAGCTGGAAAGATCCGGCATCCTTCTACAGGATCAACCTCACGGGAACGATCAATGTGCTTGAATTCTGCCGCCGTACGGGAACAGGACTTACATATATCAGCTCCTATCTTTACGGCCCTCCCGAATACCTGCCCGTTGATGAGAATCATCCAGTTAAAGCCTATAATCCATACAGCCACAGCAAACTCCTGGCCGATAATACCTGCCAGTTCTATGCAATGAACTTTAAACTCAGGATCTCTGTCCTCAGGCCGTTTAACGCTTACGGGCCCGGCCAGCCAGCCCATTTTATCATCCCCGAAATCATACAAATGGTAAATGATCCGTCAGTTAAGGAAGTTCAGGTGATGGACCTGAGGCCTAAACGTGATTATATATATATTGATGACCTGGTGGATGCTATTTTCAGGACGATAGAAGGAGAACCGGGAATATATAATGTGGGGAGCGGACAATCGGTTAGTGTTGAAGATCTGATCAAAACAGTGATGAATCTGAGCGGCATCATCAAACCATACAAAGCTAAAGGTACGGAAAGGCAGAACGAGATCTTCGATCTTTATGCAGGGATAGACAGGATAAAGAAGACCCTTCAATGGCAACCGGGAACAACATTTGAAGAAGGTCTCAGAAAGTGCATTAATTTCTTGAGGTAAATTCCACGCAAACGCAGCGGAAACAGGGGCCGGGGATTGCCACGGGGTTCATAATATTGATTCTTTCACAGCTTTTAGGCTCATGTCAAGGCTTTCAATATGATGGGTGAGAGCCCCGACCGATATGAAATCAACACCTGTTGCGGCATAATCCCTGATATTGCTTTCATTGATTCCACCTGAAGCTTCGGTCTCAAACCTGCCGTTAATAAGCTTAACGGCCTTTTTCAGATCCGGGGGAGAAAAATTATCCAGCATAATCCGATCCACTCCCCCGTGGTCAACAACTTGCTGCAGCTCTGAAAAATTCCTTACCTCGATCTCTGTTTTCAATTCTTTACCATTTTCTTTCAGGTAGAATTGTACCGAATCAATAGCTTTGACGATACCTCCCGAATAATCCACATGATTGTCCTTGATAAGGATCATATCGTAAAGCCCGATTCTGTGGTTCAGGCCGCCTCCCTTTCTGACTGCATATTTTTCAAGTTCCCGGAGCAGGGGAGTGGTTTTTCTGGTATCGAGGATCCTGGCATCAAACCCTTCGATGAGTTTAACCATTCTGGCCGTGGCCGTGGCAATACCGCTCAGCCTTTGCATAAAATTCAGGACCAGCCGTTCACATTGAAGAATTGAAGAGATCCTGCCGGATACTTCGAATGCAATATCACCCCTTGCGACACTGTCACCATCGTGCAGAATGGTCTTCATTATTAAATCCTGATCAACATGAGCAAAAATTTTTTCTGCAACATGCAATCCGCACAGTATGCCCTCTTCCTTTATTAAAAGCAAGGCCTTGCCATATGCCGATAAGGGGATTGTTGATCTTGTCGTATGGTCACCATCCCCGATATCTTCATCCAGGGCTTTAATGATAATATCATCGAGGTTCATATCAGTTTATTCTGACTGTATTTGCAATTGATAGATCTGGTAGTCTCCTTTTCCTTTCCGGAGAAGGAAATACAGGCTGTACTTCTTTCCGCCGGCGGTAAAAGTTCCCATGATGTATTTCGAACCGTCGGCAGAACTCCCTTCCTTGCTTATCGAAACCATACTCACAGGCTTATTGCTGAAAAAGTCCTTAATGATCCTGGAGGCCTGTGTTTTACTGTAAAGTTCTTTAAAACCGGGAATATTCAGGTCTACCATCTCATTGAAATAATTTCCGAGCTCAACCGGATTTCCTTTCTTTATGGCGTCAATGATTTCTGATGAAGGATCTGACTGGCAAAATGCGATGCCTGAAAACCTGATACAGGAAAAAAACAAAATTGCGAAGATCCTGAACATGGTATTTTTTTTCAAAAGTAATGTTTTTAATAATTCCGATATTTGCGAAAGCCGAAAACCCTGCTTGCATGAAGATACGTTTTATTGTCATCGGTAAAACCGATGAAGAATATCTCAGGATAGGAATCGCAGAATACCTTAACCGGCTGAAACGTTACGTTCCTGTCGAATATGAAGAGTTGCCCGCGCTGAAGAATGCATCTTCATTAAATATTTCGGAGCAACAGGCACGGGAAAAAGACATCCTGGAAAAGAACCTGCTGCCCGGGGAGACTGTAGTTCTGCTGGATGAACACGGCAGGCATATGAAATCAACCGAATTTTCGGGCTACCTGAACCAGCGGATGGTCTCGGGAATCAAATCACTGGTGTTCATGGTTGGCGGGCCCTATGGGTTTCATCCGTCTTTCAAAAAAAAGCAATTCGATACGATTGCGCTTTCGAAAATGACATTCTCACATCAGATGGTCAGACTTATATTCGCAGAGCAGTTGTACCGTGCCTTTACCATTCTCAGAAACGAATCCTACCATCACGAATGAAGCCTTGTTCAAGGATTCTGTTAACATTTTTTTAACGAAGGGCTTAACAAAAATTAACAACGACCGTTTTAACAGCTCGCTGAGCTTTTATACATTTGCAGCATCAAATATTAAGATATATGGTTGAGATGGATATTAAAGCCCTGAATGACCGGATCCAAAAGGAAAGCGCCTTTGTGGATATGGTCACAATGGAAATGCATAAGGTGATCATAGGCCAGAAACATATGATCGAACGCCTGCTGATAGGTTTACTTGCCAACGGGCATATTCTCCTTGAAGGTGTTCCCGGACTGGCTAAAACTTTGGCAATTAAAACACTGGCAAAAACGATCGAAGCAAAGTTCAGCCGCATTCAGTTTACGCCTGATCTGCTTCCTGCCGACCTTATCGGTACCCTGGTTTACAGCCAGAAAAAAGAAGAATTCCAGGTGAGAAAAGGGCCCGTTTTTGCCAATTTTATTCTGGCGGATGAAATTAACCGTTCCCCGGCGAAAGTCCAGAGTGCATTGCTCGAAGCCATGCAGGAAAGGCAGGTGACTATCGGGGACCAGACCTTCATGCTGCCGGAACCTTTTCTGGTGCTTGCAACGGAAAACCCTATTGAACAGGAAGGGACTTACCCTCTTCCCGAAGCACAGATCGACCGTTTCATGCTGAAAGTGGTTATCGGATATCCTGATAAAAAAGAGGAAAAACTTATCATCCGTCAGAACATTGGCAATGAAATCGCTTCCGCAAATACTATTGTCAAGACAGAAGATATTCTCAGGGCAAGAGCCGTTGCCAGGGAAGTTTACCTGGATGAGAAAATTGAGAACTATATTACCGACATCGTTTTCGCATCACGCTTTCCGGCAGATTATAAGCTCAAGAAATTTGAAGGACTGATAAACTATGGTGGTTCCCCTAGAGCAAGCATCTATTTGGCGCTGGCTGCAAAAGCATATGCCTTCATCAAGCGCAGGGGGTATGTAATTCCTGAAGACATCCGTGCTGTTGCACATGATGTTCTCCGCCATCGTATTGGTCTCACATATGAAGCCGAAGCAGAAAACATCACATCAGAGGACATTATTAACGAGATTTTAAATACAGTAGAAGTACCGTAAAAAGATAGCGAAAAGCGAAAAGTGAAAAGCGAAATATTTCGCCTTTCGCTTTTCGCCATTTCGCCTTTACAATTATGGAATCCGCCGAACTTTTTAAAAAGGTAAGAAAGATCGAAATAAAGACCCGGGGTCTGTCGAATCATATTTTCTCCGGTCAGTATCATTCGGTATTTAAAGGGAGAGGTATGGCCTTCAGTGAAGTCAGGGAATATCAGTTTGGAGATGATATACGGAATATTGACTGGAATGTGACGGCCCGCTTCAACCATCCTTATATTAAAATATTTGACGAGGAAAGGGAACTCACGGTAATGCTGCTGATCGATGTCAGCGGGTCGAATCATTTTGGTACGAAAAAAAGCCTTAAAGAGGAAGTGATTACTGAGATCGCTGCCGTATTGGCTTTTAGCGCCATCCAGAACAACGATAAAGTAGGGGTGATCTTTTTCAGCGACATCATCGAGAAATTCATTCCTCCGAAAAAAGGGCCGTCGCATATTCTCAGGATCATCAGGGAGCTTGTGGATTTCAGGCCTCAGCAAAGAGGTACGAATCTCACGGAACCCCTGCGGTTTCTGACAAACGCGATCAAAAAACGCTGCACTACATTTGTTATTTCAGATTTCATCGAACATGGTTTTATGGATGCGATCAAGATTGCGAATAAAAAGCATGATCTTATCGCGGTTCAGATTTATGATGAGAGGGAAACCAATCTGCCCGATGTAGGCATGATCAGGGTGAAAGATGCAGAATCGGGAATTGAACAATGGGTTGATTCCTCCGACTTCAGGCAGAGGGCATGGTTTAAGAAATGGAATGACGATCACCAGGCTTTTCTCAACGACACTTTCCTGAGAAGCGGGGTCGACTGGGTGAAGATCAGGACCGACCAGGATTATGTAAAACCGCTGATCAATCTGTTCAAAAAACGAGGAGCAAAAAGGTAATTATATGCGCAGTATTCACATCATCGGTATTGCTTTGTTACTCCTCACAGGAAAGCCGTTATTTCCACAGGATGTCAGGGTCACTGCCAGGCTTGATACCGGCGCCATGCTTATCGGAGACCATGTTGGACTGAAGCTGCAGTTCAATGGACCTGCCGGGTCACAGGTCCTTTGGCCGGTTTTTAACGATACTATTCTGCAGAACATTATCATCATTGGCCGTTCAAAAATTGACAGTAGTTTTTCAAAAGATAAAAAAGACCTGACGCTTACGCAGGAACTCAATCTGACATGTTTTGATACAGGTGTTTATACATTTCCTCAGATCCCTTTTCGCTACAGGCTGCTTCCTGACACTTCCGTGAAAACGGCCTCTACAGGCCTGAGCATGCTTATGGTTCATACGGTTAAAGTTGACACTACAAATGTGATAAAACCGATAAAAGGCCCATTGAAAATACCTATCACTTTTCTGGAGATGCTGCCTTATATTCTGTTGGCTCTTGCTTTGATCGCACTCACACTAATCCTTATATGGTACATCCAAAAAAGAAAGAAGAATGAACCGCTGATCCAGATCAGGCAGAAAGGGAAACTTCAGCCTCATGAAAAAGCTTTGCGTGACCTTGAGAAACTCAGGATCAGGAAACTATGGCAGGAGGGGCATATTAAAGAATACCACAGCGAACTCACTGATATTCTCAGAACATATATTGAGGAAGGATTTGGTATCCCGGCGATGGAAAGCACAACCTTCGAAATCATAGAAAAACTGAAACAGGTGAATGATTTTACTGAACCTGTTATTGAGAAGGTTAAACAAATTCTGCAGCTTGCCGATATGGTAAAATTTGCAAAAAGAATCCCCCTGCCTCAGGATAATGAGAATGCCCTGAACTCAGGCATTGAATTTATCAGGGAAACGACGATACCGGTGAATGAAAAACCCAGGACAGAAGTTTGAACCATGGAAGCCAACAAACTCAATCTTAACGAATTATGCACGGACTGACCTTTGCTAATCCAGGCTTTCTGATACTGCTGGCGGTCGTTCCTGCTCTGGCTGTCTGGTATTTTTTCCGGAGAAAGGAAAATCCTGCCGTCTTGCAGGTCAGTTCAATCCGTGGCTTCCGTAAAGATTATGTCCAATGGAGGCATTATTTATACAATGCTTTATACGTTGCAAGGCTTCTTGCAATAACTCTGCTTATCGTTGCCCTGGCCAGGCCACAGACCAGCCTGAGCAGGCAGTCAATAAATGTTGAAGGGATTGATCTTGTAATTGCCCTGGATATCTCGGGTTCAATGCTTGCACAGGACTTCCGGCCTGACCGGTTGGAGGCTGCGAAGCAAGTTGCTATGGAATTTATTGACGACCGGCCCAACGACAGGATAGGGCTCGTTGTTTTCAGCGGGGAATCATTTACTCAATGCCCTATTACTACGGATCATGCAGTATTGAAAAATCTCTTCAAGGAGATTAAAAGCGGGATGATCGATGATGGTACCGCACTGGGCGACGGCCTGGCGCTTGCCATCAGCCGCCTCAAGGACAGCAAAGCGGTGAGCAAAGTTATCATCCTGCTTACCGATGGCGTAAATAATATGGGCTCGGTTGATCCTCTCTCGGCTGCAGAAATTGCCAAGCTGTTCAGTATCAGGATTTATACCATTGGTATCGGGACTATGGGGTATGCTCCTTACCCTGTGCAGACCCCTTTCGGGATCCAGATACAGCAAATGAAAGTCGAAATTGATGAACCCCTGCTTGTCAAGATTTCACAGATGACCGATGGAAAATATTTCAGGGCCCAGAATATCACAAAGCTAAGGGAGATATACAA
This sequence comes from uncultured Bacteroidales bacterium, assembly GCA_903887775.1. Taxonomy (GTDB): domain Bacteria; phylum Bacteroidota; class Bacteroidia; order Bacteroidales; family FEN-979; genus CAIRDP01. The sequence continues at coordinate 238,258 of CAISRB010000033.1, forward strand.
GGAAATTGATAAAATGGAAAAGACAAGGATCGATGTAACTGAATTCAGAAAAAAGAAAGAGGAGTTTTTCCCATTGATCCTGATCGCATTTATTCTCCTGGCGTTTGAAGGATTTGCAAGATATGCTGTTTTAAAGACAATACCGTAATTATATAGAATGTTCAGGTTTGCACATAGTATTTTCTTTTTCGCGTTTCTCCTGATTCCGGTTATATCAGCTGTTTTCGTGTTGTTTATGATCAGGCGGAAAAGAGACATGGATAAATACGGGGAAAGCAATCTCCTGAAGATCCTTGCACCGGAGTTTTCGACGGCAAAACCAATCATTAAATTTGTACTGTATTCCCTGGCTGTTGCCGCTGTTGTTATGGCTTTAGCCGATCTCCAGTCGGGATCCAGGATCGAAAAAGTAAAGCGAAAGGGGATTGACCTGATAATCTGTCTTGATGTTTCAAACTCAATGCTTGCTCAGGATATAAGACCCTATCGCCTCGAACGGGCCAAGCAGGCCATTTTCAAGCTTATTGATAAGCTCGAAGGGGATAGGATCGGATTGATCGTTTTTGCAGGAAAAGCCTATACACAGTTGCCTATCACTACCGATTATGCAGCAGCCAAATTGTTTGTAAGCACTGTCAATACAGGAATGGTCCCCACCCAGGGAACCGCTATAGGTGAGGCCATAAAACTTGCTGCTTCAAGTTTCGGTGATACCAGGCATAATAAAGCCATTGTGCTGATAACTGACGGAGAGGACCACGAAGGCCAGGTCCTTGAGCAGGCGGAGTCGGCCTCCAAATCGGGAATCATACTGTATACCATCGGCATGGGCCTTTCAGAAGGTGCACCTATCCCCGTTTTTGAAGGCGATGTTCAGACAGGCTACAAAAAAGACAAGGATGGTAACACGATTATCAGCAGGCTCGATGAGGCCACTCTGAAACAGATCGCCAACGTTGGGAAAGGAATGTATGTAAGGGCCAGTAATTCCGATGCCGGGCTGAATACTGTATTTGAAGACCTTGAAAAGATTGAGAAATCAGATATAGAAAGCAAGCAGTTCTCTGATTTTGAAAGCAGATTCCAGTATTTTGCAGGTCTCGCCCTGCTAATACTTGTACTTGACCTTTTTGTTTTTGAACGGAAAACGAGATGGATCAGGAATATTAAATTATTTGAGGATTTTTAATTATGAGGACAACGCTGATTTTATTGTTGCTTTCGTTAATGCTGAATGTTCCTGTTTTTGCACAAAAGGAAAATACCCTGTTGCGCAAAGGCAATACGCAGTATGACAAGGGGGACTATAAAGAAGCCGAAAAGGATTACCGCAAGGCATTGGAAATTAATAAGGAGTCGGTTAAGGGAAAATTTAACCTGGGTACTGCCGTTTACAAAGAAAAGAATTTCGAAGAAGCAGCCAAACTTTATGGAGACCTTTCCTCGAAGAACCAGGACCGGGATATCGAGGCACAGATCTACCATAACCTTGGTAATTCTTATCTTGAAGCCAAACAGTATGATAAAAGCATTCTGGCTTATAAGAACTCCCTGATGAATAAGCCCTCGGATCTGGACACCAAATACAACCTTGAATACGCAAAAATGATGCTGAAGAAACAGCAGGAGCAGCAGCAAAAAAAGCAGGATAAACAAAATCAGGATAAAAAGGATCAGAAGAAAGATCAAAAGAAGCAGGACCAGAATAAGCAGGATCAGAAGAACCAGCCCCCTCAGGATCAGAAAAAATTGAGCAAGGAAGATGCAAACAGGATGCTTGAAGCATTGAAGAACGATGAAAAGAAGACGATGCAAAAGGTGAAAAAAGAAAAGGCCAAGGTTCAGGTCACGGGAATTGAAAAAGACTGGTAAGATGGTTTTTGTAAATTGCGATAGGTAATTCGTGTACAATAATATATATATGGTGTTCAGAAGGTTTTTATTGGTTGTGGGATTCTTTGCAATTCTTGCAACAGGCTTCGCCCAGGATGTTTCTTTCCAGGGTTCGGCAAAATCAACTGTAAGCCTGGGTGAATCTTTTACATTGACTTATACCCTGAACAGCCAGGGGACTGATTTCAGGGGACCAAGGCTGAGTGGCTTTGACGTGATCAGCGGCCCTTTTACTTCGACGTCTTCGAGCATTCAGTCAGTCAACGGCCGAACTACTATGTCGGTACGTTACTCTTTCCAGTATATCCTTCAGGCAAACAAGGAAGGGACCTTTGATATCCCTCCCGCCACAATTACGATAGACCGGCGCACCATAACATCAAACTCTCTCACGGTCAAAGTGACGAAAAATGGCTCTGCGCAAACCGGGACAAGCCAGGGACAGCCGTATCAAAATACACAGCAGCAGGGCAATATTCAGACTAACCCTAATGACGTTATGCTGAAAGCCTATGTAAGCAATTCCAATCCTCAGCAGGGAGAAGGGATAACAGTGACATACAAAATATATACGAAAGTGCCTGTTTCGCAGATTATGTTCACGAAGGAACCTTCATTCCCGGGATTTTGGTCTCAAAACCTGACTAAAGAAAAGGAAAAACTTCAGCAATATAACCAGGTCATTGATGGCCAGCAATATATTGTGGCAGATTTACGCAAGTATACCTTATTTCCCCTTAAAAGCGGAAAGTTAACAATTGAACCTCTGGAACTTGAGTGCCAGGCACAGATCAAGCGTCAGAGTAAAACAAGAACCGGAGATCCTTTTTTCGACGATTTTTTTAATGACAGTTTTTTTAACACCTCTTATACACCGGTAGAGAAATCACTTCGTGCCAGCGCTCTGGTGGTCAATGTCAGGCCTTTGCCTGCGACCGGAGTTCCTGAGGATTTTGCAGGAGCCGTCGGGAGTTTTAATTTCCATACTGAGCTTGACAGGACCCGGGTCAAGACGAATGAGGCAATCAACCTGAGATGTGTTGTTAGCGGAGAAGGGAATCTCCAGCTTATTGACAAACTTAATATTACGTTCCCGCCTGATTTTGAGACATACGATCCTAAAGTTTCCAATGATATCAGATCTTCAGAAAAAGGTGTCAGCGGTTCACAGGTATTCGAATATCTGATCATACCCCGCAAACCTGGAAAATTCAACCTGAAACCGATTTCCTTTTCATTTTATGACCTGAAGAAAATGAAATACGTGACCCTTACAAGCCCTGATTATACCATCGAGGTTGAAAAAGGGACAGGTGAGGCGGCAAATGTTACATATACAGGAGCCAACCACGAGGAGATCAAATATATCAGCAGTGATATCAGGCACATAAAGAACCAGGTATTCAGTCTTTCAAAAAGCGGGGAATATTTTTTTAGTTCTTTGGGATTCTTTCTTTGTCTTATTGTCCCTCTCCTGTTATTCTTCATCTTTATCATGTTATTCAGGAAATTCAGTGAACGCAGAAGTGATGTGATGTTGATGAAGAACCTGAGAGCGACCAAAGTAGCCCGTAAACGCCTTAAAAAAGCCGAACTTTATCTGAAAGAAAAGAAAACGCAGGAGTTTTATGTTGAGATTTCCCGGGCTTTATGGGGGTACCTCGGGGATAAATTCAGCTTGCCAATCGCAGAACTTTCCATCGACACTGTAAAGCAAACTCTGATTAAAAAAGAGGTGGGTGAAGAAATAATCCAAAATTTTATTGATACTTTGAATAATACCGAGTATGCCCGGTTTGCACCCGGGGAGAAATCGGTAAATATGGAACGTGTTTATAATGAAGCGCTTGCAGTAATTTCAAGAATAGAAAGGGAACTGAGATGAGCGAAAAACAAAATTTATTGGCATTCCTGAAAAGCTTGATCTTCCTGTTATTGCCGGTTTTTATTGCAGTAACCGCGTATTCATCCGAAAATCAATTATTGATTGCAAAAGGAAATACTGCTTACTCTTCAGGGAAATATCAGGAAGCGATCGTTACATATTCATCACTGGTTTCACAGGGACTCGAATCTACTGAACTGTTCTATAACCTGGGCAATTCCTATTTTAAACTCAATGATATTCCACATGCCATACTTTGGTATGAACGTGCCAAACGTCTTGATCCCGGAAATGAGGATGTTAATTTCAACCTGAACGTTGCAAACAGCAGGATTACCGACAAGATTGAACCACTGCCCGAATTTTTTGTGAAGCGCTGGCTGAAACTCGTTTCCGACCTGTTCCCGATGGATACCTGGGCAATTGCTGGTGTCGCTTTTCTCATCGCGTCACTGTTCATGTTTTTGTTGTATCTTGCATCGAGGGTACTTCTCATTCGTAAGTTAGGTTTCTGGCTGGGGTTTTCGACATTGCTTCTTTCTGTTGTTTTTCTTTTCTTTGCTTGGGGGAGCTACCGCTCCATGAAGTCCGACCAATCAGCTATAATCATAAATCCCACCGTAACAGTCAAAAGTTCGCCCGACGAAAAAAGCACCGACATATTTGTTATCCATGAAGGGTGCAAAGTTCAGATCGTCGATCATATCGGGAACTGGTATGAAATCCGCATCGTGAATGGCAGTGTAGGCTGGGTTGAACAGGATAAATTTGAGAAGATTTAAGAGTACTTCTCATCAATAATTTTTCCATCCGATTTTTTTTTTGCAGTTAAGGTATTTTAATTTATATTTGTTCGTTTAAAGGAGAAACCGTTAAATCAAACCTAAAACTATGAAAAATAGACATTTACTCTCTCTATTACGGACAGCTTTTGTTGGATTGTTTTTACTCGTCCTTGCATCAGTTATCTTTGCCGGCAACCCTGTTGTCAAAGGAAGTACACGAAATGATGATCCTTATTTTCGTCAGAAAGCAAATCAGACCACTGGCGTTATTTCAGGGACTGATGTGCTGAAAGCTCAGTTACAGGCAGAGCAGATGCATTTAAAATCCTCATCAAGGCTCAACCTGGATTGGGCTCCGCTTGGTCCGACAAATATTGCCGGGCCTGTTTGGTCTGCAATTTTTGACAACCGTGATGCAACGGGTACAACTATTTATGCAGGAGCTCCTGACGGTGGCATCTGGTATTCGACAACTTTAGGTTTGACATGGCATGCAGTTGGTACCCCTGATGGGAATATCCCAAGGGTTTCCTGCCTTGCCCAGTCGAAAAGCGGTGTTTTTTATGCCGGCACCGGCCAGGTTTTTAAAAACAGTTATGACTATGGAAACGGGCTTTACCGGTCTACCGATGGCACTAATTTTACCCTTGTCCCCGGAACCGCGTTCAATGCGCATTGGTTGGGCATTGCCCAGCTTGCTTCCGATCCCAGGAATGAGCGCATGTATGTCGCCACAATAGGAGGTATTTATTATTCTGATAACGGGACAGACTGGATCACTGCTAAGCCCGGTTATGCAAATGATGTTGCTGTGGGCAGCGACGGAACGGTTCTTGCTGTCGTTGATGATTCGGTTTATGTTGCGAGGGCAGGGGATATAAATAACTTCGTTCTTCTCAGCACAGGTGATTCAACTAAACTTCCAAATAAGACCATAGGATGGAACAGGGTTGCAATTGCTCCTTCCAATCCTCTCGTGATGTATGCCTCCATAATTCTTCCTTCAGGATTCATGAAAGGCATCTACAACTCGGTAGACGGCGGAGATACATGGACATTGATTTTCCCGGCAAGCGTTTCAATGGAACCATACGGAATTAACGGCTTTAACGATAATGCAATTGCAGTTGTACCGAATAATCCGGATCAGATCTTTATCGGATCAAAAAAAATGTGGAGTGGCAAAAGAGTTGCCGATCAGAATTATTTCGACTGGGAAATCGTAAGCGACGGTTCCATCCCGCCATCAGACGTAACTTTTGCACCAAATTACCATCATCAGTATTCATTCCAGCCTGGTAACAGTGGCCGCATGGCATTATCTACGGATGGAGGAGTTGCGGTGGCAACGATCAGGCCCGGACAAATTGTATATCAGACTTCACCCCTGAACATGCAGATTGGCCGTTTTTGGACTTTGGCGAATACCTACAATAAAAATTATGTAATGGGGGGGGCATACCATAACGGGTCAATCGTTGTTGGAGCATATTATCCCAGCCTTGTCAACGATCCATCGAACGGTGTTCAGATTTGGAAGGATGGCAATAGTTATGGCGATGAAGGCCGCACGGGAGGCTCCTGTGTCTGGAGTAAGATCAACCCGAATATCGTTATCTATACGAATACCGACTCCAATAGCTCAACTTACCGTACCATGCGCCGTCGTGAGCTTACCGACCTGACATATGACAATGATCCTCTCGGATCTGATATCCTTGTTACAAGTGCTGTAAATCTCCCGATCGCTCTTGCCGAAAGCTTTGATTATATTCATTCTTTCGACAGTGTAAAATATTACAACAAATCAGACAATCCGATTCCGCCCCAGACCCCACTCACTGTAAACAGCAAAAACGGTAATTTCCCGTTTGTATATACTACTGCAAGCATCATTCCTCCCCATGACAGCTTAATGATAGCTGACCCGATTGCCGCCCGTTTCTTTATGTGTACGACAAAAGGAGGCCAAAAAGGCGTTTTCATGTCAAAGGTTGTGCTGCAATTTGACCATAAAGCTCAATGGTTCCTCGTATATAAGGACATTTCCCCGGTTTCCTACGGCGATATCTCTACTCTTGCAGTCTCGAACGACATGAATACCCTCTGGATGGGAACAACGCAAGGTCATTTATACAGGGCAAGCAACCTTCTGATGGCACATGATTCAGCCACTGCTGATTATAACAGCCCCACGTTTATTATCAGCAACGACACCTTACAGGGAACTCCGTTTTCAGGCAGGTATGTAACCGCCATCTCTGTTGATCCGAATAACCCGAATCACGTGATGGTGACTTTGGGGAATTATGGAAATGCGAATTATGTTTACCAGACTCAAAATGCCCTTGACCAGGTGCCTGTATGGCATGATGCAACCGGGAACCTTCCTGGAAGTCCTGTACTTAGCGGGATCATCGAAATGCATAATGCAAATAATGCAATCCTTGGAACTGAATGGGGCATTTATACAACTTCGAATCTTACCAATGCTTCCCCTACCTGGGAACCCGATATGGCCAACATGGGGAATGTTCCGGTACCAGTCCTTTCACAACAGACAATTCAGAATTATTCCATTCTGAATTACGGTGCAGTTTATGCTGCTACCTGGGGACTTGGGTTATACAGAGACACCACCTATCTTACTCCGGTTGGGGTTGATCCCGGACCTTCATCGGGAAGGAATAGCCATGAACTGAAAATCAGTCCAAACCCTGCAAGAGATTTTGTAAGCATTACATATACTCTGAACCAGTCATCCAATACCGAAATATTTGTATATGACCTTAATGGAACACTGGTTATGAGCGGCAGCCTTGGAACTAAACCCCAGGGAGAGTCAACCTCCCGTATTGATCTCACTTCTCTTCCATCAGGCATGTATATTATTCGTATAAATAATTCTTACGGTAAAGTTGTCAAGCAGTAATTATCAATAACAAAATAAAACTCCAGATATGAAAAGATTTTTATCCATCCTCTTGCTGTCACTCTTTGCCGCTGCTACCATGGCAGGAACAGAAGTATATGCACCCACTCTGAAATCACCGGCAGACAATTCCATAAACCAGATGCCAAATGTGATTGTCAGCTGGAATGCCATTGTCGGCAGTACGGGATTGCAGTATGAAGTGCAGCTTGATACTATCGCAAGCTTCAATTCGCCTAAGCTTACCGATACAACACTGACATTGTTGACGGGCTACACCACCCATGAACTTCTGTTTGCTAAAAAATATTACTGGCGTGTCAGGGCAATTGACCTTCAACAAACATCGGCATGGTCGACGGTCAGGACTTTCACTGTTTTCAGCCAGGTTACTCTTTCTTCCCCGAAGAACAATGCAACCAATGATACTCTCGGACCTTACCAGGTCCTGATATGGTCAAATCTCATCCTGGGTAAAGCAATCACCGGTATAAAATATTATGATGTTCAGGTTGATACGACATCGAATTTTAATTCCACTCAGTTGCATTCAGGATCTGTTGCTTCAGGCACTACTTATTTCAGGGTCAGTAATCTGAGATTCGGAACTAAATATTACTGGAGGGTTCGTGCACGTCATGATTTGAGCAACAGCCTGTGGTCAATAGTCTGGAATTTCACTGTTGCCAATGTACTTGTACCGTCCTTACCTACTAACAATGCAGTAGATCAGATGCTTAATGCGAAACTTACCTGGAAGGCCATTAAAGGACTCCTGGGATATGAATACCAGCTTGCTTTGGATCCTGGTTTTATAACTGTTGTGGCAGCCTCTGAGGTGGATACAAACTTTGTATACAGCCAGTTCACAAGGTTCGGAACAAAATATTACTGGAGGGTAAGAGGCAGGCACATCTCAGATACTATGGCATGGTGTAACAACTATGCTTTTACTACTATCGATTTAGTAAAACTTACAGCCCCTTCGAACAACTCGACAAATATTGCAGTAAAACCTACAATGAAATGGACCAAGCAAACAGGGATTGTTAAGTTTCAACTGCAAATCGATGAAGACCAGTCCTTCAGCGGTCCCTTTTTAGACGTAAAGCTGTCTGACACCCTCACCCTGTATGTTTTGACGAAAAGAATGAACAATGCAACGAAATACTACTGGAGAATGAGGGCTTTCTCTGATTCGCAAATCCCCGACACCAGTAACTGGAGCCTTGTTTGGAATTTTACGACCCTGCCATCGACAGGGATTGGCGAAAACGGAGTGCTCACAGCCAGTATTTATCCCAACCCTGCTTCAGGAAAGGTTAACATAAGGCTGGATGCAGAAGAGCCCGCAACATTGCAAGTGGCTGTCATTGATCTGCTTGGAAGTACTTTTATCCGTGAGCAATTTGAACTGGTCAGCGGAACCAATGTACGGGAAATCAACCTGACAAACCTGAGTAAAGGAATCTATATTGTACGCCTTTCCTATAATGGAACAGTCGTTAACCATAAGCTGATCGTCGACAGGTAGGAATTTATTTGTTTTCGAGACTTTTTTTAAATTCCCCGAGGACGATCAAATCCTCTTCAGTGATATAGTTGATATTGAAGGCCTTTTTGACCAGATAATCAAAATCGGTAAGGGTAATCAGTGGGCAATTTTCCTTTTGAAAACTGGATTGCGCAATACTCAGATTATATGTAAATATTGCAAGCATACCTTTAACCTGGCAACCCACTCCTTTTAGTGCACTTACAGCCCCCAGACTGCTTGAACCGGTTGAAATGAGATCCTCTATAATGACGGCCCGCTGACCGGAACGGACTTCGCCTTCGATCTGGTTTGTAAGGCCATGCTCTTTTTTCGATGAACGAACATAGGCAAAAGGTAAAGCAAGTTCCTGTGCGACCAACGCACCCTGAGGTATCCCGCCGGTTGCAACTCCAACGATCAGTTCAGGTTCCCAGTTATTCTTTTCGATCGCAGCCACAAAATTTTGTCTTATAAAGGTCCTGATTTCAGGATAAGACAGTGTAATTCTGTTGTCTGTGTAAATTGGGGATTTTATTCCTGATGCCCAGGTGAATAAATTCTTAGGGCTCAATTTAACTGCCTTTATTTTTAACAATAATTCGGCAGTTGTCAACGCAATATTTTCATTGAATATCATATTTGCAGTATTTTTTTGCATCAAATTTACACAAAAAATGGAAGCTGTTCCTGTCATCTCAATTTACTACCTTTGTTTGTTATAAAACGGCCTGCAAATGAAAATTGATATATACTGCAACGAAAGCCTCATCGTTCTCATAGATACCAGGCCGGTAATGAAAAAGGATGGTGAAGTTCAGGTTCAATATCAGGGAAAAAAAGCTCTGAAGGAGATCGTTTTTGAGTTCGAGAAGACTGGTTTAAAAGGTATATTGTCTGTTTGGTCGGAGGATAAATTCAAGCAGATGGTAAAGACTTTTTTTGCCCTTCATGAAAAAGTCGAAGCTGCCGGAGGGGTTGTTTTCAATGAGCATGAAGAATTGCTGGTTATCCACAGAAATGGAAAATGGGATCTCCCGAAAGGCAAAATAAACGGTAAAGACCGGCGTAAAGCCTTAAGCAATAGATCAGGCAAAAATGGAAAATCATCTGCAACGGACCTTGTTGAACGAATCGCACGAATAGCTGCCATCAGGGAAGTCAAGGAAGAGACAGGCTTAAAGAACCTTACAATATCGTCAGAGCTATTCGTTACATACCACATATATTTTAATAATGATCGGAGAATCGTCAAACATACACGCTGGTTCAGGATGGAAGCTACAACCGAAGACAGCCTGAAACCGCAAATTTCCGAGGGAATTATTATTGCGCGCTGGATACCGGCCAATTCACTTGGCTGTATTTTTGCGCATACATACGAATCCCTGAAACCTCTCATTAAATCGGTAATGTAAAATACCTGATCTTAAGAACGTAGTATTATGGACCAGCATTTAATCAAACCTTCCGAGCTGATTAAGGCGTTTATTCGAAAATCCTCCTTTAAACAGGAAGTCTATCTTAAAACCCTTGAAGTATTCCGGCAGTTTAAAAAGGAATGCGAGGGGTTTATCACTTCCAATCAGGAGACTGTGCTGCGATCAAAAAATCCATTGCTCTTTGAATATAAAGAAAGGGGAGACTTCCAGTTTGAACTCCGGTTTGGATCCGATATTCTTATCTTCATGATGCATACGAATGTGTTTGAATTTCCGCGTGATCATGAAGTTATGAAAACCGATTATATCAGGCAGGATAAGCTCCGTTCGTATTGCGGCAATATCATGATTTTTAATTTTCTTGCAGATTCATTCAAATACAACCGCTCCAACGATCTGGGTTATCTAATCGGAAGGGTATTCGTGAACCGTGAACTTCATTATTTTGTGGAGGGGAAACGCGAACTGGGCATGCTGTATAATAATTTCGCTCATACCAGGTTGAATCAGAAGACTATAAGATCTATAATATATTCCAGTATCCTGTATACTATTAATTTTGATCTTCTGACTCCCCCTTTCGATAATCTCAAAGAAGTTACACAACTTGAGATGCAATCGCAGATGGATTCAATGGCAATCAGAACAGGCAAGAGAATTGGTTTCAGGTTCCAGGCCGACGGGCTCGAGCAAAACGGGTGAAAGTCTTTATATATTCCGATCTGTGCTTTTCTATACTCATTATCGCTTATTCAAGCGATAATATTGATAAATTCAGAGAAATCTTCTCCTGATCCAAAATCGGATCTTTTTCCTTTTATAGTATTGAGATTGTTTCAAACTGACAATCAAATAATTAAAAATGTCGTACCTTGCTTTTGATTTTTATAATTAATTCTGGCTCGTCCTTTGTTTCGTCTTATCATACAACAAGTCAATAAAACTGTTTCTTTATCAATGCCGGTCTTCAGGATGATTCAAGGCATGGATTGACTTTTTTAATTGAACAAGGTTATCTAACCAACAAAGAGTGGAAAAATCAGGAAAAGATGGTCTGACAAAACCACTGGACGACCCGCCACGACTACCCGGCCATTCCGGCAAGGAGATGACGCAACTCGTTCTGAAGCTTATCAGGCCTTATTATGCCTGGTTGGTTGTGATCTTCTCAGCGATGCTTCTTGAGACAGCAATGAGCATAGCTGCACCCTGGCCGCTTAAAATTATTATCGATAATGTGATCGGGAAGCACAAACTGCCTGAATTTATGGGGTGGCTTCGTGATTTTTCATTTGGCGAAAATACGATGGCGCTGGCCGGTGTGGCCGCAGCCATTACGGTTCTGATTGCAGTGATCGCTGCGGTTGCGGGCTATATTGACAACTATTTTACTGAAAGTGTAGCTCAAAACGTTGCAAATGATTTGCGCCAGAAACTTTACCATCATCTTCACCGCCTTTCGTTGAGATATTATGACACACACAAAATTGGCAACCTGCTTAGCACCATTACATCTGATGTGAGCACCGTGCAGAGTTTTGCTTCAACCGCACTGCTTAGCATCCTCATTGATTCGCTCACAATCGTGGGTATGGTTGGGGTCATGCTATATCTGAATTTTGACTTTGCGCTTGTTGCTGTTGGCGTGACACCCTTCCTTTTACTTTTTGTTGCACGTTTCAAGAAGGCGGTAAAGAAGGCCACACATGAGGTGAGAATACATCAGAGCGATATCCTTGCCGTTGTACAGCAGGGGTTGGAATCAGTGCGATCGGTCAAAGCATTCGGCAGGCAGGATATGGAGGAGGGACGTCTCAGGGAGGCCAGCATGGAGACCGTACAGGCAGCGCTTAAGGCAAGACGTGTCAAATCTCTGCTTTCACCTATTGTATCTGTTACCGTTGCATTCTGTGTGGCTTTTGTCCTCTGGCGCGGGGCTGGCCTGATCCTCCGCGATGCGATGACCATCGGCGCCCTCACTGTGTTTCTTTCGTATCTCAGCAAATTTTTTAAACCGGTGCAGGATCTTGCGAAGATGACCAACGTCATCGCTCAGGCTGCAGTGGGCCTGGAACGTATCCAGGCTATCCTCGGGGCTGATACGATCATTCCTCAAAAAGCAGGCGCACTAAGCCCGGCCAAATTAAAGGGCGAGATTGTTTTCGAGCATGTTGCCTTTGCCTACGATCCTGCCTCTCCTGTGCTTCGCGATATCAACCTCACGATTAAACCCGGCCAGCGAATCGGTGTTTGCGGGCCGACCGGCGGTGGCAAGTCCACTGTTTTGAGCCTGATCCCGCGATATTACGACCCTACTTCCGGACAGGTTCTGATCGACGGAGTGGATGTGACCAATTACAAACTGGACCTGCTTCGTGAGCAAATTGGATTCGTTTTGCAGGAAACGGTCCTGTTTGCAGGCAGCATACGTGACAATATAGCTTATGGAAGGCCGGATGCGTCACCCGGGGAAATTATGGAAGCCGCCGGGATGGCCAATGCAGATGAGTTTATCATGCAGATGCCGAACGGCTATGACTCTCTTGTCGGTGAACGCGGACTGACGCTCTCGGGCGGTCAGCGACAGCGCATCGGTATTGCCAGGGCCATCGTACGCAACGCACCCATCCTCATTCTTGATGAGCCAACCGCCGCCCTGGACACTGAATCGGAAAAATCAGTCATGGAAGCTTTGGAACGCCTGATGAAAGGCCGCACCGTCATCACCATTGCACATCGTTTAAGCACCATTCGCGATGCCGATAAAATTGTCGTTTTAAAAGGCGGTTATATTGCAGAAGAAGGCACGCACGAAGAACTCATCAGGAATAATAAAATTTACGCAGAACTTTATCAGATACAGGCCGGAACCAGGCCTGAGCTTAACTCAACCCAGGGTGTCACCGGTTCAGGAATGGAGGCCTTTTCCTCTTCATAACCGGATATTTGTTAATATTTTAATCACAATTCAAAACCAGTATTTCCAATGTCAATACGCACTCTCATTGTTCTCCCGGATGAATCCCCGAAACCCTTCCTCGATGCGATCAATGCTGCGAAGAAATCACTTCAGGTCAAAATGTTTGTTTTTTCCGACCCTGTTTTGCTCAATACCGTTGTTGCCGCTCACCAACGGGGAGTGAAAGTCCGCGTAATGCTTAATGCGGCCCGGCGAGACGGGGAAGATGATAACAAGGAGGTGAGAAAAGCGCTTGAACTCGCAGGAATAGAAGTGAAGGACAGCAATCCCGGCTTTGGCATCACACACGAGAAATCGATGGTAGTGGATGAAAACATCGCCTATGTGAAATCACTTAACTGGGCAACACAGAATCTTACCGAAACCCGCGATTACGCCATCACCACGACCCATCCCCACGGAGTCGGCGAAGTTATCGCCTGCTTCGATGCTGACTGGAACCGTCAGGAATTCAAACCCGGTTTTAGCGCCCATATGATCTGGTGCCCTGCAAACGGCCGTGAACGCATAGCACAGTTTATTGATAATACAAAGTATACCCTCTTTATCCAGAATGAACGTTACCAGGATATGGTGATCATTGAACGTCTCGTTCGTGCCTGTGAACGAGGCGTGAAAATCCATCTCATGGCCCGCCCTCCGCATTCACTGAAAAAGGAAAAAATCATTGAGGGGGTCGGGGGCTTGCGAATTATGGATGATGTTGGGATCAGGATTCACAAACTGAAACATCTGAAACTGCATGGTAAAATGCTGCTGGCAGATGGCCTGCATGCTATTGTAGGTTCTATCAACCTCGCTCCCGGCAGTTTTGACGACAGGCGGGAACTGGCTATTGAAGTGCATGATGAGGATATCGTTGAGCGGCTTCACAGTATCGCAAGCCATGATTGGGAACATTCGTACCCGCTCGATCTCACCGACGAGGGATTGTTCACCGATCTCGAAGAACATGGACAGGGCGGTGCTGAGAAACTTGTACTCAGAATGGACGATGAGCATGCAAAAAAGCATAAATTTTAAATCCTGTTAAAACCCTTTACAGATTAAGCCTGAGAGATAAATTATTTAATTTAATATTCATATAGACATAAAATTATGGCACTGCACGAAAAAGAAAAGATCATTGCGAAGATGGACGAAGATATTTATACTTCAACCGATTTAAGGATAAGTATCCCAAAATACAGGATTCCAGAAAAAGACAGCAGGAGCGAAGATGTATATTCAATCATTCATGATGAACTCATGATAGACGGAAACTCAAGATTGAATCTTGCAACATTCTGTTCAACCTGGCTTGATTCAGAGATCCATAAATTAATGGATGAATGCCTGGATAAAAATATGATAGATAAGGATGAGTATCCTCAGACTGCTGCCATTGAAGAACGATGTGTGCACATGATGGCCGACCTGTGGAACGCCCCTAAAAGTAAAAACACAATAGGTTGTTCTACTACAGGCTCAAGCGAAGCAGCCATGTGCGGCGGACTGGCGATGAAATGGCGCTGGCGTGAAAAGATGAAAGCTGCAGGTAAGGAGGCTTTGAAACCAAATTTAATAACGGGTCCTGTACAGGTGTGCTGGGAAAAATTCGCGAGGTATTTTGATGTGGAATTAAGGCAGATTCCAATGGAACACGGGCGATTGCTGATGAATGCGGAGGAAGTTCTGAAACGTTGTGACGAAAATACAATCGGCGTTGTTCCAACTCTTGGTGTTACGTTTACCTGCCAGTACGAAGATGTAAAATCAATCAGTGAAGCCCTGGATGGTCTTCAAAAAACAAAAGGGCTGGATATCCCTATCCATGTAGATGCAGCCAGCGGAGGTTTTGTTGCTCCGTTCCTTCAACCTGAGCTTGTATGGGATTTTCGTTTGCCCAGGGTGAGATCTATTAATACTTCAGGACATAAATTCGGGCTGTCACCTCTTGGAGTGGGCTGGGTGATCTGGCGTGAGAAATCAGATTTGCCTGAAGGATTGGTTTTCAATGTAAACTACCTGGGAGGCAATATGCCGACTTTCGCACTTAATTTTTCAAGACCCGGTGGACAGATCGTTGCACAGTATTACAATTTCCTGCGCCTGGGCAAAGACGGATACAGGAGGATACAGCAGGCCTGCGCCGATCATGCAACATATATAGCCCGTAAAATGGAAAAAATGAAAATTTTTGACATTATTTATGACGGACAGGGAGCTCTTCCCGGAGCATGCTGGACTTTGAAAAAAGATGCTGATCCCGGTTTTTCACTTTATGACCTGTCTGATCGTATGCGCAGCAGGGGTTGGCAGATTGCCTCTTATTCCATGCCTGAAAATTGTGAAGATCTTGTTGTACAAAGGGTTTTGATCCGCCATGGTTTCAGCCGCGATATGGCAGATCTTTTAATTGCTGATTTTGAGAGGGCCCTCGAATGGTTTGCGAAACATCCGGTTAATAATTCGAAAGGAATTGAGGAGGCTAAAGTTTTTAATCATAATTAGTTCACAATGTTAATCTAAGAAATTTATCATGGAACCGACAAAAAAGAGCAATATGACAACCACCCGTCTTGTTTTTATGACAGGTGCAGCTGTATTCAGCCTTCGTGGATTATCCTTTATGGCCATAGAGGAATTAACAATGTTTTTCTATGTCTTATTCGGGACGGTGCTGTTCCTGATACCGGCATCGATGGTTTCGGCTGAACTGGGCGGGGCTTTCGGATCCACCGGAGGCGGTGTGTATACCTGGGTGAAAGAAGCCTTCCATAAAAAGCTGGGGTTTCTTGCCATCTGGCTCCAATGGATACAGAATGTGGTATATTACCCTATCCTGCTTGGGTTTGCTGCTGCCATCATTGCCTATATGATCGGGAAGCCTGAGTTAAGCAACAATGGAACTTATGTCGGAATTTTCTGCATCGTTGTGTACTGGATATCCACACTGATTACCCTGAATGGCACCCAGCTGATGTCAAAAATTGCAAGTTATGGATTTCTGCTCGGAACAGTTATTCCCGGGGCTGTATTGATTATTTTCACAATTATATACATGATACAGGGTAATCCCATGGCCTTTTTGCATCCTTCCTCGGTTGATACAACATCTGCATATCTTTTAAACGGGATCAGCCATCCGCGGTGGTTCCCACATATTACAAGCCTGGATAATGTCACTTTCCTTGCAGCTGTAATATTGATATTTGCCGGGATTGAAGTCCAGGCAGTCCATGCCAATGAATTGAAAAACCCTTCAAAACAGTTTCCGAAAGTTCTTCTTTTTGCTGCTGCACTGATCTTCTTTTTACAGATATTAGGTTCCCTTGCAATTTCGATAGTTTTACCTGAAAGCAAGATGACGTTGCAATCGGGTCTCATGCAGGCCTTTGAAAATATTTTTGTGAGTATGGGCCTGAAATGGTTGCTCCCTGTAGTATGTATACTGATGGCATTCGGGGTTTTAGGCAGCGTGATTTCATGGATTGCAGGCCCCAGCCGTGGTTTGCTATGGACCGCGAAGGATGGATTGCTGCCTGCCGGTCTTGCAAAAGTGAATAAAAAAGGCATACAGCAGAATATCCTCATGGTGCAGGGTCTGATCGTAACACTTCTGTCATCCATTTATTTTATCATACCTAATGTTGGTGTTGCTTTCTTCCTGCTGGGTGCTTTAACTATCGGACTTTACCTGATAATGTATATGCTTATGTATGCCGCAGGTATTAAATTGCGATACTCCCAGCCCGACCTCGTCCGTTCTTATAAAGTTCCAGGCGGGAATAACGGCATGTGGGCGATTGCGGGTATCGGGTTCCTGGCTGTATTGTTTGCCTTTATCGTATCCTTTTTCCCGCCTTCGCAGCTGCCTGTTGGAAGTCCGTTGGAATATGTTTGTTTGGTAGCCGGAGGAACAATCCTCTTTACAATACTGCCATTCCTGATTACCATCGGGAAAAAGTAAGTCATGATAATACTCAAGGGATTGCTTAAATTATTGCGGTCCACAGGGTAATCTGAAATAAAGAAAAAAATGGCTGATATTTTATTCCGTGACCACCATCTTTCTGGTCTGGATAAAACCGTCACACCTCATTTGTACGAAATAAATCCCTGGAGGATAAATTTCGTTGTTGACTGAAAACCGAACTGTATAATCGCCGGGCTGCCTTTCTTCGTTCACAGGGTTTGCAATTTCAATTCCAAGCTGATTATAAACTTTAACCGTCACAAACGCGTTTCTTTTCAACTGGTATCGGATTACGGTGGAAGCGCTGAATGGGTTGGGGGAGTTTTGCGACAGGTTGAAATCAGCTGATGAAAAGTTGATGGTGCTGATGCCTGTATAAAGGAAGGCAACCTCATCGGACCAGGGGCTCCATTTTAAATTATCATCCCTGTACTTTACCCTGTACCAGTATGGTGTGTTATGGGTGAGAATGCTGTCGGGCACTACAAGTGAATCGAGAACGATACCTGCATTTTTATTGATGGGGAAAAAGTCAGGCGACCCTGTATTCTCAAAAATATCTTCCCTGTCGCGGAGCTTTTTCAGGACCGGATTGCCATAGTTCCCCTGGGTGGCAGTAACCTCAAACCATGACGACATGCAGGAATCCGAGCCTGCCATGGGGGAAGCTGAAAGGATTATGGGATTGGTTGAAGTAACCTGATTGGCCACAGGTTTCAGAGGAGCCGGCTGGTTCATCCTAAAGTGCCAGGTAGCAAGTACCTGGTGAAGGGGATGCTCGGGTTTACCCATTGTATAGGTTTCGGCCACGTACGATTTGTCATCAACATTGATATCCATAATGACATAGTTGTAATCATCGACGGTTTCCTGGATTTCCGGGTAATCAACCGAACCTGAAAAATACCTGGTTAGCTCGGCTCCCCCTCCGCCTGCAAGGACCGTGCGGAAGTCATGCATCACAGTGTTCTGGGAGTTGGTATCTACGATTGCTCCTTTTTCAAAATCGTGGGCATGGCCGTAAGAATACTGAACCATTTTATAAAACTTCACGAACTCTCTGTAAAAGACAATATCAACCGAATCGTTGTTCCCTTCTGTCCAGATCTCCGTATGCCAGGGGTGGTGGGCGAAAGTGAAAACGAGGTTTATCCCCGGATCGGCATCTGATTCAGTCAGGACTTTGTTCAGCCATGTTTTTTGTATGGGTGCGCCGATGATTTTTTCATTGCTGTTAAGTACCACGAATTTGCATCCGGCGATCTCAAAGGAATAAAACCTTTCATTATAGGCCGTCCTGGCAACCGCAGAATCGGTGAAATCCTCGTACTTCATGTAATCAAAATAAAATGCCGATTCGTGTTCATGGTTGCCGATGGCGACCATAAAGGGCAGGGAACAGGAAAGATTCGCGATCTTATTAAAATATTCGGTCTGGAAACGGTCGATGTCCCTGCCGGTCCACACTATATCTCCTGTATGCATGACCAGGTTGACCGAATCGAACCATACAGTCCCGTATTTTGTTTGCAATGTTTGCTGAACATTCAGACAAAGCTGGCCAAGAATAGACGGGATCGTGTCGTTGTACCTTGAATCCCCGAATATGACGAAGCGGATATGCCTGCCTGCCGTTCCCGGCAGGGGTTCGCTCCTGAAAGGATATACGGCAGAAGAATCAGTACCGCTGATGCAACGGTAATAATACCTGGTATCGGGCGTGAGTCCTGCCAGCTTGACCGTATGCCAGTACTTGCCGCTGATGTTCTGGAAAGAACCGGTTTTAACCTGGTCGAGGTTAGTGCCTGAAAGGCCGTAACGGACTTTCGTGAAAGCCGTGTCGATAGAATGCCAGCTGATATAGACCGAAACCGGCGTGGGGGTTTGCAAATAAGGGTTGATCTGTGCCTGCAGAGAGACACTCCCGATCAGGATCAGGATAAAAACCATAACCGGTAAAGAGATAAATTTTTTCATAGGTTCAGGAATTGGATCTGCATTAATTTTCGAACAAATAAATATAGTAATTTATTTCATTCAGGAAATGATCCTTCCTGAAAACAGGACATATTATTACGTTATGACTAAAACTGACTATTCAGGGCAGCCTGACTGCACAAACGGGATATTATCTGAAGGGGGGATTCGTCATTTCAGGGGTTCCTGAAATGTTGTACCTATGTTGTACCAAAAATGAAAAAAGGCCGATATTCTGTTGAATATCAGCCTTTTATAAGTGTATCGGTAGCCCGTAGGGGAATCGAACCCCTGTTACCAGGATGAAAACCTGACGTCCTAACCCCTAGACGAACGGGCCAATGTGTTTTGGGAGTGCAAAAGTACAAAATGAATTGAAACCCGCAAAACATTTTTACATTTTAGCCCGGCTAAAATATTGTGAAACACAGGGGATCTGAATAATTGTTTTTTTTGATTTTTAATTAAACCGTATTACATTTGTCCAAATTAATATTCATTAATTACATAGTCATGAGAAGTATAAAATTTAATGAAGCAGAGCTGGAGTTCCTTGTTGGACAGTACGAGCTTGAACTTATTGAAGCAGAAAAATATGTTGGAGAAATAAAAAATATTCTGAACAAACTTGGTGTTATTTCGAAAGATGTTTCAGGCAAAAAAGAAATTAAAAAGAAAAGGGGAAGGGGACGCCCTGCAAAAGCAGTAACCCCTGAAACGAAGCAAACTTCTGCTGAAAAATCAGCAGAATCTAAAAAAAAGAGTAAGGGAAAACCGGGCAGGCCTAAGAAAAATGGTCGGAAAAAAGGATCGAAGCGTAAGCCCGAAGTTGTAACCAAACCGTTGAAATCGGATATTGCCGTTGTAACGCCGGCAAAGTCCCTGACTGCACCTAAGAGAAAAGCCAAAACCGCACCTAAGAGTAAAGCCAAAACCGCACCTAAGAAAAAAGCCAAAACCGCGCCTAAGAAAAAAGCCAAAACCGCGCCTAAGAAAAAAATCAAAACCGCGCCTAAGAAAAAAATCAAAACTGCTCCGGCAAATCCTGCACCTAAAAAATCAGTGCTTCCTGAATCACCACTGACAGTGGTTAAGGAAGAAAAACCTGCTGAAGTATAAAAGAGTGTCGTCCGGGCCGGTGAAACCGGCCCGGAACATTTAATGCAAATCGCATTTCTGCTATTTCATATTTCAAATAAATGTTGTACTTTTGCGCCCTGATTTGAAAATAAGGACAATTCATTAATATTTTAATCCATGGCCAATCACAGAAGTTCGGAAAAACGCATCAGGAATACGAAAACAAAAAGAACACAGAACCGTTATCAGGGTAGGACAGTTCGTAATTCAGTGAAGAAGCTGCGTTCTACTGAAGAAAAAGAAGCTATACAAAAAGATTTACCCGTTGTTATCTCCCAGATAGATAAACTTGCAAAGAAGTCAGTTATCCATAAGAATAAAGCTGCGAATCTGAAAAGCAAGCTGATGAAGCATGCGAATAAGGCCAAAACTGCCTGAGAATCAAGCCTGAGTCCTTTCTCTTTTACGCTTCCAGCGGAACCCCCTGAACGATAATCTCTGGATATAAGTCTTTAAATGTCTTTCCTTTTTCCGCGGATAGATATCATCAATTTTTATCATAATCCCTGTTTCTTCGACATCGCCGAATCCATGGTTAATGGAAGTGCCAAAAGTGCGCATTGTTGCACTGAGATTCATATATGCATTAACGAGGGGAGGGACCAGTTCACCAGACTGCCTCACTTCATGTACAAGTACCTTGTAATTTTCTTCGAAGGATGCAGCGTTGAAAATGTTTTTCAGTATGTCTTCGGATGTCTGGGTAGCAAGTTGAAATTTAGGGGTCATTAAATTTTCATTATCGGGGAAAAACCTCCGGAGAAAATACAAAACCACATCACGTGCAGCTTTATTATACTGCGGATACATCGTCATCTTTCCGAAGAAGTACCTCACATCGGGATTTTCAACGATCATGGCCCCAAGTCCGTCCCACAGGTTATCGAGGGAATACATGCCTTTCCTGAAGTTCACGGTAGGCTGATATTCGGGCTGTACAAAAGAACGTCCAAGCTCGATCGAATATGGAAGGTAATCACGGATGAATTTATGCGAGATTTCAAAAAGTTCGGCGGTGGCTGAGTTTAAAAAGCCATTGGCATTGCAGGGAATATCCTTTCCGTGGATAAAACGATATCCGCCCACTATCTCATGGTCTGCAGGATCCCATACAATAAGCTGATGAAATGGCTCTTCCATCACATCAAACTCATCAATATCGATCGATTTCCCCGTACCTCCGCCGGCATCCCTGAAAGTGATCTCCCTTAACCTTCCAAGCTCTTTCATGAGGTTCGGGGAATCATGGGCAGTAAAAATGTAGATCTTGTTCTGGCCGTTATTGGTGTTGCGCACAAATTTGGATTCGGTCAGTTCAGTTTCAAGCAAGTGCTTGTCAACCGGGGGGATGATTATTTCCATGATAACGGAATAAGACTCTTTTACAAAAGTAATAAAAGCAGGCAAACCGTTTTCATGAAAACCCATGATATATAATCCTATTTCCTATTTTTGCAATATGACAGACGTTCACATCGATATTCCTGAAAAGCTGATCAATGTTGAGGCTTTATTTGAATCCAAAAATCCAAAGCTTCTCAGGATCATTCCGCGATGGTTCATGAGTTACCTGAAGAGGATAATACACCAGGATGAAGTGAATGGCTATATATACAGGAACAGGCATAAGTTCGGGCTTCCTTTTGTTGAGGCCATACTCAGGGAATTCGGAGTTACTGTTAATACCGAAATCCCCGGGACCGGGCCCTCAGAACAAAAAACCAATCTGGAGTCAAGATTACTGAACCACCGCCTGATCATTGCGGCTAATCATCCATTGGGCGGGCTCGACGGACTTGCATTAATGAACCAGATAGGGAAAGTCAGGCAGGATATAGTGTTTCCTGTGAACGACCTCCTGATGAATGTTCCCGGCCTTAAACCCCTGTTCATCCCTATTAATAAACATGGGAAGAACACTGATAATTCAAGAATAATTGAAGAGACATTTGCAGGAGATAAGGTCATTTTGTATTTCCCGGCCGGACTGGTTTCACGTAAATTTAAAGGAGGGGTCATCAGGGACCTGGAATGGAAAAACACATTTATTAAGAAGGCCAGGAGATACCAGCGCGACATTCTGCCTGTGTATATTTCCGGCCGGAACTCCAATTGGTTTTATAATCTCTCAAAGTGGAGAAAAAAGCTTCGAATAAAAGCCAATGTTGAGATGTTGTACCTTGCTGATGAAATGGCGAAGCAAAGGGGCCAAACCATCACGTTGAACATAGGAGATATAATCCCATGGCAATCGTTTGATAAGTCCCGTAATGATCTGCAATGGGCCGGGTTGGTACAAAACAAGGTCTACGACCTGCACATATGATCTTATATGGATAAAGGCAATGAGATATCAGCAAACATGAACCTGAAATTTATTTCAAGCATTGTGCATCCCAAAGATGGACCCGGAACAGGCCTGCCAGAGTTTGCATTCATTGGACGTTCGAATGTCGGAAAATCCTCGCTGATCAATATGCTCGGGGGCAGGAAAAACCTTGCAAAGATTTCATCAAACCCCGGAAAGACAAGGACTGTTAATCACTTCCTGGAGCAGGACCTTTTGTTTTACCTCGTTGATCTCCCCGGATACGGATATGCAAAACTCTCAAAAGACGAAAAGGCTAAACTGGAATATATAATTAAAACCTATATCCTGAAAAGCCGGTTTTTGAGGTGCACCTTTGTTTTGATCGATTCCAGGCATGACCCTCTCAAACAGGATGCTGAATTTATGAAATGGATGATGAGGAATGAAAAGCCTTTCGTAATAGTCTTCACGAAGACTGACAAGCTTTCAAAGGCCGGAAGGAAAAACCTGAAGTCAAATTATAATAAAGAGATACAAGGTTTCATCCCGGGTTTTATAACTGAAATGATCATAACATCGTCAACAACCCGGCAGGGGAAAGAAGAAATAATGAAGCTCATGAAAGAAATGATGCTTATTTAAGCTCAACCAATAGCTGGTTCTTTGTAACCCGTTCACCCTGCTTGACATAGATCTTTTTAACCACGGTATTGAAAGGTGAGAGAAGATGGTTGTTCATTTTCATGGCCTGCAGATCAAGCAGGGTTTCACCGGCCTTGACTTTCTGTTTTTCCTTTACACAGACCTTCACTATGGTCCCAGGGATGAAAGCCGTTATCTTTTTCTGATCCTCCGGTTCAAACGGCTTGCGCATCAGGAACGTACGGTTCGCTAATGTTTTGAATGTAACATGCTCCATCTGAAAAGAGATGAATTCAGGTTCAGGCAATACCTGTTCTTTTTCGTTTTCTTCCATAGGATGACGAAAATATGTTATGATAATCAGAAAGGTGGAATCCCGTGCTTTTTTTTCGGGGTGATCTCAGTTTTATTCTGTGCAAGTGTGAGTGAATGGATGAGGAAATTCCTTGTTTCTGAAGGTTCTATGACAGCATCAACATAACCGTAGGCTGCGGCTACGTATGGATTAGCGAATTTCTGTCGATATTCCTCGATGAGCCTTTTCCGGGTTTCCTCAGGATTATCCGAGGATTTAATCTCGGCCCGGAAGATAATATTTGCAGCCCCTTCAGGTCCCATGACTGCAATTTCAGCGGTTGGCCATGCAAGCACGAAATCAGCACGAAGGTGGTGTGAACACATGGCGATATATCCCCCTCCATATGCTTTACGTAGAATAACCGTGAGTTTTGGTACCGTCGCTTCACTGTATGCGTATAAAACCTTGGCTCCGTGACGGATAACACCTGCATGCTCCTGGTCGATGCCGGGAAGGTAGCCGGGAAGGTCAACCAATGTGATCAAAGGGATATTAAATGCATCGCAATAGCGGATAAATCTTGCGGCTTTATCGCTGGAGTCAACATCCAGCACACCGGCAAGCACCATTGGCTGATTGGCGACAAAACCAACAGTTTGCCCGTCAAGCCTTGCAAAACCCACAACAATATTGGCAGCCCAGTGTTCATGGCTTTCGAAGAAATCGGAATCATCAACCAGGGCCTTGATCACATCCCTTACATCATAGGGTGTCATTGGGTTTGTGGGGAAAATGCTGTCAATTTTAAAGTGCCTTGATTTAGGCGCTTTTTTTGGGAAAAGTTCAGCCTTTTTATCGTTATTCCAGGGGATAAAGCTAATCAGCCTTTTAACCTGGTCAAAGCATTCCTGTTCGCTTTCAGCGAAGAAATGAGCGTTCCCCGTGATTTCAGCATGGACTTTTGCACCTCCGAGGTCCTCCATCGAGATCTCCTCGCCAAGAACAGTCTTGATAACCTCCGGCCCCGTGATGAACATTTTCGAGATCTTATCAACCACGAACACAAAGTCGGTCAGGGCCGGAGAATACACCGCACCTCCGGCACATGGGCCCAAGATGACACTGATCTGGGGTATAACTCCGGAAGCCTGGGTGTTCCTGTAAAAAATCTCACCATAACCTGCAAGCGAGTTCACACCTTCCTGGATACGGGCACCACCTGAATCATTGATCCCGATCAGGGGCACCTTCATTTTCATTGCGTGATCCATGATCTTCGTGATCTTCTTCGCATGCATATACCCTAATGAACCACCCGCTACAGTGAAATCCTGGGCAAAGATGCAAACAGGCCAACCTGTGATCGATCCGGTACCGGTAATGACACCGTCGCCGGGCAGGTACTTTTTATCCATGTCGAAATCCTGGCCGGCATGTTTTACAAAGAGATCATATTCGTGAAATGAATTTGGATCCACCAATGCCAGGATTCTTTCACGGGCTGTCATTTTTCCGGATGCTTTCTGCTTTTCAAGGGCTTGTTCACCTCCTCCCTGAAAGGCTTCATTCATCCTTCTTTTGAGTTCATTTGTCTTGGCTCTTAAACTCATGATCTAGGTTTTTGGCGCAGAGTGGGCAAAAGTACGACTATGACGATGAATAATGAATTATATAAACATGGGAATTCGCAGATTCAATCCCAATTGCCAAATCCGGATTGAAATCATCATTGTTTCCTATTGTTGTAGAAAACAGGGATTCAAGTAATTAAGAACGCCTGTTAGGGAATTGTGGCGGTAGAATCTGTTGTGAAAAGAAAAACGTTAAAAATTGTTAAATGCCAGGGGGGATTGTTAAGAATGAACATCTATTTAAATAACACAACTGTAATTCCGCTTCCCCCTCTTTCAAGGAGTTCATCCTTTGCACTTTTAATTTCTTTGACAGAACGAAGATAATCACGTGTAACCTGCCTCAGAACGCCGTTTCCTTTGCCATGAAGTATCCTTACTTCGGGTATGGACAGCATGATGGCATCATCAATATATTTCTGCAACAGTGATATGGTTTCATCAACCCGTTTACCCCTCAGATCCAGAGTCGATTGAAATTCAATCAGCTTCATATGAAGATCATCAAGGTAAGACTGGTACTGAATGTGTTTCGGACTTTCATACCCGGTTGCCTGAGGTTTCAGCAGAACAGTACGGGGTGTTTTGGCCTTTCGATCGGGCTTGGTTTCACTTGCCTTCAAATTTCCCGCTTCAATATTGACAGCCGGCGGCGGATTGTTTTCGAGCTTCTCTTTAAATTCCTTAAGATCTGCACGGGCGGTTCTTGTCTTTTCCTTTTCTGCCTGGGCTTCTTTAATTTCCTTAATGGTTTTTTCAACCGTTTTATTTGCTTCGGAAATTATACGAAGCGCTTCATTGCGGGCATTTTCGATAACCTCTTTTTTTGATTTCTCCAGATCGCCTGAAAGCTTTTCATATTTTGTGATGAGTTCGGCAAGGAAATCATCGGCAACGCCGAGTTCCGTCGTTTTTTTGCTCATTTCTTCTTTCTCGGTTTCCAGGTCCTGGATCTGCTTCTCAAAGTTGAGCTGGCTGTGCCCTGTAATATTCCTTGCCTTGTCTAAAACTGCCGATGGGAATCCTATCTGAGCAGCAATTTCAAAGGCGAAGGAATTGCCCGGCTTTCCTTTTTTCAAACGGTAAAGCGGTTTAAGTTTCTTTGAATCATAGAGCATGGCCCCGTTCACAATTCCCCTTATTTTACCGGATAACAACTTTAGATTTGAATAATGGGTAGTGATTATTCCGTAAGTATTCTTTAGTGCCATTTCTTCCAGGCAGGCTTCAGCCATGGCCCCTCCCTGGGAAGGGTCGGTCCCTGAGCCGAACTCATCTATAAGGAGAAGGGAATCCTCATCCACATGCTCAAGAAAAAATTTAAGATTCAGGAGCTTCGAAGTATAGGTGCTCAGGTCATTGTCAATGGACTGCTCATCTCCGATATCAATAAATATCTTTTTAAAAATCAGAAATTCAGAATCTTCCCTCACAGTTGGCAGAAGCCCGCACTGAAACATATACTGGATTAAGCCGACAGTTTTCAGGCATACCGATTTTCCTCCTGCATTGGGCCCTGATATGATGAGGATACGCTCGTCTGCCTCAAGTTCCAGGTCAAGCGGAACCACTGTTTTTTTAATATTTTTAAAATGAAGATAAAGGTTGGGATGGATGGCCTGGTACCATTTGAAGGCATGCTTCCTGCCTCCCGGGAAAGAAGTCCGGCCGGCCTGTTTTGGAAGGATGCCTGACACATCGACGGCAAACAAGGCCTTCGCCCTGATAAAATCGATAACTCCCATAAAGTGATACAGGCTGATCAGGTTATGTGTTTCAGGCCTCAATTGATCGGTAAAAGCGATCAGGATTTTAACGATCTCACGTTTCTCGGCATATTCAATTTCCCGTATCTCATTGTTCGTTTCAAATATTTCGGCCGGTTCTATATAAACGGTTTGTCCGGTCGCAGATTCATCATGCACATATCCGCTGATCTTGCGTTTATGGGCACTGAGCATAGGGATCACGAGGCGGCCGTTGCGGATAGTGACTTCCGCATCATCAGGGGTCCATCCGGATTGCCTGGCGACTTTCAGGTCATGATGTATCTTAGATTCTACGCTTGCAATTTTAAACGCTTTCTCTTTTCTCAATTTTAATAATTCAGGCGAAGCATTGTCGCGAACCTGTGAGCGTTCATCCACTATCCTGTCAATCCTGTGAATAAAGTCAGCCGGAAGGCCCAAGGCTGAGCTGTCGGCAATCGTCGATTCGATCTGCGCAAAAAGCAAGGGATAGCTTTCCTGCCTCGAGGAAAAAAACGAAATAAGGTCTGCAACCGTTTGCAACGAAAGCCTGAGCTCCGAAAGAATTTCTTCTTCAAGATAAGTTCCCGGAATAGTTATCCTGCTTATATCCGGTATCAGATTATAATAGTCCTGTGAAGGAAATCCTTCTTCAATGTTTAACACATTGAGCATTTCTCCGGTGAGTTGTAAATTCAGGAAAATATCATCCCGGTCGGCCGAGAAGGCAATTGACGATACAAGGTCTTTCCCGATGGTTGACAGGCACTTAGACTTCAGCAGTTCCCTTATTTGATCAAAGCCCAGTTTATTTTCAAAAGAAGTTGGATATAACATTCTGCAAAATTAAAAAAATTGTACCTTTGCAGTCTGTTAATCGATTCACAGTGGACAGAATCAAATCATTAAAAATCAACATATTATGACTAAAATTAAAAAATATTTGACTTGTGACGGTAATCAGGCTGCCTCGCATATGGCTTACATGTTCAGTGAAGTGGCTGCTATTTACCCTATCACTCCTTCCTCGAACATGGCTGAAAATGTTGATGAGTGGGCAGCAAACGGACGTAAAAATATTTTCGGTGACGAGGTGAAAGTGGCTGAAATGCAGAGTGAGGCAGGTGCAGCAGGCGCTGTTCACGGATCGCTGCAATCGGGCGTTTTGACTACAACCTTTACCGCATCCCAGGGCTTATTGCTGATGATCCCCAATATGTACAAGATCGCAGGTGAACTTCTTCCCTGCGTTTTCCATGTATCTGCAAGAACGGTAGCTGCTCATGCTCTTTCGATTTTCGGCGATCATAGTGATGTTTATGCAACCAGGCAGACCGGTTTTGCCATGCTTGCATCCGGTTCGATACAGGAAATTATGGACCTGTCAGGTATAGCCCATCTTGCTGCCATTAAATTAAGGCTGCCCTTCCTTCACTTTTTTGACGGTTTCCGTTCATCCCATGAGATCCAGAAAATCGAAGCCTTTGAAAACGATGATATGGCCGGCCTGATCGATTACAAAGCACTTCAGGAGTTCCGCGATCGCGCTTTGAACCCGGAGCATCCGGTAACCAGGGGAACGGCTCAGAATCCCGATATTTTCTTCCAGGCCAAGGAAGCTGTAAACCGTTTCTACTATCCTGTTGCCGATGTGGTGGATGAATATATGAAAGAAATTACAGGACTTACCGGCAGGGAATATCATCCTTTTGTTTATTACGGGGATCCCCAGGCTGAAAATATCATTATCGCGATGGGCTCTGTCACGGATACAATTCGTGAAACCATTGACTACCTTAGAGCAAAAGGCGAGAAGGTGGGATTAGTGGTAGTTCATCTGTACCGTCCATTCAGTGAAAAATATTTCTTCAATGTGCTCCCGAAATCAGTCAGGCGGATTGCAGTGCTTGACAGGACCAAGGAACCGGGAGCGAACGGAGACCCTTTATACCTCGATGTCAGGGACATGTTTTACGACCGTCCCGAAAGGCCGATGATCATTGCAGGCCGTTACGGGCTCAGTTCAAAAGATACTACCCCCTCACAGATCATTTCGGTATACGAGAACCTGAAGATGAAGGAACCGAAGAACCATTTCACGGTGGGTATTGTTGATGACGTGACTTTCACCTCACTGCCGGTGCTTCCCGAAATCGACATTCAGCCGGCCGGAACTTTCTCGGGAAAATTCTGGGGAATCGGTTCCGACGGTACCGTGGGTGCGAATAAAAACAGCATCAAGATCATAGGCGACCACACTGATAAATATGCGCAGGCCTATTTCGCCTATGATTCGAAGAAATCAGGAGGTGTCACCGTTTCACATCTCCGCTTTGGTGACAGTCCGATACGTTCGCCCTACCTGGTTAATATGGCTGATTTCATCGCCTGCCATGTGCCTTCGTACCTCGACAAATATGACCTTATCAAAGGACTGAAGCCGGGGGGTACCTTCCTTTTGAATTCGATCTGGAATGCAGAGGAAACGAAAAAGCGCCTTCCCGAGGCCATGAAAAAATATATGGCCGATAACAAGGTCAAATTCTACATGATAGATGCTACGAAGATCGCTGAAGAGATAGGCTTGGGTAACCGCACGAATTCAATCATGCAGTCGGCCTTCTTCAAGCTTTCAAATGTAATTCCTTTCGACATTGCAACAACAGCGATGAAGAAAGCTATTGAGAAAACATACGGGCGTAAAGGAGAAGAGATCGTAAATATGAATTATGCGGCCATTGACAGAGGAGGAGAAGCTGAAAAAATCGAGATCCCTGCCGAATGGTCAAATATCGTTGTTAAAGCTGCAACTGAAGATACCGGGGTTGACAAGTTTGTAAAGGAAATTTTCGAACCTGTCAGTGCAATGAGGGGAGACGATATTCCCGTGAGCGCCTTTTTAGGCAGGGAAGACGGTACATTTCCTTCGGGCATGACTGTGCTTGAAAAGCGCGGTATTGCTGTGAATGTTCCCAAATGGGTTCCCGAAAACTGTATACAGTGCAACCAATGCGCATATGTTTGTCCACACGCCGCAATACGTCCTTTCCTGCTCAGCGAAGAAGAAAAAAAGAATGCTCCGGCCGGTATGCTCACTTTGAAAGCGATAGGAAAAGAACTGGCAGGATATGAATTCAAGATCCAGGTAAGCGTCCTTGATTGTACGGGTTGCGGCAACTGTTCCGATATTTGTCCTTCGAAGACCAAAGCCCTTGAGATGAACACCCTGGGCAGCCAGATTCATGAATCTGAGAACTGGGATTACCTGATCGGAAAAGTTTCCTATAAAACCAATGTTTTCGACAAATTCAAGACTTTCAAAAACAGCCAGTTCTCCCAGCCTTTGTTCGAGTTCTCGGGAGCCTGTGCAGGTTGCGGTGAAACTCCTTATCTCAAGCTCATCACCCAGCTTTATGGTGAGAGAATGATGATCGCCAATGCAACCGGATGTTCCTCGATTTACGGAGGTACTGCTCCTTTCACTCCTTACCGCGCCAATTCGGAAGGAAAAGGCCCGGCATGGGCAAACTCACTGTTTGAGGACAATGCCGAATACGGATACGGGATGGCCCTGGGTGTTGGTAAACTTCGTGAGCGTATAGCAAGGAAAATGAGGGAAGCTGTCAAAACCAATTTGATGGGTGCCGAAACCCTTGCAGCTTTCCAGGAATGGATTGAAGGGAAGGATGATGCCGGGAAGTCTAAGGCTGCCACCTTCAAGCTTCTGCCTTTGCTGGAAAAAGAAACAGATCAGCTTGCCCGGGAAATCTTAGAACTCAGGCAGTATCTTGTGAAAAAATCAATCTGGATCATAGGTGGAGACGGTTGGGCTTATGATATCGGCTATGGCGGGCTTGATCATGTTATAGCCTCCGGTGAGGACATTAATATTCTCGTCCTTGATACCGAGGTATATTCAAATACAGGAGGCCAGGCTTCAAAATCAACACCAGCCGGGGCTGTTGCGAAGTTTGCCGCTTCCGGAAAAAAGGTCCGCAAGAAAGACCTTGGAGCAATGGCCATGACCTATGGTTATGTTTATACCGCACAGGTTGCCATGGGAGCCAATAACAGCCAGCTTTTCAGGGCTATTAAAGAAGCAGAGGCTTACAAAGGACCCTCACTGGTGATTGCATATTCCACCTGTATCAACCACGGCCTCAGGCAAGGTATGGGCAAAGCCCAGGAAGAAATGGAAAAAGCTGTCAATGCAGGATACTGGAATCTTTACAGGTACAACCCAACGCATGCTTTGGAGGGAAAGAATCCGTTTACCCTCGACTCTAAGGAGCCGGATTGGAGCAGGTTCCAGGAATTTCTCGGAAGCGAAGTCAGGTATACTTCTCTCAAAGCCATGTTCCCTGAAGAAGCTGCTGAACTTTTCAGGGCAGCGGAGGAGAACGTACGCTGGAGGTACAATAATTACAAGCGTCTTGCTGAAATGAAATTTGAAAATACCGCTGCAAAACAGCCTGAATGAGATATTTTTGTAAAAATCTTTAAATCATCAACTTATGCGTACCCTGACCACAACCTATATGGGGTTGAATCTGAAGAACCCTATAATTGTTGGAGCCAGCAATCTGGTTAAAGACCTTGATACTATACAACAACTTGAGGGAGCCGGTGCTGCTGCAATAGTTTACAAAACGCTGTTTGAAGAACAAATTGAACTTGAACGCCTGCAGCTTTCAGAGGAACTGAACCAGTATAATGAGCGGCATGCGGAAATGATCAGCCTGTTCCCCGACATCAACCATGCCGGACCCAGCGAGCATCTTTCACATTTACGAAAGGTCGTAGATTCAGTGAATATTCCTGTGATCGCAAGCCTCAACTGCCTGTTTGAGGATACCTGGGTTGACTATGCGAAACGAATAGAACAAACCGGCGTAAATGCGCTGGAAATGAATCTTTACACACTTTCAACAGATTTTAAAAAAGAGGGAAAGGCAATCATCAATGAGCAGCTTAACGTGATCTCTGAGGTGAAAAAGAACCTCAAAATACCTGTTAGTGTCAAGCTTAGCCCGTTTTATACCAATGTTCTCGGGGTGATCCAGCAAATGTATCATGCAGGAGTTGATGGCTTTGTTCTTTTCAACCGCCTTTTTCAACCCGATATCGATATTGAAAAAGTTGAACATCATTTCCCGTATAATCTCAGCAACGAAGAGGACAACCGCCTTGCGCTGAGGTATATCGGGATGTTGTATCATGAGATCCGCGGTTCCTTATGCGCCAATACCGGTATCTTCACCGGAAAGGATGTAGTAAAAATGTTGCTGGCCGGCGCCGATTGCGTTCAGGTTGTCAGTACCATCTATAAGCATGGTCCTGCACAACTTACAAGTATGATCAGAGACCTGGAAGCGTGGATGGATCGGAAGAAATTTGAGAGCATCGACAGCTTCAAGGGCAAGCTTTCCAGGAAAGAACTTAAAGATCCTTTCGTTTATAAAAGAGCACAATATATCGACATCCTGATGAAAAGCGAAGAGATTTTCAAAAGGTATCCGATGAGATAATAAGGATCCCGGATACAAAAAAGGCTGCCTTTGTCAGGGCAGCCTTTTTTGTATCCGGGAAATCTCAATTGATATCGAATTCATACAAGCATCTTGCCTGTACGCCTTTCATACCGCGAATATCTTTAAGTATCCTGTAATATTTATAATCTTCACCCATGACTGATTGTATCCTTGTTTCAGGATTGTTACCGAACAGTTCATCAATGATTTGCTGCAGGGGCTCTTTTTGTTCGGGTAAGGCCCATAATTTGTAGGATTTCAGTTTTGCAAGATCAGCTGCTATCTCAATGGCCTTATTAAGACCTCCGAAATCATCAATCAGCCCAATCCGTTTTGCATCAATACCGCTCCAAACCCTTCCCTGACCTATACTGTCGACCTGGGCTTTCGTGAGTTTCCTGCCTTCAGCAACCTTGCTTATGAAAGTGTCATAAAAGGTTTCGATCTCTCTTTGGATTGTTGCATATTCAAAGGGAGTGAGCGGTCTTTGAACCGAAATAAACCCTGAATTTTTATTCGTTTTTGCTTCATCGAAGGTTATTCCCAATTTGTTTTTCATCAGTCCTTCAAAATTGGGGATAATTCCGAACACACCGATTGACCCGGTGATGGTATTTGGTTCGGCAACGATCCTGGTGGAGGCACAGGCAATATAATATCCGCCGCTTGCAGCCACATCGCCAAAAGAAGCAACAACAGGCTTGACTTTTGCAGCCAGTGCAACTTCCCTCCATATGATATCCGAAGCAAGGCCGTCGCCTCCGCCCGAGTTTATACGGAAAACAATGGCTTTGACTTTATCGTCCTCCCTGGCTTTACGGATAGTCCTGGAGATGCGGTCCGAACCAATATCCTGATCGTCTCCTTCGCCACTGCCGATCGAACCCTGGGCATAAATGACTGCAATTTTATCCTTTGAAGAGCTTTTCTTTTCGTGGTCCTCCACATCGGTATACTTATCCATCGAGACAGTCCTGATCTTGGCTTTTTCGGAAAGGCCAAGTTTCGACCGAAGGTCTTTCAGAAATTCATCCTTGTACGCTATCTGGTCAATGAACTTGTATTTTAAAGCTTCTGCAGCCCTGCTTAATTTCAGGCTGTCGGCAATGAGGTTCAGCTCATCCCTGCTGATATGGCGGGACTCACTGATCCCGGCAATCATCGTATCCCACAGATCAGTTATCAGCTCAGTGGTCTGCTTTCTGTTTTCCGGGCTCATTTTATCCAGGAACAGGGGTTCTGTCGCTGCTTTGAATTTGCCATGCCTGATCACCTGAACTTTTATATCAAGCTTTTCAAGCGTCCCTTTCAGGAACATCATATTGGTGCTAAGCCCTGTAAAGAAAACCATGCCCTGGGGAGTAAGGTAGATCTTGTCGGCTGTTGAGGCAAGGTAATATGCTTTCTGGTCATATCCTTCACTATAGGCCCAGATGAATTTCCCCGACTTTTTAAAGTCAAGGAGGCCTTCCCTGATTTCTTCAACCGTGGCCATGCTTGCCTGAACCGAAGAAAGGTCAAGGTAGATACCCGGAACATTCTTATCGGTTTTAGCTTTTTTCAGATTCTTTAAAATATCGGTCAGGCCCAGGTATTTTTCTGTTCCGAACATCCCGAATACAGGCATTTTCGGAGACCGGTCTGCAACAGGTTTATCCATTTTAAAAACCAGAATAGTGTTTTTATCGATCACAACCTCATCACTTGAGGTTGCAGCAACTATACCTGCAACGATCCCCAGAGAAATAATAAAAAGGATAATAAGCACAAGGACAGTGCCAAGCATGCTGGCAAACATGAATTTGAAGAACTGTTTCATCGGATATAGAATTAGGATTTCGGTTTTGATTTATGGTACCAAGTTAGTTGTAAACAAATTTCTGTGCAAAATTTTTATTATAATTCCCTGATGACATCGCTAAAATAAATTATCATTGCAGGCAGAATATTCGACGTGTGAGATTAAGACTGGTTACAATTATTATTCTTCTTTTATTCTTTTCGGGCCACGGAATTGCTACATATCCGCATGAGACCGCCAGGAAGAAGTCAAATTCTTTAACGCCCTCAAGATCCGGGAAGGGGCCTACCCTGAAGATAATGACAAAGGGTAAAGCATCTCCCGAGACCATGAAGAATTTTTTTATAAGATACAACAGCGATGCAGATGAAGGTATGGTGAAACGCCTGATAAAAATATATATTATAGAATCAAACCGGGAAGGTGTAAATTATGAAATCGCGTTTTGCCAGATGTGCCTTGAAACCGGTTTTTTAAAATTTGAAGGCAGTGTGAGCAAAAATCAGCATAATTACTGCGGATTAGGTTGCATCGACATGTTCAGTGGTGGTGACTGGTTTGCAAGCATGGAAGAAGGAGTAAGGGCGCATATACAGCATTTAAAAGCCTATGCAAGCTTTGAACCTGTCAAAAGCCCGATGGTTGATCCCCGCTTTAACAATGTCAAAAGAGGCACGGTAAACATCGTCACGGAACTGACCGGTAAATGGGCAAGTGATCCTGAATACGGCCAGAAGATCTCATCATTGATTAACAGGATGTACGGCTTATAGAAGTTCGTCACACTTCATATGCAGCAATCGGTATTTTTACTGCTTGGAAGCAACCGGGGCGACAGGGAACAGAATCTTCTGAAGTCCTGTGCCGGGATCAAACGAAGTATCGGAGACATTCTGAAGACCTCCCCGGTGTATGAAACAGAACCCTGGGGTTTTACTGACAGCATCCCGTTTTATAATCAGGCATTGGAGGTGGGTACAAGCCTGTCGCCGGAAGAGGTATTACATGAGATACACAGGATCGAAAGCGAACTTGGAAGGGTAAGGGAGCTCCGGGGCTGCGAACCTGAGGGTAGCTGTTCATCCGAAACATACTCTTCACGTACAATTGATATCGATATCCTGTTTTACAGCTCCAGGATATTATTTACAGATGAACTGATGATACCGCATCCCAGACTGCATGAAAGGCGTTTTACACTCTTGCCCTTGAATGAAATAGCCCCGGATTTCGTGCATCCGGTTTATCGCAGGGCTGTTTCCGAATTATTAAGGAATTGCACAGATACAGGGGAAGTGAATAGGGTAAGCCTGTAATATCCCCGAAAAATTTCAGGCAAAAAAAAACCCGGCTTAAAGCCGGGCTTTTTTTTCAGTAAACATTACTTCACAATATTCTGGAATTCAGGAGTTTTTGCGAAGTTGTAAAATTCACGGTCACCCTGTGCCTGTACTTTCAGGTTTGCATCCTGGCAGGCTTTCATGAGATATTCGTAAAGCATCTTCGTATTGTTTGTACGTGCACCAACAATTGCGAGCAGATAGGAATTTCCCGGAGTCTGGGGAGCGCACTTCAGAGTAGCTTCAGCAGCGCTGTTATTTCCAGAGACAAGCTGGGCCAATCCTAAATTGTAGTTGCATTTTGTATTGCCAAGCATGTTGAGAGCTTTCGGGTAGTTACCCCTGGGGATCTCATAAATGCCAAGGTTGTAGTTTTCATTTTCACCAAGCTGCTGGGCTTTCTTGAACTGTGCTTCAGCTTTTTTACTGTTATTCTGCATGGCAGCAACAACACCCAGGTTATTTTCGATTATCCCGTTGTTCGGGGCAACGCCCTGAGCTTTCGTGAGGTAATCATTGGCTTTTGCATAATTGCCTTTAACGATATTGGCAGCAGCAGCATTATTCAAAGCTTTCCAGTTGTTCGGGAACTGTTTTGCTGCATTATCATAAATCGTCAGTTTTGCAGCCGGATCATTCGTGATCGTGGCAGCATAGAGAAGTTCTTCAACCTTTAATTTGGAAGGATCGGAAACTGCATACTTGCTGAGTTCTTCGTCAGTAAAACGAGGTTCATACAGGTTGGCAGTAACTTCGCAACGACGCAACGGCGGCAGAAGCTTCTCTTCGATCTGCGGATAAATCAGGATCATATTGCGGATTTCCTGTTCTTTTTTCTTCGGATCTGCAACTGAATTCACAACATTCAGAATCTTATCCTTGTCTTTCAGGTCGCTGTTCTGAACTCCCTTGAGGAATCCGTTCCAGTCGGGGCCATGATGTGCCAATGGAATGTTAACATCTTTTCCGGCAGCTTCGATGGCAGCTTTTACAGCCTTCTTGTCCTTGTTGTTTTTTTCAGCTTCTTTTGCCCAGGCTTTATATTGGTCGACCATCCATTTCTGGCCGGTCTTTGAACGGTTCTCCGAAAGGTTTGCATTGAAAGTTTCTTCACCTTCAGGTGATGCCCATCCATTCATATCAATGCTCTTGATCTTCCAGCCCTGGTGTACAAAGTTTGCCACATCGGTGAGGCCTGCTTTTGCAGCATCAGTTTTGTTGAGGCCATATTTAAGGTCAAGGTCAAACTTGTTCTTCTTGAAAAACACCATGCCCGTTCTGCTGACAATGACTTCTTTCTGATAGCCATGGTCTGCAATAAGAGCAACCTGGTCGGGGATGATACGGGTCGGAGTATAAATAACCCCGGGAACGAGATCCCTGCTCGGCAGCTCGACGAATTTTACTTTCTCCTTGATCTCGGCCTTCTTTGCATAGGTTTTTTCTTTGGCTTCGTAAATAACAGGAGCAACTGTGAGCATCGAGGTATTCATCTCGGGTTTATACGGGAATGTGGTGGTATAGGTAAATGAACCGCCTTCCTTGTATTTTACAGGAATTCCATCGCCTGTAACTCTTTCACCCTTCAGTGTGATGGCCTTCAGTTCAGTCTGACCTCCGTTGTAGGTAAGCACCGGCTGGAACTGCATGGCAGCTTTCTTTGCGAAATATTTTTGTGGGAAGGTCCCTTTGATGGTAACGACAACGGAATCGCCTTTTTCACTCAGAACAGGAGGTGTGGTTTCATATTTCACTTCTCCGTAACGTTTTGCCATTGTTTTGAGATTCCCGCCACTGTAACCGAATTTATAGGCAAGCCCGATGGTTGCTGAGGAGTACATGTCGTTGACAACCTGTTTCGAACCTCCGGGGGTCATGTCGAGGACATCACTATTTTGCCAACGCCAGTAGAATTCAATGGGGATGGACCAATGCTGGTCGATATTGAAATCGAATCCAAGGCCGGCACCTACTTTTAATGCAAGGTTTGTACCGCTGATACCGCTGGTATTACCCAGGTTGTTCGATGCGCCTTTCTGGCCAATCCATGCGTCGTCCTTACTTGTCAGAAGGTCAGTACGATGACCGACAGTCTGATCAACACCAAAACCAAAAATTAAGTAAGATGAAAAAACTCTCTCCGGTTTATAGCCCAATGCCCAGTTAAGCCAGTTAACAGTGAGCTGAAGATCGGATTCCCAAGGATAGGCAACAAATTTTTTACTGATGAACGCATGGGGGTCGTTTAAGCTGTAATCCCAGGCGTTCTTTGAATCAACTGAACTTTGAAGTTTCCCATGGGCAAACCTGAGGCGCACTCCGATGACGCGGGTAAATTGTTTGGTAACAACCAAACCATAGTTGTATCCGATGGAATTCGATCCAAGATTGATCCAGAGATTCTTGGAAAGATCGCCGTTAAACTGCATAACACCACCGAAAAGACCGATGGACCAATAACTGTATCCGCTTGCGGCATTAGGCCTGGATTTCTGTACCGGTTGATCCTGCTTCTTCTCCTGAGCATATGAAGCTGCAGAAATGAGTAGGACAAGCAGAAAAATTACGGTCTTCGACAGTAATCGTGAAAATTTTTTCATACGACTTTGATTTTAGATTTCTATTTGTTTGTTTACTGATTTTACAAATATATTAAATTAAGATTACAAATTGCAAGTTTATACCGTTATAAAATTAACATTTTAAAGTTAATTTACAAATCAATCTTCCAAGTGATTGATTAACAATGGTAAAAAGCAGAGTCTTTGTTTTTCAGATATCAAAATTAAAAGATTGAAATGATTTTCACAAACTTTTCTTCTTTTATGTTGTACGGCAGATTTTAGGGAAGGTTTCAAGGTTCAGATTAATTTTATTTTCTTCAGGATTTCCCATAACGTAATCCCAACAGCCACAGACACATTGATTGAATGTTTGGTCCCGAACTGGGGTATTTCAAGACAGGCATCGGCCAGGTTGATGGCTTCTTCGCTGACTCCCTGCACTTCATTGCCAAAAACCAACGCAATTTTACTGCCTTCCGGGATCATATAATCCCTGATGTTCAGGCTTGAAGTCGTATGCTCCAGAGCCAGCACCAGATAACCCGATTTCCTTAATTGCAGGATGGCTTCAGTGGCGGAAGCGCAGTATTCCCATTTCACTGATTCTTCAGCCCCGAGGGCAGTTTTATGGATTTCCCGGTGCGGTGGAGTGGCTGTAATCCCGCAGAGATAAATCTTTTCAATCAAAAAGGCATCACATGTCCTGAATACAGATCCTGTATTGTTTTGTGAACGGATATCATCCAATATTACAGTCAGCGGAAATTTCTCAGCTGCCCTGAATTCTTCAGTACTCAGGCGGTTGAGTTCGGGCATGCTTAGTTTGCGGCGCTCCATAACACAAAGATAGGGAATCGCTCGCAACTTCATACCGCAGCTACGGTGTCACTTCGCTCGCAACTTCACAACGCCGCTTTCACTCGCATCTTTGCAACGCGGCTACGGTTCGCTGCGCTACACCTGATGCCGCTTATGCAAAATGCTCGTTCAATTTATGCGGCTTGTGTGAATTGCTTCGCTAGTTACATCAATTTGGCTGATCGCTCATGGCTCATGGCTCATGGCTCATGGCCCATGGCTCATGGCTCATGGCCCATGGCTCATGGCTCATGGCCCATGGCTCATGGCTCATGGCTCATGGCTCATGGCTCATGGCTCATGCCTCATGGCTCAATAATTCTTTTGCCGACTTTTCAACAAAGGGGCAAAGTGTTACGCTGCGAATCGTATTTTTGGAAACTGGCCGGGGTGGGGAAAATGTCATCCGCAGTCATTAACCATCATGAAGCAGAATCTGAAGGAAATAGCTGAAACGCCATTGATGAAGCAATACAATGCCATCAAATCAAAATATCCTGATGCCCTGCTGCTTTTCAGGGTTGGGGATTTTTATGAGACGTTTGGGGAGGATGCCATCAGGGCTTCAGGCATACTGGGGATTGTACTTACCCGGAGGGCCAATGGGGCTGCTTCGTATATTGAGCTTGCAGGTTTCCCCCATCATTCCCTTGACCTGTATCTTCCGCGGCTTGTTAAAGCAGGCCTGAGGGTGGCGATCTGTGATCAGCTTGAAGATCCGAAACTTACGAAGACCATAGTCAAAAGAGGTGTAACCGAGCTGGTCACTCCCGGCGTTTCGTACCATGATAAAATATTGGATCAGAAGGAGAATAATTTCCTTGCATCGGTTCATCTTGAGCCTGGGATCTCAGGCATCTCTTTTCTTGATATCTCTACCGGGGAGTTTTACCTCGCACAGGGAGGCCCTGAATATCTTGATAAACTGATCCAAAGCTTCAGGCCTACCGAAGTCATCGTACAGAAAAGCAAAAAGCAAAAATTTTCAGAGCTTTTCGGAAGTAAGTTTTATATCAGTACGTTTGATGACTGGGTATTTACCTATGATTTCTCGAACGAGCTGCTGCTTAAACATTTCGGCACGGTGTCCCTGAAAGGCTTCGGGGTCGCAAACCTTGAACCGGCCGTAATTGCCGCCGGTGCAGCGCTTCATTACCTGGCCGAGACCCAGCATGAAAAAGTTGCGCATATTTCGAAGCTGACCAGGATAGAAGAAGACCATTATGTATGGCTCGACAGGTTTACTATCCGCAACCTGGAATTGCTTAATCCAAACAGTGAGAATGCCCGGACCCTCCTTGATGTCCTGGATCAGACTGTTTCGCCTATGGGCTCCCGCCTGCTCCGGCGCTGGATGATCCTGCCCTTGAAAAACCTTCAGCCTATTGAAGAAAGGCTTGACGTTGTTGAGTTCTTCACCCAGGATCCCGGGATGGTTGAGAAGTTCAGGCATGAGCTGACCATGATAGGCGACCTTGAAAGACTGATTTCGAAAGCTGCCGTAGGAAAAATTCAGCCCAGGGAAATGATGCATCTTAAAAAAGCTCTTGATTCAACAGACACCCTGAAAAACCTGGCCTCTTCATTAAAGAATGAAGGGCTGAAAAAGACAGCTGAACAACTAAATCCATGCCTGCAGGTGAGGGAGAGAATTGGCTGTGACCTCAATCCTGAACCACCAGCCCTGGCAATCAAAGGCAATGTGATAGGCGAGGGGGTGAACCCTGATCTTGATGAACTCAGAAAAATAGCATATTCAGGTAAAGATTACCTTGTCCGGATCCAGCAAAGGGAAACGGAACGCACAGGGATCTCATCACTGAAAGTAGGGTATACCAATGTATTTGGCTACTACCTGGAGGTCACACATACGCATAAAGATAAGGTTCCGGCCGAATGGCAGCGAAAACAAACCCTGGTCAATTCGGAACGATATATAACCCCGGAACTTAAGGAATACGAGGAAAAAATCCTGCATGCGGAAGAACGGATAGCGGAACTGGAAACCAGGATTTACAATGACCTGGTACTTTTTGTCAACGATTATATTGTCCCGGTTCAATTGAATGCAACTCTTGTTGCAAGGCTTGATGTGCTTATTTCTTTCGCTCTCAGTGCATGCCAGTACCACTATGCAAGGCCCCTGCTCAATGACTCTTACGAACTGGAGATCATCAGCGGCCGTCATCCGGTTATTGAAAGGCAGATGAAGCCAGGGGAAGAATATATAGCCAATGATGTTTTCCTGGATGACCAGCAACAGCAGATCATAATTCTCACAGGTCCGAACATGTCGGGTAAATCTGCCCTGCTGCGTCAGACCGCTCTTATTGTATTGATGGCGCAGATGGGGAGCTTTGTTCCGGCTGAAAGGGCAAACATCGGCCTGGTCGATAAGATTTTCACGAGGGTCGGGGCATCCGATAATATTTCCTCAGGAGAATCCACTTTCATGGTTGAGATGAACGAAACAGCAAGCATTCTCAATAACATCTCAAACCGAAGCCTGATCCTGCTTGACGAGATCGGCAGGGGGACCTCCACATACGACGGGATCAGCATTGCCTGGGCCATTGCCGAGTTCCTTCACAGTCATTCCCTCTTCCGACCCAAGGTTCTGTTCGCCACTCATTATCATGAACTTAACGAAATGGCTTTGATTCACAGCAGGATAAAAAATTTCCATATTTCAATAAAAGAGATCAGGAACAGGATTATTTTCCTCAGGAAGCTTCAGCCGGGAGGAAGCGAACACAGCTTTGGCATCCACGTTGCCAAAATGGCCGGGATGCCTTCAAGCGTCCTGGAACGTGCGGAAGAGATCCTGCACCAGCTGGAAGAGTCGCATCAGGCCGGGGAGTTGGGCAGACAAAATCCGGAATCGCAGTCAGGAGAAGCGAGAAGCGAAAAGCGAAAAGCGAAAATGCCATCGCGCATCCGGAATTCTGAAACAGCAGATGCGGGGTTTCAGCTTAGTTTCATCCAGCTTGATGATCCCCTGCTGCAGCAGATCAAGGAAGACATTCTGAATACCGAGATCAACACCCTGACCCCGGTTGAGGCGCTGATGAAGCTTAACGAGATCAGGAAGCTGCTGAAAAAAACCTAGAATTGACAGGGATCTCAGAAAAAGTTCAATAAAGATTTTGTAGAATGGCAGACTTATTTTACTTTTGCACCCTCAAATTAACCCTGCAGAAGTAGCTCAGTTGGTAGAGCATGACCTTGCCAAGGTCAGGGTCGCGAGTTCGAGTCTCGTCTTCTGCTCAGAGAGAACCCTCCCAGTTGAGGGTTTTTTTATCCGCGGAGAAGCCGAAATAAAAAAGGCCAAACCGCAACAGTACCGAACAGGATACTGCAGGAAATGTTCTTCAGATTATTGCCCCGGTGGTGGAACTGGTAGACACGCAGGACTTAAAATCCTGTGACCATTGCGGTTGTGCGGGTTCAAGTCCCGCCCGGGGTACAAATAATACATATCAATAGTCTGTAGATTAATAATTTACAGACTATTTTTTTTTAAAGAGGATGGTAGGGGGTAGTGTAAAATTAAAACTCACGGTTTGAGTGGGTCAGATGATGTAAGATAGATACATCAAAAAGGGGGAACAAGACAACAATCAGCCACTTACAGCAAAAGCAGTTAGTGGCTGATTCCATTTTGCAGTGCCATTTGTAGTAACTTTGACCTGCTTACATCCCTTTCGTAGAAAGTTTTTGAACCTTGCAACTATTCCATTTTTTCATTGGTCTATACAGGAAAAAGGTTCTAATGAAGCCGGGGACTCATCCAGGGAAACCTGCTTACGGGCATGTGGAGCTATTTGTTTACTTCGCAAAACAGTCCTGAATAATCTCCGGGCACTTGTCTTAATCATGACAGTATGCTTTACTGCTCTCAACGAGATGATGTCCATTATCGTCATCCCAGGAAATCTTTACCCAGTAATAATTCATCAAAATG
The DNA here is from genome assembly GCA_903887775.1 of uncultured Bacteroidales bacterium. GTDB lineage: Bacteria > Bacteroidota > Bacteroidia > Bacteroidales > FEN-979 > CAIRDP01. Next base: position 281,472 of record CAISRB010000033.1, read on the forward strand.
TAACCTGTCTTAGCTGTATAAACTGTGGTTTTTGAAATCACTGCATTATCATTGGGAGAGGAAAATCCATATGGAGCCCAGTCTTTGAGTATTGCATTTTCGTGGTTACTATCTTCCCACCACCATTCAACTCTGGTTTCAACTGATAAATGAACAACTGTGCCATCAAATTTGACAATTAATTGGTCAATTTGTGAACCACCCGTAGGGTTTTGTGTTATCGTAACACTGAGCAGCGTTTTATCATCCAACGAGTCATTAACTTTCTTGCATCCAGAGAATAATACAATAGTAATTATCGCAAGGATTAGAAATTGATTTTTTTTCATACTTCAATGTTTTTGTTTGGTCTACGACAATGGAAAATCTTTTATGAATTATTTTGGTCAGTTTTCAAAGCATTTACGGGTTTTCTAAGTGCCGGAATATTACAACAATTATACTGATTTCCCCACTGATTATTATAGTTACATAACAATATATTGTTAATGGATTACGGGTCTGTTAATTAAAAAACAATGAGAAATTATTGTTATAGCCTTAGCAGGTCTGCCTTTTTCGTTATAAACATAGAGCATCATCGCTGTAACACTCATCACCATTACCTTTTAGAATAGTTCAACCTAAAAAAAGATTCCCGGAGTGATTCTATGCCACCCCGGGAATCATGAACTATGCGGTATCAAACTTTAATCAGGCAGCAATTCATAAGAATTATCTGATTGTGGCCACAATTGCGATGGTTCTTAATCCTTATATTTCATGGATGACAAATTAATGTTTCATTGACGTAAAAAGAAAACTTTTTACCTTTATATTGAGTTAACTGAGAAATATTAACTTAAAAAACTTGACAAACCACCTGATTTTCATTACCTTCATTGCATAAATTACACACTTTTTTTGGAAAAGATCCAATCATTAAAAGATTGCTAAATTTAGTGAGAAATCATAAAATAATTGGACCTTTACCCTGGGTCACTTTATAAAACATAGACTGCGCCCAGGCGCACACTAAACGACCGGAAAGCAATTTCCGGTTAATATAAGTGAGTATGCTGTAATCAAGATGGTAGGCCGCAAACAAAATATCTCATTAATGAGTGCAAACAATCAGAAAAAGAAAAAAATATGAAAAATACCGGGATAATATTTCAGGTGTTGCTTCTTTTTGCTGCTTCTCCCGCATTGCTCGGACAGACTTTATTGTCGGGTGATATCAGGGTCTTGAGAGCGGAGAGAAGGATCAACCTTCAGTACGATTATTCAGGAATGGCTGTGGGTGAGTTTGCCACGGAAGAAGCGTATATTGCACACAGGAAGGCGGAAAAGACCAAAGAAGCAGGGTTATCATTCGAAGAATGGCTTTCAAAATGGACTGGTAACCGAACGTCAATTTTTCAACCTCAGTTTGAAAAAGCACTCAATGCAGAGCTGGATAAATATGGAGTGAGGGCCATGCAATATTCCGATAATCCAGCGTACACCTTAATTGTACATACTACATTCACGGAAATTGGCTGGTCCGGATTTGGTGCAAAAAAAGATGCTGTGATCGATCTGACGATAACGCTCGTGAAAACAACTTCATTGAATGAAAAGCTGGCTGTTATAGATCTCAGGAAGATGAAGTCAAGAAGGGAGTTGTTTCATTACGGTCAGACATACGATGCCAGCCTCCGTGTCGGATCATGTTATGAGCGCGCTGGTGAAGACCTTGGTGAGTTTATAGTGAAAGAAGTCTTCAAATAATTTCTGACATATTTTTATTTTCGTATAATTTTTTATGTCGGATGGATTTTAACCTACTTAATTTGTCGCTTTTATTTGTCAAATATATAGAAAAATAGAGAGAAATACCCCAAAATAATCAAATAGGAAAATAGATAAGTTGGCTTACAAATCCCGAAGGCAACGCACAGAAAACCCAAACATAACTTCTTACGCTAAAATAATCACTGCAAACACAATACTGGCCATATCGCTGGATTGCAAAGAATAAAGTCGCTGAACCCAATCAAATAATGTAAAATTTCCGTATCTTTGTCATATGAAGACTAAGCCGGTAAATAAACCATCTTTCGACACAATTTTCAGTAATGCAATTGCATCTGCTAAAATTGAAGGAATCCGGTTTGATAAAAAAACGCAAGCCTATATTAAAAAGGAAGCACTTAAGAAGCTGGAAACAACTTCCCGATAATTTCTGTCATCGCTGAATAATCCTTATCATCTCCTTTATTCAAAGCTTCAATGTACTGCGGATAGTTATTCATTCTGAATTTATCTAATTCCAGAGAAGGATACCCTGCTCTGTTGGCCATCAAATCGGCAAAAATCCTGGCAGTCCTTCCATTTCCTTCCCTGAACGGATGGATATGGATGAGTTCGCAATGCACAATTGCAATGTCTTCAATCAATTTTTTTACATCTTCATAGTCAGAAGGCAATTTTGACAGGAATTCCAGCTCAAGATAAATCATTCCTCTTGGGATAAAAACGCAGGGCAGGAAATGATGACCTGCTTTTGAAAGGTCGACATCGCGGTAATTTCCGGCGAATGGATACAGATGACCGAGAGCAGTCCTGTGAATTGACCGAATATACTTTTCATCAAACTTCGTTTTCTTCGTCAATTTACCAGTAAAAATCACCTGAGCTTGAATGAAACCGATCGTTTCTTCTTCTGCAGCCTTCTGAGGATCAGTAATCCCAAGATTATTTTTCAGGACGGAACTGCCCATTTCATAATAAAGAGGATCCTTTGCATTTTTCCGTTCCGGAACTTCGTATGGCCTTTGATATGACATACTAAAATGATTGTTCGATTATCTTTATCTCCTCTTCAGTTAATCCATATAGGGTATAAACCAATTGATCAATCTCTTTTTCCAAAGAACAGATGTCTACGTTTGGATTTAATTTTTTAGATTCTATGATTTGGGTCACGCAATCATGAATTTTTGATTCAAAATCTTTGTTCGGAAGTTTAATTGGTAAATTTTTAAGTGTTGACAATGAAATTCTAGGAAAAAGTCGCTGTTTGCCTTTTTCTGTTGTTTTGTTAACATAAAAGGTAAATAGTCGTGAACTCAATAATCCTAACAAGTATTCATTTGAGAATTTTTCAGGAATAGCAATTATTATAGCTTTATTTGGGATGCCTGTCAATTCGATAAGAGCACAGACTAATCCATCTGATCCAAGAATTTCCCTGATTAACACCCTTTTCCCTGCACAGAAAACCCATTCTGGTTTATTATAGCACCAATTTCCATAAGCAACATATTCTTGGAAATTTTCTAAAAAATGAAATCTCATAACCTGACTCCCATGAATTTCAGGAAAATACGTATCATTCAGTTTATCAGTAGAATGATAGACTCTTTTTTCAATTTCCTCTTTGGAATGAATTGAATTATGATAAACCTGAAGGCCAAGTGTGTATCTGCAAATATTCCCTAAAGGAATTGATGATTTTTTAATTTTTTTGAGCAAATCAAATTCGAGACTAGAGCTCGTGGTATTAAATAAATAATTTTCATTTTCTTTCCAATACTTCGAATTAAGGAAAACTTTATGTTCTATAGAGTTTTCTAATGTATCTGATGTTGGCTTTTCTGAATCATCTTCAATTACACAAACATTCCTTGATTCATTTGATTTGCATGTTGAAATTATAATACTATTTACCTCAGCTTCTTCGAAAACGCTACCCCAAAAGTTGATCACTTCGTACAGTTCATTTTGATTAAGCAAATAAGATCTAATATTCTTACAAGAAGGGATTGTCAATAATGAGGCCGGAACAATAAATGAAAAAGATCCATTTTTACATAAAATTTGATGACCGCGCTCAAGAAAAAATTTAAAGAGATCCGGTTTACCTTCAGAATATTTATACTCTTCGTTTAAATAAATTCCTTCTGAACTTTTACTTTCAATTAACTGATAGGGTGGATTCCCAATCACCACATCAAATCCAACGAAATCCCCTTCATCATTAATCACTTCAGGGAATTCGAAACGCCATTCAAAGGCATTTTCATAGATTTTATTGTTCTTGATCTCTTCGAGTTCGGTTTCAAGTTTTTTGATTTTACCTGTAAGTTCATTTACCTTTTTATTCCATTCGGCCAGTTCTTTCTTTGATCGTTCAAACAGGGAGGTCTGGTTTGTATGGGTAAACAGATCTCCATTGAGTTTTTTCAACTGAGTTAAGCGTTTGTCATTGGCGGCTACTTCTGTTTCGAAATCGGACTTGATGGATTCAATCAGCCGTTCCATTTCACGTTTTTCCTCTTTTCCCCGGGCATTACGGTAGGTCATAACGGCAAGACGATAGCTGTGAATGTTCCATTTGCTTTTCTTCAACGCCTGCTTGATATCAGCATCCAGCGCATAGCGGGAGATGAGGGAATTACCGCATTTAATGTTGATATCAATGTTCGGAAGTGTTTCAAGCTCGGTATAATTGCTTTCGGCCTTGTAATAAGAGTTCTTGAGCAATTCAATCCATAATCTCAAACGACAAATTTTAACTGAATTAGGATTGATGTCGACGCCAAACAAACAATTTTCAATGATAGTCTGCTTTTCACGGAAAAGCGCTTCCTGAACCCGCTGGCTCTCGGGACTTCTGGGATTGTACTCAAATAATTCCCCATCTTCGTCGGTAACGATAAGCTCGTCATTGGCTACTTCAACATGGTACTCTTTCAGCCTTTTATCTTCCTTATCGGACAATATTTTCAATTCACTCTTTATAGCGATGATCTCATTCAGGGCTGAAACAAGAAAATGACCGGAACCCACTGCAGGGTCACAAATCTTAAGCTGGTTGATAATCTCGTTGGCTTCCTTTTTATCGTCAATTTGATCATACAAGCCAGCCAGATTTTGGCAATTCCAGCCTTTCAGGTCATTAAATTTTTGAACCACCGCCCGGCGAATTGTTTCGCGGCACATATACATGGTGATGAACCCGGGGGTAAAGAAGGAGCCGTCTTTGTACCCGTTAATCTTTTCGAAAATCAAACCGAGAACCGAAGCATTGATCAGCGATTTATTCTCTTCCTGGATCTCTTCAGCGCCTTCACCAGAAAAATCATAGGAATCAAGGAAGGCAAAGAAATAATCCAATCCGGTTAATAATCCGGCCAATCTTTTGCCGGTATTGTTTTTCAGCACGGTCCCGGAATGAATTGGAATGAGGCAATCATCCTGCAGATTACTTATAAAAATTGTTTCCCGTTCCAGTTCGGTAGGTTCAAAAAGCGAGCTGTTCAGGTAGGGAACCTTCTCGAATAACATGGCTACTGCAGGATCACGTTCGGACGGCTTACGGGCAAGTACCCTGAAAAATAAACTATTCAAGGCATCATATCCCTGTACTTTTTCACTGGTAAGAAATGAAAAAGAAGAATTACCCTTATTGTATTTGACTAGCTGGGCTTCAAGCAGTTTCAGGAATAAAATCCGATTGATCCAGGTGATCACCAATTCGAGTGAAACATTGAAAAGTCGTTCCTGAGGGTTCTCTCCGAAACGGTTAGGTTTGTTAAGCCGGCTGATCATATCGAGGCTATCGATCTGGATCATGGTATTTTCGATCAACGAACCGGGATCGCGTTGCCCTTCCTTCTTACGGCCGATGAGCTTTTTACCGCCCTCCTTTGTTTCGGTTAACCCAATAATGTGGAGCAATTCGGTATAGAATGCCTTATCGAGACTATTGCTGTCGTTTACAAAGGGTAGCTTGAGCAGATGTTCAGGCGAAAGCAGCTTATAGAGAACAATTAATTTGGAATCATCTTTTTTATCTTCATTTCTCAGGGGTTTATCATAATCCCTGAAATCGAACCAGGTGAAACAAATTTCGGAAGTTAAGGCTGCCAGGAATGGTTCGGCAAGCTCCCTGTAAAAGAAATCGGTGGTTGTACCGGCCAGCCTGCCTTCCTCAAAATCGGTGAACTGTTTAACCAGGATCTTGTTTTGTGCGAAAGTCTTTTCGAAGAAGTTGGCATCAAACACGTACCATTCATACACATTTGTAGCCACAAGATGCCTGATCTCAAGGTTATGGTTTGTGATCCGTTCGCGGAGATAATACAGCATTAGTTCCTGAAAAGCTTTTGCGTTCAGGTTGTCGGGCCGGATCATCTCGCCTTTATTCGATGGCTTTTTGGCTTCGATCAACACTGCCGGGAAGGTCTTTGAATCGGGGCTATTATGGATTACGAGATCGGTGCGGTCTTTGGTATTGATATAAAACTTTGGATGGTAGAAGGTATTCTTGAGAAAATCGCCCAGGTCATTTTTATTATGCTCTTCCGATTCGGTTTTATCGAGACCATCAAGCAAACCGATCAGGTTTTTCTTGAACAGTTCAATTTCACTCCTTGAGGGTTTTACCTTGAGGAAAGCTTTGTTCAGTGATTTACGGGGCGATAGAAGAGTCAATTGCATTGCTTCAGTATAAAATATTTTCTATTGCTTAGAATGCAAACATATCGGTTTCAGGGTAATTATATTTGCTTTTCGTCATCATGACTCCTTGAAGCACTTACGCGAAGGTTCGTCTAAATATCGGTTAATTCCTTTATCTGATTTTAAAATTATCATAATTGTGAATCAATACTTTGTAATGTGCATTCGTTGTCTTCTCTAAGATTCTGACTAATGCGCCACAGAAAAGTAAAATTAAATCAAAATTCCAAATTGAACTGCAATGAATTTCATTTTACGGTGCCTTTGTTTTATCAACAGCCAGATTTGTTGATTTGCCGGCATTTGCTGTATTAACAGCAGAGTTCAGGTAAGAGACTATAACATCGTTCTTGTTGCCGCTGGTTCCGTCGTAGGTCAGAGTCAACACCGGTATCCCCGTAATTTTCTTGATTTCCCGGGCCATCGCCTCAGTAACCATAGCCGGACAACAAAAAGCAGGATTGGTTTGCACAAAAAGGGAGATGTCAGGGTAATTTTCAATTACGTAAAAGATCTTCAATATGTTCTCGTAGGATTCCCCGGAATGAAAAGGGCTGATATTGAATTTTGCCAGATTTTTTTCAAGCCTTACCGGATCGACTACAGGTTTGTTCCCAAGATATTTTTTAAATAGTTTGTAATACCTGTCCTCAAATATTTTAATGCTCGAAATCATCACCCTGTACAGAGCTGTGTTGAAGTAGTCGCCACGAGCACCGGCGCGGCGTATCTGATTCTCGATCATTATTTTTACCAGGTCGGTATATGGTGTAGTAACCACTTCACCACCGTTTTCTTCAATATCATGGATCAGGTTTTGGTTCATGATATCATTATCCCTCACATACAGATCGCCAAAAATTGCAACCCGGGGCTTTTTTCCCGGCTTCCTTTCGATTTTATCAAAAAAGGAGATCACTTCTGTCACAGCAGCATCTATCGGACGATTTCCTAGAAAAGCCTTCTCAAGAATCCCAATACTTTTTTCTATCGCAGCATCCGTTTCACCCCTGACGATCTCATAGGGCCTGATTTTGCATCCCAGTTTCCTGATCAGACCACCCAGCAGGTATGCGAAGTAGGCGTAATATCCGGTACTGTAAGCTATTTCAAAATGGGTCAGCAGGCCAAAATACACGGATGCTTTTTCAAAACCATGCCCGTAGTCCTCGAGCAGGTTTTTAATATAAAAAGGATAAAGCCTCAGATTGCATGTGAGGTAACATTTAGTCATCCAGAGCATCGTGTGCTCAGGGTTCAGCTTATGCTGTTCAACATAATCAATAAATTCCTGGGCAACAATGTTCACCGGAAGGCATTGACCTGTATTATAGGCCATGCTCTTCCTGATGATCATTTCACTGGATTGCATAAGCCGTGCATCAATCCCTCCCCGTTTGAGATTAGCAACCAGAAGAGGCGCAACAAGGTTATCCCAGTTCGGAAACAGCAGGATCTTGCCATTGATCCTCGTCTCCAGATGCGGTAAAAATGCCGGCGATTTTGGTTGAGGGGTCTCCAGGTTCATTGCTGAGTGATTCCTGAACGATCTGATTGCTGCTTCTATCCTCGTTTCATACCCCATATTCGAATCGTGTTCATCGATCTGAAGGATGAGGTAAGGTTTATCATAATCATTCAGAAGTTTCTTAAAATATTCAATGATAAAAGAATCGGGTGCACATTTAAAAGCCGTGATCAGAACAGGATAAAGGTTTTTTGTAATGGCTGCTGTTTTAACCGTTTCAAGGATTCTGGAGGCATAGTACCAGGGAACCTTCTGCAGTAAAAGCTCTGTGTCTTCAGGCTGAAATTCATCCGGCCCGATCATGTCCTGGAAAAAACTTTTTATCCCCATCCTGGTAAAAATATCAGGGATGCCTTTATTCATCGATTTTGAAAGTACCACATAGGGCCTGCCCAGTAAAACCACTGATATTCCTGATTCAGGGTGAAATTCCGTTTTAAACAGGGAAATCAGCTTCATTTTTCGCTCATGTGAAAAAAACAAAGCTTCTTCGAATGCCTTTTTAACTTTTTCTGAAGTAATGACTGATCCCAGGTATGGCCTCAAGCTTTCGGTAAGCTGTTTGATCACATGCCTGTTCCCTTTGTGGAAATTCAGCATGGGGGATATCATTTTCCCGGCAATCCGTTTGTCTTTCATCGTAAAGACCAGGGAGGCTGAATACTGGGTATAATAACAATAATTACCATCCGAATTTTCGTCACTGTCCCTGGTTTCGAGGGAAACCGGGAGGAAAATAAAATCCGCCTTATCGGCAAGCCATGCCACATGCCCGTGAATGGAATCGATGGGAGCACAAAACTCAGCGCCGGCAATCCGTTTACCGGCTTTCACCGGGTCGGTAAAATTCTCGCTGCTCACAATGCGGATGGATAAATTTCCGAAAAATCTTTTCCACAGGATCAGGTCATCAAACATATGCAATGCAGCCGGCAACCCGACTATGACCTCATGGCTGAAGGTTTTAGGCTGGCTCAGGTGAAGTATCCTGGCCCTTTGTTCAGGCATATTGAATATCGTAGGATCAAGGCTGATGTGTTTTTTTGTTTCATAATCCCGCCCGCAGAGAAACCCATAGGCTTCCTGCTCCCCATTTACGGTAGCCAGGCTGATATGGCAATGATTCGTACAAATGCTGCACCTCTCGGAATGGACCTCTAGGGTCTCCCTAAAGAAGCCGAGTCCCCTGAACGTTGTTTCTTCAGGTTTTTCTTCCCCAACCAAAAGAGCAACTCCGAGTGCACCCGTGAGATGGCAGTAGGGTGATACAAATATTTTTTTCTGAAGCCGATGTTCAAAGGCGGCGACCAGGGACTTGTTTTTAGCCGTTGCCCCCTGGAAACATATCTGATTGCCAACAGAGCCTTCAACAGCCACTTTTTTCAGATAATTTTCAGTCACTGAGTGAAGAATGGTAGCAAGGATCTCATTCACCGAATAGCCTTTATTCAGCAAGTGGTTCGTGTCGCGTTCCATAAAAACAGTACAGCGGTCGCTTGCCAGCGGGGCCGACACCCCCCCGGTCTGACTTGAATAGGCGCTCAATTCACAACCTAATTTCCTGGCCTGTTCCTCAAGAAAGCTCCCGGTCCCGGCTGCACAAACGGCGTTCATCTGCGAAAAAGTCACTATCCCCTTGCGCATCAGCGTAAACTTCGAATCCTGTCCGCCGATCTCAATGATAGTATCTGTTTCGGGGTTCAGTTCAAAAGCAGCCCTTGCGTGCGCAGTAATCTCATCCACCACCAGGTCTGCATGAATAAGTTTCCCAATGAATTTCCTTCCCGACCCGGTAGTCCCTGCGCCTTTGATACATAGGCTTATCCCCCGTTTTTTCATCAGATCCTCAATGGATTCGAAAATAGCCTGGACTGCTTCAGCCGGTTTTCCTGATGTATAGGTATAAAAACCGGCCATTGGGGAATGGTCTGTTGTTGTAAGGATTGCTTTTGTGCTTGTTGATCCGATATCTATTCCCAGGAAGGATTCATAATTGTTTCCTTTCGCCAGGGAAACGTACTGGTCAACCTGCACATCTGCGGGATGGCGGGAAACAGACGGCCTGAAGTTTGATGAATCTTCCCCTTTGAAATCGGGATACCCCGAAAGCTTTATCTCGAGGGGAGGATAAAAATAGATTTTCCCGGTATCATCAGGTAATAATATTTCATCCAGGGACCTGATCATCGTCTTTAAACAGACCTGCTTCTCCTGCAGCCATAAAAAACAGGCCCCGGCAGCACCCAGGCAGTGAGAATATTCATGCAGCAGAAACCTGGTATTCAGAAGCCCTTCGAGGTGCCTTATCACAGCCGCATTTCTCGAAACACCCCCGGCAATAAAAACAGGGAACAAAGGTTCAGCCTGGTTGAACAGTGTATCCACAATATTTACAGCCAGTCCCTTGCACAAACTGTCGCATATGGCTTCAAGGGAGAAACCCCTCTGTTGCGCATGGATAAGATCTGTTTTTGCAAATACCGAACAACGGGATGCAATATCGGGAATGGGACCCTTGTTCCTTAAAGCAATTTCACTGAGCTCTGCAATTCCCGAAAGATTCAACCGGAATGCCTGCTGGTCGAGAAAACTTCCGGTACCCGCGGCACAGGAGGAATTTGACCTGATCGATTCAAAATTCCCCTGCTCATCGAATCTGATCAGGCTGAATTTCTCAGCGCCAATGAACAGCAGGGATTTTGCATGGCTGCAGAATAATTTTGTCGCCCTGATAACAGCAAGCTGGGGATTAAAGGAAGACACCAGCTCAGGATTAAAACAGGGGGCTGAACAAACAGCAATGCCTCTAAGGTTTGACAGATCAAGCTGATGGCTGGCCGACCTGAGACATTCCCTTATCTGCCCTTTATGAAAAAGATAACAAGTTTTCTGAACCTGACCTGACAAATCCATCAGAACAAGAGAAATTGTAACAGAACCGATATCTATTCCGAGCAGGGTCTCTGGAGTGAGATGCCCGGTTTTTGCCCGCAGGGACATGCTCATTTGATGCCTTATGGTAGCTTTTTCAAAGGTAGCCTTAAGAAAGTCAGGATGCAAATATAAATGATCTCACTTCTTTTGTGAATGTTTTCTCACGGTTTTCCCTGAAGGATGTGGTAAGTTCTTTATCATGGGAAATAATATTTTTTTTTACTTTCCTTATCTCCTGGTCAATTTTTGCAAATAGCCTGGCCAATCCCAAAGAGTCCTTCAACCTTTTAATATAATCATGAAGGATTATTATTTGGGTTTTTCTTTTTCCATGAACCTCATTTACTGTTCTTTCTGGAAAATTTTATCGCTGATCAACTTTACGACCCTTAACAAAGAGGCTGTCTCATGCAAACTACAGACTCTTATTAAGGCCGGGGAAATCAGAAAAGAGAGACTGTCCCGGAATCTGTGCCGGACTCTTCTGTCACATCACTTTACCTCCACGATACAGGTTGCAATTGGCGGTGCCATTTCAAAAGAAATAGGGACAATATATTCAAGACGTTGCGAGTCCCAGTATTTGTCTTCAGGGCAATTTCTGCGGAAACCGATCGTATGCAGGATATAAAGCTGCCACCCTGGTTTCGCTTTCGAAAGCCAGTTACCAACGTCACGTTGCAGGTTATTATCAGAATCGGTAAAGTCCTGACCCGAGGTATTCCATTCCTTGAAAGATCCTTCTGTATTCGTGGGTTCAAACCACAAGGGTTTGTTCTGGTGTAGCATATCAATAGAATTGGCAGGCCAGGCCGTAAAAAGGTTATTTCCAACATCATCAAAATTGGAATAGATCTTCCAGTAACTCTGAACCTCGATCACATCCTTATATTTTGGATGGTTTGAAGTATATTTATTGATCAGGTCACCGTAAGTTGTGCCCTTAGGAAGAAAGGCACGGAGGTCGATGGTCCCTCCTTGTGGAACATAAAATTTTCCATTCCTGAAATCGAATTGAGTTGCGTCGTACCGATCTTTCAGAGGATAACCTTTCATTGAAACACAGATGGAGCCGAATCCAAAAGCCTTGATATAGGCGGGGTCCGGGTCAGCTATTCTGAATGAGACAAAAATCATTAAAATGACAACCAGAAGCGCTGTTGTAAAAGTTAATTTTTTCATGTTGCCTCCTTTTCGTTTGAATAATGTAAACTGTTCCGAAATATAAGTTAAAAAAAAGGAAAGTCAATCGATTATTAGATATTTTTCAGGTCACTAATTGCAGAAAGAGCAGATATTCCCTGGGTGGGCAAAACTGTTGTATTTATTCTTGGTTTAAGAGTACCCTTATGGTGTTTCGACAAAAGTATTGAATCAGGCAGTTTAGAGAAACATGAAAAGATTTCCCGATGGAAGGTTTCCGGAATCTAACTGACACTTCTAATGCATATCCAGTCCGTGCATCATATTTACGAGGTGAAGGAGTGATTTCAGGATTTCATCCATATATTCGTTCACGGCTTTCACGCTGCCAGGAAGAGTAAAAACCAGTGTTTTTCCCATAACACCTGCTACTGAACGACTGATCAGGGCCTGGGGTTTTATCGCACCATACTTCATCCTGATCATCTCCATAATACCTGGAATTTCCTTGTTCAGAAGAGGTTTTATAATATCTATTGTGAAATCTCTCGGGCCGATTCCTGTCCCTCCTGTCGTGAACAGAAAATCGACAAGCTCATCTTTAGCCTGGTGCACGAGGTCCTCGAGTTTATGCCTGTCATCGGGGATAAGCGTATAATGGATAAAGAGGTTCAAGCCTCTTTCTTTGAAGAAATTCTGAAGAATTTCCTGCAGGCGGGCACCCGATTTATCTTCGTATTCCCCGGCGCTGGCCCTGTCGCTGAGGGTAATAACCAGGGCACGGTACATTCTTGGATGAAATTCAACAACATCTCCCTCTTTAATGTGACCGGGATGCAGTACACGGGCAAAAATTCCTTCTTTTGGCATTACGCAATCGCCCACCTCCTTAAAAATAGCACATGAAGTTCCATGACATTCCTTGCCGATCTGAGTTATCTCAATTTCCACATCGCCGCAGGTAAACCTGTCAAGGGGATGTATCTTAAGATAATCAAAGCCATCGAGGGTGATGTTTTCGGCAAATTCACCCGGGCAGACCTTCCTTCCTGCCTGTTTTTCAAACTTTCTTATACTTTCCATCCCAAGAATGCTTACCTGACGGTTCCACGGGCCGGAATGAGCATCGCCTTCAACACCCTGGTGGGTTAGTGTGATACCTGCCACAGGCTTTTTAACTGTTCCTTTTCTCTCAGAAATATTAACCGAAACTACTTTAAACTCCTCCATAAACTGAATATCACAGCTAAATCAAATGTCTTCCTTCGTCTTGCTTAACAGCCTGATCTCATCAATGATCATCGCTTTATCTGCAGCCTTGCACATATCGTAAATCGTAAGCAGGGCAACCGAAACAGCAGTAAGTGCCTCCATCTCAATTCCGGTTTTTCCCTTACAACGGGCGAGGCTGTTTATCCTGACACCGGTTTTATCCAGGCTGGCTTTAACTTCAATTTTTGTTATACTCAGCGGATGGCATAAAGGGATAAGTTCAGAAGTTTTTTTCCCTCCCTGTATCCCTGCAATCTCTGCCACGGTCAGCACATCGCCTTTCTTCATCTTATTCTGGCGGATGAGACTGATCGTAGTCCTGGCGAGGATTATATGGCCGGTCGCTTCAGCAGTCCGAACCTGGTCGGGCTTTGCCGATACATCGACCATCGAAGCCTTGCCGGAGGAATTAATATGTGTCAGGTTTGGCATATGTGATAATTAGCGAGGTAGTGAGGTAGTGAGGTAGCGAAATAGCGAAATAGCGAGGTAGCGAAATGATGAATTCGTAAATCGTAATTATTCGCAATATTGTTAATTTTATTGGTGCTCATTACGGCTTCGCCGAACGTAAATCGTAAATCCTCATTCATCCTCCAATATTATGAAAAAAATCCGAACTGTTGCTTGTTCCCTTTTTGGGTTTCAACCCGATTGCAGCTTCAATCGCATTTTTTATTCCCAGTGTGCGGATGTCGAACTCCAGATCGCTGAAAAGGCAGGGTTTGATCCTGCCGTTGGCGGTTAAACGCAGGCGGTTGCAATGCATGCAGTCGCCTCCGTGCCCGTTCTCCACTATCGTGAAACAGCCTTCCCCGAGATCCATCTGGTGAATGAATCGTGCCTCCAGTCCGTTAGCCAGGCAAAACTCACGAACGGCAGCCGCATCGGGCTCATCCGAAGAATTCTGGATTACGCAGTTGATTTTTACAGGTTTCAGCCCGGCCTTCAGTGAAGCTTCGATTCCCCTTAAAACAGCTGAAAGGTCGCCGCCCCGGGTAATCTCCCAGTACCTGGCCGGATCCAAGGTGTCGAGGCTGATGTTAATCCTGTGAAGCCCTGCACCGGCAAGGGCCATGGCGAATTCCCCGAGAAGGATTCCGTTGGTTGTAAGCCCCAGGTCTTTGATCCCGGGAATGCCTGCAACCCGGCCGATGAAATCCACAATGCCTTTCCTTACCAGCGGTTCGCCCCCGGTGATCCGTACTTTATCAATCCCCATAGCTACCGCCAGCTGTATGACCTCGATGATCTCTTCGTATGTAAGGATATCGGCATGTGACAGCATTTTTACACCTTCGGCCGGCATGCAATAGGTGCAGCGGAGGTTACAGCGGTCGGTTACTGAAACTCTGAGGTAATTGATCCGGCGGTTAAAGGAGTCGTACATTGGCCGTTTCCCCTTTTTTAATTTCCGTTTGCCCTATGTCCACGATCATCATGCCGCCGGCCTTCGTGTATGCATTGATATGCGCCGAACCATGATATTCGAGGGGGTACACAGCTCCCTCATCCACAATCACAGGAATAACTGATTTCCTCAACGTCTTTTTTCTTGAAAAATCAATACCCATAGGCAGTTTAAGCAGCCTGGGCTGTTCATTGCAGCCCATCATTTTCAGCACAAAGGGTTTAACCATCAGTTCAAACAGCACGAATGAAGAAACCGGGTTTCCCGGCAAGCCGAAGATGAACTGCTTGTCATAACGGGCAAAAACGGTGGGCCGCCCGGGTTGTATGGCAAGGCTTTTAAACAGGATCTTTGCCCCCAGGCTTTCGATGGCTGCAGGCACATAATCAAAATCACCCATTGAAACTCCCCCGGTAAGTATTACGATATCGGTTTCATACAAGCCCATAGAGATCTTGTCATTAAGCTCTTCGGGCGAATCATCGGCAATCCCGAAATATGAACATAAGGCCGGTATCTGCCGGGCCTGGGCGACAAGCTGGCAGGCGTTTGAATTCCGTATCTGTGACCCAAAAGGGACCTGCTCCGGTTCAACCAGCTCATTCCCGGTTGAGATGATCCCGATATGAGGCTGGCGGGCTACCCATATTCTGGTGTTTCCTACAGTGGCGAGAACGGCAAAATGGGCGGGCTCGAGCCTGGTCCCTTTTTCAAGAACCTTCTGGCCTTTCTTAATGTCTTCGGCCTTGAAACAGATATTTACCGAAGTCTTTTCTTTTGTGAATTTTATATGGTCTGCGGATGACATCTCCGTATCCTCAACCATGATTACTGTATCGGCTCCCGCCGGCAACATGCCGCCGGTCATTATCTTCGAACATTCACCTTCATGAACAGGGTTTTCAGGTACTGTTCCAGCGGGAATAGTCTCAAGCAGTCGGAATTCCATCCCGTATACTGCATCCTGTATCCTGCATGCAAACCCGTCCACTGCCGATTTATCGAAAGGAGGCATGTCGATATCCGAAAACACATCCCTGCTTAAAACCCTGCCGGCAGCGGATTCAATGCCCAGCATTTCCTCTCCTGAAGGGATGGCGTTATTTAAAACAATCTCTAAAGCTTCTTCAAACGGTATCATTCATCTATAAATTTAACTGCAGTAGCTTTTATGCTCAGCCATATCTCCGACCCTTCATCCAGCTTCATTCTTTCGACGGATTCACGGGTAATCAAAGCGTGAATTGTTTCACCGCATTCAATGCATACATCGCATCCGAGGGGTGTGGCAGTGATCTCCTGAACCCTGCCTGCCAATACATTCGACGCAGATGAATCCAGGGCCGATGCTGAAAGAACAATATCTTCACCCCTTATCATAACGAATCCCGACTCATTATCTTGTCCCTGCTGAACCCGTATTTTCAGATTCCTGCTTGTTTCGGCCCAGGGGATTCCGTCATACAATCTTATTGTTGCCGGGAAGAAATTCCTGATCCCGATGAAATGAGCTACAAACCCGTTCCTGGGGCTATGGAATACTTCATCGGGCGTACCCGTCTGCAGAATATTCCCGTGGTCCATCACGGCGATCCTGTTCCCCAGCGAGAGGGCCTCTTCATAATCGTGGGTGACGTGAATTATGGTCTGTCCTCCCCGGTGAATCTGCCTCAGCAATGACCTGGTGCCTGATCTCAGCCGGGTGTCCATCGATGCCAGGGGTTCATCAAGAAGGAGGATTTCGGGTTCCTGGATCAGCGTGCGGGCCAGGGCAACTCTCTGCAACTCGCCACCTGACAGGGTCGAAGGATAACGCTCAAGCAGTTCGCCAATGCCCAGGTTTGCACTCATAGCCTTGATCTTCTGATGAATGCTCTCCCTTGGCTGCCCGTGAAGGGCGTAAGCAAGATTACTTTTGACTTTCAGGTGAGGAAAAATCGCGTGATCCTGGAAAACCAATCCTACCTTTCGCTTTTGTATCGGCATATGCGTGATGTCCCTCCCGTTAAGTTCCAGGCTGCCTGAATCGGATATCGCCAAGCCGGCGATAACCTCCAGCAACAGGGATTTACCGGCTCCCGAAGGGCCAAGCAGGATAAAGTAATCCCCCTTCTCAACGGTAAAAGAAATATCACTGAGCATGAAACCTTTAAAGTCCTTGTTAATGCCTGTAAGTTTAAGCATGGGCTCAGCTTTTTTTTGTATTTGAAAGCAGGAGGCGGAGGATCATAAAAAATACAAGGACGACCAGGATAAAGAGCACCGAAACCGGTTGGGCATATTTTAATCCGAACGAAGTGAAGCGTTCATAAATTAAAACAGGGGTTATCATGGGATGATACGCAATAATGACCACAGCGCCGAATTCGCTCATCCCCCTGGCAAACATCAGTATGAGCCCCGACAAAATATTTTTCCAGGCCAGGGGCAGGGAAACCGTAAAAAAGACCCTTACGGGCGATGCTCCCAGGGTAAGGGCAGCTTTCTCGAGGCGTTCGGGAACCGAAAGGAAACCATCCCTTGCAGCATTGATGAGGTAGGGCAGGCTCACAAACGCCATCGCAAGCATAATGCCCGCAGGATGGCCGACGAAGTTAAATCCTGCCATTGAACTCGCCTTGCCGAGCCAGGTATCCCTTGAAATAAAACCCAGAACCGCAATGCCGGCAGCCGAATGAGGGATCACCACGGGCAGGTCAATAATGGCTGTGACCAGTTTCTTCAGGGGGAACTGGTACCTGGCAAGTATCCATGAAAAAGGAATGGCTGCAACAGCAAAGAGAAGTGTGCCTGCCATCGAAGTGCTCAGGGTGAGCATGATGCTGTTCTTGACTTCGGGATCCTGTGCAGTTTCAAATAATTTATGGGGGGATGATGAGAACATCAATCCAAGAACAGGGCCCAGGACAAACAACAGGATCAAACCTCCCAGTATCGAAAACACCCACTGAAGCCCTTGTTTTTTCATTCAGCGGGAGTTACCGATATCTCTGAAATGGCCTTGATTGCCCTGTCGGAAAAGAAATCACAGGCAGGAAATAACCTGAACCTGCCACCATCTTCCCTGCCGGCATAAGGGATAAGAAGAACCTCTTCCTGGTCGCAGCGGTTCATTACCTCACTCAATGAAAACACCGTCCTGTAACCATCGATGGCAATAAAGGTAAGCAGGGTTTTCTGAAGGTTCTCATGATTTACCTTGATGTAACCATCAAGAAGGTCTTTCAGTCTTATGCCTGTAAAAGGCGTGGTACTGTGTATGCCCCTTCCCCTTCCGTAAAAAACCGTATTGTATGTTTCACTCTGTGCCGAAGGGGTGATCGAATCAATCTTTCGAAGCTCTTTACTCCCTTCGGTGATGCTTATACCGGGCGAATAAAGGGGGGTCAGGTCCCTGTTTACCGGGATGCTTCTTGACGGTGTCCTCACAGTGATTTTAACCGGGTTGCTTATATTTCTTTCGCCCAGCAGGTCATTGCCCATTACCAGCTTACGCTCCGAAGGAAGGGGCCAGAGATCTTTCGTTTTACTGGGAACTATCCTCGTAACTTCTGTAGCGATTATGCATTTGTGCAGGTTGTTCGGATAAAAGATCTCGCCCCAGCTCAGAACGACTTTATCACCTTTCGCATTCTCGATAATTACATACAGGTCAATAACGGGGGAGAACTCCTGCTTATTCTTTTTCTTCAGTATCCTGCTGCTGAGGATGTCGAAGAGGGAATACCCGTCATAACGGTAAGCGCCCGTAAAACGGTTTTTCCCATCCTCCCCAAGCACCGCCTCCTTGACGATGATTGAATGTTTGAGAAGAGCCGTTAAATCGACTTTGCCGGGGTTTTCCACTTCTCCCTCAACGGTGATCTCACCTCCCGGCAGGGCATAGGTGTCGGCATTGTCGTAAAAATTGTTGTTCCTGTCGCCGGGATCAGCCGCCGAAACAAGTTTCAGCCCGTTATCGGGAGATTTCGTGTTGTTGTTATCCTGTGCCATAAACCTCGAAGGTAAAATACACAATATTCCTGCCGCAATGATATACCTGATTTTCATATTAGGGCCTGTTTACGGCTTCTTTACAAAAGGTTTGAGACGGCCGGGAACCGCGGCATAATTTTTTTCTTCCATAGGGATCACCGAGGGCTGACCAGCCTTTTTGATGATCTTCATCCCTTTGTCCTTTGAGAGCATGAATTCCAGGAAGGCTAAGGCGGCTTCTTTATTCGGAGCATTCCTGATCATGGTTACCCCATAGACCATTGGCTCTCCTTTCATCTGCTCTGTTTTCCCTGGTTCTTTGCCTTTGATATCAACCACGGCCTTGCTGTAGTCATCAGCATACTTAATGTTTTTCAGGTTGACCTGGTCGGGGAGGATCAGGTAATTCAGATTGTGCTGCACTGCAACCGACCTGTACTGAAATATATAGTCTATGTTGTTTGATTCCAGCAATGCTACAAGATCCACCTCTTTCGGCCTGATGTAATTGAGGTCCTTTGAACTGAGCTGTTTGGCAAGGCCGGGTTTTTTATAGTACGTTTCCGACAGCAGCATGCACATCACCGTTCGGTATCCGCAGGGATCGGCGTTGGGGTCGGCACGGCCGAATGCAACGTCCTGTTTCAGGAGGATCTCATACCAGTTTTTTGCATTGATCCGGTCCTTGTATTTTGCCTTATCGGTATAAGCAATGCACATTTCATTGGCTGCAAATTTTATGTTCCAGTCGGCATAAGCCGGGATAAGCAGTTTATCAATCACTTTATAATCGGAAGCAGCCATGATGTCGCAGGGTTTCTTAAGGTCGGTGATTTTCCTGGCACATTCCACGCTGCCTGCCGGTTCCATTAAAACATTCACATTGGGATAAAGCTTGTTGAATTCAGCTTTGATCTCTTTCATCGGAACCGAAAGGCTGCCGGCATGAAAAATGATGAGATCCCCGCTGAGGCCGGCAGGTTTCTGGGCAATGGTAAAAGGCAGCACAAGCATGCTGTATACAAGAATCGATAATAGTCGTTTCATAGATCGGATTTTTGTCAGTGTTTGTCTTTATTTATTGGAAATATCATCCAGGAATTTGATGAACCCTTTTTGAATCAAAGTATCGGCACCGGAATGAAATTTATCAAATGCCCTGACCAGCAATTTCCCTTCTTCGGTCAGTGCCATGCTTCCTCCCTCGGCTCCTCCCCGGTGCTTCTCAAGCAGGGGGAAACCGAAAAAATCTTCTATCTTTTTAATGTTCCCCCAGGTCCTGCGGTAGGTATAGCCCAGCTCTTCACAGGCTGCCTTTAAGGAACCTTTTTCACCGATCATTTTCAGCATTCTCCATTTGCCATCCCCAAGGATACCGTTCCCGTCCTTATCGGCAAGCCAGATCTTGTAATCCAGTTTAATTTGATCGAGCCTGGGTTTGAATTTTGTTTCCATAGCCTGATTCATTGGTATTTACAATGGTTTCAAACAACATTCCGAAAGCAACAAATATACTGTTTTTCACGATATGCATGAAAAAGCATAACGCAAAAAAGTTTAATTTTGCAGTCCGGGAGAGGGCCGGTAATTCACAAACAAACAGGCCCGGACCCGGGAATCAGATATCCGTTTAAAAAATAATTGGATACATTTGCAAAAAAATCGGAATCAGTCTAAATAAAAATAACATGAACAACGCAATTTTTAATCTTGAGAGGCCCGAAAACGAACACACTCTCAACTACGCCCCCGGATGCAGGGAAAGAAAAATGCTGAATGAAGAACTTGATAGGATGAGCAGTGAGATCCTCGATATTCCCCTTCTTATAGGGGGCAAGGAAGTCAGGACAGGTAAGACAGGCAGGGTTATCATGCCCCACGACCATCAGCACGTACTGGCAAATTTCCATATGGCCGGGGAGAAAGAGGTTCAAATGGCCATTGAGGCCGCGCTCAAAGCGCATAAAGAATGGGAATCTGTTTCATGGGTTGAGCGTGTTTCAATAAGCCTGAAGGCCGCCGAACTGATATCAACAAAATACAGGCAGCTCATCAACGCAGCTACGATGCTCGGGCAGGGTAAAAGCGTTTTCCAGGCCGAGATCGACTCATCCTGCGAGAGCATAGATTTTCTCAAGTTCAATGCGTATTTCACAACGGAGATATACAAGGAGCAGCCGCATTCCCAGAAGGGGATCATCAACCGCATTGAATACAGGCCGCTGGAAGGCTTTGTTTTCACGGTCACCCCGTTCAACTTCACCGCCATCGCCTCAAACCTGAACATGGCGCCTGTGGTCATGGGAAATACAACGGTTTGGAAGCCTTCATCGACTTCTATACTTTCCAACTATATCCTGATGAAAATATTCAGGGAAGCCGGATTGCCTGATGGGGTTATCAATTTTATTCCCGGCTCAGGAAGCCTCATCGGGAAAGCGGCGCTGGGCCACCGCAGCCTTGCGGGCATTCATTTTACAGGTTCCACCGGTGTTTTCAACGGAATATGGAAAAGTGTCGCTGATAATATGAGCGGCTACAGGTCTTATCCGAGGATAGTCGGGGAGACCGGGGGCAAGGATTTTATTTTTGTCCATCCTTCTTCCGACCCCCAGGAAGTGGCTGTTGCAATAGTCCGGGGCGCTTTCGAATACCAGGGACAAAAATGTTCGGCAGCTTCCCGGTCTTATATTCCCGCTTCATTATGGCCTGATATCAAAACGAGGATAGGGGAGATGCTGTCGACCGTGACAGTCGGTGATGTGCGTGAATTCAGCCATTTTATGAATGCAGTCATTGATGAAGCCTCCTTTGACAACATCATGGGATATATTGAATATGCAAAGAAGTCGGATGATGCCGAAATCGTATATGGAGGCACGGGAGATAAATCAAAAGGCTATTTCGTGCAACCTACCGTGATCCGTACGAAAAACCCGCATTTCAAATCGATGGAAGAGGAGATATTCGGCCCGGTCATGACAGTCTATGTGTATTCGGACAACAATTTTGAAGATACTTTGCGCATCTGCGACCAGACTTCACTCTATGCGCTTACGGGATCTGTATTCTCGAAAGACCGCGAAGCACTGAACACAGCCTGCAGGATACTGAGGTATGCAGCCGGCAATTTTTATTTCAACGATAAACCTTCGGGAGCGGTTGTAGGGCAGCAACCTTTCGGGGGTGCAAGGGGTTCAGGAACGAACGATAAAAGCGGGAGCCATTTGAACCTTTTGCGCTGGACCAGCCCAAGGACGATAAAGGAAACCCTGATCCCCCCGACTGAGTTCACCTATCCTTATATGAAGGCGGATAAATGCCATTGAGGCATGAGCCATGAGGCATGAGCCATGACTTGAACGTCGGAATATATCTTATGCCTCATGGCTCATGACTTTAAGTTTTTCCCTCATCTTCCTGTACAGTATGACAGGCTGATCGCCTGATATCAGGTGTTCATCCATTTTAAGCGATGTCGCCTGGGGCTGATGGGTTTCGACCACAGTCCGGTCCTGCTTCAGAACGATCAGGTTAAAGAGCTTTGTGAAGGCGAAATACAGCTCTCTGAGGACCGGTAGCTTCACCATTTTCTGGTATGTCCTCAGGTAAAATAATGTATGGTTGTCGTCGATAGGGACAAAGGCAACGATTATCCTCATCGAATCCATGATATGGTTTTGCCAGAGGTTTGGAAAGATGAAAGTTAGGTAGGTGCTTTTTTTCGGAGGTTCCTGAACCTGGTCCGGCCTGAGGGGTTTCTGTCCTTTGTCCGGTTCATTGAAGGGCCAGAAAGAAATTGAGTTTGCAGTCTCCTTTATATAAGGACCATTCACGATCGGCCCTATGCCCCTGCCGATGGTGGTTTTATGGATGAAAGGGACATGTACGACATCAAGCTGGTTTTCTATTGCTCTTGAATAATGTGCTTTCCAGAGGTCGGTAAAGCCTGAAGAAACCAGGCTGTCGTCAAGATTGTCGAACCAGGGGACCTCGGGAAGGTTCTCTGCCGGAATTGCAGGCCCGGCAGAGGGATCAGGGGTGTACCAGACATAAACGAAGCCATTGGCTTCCCTAAGGGGATAGGCATTGGCCCTGATATAAGCAGGGGGCTGTGATGACTTGCCGTTGGCAGGGATAAGAACACAGCTGCCCGTGGTGTCGAATTCAAACCCGTGAAACGGGCATTGGAGATGATTGTCCCTGATCTTTCCAAGACTGAACTGAATACCACGGTGAGGGCATTTGTCGCGGAACACGGCAAGTTTTCCGTCTGAGTCTCTCCAGGCCAGGAGTTTTTCGCCAAAGCGTGTAAAGCCCTTGATCTGGTTTTTCCTGATTTCACAGGATTCGAGGATGACATACCATTGATTTGGGATCATATTGGAATAATTTAGCTGAATGCACTGACAAATGTATGACAAATCCAGATGTCGTATCTTTGTCTTTTAATATGAGACCATGGCAACAGTAAAAAAGAAACGTATAGCCCTCGTGGCACACGACAATTGCAAACAGGATATAGTGGAATGGGTTGGCTGGAACTGGCAGATCCTGATGAAACATCAGCTGATATGTACAGGTACTACAGGGAAACTGGTAAGTGATACCCTTATGGGTAAAATCGAACAGGGTATTGAAACCCCTGATGAGGATATTTCGGTCATTAAACAGGATAAACCGGTCAGACCTGATGACAGGAAAAAGAATACACAGATAAAAATAATACGTCTTAAATCCGGCCCTTTCGGCGGTGACCAGCAACTTGGCGCGATGATCGCAGAAGGCAGGGTTGACATTCTGATCTTTTTCTGGGATCCCATGCAGCCCCATCCCCATGATGTGGATGTAAAAGCCCTGCTCAGGATTTCCGTACTGTACAATATTCCCTCAGCCTGCAACCGATCCACGGCAGACTACCTGATCTCATCACCCCTGATGGATGAAGAATACCATCCCAAGGTGAGGGATTATTCTGCTTACCTTGAACGGACTATTCCTGCTTAGGGAAACGGATGGGGCAGGAGAGTAAACCCGGGTCAGAGGTTTGCGCCGATCAGTCTTCCCAGGGTAAAAGTAACAGCTGCGGCAGCCAGCCCGATGACAACCTGGCGCATTCCCGATTTGAAGACCGGCTTACCTGTGATGAGGGTAATTGCAGCCCCGATCGAAAACAGGGCAACAGTGCTCAGCACAACAGATGTGATGATAGCTTGTTGACCTTTTAGAAAAATAAAGGGTGCAAGCGGAATGATTGCCCCTGTGACAAAAAGCACGAAAGATGCTATTGCTGCTTCCCAGGCAGAGCCTTTCAGATCATCAGGATTCAGCCCCAGCTCTTCCTTAACCAGCAAGGCTTGCATATTATCCTTATTGGAAAAGATTTTGTTGGCTATCTCCCTTGCTTCATCCTCGGGAATTCCTTTAGCCCTGTTAAGCAGGATGATCTCCTGAAATTCCTCTTCCGGGCTGTTTTCAATCTCTTCCATTTCGATCTCTATCTGCCTTTCGAGAAGTTCCTGTGAACTTTTTACGGATATCCATTCACCCAGGGCCATCGAAAAGGCGCCTGCAAGCAAACCGGCAAGCCCTGCGATGAGTACTGCATTGCCTCCCTGTGTTGCCCCGGCCACACCCATAACGAGGCTGAGGTTACTGACAAGCCCGTCATCGGCTCCCAAAACGGCAGCCCTTAATGCATTGCCGCCGACATTTCGATGGCCGCGTTCCATTTTTCTGACTTTTTCTCCGCTTAACTGGTCAAGCGACTGGAGTATCCTGACATGCCTGTCTTCGGCCCCGTTTGATTTTTCACCGCTTTTATCCTTCTTCTTGAGGGAGGCATTTGTGATACTTTTTTCAGCTTCAAGCAGGATTCCAAGTATCATGTTCCGGCCGAACAAGCCTCCAAGCTTTGAGATGATCCTTGCCCTCAGCGAGGGTTCCGGTTCAGCTGCAGCCTTATCGATGGCCCGCACTTTCTCCATTACCTTAGCTTTATGCAATTCTTCTATCCTTGCCATTTCAAGGTAGATGGAGCTTATCTCGGCATCATCCTCCATCCCTGCAACACGACGGTACAGATAGGCCGTATCAACCTCGGTCTGCAGTCGTGCCCGGAGTTTTTTATCTGCCTTCATTGTTTAATGTTTTTGTAAATTCACCGGAATAAGTCGTTCAGGCAACGAATATAAACCGATTTCTGAAATTTCCGGGTTATCTCTTGAAGAGTTTATTGTGATCCTCACACTCCTGGTATTAACCGAAGGGAAACGAAGGAGCCTTTTGTAACCTATCGTAGTTCCCGAAGCAACAGTTTTCCATGATTTGCCATCAGGAATATCGAGAGAAAAGGATTCAACCCTCTGCCCGTCCCTGAAATATTCCTGTATGCTAAGGCAATTGAACGAACATTGCTGTTTAAGATCCAGGATCATTGAAGCGGTTTTGCTCCCTTTTTTATTGGTCCAGTAAGTCCCCGGTTTTGAGTCTGTCATGTTTTCGGGTTTAAACTTCGGATTGCCATTTGCCGGTATTATTGCAGCACCGGCTGCAAGGTTGTTGCGGAATGCCGAATCCAGGATGGCTCGCATGCCTTTAAGGCTGTTAACATCGTTCTCATTAATAAGCCCCCGTTTGTCGGGAGGCAGGTTAAGAAGAAGGACTGAATTACGGCCTACTGAACTGAACCATATATCAACAAGTTTATCAGGGCTTTTCACGAGTGAATCGTCTTTCTCATGATAGAACCAGCCCGGGCGGATCGATACGTCGACTTCCGAAGGGTACCAGGCCAGCCCGGCTGCATCTTTTATTTTTTCATCACTGCCCACGTCTTCCTGCATTATATCTCCGGGCGGTAAAAATATGCCGGGAGCGGGAGTGCTTCCTGCACTTCCTTCGAGGCTTTCAAGGGATGCAGTGGGCAGGGGGACCACGCTCCATTCGGTTTCCCTGCCATAGCCCGATTCAGTGCCAACCCAACGCACATCAGGCCCCATGATTGCAATAACCGCTTTAGGCTGGTGTTCCCTCACCAGTTTATAATATCCCATCCAGTCGTATACCTGTTTTTTCCCGTTTGGACCTTCACCGCAGGCCCCGTCAAACCAGACCTCGTCGATTTCACCGTATTGGGTCAGGACTTCCGTCAGCAGGTTCCTGAAATATTGGTTGTATTCACCGGTCCCGTATAATTCAGAATGTATATCCCAGGGAGAGACATAAACCCCGAATTTAAGTCCGTACTCTTTGCAGGCTTCGGAAACCTCTTTGACAAGGTCACCTTTGCCGTCCCTCCAGGGCGTGTTTTTAACACTGTAATCAGTGTATTTACTTGGCCAGTTGCAAAACCCGTCATGATGTTTGGCTACCAGGATAGCAAGCTTTGCCCCGGCTTCTTTTGCTGTACGTATCCACTGCCTTGCATCCAGTTCCGAAGGATTGAATATTTTCGCTTTGACATCCTTATTCCCCCATTCGAGGCCGGCAAACGTATTGATGCCGAAATGAAAAAACACGGTAAATTCCAATTCCTGCCAGGCGGCCTGCCTTGCTGAAGGTGAAATATGTGCTGCTGTTTTCAGTATGGAATCGGCAGGCTGGCCGGCAGGGATAATGGCATAATTTGCGTGGGGCTGGGCGTGCAGGTTCGCTGTAATGGCAATGAGGCAGATTGCCAGGTAAGGTGTAATGAATCTCATAAATACTGAGGTTTTATGCGAGGGATCTGAAATCCTCTGCAATTTCTGAAAAATCAGGCTGCTATGGACTGATTTTTATAATTTATTTATATCCCGGGAAACTTCCTTTCAAAATCCTTATTTATTCAGCTGCAATTTTGCATCGGTTAAAACGAGTTCATATGATAGCAATGATGTTTGTGGCTGCAACTAAATCTTTTTTTGAAATGAGTACCGGCGCCGGGTATATAATAGGGGCTTTTATTGCCATGTTCATTATTGGATACCTTTTTTATTCTCTTGTAAAACCTGAAAAATTTTGAAATCTGAAACACTTGGGAACCGGCAGGTTTTCTTTTGAAAAATAATCTTAAAACGATGACTGCACAGGAATTAATTCAGGTATTACTCTTCTTTGGCGTATTAATTTGCATGACACCCCTTTTAGGGAATTATATGTACAAGGTGTTTTCGGGGGAAAAACATTTTATGTCGTATGTTCTTGGGTGGCTGGAGAAATTAACATACAAATTTTCGGGAATTCAGGCTGATGAAGAATCCAACTGGAAGTCATATACTTTCGGTTTGCTTTTATTTAATTTTATTGGATTTGTCTTCCTGTTCCTGATGCAGCGGATACAGTCATTCCTGCCCCTGAATCCTGCACATCTTCCCAATGTATCATGGCAGCTGTCGTTCAATACGGCAATCAGCTTTATGACAAACACAAACTGGCAATCTTACGCCGGGGAAACAACTCTTAGCTACTTCGTTCAGATGACCGGGTTAGCTGTGCAGAATTTTGTAAGCGCGGCAAGCGGGATTGCCGTTTTACTGGCGCTTGTGAGGGGACTTTCGCGGAAAACCACAGAAAAAATCGGGAATTTCTGGACTGATCTTACACGCACAACAGTGTACATTCTTCTGCCGCTTTCGGTCCTGTTTGCCATTGTACTGGTCGGGCAGGGTGTGGTTCAGAACTTTAAACCTTATGAAAGCATTCACACCCTGAGCGGGGCGCAACAGATAATTCCCATGGGACCGGCAGCTTCCCAGATTGCAATAAAGCAGCTCGGTACAAACGGAGGAGGATTCTTCAACGCCAATAGCGCACATCCTTTCGAAAACCCCACTCCTTTCAGCAACTTCCTTGAGATGTTGTTTTTACTTCTTATCCCGGCTGCTCTGACCTACACCTATGGAAAAATGGTCGGTTCAATCCGGCAGGGTTGGACAATCTTTTCTGTAATGCTGATCTTGCTGATTGCGGGATTGTGTATTTCACTTTACGCTGAGTACTCAGCCAATCCTGTTTTCGGACATTTACGCCTGATGGAGGGGAAGGAAACTCGTTTCGGGATTGTCAACAGTGTACTTTGGTCAACCTCCACAACGGCTGCATCCAATGGGTCTGTAAATGCAATGCAGGACAGCCTTACTCCCATAGCAGGCATGATAGCCATGATCAACCTTATGCTGGGTGAGATTATTTTCGGCGGTGTAGGTTCCGGCTTGTATGGCATGGTGGTTTTTATAATTATTACTGTATTTATTGCCGGGCTTATGGTAGGGCGTACCCCGGAATACCTGGGCAAGAAAATTGAAGCTTTTGAGGTCCAGATGGCCATCATTGCAATCCTTTTGCCAAATGTGGTGATACAACTATTCTCGGCATGGGCTTCGGTAAGTTCATTCGGCCTGTCGGGCCTTAATAATGCAGGGCCTCATGGCCTTTCTGAAATTTTGTATGCCTACAGTTCGGCTGCCGGGAACAATGGAAGCGCGTTTGCCGGTTTGAATGCAAATACAGTTTTCTACAATCTGACACTTGGCTTTGGAATGCTCATCGGCCGGTTTGGGGTCATTATTCCGGTTATGGCCATAGCAGGAAGTATGGGAACAAAGAAAACCACACCCATGTCGGCAGGTACGTTCCGCACTGATAATGGGTTGTTTATAGGTTTGCTGATAGCAGTGATCCTTATAATTGGCGGCTTAACGCATTTCCCTGCAATATCACTGGGCCCATTGGTTGAGCACTTACTGATGAATGCAGGAATGACCTTTTAAGATTTTGATCATATGAGCACAAAATTGAATACAGGCTTTTTCAATAAAAAGATCTTATTCCAGGCTGCAAAGGAAAGTGTAATTAAGCTGAACCCGGCTTTGCAGATTAAGAACCCTGTCATATTCATAGTGGCAATAGGTTCGGTCCTTACTACCATCATCGTTTTTTCAGGGATTTTTCGGGGAAGTTTCTCATCGTTCAACCTTCAGATAGCAGTATGGCTTTGGTTTACGGTATTGTTTGCCAATTTTGCTGAAGCTGTTGCTGAAGGACGGGGAAAAGCACAGGCAGAAAGCCTGCGGAGGAACCGTACGCAAACTATGGCTCGCAGGATCGTGGGCAAACAAGAGGTTTCGGTGAATGCAACAGAACTAAAAAAAGGAGATATTGTCAGGTGCAGGGCAGGCGAGGTTATACCGTCGGACGGGGAAGTCATTGAAGGTATTGCAAGCGTTGATGAATCAGCAATCACAGGTGAATCAGCACCGGTCATAAGGGAAAGCGGAGGAGACCGATCGGCAGTAACAGGCGGGACAAAGGTTATCAGCGACTGGATACTGATCTGTATTACAATGGAAACCGGTAACACATTTATCGACCGCATGATTGCATTGGTTGAAGGGGCTAAACGTCAGAAAACTCCGAATGAAATTGCCCTTTTGATGCTTCTTTCGGGCCTGACTATTATTTTTCTCCTGGTGGTAGTTACACTTCCTGCATTCTTCGGATACTGCTTGGCTGCTTCCGGATTGCCCATGTCGCAAAACTTAACGATCCCGGTACTTATTGCGCTATTGGTATGCCTGATTCCTACAACTATAGGAGGTTTACTTAGCGCTATCGGGATCAGCGGGATGGACAGGCTTATACAGCGTAACGTAATTGCTACCAGCGGCAGGGCGATAGAAGCGGCAGGGGACGTTGATGTGCTGTTGCTGGATAAGACAGGAACTATAACATTGGGTAACCGGATGGCGACTGATTTTATCCCTGTTGAAGGGGTGAAGGTTGAAGAACTGGCAAATGCAGCCCAGCTGTCATCATTATCGGATGAAACACCAGAAGGGCGTTCAATTGTAATTCTTGCGAAGGAAAAATTCAATATTCGCGGCCGTGAGGTCCACCAGCTCAATGCCACGTTTATCCCTTTTACCGCGCAATCAAGAATGAGCGGTGTTGATTTAAAAACAGATGACAACATTATTCACAGGA
Source organism: uncultured Bacteroidales bacterium (assembly GCA_903887775.1). Classification (GTDB taxonomy): domain Bacteria; phylum Bacteroidota; class Bacteroidia; order Bacteroidales; family FEN-979; genus CAIRDP01. Next base: position 311,189 of record CAISRB010000033.1, read on the forward strand.
TCCGTAAAGGGTCATCCGAGGCCATCCGGACCTTTATACAAAACAATAATGGTTTTTATCCCCAGGAGATACAGGATATTGTCTCGGAACTGGCCCGGCAAGGGGCAACACCCCTTGTCGTTGCGGAAGATAACAAGGTAATGGGGGTTATTCACCTTAAAGACATTGTAAAAGGCGGCATCAAACACCGTTTTGCCGAATTAAGGAAAATGGGTATTAAAACGATAATGATTACCGGTGATAATCCCCTCACTGCAGCTGCAATTGCGGCTGAAGCAGGAGTTGACGATTTCATGGCTGAAGCCAGGCCTGAAGACAAATTGCGCCGGATTCGTGATGAACAGGCAAAAGGCCACCTTGTGGGGATGATCGGAGACGGCACCAATGATGCACCGGCCCTGGCACAGGCCGATGTGGGCCTGGCGATGAACACTGGTACGCAGGCTGCCCGTGAAGCCGGTAATATGGTTGATCTCGACAGCAATCCCACCAAATTGATTGAAGTGGTTGAAGTGGGTAAACAACTGCTGATGACCCGCGGCTCTTTAACAACGTTTAGCATTGCCAACGATGTTGCAAAATATTTTGCGATCATCCCTGCAATTGCCCTTTCACTTTATTCGGGGGAAAATGGTTCCGGACCCCTTTCAGCCCTGAACATAATGAACCTGGCCTCTCCTCAAAGCGCCATCCTGAGTGCAGTAATTTTCAATGCAGTTATCATTGTTCTTTTAATCCCATTGGCCCTGAAGGGTGTGCGCTACAAACCGGTTTCTGCCAGCACGGCATTGACCCGTAACCTGTTGATCTTCGGTTTGGGCGGGATTATTGCCCCTTTTATTGGTATTAAACTGATAGATATTTTAATCAATCTTTAAACAAGCTTCATAATGAAAACAGTATTGATATCTTTAAAAATATTCCTGTTTTTCACCCTGTTAACTGGCATTGTTTACCCTCTTCTCGTCACCGGAATTGCACAGTTTGTTTTTCCAGCGAAAGCAAATGGCAGTTTTGTAGTCAAAGGAGATAAAATAACCGGAAGCGAGCTCATCGGGCAACAGTTTAACAGCCCTGCCTATTTTTCATCCCGCCCTTCAGCTGTTTCATATAACCCTCTGCCTTCAGGAGGTTCAAATTATGGGTTAACTAATTTGAAACTAAAGAAATTCGTTGATTCATGTAAAATTCAATTTATTTCATTCAATCACCTGGACCGCATGGCCGGGATCCCGTCTGAAATGGTTTTTATGTCGGCCAGCGGTCTTGATCCCCATATATCACCAGAAGCTGCATTAATGCAGCTTGGGAGAATCATAAAAGCCCGTAATTTCAATGCTGCCCAGGAACAAAAACTGCGGCAATGTATCAGGGAGCTTACCGAAGCTCCACAGTTTTTATGCCTGGGTGAAGAAAGGATCAATGTATTATTACTTAACTTAGCTACTGATAAAATACAGTGAACAGTTTCAGCGATAACAGGCCAAATCCCGATGAACTTCTGGCCTCTTTAATGAGCCAGGAAGAGAAGAACAAACGGGGCACCCTGAAAATATTCTTCGGAATGTGTGCAGGTGTGGGTAAAACCTATACTATGCTTCAGGCTGCCCATGCCGAAAAGATCAAAGGCCGTGATATAATCATAGGTTACATTGAAACACATAACCGCAGTGAAACTGCCGGGTTGGCCAAAGGTTTTGAACTGATTCCCCGTAAAACCTTTGAATACAAATCCACCAGCATCGAGGAGATGGACCTTGACGCCATCATTGCCCGGAAGCCTCAGATTATACTGGTTGATGAAATAGCACATACCAATGTAAACGGGACCAGGCATGCAAAACGCTACCAGGATGTACAGGAAATTCTAGATAATGGGATCAATGTTTATACAACCCTGAACGTTCAGCATCTTGAAAGCCGCTCCGAAACCGTTGCCCAGATTACCGGGATACGGATCCGTGAAACATTGCCTGATGAAATTTTTGAAAATGCTGATGAAGTTGAACTGGTTGACCTTACACCTGATGAATTGCTCCAGAGGCTGTCGGATGGCAAGGTTTATACTCCGGATCGTTCAAAAGAAGCCATAGAAAATTTTTTCAGGAAAGGAAATATCACGGCCTTGCGTGAGATGGCATTACGCATTGTTGCAGACCGGGTTGACAAGCAGCTTCATGATTACATGCAGCATAAACGTATCCGCGGTCCCTGGAAAACCGGCATACATCTTTTAGTTGGCATTGGACCAAGCCCCTATTCAGGTAAATTGTTGCGATGGGCTAAAAACCTTGCCTACGCAATGGACGCTGACATCCAGGCCATATACGTGGAAACCCTGCACCGGCTGACATCAAAAGCACAGGAGCAGTTAGATAAAAATATCAACCTTGCAAAACAACTTGGAATTAAAGTCAGGATAATTACAAACTCCGATATCGTTAAAGCGATTGTGGATTTTGCCCAGAAAGAAAATATTACTCATATCATCGTTGGCAAGCCCAGGGTCCGCAATATTTTAGCCATGCTGCAACTTGGCAATTTTGTAAACAGGTTGATTCAGTACAGCGGAAATATTGATGTTTATATACTCGGTTCCGACCGGCTCTCAAGAGACAATTTCAGGAAGCGTTTTTCGATTCCTTCAATTACGTCGCATATACCCCAGTACCTTATAACTTCTTTCATGGTTATTATATCCTCCCTCATATGTTTCATTTTGAAAGAGTATATAGGTTACCAGGTAGTTTCTTTTATCCTCCTGTTCCTGGTTTCAATCCTGTCCCTTTTCTACGGAACAGGCCCGATTTTACTTGCAGCAAGCCTTAGCGCCCTGAGCTGGGATTATTTTTTCCTTCCTCCGGAGTTTACACTGCATATTGAAAAAACCGAAGATATCCTGATGCTTATCATGTTCTTTATTATTGCTTTGCTAAATGGGATACTTACTTCCCGGGTGAGGAGGCAGGAGTCGAGAATCAGGATACGGGAAGAGCGTACCAACGCACTTTATCAGCTTACCAGGGACTTATCAATGGCAACAGGTACCGATGAAGTAACAAAAATTGCGGCAAGCTATATTCAAAAGTATTTTAAACTGGATTGTGCCATCTTTCTTAAGAACGAAGTAAACCAGTTTGAGAATCATATTCAGAACGAAAACAGGATTTCATTTTCAGAAAACGAATTAAGTATTGCCGCCTGGGTGTTCCGCCATTCTTCGAAAGCAGGAAAAAACACAGATACCCTTCCGTCTACTGACTTTACTTTTTACCCTTTGACCGGAAACATAGATAATATGGGTGTCATTGCCGTAAAACATGCCAATTTGTTTACTCAGAGAGAAGAACAGTTCTGGGAGGCATTTCTTTCGCAGATCTCAGGAAAATACGAACGTGAATTTTTACGTAATGTTTCCAAAACAGCTTACTTGCTTAATGAATCGGATAAACTCTACAAAACACTTTTCAACTCGATTTCCCATGAATTGCGTATACCGGTTGCATCCATCATGGGAGCATCCGACACCCTTTTAGCTCAGGCTTATCCCGAAGAGACGAAACAAAAACTGTATGCCGAAATAAACATGGCTTCAGTCAGGCTTAACCGGCTTATCGAAAATCTGCTCAATATGTCCCGTCTTGAATCAGGCCGTATTACTCTGAACACCAAGTGGTGCGATGTACATGACCTTGCACACAGGATATCGGAATCCCTTAAACAGGAGTTGCAGCCGTTCAAACTTTCGGTCGTCATTCCGGAAAATATGCCTCTTGTAAATATTGATTTTGGACTTATTGAACAAGTGTTGCACAATCTCATACTGAATGCCACACAGAATGCTCCTGCAGGCAGCAGGATCAGGCTCAAGTTTTTCTGCGATAATGGCTTTCTTATTATACAGGTGATGGACCGGGGTAAGGGGTTTCCCGCTTCCGAATTGTCATCGGTGTTTAATAAATTTTATCGCGGTAAGGATGCCAGGGCTGGAGGTACCGGCCTTGGTTTGTCAATAGTAAAGGGTTTTGTCGAGGCTCATGAGGGGACGGTGACTGCAGGAAACCGTCAGAATGGCGGAGCAATTTTTACAATTAAAATCCCGGTCAGGATCTCCGAGATCGACCAATTCAGTCAACATGAAGATTAGATGGTAAATTCAGGAAACATACTGGTAATCGATGACGAAGTCCAGATTCGCCGCCTGCTCGCGATTACCCTTTCGGCAAGCGGGTATAAAATTTCAGAAGCCTCAACCGGAAAGGAAGGCCTGGCATTGGCAGCTACAGGGCAAGCTGTTCTGATTATCCTGGACCTGGGTTTGCCCGATGCCGACGGTCTGGATATTTTAAAAAAATTACGTGAATGGTACCAGAAACCTATCATTATTCTTTCGGTAAGGAATTCAGAAGAAGACATCATTAAGGCACTTGACAATGGGGCCAACGATTACCTCACCAAACCCTTTCGTACCGGGGAATTACTGGCCCGGATCAGGGTTTCTATCCGCCAAAGCCAGGGTATAGCTGACAAACCGGTCCTGGAATTCGGCCCATTAACTATCGATATAGCGAACCATATTGTGCGTAAGCATAACGAGATGATAAAACTCACGTCAACTGAATTTTCACTGTTGGCTCTTTTAGCAAAAAATGAAGGAAGGGTGCTGACCCATCAGTATATTTTAAAGGAAGTATGGGGCATGGGATATATCGAACAACCACAATATCTGCGTGTGTTTATTGCCCAGCTGCGCAAGAAGATAGAAGACACCCCCACAAGTCCAAAACTGATAAATACCGAATCGGGGATAGGGTACAGGTTTAGCTATGAATAAAAAGCGAGCAGTGAAAAGCGAAAGGCGAAATCATTGTAAGCAGGCGGGTTAACAGATTCCTCCCTTCAGGAGCACTTGACAAAAATTAAAAGCAAGAAAAGAAAACTAATTTCGCTTTTCGCCTTTTGCTTTTCGCTGCTTATTGCAGCGGTGCCACGACTTCAATAACCTCCGGCAGGTCCATCCCTATATTTTTCAGATGTTCGATCTTCGGGACCCCGTTCTTTGTCCAGCCGCGTCGTTCATAAACTGCGTCCAGGAGCTTTTCATACTGGTCTTCGCGGTGTTTCCTGAGGACAGCCATTTTTTCTTCTGTGGATTTCCCAGTCGGGTCGAATCCGACTTTCTCGAGTAACTGCTTATCATAGCGGTCGGCCCTTGATTCATATTCTTCTTTTGTAACGGGACCGCAGGCACGGTAAGGCTGGGCATCATGTTTCCGGAGACCGTATCCCCTGCGGATGCTTAAGATCCTCTGGAAATTATACACCCTTTCCGACATGCGGACCAGTTCAGTTTTGTCTATTTTCAGGCCGGTTACAGCATTGAATATGGTAACATAATTGTCGACATGCTCGGGAACTTTGGCGGGTTCTGCATTCTGGGCATTGTTTTCGGGTTCCACATCATTCCATGGAAGTTTACAGAACCCTGCAAGCCCGAACCACGTACGGAACATCGGGAAATAATGAAGGGCCTCAGCCTTTTTCTCGAAAGTGGGGATCTGGTTGTTGACCATGTCCATAAAGATCAGCCAGGCTTCGTCATGCTGGGGGCCTTTGTTGGTCATTGCATAACCGCCCTGCTGTGCCAGTGATTCCTTCGAAACATACTGGGAATATTCGAGGCCTTTGTTCTCCATGCCGATATCCTGCATGAAACCGGGATCACCCCAGCCGTTCTTTGCAAAGATGCCCTTCATTTTTCGTACGCCCTGGCCGGCAATAAGCCCGAAGCCTTCACCCCTGGAAACCTGGTGAAGCAGCTCCATAGCCGCATCGGCATTGCCGAAGTTAAGCTTCAGTCCGCCAGTGCGCTCTTCATTAATGATGCCGTTTTCGTAACATTCCATCACAAATCCAAGGATGGTTCCCCAGGAAATAGTGCAGATGCCATAGGTGTCACAGTAAAAATTCGCTTCTATTGTGAAATCAGGATTAAAGATGCCTGCAATGGAACCCAGGGATGATGTGGTCTCGTATTCAGGTCCGTCAACGATGACTTTTTCTCCCTTGTACGGACCACTGCGGAGTTCGTAATTATCGACACCCTTTGCACAGGCCATGTTGCAACCGACCCAGCATCCGTCGGGTACATTCTGAGTAAAAAACGACTTCCATACATCGCCCTTGATCAGGTGGGCATCGGGATGGCTTCCGAATTTGAAATTATGGACCGGAAGCAGGTCATAATCGTTCATGATATGGGTGAGGTGGGCCGTGCCTTTCGAACGCATTTCGCATTGCTTGTCGTCAAGCTCACGCATTTCCTTGTTGAAGGTGCGACCGCGTTCCTGTATGGCTTCCATATTTACCACGTTGTTGCGGTTCCCTCCGATTGTTTTAACGTGGGCTACCATGGCTTTGATCTTTTTGTCGCGCAGAACCGTGCCAATCCCTCCGCGGCCGGCCTGTTTCAGGCGGACTTTTTTACGCTTGATATCGTAAAATGTGAAGTTGAGCATCCCGATCAGGGAATGATCTGCAGCAGTACCGGCAGAAACCACCGAAACATTATACTTGTCTTTTTCATTTTCGGGTTTAGCCATCATTTCGTGCAGTATCTCGGCAAGGACATGGCTGTCGGTAGGCAGATCCCCTGCTTCGTAGATTTCGACCACTTCCCTCTCTTCTTCAAAAACTACCATAACCTCCTGATCAGACTTCCCCTGTATCTCCAGCGCATCAAACCCGCAAAATTTGAGGAAGGGACCAAAAAATCCGCCCACATTCGAATCAACAATAATATCTGTCTGCGGGCTGATTGCACAGCAGATTGCCTTGCCTGCACCCGAATACTGGGTTATCCCGCAACATGGTCCGCCCGAAATCACAATTTCATTCTCCGGATCGTTCCACTTTGTATCAGGTTTTGTTGCATCCCACAGCAAGCGGAGGTCAAATCCCTTACCTCCGACAAATTTATCTTTCATCTGCTGGCTTACAGGCTTTTCCTTTATTGTAAGGTCGCCGACATTGACGTAGATAGTGCGGTTGTTATACCCTTTATCAATAGGAGCCCAGGTGTACTTGTACCGGGCCAGGAGTTTGTGGGTCTTTTGAAAGTCTTCAAATGTCATATGAGGGGATTTATGATTTACGATTTACGTTCGGCGAAGCCGTAATGAGCACCAATAGAATTAACAATATTGCGAATAATTACGATTTAAAGCTGAACGCTTTGTGAAAAAATTAAATTGCAAAAATAATCAAAATAATCATCGCAATATCCCGAAAATCAAAAAGTTCGATATGCCGTTCTCTGCATAACGACTGGTCTGATCATGCCTTTAAGGAGAATGTTGGATAATAAATTTCTTTTGTATTTTTGTATGAAACATGATCCTGACGCGTTTAACTGTTTCTTATGACAAATGCGACACTAACGGAAAAACTTAAGAAAAAGACTGTCGGCATAGCCGGATGTGGCGGTCTAGGTTCAAACTGCGCTGTCGCGCTTGCAAGGGTGGGAATCGGCAGCCTGATCCTGGTTGATTTTGATATCATCAGTGAATCCAACCTGAACCGGCAGTATTATTTTCTTAGTCAGGTTGGGGAATCGAAAGCCCCGGCGCTGAAGCGGGTCATTCATCAGGTGAACCCATCGGTAAGTGTTATTACCTATGAGGTCAAACTTGACCCTGAACATATCTTAAGGTATTTCAAGGATTGCGATATCATTGTGGAAGCTTTTGACCAGGCTGATCAGAAGGAAATGCTGATAGAAACAGTATTATCGGCCTTTCCTGAAAAACCACTGGTTGTCGGCATTGGTGTTGCAGGATGGGGTATGAATGAACGTATCCATTACCGGCAAACGGGAAATCTTCATATCTGCGGGGATGAGATCACCGGGATCTCCGAACTGAACCCGCCCCTTGCGCCAAGAGTGGGAATTGTCGCTAACATGCAGGCAAATGTAGTGCTGGAACTATTGTTAAAAAAATGAGAGAATAGCGATTAGCTTTTGGTGAAGCCAAAATGGGCACGCAGATAAAATAAACAATTGGAGCTAATATTAGCGAACAGACCCAATGAAAATAATATTAAATAATACTCCGGAGAAATTTGATCAGGATATGATGACCGTGAATGAGCTATTAAAAGCAAAAACATTCACTTTCAAAATGCTTATTGTAAGGATCAACGGAAACCTTGTAAAAAAAGATGAATATAATACCGCTACTATCCGGGATAAGGATGATGTGATGGTCCTGCACCTTGTAAGCGGGGGATGAAAAGCATTATGGTGTTATTTCGGTGAGGCGTTCAGCGTTATTGCGTTGAGGCGTTCTGGCGTTAAGGCGTCAAAATTTGTAATTTGTACATTGTACATTGTACATCCTTATTGCATTAGGGTATTCTTTCTAGACGACTTCCCCTACAACAAATGTACTTCCCCCTATGAAAACGAGATCTTCAGGTCCTGCTGCCAGCTTCGCAGCTTCAAACGCCTTTTGCACGCTTTTATAACTTCTTCCTTTCAGTTTATATTCTTCAGCCAACAGCTTTAGTGAATCTGCATCCATTCCCCTTGGGATATCAGCTTTGCAGAAATAGTACGTTGCTTTTATGGGCAGATGTTTCAATATAAGTGCAGGCTCTTTGTCATTCACAGTACCGATAACAAAATGAAGTTTATTGAAGGATATATTCGCTATCTGTGAAACAACCTCGATAATACCGGCTTCATTATGCCCGGTGTCGCAGATAGTGAGAGGTTTAAGGCTTAAAACCTGCCAGCGCCCCCTGAAACCGGTCCTGACAGCTGAATAACGAATTCCCTTTTTAATATGTTCAGCAGTGATCCCGAATCCCTGCTTGTTTAATTCATCACATATCCCCAACAGAGTGACCAGGTTTTTCATCTGGTAGTCTCCGCCAAGAGGGCAGGGGATCTTTTTAAGAAAGACTTCCTCATTGTTGTAGGCATCCACATTAAGATGAACGGACTTACGGCCCCAGTTCCTGATTTTAACCACGGAAAAATGGTCTGAGGCAAAATTTATCTCCGATTTCATCAGCTTCGCCTGTTTCCTGAAGACAGCATCAACTCCGTCCTGCCGCTCCCCGATCAGCACAGGAACACCTGGTTTTATTATACCGGCTTTTTCATGGGCAATTTTTATGAGGGTGTCGCCCAGAAACTGCATATGATCGAAGCTGATATTTGTGATTACAGATAAAAGCGGAGTAATTACATTGGTGGAGTCAAGCCTTCCCCCCAGGCCAACTTCAACTATAGCCACATGTACATGTTGTTCCTTAAAGTATTGAAAGGCCATCGCCACTGAGAGTTCAAAAAATGAGGGGCTGATCTTTTCAAATTCTTCCATATGTTTTGAAAGAAAAGCCGGGACATAGGCTTTTGAGATCTTTTTCCCGTTAACACGTATACGTTCACGGAAGTCTTTCAGATGGGGCGATGTATACAGCCCGGCCCGTATCCCTTTTTGCTGCAATATGGATGAAAGCATGTGAGCTACAGAACCCTTGCCATTTGTCCCTGCGATATGGATGCATCTGAAGCTTTTCTGAGGATTTCCGAGAACAGAACATAAAGCGAGAGTATTATCAAGGTTCGCTTTATAAGCTGCAGCTCCAACCCTGTGAAACATGGGGAGCTTTGAATTCATATATTCAATTGCTTCTTTGTAACTCATATTGATGATTTTTACAAGTTAAAGAAAATCATAGCATTATAATTCAAAGTCAATTTGAACAAAGATAAAACAATTAAATTCAAAAGTCAATAGATTGCCCCGCAGGAGTCATCCTTTCTGGCGCCGGTAACTGTTCTCAGACAGTTGATCTCCTTTCTTGAATGCAGCACACCCAGAAATGCAAAAATGAGCGCTTCTTTATAATTTATGGTAAGGATATCCGGGATTATCAACCGGGGTTTGATGTGGGAGCTTATCAGTGAAACCAGGTATTTATTATGTGTCCCTCCACCGGTTATGAGCAATTTCCGTTTCGGGTCATTTCCGGTTTGCCTTGCAATCTGGAATGCAATATGAGTAACATAAGTACTCAATATGTCTTCATTATTCAGGCCTGATCTGTCGAGAAGAGGGAAGATATGTTCATCAACCCATTCTTTTCCCAGGGATTTTGGGCCGGTTTCAGAGTAATACGGAAGACCGTTAAGGGCATCGAGCAGGGCTGCGTCGGTCCGTCCGGAGGCTGCCGTTTCGCCGTCCTTATCATAAGGCTGTCCTGCCTTCCGTGCAATGTTGTTCAGTACGATATTCACAGGGCAGATGTCAAATGCGATCCGGTTACCCTGATAATTATATGAGATATTCGCAAATCCTCCGAGGTTGAGGCAGAAATCATATCCTGAAAAAAGGAGGTTGTCACCGGCAGGTACCAGGGGAGCTCCCTGCCCGCCATTAGCTACATCGCCTGAACGGAAGTCGCAGATAACCGGCAATCCTGTTTCTGCTTTTATGGCAGCGCCATTCCCGATCTGTGCCGTAAAGCCCCTGGATGGCTGGTGAAAAACGGTATGCCCGTGAGAAGCGATGAAATCTGCCCTGATGCTGTGTTTCTCAATGAATTCCCTCGTAAGTTTTCCCAGCAGGTGGCCGAAGCTGTGATCTGCAGAAACATATTCTGAAGCAGATGATCCGGGCAGGCCCGAGAGTCTTTGAAACCATTCTTCGGAATAGGGTACGGTTTCAGCATGAAGAATTGAATAATCCCAGTGTCCGGGCTTATATCGGAATTCGCAAAAGGCAATATCCAAACCATCCAGCGAAGTTCCCGACATCAAACCTATCACCTTGTATTTCATAATCTAAAGGACGTCTGCAATCGTTTCCAGTTTAATTCCACGGCTGCCTTTAAGCAGCAGAGATCTCCCTTCCGGGCGGTGATGGCTGAACCAGAGCCTGGCCAGTTCGCTGTCGCTGAAACAGAGGAACTCTCTTTTTGTATTGATACGTGCAAAGACCGGGCCAACGAGATAAACCTCGGGTAAAGGCAGTTCCTCAACAAGAGCCAGGATATGCTTATGCAATGCATCTGATTCGTTTCCCAGTTCCAGCATATCTCCGAGTATCACTGCTTTGTTCTTATAGGCTGAAGCAGCGAAGGATCTCAGGGCTGCCTCCATGCTGCCGGGATTCGCATTATATGAATCGAGCACCAGAAGGTTTCTCTCCGTGGTTTTGATCTGGGAACGGTTATTTGAAGGTTCATATGATCCAACGGCCAGTTTTATATCCTCATCACTTACATTAAAAAACCTTCCGATACAGGCTGATGCAAGAATGTTTACTGCATTATAATCACCGAACAGTTTTGAATGAAGACTCATTGTCTGTCCGTTTTGCTGCCTGATACCAAAGTCTGAAAAACTTCCGTATCCGTCGGTATAACCCTGAAGCCAGGCAGAATCGCTGAATCCATAAGTTATCCTTTCGAGGCCTTCGGAATGTTTCATAAGAAGGCTGTCGTTACAATTCACAAAAACCTTTTGATGACTGCCGGCCAGAAAACGGTATAATTCGGTCTTTGTAGTTACAACACCTTCGAAGCTTCCGAATCCTTCGAGATGGGCCTTCCCGATATTTGTTATGATCCCAAGGTCGGGTAATGCAATCCTGCACAAAAAATCTATCTCACCAGGATGGTTGGCCCCCATTTCGATAACAGCAATCCGGGTCTCTGCTCCCAGCCTGAGCAATGTGAGAGGAACTCCGATATGGTTATTCAGGTTCCCCGATGTGCTTACAACCTTGTATTTCTTTGAAAGAACTGCGTTGATCAATTCTTTCGTTGTGGTTTTGCCGTTCGTTCCTGTAACAGCAATCACAGGGATGTTATATTGCTCACGATGATGCCGGGCAAGGTCCTGTAATGTTTGAAGAACATCTTCTACAAGAATGTATCTGGAACTGACTTTGTACTCAGGTTCGTCAATGACAACCCATCCGGCTCCTTTTTCAAGGGCCTCCGCAGCAAATTGATTGCCGTTGAAGCGCTCACCCCTGAGGGCGAAAAACATACACGAAGGCTTCAGATCACGGCTGTCGGTAACAACTTGAGGATGCTTAACAAAGATATTATAAATGTCAGTAAGACTGCTGAACATCGGTTTATTTGCCGGGAATAGCTCCGCCAACGCGGGTCATTGCGCAGCGGAAGCCGATCGCATCGGATGCATCTGTTTCGTCAAGATAGCGGCGCATACCGGGGCTCATATAGTAAGCAGGATCTTTCCAGCTGCCCCCCTTGTATACCCTGGCTTTATCGCTGATAAGGGAGCTTTCCCCATACTGGTACATCAGGTTGGTCCCTGAAGAATCGCGGGTGAATTCCTTCCAGTATTCTGTACTGATGTTCGACTGGTAATCGCCATCGAGGTAATTAATATTATCGGCCTGGCGGTAATTTTTACGGTCTTTTGCTTCTGCCGTGGTAATGTTCCTGTACTTCAGGTGGCCCAGGCTGTCTTTTTCAGCCAGGAAGCCTTCGGCGTCCCTGACCGGTGTTTTGAAAACGTTCCCCCGGTAAGGCCGCATGTCTGACATATCGTTGAAGGAGAGTGGGCGGTACACATCGGCAACCCATTCACTGACGTTTCCTGCCATGTTGTAAAGGCCATAATCATTGGGGAAATAAGATCCGCAAGCAGCCGGGATATCCGCGCCGTCGTTCAGGTTTCCTGCAACGCCCATATAGTCGCCTTTCCCGCGTTTGAAATTATCCATGAAAGTACCATAATAGCGTGATTGGTTCGTACGCACGTAGGATCCGTTCCAGGGGTAATTTTTGTGTTCGACAACTCTTTCATACACGGTGTTCCCGATCAGGCCAAGGGCTGCATATTCCCATTCAGCTTCAGTCGGGAGGCGGTATTTTGGAAGCATGATACCATCTTCCATTTTCACTTTCCTCGTACCTGTGCCGTTGGGGTTCAGGTCGGGCATGGGTTTATCAACCAGCCCTTCATACTGGCCGGCGAGATAAGCTTCTGTATTGAAATTGTTTTCGTTTTTCTGGGCAGGGTCCATCGAAAGTATTCCTTTGCGGATGAGCAGCATTTCGTTAACCCTGTCGGATCTCCATGCACAGTAATCGTTTGCCTGCACCCAGGATACGCCAACCACGGGGTAATTCCTGTATGCAGGGTGGCGGAAATAATATTCCAGTAAAGGTTCGTTAAAGGCAAGGCGGTCGCGCCACACGAGGGTGTCGGGAAGTGCTTTACGGTAAACGCCCGGATAATCGGCCCCGTAAACACGGCTAAGCCAGTACAGGTACTCCAGGTAATCCATGTTACGGGTTTCAGTCTGATCCATATAGAAGCTGGTCACGGTAACCCTCTTCGGCTGGTTGTTCCATTCGTACAGTACGTCATCCTGGGTCTGGCCCATCGTGAATGTGCCACCCTCAATAAAAACCAGTCCCGGGCCTGTGCCCTGGTCCTGGAACGGACGTACTTCAAAACCGCCGTTCTTGGAGTTATTATACTCCCATCCTGTCGTGCGTGAAACTTCTTTTTTACAGGCGCCTGTAAGCAGGATGGCTGTTACGATAGCGCTTACATGAAACCATTTTTGAACTTTCATCCGTGAAATTTTTTGCAAATGTATGTTATATAACTAAAATCTCGGGCATTTTATTGCCCTGATCTTTCTTTTTCTTTCATAGCAGGGGAGTTGCCAGGATGCGGAAACCTCGTGAGCCCCGCCTGACACTGAAAACAGGTTCGATACATTCAGATCATAACTGTATCCTACCCTCAGGTTTTTATAATGAACCCCCACCAGGATGATCACTGCATCAGGATTCTCAAAGTTATGGCGGAACCATAACCCGCAGACAAGAGGATCGAATGTTAAATATGCTCCGAGGTTCAGCTGGTGAAAACTGCCCTGTTGCTGGTACAATATATTGGGGGAAATTGAAAACTCACGGTCATCATCATACGCATATCCCTGTTTAAGGTTGATGACCGAGCCTGCATGAGCCGTGTATTTCATTTGCAGCCGGGAATCATTGTCAATATAAAATCCATTCCTTGGCTGCGTGAGGTGGTCAACAGCAAATCCACCGTAAACCAGTCCGTCATAATCGAGAAACATCCCGGCAGAGAAATCAACTGCCTTGATGGTTGAATTGCCTGGTTGTGGCTCACTGGTGGGTCTGACCACTTCACCGCTTCTCGGATCGATCTGGTCTTCAAAGATGAAGTTCTCCCATACGATCCGCCTCTGGTAATAAGAACCTCTGATCGCCAGACTGGCATTCAGCCTTTCAGTAATATTGAACTTATAAGCATATGAAAGTCCTATCGTCGTAGTATTCAGGCTGCCTCCCCCTGCACGGTCGGCTATGACCAGAAGCCCCAGGCCACCATGAAGGAATCCGACACCCTGGTCATAAGAGAAACTATAGGTGTTATAAGAATTTCCCAGTCCCGGCCACTGGTTCCTGTAAGTGCCGGCAAGCCTTGGGCAGGCTGTGGCACCGGTGAGGGCGGGGTTCAGGTAAAGAGGGTTGGCATAAAACTGTGAGAACTCAGGATCCTGGGCATTAGCAGTCCACAGGCATACAAGAAAAAAAATTACCGTAAAAAATGTTCTTCGGTTCACAATCACGGTTTTCCGGTTAACGGCTAAAAAGACTTCAAATTTAGAAAAAAAATCACGAAGCAGGCTCGGTCTTTTCTGCAATATAAAAAAGAATAAAACGTTAAGTATGATAATTTCGTATTTAAAATAATTTAAATCTCAGCAAACCTTAAGCTATAATTTGCGGTCATCTATATAACAGGCAGTAAAATGCATCAATTGATACAAAAATTTTCATTGCCAGGGTTTGTTATAGTAAGCCTGGTTTTTTTTCTTTTAAACACCTCAGTCAAAAGCCTGGCTCAATATTCCTACCATTCAAGCTCAGTTCTTTCTGCCGGTAACTGGTATAAATTTTCCATTTCTTCCGATGGCATTTACAGGCTTTCATACACTGACCTGAAGAATGCCGGCGTTCCCGTTGCATCCATCAACCCGAAAAATATCAGGATCTATGGTAACGGGGGTGGGATGCTGCCCGAATCAAACGACAGCTCCTCTTTCGACGACCTTGTTGAGAACACGATTTTTGTGTCGGGGCAGGATGACGGACAATTTAATGAAGGGGATTATATACTTTTTTATGGCAGCGGACCTGATCGCTGGCAATACAGTAAAACAGACAATGCCTACCATCATATTAAAAATATTTATTCCGATCAGAGCTGTTATTTCCTCAACTGTGATCAGGGAGAAGGGAAACGCATACAGACCATGGCTTTCATCAGTGCCCCTGCGAATGCAACCTACACCAGTTTCAACGACTATATTGCGTACGACCGGGATGAGATCAACCTGATCAAATCGGGCAGGATATGGTACGACAAGGAGATATTCGACATAACTACTTCCAGGAATTATTCGTTTACATTTCCAAACCTCGACTCCCAGTCGCCGGTAACGATAAGCTTAAATGCAGCTGCAAGATCAATCGGGGTGTCCTCATATTTTAACGTGAATGCCGACGGCAAGCTTCTGATGTCACTTTCAATTGATCCTGTTTCGACCAATTTTGAGGATTATTATGGTCATGACGGAACCTTGAGCAAACCCTACTCCACATCGAACCAGACCATTAACCTTAATCTCGTATTCAATCCGATGGTTTCAGGCGCTGTGGGCTACCTCAATTATTTTGAACTGAATGCAAAGCGGCTTCTTACAATGACCGGGAGCCAGATGAATTTCAGAAATGCATCTTCCTGGAAAAAAAACCAGCTTAGCGAGTTTCAGGTAAGCGGGCAGGGGCAGGCGTTGACTATCTGGGATGTTACCCTGCCCTATAATGTGAAGAACCTTGAAACGAAACAAAGCGGTAATACAAATTCTGTGAGGCTTTTTACAGATACACTCAGGGAATTCATCGCTTTCGACGGGAGCGGGTTCATGAGCCCTTCTTTCATAGGAACGGTAGCTAACCAGAATCTGCATAGCCTCACTGATATCGATTACGTGATGATTTCATACCCCGGGTTTACAGATCAGGCAGAAAGACTTGCTGAATTTCACAGGACCCATTCCGGGCTGAATGTTTTTGTGACCACCCCCGACAATGTTTATAATGAATTTTCTTCAGGAGTTCAGGATATCTCTGCCATCAGGAATTTTATGCGGATGCTGTATGTCAATTCCTCTTCAGTCCATCAGATTAAATACCTGTTGCTTTTAGGAGATGCCTCCTATGATTATAAAAACCGGATTCAGAACAACACTAATTTCATTCCTTCCTATCAGTCCTACGAATCGCTTTCACCATTAGATTCATATGTGTCGGATGACTATTACGGATTGCTGAAAGGCGGAAACAGCAGTAGTTTGATGTGTGTCGGGATTGGACGATTCCCCATCAGGACTGATCAGGATGCGATGAATGCCGTTGACAAAATAATCCATTATTCGGGCAATTCCGATTCGGTTAAATCGGACTGGCGGAATACCGTCACTTTTGTTGCTGACGATCAGGACAATGGCGGAGGAAATTCATTTATGGAAGATTCGGAAACCCTCGAAAAAAAGGTTACTAAGTCATATAATATTGACAAGATATACCTGGATGCGTACACCCAGGTTTCAACTCCCGGAGGGGCACGTTACCCGCAAGTCAACGATGCCATCAACAAGCGTATTGCAAAAGGAACCTTATTAATTAATTATATCGGTCATGGGGGTGAACTGGGCTGGGCCCATGAGCGTGTGCTTGAAGTCCCTGATATCCAGAGCTGGACGAATTATAATAAGCTGCCTGTTTTCCTTACCGGCACCTGCGAATTCAGCAGGATGGACGATCCCGGGACGATATCTGCCGGAGAGTATGTTTTTTTAAACCCCAGGGGAGGCGGGATAGCATTATTCACCACCACAAGAGCAACCTTCGGGTCGGAAAACCTTTATATTTTATCGAATTTCTACAGCCATTTGTTTGAAAAAGTAAATGGTGAATATCATCGTATGGGTGACCTGATCAGGCTTGCTAAAATCGATAACAGCACCAATACCAGAAAATTCGTTCTGCTTGGTGATCCAGCATTGATGATTGCATACCCTAACCTGAATGTAGTTACCACTTCAGTAAAAACCGGATCGCCCGCTACAGAGAATGATACGCTGAAAGCTCTTACACAGGTGACGATAGAAGGAGAGGTCAGAGAGGGCGGCAACCTGGCTGCAGATTTTAACGGAACGGTGCTGCCCACGATATATGATAAAATTTCAATGATCATCTGCAAAGCCAATGATCAGGTTGCGCCGCCATATACTTTTTACATGCGGAAAAACATTGTTTACAGCGGGAAGTCAAACGTTTCCAATGGGAAGTTCTCGTTTACGTTCATTGTGCCGAAGGATATAGATTACAAATACGGTTCCGGCAGGATAAGTTATTATGCAAGCAGCAGCGCAACGGATGCAAATGGTTATGATGAAGGCATCGTCATAGGAGGTTATGACGCCAACGCCCAACCGGATACCAGCGGCCCGACCCTCGCTCTGTATATGAATGACCGCAGGTTTACAAATGGGGGAGTATGCAATCAGAACCCCATCCTTTTAGCTGATGTTTTTGATGAATCCGGTATCAATACCGTGGGTAATGGCATAGGCCACGATATTACAGCCATTCTGGATAATGACACGAAGAACCCGATGCTGCTGAACGATTATTATGTGACAGACCTGGATACGTATACAAAAGGTGTGATCCAGTATCCCGTTTTCAAACTTGCCGATGGCTCGCATCATTTTGATGTGAAAGTCTGGGATGTTTATGATAATTCGACTCAGGCAGGAATTGATTTTATTGTGGCTTCCACTGCTTCCTTCGCACTCGAGCAGATCATGAACTATCCTAACCCTTTCCGCGACCATACCACATTTTCATTCCAGACCAACCAGGCCGATAATAACCTGGAAATAGAGATCAGGGTGTATTCCATTTATGGTGCCCTTGAAAAGACGTTCAGGACTACCATGTATTCAGGTGGTTACAGAGTTGAGCCTTTTAAATGGGACGGCCGGTCGGACTCCGGGGTTTTACTTGGCGCCGGAGTTTATGTTTACCATATCACTGTGGTCTTGCCTGACGGCTCGACCGCATCAAAATCGTCAAAGCTTGTCTTTATCCGTTAGACCAAAGAGGGGATTCATGAAATTACACGGCCGGTTTCTTGTGCTTTTCATACTCATTCCATGGATGTTATTCGCGGGAACCCCCTTTTCGCTTAACTCAGTTCTATCCACCGGGGCCTGGTACAAATTCTCAGTCAGGAACAATGGCCTTTACCGGATCAGCTATCATGACCTCGTTAACATGGGGATCAATCCCGCCCAGGTCAATCCCGCAAACATCCGGATCTTCGGGAATGGAAGCGGCATGGTGCCTGAATCCAATGCTGCTGCCAGGATAGATGACCTGCGGGAAATCTCAATTCTTGTGCAGGATGGTGGTGACGGGAAGTTTGATTCAACAGATTATTTTTTGTTTTATGGCGAAGGCCCTGACAGCTGGAAGTTAAACAACTATACAAAAACATACACCCATTCGAAGAACCTGTACTCTGATGTCAGCTATTATTTTATGACCTTCGGCCCCGGAGCAGGCAGGCGGGTTATCTTTAAACCTCTAAGTGATACTGCTGCCAACCGTATTTCAATACGCTGGGACGACATGATACTTCATGAACTTGACAAGGTGAACATCATCAGATCGGGAAAGCGATGGTTGGGCGAGCAATTCACAAAAACCAACAGCCGCTACGATTTTGACTTTTCGTTCCCCTATATCGACAGCCTTTCTTCCGCCAGGATGAAGCTTGGTGTCGTAGGACGTTCAGATGTTTACAGTAAATTCAGGGTCTTCAGGAATGGAGTTAAAATTGACAGTTTAAGTATTGACCCTGTCAGCCTGGATTTTGCCGGGGATTATGCAAGAGCCATCGAAAAAAATGAAATTCTGGGGCTCCCGAAATCCAGCTTCAGAATATCCCTTGAATACAATGTTCCTACGGATGCATCGACCGGTTGGCTTGATTATATTGAACTTCAGTCTGCAAGAAAGCTTTACTGGGCAGGTCATGAGTTCACCTTCCGGGATTTAAATTCAATGGGGCCCGGCTGGATAACAGAATTCAGGATGAAAAATGCGAAGGCAGGGATTATCGTATGGGATATAACAAACATGTCTGATATATACCAGCTTCAGACCACACTTGCCGACAGTCTTTTAAAATTCAAGCTGAGAACGGATTCCCTGCATACTTTTTTTGCCTTTGACGAAACCCATTTTGATACGATAAGTTTTGTCGGCCTTGTCGCCAACCAGAACCTTCATGCACTCCAGCCAAAGGAAATGATCATTATTGTGCCTCCTGTCTTTGCAGGAGAAGCTCAGAGGCTTGCCGATTTCCACAGGTCACATAATCAAATTGAAGCCATGGTTGTTTCCATTCCCGAAATTTTTAATGAGTTCTCCTGCGGTCAGCCGGATCCGGGAGGGATCCGGGATTTTGTGAAGATGCTGTACGACAGGGGAACGGTTTCAAGCCGTCCAAAATACCTTCTTCTGTTTGGTGATGGTTCCTATGATCCGAAGGACAGGGTGCCGGGAAACAATAATTTCGTTTGTACCCTGGAATCCCAGGAGTCGATGTCCACTACAGCATCCTTTACTTCGGATGACTTCTTCGGGATTATGGGTGAATTGGAAGGCTATGATGCCTCAGGCAGTATTGAAATCGGTGTAGGCAGGTTCCCGGTGAACACTCCCGAACAGGCAAAGAATGTCGTAGACAAGATCATCCATTACAGCGCTAAAACGGATACCATATGCGCTGACTGGCGTAACAACCTGGCCCTGGTTTGTGATGAAGGAGAGCGGAATTATTTTGTAGGTAATTCGGAAGAAATTGCCGGCATACTCACGGTGAAATACCCCTTCATCAATGTCAATAAGATCTATTTTGATGCATACCCGATGGTGAGTATCCCTGCCGGGTTCAGGTTTCCCGAGGCCAATAAAGCCCTGAACAATGCAGTGGAAAAAGGCACTTTGCTGATCAATTACATAGGGCACGGAGGCGAGACCGGCTGGAGTAACCGGCAGGTACTCACAATTGCAGATATCAATTCGTGGACGAATTCTGAAAGGCTGCCGGTATTTGTGACAGCAACATGTGAATTCAGCAGGTTCGATAACCCGGAACGCTTTTCTGCCGGTGAACAGATCATCGTGAGACCAGGAGGAGGAGGTATTGCCATGTTCTCGACTTCCCGGACCACATTTGCAGGGACAAACCAGTCGCTCGATACAAGCTTCTTCCGTCATATGATGGAAAGAAGGGATGGCAAGTATATCAGGATGGGAGACCTCATCATGATATCGAAAAACAATAATCAGAATAATTCCTATCTTAGAAACTTTGTCCTGCTGGGCGATCCTGCTCAGCAAATCGCTTTTCCCGATCAGGATATTATTACAACAAGCATTAACAACCAGGACCCGGGCCGGCCCGATACTGCCTTGGGCTTGTCGGCGGTTACCGTAAAAGGCCGCTTACAGGACTACCAGGGCAATGCCATCAATGATTTCAACGGGGTACTTACTGCGAAAGTGTTTGATAAGCCAACGATATACAGCACTCTCGGCAACACGGCAGGCCAGGCCAACGGAAGTTATCCCCAGAAATTTCTCCTTCAGGATCACCTTATGAGCCGGGTTAAAGTTCCGGTGACTAACGGAGAATTCAGTTTCTCATTTGTTGTGCCAAAGGAAGTCGGGTTTAGTTTAGGGAAAGGGAAAATCAGTTATTATGCCGAGAATGGTATAACTGATGCGAAGGGCTATACGAATAATATAATTGTGGGAGGAAGGGACCCCGATATCATTCCCGAGAACAATGGGCCTTCGATTGGCCTTTATTTAGACAATCGCGGTTTTATTTCAGGAGGACAAACGGGCACGGACCCGCTTCTTATCGCCGACCTGTATGATACTTCAGGTATTAATTCAACCGGTTTTGGTATAGGGCATGATATTATAGGAGTTATGGATGATGACTGGGCAAGAGGCATCAGCATGAACGATTACTATGAACCCACGCTGGGAACTTTTACTCGGGGATCTTTAAGCTACCAGTATTCAGGACTGAAACCCGGTCAGCATAAAATCACGCTCAGAGCTTTTGACCTGTTCGATAATTCAGCCGAGCAGAGTCTTTATTTCTGGATCCTGAGCGATTCATCAATCAGTATTCAAAACATATTTTGTTACCCGAATCCTGCGAAAACTGAAACTCATTTTACTTTTACCCCTTTAAGCGCTGTCGGCGGTTATGATGTCACTATCGATATTTATAATCTCTGGGGCATAAAACTGAAGTCAATCTCTGGAAGTTTTCCCGAATCAGGACCGGGCCCGGTAACAATTGACTGGGATTTGTCCGACGGCAGCGGAAACAAACTGATCAGCGGGATCTATCCTTTTTCCGCTAAATTTAACGGAAAGAACGGGGCCTTTCTGAACACCTCTGGAAAGATTGTAATAATTCATTGATAAGCAGATATATACATTCAATTTTTTAAACAAAAGCAATATAGAGAATGTTAATTCGTTAATTCTGCAGGCGATCATAGTACATATATTTAATAATTCTTCGAATGCAACAGATTAAAAATAGTTTGGTTTTATTATTGGTTTTAAGTTTTGCGGCATCGGATGTTTTTGCGCAACTGCCACCGGAACCTACGGATGGTTCGAGGGTAATTTCAACCTCGGTACCGTTTTTAACGATAGCTCCCGATGCAAGGGCAGGAGGTATGGGAGATGTCGGAGCTTCTACTTCCCCTGATATTTATTCGATGTTCTGGAATCCGGCAAAATATGCCTTTTGCGATAAAGCGCTTGGCATTGGCATTGGCTATGTTCCCTGGCTCAGGGGATTGGTTAATGACATAGGTATGGCTTCACTTTACGGATATTACAAAATTGGAGATAAGCAGGCTGTAGCGATGTCGCTCAGGTATTTTTCGATGGGAGAAATCAACTATACCGATGAGAACGGCAAGGACCTTGGCAATTACAAGCCTAATGAACTGGCAGTTGATGCTACCTATTCCAGGAAATTTTCAAGAGAAATCTCCGGGGCGGTTGCCGCCAGGTTTATTTATTCAAACCTCATCCCCGGTTATAACGCATATGATGCAAGTGTCAAGCCAGGTTACTCGGTTGCTGCCGACGTTGCTTTCTATTACCACCACCCGATGGAAATCACGGGAACCAGTGGCGGTTCTATTGACTTTGGATTCGACATTTCGAACATCGGGGCCAAGATATCATACAGCAGCGCTTCCATCCAGAGCAACTTCATCCCTACCAACCTCAGGCTTGGACCTTCTTTTACGCTCGATATTGATGACTACAACAGGATCTCAGTTGCCATTGACCTGAATAAGCTCCTGGTTCCCACTCCCCCGGTGACCCAGTATGACAGTGCTTCGAAAACCTATGTTATCATCGCTGGTAAGGATAACAATGTTTCCGCTGTACGCGGGATGCTGCAGTCATTTTACGATGCACCTTACGGTTTCAAGGAAGAGCTTCAGGAAATTACCGTGTCAGCCGCCGCCGAATACTGGTATAACAAACTGTTTTCAATACGTGCAGGTTACTTCTATGAATCAAAATACAAAGGCAACCGGCAATTCTTTACACTTGGGGCCGGTTTGAGGTATAATGTCTTCGGGTTGGATTTCTCATATCTTATTCCTGTTAAACAGAATAACCCTTTGCAGAACACGATGGAGTTTACCTTGCTGTTTAATTTCGACACCGAGAAAAAGAGTAAGCAGGCAGCACAGTAGAAAGGCGTTTTGCGTTATGGCGTTTTGCGTTATGGCGTTATTGCGTTCAGCGTTAAATCGTAATTATTCGCAATATTGTTAATTTTATTTGGTGCTCATTTCGGCTTCGCCGAACGTAAATCGTAAATCAAAATGAGGGTAGGTTTTGGTTTCGATACCCATAAACTTGAACCCGGGCTTCCGTTCAGGCTCGGTGGAATACTCATTGAACATTCGAAAGGAGCCGTAGGCCATTCCGATGCCGATGTGCTGATCCATGCGATCATTGATTCCCTTCTCGGCGCTGCAGGGCTTCCTGATATCGGTCAGCAATTTCCTGATTCTTCAGCTGATTATAAGGGAATTGACAGCAGTCTTTTGCTCAGGCAGACACTTCAGATGGTAACCGGGAAAGGTTTTTCGATTGAAAACATAGACTGCACGGTTGTTCTGCAGCAGCCAAAGATCGCTGCCTCTATTCCTTTGATGATCACTTCTCTTTCGGCTACTCTCGGGATTGATCCCTCCCGGATCAATGTAAAAGCAAAGACCAGCGAGAAGCTTGGTTTTATAGGCAGGGAAGAAGGCGTTTCAGCATATGCGGTGGCATTGCTGCTGCAATAAACGCCAAAACGCTCTAACGCAGAACGCCCCAACGTAATAACGCAAAACACATTTGGTTATCTCCTTTCTTCTTCGTAATTTTGCAGCCCATTTTATAAAACCAATTTATTTATTAAACAAAACAAAAGGAAATGTTAAACCAGTACGAAACCGTTTTCATTATGACTCCCGTTTTATCTGAAGAACAGATGAAGGAAGCGGTAGAAAAGTATCAGAAGTTCCTCGTCAGTAAAAAGGCCGAGATCGTTCACGAGGAACATTGGGGATTGAAAAAACTCGCCTATCCCATTCAGAAGAAGAGCACAGGCTTTTATCATTTGATTGAATTCAAAGCCGAACCCTCTGTCATCAAGGAATGGGAAGTAACCTTTAAACGTGATGAACGCATCCTTCGCTTTCTGACGGTCGTTCTCGACAAGCATTCTCTTGCATACAGCGAGAAGAAACGTGCGAAATCAAGGGACAAGAAGAAGGAAAAAGAAGTTCAGGAATAATCTAAAAATCAGTACAAATGGCTACACAACAACAAGGCGAAATAAAATATCTTACCCCGATCGCGGTAGATACCAAAAAAAAGAAATACTGCCGTTTCAAGAAAAGCGGAATCAAGTATATCGATTACAAGGACGCAGATTTTCTGCTCAAGTTTATCAATGAACAGGGTAAAATCCTCCCGCGCCGTATAACCGGCACCTCTACCAAATACCAGAGGAAAGTGGCACAGGCCGTGAAAAGGGCCCGCCACCTGGCTTTATTACCTTACGTTGCTGATATGTTAAAATAAGGAGGGACGAACGATGGAAGTTATTTTAAAACAGGATGTTCTCAATTTGGGATACGCGAATGACAAGGTGAATGTCAAACCGGGTTACGCACGCAATTACTTGATTCCCCAGGGGTTGGCTATCATTGCAACCCAGACCAATAAAAAGATCCTTGCTGAAACTATGAAGCAAAGGGCTCATAAGGAAGAGAAAATCTTCAAGAGTGCCGAAGAGCTTGCAAAGGCATTGGCTAATGTAACTGTAAAGATCGGAGCAAAAGCTGCTGAGAGCGGAAAGATCTTCGGATCGGTGAATGCCCTCCAGGTGGCCCAGGCTCTGAAAGACCAGTTCAACTTCGAAGTTGACCGCCGCAAGATCCACGTTGACCATGAGCATATCAAGGAACTTGGAACCTATAAAGCAAAAGTTACTTTGCATAAGGATCTTCATGTTGAGATCGCTTTCGAGGTGTTTGCGGAATAGTATCTGAGATGTACAATGTACTATGTACAATGTACAAATTGAATTTGACAGGCAAGACGTAAGTCATAGCATCAACATCACCTGAAATTATTACTTTTATCCCGGAATTATGTTCCGGGATTTTTTTATGCTTTCAAAAAGCCAGATAAAACACATTAATTCCCTGAAGATCAGGAAATACAGGGATGAATATCAGGAATTTATAGCCGAAGGTTCAACCCTGGTTACAGATCTGATCGGAGGCGGGTTTGAAATAGCCGGAGTATATGCCCAAAGCCAGTGGATCTCTTCCTTCGAGAAATTGACCCGGGATAAGAATGTTCCGGTTTTTGAAACAGCTCCGAAAGAAATGGAGAGGATCACTTCCCTTTCGAGCCCAAGCCCCGTGCTGGCGATCGTGAAGATCCCGCCTGATGATTCAGAGTCGCTGAAAGAGGCCGATGCCCTGTCGCTTGAACAGTTGCTTCCCGGTCTTTATGAAGATCTTTCACTAATGCTTGAAGGTATCAGCGATCCGGGAAACCTGGGGACCATTCTAAGGATAGCCGACTGGTTCGGGATCAGGAATGTGTTTTGTTCCGGGAACTGCGTGGAGTTATACAACCCGAAAGTCGTGCAGTCAAGCATGGGCTCAGTGGCAAGAGTAAAAGTGCACTATACTGATCTTGCCGGCCTGCTTGAAAAACTCAACGGAAGGGTAGCTGTCTATGGGACCTTCCTGAAGGGTGATCCGGTCTATTCCAGGCAATCCCTCAAAAACGGCATCCTTATAATAGGAAGTGAAGCTCATGGTATATCTGACGACCTTACCCCCTTTGTTACCGAAAGGCTGTTTATCCCTTCATATGGTACATCAGTGAACGGCAAAGCCGAATCCCTCAATGCTGCAGTGGCTTCTGCAATAATTATTTCTGAATTCCGGCGCCGCGAATTGTAATCCCTCCCGGTAGATCCCCCTCAGCCCGCTGTGGAACATTGGGGCCATGCATCTGATCTCTCCCGTTAAATTCCCCGCATCCTGCTCTGGAACCCGGGGGCCATGCCTTTGATCTCCCCCGTTAAATTCCCCGCATCCTGTTCTGGAACCCGGGGATCATGCCTTTGAATCACCCCCGTGAATCTGCTAAAGGTCTTTCACTCTGTTTTTATATACTGCAACAATAGTTTTGTGACAAAAACAAAGTCAACGGTCACACTTACGAAGAAAATGGTAACGTTTACTTTTTTTCATTTGCTCTCGCCTTCCTGCAGAAATAAATTAGCAGAAAATTCATACAATGAGAGCATTGAAAATGAACACAACAGCTAATGGCCCCTGGCTGATAACTCCGGTAGTAAGGGACAAGGATTTTCTCGATATGAAGGATTTGTTCATTGAATTTGCCACAGCAATTGACTTTGAGCTGGATTACCAGCAATTGCTTCGTGAATCAGCCTCCATAAAGGAAACCTACAAAATGCCCAAAGGAGTGGGATTTCTGCTTAAAACCAACAATGAAACAATTGGTTGTGTCGCACTCAGGAAAGTCAACTATAATACAGTTGAGGTCCGGAAATTTTATGTGCGGCCTTCGACTGCATTTCAACGGTGGAGCAAGAAATTACTGGAAGTCGCGATAGACTGGGCCAATCAGTCTAATTATAAGAAGATGAGGGTCGAATCTGCATCTGCTTATCCGTCCCTGAAGAAAGTTTTTGCTGAAGCTGATTTCAGGGAGAAATTAGTACGGGATGAGAATACCTCAGAGTTCGTTAAAGTTATGGAAAAAGCTTTGGTAAGCGTTCCTGAATATTTTGAACTCTAGAAACAGTATATTTGCGGGGTAAGATGATTACGTAATCAAACCCCGGCAAATGAAACTGATTGCAGGTATTTTTGTATCCGCTGGTGTTGCAATCATAAGCTGTTCCTGTTTTGCAGCAGATTTCCCCAATGAGAATATCACCTTCGATCCCAATATCAAAACAGTTCAGCTTTACAAGCAGGGTTTTGAGTTGTCGGCCCCTGTACTTCAGCTGAATTCCACCGACCGTTTGTCACTTGACTTTGACGATCTTGATGTTGAATCAAGGGCCTATAAATATACGATCAGGCATTGTGAATCTGACTGGGCTACTTCAACTGAGCTCAGGCCATTGGAATATATCAGCGGTTATACCGAAGAGAACATCAGGGACTTCCAGTATTCCGTCAACACCACGGTACCTTACGTCCATTACGCTGCCACCTTCCCCTCAAATGAGATAAGCCCGAAGATCTCGGGAAATTACCTGCTGATCGTCTACCTTGACGATGCAAAAGAGCCTGTTTTTACCAGGAGGTTCATGGTTTTTGAAGCATCTCCGCTCACGATAGAAGGAACAATACAGCAAGGGTCAAAAACAGAGGATCATTTATCGAAGCAGGAGGTTGACTTCGTCGTGAGGCTTAACGGGTTCAGGGTAATGGATATTAAACGTGACTTAAAGGTTGTGGTTCAGCAGGATGACCGTTGGGATAATGCTCTCTGGAATGTCATTCCGAGATTTGTCAGGGGGGACGAGCTGGATTACCGTTATGATGAAAACAACGTGGTAAACGGGGGCAGCCCTTACCGTAACTTTGACATAAAAAGCCTGATGTATCAGACCGAACGCATTGATAAGATCCGTTTTGACACCCTCTACCAGGTCTTTCTGCTCGAGGATAAGCCGCGTACCTATAAAAACTATGTTTATAACCAGGATATCAATGGAAGGTATCTTATTAAAAACGAGGTTAATGCAACAAATTTTAACATTGAATCAGATTATGCCCGGGTGCATTTTTTTCTTCCCTTTCCTGTACAACTCACCGACGGGGAATTTTACCTCATGGGAGCACTTACAAACTGGAGGATGGACGGGAACAGCAGGCTGCAGTTCAATACCTCAAACAGGCGTTATGAATTAAGCTTTCTTCTGAAGCAGGGGTATTACAATTATATATATGTTATGTTAAAGAAAGGTAAAACCATGGGCGATGAATCCCTGGTTGAGGGCAGCCATTGGGAAACCCCGCATATTTACACAATCTTCGTTTATTACCGTTCCGGCGGGGCCCAATCCGATCAGCTGATCGCCGTACAAAATATCAACTCCATTCAACAGAATTAAACGCTTATTACCTGGATCCCAGCCTTGTATTTCTTTATTGAAAGGGGCTGTTCCCTAAGAGCGGCTTGTTTATGCCGGCTGGTCACATATGAACCGGTTTTGTCAACACTTACCCCTTCGATTAATACACTTGCCGGGTCGTTTTTTATTCAAAAAACAGGTTTTTTTCACACTTACCCGAAAAAAATAAACATTTACTAAATAAATGGACACATCTGCTTGTTTTTAGGAAAAATCATATTATCTTTGTAAAATATTCAAAGACCGTAAAGTTGCATTTTGGATTAAACCTTATTTCTTATTTAATTTATATATGAAATCTAAACCAACAGTCATATGAAAAATCAATTACACAAGCTCAGAGTATTAACCATTGTTTTTGCTCTGGCGGGTTTCTTCTTCTCAGCCCAGGCTTTTGCGGGATCTCTCAGTGGAAAGGTCACGAAAAGCGGAGACGGGAGTCCAGTCGTTGGCGCATTGGTAAGTGCACAATCAACTTCGTTTTCGTATAGTACGGTTACGGATGGCAACGGCGATTATTATATGTGGGTTACACCGGGCACTTATACAATGAAGTTCTCGAAAGATCTTTTTTGCACGACAACGATTAACGGAGTCGCACAGGATCAGGTTGAGAACGTATCACTTGTATTTAACCACTTTGGTTTTATAGGGGGAAGTTATTATAACTCCTTCTGGTGGGATCAGTACATTTTTGGTGCAGTGTTTGCAGCAGGTCCTGACCTTCAGGCCGGAGATGAGATCGGTGTTTTTGATGGACCCAAATGCGTTGGTCTGCTGATTTTAGATGGACCGGTTAACGCTTACTATCAACCAAAATTAACGGCATTTGCCACCTTAAGTGACGGAAGTGCCGGCTATGTTTCAGGCGACGCATCTGTTTACAAATGTTATACAACAGCCGGGGTTCAGGCTTTGGGTACCGCTGTTCGTTCAAATCCATGGGGAGGCAGTCCTTATATGCTTAATACTTTCCCGGCCGGGAACCCATACAGTGTTGACAATTTAACTTTTACCTCTCCTGTTGTCGTTGACGTGGATGTCCATGTGACCGCTTTTACAGGGGGCGGGAATCTTTCCGGAGTAAGCGTAACAATTGGCGGTGTTACGAAAACAACAGGAGCCGGCGGGCTTTTAACATCGCATTTTTCATTGTATCAGGGTATTTATCCTGTGACCGCTACTTTGGCAGGATATAATACGTTCAATGGCACAGTTACGGTACCTGCCGTTGGACCATATGTTTATGCATTAGCCATGCATACATCAAGCACCACCATATCGGGGTTAATCACGGCTGCCGATGGCATCACTGCAATCAGTGGTGCAACGGTGAGTGCAGTTCCCACATTGGACGGAGGAGTTGTAGCTCCTGTAGTAAGCGGAGTTGATGGTTCCTACACCCTTGATTGCCCTACCGGAGGTACCTATACGATAAGCGCAGCTAAAGCAACATTTACAACCGGCACCAAAACAGGTGTGGTTGTTGCAACCGGTTCCAATATTAGCGGACAAAACGTTGTTCTTACGATAGGGTCGCCTTTCCCGGCCGTTACCGGAGATCCGAATAACACTTGGACAATTTACCTTCAGAACGTACAATTCGGGGCTTTTGTGATGGTCAGCGGGGACGAGCTTGCTATTTTTGATAAGCCCAGCAATACAATTGTTGGTAAATTCGTGCTGAACGGAGGTCTTGCAGTTAACCCGTATCAGAATGAAATGGTGGTTTATCTTAGTGCTACAACTGGATTTCCAGGCGCTGGCCATCAGTTTTACTTTAAAGCATGGCGTGCCAACACAAATGAACTGATGGCTTTGGTTACAACGGAAACATTTACTACGACCACATCCTATAACCCACCGCCTACACCCATCTTTCCAATCGGTACACAAAATAACGAATATTCAGTTCTTACCTTGCATTTTGGTTATGCTGCACCGGTTGTTACCCAAAACATTACCTTGCAAACCGGATCAAACTGGATTTCATCGTATGTTACTAATACAGCTGTAAATGCTACTTTTACTGCAACCGGTGGCATAAATAAGATGGATATAGATAACTTAATTTATTTAGCTGATGGCGGAGCTGGTTTTGTTAATCCCACCGATTTTACTGTTATAAAGAACAGTAATGGCGATACTTGGCATGGCCATGTCGCCGGTGGTGGTGAAGGTCCTAATGTATTTACTCCTTTGAATAATCAGGAAGGTTATAGTTTTGACATGCTTACAGGTCCTCACACATTGGTTTTCAATGGTCCATTATGCAGCCCTACTACCCCGATTATTGTTGATAATACAGGGGGAGTTACTCCAGAACGCGTTTTCATCCCTTATCTGCAAACCTATGCCATGACGGCCACCTATGCATTAAACACTATCCTTAGCTCACCCCCCGCTGGTTTTTTCAGTGTTGACTGGGTCAAGGATGATCAGGGACATATGATTCGTTTCCTGGGAGGAGTATGGGTTAATAATATCGGAAGTTTGAACGCCGGTAAGGGATATCAGGTGCAAATTCCTACCGCTCGTAAAATAAGCCTTACCTATTCAGGATTTAAGTCAGGTGAATCTTCAACTAATAACGATAATATGCCTACTCATTTCCAGATCCACGGAGATGCAGCAAATTGGGTATATACCATTTATCTTGATGTAAACCAGTTCGGCCCCGGCGATGAAATTGCAGCATACGATGGCGACAGGCTGGTTGGTGCAACTAAGCTGGTTGATGGTACCGGGCTTTATAAGAATGCTATACCGGTGTTCCACCAGCTGACCGATCAGATTGGCTATCAACCGGGAGATCCCATTACTCTTAAGGGATATGATCATACCCTTAACCAGGAGGTAAATTGCGTATATACTATGCAGACAATCGCCTCAGCAAATCCCTGGATGGAATCGGTTTATCCTACCGGTGAAGGCAAATATTCTCTTGCCAGTATCACAAAATATGCAAATGGAGTAAATGAAGCTTCAAATGTATTACTGAACGTATACCCGAATCCGGCACGCGATTATATTAAAGTCGTTGCCAACCAGAATATTGATAAAGTTGTACTGTTAAATGTTCTTGGAGCTATTGTTCGTGAAAAGAATGTATCATCACAGGAAACACAACTCAATGTTGGTGGTTTGAATTCAGGTATCTATATTCTGCAAATCACTGTCAACGGGCAGGTTTCAACCCGTAAAGTGTTTGTTAATTAAAACTAATTGATTGTTGGTTTAAAGGCTGCCTGAAAAGGCAGCCTTTTTTTTGCCATTCAGAACAAAAAATCTAAATTTGCCCAAAAGAACAGAATAATGCTTTTCAACTCCCTGCAGTTTGTATTGTTCTTTATCATCGTTACCACACTTTACTTTTTAATCAAACATAAGTACAGATGGATCCTACTGCTGTTAAGCAGTTGTTATTTCTATATGGCCTTCGTGCCTGCTTATATACTTATCCTTCTTTTTACTGCCCTGGTTGATTACTTTGCGGGGATCGCGATAGAAAAAAGCGATGGGGGAAGAAAGAAATTTTTCCTGGTTATCACACTGATCGCCAATATAGGAGTGCTCGGTTTTTTCAAGTATTATAATTTCCTGAACGATAACATTGCTCATCTGCTGGGAAGCGTCGGTTTACAGGAAAGGCTGCCATTCCTTTCGTTCATTTTACCCATCGGTTTATCGTTCCATACCTTCCAGGCGATGAGTTATACAATAGAGATCTACCGGGGAAAGCAAAAAGCTGAACGGAAATTCGGGATGTACTTTCTGTACGAGATGTTTTTCCCAAGGCTGGTTGCGGGTCCTATTGAACGGCCTCAGAACTTGCTTCACCAGTTTTATGAACACCATGAATTTGACCCTGCCAGGGTCAGCAGCGGACTCCAGCTTATGGCCTGGGGCTTATTCAAGAAGCTGGTGATTGCTGACCGGCTTGCTCTGATCGTTAATAATGTTTATGAATATCCGCAGAATTTCCAGGGGATATCTCTGATCATCGCCACAGTTTTTTTTGCA
The DNA here is from genome assembly GCA_903887775.1 of uncultured Bacteroidales bacterium. Lineage (GTDB taxonomy): Bacteria > Bacteroidota > Bacteroidia > Bacteroidales > FEN-979 > CAIRDP01. The sequence continues at coordinate 343,209 of CAISRB010000033.1, forward strand.
TTCCAGGTGTATTGCGACTTTTCAGGGTATACCGACATTGCCATCGGCGCCGCGGAAGTCCTGGGCTTTAAACTGATGACAAACTTCAACAGGCCTTATCTTTCAAAATCGATAGCCGAATTCTGGCAGCGCTGGCATATCTCACTTTCAACCTGGTTCCGCGACTATGTTTATTTGCCCCTGGCTTATTCTACTTCGAGGAAACTGAAGGAGGAAACATTCTTAGGCATCAGGGTCGATTATGTGGTTTATACCTATGCAACCATGATCACCTTCCTGATCTGCGGACTATGGCATGGGGCAAGCTGGAATTTCGTCATATGGGGTGGGCTGCATGGATTTATGCTGGTTATTGCCGTCCTGATCACTAAACCTAAAACAAAACTATTTCATAAACTGGGGATCAACAGGCATAGCAGGCCATATCTTGTCTTCCAGGTACTGGTTACTTTTTCGCTGGTTTCTTTAGCCTGGGTGTTCTTCAGGGCGAACACCCTGCATGATGCAGTATATATTACAAAGCATATGTTCACAGGGATATCCGGCAATATTAAAGAGGTTATGCAGAATCATTCCGCATTCAAAACCATTATAACACTTGATTCGGGAAGGAACTTTGTTTTCAGCATCATCATCCTTCCTGTTTTTTTCTGGATTGAAAGCCTGCAGAGAAAATTAGACATCCGGGAACTCGTGAAACAACAGCCTCTTTTTAAAAGGTATGTTATTTATTATATTTTCATCATGATCTTCATTCTCTTCGGCGTCTTTGATGCCAGCCGTCAATTCATTTATTTTCAGTTCTGATGAAAAAAAATATTCTGCATATACTGATCCTCACTCTGCTCATTGCCGTTTCCTGCACGGGAATTTATTATTACTATAAGTATAAGGTACGGACTAATACGAATGATTTTGTTCTGGCGCTTGCCGATAAAACAGTTATTCTCCAAAACACAAAAGCGCCCCGCATAGTGTTCGTGGGAGGTTCAAACCTGGTTTTTGGGGTTGACAGCAAGAGGGTTGCAGATTCAACCGGGCTTCCGGTTGTAAATATGTCAATGCTGGGTGGGTATGGCCTCACGTTTATGCTGAATGGCGTAAGGCCCGGCATCAGAAAAGGCGACATTCTCATACTCTCGTTTGAATATTTCCTGGGTGAAGGGGAAATGGATCTGCTTGCTCATACGGTAGATATGGTCCCGGCAGCATACTCCTACCTGAACTCCTGGGAGAGGCGGGCTTATCCGCTTGCTGAAGCCAAACTCAGGCTTAAACAGTTTGTCGAAGCATTGCAGAGGGTGGCACAATTCAATACCGGCTGGGTGGAAGAGATCTACAGGAGGGATGGGTTCAATTCATACGGTGACGTTATCTCTCATCTGGAGAAACCTACACCAAAAGTGCTTGGCAGAAGGTTCAAGATCGAGGCTACCGATTATTCCTATTACATTGGATTGATTAATGAATTTGCCGCATATGCCAGGAGCAGGGGCGCAACTTTGTATTATCTGTATCCTGACTATCCCCGTTCGGAATTCAAAAAGTATTTCCCCGAAATTACTTCCTATGACCAGCAAATGAGACAATCACTGAATATCCCCATATTGAACAAGGTCGATACATTTATTTATGATGATGAATATTTTTTCGATACAGTGTATCACCTGAATAAACAGGGCAGGGAAATGCGAACCAATCAATTGATCAGCATACTATTAGAATATATAAGAAACAGGAATGTTTAACCGCTTATACCGTAATAATGAAAAACGAAGCCGAAGAAAGAGTAGCAAAGTTTTACAGTGAAAAAGGATGGGAAGTAGTCGATGGGCTTACGAAAGATGCAATTCTATATGAGGATTTCAGGGAAAATGCCATTGATTATGTAATAAAATGCCGGAAAAGGGTTCAGAATTATATCCCGGAAAGCGGGGGCGAAAATATTCTTGACGTTGGCTCAGGAGCTGTGCAGTTCCAGGAATACCAGGATTATTCGAAGGATTTTAAAAAAAGATGGTGCAACGACCTTTCTCAAAAGGGGCTCGATGAGGCCGAAAAAAGGATAGGCGACCACGGCGTGTTTTTACACGGGAGTTTTTTTGATCTCAATCTTGAACCTGATTTCTTCGATTGTGCCATCAGCCTGCATTGTATCTACCATATGGATAAAGATAAGCAGGAAGAGGCTGTGCGAAAGATGATCAGGGTGACTAAGCCGGGCCACCGGGTAATCATTGTCTATGCTAATCCCAGGACATTGATTTTTTATTTTAAAGTGCCTTTTAAAATACTGAAGAAGGTTATTGGGTTGTTCAGGAAGAACAAGCCCCGGGAGGAAGTTGATCTGTATTATTATGTGCATCCTGTCGGATGGTGGAAGAGATTTAAGGATGTAGCTGACGTAAAGCTGGTTCCCTGGCGTTCATTCCGCTCAGATGACCAGAAAAAAATCATACCAAATTCGGAATTTGGGAAGAAAATCTTTGAAACTCTTTATCAATGGGAAGACCGCTTCCCCGGTTTTTTCGTCAGGTTCTTTGAATACCCGATGATTATCCTTACGAAGAAATAATCTACAGGTAAGGCCTGAGTCTGTCGCAAAGCCTCCGGCTGAAAATTTTTGCCCCAAGGTCATTCAGATGACGCGTATCGTTGAATAGTTCGCGATGGGCAGCAAAGTACGGATCGTCAGTAAAATCCAAAAGTGGTATCCCGTAAGATTTACCAATCTCCATGATTTTTTGAAGAGAGGGATTATGCCCTTCCATCTTAAATCGTATATCAGGGGAGCAAACCATCAGGACGGCTATTTTTTTTGAAACCGCTGTCTTCAAAAAATCACTGAAAGCAGTTTCAAAAGCAGGATCAAATTCGCGGTCCTGTTCACTCATAAATTTAATCGAATCAACCCCTCTCTGAACCCTGTAATCTTCAGAATTCATTATATGTAACAATGGTACATAGCCTTTAAGGTCTCCCTGGGGTTTGATCCGGTAGTATAGAATATGGACTATAGTTGAATTGTACTGATAAGACCTCGAAAACAGCCATATTTTCTGGAGTTTCGACTGCAATGAAAGTACAGGCCCGATGATGTCGGGAAACCTGAACCAGAAAGGCCTGAGTTCACTTAGATTATCATAAGCATCCTGGGATTTGTAGAGCCAGTCGGGGCTGATGTCGAGGATCAGCAATTTCGGCCGGCGGTTCTGTAAAAGGATCTTCTGTACGGTTGACTGGTAAAGGATCTGCTGGCCCTGGGACCCGAGGTTATAGGAATTAATGGCCAGGGTTTTATCAAGGATCCCCGGATGGTAATGATGGCTTGAACGGCTGCTTCCAAAGATAAACACATCACCGTCGGCCTGCCTGAATGCATGGCTCATACGGTAAAATTTTCCTGATCTCTGGGTGAAAAAAACAAACCTCGCCGCTGACCCGAGGACAATATCGATCAGAACAAGGATAACGAAGAACTTTATCCCTTTAACCACAATCGATTTTAACTGCCCTTTCATCATCGGTCAGAATTTGAAATACATAAACTGGCTGGCATCAAAGACGCCCAGGTATAATATCAGGAATATCAGCAATCCGTAAGTGATCATTCTAACATATTCATTCCGGTTTTTAGTAAATGAGAACTTAAGATCGAAGAACTCCCTTTTTATTTCTATCAGTAAAAGGATCAGGATGCCAAGTACGGCATAAACAGGGGCAACCACGTCACTGTCGAAGGGGATATACAGTTTTCCCGGTTGTGTGAAGATTGTCCTGATGATCAGGAATGCATCGTGAACATTATCGGAACGGAAGAATATCCAGGTGAACAAAACCATGATATAAGTAATGAAGATGTTCAGTAATCGTTTCCCCGTTTTGCGGTCAATCGCCCTTTCGATGATCAGGTATATCCCGTGAAGGCTGCCCCAGATCATGAAAGTCAGCCTGGCTCCATGCCATATTCCGCAGATAAAAAACGTAATAAAGGCCGCAAAAGCATAAGTAAGAAATTCCGGGCTGATAATCTTTAGATAGCGTTCTTTCCTGAAGATCCTCATAAATGAGAAAGCCAGGGGGTTGAAAAGATAATCCCTCAGCCAGGAGGAAAGTGACATATGCCAGCGGGTCCAGAATTCGCGAATGGAGGAGGAGAAATATGGCCGGTTGAAGTTCTGGTACACATCGAAGCCCATCAGGCGGGCTGAGCCTATTGCAATGGCAGAATACCCGGCAAAATCGGTATAGATCTGAAAACTGTACAGGACTATGGCCGCCATGAAAGTAATTCCTCCATGCCTTGGCAGGTTCCCAAAGACAGCGTCAACATAAATGGAAGTGCGGTCGGCAATCACGAGTTTCAGGAAATAGCCGAAAATGATCAGCTTGATGCCTTCTTCGATATTAACGGAGTGTAACTTTTGCCGTTCTTTTTCACGGAGCTGGGGCAGCAAATGTGTAGAGCGCTCAATGGGGCCTGAAAGGATCAGAGGGAAGAAGGCGACATACAGGGCAAAGATGCCGGGATGTTTTTCCGCATCTCGACGGCCATAATATACATCTATGATATAGCTTAGCGACTGAAGCGTATAATAAGATATGCCGATTGGTGCAATCAGGAGCAGGGCAGGAGATATTCGGCTGGGATGGTCTGACTGAAAGATAGTTTGAAACATCTCTGCAATGAAACCAAGATACTTGAAAATAACGAGAAGCCCGAGGTTGATGACCAGTGTTGATATCATTATTAGTTTCTTTCTCTTCTGTACGGAGGTTCCCGACATAAGCAGCGCTGAAGAGTAATTGATGAGGGTGGAAACCACAATGACGACAATAAACTCAGGTTTCCAGCACATATAGAAGTAGTAGCTTGCGGCAAGCAGGAGTAACCAGCGGAAACGAAGAGGTGTAAGGTAAAACAGTATGACTACTGCAGGAAGGAAAAGGATATATTGAATGGAATTAAAAAACATTCATCAGCGGGTTTTTGTGAGAATAGTTTTACAAAGATCGCCCACATTGGCCCATGATTGAATCTCCTGGGTGGTAAATCTGATTTTAAAGGATCTTTCCACGGCAAGGACCAGCCTGATATGAGAGAAAGAATCCCATCCTTCCACATCAGAGACAATGGTATCGGGTTTCAATTGAATAACACTGTCATGAAAGACTTCGCCGAAAACCTTCTCCAGCCCGGTCATGATCGCCTGCTCCTCCATGCTTTTTAAGTTTGTCCAAAAGTACAATTTTTTCTTTGTTCATTATATTCCCTGCCAAACTACTATGAAAAAACACTCTGAAAGATTCTGCAGAGCCAGCATAATTGGCATAGATTTCCTGTATATTTGTTCAATGAAAAAGATTTTTCTGATTACATTATTTATAGTATTTGCAATCTCAATAAATGGGTTTACACAGAAGAACGGCAATCTTGGAAATACAAGGATCACCGTACACTGTACTTCGGCAGTTTCATCAGTTACTCTCACAAAGACCCCTTTAAAATACAATAAGCTGTTTGCTTTTAGCGCCCAGCTTGATGATGGGGGATTGGACATTTATACAAATGCCTACCCTTTCCTGAATGGCGGAAGTGTAAGTGGAATAACATATCCGGGCCTTCAATATACCGATGGATGCGGTAATGAGATTAAATTCAGGATGAGCAGTTCGATATTTTCCTTTGATGATACTGAAACCATCGACGTGCATGAACCCGGAACCGGCTGGTCTTTCCTTAATACCTGGCCACAGCTCATTGAGTTGTACCAGCAGGGCTGGGGGATCAGTAATCACGGTCTTACAAACAAAGTTGGTGAATACGAATATTCGCTCGAGAGAAATCACAGCTACGTGAAACTTAAAACTCAGGTAGCAACTCCGGGGGGAGTGCGCCTGGGGATTTTTGTCAATCCGAACGGAGATACGAATTATACCAAATATGCATTTCAGCAAGGTTATCACATTTGTTATGTACAGGGATATAATTTCGGGTATCCCAGTTTTGATGTTACTTCGGCATGGAACCATAACAATATAAGGATGGGCAGGACTAATTTTTACAATGGCATCAGCATTGCTGCCATCGCCCAAAATATGGCCTTGGCGAGTATCAGCGGCGCCCATCACTGGGGTGTTGTTTTTTCACATTCAATCACCAATGGAACATACGGATATGATTTTGAAACCTTCAAATCTCAAATGACTGCAATTGCATATAATTATGGAAAGAGCGGCGCTGATAATATATGGATGACAACCGAGGAAGAAGTTCTGGACTATCTTTTACTAAGTCCTTATCTGACAGTAAATTCAGAGAAGTCGGGAAATGATGTCATCATTACTTTCGCCGGCAATCTCCCGACTGATTTTCGATACTATGCGGTTTCACTGCTGTTAAATACGGATGCAAGTATACAGACTGTGAACCTTTCCGGGCCGGGTAATTTAACTTATAACGGACAGGGGACTAAACAATCACTGATCAACATCAATTGGGATAAAGCCACCTTATTGCCTGACACCACTGACCCTGAAGTCAATGATGCTGAGAAATGGGTCAGCAAAACAGAAGCATCCCAAAGCCAGCTTGATGCAAATATTGCCGTTGATTATGTTGAAATGCTTTCCCCGGGTACGGTAAAAGATAGTTTCCGAAGGCGGTTATGTAACATTTCCGGTCTGATTTACCCAAAATATTTTTGTGCATTAGGAGTGGAAGATCATCAAATATCTTCAGATCCCCGGATTTTTTTAAATCCGGCTACAGGCAGCCTGGTAGTTTCTTCGACGGTTGCTTTTAGCAGCGTAAGTCTGCTAAGCCTTCAAGGTAAGGTACTCATCAGAAAAGAAATATCAGCCTTGCAGGTTTTACTTGATGTAAGCGGTTTAAGCCAGGGTATATACCTGCTCAGCATCACTTCCGGGAGCAGGGTTATTAATCGAAAGGTGATAATTAATAAAATACAGGCTCATTAGTATTGAAATGACCGCATGCCTCCGGGTCTGTATGAGTATATACCAGAGCCTGAAATTAAAAAGGATAACCTATCCCGAAATTCCACACAATATCCCGGAATTGCAGTTTCCCAAAATACCATGGATTTCCCGCCGGGGCCCACGGGACTTTTATTGGTATGGCAGGATCGAGGCGTATCATAAAAAAGTTAAAGTCAAGCCTGAGACCGAGGCCTGTGCTGATTGCTATTTCAGGCAGGAAATCCGTAAGTGTTATCTCTCCGCCAGGGAGACTGGGCGAGGGTTTCAGCAGCCATACGTTCCCCATATCAACAAATAAAGCTCCTTTGACGACTTTATATATAGGGAAACGGTATTCTATATTGGCTTCTATTTGCATATCGCCAAATTGGTCATAATTTGCATCGGAGGCATCGTTATAATAACTTCCCGGTCCGAGGAAGCCCATTTTCCAACCTCTCAGGTCGTTTGCCCCGCCGGCGAAAAAGGCTTTTTCAAAAGGCAGGGCCACAGAATTGCCATAAGCAATACCGATACCGGCATAGAAACGGTATACAACTGAATGTTGGTTCCCGAACTTCTCATAATAGCGGAAGTCAAAATCGGGGCGTACATACTGAGCATACTGAATATTTAGCAAGGTATAATTTCCGGTACTGTTTTTTGGGGCTTTAACCAGGTTATCGATACCGTATAAAAGGTTCCCGCCTGTCTCAAAGTTCGACCTTATATAAATATAATCGTTGAGGAGGTTGAGTTTCTGGCTGGTGTATTGCAGGGTGTATCGTAACCCGGCAACCAGATGGTCGGTATACTGGTATTTTAACCTCTGGTCGGTGAGTGAATTAAGATAATCATTGAAATATTCATCTCCGAAGACTTTCACGAGGGCGATTTCAACAGGGTTAAAAGTCTGACTGAGCCGGTTGTTCTGAACCCAGGTATAGCCGAAAGTGGCGTTCGTGATATGACGGTCGTAATCCTGCTGCCGCTGGAAATTATATCCTATGCTGATCGTTGTTTTCGGCTTCAATTTCTTCGATATTTTTTCCGGTTTTATCGGAAAAAGAAACTGTGGGAAAGTGAGGCTGGCGCTTACTCCGATCTCGAGAACATTGAATATCCTTTTTGGCAGGCTGTCATACAGGGGAGGTTGTGTCTGGGCTGAAATATTCAAACCCAGTCTTAACAGCTGGGCGCCCCTGAAGATATTCCTGTTCGAATAAGTAAGTCCTCCCTGTAAGCCAAAAGCTCCGGCTGAGTTGGTGCCATCAGTGGAAACGCTGAAGGCATTGCCGGCTGATCTTGATAACTGTACATTGCAATCGATGGGATCGGAATTCTTCTTTGTTGAATCTCTTATTGATTTTGATGGAGAAAAGTTCATGTTAATATATTTGAAGACCTGCAGGTTCGCCAGGCGGCTGTATGTCTGGTTAACAGCATCAAGACTGTAGTAATTACCCGGCTCCACAAAGATTGACTGGGCAATGGTACGGGGTTTGATTGACATTTTTCCATCATACAGAAAATAGTAGCTGTATTTTGATTTTTCTTTTTTGGGGCCCACAAACTCTACAAGCAGTGTGTCGTAACGAACCGAGTCACCTGCCAGATGATCGAATTCCGGATAAATAAACAGCCTGTTAACATAGTATCGTTTATGAGGAAGAGTATCCATTATTGAACTATTGGTGAAGGAAGGAATCACAGGATTGGAGATTTCAACAGTTATATCCAGTTTATGCTGGCCCAGTGTGCTGTCGACACGGTATGCAATGTAATTCGTTGTGAACCGGAAAAATCCATAGTTGTTCAGGCTGGTGGCAATACGGCTGCGCTCATCATCAAGTTTGTAAGCATCATAGTTATTGCCGGGTTTGATAAGCGAGCGGGCAGTATCCTTAAAAACGAACCTGGCTAACAGAGTATCCGGGATAACATACCCGATTTTCCTTGTTTTATAAGGCTTTGATGTTTTTACGTGGTAATGAACTGTTGCTTTTTTCTTTTTGATAACGACGGAATCCCTGACGGAGGAATTAAAATATCCTTTGTTGGCAAGGTAAAGTACCATCTGTTTACTGGCTATCACAGACATCCCTGAGTCGAGCAGCACAGGAGCTGCTCCTGCTGAATTCCTCAACCATTTCTTAAACTTTGTATCCTTACCTTTGCAGCCCATGTTATACAGGGCGATGTTCGACCTGAACAAGCCGAACAATTTTTTATTCGGCTGCTGCTGAAGGTAACCGCTCAGGTCATCCGCAGTAACCTTTGGTGTATTTATATGAAATTTATTCTGGATAAGAAGATACTCCTTTGGCCCGAGGTTTTTTGTGACATTGCAAGCCGCCAGGATCACAAGAATAAAGGAAAAACAGATCCACTGGCGGATTGGTATTGGCTTCAACTTAAAGGAGATTATTAATGACAAACAAAAGTAAGGAGAATTACATTAGGGCGATAATTCCGATAGATGCTTTTGAGGTATTAAAAAAAGTCGTACTTTTGCACCCTCGAATTAAGGGAGCATAGCTCAGCCGGTTCAGAGCATCTGCCTTACAAGCAGAGGGTCACAGGTTCGAATCCTGTTGCTCCCACACTCAAAATCAGCCACTTACATATAAAAATGCAGGTGGCTGATTTTTTTTAAATCCCCGCGAAAGCATTTCCATCTGCCGGGGCGGGATTCTTCCGTGTATCCGTCCTGCTAAGTTATTATTTAACCTCAGGCAGCCATTCCGCTTTTAATACGTTCTGGCGGGTGTAAAATTTACGGGCGATTTGCACCAGTTTTTCCGGGGTTAGTGCTTTCAGCCGTTGATCATAGGTGATAATCCTTTCAGGATCAGTCCCGTAGAGAAATGCATTTTGGAGTCCATCAAGCCAGTAGCTATTGGTCCTTATGTTCACTTTGAAATGTTCGAGTGCCGGTTCACGAACCCTTTCCAGATCTTTAGGTGTAATGCCGCCATCAACTTTGGCGCTTTCGATCAGGCCGAGGAAAGCGGTATGAACTTTTTCAATGTTTTTAGGACTGCAGGGGAAGCGGGATTGAATGATAAATTCTTCCCTGGGGACTTTTGTAATTGCGCCTCCGCATCCTCCGCCGTAAATGGCACTCATTTTTTCACGGATAGTGTCAACGATTTTATTGTTAATAACAGCATTCAGCTGCGAAAGAAGAAAGTTGTCATCAGGGTTATAAGGCATTTTCCCGGTGAAAAAATGTGCAAGCATGGCTTGTTGTTCCGAACCTTTGTTCAATGTAAAAGAATGATCACCCTCTATCGGTATAATGCCGAGGTCCTTATAGGTGCTGATTATTTTACCTGACGGCAGTGAAGCCAGGTATTTTTCAATGAGCGGAATGATCTGGTCAAGAGTAAAACTGCCGACAAAAGTATAATACATGCCATTTGCATTGCATAATCTCTGCTTGTAAAAATTTACGGCATTGTCCATTTTTATCAGATCATAGATTGAGGGGTTCTCAATAAGATGCGCTCTTTTATTCCCCCGGTAGAAGGTATTGTAGGCAGTATCCATAAACAGATACTGAGGATTTTGCTTTATCGATTCAAGTTGCTGTTTCTCGCGGCTGACGAATGAGTGAAATGCTTCGGGATCAATCCGGGGTGATGTGCACTTCAGATAGATCAGCTGAAACATGGTTTCCAGGTCCTTGATAGTGCTGTTGCCATCGAGGTACTCGGTGTATATTTCAACTGTGGGTGTGACGGAAACCACCTTACCGGAAAGGAATTTGGTAAGGTCTGAATTTGAAAAATCGCCGTAACCCATTTCTTCCACGAGGTTATTTGAAAACTGGGCGCTTGGATAGTCGCCGGCTTCATACAGGCTGTATCCGCCAAACCGGGAACCTTTGCAAATGATTTCATCATTTTTAAAGTCGGTTGGCTTTAAGCAAACAGTCACTCCGTTGCTTAGCGTCAGGGTCGTAGTACCGAGTTTTTCGTTCTTTTCAGTTTTTGTGATAGTGCCTGGTTTGGGTTCAGCCTTCAGCAAGGAAGCTGCAATCCCCTTTTCCTTGTATGGTTCAACAGTTTTTTTCAGCGCATTATCGATCCATGATTTCAATTGTTCGTCGGTGGGCAGGCCGGGCTGGGTTTTAGCAGTTACATAACAGAAATAGTTATCATTAAAGGTGATTTTTTTCCTGATGCTGTCAAAACTCTTCAGTTCGATCAAGTCAATGTTCTGCTTTACAAAATTATACTCCCATGCAATACCGGGTATGGCTTCGTTTTCGTAAAAATTCGAAGTGAATTCCCATATAAAATTTCCTGATTCTGTCTTATCCCGCTCATTGTAACGTTTTTCATAATCGGCCAGCATCATGGCTTTTGCCCTGATCAGTTCATCCTTTATAAAGCCGAATTTTTTTACACGCATACTCTCAGTCATTAATGCTTCTATGGCTGACTGCATCTGGTGGTTACCGCACATTGCACTCGCAACGAAATTTTCAAACCCTCTGCCCCAACCTCCCAGATAGGTATAGGCGTATACAAAAGGTGGATTGGATGTGTTTTTCAGTTCATCAAGCCTCATCGACATCATGCTGAAAAACAGGTTATTAACGATACGGTTCAGATAATTGCCTTCGGTTATCACCGGATGACTGGGCTGAGCGCTGCAGACTATCGAAATCTGAGTGGCATTGGCTTCCGCATCGCTTACCATCATGGCCTTGCTTGCCATAAAGGGCTTCACTTCAAAAAATGCCTGGCGGGGACGGGGGTTTGCCGGGTTCTTAAAATCTCCGAATTTTGAAACTATCATTTTTTCGGCTTTTTCCACAGGCATATCGCCCACTACAACCACCGCCTCCAAATTAGGACGATACCAGTCGGCGTAAAACCTGCGTAACACGGAATAGTTGAACTTTTCAATGATGGAGTCGACTCCTATGGGCAAGCGATCGGCATATTTTGAGCCATTCATCAAAGAAGGCAGCCATTTCTTCATCATACGGTCATTTGCCCCTTTTCCTATACGGCTTTCAGCAAGTATAACCCCACGTTCCTTGTCAATTTCTTCGGAAGTCAGCAGGGCTGACCCGCTCCAGTCGGAAAGAACGGTAAACCCGGTTTCCAGTTTATTCGTATCATCGCTGGGAATGGGCAGCATATATTGTGTCTCATCAAAACCGGTGAAAGCATTCAGGTCGTTACCAAAACCAACACCAATGCTTTGCAGGTACTGTACCAGTTCATTAGCAGGGAAATGCTTTAAACCGTTAAAGTTCATATGTTCCATAAAGTGGGCAAGCCCGCGCTGGTCATTGTCCTCAAGAATGGAGCCCGCATTTATCGCCAGCCTTAGCTCAACTTTCTTTTCGGGTTTCTGGTTGAATTTAATGTAGTATTTCAATCCGTTCGGTAATACACCGATTTTAACATCGGGAGAAGGAGGAATGATCGCCTTTGGATCATACGTTTTTTGTGCAACGACTGTGGTCAAACACAGTGTAAATGACAGAAAGAATAAGAATACCAGTTTTTTCATAAGGATAAATGATTAAAGAAAGAATACAAAGACGTTTAACAATTCAAATATACATCCATATTTGATAAAAGTCAATATGTTACGGATAACAATATATAACAATCTTTCTGAAAGAAAAAATACTTAATTTTAGCCTGTGAAAAAACCACCTTCCAGTAATTATATAATGCAGGTCTACTATACCGACCCGCGTGAGGAGATGCCTGGTTTTATCCCGCTGTCATGCAAACGGATTCTTGAAGTTGGCTGCGGTGAAGGAAATTTCGGGATGCTTCTGAAAGAAAGAGAAGGAGTTGAAGTATGGGGCGTGGAATTGTCGGAACCTTCCGCAGCGATCGCTGGTAAAAGGCTTGACAGAGTGTTCCCGGGTGATTTTTATGATAATTATCAGTATCTGCCTGAGAAATATTTCGACTGCCTGGTTTTTAACGATGTTCTTGAACACTTCACCGATCCTGACAGGGTACTTGAGATGTGCAGGGAAATTCTGTTACCTGGTGGCTATATTGTAAGCTCAATTCCAAATGTACGTTATATCCGCAACCTTTATGAAGTTCTGATCGAAAAGGATTGGGAATATAAAGCCGGGGGCATCCTCGACAGGACTCATTACCGCTTCTTCACTCAAAAAAGCATCATCAGGATGTTCAACAGGGCGGGATATGTCATAGAGAGCTGCACGGGCATCAACCCGACCAATAATTTTTTGACCAGATTGCTGGGGATTATCACGTTTGGCCATATGTCAGATGTGAGATTTCTTGAATTTGCTACAGTTGCCCGCTTAAACTGATATCTTGACAATCAATGTTTAAGAACATTTCAAAGCTGGTTGCAGGAACATTCATTGCACAGCTAATCACATTTCTTGTTGCCCCGGTAATAACGCGTTTATTTACCCCTTCAGATTTTGGCGCTTTTACCTTTCTTATTTCAATTGCGGGGGGTATCGGAATGGTTGCCACACTCAGGTACGAGATGGCCATAATTCTCCCGGCCGACGACAAAGACTCGATCAACCTGGCCTTTCTTTCACTGATCATCGCATTATTCATCTCGATTATATCAACTGCCATCCTGTTTATTGCTGACCGGCTTTTTTTCCCCGGTATTATTATGAACCCCTTGTATCGCAATTGGATATACCTGCTCCCTGCCCTGATCTTTCTGATGGCAGCAAGCAGTGTTTTCCAGCAGTGGTACAATCACAGGAAGGAATACAGAACGCTGGCATACTCGAAAGTAATCACTTCGGCAGTGAACAATTCCACAACACTGTTGATGGGTCTTGCCGGTTTTGGAGCATTGGGATTGTGGTTGGGGAACTTCGCCGGATCTCTGTTCGTCATCCTTTTTTTTGCTATTCTTTTTTACTTCCGCTACCGCGGAAACCTGGGGTATTTTGACATTTCATTGCAAAAAGTCCTTGCTGCAAAATACAAATACCTTCCCATGGCCAATACGCCACAGGTGATTGTGGAAATGGTTCAGTCATATGGCATCATATACCTGCTGAAGATATTCTTCGCTTCTTCAGTTTTGGGATTTTTTTCGCTGTCACTTCGTCTGCTCCAGGCTCCAATGTGGCTTGTCGGCATTTCTATCGGACAGGTTTTCTATAAAGAAGCATCTGAAAGATTTAAGAAAGACGGGAACCTGATACAACCGGTCATGAAAACGATCAGAACGTCTGCAATCATCGCTTTACCCGTATCTGTCATCCTGTTGACAATAGGCCCATGGCTGATTGGCCTGATCTTCGGCCATGCATGGACCGAAGCAGGCCGGTACGCCCGAATACTGGCGCCATGGATGTTTTTTGATTTTGTACGTTCGACAATCAGTCAGACCCCTCTCATCATACGCAAAGCCAGGCCCATGTTCTTTATCGCTGTGCTCGGCGCTATGTTTATCATCATTCCCATTGTTGCAGGGGGGATTTTTTTCAGGGACCCCTCAATCGGATTTATCCTGCTTACGATAACCCATAGTTTGTATTCTATTGGAGTCATTGCATGGATCATCAACATAGCGAAGAAAAGCAGTCAAAACACGGAATGAATGTGCCTGCTTCATTTCGGTAATGCCCCGAAAATCTTTTTTATGGTTTTGTGAAATTTATGAAAACCGCTGACCGGGTCGGCCCACATCAGTATGCATTCCTTATTTATCAGGTTGACCTGCTTATCTTTAAGGTAATCAAGCGCCTCCGTTGTATCCGACATTTGTTGGATCCAGATATTGTTTATGCCTTTCTCAATGGCTTCTTTCACAATTTCCAGCGTTTTAATTTTAGGCGTGACGATAAGCAGGTGCCTAACATCTGCAGGAAGGGCCCTGACCGAATGAAAACACGGCTGACCATCAATGAAATCAATACCGGGGTTAACAGGGTAAAGTTCGAATCCTTTCTTTTTCAGGTCAGTGAATACAACATGGCCAAATTTTTTCGGGTCGCGGGAAGCACCTGCTATTGCAAGTTTTTTGCTTTCAAGAAATGCTTCAATTGCTTTACGGGATGTTTTCATAAAAACTTATGTTACAATGGTTACTGACCCGATAAATTAAACCTGTCGGGATGTTTGGCCTGCATTCCCCTGTAAAAGTCCTGAATTATTTTCAGATCCTTTTCGAAATCCCCGCTTGGGATCATTACAGGTCCTATTCCGCCGGATTTCTTTCCATAATCAATAAAAGAACAGGCGATAGGGACCCCTGCTTCCAGTGCGATCATATAAAATCCTTTTTTCCATTGAGTCACCTTTTTTCTTGACCCTTCGGGTGTTATCACAACGTACAGGGATTCACTGGAGTTAAACATTTCCCTAAGCTGATCTATCATATTATTCTTTTTGCCCCGGTCGACAGGTATCCCTCCAAGTTTGTCGATCAGCCATCCCAGCGGGCCTTTAAAGGCTTCGGCTTTGATGAGGAAACGTATGTTCACATCGGCGACGTGAAAGGTTATCCATCCTATCACAAAATCCCATGAACTGGTATGGGGCGCCGATATGATCACCGCTTTTTTAATGTCAGCAGGCATTCTTCCATCGGTTTTCCATCCCATGAATTTCAGAACAGATCGCCAAAACCAGTGGTTCATGATCTCAGGGTTTTACTGAATCCGGTGGAAATATAGTTTTCCAGGCTTTTACAAACATCGGCGGCAAAGGAAATCCCCGATCCAATCATGGCCCTGATATTTTCAGGAGTCAGGTGATCTGAACCGGCTTCTGTGAGTCCCAGTCCGACAAGGGCATAGATGATTCCTGCATTAAAGGAATCTCCTGCCCCGATAGTACTTGCAAGCGGTTTTACAACAGGAATATTTACACTTGTCTTTTTATCGTTAAACCAGGCGATGACACTTTTACTGTTTCTTGTAATGATGACATTTTCGCAGCCAAATGAGCTGAGCGTAATTCTCACATCATCTGGTTTCTGTAATCCAAAAACAGTGAAAAAATCCTCGTCAGAACCTCTGACTATATCGGCAATTGAGATGTTTTCAATGATCCAGGACCTGGTCGTTTCCAATGTATGAATGTGGGATTTTCTGAAGTTCGGATCATAGATGATGAGGGTTCCCTTAGCCCTGGCTTTTTTTACCCAACTTACGATTTTTCCCCGTATTCCCGGACTGATCGAATAGATTGACCCGAAAAGGATCACATCTCCTTTTTTAACAGTTGGCAACGGATCCTTCATCCTGATCCGGGGGTACAAAGTGTGAAAGGAATAGGAGGCATTGCGCTTCTTGTCAAGGAATGCCAGGGCAAGTGCCGTTTTTCCATCATCATATCTCCTGATGAAATGTGTTCCCACATTATTTTGTTTCAGAAAATCATCAATGATTTTTCCGGGCTGGTCTTTCCCGTATTCACTTACAAATTCAACTTTCAAACCGGCCCTGCCGAGAGATACGGCCGAGTTAAGTGCGGATCCGCCGGGTGTCGCGGATACAGGTTGTCCATCATTAAAAATGATATCCAGGACAGTTTCGCCAATGCAAAAGACCGTTGCCATTTCAATAGTCGATTTCAAGATCCAGTTCGTCTTTGAGTTTCAGTAAGGCGGGATTTTTTGAAGCCATTTGTTCAAATTTGTCCTTGTCGGTATAGGGCCTTTTTTTTCTGCTGTTCTCCTCCACTTTTACTGTCAGATCGAGTTTGTAATTATCAAGCCTGGACCGAAGAAACCCAAGCATTTCAACTTTTCTCTGGAAAAGATCAGTTTCGAGCAACTTGTTTTCAAGCTTGATCTCAATACTGAATTCGTCTTTCAGAGCGGGGATACATTCTTTCAGGCTGCTATAAAGATGAGGTGCGTTGCTTTTCAGCCCTTCCACATAATCCTTCCAGGCTGCTGCCAGTTCTTCCTGTGTAAATGCATTGGCCCTGTCGTATATTACTGAGTCTTCCAGAACTTCTGAATTGCTTTTAACAGGTTTGACGTCCTGTTTAATTGATATGGTACCTGTGACATTTTCCTTCAGGTCCCTGAGTTTGACCGGGGTAACCGAAGCTGCTGTTGCTGCTGTTACTGCTGTTGCTGCTTTTGTTGCGGCTGTTGCTGTTGTTGCAGCTGTGGCTGTTGTTGCTTTTGTTGTTGCGGCTGCTGCAGGGCGGGGTTTTTCAGGGGCCGGGGTTTTTTTTTGAGGCTGATTGGCCTGGGTGCACATCTGCATCAGCGACAGTTCAAGGTGGATACGCTTGTTGTTGCTTGTTTTGTAGACCAGGTCACAGCGGTTGTTTATGTCGAGAAGTGTGAGCAGTTGAGAAACCTCGAAGCGGGCAGCCTGTTCCGCATATTGACTTCTTATCGACGGGGCTGTTTCCATCAGCTTAACTGTGGCCGGGTCCTTACACACCAGGAGGTTCCTTAAATGCTCAGCAAACCCGATGAGGAAATGTTGTCCGTCAAAACCTTTACCTATGATATCATCTATTGTCAGCAGTGTTCCCGTGATATCCGCATTCAGGATCTGGTCACTTATGCGGAAGTAATATTCATAGTCAAGTACATTCAGGTTTTCAATAACTGTAGAGTATTTCAGATCATTCCCGGCAAAACTGACAAGCTGGTCAAAAATCGAAAGGGCATCACGCATGGCACCGTCGGCTTTCTGGGCGATGATATGCAGGGCGTTTTCCTCAACGCTTATATTTTCCTTGTCAGCCACAAACTTCAGGTGACTCACCATGTCATCCACTGTGATCCTTCTGAAATCAAAGATCTGGCAACGTGAGAGAATGGTAGGAATGATCTTGTGTTTTTCGGTGGTGGCAAGAATAAATTTGGCATAGGGGGGAGGTTCTTCCAGGGTCTTCAGGAAAGCGTTGAATGCTGAAGCCGAGAGCATATGAACTTCATCTATGATGTAAACCTTGTATTTTCCCATCTGGGGCGGGATGCGTACCTGGTCAACCAGGGTCCGGATATCATCCACCGAGTTATTTGATGCACCATCAAGTTCATAGATATTGAACGAAGCATTCTCGTTGAATGAGATGCACGACTGACATTGATCACAGGCTTCAGCCGAAGGAGATAGATGTTCGCAGTTTATGGTCTTCGCAAGAATACGCGCACAGGTTGTTTTGCCTATTCCCCTGGGCCCGCAAAATAAGAACGCCTGGGCAAGCTGATTATGCCTGATAGCATTTTTAAGTGTTTTCGTAATCGTTGCCTGTCCAACAACGGTATCAAAAGTCTGGGGCCTGTACTTTCTTGCAGAAACAATAAAATTATCCATAAATTCCCTTCAGATCGGTTCATTAAACCTCCCGCGTAAATCCCCTTGCCGCGTATTGGGCAACCCGGATACGGAGCTTGCCAGGGAGGTCATTCTGTTGATTTATGTATCAAAAGTACGAAAGTTTTCGTTTTTTCCTTAATTTGGTATCATCAAAAACCCTGAATGATGATCCTTATCTATACCTCATCCGTACCCAATCGTTTAAGGTATATAAGCAGACTCTTATTTTTTGAACTGCTGGGCATGGAATGTGCTTTTACAACTTACAGGGATGAATTTTCCTCATATCAGGGGCCAAAACTTGTTTACGCTCCCGCACCTCTTGATGGTGAACTTTTCATTGAATCAAAAAGTCTGTTGTTCGAGGATACTGTATATCCGCTTGATCCGGGGATCAGTATTGAAAACGATATACCGGTTATCTTTCCAACGAATAATGAACGCTCTGCACTATCCTTTGATCCCTTTGCAGCCTCTTTCTATATGGTGAGCAGGTACGAGGAATACGAACAACATAAACATGATAACTTCGGCCGTTTTCCTGCCCAGGCATCAATTGCAATGAAGGGCGGGTTTCTGGAGATCCCCGTGGTGCATTTCTGGACTGACATGCTGGCCGGGGCGATAGGAAGAAAATTCCCGGGCTTGACGGTCAAAAGGCCTGATTACACTTATATTCCCACTATTGACATCGACCATGCCTTTGCATTCAAAGGTCGTAATTTTTATAGAACCGCGGGAGGAATTGCACGTTCGGCGATGAACGGACGATTTTACGAATTGCTGACAAGATTTAAAGTCCTCTCAGGGGCTGAGGCAGACCCTTATGACACCTATGAATACATGCATCAGGTACATTCCCTGTACAACCTCAGTCCTTATTATTTTATCCTTTTTGCGGATTACGGGGGTGACGACAACAATATCGCCGTTACGGACAAGACATTCCATAAAATCCTGAGGGACCTTGACCGGGATAAGAAAGTCGGGATTCATCCGTCACTCTCATCCAGCAAACATCCTAAAAGATTTGATGAAGAACATTCGGGCCTGAGCCAGGTCCTTCAACGTGATGTCACCTTCAGCCGTCAGCATTTCATGAAGGTTTCTTTTCCTGCAACGTACCGGAACCTTGTGAATTCGGGCATTTCGGATGATTTCTCGATGGGATATGCTTCCCATCCGGGCTTCAGGAGCGGCATGGCAAGATCCTTCTTTTTTTTCGATCTCTCAAAGAATGAATTCGTTCCCTTGAAAATTCACCCGGTCACCCTGATGGATGTAACAATGAAGGATTACTTACGTCTAAAGCCTGAAGAAAGTATTGAAACCATCCACCGCCTGATCTCTATGGTACGGTCGGTCGGAGGAGAGTTCATCAGCCTGTTTCATAATGAGACGTTTTCGGAGTATGGCCGGTGGCTGGGCTGGCGTAATATTTATGAAGATCTGCTGAGATTCGCAGTACAATAGGAAATGATCAGCTATTTAAAGAATCATGAGATTGACAGGGTAAGGTGGGATGAATGTATAAGCCATTCCCTGAACCGAAGGGTTTATGCCTTTTCATGGTATCTGGATATTGTTGCACCCTTATGGGAAGCCCTGGTTTCAGATGATTATTCCTGTGTTTTTCCACTTCCGGCCGGCCAGAAAGCCGGTCTGCCGTATTTGTTTCAGCCTTTTTTTGCACAGCAACTGGGATTGTTTTCAAGCGGGCCAATCACTCCTGAGGTCTCAGGAATGTTCATGAAAGCCATTCCCTCCCGTTTCAGGTATATTGATATCCAGGTCACACCTGACTTTGAACCGGCAACCTTAGGTGTTGAGCTGATCCCAAGGGCTAATCATGAGCTGAATCTCAGTAAAACCTATGATGAAATCAGTTCAGCCTATTCTCAGAATACGAGGAGGAATATTCGCAAGGCTATTGAATCGGGTGTGAACACCGGGCGCAATCTACGTGCAGATGAGCTGGTGTTAATGTTCCGTGAAAATTTTGGAGAGAAGGAGGGGAAGCTGCAGGATATTCATTATGAACGAATGGAAAAACTGATGAATGCCGGTTTAGGTAAAGGGTCTGGAAGTGTTCACGGAGCTTTTAATGAGATGGGCTTGTTATTATCTGCTGCTTTTTTTCTTTTTGACGGCAACAGGGTATATTTCCTGTTCGCGGCTTCAACGCCCGCGGCCCGGGAGAACGGAGCCATGTTCCTGCTGATCGATCAGTTCATCAGGGATCAGAACGGGAAAGCACTGATCCTTGATTTTGAGGGTGGGAATGATCTGAACCTGGGCAGGTTCTACAAAAGTTTCGGTGCGTCGGAAATACGTTATCACCGGCTTCTCAGGAACCATCTTCCTGCTTTTCTGAACGCGGGATTAAAGCTGGGCAGGCTGATCAGGGAGAAATTAAAATAGGTACATTTGCAGCACAACATAAAAAACAAAACCATGGTCCACGTTTTGTCAACTACAGCTTCGGTACTGAACGTCTTTATATCGGAGATCAGGGATGCGGAAATCCAGAAAGACCGCCTGAGGTTCAGGTTCAATTTTGAACGTCTCGGTGAGATCTTTGCTTATGAGATAAGCAGGCAGCTTGAGTATATAGAGAAAGAGGTAATAACGCCCCTTGGATTGGCTTCAGTACCCGTTCTCAGGGAAAATCCTGTGCTTGCATTGATACTGAGAGCCGGATTACCTTTTCACCAGGGGTTCCTGAATATTTTTGATCATGCCGACAGCGCTTTTGTTTCGGCTTACCGCAAAAGGCAGAAGGATGGATCTTTTACCATTAATGTGGAGTATTCACAGGTGCCCGACATCAATGACAAAGTACTTATTATCTGTGACATCATGCTTGCTTCCGGCACATCCATGGTCAATACATACAGGCATCTGATGCTGAAAGGCAAACCAAAACATATCCATATTGTTTCAGTGCTTGCAAGCGAGGAAGGTCTCGATTATATCAGAAAACATATTCCGCAGCAGAATCTTGACATCTGGGTTGGAGTGGTTGACGAAGAACTTACTGCACAATCTCTCATTGTGCCGGGTTTGGGTGATGCCGGTGACCTTGCTTACGGGAAAAAAGAAATCAATTTATGAAACACTCACTTGCACTTGAAAACGTAAGAATCTCGCTGGAGTCGATACGAAGCCATCTGTTGAGGACTATTCTTACAATTATGATTATAGCCTTCGGTATCATGGCCCTGGTGGGGATCCTTACAGCCACAGATTCGATCAAATACTACCTGACCCAAAACTTCTCGATGATGGGAGCCAATACTTTTACCATCAGAAACCGCAGTATGAACATCCATATGGGGGGTGATAACCAGGTTCAGAAACGGTATGATCCCATCACATATGCCCAGGCCATAGAGTTTAAAAAACGATTTACGATTCCTGCCAATACTTCCATATGGATGTTCGCGTCATTCGGAGTTACCCTGAAATATGGCTCTAACAAGACCAATCCGAATACGAGAGTGATGGGGACCGATGAGGATTATATCATTACTTCGGGAGATGAGATTGAGAGGGGGAGAAATTTTTCACAGAATGAGATTGAGGAAGGCCTTTCGGTTTGCATTCTCGGATCTGAAGTTGTGAAAGCCATTTTTAAGAATAACGAAGATCCTTTGGATAAAGTCATTTCTATAGGGCCAGGTAAATACAGGGTAATAGGATTATTAAAGTCGAAAGGATCCAGTATGGGGTTCAGCGGAGACAAGAACAGCCTGATCCCATTGAACAACTGCAGGAAGGAATTTCCCCGCCCCAACCTTTCCTTCAATATCAACGTGATGGCCAAACGGCCTGATCTCGTTGACCCGGCAGTTGGAGAGGCCAGCGGCATTTTCCGCAGTATCCGGAAAGTCCCCGTAGGTATTGAGAACACCTTTGAGATTACGAAGAGCGATAATATTGCAAAGATGCTGATAGAGAATATCAGGTTTGTCAGCTATGCCGCAACTCTCATTGGCCTGATAACCCTGATGGGAGCAGCTATCGGCCTGATGAATATCATGTTGGTTTCAGTAACTGAAAGAACCCGTGAAATCGGGATACGCAAGGCCATTGGAGCCACAAGGCGCGTGATCCGTAACCAGTTCCTTGTCGAAGCTGTCGTGATCGGCCAGCTGGGCGGTGCACTGGGAATCACCCTTGGCATTCTTATCGGGAACGTGATCTCTTTGCTGATAGGCAGTGCATTTATTATCCCGTGGATCTGGATCATTACCGGGGTTGTCCTTTGTTTTGGAGTCGCTCTTGTTTCAGGTATCTTCCCTGCACAGAAAGCGGCAAACCTTGATCCGATCGAATCGCTTCGTTACGAATAATTTCTGTAATGGATGTGAAGACTGTCATATCCACCCTGGTGGAGGAGTTCCCTTATGAACCAACCGGCTGCCAGCGGAGGCTGATGGGTAACCTGGCCGTTTTCCTGACCCTTGGCTGGAAAAAATCGAACGCTGTCTTTGTCCTGAAAGGGTATGCAGGAACCGGTAAAACCACGGTAGTAAAAGCCCTTGTGAATGTTCTTCCCGGATTGGGTAAGCGTACAGTCCTGATGGCCCCTACGGGCAGGGCGGCCAAGGTGCTCTCGAGTTATACCGGCCTTCCCGCGCACACAATCCACCGGAAAATATATTTTGCATGGACCTCCAGAGAAGGCAATATCGTGATGAGGCTTCAGAAAAATCACCATAAACATACCCTTTTTATTGTTGATGAGGCTTCGATGATCCCGCATTATACGAAGACTGATGGACAGCTGTTTTCGGCCAGGAACCTGCTTGACGACCTGTTCGCCTACGTTCAGTCCGGAGAGAACTGCAGGATACTCTTCATTGGTGACACGGCCCAGTTGCCTCCCGTCGGTTTGGATGAGAGTCCGGCACTCGATACAACCTTTTTGAAGCAGGCATATAACCTCGAGATCGATGAAGATGAGCTCACAGAGGTGGTACGACAAAGCAGGGAATCGGGAATACTTGAAAATGCAACTCTGATCAGGGCTGAGATCCCGGAGAAACAGGTAAAGTTCCCCCTTTTCAACCTGAAAAATTTCAGTGATGTGATCAGGATAAACAGTTCCGAGCTTGAAGAGATGCTGAACAGAGCCTATTCCAATGCAGGAAAGGATAATAATGTAGTGATCTGCCGGTCAAACAAAAGGGCCAATATTTTCAACCGGGAAATAAGGAACCGGATCCTGTTCCTTGATGGAGAGATCTCTACCGGAGATTATCTGATGGTGGTCAAGAATAATTATTTCTGGCTTCCGCCTGATTCGGCAGCCGGCTTTATTGCTAACGGGGACATTGTTGAGCTGACGAGGATTCGTAAAACGGAGGAGTTGTATGGATTCCGGTTCGCTGATGTCACAATCCGTTTCCTTGATTATCCGGAAGAAAAGGAAGTGGATGTCAGGATCATTCTTGACACCCTGATGACAGATTCCCCGGCTCTCCCCCAGACGGAAAATAACAGGCTTTTTGAAACGGTAATGCAGGATTTTGCAGACCTCCCCACGAGAAAGGAAAAAGTTGAAAAAGTAAAATTAAGTCCTTATTTCAATGCCTTGCAGGTCAAATTTGCCTATGCCCTTACCTGCCATAAAACCCAGGGGGGGCAGTGGAACACTGTATTTATTGACCAGGGTTACCTGAGCGATAAGATGTTGAATACTGAATTTTTACGCTGGCTGTATACGGCTGTCACAAGGGCAACCCAGCAGCTGTACCTCGTGAATTTTGAGAACAGGTTCTTTCCCGAATAACGAATTTGATGAGAATCTCCGGTCGATTTGTAACATTTTAAAACAGACTCCGTCTATAGTTGGTAATTTTTATATCCTCATTCTAAAATTATATACACATGAAAAGATCAGGTATTGTTTTATTATTTCTGCTGATGGCAGGATTGATTTCACTTTCAGGGTATGCACAGGATAGTAAAGAGCATAAGCATAATTGCGGCAGCGATTCCTCCGGATTTTCGATGCAGGGTATTACGATAAAGAAGATAGGAAAGGATTCGATGATAGTTTATGTCAGGACAAAAGAAATGAAAAAGTGGAGTGAATTCCCCCCTAACCCCTTCTGCCATAAGAAAAAGTATAACGGGCACTGGGCCGGTGTGGAACTTGGAATAAATGGATACGTGAACAGCAATTTCAATATGAATTTCGATCCGAATTATCCCTATATGAATATGAATACAGCCCGTTCGATGGTTGTAAACCTGAACCCGTTCGAATTTAATGTAAATCTTGTAAAGAACCATTTCGGCTTTACATCAGGACTTGGTTTTCAGTTAAGCAATTATTATTTCACCGGGAGTTACGTCATGATAGCCGACAGCGCCCAGCTTGTTGCTTATAAAATCAAGGATGCGAATAATAATTATGTTGGCCTGAAACAGGATAAACTCTTTGTTAGTTATCTGAATATCCCTCTGTTATTTGAGTTTCAGACAAACCCCAAACGTAACCTGAAGAGCTTCCATGTTTCGCTGGGTGTGATAGGAGGAGTGAGGTTATGCTCATATTCAAAGCAAAAATATAACAGTATTGATCAGACTTATTACCTTGTTGATGACAAAGGAAGCCGGTTAGCATCTTATTATGCAGGGGATAATGTGGTTCGTTCGCATGGAGCCTATCATTTGAGTCCTTTCAAACTTGATGCTTCCTTCAGGATAGGCTGGTCCTTCCTTAATTTATTTGCCACGTATGCACTTACGCCTATGTTTCAGAATAACCAGGGTCCCGTACTTTACCCGTGGACTGTTGGGATAACATTGCTGGGATGGTAACTGTGATTTACGATTTACAAAGTACGGTTTAACACTGAACGCTACAACGCTGAACGCTTTATGAGTCTAATTTGAGAACTGCCAGGAAGGCTTTCTGGGGGACTTCCACATTGCCGATCTGCCGCATCCGTTTCTTACCTTTCTTCTGTTTCTCGAGGAGCTTGCGTTTACGGGTGATATCACCACCGTAACATTTGGCAGTGACATCTTTCCTGACTGCTTTTACGGTTTCGCGGGCGATTATCTTTGCGCCAATGGCTGCCTGTATCGCAACATCGTATTGCTGGCGCGGGATGAATTCCTTGAGTTTTTCACAGAATTTCCGGCCGAATTCATAAGCGTTGTTGCGTGTGATCAGAGCCGATAAGGCATCCACGATTTCGCCGTTAAGAAGGATGTCAAGTTTTACCAGGTCTGCGTTCTGGTATCCGATAGGATGGTAGTCAAAGGAGGCATACCCTTTCGAAATACTTTTCAGCTTGTCATAAAAATCGAATACAATTTCACCAAGGGGTATATCTGCCGTAAGTTCAATGCGGTCGGTGGTCAGGTAAACCTGGTTTTTAAGTGTGCCCCTTTTATCCATGCAGAGTTTGATAATGGGGCCAATATATTCAGCCTTCGTAATGATATTTGCGGTTATATAAGGCTCCTCTATATGCTCGATATAATTTGGCTCAGGAAGGCCCGATGGATTGTACACATCGAGCACATCTCCCTTATTGGTGAATACTTTATATGAAACGTTAGGTACCGTGTTGATCACGTTCATATCGAACTCCCTGTCGAGGCGCTCCTGAATAATCTCCATATGCAGAAGTCCGAGAAAGCCGCAGCGGAAGCCGAAACCCAGGGCTGCGGAAGCTTCCGGTTCGAACGAAAGAGAGGCATCGTTAAGTTTGAGCCGTTCGAGAGAATTCCGCAATTCTTCATAATCATCGGCATCGGTAGGATAAATCCCTGCAAATACCATGGGTTTCACCGGGCGGAAGCCCTCAATAGCCTGTTTACAGGGGTCGCCGACATGGGTGATTGTATCTCCCACCTGGACTTCCTTGCTTGATTTGATGCCTGAAATGATGTAGCCGACATCGCCTGTAAAAACCGCGTTCCTGGGTTCTTGTTTCAAACGCAATATCCCTACCTCATCTGCATGGTACTCCATGCCGGTAGCGTTAAACTTCACATGGTCCCCTTTACTGATACTTCCATTGAAAATCCTGAAGTACGCAATAACCCCGCGGAAGGAGTTATACAGGGAGTCAAAAATAAGGGCCTGGAGGGGAGCTTCTGGATCGCCTTTCGGAGCAGGTATTTTATTTACTATTTCTACCAGGATACGGTCGATCCCGAAACCGGTTTTTGCACTTGCTTCAATGATCTCTTCACGGTCACAGCCCAGAAGATCCACGATCTGATCCTTTACTTCTTCTATCATTGCGGCATCCATATCGATCTTGTTCAGCACAGGGATAATCGTAAGGTTATGATCGATGGCCAGGTAAAGATTTGAGATCGTCTGGGCCTGGATGCCCTGGGTGGCGTCCACTACAAGCAGGGCGCCTTCACAGGCTGCTATTGCACGGGAAACTTCGTATGAAAAGTCAACATGCCCGGGAGTGTCGATAAGGTTCAGAACATAATCCTGTCCCTCCTGTTTGTAGTCCATCTGGATGGCATGGCTTTTAATCGTAATCCCGCGTTCGCGTTCAAGGTCCATATCATCCAATACCTGGTTCTGATAATCACGTTCGGATATGGCTCCTGTCGTCTCAAGAAGACGGTCGGCAAGAGTTGATTTCCCATGATCAATATGGGCGATAATACAGAAATTGCGGATGTTTTTCACGGGTGCAAAGGTAGGGAAAAATTATGGAATGCTGTTGCGTTATGGCGTTCAGCGTTCAGCGCTATAGCGATTTGTGGTATTTACCGCAGTATCGTTATACTCCCCTGTATCGTTCTCTGCTGTATGCCGCCGAGGGTTATTTCGTAAACATCACAGATAAAGAAATATGTGCCATCGGCACAGGCCGATTTCGTACTGCTGTCATTGCCGTCCCAGTTTATTGCCGGGTCGGATGTTTTATACACAGTCCGGCCCCAACGGTTAAATATCCTGAGGTCTATATGATCTACTGATGAATTTGTGATAGGGACGAAAAGGTCATTAATACCGTCTCCGTTAGGTGTGAAGAAATTCGGCAGACTGTATATCGGGCAGGCAGTGTAGTCGACACAGATCGAATTACTGAAATCGCTGCGGTTCCCTGCCGAATCGACAGCAATGAGGTTGTAACATCCAACAACGGAGTTGGGTTGTTTATGAATGTAGACTGTATCTGAGGGGTCCATGATGGAGTCAAGAAGGGCAGGCTTTACCCCGGAATAAGGACTGTAATAAATATAATATCTGGCGATGTCGGTTCCGCAGGTGTCACCCGGGTTTTTCCAATGCAGGTAATTGGTAAAATCCTTACAGATAACTGAATCACTCAGCAACTGAGGACAGGGAGGATCATTGTCAACCGGTATGCCGCCTGTTTTCTGTGAAAAGTTAATGATGGGATCAATGCATCCCGGGGAAGAATAACTTCCTATGCTCTTTACTTTATAATAATAGGTATTCCCGTTGACCAGTGAACGATCGGTATATGATGGGTTTAATGAAAAGCCAACAGAATCATAAACTCCATCAAATGAACCGCTCCTGTATATCACAAAAGTATTATTGTTCCATGGGACTTCATCAGTCACGCGAAGCCTCATTTTTTTATCACTGGGCGAAAGTGTCAGGAACATCGAAGAAGCCGGTTGCGAAGATCCGATAAAAAAAATGTTTCCGGGCGTAAGGTTATAGAGATCAACCCTGTAACTGTAGCCATATGTAACAGTATTCAACATTGTGTCGGGCCTGATTGTATCATTGAGATTAAACAGCGAATCTATCAGGGTGAATGTTTGCGGATTATCCGATACGGAGCGGTACAGAAGGTATTTATAGGGGCCGGGAGCCTGAACCGTATCCAGTTGCGTTGGTTTGGACCAGGCCAGGTAAAGAGAGCCCAGGCTAAGGTTTGTTGTGTTGATACTTACATTGGTTATAAGAGGTATGTCTTTTTTAAGTTCTGCGCAGGCTTCGTTCGAAGCGTAACCTTCGGCTCCATCCTGAAAAAAAGCTGTCACCAGGTAGCAGTATTTCAGTCCGCGGTTCAATCCTGATCCATGGTTATCATCAAGAAAACTGGTCGCTGTAATGTCGTTGATCACAGCAATCCTGGAATAACCAAGGTAAGCTGGTACGCCTGTCTGGCAGTAAGAAGGTTGGTAGCCTGTGGAATCAGGTTTCCGGTAAATGTAAAATCCTTTTGCATTGATACAGGAGTATGGGTTCCAGCTGAGATTAATTGTATTGCCGGCAGGGTTGGTCGAAAGGTTTTGAGGCCTGGGGCCGATCACAAGGATCTTCATCGATTTGATATCGACAAGACGAACCGGAGAACCATCGTCCTGGGCTTTAAAAAATACCTGGTAGGGGTTTTTCTTTACATGCTCACAGGCTGTTGGCCAATGAAATATACTGCTCACAATCCCCTGTCCCTGGGCAGTGTCAGGAACCATGTAAGCCGAGTCCCGGAGGAGAATAAACGGCCCCCCCAATGCAGTCAGGGTAACTAAGTCGAGAGAGTCAGGATCATGGGCGGTTACCGGGAACCTGAGTGCATGTCCCGCTTCAACGCAGGTATCGGGAATCGGGTCAACGACAGGAGGATGGTTGTTACATGCAACAACATTGATTTGCATATCCCGTTCAACAGAACCTATCCGGATCCCGTCTCTCCATTCTTCAATCAGGATGGCAATGTTATATTCCCCTTGCTGATCTGGGCTTATCCAGGAAAAGTCCCCGGTTACGGGGTTTATCTGGCAGGAATTGGAAGGGGGAGGCAGGGTGTAACCGGGAATTGGCATGCCGTTCATGCCAAGGCAGGTCACGAGCTTGTAAGAAAGGCTGTCGCCATCGGGGTCATATGCTCCCGGGTTATGATAAAATGGTTCATTAACACAGGCGTTGTCAACCGGAGGAACAAGAAGTACAGGGGAGTTGTCATACTGCAGATACGGGCTGATTGTAAGTTCAGAGTAAACGAACATAGGAATGTTCACTGAATTGGGGATGTTCATTATCCCCAGGTTACGGTTTGGGTCTTCGCATGAAATAGTATATGCCGAGGCAGACGGACCGGGATATGTATGCTGCCCTACGTATTTGTTATAGCTGATGGTGTCGGGCAGATTGTTGATCTGAATTCTTGGTATAAAACCTGAAGTGCCGTCACCCCAGTTAATCTGAAGGTAGTCCCTTGCTGCGTTTACCGGGCTCTTTGTATTGGTATAGGAAACCAGCGTGATTTCATAAGTTAGTGCACCGAGATGCCTGAATGTTATCTCCATTGCACGCTGATGTGTGGCAAAGAGACATTCAGGTAAATTCAGCATGACCAGTAGAAACAAGCTATAGCGGAAAGGGATCAGGCTTCGCGGCATGAGGTGAATTTAACAGGATACCAAAAGTAATAATTTTACTGCTCTGGCTTTCGTTTTTCAGGCCAAATCTTATTTCAAACCGTTCTAAATTTTACCTTATTTTTGCAGGAAATTGAGAGCCTAAGGTATGATGGCTAAAGCTATATTGGAATCGGAGAACCAACAGATACTGAAACGGTACAGGAATTTGCTGAGACTATGGAAGCCGAAAAATCCTGAAGACAGGAAGATTGTCCGCAAGGCTTTCAGGCTTGCTCTGGAAGCCCATCGCGATATGCGAAGGAAAAGCGGGGAACCATATATTTTCCATCCACTTGGGGTTGCCACGATCTGCGTCGAAGAAATCGGTCTTGGTACCACCTCCGTAGTTTGCGCCTTATTGCATGATGTTGTGGAAGATACTGAATATTCCTTGGAGGATATCAGGGGATTATTTGGTGAAAAAGTTGCTTCGATCATCGATGCACTTACGAAGATCAAAGGCATTTTCGACCAGAGCACAACATCCATACATGCAGAAAATTTTAAACGGCTTCTTCTTACTCTTTCGGATGATGTGAGGGTAATCCTGATCAAACTTGCCGACCGTCTCCATAATATGAGGACCCTTGACGCCCTTCCGGCAGAAAAGCAATTGAAAATATCTTCAGAAACCACCATATTATATGCACCCCTTGCGCATCGGCTGGGCCTTCATGCGATAAAAAGTGAGCTGGAAGACCTTGCCCTGAAATATACGGAACCCGAAATATATAAAACCCTGGTTGGCAAAATCAGATCTTCGGCCCGGGAACGCAGCCGGTTCGTCAGTAAATTTATATTTCCGATACGAAAAGACCTGATACAGCAGGACTTTAAATTTACTATTAAGGCCAGGGAAAAATCAATTGCCGCGATCTGGCAAAAGATGAAGAAAAAGGAAGTCCCATTTGAGGAGATCTATGATATTTTTGCGATCCGTATTGTGATTGACACTCCCATTGAGAGTGAAAAATCGGATTGCTGGAAAGTGTATTCTATAGTTACTGATTATTACCTGCCGAATATGGACAGGCTTCGTGACTGGATCTCTATTCCCAAAGCCAATGGGTATGAAGCCCTTCATACAACAGTGATGGGGCATACGGGGCATTGGGTTGAGATACAGATCAGGTCGAAAAGGATGGACGAGGTTGCTGAAAGGGGATATGCTGCCCACTGGAAATACAAGGAATCATTCAATATAAGCAGCAAGCTGGATAACTGGCTTGACCGTATCAAGGAAATGATAGAGTCACCTGATGCCGATGCAATTTCTTTCATCGACGATGTCAAAGGGTTCTTTTTCCTGGATGAGATTTCGGTCTTTACCCCTTCCGGTGAAATGCGGATACTTCCGGCCAGTTCTACGGTGCTTGATTTTGCTTATGCCATACATTCCGAGATCGGGAACAACTGTATAGGCGCAAAGGTTGATAAGAAGCTTGTGCCTATCAACCATCCTCTGAAGAACGGGCAGCAGGTTGAAGTGATAACCTCAAACAAGCAGATGCCAAAGGAAGAATGGCTTACTTATGTAGTAACTACCAGGGCCAAATCAAACATCAAACAAGCTATCAAGGAGGAGAAAAGGAATTTCAGCAAACCGGGCCGGGAAAAACTTGAGAAATGGTTCAAGGAATTCAGTGTGGACTTTAAACCTCAACAGATCAAGCAGTTTCAGACGATTAACAATTTTCCGACCCTGGTGGATCTGTATTATTCAGTGGCGACAGACAAGATAGGCCTTAAGGATGTCAAAATATTTGCTGCTTCGAATTACAGGAACGGATGGATCAACTATGTGTCGAGATCTGTAAAAAAGAATAAGGAGATATTACCGCATGAGGCCGATTCAAGGTTTATGGATCAGGATGAAAGCGAATTTAACTTTGTTGAAGAAAATATCCAGGGCGATGTTGCCCGTTTCGGATACCAGGTTTCCGCTTGCTGCAATCCTATTCCCGGTGATGAAGCAATCGGTTTGATACCCTCGGAAAAAAGTCCTATGATGATCCACCGCACTAACTGCGCGAAGGCGCTTGATATGATATCGCAGGACGGGACCCGTTTTGTAAAACTAAACTGGACTAATAATGAGTTCATCTCTTTCCTTACCGGAATCCGGATAAGCGGGATCGATAAAAAGGGCCTGATCAACGAAATCACGAGGATCATATCCAATGAACTTAATCTGAATATCCAGGCGTTTACCATTCAGGCTGAAAACGGGATTACCGAGGGTCAGATCAGGCTTTTCGTAAGGGATAACAGTACGCTCAATAAGGTATTGGAGAAATTGGCAGATATTGAAGGTGTAACGTCAGTAAGGCGTGTAGATTAATTTTCAATTTTTATTTGTTCTAAATAATTTTAATTATATACCTTTACTCAAAATTATTTATGATGAAAAAGCCATCCGAAGATACCTTTGAAAATGTTCGTAAGCTTTTTACTGAATATCTTGAGAAGCATGGCCATCGGAAGACGCCGGAGAGATACACAATATTAAAGGAGATCTATGCTACCGAAGGGCATTTTGATATTGAGACTCTGTATATCCGGATGAAAAATCACAAATACAGGGTCAGCCGTGCGACTTTATACAATACTATTGAATTGCTGCTCGATTGCGGGCTGGTGACGAGACATCAGTTCGGGACAAATTATGCTCAATTTGAAAAATCGAACCTGTTCAAGCAGCATGATCATTTCATTTTTAACGACAGTGGCGAAGTAATTGAATTCTATGATCCCCTTCTTGAAGAGATCAGAGAACATGTTGAAAAGTTATTCAATGTTGAAATTACGAGTTACTCCCTGACATTTTACGGTCAGTCCAGGGCTAAACAATAAACTGAATTCAGATGAAGGTTGATGTAATTCTCGGACTCCAGTGGGGTGACGAAGGGAAAGGAAAGATTGTGGATGTGTTTTCACCACAGTATGATGTCATTGCACGATTCCAGGGTGGCCCGAATGCTGGTCATACGATTGAGTTTGATGGGAAGAAGTTTGTACTGCACACCATCCCTTCAGGTATTTTTCATAAAAACTCGATGAATGTTATCGGTAACGGGGTGATTATCGATCCTGTCATCCTTTTCAGGGAGATTGACAAGCTCAGTGAAACCGGGATGAAGCCTGAAGAGAACCTTTTAATTGCAAACCGCGCTCACCTTATCCTGCCTACGCACCGGATGCTTGATTCAGTCTTCGAAACTGCGAAAAAAGACGCGAAGATAGGGTCAACACTCAAAGGCATCGGCCCTACATATACTGATAAATATGCAAGAAACGGGATCAGGGTTGGGAATATCTGTTATCCTGGTTTCAGAAAAACGTATGATAACCTGAAGGAGTTACATCTGAAAATGGTGAGTTCCTATAATTTTGACATCACAGCTCTTACGCTCGATGGCGTGCCTTTCGCTGAATACGAGGCTCGCTGGTTCGAATCTATTGAGAGGATGAAGGATCTGAAAGTTCTGGACGCAGAAGTGTTTATTAATAAGAGCCTGGTTGAAGGAAGGTCGGTCCTGGCTGAAGGCGCCCAGGGAACAATGCTGGATGTGGATTTTGGCTCCTATCCCTTTGTTACTTCCTCAAGCACTATTGCAGCCGGGGTTTGCACCGGCCTGGGCGTTTCTCCTCACAATATCGGTAAAGTCTTCGGTGTGTTCAAAGCCTATTGCACTCGTGTGGGGAGCGGTCCGTTCCCAACGGAACTCATTAACGAAACCGGGGAAAAACTCAGACAGGGAGGCAAGGAATTCGGATCTACGACTGGAAGACCAAGGCGCTGCGGCTGGCTCGACCTTCCTGCCCTCAAATATGCCATTATGCTTAACGGGGTCGACAGTCTTATTATGATGAAGGCTGATGTGCTGAACCCTTTTGAAAGACTGAGTGTTTGTACTGCCTACAAGGAATCCGGAAAATTTCTTGATTCTTATCCGTATGAGCTTTCGTCGGAAGGGCTGGAACCCCAGTATACTGAAGTAGAAGGATGGCATACAGATCTCATCGACAGTTCTTCAATGGAGGCACTTCCGGTAGCCCTGAAGAATTATGTAAAATTCATTGAAGACTTTGTTGAACTGCCGATAGACACCATATCCCTGGGCCCCGACAGGCTTCAGACCCTGCAGCGAAACTAATCCCGGAAATTCTTTATTAATTATTCGCTATCCGCTCGTTACTCATGGCTCATGCCTCATGGCTTATGGCTCATGCCTCATGGCTTATGCCTCATGCCTCATGGCTCATGCCTCATGGCTCATGGCTCATGGCTCATGGCTCATGGCTCATCAGAGCTTCCTCTTGACCTCGATCTGCTCATATCCTTCAACGATATCACCAACTTTGATGTCGTTAAAGTTTTCAATATTCAGACCACATTCAAATCCTGAGGTGACTTCCCTCATGTCATCTTTAAAGCGCTTAAGCGAACCAAGCCGCCCGGTATGAACAACGATACCGTCGCGGATAACACGTATGCTCGTCTGCCTTGTTATCTTTCCGTCAAGCACCATACAACCTGCGACTGTTCCGACCTTCGTAATCTTGAACACCTCCCTGATCTCGATGTTTGATGTAATTTTTTCCTCGATTTCGGGAGCAAGCATACCTTCGATGGCGCTCTTGATCTCTTCGATAGCCTGGTAAATGATTGAATAAAGCCGGATGTCGATCTGCTCTGCTTCAGCCAGTTTGCGTGCGCTCACTGAGGGGCGCACCTGGAATCCAACGATGACTGCATTCGAAGCAGAAGCCAGCAGGACATCGGATTCGGTAATCTGGCCGACAGACTTGTGGATGACATTTACAGCAACCTCTTCGTTTGTCAACTTCAGCAGAGAATCGGAGAGAGCTTCTACGGAACCATCCACATCGCCTTTGACGATGATGTTGAGTTCCTTGAATTCCCCGATCGCAATACGGCGGCCGATCTCGTCGAGCGTGATATGTTTCTGAGTTCTCAGACCCTGCTCGCGCTGGAGTTGCAGACGCTTCGTGGCGATATTTTTGGTTTCTTTTTCATCGATCATTACATTGAAACCGTCGCCTGCCTGGGGAGCCCCGTTCAGTCCAAGCATAAGCACAGGAGCCGAAGGGCCGGCTTCGCGGATAGGCAGGTTACGTTCATTATACATGGCTTTCACCCTGCCGTATGTTGCACCGGCAAGAACAATATCACCAACCTTCAGGGTGCCGTTCAGGACAAGAAGTTTGGCAACATAGCCACGGCCTTTATCAAGCGAGGATTCGATGACTGTGCCTAAAGCCAGGCGTGAAGGATTGGCTTTCAGGTTCTGCATTTCAGCTTCCAGAAGCACTTTGTCAAGCAAAACGCCGACATTCATACCTGTCTTCGCCGAAATTTCCTGGGTCTGGTATTTCCCCCCCCATTCCTCTACGAGGATGTTCATCTTCGAAAGCTCTTCGCGGATCTTCTCGGGATTCGCATTCGGTTTATCAATCTTATTTATAGCAAATACAATGGGAACCCCTGCGGCCATGGCATGGTTGATAGCTTCCTTCGTCTGGGGCATCACGGTTTCGTCGGCCGCAATAACGATAATGGCAACGTCGGTGACCTTGGCTCCCCTGGCACGCATCGCTGTGAAAGCTTCGTGCCCGGGAGTGTCAAGGAAAGTAATAGCTTTCCCGTTCTCGAGTACGACTTCGTATGCTCCGATATGCTGGGTGATCCCGCCGGCTTCACCTGCAACCACGTTTGTGGAACGGATAAAGTCGAGCAGTTTTGTTTTTCCATGGTCAACATGGCCCATAACAGTGACGATGGGCGGGCGTTCGCGAATGTCATCAGGATCGTCTTCCACATTATGACCGTCGATAGCTTCCTGCACATCAACGCTTACAAATTCAAGTTTATAGCCGAATTCATCAGCGACAAGCGTAAGGGTTTCTGCATCGAGCCTCTGATTGATCGAAACAAAAAGCCCCAGAGACATACAGGTCGAAATGATGTCTGTAACAGGAACATGCATCATCGTGGCGAGTTCGTTTGCTGTCACAAATTCGGTTACCTTGATGACCTTTTTACCTTCTTCAATCCTTTCCTGTTCCTGCTGGAGTTTGTGGCTGACCTCTTCCCTTTTCTGCCTGCGGTATTTCGATGCTTTCGATTTGCCCGTAGGACTGAGTCTTGCCAAAGTTTCCTTGATCTGGCGTTCGATATCCTCCTGGGTTACTTCAGGTTTCTGGATGTCCCTTGTATATTTTTTGTCTTTTGTAAAACGTGGTTTCTCCGTCTCTTTAGCCGGGGCGCTTACCTCTCCGCCAGCACGTTTTATACGTTTCCGTTTTTTCTTTTTTGACTTTATTGAATCATCTGAAGAAGAGGCTACAAGTTGTTTTTTCTTCTCGAATTTTTTTGGTTCAGGTAAAATCATTGAACCTAAAATCGTAGGTCCTTCAAGCTTTATCCTTTCAGTAGGGAGGAAATTAATATCGATTTCTTCCTCTTCTATAAGCTGAACAGGCTCTTCCACAGCAGGTGGAACAATCTCCGGTTCCGGCTGGACTTCAATGGCTTCAGCCGGAGCAATTTCTATCTCAGGAGGCTCAGGTGCCGGAGTCTCTTTTGCTTTGCCCTTACTCTTTTTTGAAGGTTTCTTATGAAGAGATTCAAGATCCATTTTGCCCACGATCTTCAATTCCTGAACATCAGCAGAGGGTTTCTCTTCCTTCTCTTCAACAGCTTTCTCTTCTGCTTTGGCTTTTCCCTTTTTAGCCGGTTTTTTAGCTTCCTGCTCTGCAACTTCAGCAGGTGTCTTCTCTTCTTTTTCAGGGGCTTCAACTTCAGATGCAGCTTTCCTGGATGGCTTTTTCTCCTCTTTGACAGTGGGTTGAGCCGGTTTTACTGCCTCAACTCCGGGTTTTTCCGGTTCGGCAGGTTTAGTCTCTTCTTTGTGAGCTTCCTTAACAGCTTCCTTTACCTGAATTTCCTTTGGCTTCCTGGCTGGTTCTACCTGCCTCTTGTCATACTCCAGCGATACATTCTTTATGAAGAGGTCTTCACGCTCTTTTTCCCTTTCCTTCGTCGCAGTCTTCTTGTCTTCAATAGTAACAGTCTGGTGAGAAGAAAACGCCAGTTCTATCTTCTTGGATTCTTCTTTTACCTGTTTTTCTGTAGCAAACTCTTTCTTCAGAAGAAGATACATCTCCTCGTTGAGCTTGCCATTGGGGTCACGGTCTACGGTAAACCCTTTCCTGGAAAGGAATTCCACGACGGTACTTATACCGATATTAAATTCTCTCGCGGCTTTGCTTAACCTGACCGTTGCTGTACCTTCACTCATGCGGTAAAATTATGAATTTTTATTCGAACTCAGCTTTTAATATGCGAATGACCTCATTTATAGTCTCTTCCTCAAGGTCCGTACGTTTTACAAGTTCTGCAACATCAAGATCGAGAACACTTTTAGCTGTATCGCATCCAATAGTCTTGAGCTCGTCGATGATCCACTGCTCGATTTCGTCTGAAAATTCGAGGAGATCCACATCTTCATTATCCACATCCGTATCACGGTATACATCTATCTCATACCCTGTAAGCCGCCCGGCAAGCCGGATATTAAAGCCTCCCTTGCCGATAGCGAGCGAAACCTGGTCGGGCCTCATATATACGTCGGCTTTCTTTTCCTCTTCCGTAATGATAATGGAGGATACTTTCGCCGGACTTAAAGCCCGCTGTATGTACAGAGACGGATTGGTTGTATAATTGATGACGTCAATATTTTCATTTTTCAGTTCCCTGACAATGCCATGGATACGTGATCCCTTCATCCCGACGCATGCGCCCACGGGATCAATACGGTCGTCGTAGGATTCTACGGCGATCTTTGCTCTTTCGCCGGGAACACGAACGATTTTTTTAATTTGAATAAGCCCGTCGAAGACCTCGGGAACTTCGGCTTCAAAGAGCCTTTCAAGAAAAGCTTCCGAAGTGCGGGAGAGTATAATGATCGGATTATTTGATTTCATTTCAACTTTGGAAACAATGGCCCTGATGGTATCTCCTTTCCGATAAAAATCGGTCGGGATCTGCTCCGACTTCGGAAGGATAAGTTCAATGCCTTCATCGTCGAGCACCAGGATTTCCTTTTTCCAAACCTGATAGACTTCACCTGCGATAATTTCACCGATCTTATCTTTATATTTAAGATAGATGTTGTTCTTTTCATATTCCTGTATTTTCGAGATAAGGTTCTGCCTGATCGCAAGGATCTCACGCCGGCCAAAGTCGACCAGCTTAATCTCTTCCGACAGTTCCTCGCCTACTTCAAAATCGGGTTCAATTTTAATCGCGTCGGAATAGGCAATCTGAGTATTCTCATCTTCGACTTTTCCATCTTCGACGATAGAGCGGTTCCTCCAGATCTCAAGGTCGCCTTTGTCAATATTTACAATAATGTCAAAATTGTCGGCCGATCCGAACCTTTTGGTAAGCATATGCTTGAAAACTTCCTCGAGGATACGCATCATGGTCTCGCGGTCGATATTCTTGAATTCTTTGAATTCAGAGAAGGTTTCGACTAAGTTTAACTGTTCCATTGGGGTGCTGTATTATTATATTAATTTTTCTGTTTCAAAGTAACGAAATTATGTTAGCGAAGCATTTCACATAAGCCGCATCAGGTATAGCGTAGCGAACTGTAGCGGCGGTGTGAAGATGTGAGAGACATCATGACCTTTTAAAATTAAGAACTGCTTTCGCTGATTTGATTTCACTGTATGTTAATTCAACAATTTTTTTCTCAATATCTTTTTTTGATATTTTTATTTCCTGTTCGAATTTAATTCCGTTGGAGTCAGCTTGTAAAAGAGTGCCTTCGATGCCGGCCCCGCTGATAGTTACCACTTCAAGCCGTTTTTGAAGGTATTTCTGATACTGACGAGGTACCCGAAAGGGCCTGTCGGCACCTGCAGAAGACACCATCAGGTCAAAATCCTCCTGTTCACGGTCAAGATGTTGTTCAATGTACCTGCTTAACTTCTGGCAATCAGAAATGGCAACCCCGTGGTCGCCGTCGATGAAAACCATAATATGGTTAAGCGGTTTGATCAGCACTTCAATCAGGAATTTATCTGATTCTTTCAGATAATCCTGGATTAATAAACTGACCTTTTTCTCTGTAATCATGTCAATATTTTGTCCGGATAAGGTTGAGTTAATATCAGAGATTCCCGTGTTATTTGTTAAACCCCGGTTTATTTCAGCAAACAAGGGGACTCTCGCCCCCTCGTCACTTAACTTAACAAACCTTAAATCCGCTGCAAATATACGCAGATTTATTGAAAATACAAAATTATACCATATTGTTTATGCAAAAGTAAAATGCGTTTCTTCCTGCTTTGCCTCAAGCGGAGCCTTTACAATGCATCCTTTGATTCATTACGCAGTCAGCAATTACTTGTTAAAGCTCCCGCTGTTGTCAAACATATAATTGATAACGAGGTTCCCCGAACTGTTTATATATCCCCACTTTACACCTTTACGTACCTGGGCAAAACCATGACTGAAGCTTTCCGTGGCATCAAACTGCGGATTAGTCAGATACCTGCCGGTTTGGTCAATGAAACCCCATTTTGTAACTCTTTTTACTCTTGCGGCTCCATCGTGAAAATCTTCAGCATCTTCAAACTGTAAATTAATGGCATAGGACCCGGATGGTTCAATAAACCCCCAGGATTTTCCTTTTCTTATTTTGGCGAGGCCTTCAACGAAATCTCCCGCGTCGTCAAACTGGGGATTAATCTTCCATGATCCTTTATCATCTATGTAACCCCACTGGTGCAGTTTTTTAGCCCGGGCGAGTCCGTTGTTGAAATCGCCTACTGCTTCAAACTGAAGATTGACCGCATAAGCCCCTGTTTTATCAACAAAGCCCCATTGGGTACCCTTCCTTACCCTGGCAAGCCCTTCATGAAAATCTTCCGCATCGCTGAACTGGGGATTAATAACCCAGCGTCCGGTCTGATCGATATATCCCCAATCTTTACCAAAGCGTGCCTTTGCAAGGCCGTCGAAAAATTCTCCGAGGGCCGGGAACTGCGGGTTAATAACATATTTACCTTTCGTGTCGATAAAGCCCCAGGAAACTCCCTGCCTCACCCTGGCCAGGCCATCATGAAAATCATCGGCATCAGCGAACTGGTAATCAATAACGATCATGCCTTTTTTATCTATGAATCCCCATTTTTTAAATTTATTTACCCTGGCGAGGTCCTCACTGAAGTCCTCGGCCAGGTCAAACTGTGGATTGATCACATATGAGCCTTTCGCATCAACATAGCCCCAGTCACCCATTTTTCTGACTCTTGCCAGTCCGTCGGCGATATTTTCGGCATCATCAAACTGGAGGTTAATCACATAAACGCCGTTGGTGTCGATAAATCCCCAGCTCTTGAAAACTTTTACAGCCGCAATCCAGTTGCAGCATTTTTCTCTTTTCGGAGGGGTTTCACGACTTTGCTGCTGGAAAGACGCGGGTTTGGTCGTTTTATTGTTCTCTTTATTTTTATCCTTGCTTTTGCTCCCTGTCTGGCCCTGCGCGAAAAAAGCCATCAGCACAATTACGATTATAAAAATCTTTTTCATGATGTCAGGATTTAAATTTAACCTGCCAAACTACAAAAAAAAACGGAATCGTAAAAATTTTCACTACCAATCAACCATTATTCCGATAGCGGGAACTATGGTCCCGGCATAATTCGGAATAGTTCTGAGCACATAACGAAGGTTTCCCTGCGGATCAACATAGGTTTTTACGCTTCCATCGGGTTGTGTGTTTATAAGAAGGTCGGGCTGCTGGGCTTGCAAATTCAAAGCATTCTGAATATCAAGATAGACCATGAGGGACCACTTCTTAAAGTAGAATGCCTTATCAACCCGGAGATCCAGCTGATTGAAGTCCTTAAGTCTCAGTGTATTGTACTGCGCGTAGTCGAGATACCCCCGTCCCTGTACATTCCAGGCTGCTACGAGGCTTGATTTATTATAATCCCAGGGGGTATAAGGTGCACCGCCGGCATACCTGTATTTAATGCCCACCTGCCAGTTGTATTTAAATTTCCTGCTTACGGTGAGGTTGAGCAGGTTGCGGTTGTCCCAGGCAGAAGGAATATAAGCCCCATAGTAATTCGTGAATTCACTGCGGACAAAAGTATACGAAATGATCACATTGAATTTGAACAGGTTGATATCCCTGAATAATACTTCAAAACCATAAGCTCTGCCCTTCGAAGATGGCGTAACGGGTTCATCGCCCACAATTCCGAAATCACTTCCCTTGCTTGCGAGGGAAACTGAATCATATAAGGATAAGGGGTAATTC
The DNA here is from genome assembly GCA_903887775.1 of uncultured Bacteroidales bacterium. Classification (GTDB taxonomy): domain Bacteria; phylum Bacteroidota; class Bacteroidia; order Bacteroidales; family FEN-979; genus CAIRDP01. The sequence goes on from CAISRB010000033.1 coordinate 384,249, forward strand.
TGGTAATACTTGTAAAACCCTTCGAGGGAAATCATGGCATTGGCCCTGTACTGGTACTCCAGTCCAAGAACAAGATGATCGCATGAAATGTACTTTATACCGAGAGAATCGTTGACAAGCCGGCCACCGTTATCACGAAATCCAAGGGTGGTGTAAGCAGGAAGCTGGTAATACCTGCCTGCATTGAAGTTCATGAACCAGCCTTTTGCAAACTGGTATGATGCGGAGAACCTGGGGGAGAACTGGTTCAGGGGGTTTACCATGAGATTGGAATAAGTGTTTCCGTCTAACCTGAACCCCAGTGAGAACTGCAATCTTTCGTCGAAGAAATTCTTGCTTATCTGTCCAAAGGCTGAGTATTTCCACAATTCAAGAGTGGAATTGTAATTCAGGATCCTTACCGAATCAAGTAAAAAGAGCTTCTGATACGTCTGGTTCGTGTATTTTGCATACTCCAACCCTGCGCCGTACGTGAACTTCCAGCTCCCGGCATCAGTGACCCCTTCGTACCTGAATTTGTTTTCAATCTCCTGTGATTTTAATTTCAGAAGCAGGCTGTCTGCGATTTCAACATTCCCCGAATATTTTGTTGATTCATTATTCAGCATGTTCCGGCTCAGCACCCAGGTATCGTTCCCTTTTTGTCGAAAATGCCGGTAAACAAGCCCGACAGTATAACTCCACTGATAATATTCGGGAAGGTAGCCAAGGAGGTATTTCTGCGTTTCATCAGGGTTTTTTATACCCGTATTCAGTTTTGAATCGTCAAGTGAACCGATTGAAATGAACGACAGCTGGTCTTTTGCCGTGATGTTCCATTTGTATTTAACCTGGTAATCGTTATAGGTTGGCAGGAATGGCAGTTTAAGCAAGCCGAACAGGAACTGCAGGTAGGACCTGCGAACCGAAAACATAAGTGTTGACTTTGACCCTATCGGACCGTTCAGGGTGAGGCCGATATCACTGGAACCAATCGTGAACCTGCCTCCGAATTTGTCCTTGTTCCCTTCAATCTGTGTCATCTCGAGAACCGAACTCAGGGTATTGCCCCTTCGGGCCTGGAAGGCGCTTGTATACAAGTCTACCTGGCGGATGAAATCCACGTTAACAATACCGACTGACCCGCCCGAAGAACCCTGGGTGGCAAAGTGATTTAAATTGGGGATCTCTACGCCGTCAAGATAAAACCTGTTCTCACTCGGACCTCCTCCTCTCACAACGATATCATTCCTGTAGGAGACAGTCTGGGCGACACCGGGAAGGGATTGGATGACTTTAGAAATATCGCGGTTGGCTCCCGGGCTTTTTTCGATCTCCTGTATACTCAGGGACTGGACTGACAAAGGGCTGTCTTCTTTTTTCTCGGTCAGTGAAGGCCTCACTTCAACAGTTTGCAGGTTTACAGAGGTTTCGTCAATGGCAATATCGAAAAAAACGGGGTGAGACTTCGTGACAAGGAAATCTTCGGTGGTCTTCTTTTCATAACCAAGAACCGAGACAACAAGACGGATATATCCGGGATCTACTTTCCTTAAAATATAGTTTCCGGCCGAGTCGGTCGTTGTCCCCTTCGAAGGTTTGCCGTCAATGATAATATTTGCAAAGGGAATACCCTCGTTGTTCTTATGGTCATAGAGCCTGCCCCTGACTTCTCCCAACTGGGCTGAAACCGGAGACGAGTTCATAAGGCTCAAAACAAAGCCTATAATCACAAAGATTAGTTTCTTGTGGGTCATGAATTTATTTTAAATCGGTCTAAATAGATGACAATTTTCGTGCCATTCCAAAAAAGGACTGATAAAATGTCATGTTTATACCTGGATAACAAAAAGGCCCGGTAAAGGTCCGTTCTTGATTGAGTATTGTTCCTGATGGATTATTTTATGAGGATAAACTTCGGGGAGCAGCTTTTTCAATGAGTAAAATATTGAAAAATATACTGGCCAATGCTGATGGGGGTGTGTTTATTTTGCGGAAATTGCAGGCATAATAAGTCATATAAAAAACTGCTTATAAAAAAGTAACTTCCTCTGCTTTTCATGAAACTAAAATTACTGGTACTGCCTGCTTTGTTACTGTTAATATTCCATTCAGGATATTCCCAGCAACCCGATTCTCTGTTAAGCAAGATCGAACAATGGAAACTGAAGCACCTGATCAAAGGGCTCGACATCCAGGTATACCTTGATGCTTATTATGTGGGGAATATAGGGGGGACTATCCCTACGTCCCACACTTATGAGTTTCAGACAAACAGCCCGTACATTAATGAAGCCAGGGTGAATATGTTTGACATCCAGATGAATTATAATACAAGCTGGTCAAGGATGATGGCCGAATTCAGGCTTGGGGACCAGCCATTGCTGCTGACAAATTCAACGGCAGTATGGACGAGCTACCTGAATCAGGCTTCCCTTGGGTTTACTTTCGGTAAAGGGTTCTGGATTGATTTCGGTTACCTCGACAGCCAGATCGGGGTTGAGTCTTCCATGCCCATTAACAACCTGTTGAGCACATGTACCGTTGGAACTTACTATGAGCCCAGTTCAGTCCTTGGCGGTTTTTTTTCCTATACGACAAAAGACGAGACCTGGACGATGGGAGCCTGGGCGGGCAATCAGTTCTCGCTGCCTGATGGAAAGAACATACATGTCACATACGGCCTTGATGTTTCGTACAACCCTTCCGACAAACTGACAGTAAGTTTCAATAATTATATGGGGAATATGGCAAAAAGCGGGGCCAGTTATTATAAATACCTTGCCTACAATAATCTTTATGTTACTTATAATCCGATTCCGAAATGGAATTTCATTGGCCAGGCCGACCTGGCTTTTCAGAGAGTTTCAAGTACGGAGAAGGATTCGGTAAAGTTGGGAGCCATGGTTTCGGGCCTGCTGGGAACAAGGTATTATTTTTTGCCGAAGTTTGCCCTGGCCCTGAGGGCGGAAGTATATTACGATCCGAAAGATATTTTTGTGCACGGACAGTACACCGGAAAAACTTCTGATTTTATTATTTACGGGTTGACTGCCGGGCTGGAATTCAATCCGGGAAGGGATGCGTATGTAAGGGTGCAATACAGCTGGCTGACAACAGGGAACCCCGAAGTCAAGCCATTTAACGAAGTCTTTGCAACGAACCCTGCAATGCATTACTGGCCCGATTACATGAGGCAGTGCTATACTATTACGACCGGTTTAAGGTTTTAATCGCTCCCGGTAAATTCGCTCCGGCTGGCCGCGGGACCTCAGTCCGGGTTTACCCCGGAGTTCAAACCATCAATCACTCCCGGTAAATACTCTGTCGCTTCCCGCGGAACCTGGGGAAGGGGCTTGCCCCCCGGCATAACACCGGTTTATTCATCGATGCGTGTTCTATAGCTTCAATGATACCATAAACTGGTCCGCAGGAAGCATTGGGCCGTAGGCCCTCGCGTAGCCGAACGACAGGTTGGACTTGATCAGCGAGAACAGTACCAGTTCGAGGTCTAGTTGGGCTCCTGTCGAGAAGTAATTCAGATTTGGCAGGCTGTTGGCCAGGTTCGTAAAGTTGCCCATCCCGAATACTGAAAATCGTGCATATGTACTGTAAAAACCAAGCAGGCCGACTTTTCGGAAGCGGATAGGGGGGAAGTTGATCTCTGTTGTGAGTTTGGCATAATTCATAGCTGAAAGCTCATCTATCTGCACTCCCGGGAAACTTTGCATTTCGCGGTACTGCAAAGGCGACCTGTAATCAACCCAGTTATTCCCGAATCCCCCGAAATAAAAGTAGCTGTTTGTTTTATTCGTTTCCCCGAACGACTGTCCAAGTGAAGTCCTGAACCATATGGCTGAATTTTTCATGGGCAAAAGAAATCCGAAGTCAAAATTATTGATCAGCTGGGGATAAAATGTTTGTTTTGCAAAGCTTGTGAAAGCATACACCGTCCAGTCATAGCCCTGTTCGGGTTCAATAGCCCCCAGGGATTTCCGCAGGTAGGAACGGTGGAAGTTAAGGGTACCGATGTACAATTCTTTATATGATGACTCGATATTCTGGTAGCCTGGAAGTGTTTCGAGGTCCCCGTAGGCAGCCAGTTTAACATATATCTCTGTTTTAGAGGGGCTCATCCGCATGAACACATGGCTGTATTTGCCCGAAAACATATAACCGGCCCTGCTGAATTTGGTAGGCCCGAACAGGTCATAAAAATCAGCATAGTTATACTGTGCCTGGAAGGTCCAGTTCCAGTAGGTATAATCTATCGCAACATGAATGGTTTGTTTGAGCGGAAGGTTGCCGTATGGAGTGAAACTGGCTTTGATCACAAGGTTGTTCAGCATCATGGGGTCCATGAAATTCAGGCGGTAGCCAAACCCTATATAATCTTTATATCCCTGCAGGATAGGATAGGCCCCGGCAAGCTTCATTTCTTTGATCGGGCTGTACTTCGTTTCACTGACTTTAATTGTATCGAGGTTTACTTTTGACGGAGGCGGCAGGATCCAGGACTTAACAACAGGATTTTTATTAAATACCATTTGCCCCAGGTATGAAATGGGGTTCACATCGGCGAGGGTGTCAATTTTCATCATACCGGGGACCATGCCCTTGTAGGTATATTCGAAAATCAGCATCGAATCAGCTGAAACGGGAAGGGGTCTGAAGAAACCGCTCGTGGCATTGGTGAGGATCTGGGCTTTCCGGGTTTCGAGGTTTATCCTGTATACATTTGAAACCCCTGTGTAATATGAAGTTCCGTAAAGGTATTTGCCGTCGGGGGAGAACACAAAATTCATCGCCGGGTTATCTTCAAATTCATAAATCTCCTTGAATTCCTTTTTGCCTTGAAGAAGATCAGGGATAGAGAACAGGATGATCTTTTGCCTGCCCCGCACATCAGAGAGGGTACCGGCGATAGCGAGACCATCAGGGGAAACGTCAAGGTCACAGAGGTCTTTCCCGAAAGGCATTGAATATAGCTCTTCCCATTTTTTATAGGGTGGGAGAAATCTTACAAGCATGGTCCTGCCGCTCATGGTCTGAACACCATAAAGGGAATGGTCATGGGGGTTGAAGGCAAAGTTCCCCGTCCGGTCATATTTTATCAGGTCTGTTATATGGCCTGTCGTGACATTGATGGACCTGAGCCCCCTCCAGTCATTATTGTGGGTCGATACAAACAGGGTTTTTGAGGAGTCATCGTAAGCCATGGCCGTAACATAATACAATGACGGGCTTGGCACCGGGGCAATCTTTTTTTCTTCTCCTGTCCTGATATCGAAACTTGAAATATGAGCGAGCTTTCCGGGATAATTCACGGCAACAAACATGCGGGCCGACTTAGGATCAACAAATTGTGCAGAAACGGAGCCCAGGGGTTTGTTCCCGATATGCCTGTACCTGCTTAAAGGGTATTTGGATATTGCTGCGATATTGGTTTGCTGGAATGCATGTTCCCAACTTATCCACTGATTCCAGGCATCCTGTATTTTCAACCCATAAACATGGCGGAACTGGTTGGCATAGAAACGCCGGCTCGTATCGGTACGGGAATAAAATTCCTTCAGCTTATCAACTCCGTATGTATATGCCAGGTAGCTGTCGAAGCGGGTTCCGTAAAGATATGAGTTGACTCCTACCTGGAAATCGACCGTGGTACCTTCGGATTCAAGTCCGATCACATTGTAAAAAAATGCGCTGTCACGGACCATGGTCCTGAACACCATTTCATCATAACCTCCGAGAACTCGTCCAATCCCGCCACTCATCCAGGTTTCCATGAAAACGGCAATCCCTTCATGGTACCAGCGTGGCGAGTACCATCGCGGAGTCGTGAAATAGCTGTAAAGCATAGTCTCAGGGTCACGGTTGTCAATATATACCTTGCCCCCGAATATTCCTCTCAGGATGCGGTCGTTACGGGAAGCTTTATCACACATGACCTGGTGAGTAAGTTCATGGCTCATGAGCCATTGCATGCGTTCGTTGGCAGGGACTACCGAGAAGGTGTAATCAAAGGGGGAGACGGCAATGTTCAGGAAATTCCAGGGGATAACGCTTGTTCCGCCATTTCCGACATCCGTAAAATCATTAAAAAGAATATTTGTTTTCCCCGAAGCCTGGTAGTCCCAGAAATGCTTATGAAACAGAAGTGCGTTCTCGAAGGAACGCACTGTATGCGGAACTAAATAGGATGTGTTTTTATCCAGATAAACCAGCCTTACCCGAGCGGTCTGGTACTGTGTGACAGTGACATGCTGCTGGCCTGTGGCAGCTGTGTTCAGGATTAACAGCAAAAGGGTGGTCGCCCACCCATAGAATTGTTTCATACACCTGGATTTATTTCATAAGCTGATAAAATCTCTAAGTTTTGATGATTACGCTGTAAATCAGGATCAGGGAATTTCCACGACACCCAGAGCTACACCCTGTATTTCTCCTAATCCATGAATTGCCCCGGAACTGCTGATAATCTGCTGTAGGCTTGCATTCCCTGATACGAGATTCTGAAGCGCTGTATTGCCTCCATACCCAAGTGGAATCGGGCCGCTGCCGATGGCAGAAATGCCAATTGAATTTATTGCTGACAGTTGTGTGGCAGGCAGAATTGCATTCAATTGA